>NZ_JBFBHH010000007.1:0-1117 GCF_040685155.1 Microbacterium sp. NPDC089188 | reverse complement strand
GACGCCGGCGGCGCCACCGGCTTCTGAATCCGCACGCTCACTGGAACGGGGAATTCGACGCCCATCAGGATCGCTTCTCCAGGCACGAGGCTCGGGAGAAGCTTCGTGGCGGGGTGATCGAGTTCGGCGGCCGCCTGCTCAACTCGCTGACGATCACGCCGATCCGCAAGTCCGTGCACGATTTGTCATACCGACCTGGCTGAGCACGCTGGCTGGCAGGTCGCGTGGACGCTGAGTGTCCACGTCGACGGTGAGCCCGCACTTCCGGCCTTCCTTCGCAATCGCGTCGTGGTGTCAGGAGTGCAAGCTGATTTGAGGTGTCGTCAGGTCAGCTACGTCTGTCGAGGCGGCAGCGCGCATGGCGGAGGCGAAGCGCAAGCGGGACAATCAGGTCGCCCGAGCCGAGCGCGAACTCAGGAAGGCGGAGAAGGCTGCGGCCGAGGCGGGGAAAAAAGCTCGTCGAGCTGCAGGTCGGTCGGTGACGACAACCGATTAGATCCGGTAGTAGGTCTCCGGCTCCAAGCTCGGCTTCCAGCCCTGGTTCTTCGGGTGCGTCATGAGCCACCGAACCATCCCGTTGAGCGCGTCGCTGAGGTCGTGAAGCAATGCCACTTGCCGATGCACGAAGGTCTTGTCCGTGATGTTCGCCCGCAGGACGTGTGCTGGCTTTTGCCGCGCTTGGCGAATCTCCCGCAGGGGCTTCATGAGCGCCTTCGCATCAACCGCGCTGAAGCCTCTGGACTCCAAGAGCGCCGCGAGACGAGTCAGCGTGCCAAGGTTCTGGTCGTTCTTGTCCTTTCGCGGCGCACCCGCGGCGTCCAGAGCGTCGTGGCGGACGTTCTCGGACAGCAGCTTGTCGAGCTGCACGATGAACTCATCCCATTCGCGCTGCGACGGGCGAAGCATCCAGCCGAGATCCTGCGGCCGATCGATGTTCTTGAAGAGCGGCTCGCCGAAGGCGCCGGCCCAAAGGGAGTTCAGGCTTTCCAGCTCGAGGAAGAGGTGATGGAAGGGACCAATGCCGTCCGGCCAGTGCCCCATCTGCGTCTTCCACCAAACCGGGTGGGCCTCGAGCTTGTCGTCCGGGACTTGGTACGACTGCCAGCGCTGCTGGTGC
>NZ_JBFBHH010000006.1:0-5421 GCF_040685155.1 Microbacterium sp. NPDC089188 | reverse complement strand
GGATACGTCAGTAATGATGTTTCTCTTTGGTCAGTTTCAAACTCGCTGCAGCATCGTTTTCCCGGTGTTGTGTGCATTTCTTTTTTACGGAGAGTTTGATCCTGGCTCAGGATGAACGCTGGCGGCGTGCTTAACACATGCAAGTCGAACGGTGAAGCCAAGCTTGCTTGGTGGATCAGTGGCGAACGGGTGAGTAACACGTGAGCAACCTGCCCTGGACTCTGGGATAAGCGCTGGAAACGGCGTCTAATACTGGATATGAGCCTCTTCCGCATGGTGGGGGTTGGAAAGATTTTTTGGTCTGGGATGGGCTCGCGGCCTATCAGCTTGTTGGTGAGGTAATGGCTCACCAAGGCGTCGACGGGTAGCCGGCCTGAGAGGGTGACCGGCCACACTGGGACTGAGACACGGCCCAGACTCCTACGGGAGGCAGCAGTGGGGAATATTGCACAATGGGCGAAAGCCTGATGCAGCAACGCCGCGTGAGGGATGACGGCCTTCGGGTTGTAAACCTCTTTTAGCAGGGAAGAAGCGAAAGTGACGGTACCTGCAGAAAAAGCGCCGGCTAACTACGTGCCAGCAGCCGCGGTAATACGTAGGGCGCAAGCGTTATCCGGAATTATTGGGCGTAAAGAGCTCGTAGGCGGTTTGTCGCGTCTGCTGTGAAATCCCGAGGCTCAACCTCGGGCCTGCAGTGGGTACGGGCAGACTAGAGTGCGGTAGGGGAGATTGGAATTCCTGGTGTAGCGGTGGAATGCGCAGATATCAGGAGGAACACCGATGGCGAAGGCAGATCTCTGGGCCGTAACTGACGCTGAGGAGCGAAAGGGTGGGGAGCAAACAGGCTTAGATACCCTGGTAGTCCACCCCGTAAACGTTGGGAACTAGTTGTGGGGACCATTCCACGGTTTCCGTGACGCAGCTAACGCATTAAGTTCCCCGCCTGGGGAGTACGGCCGCAAGGCTAAAACTCAAAGGAATTGACGGGGACCCGCACAAGCGGCGGAGCATGCGGATTAATTCGATGCAACGCGAAGAACCTTACCAAGGCTTGACATACACCAGAACGGGCCAGAAATGGTCAACTCTTTGGACACTGGTGAACAGGTGGTGCATGGTTGTCGTCAGCTCGTGTCGTGAGATGTTGGGTTAAGTCCCGCAACGAGCGCAACCCTCGTTCTATGTTGCCAGCACGTAATGGTGGGAACTCATGGGATACTGCCGGGGTCAACTCGGAGGAAGGTGGGGATGACGTCAAATCATCATGCCCCTTATGTCTTGGGCTTCACGCATGCTACAATGGCCGGTACAAAGGGCTGCAATACCGTGAGGTGGAGCGAATCCCAAAAAGCCGGTCCCAGTTCGGATTGAGGTCTGCAACTCGACCTCATGAAGTCGGAGTCGCTAGTAATCGCAGATCAGCAACGCTGCGGTGAATACGTTCCCGGGTCTTGTACACACCGCCCGTCAAGTCATGAAAGTCGGTAACACCTGAAGCCGGTGGCCCAACCCTTGTGGAGGGAGCCGTCGAAGGTGGGATCGGTAATTAGGACTAAGTCGTAACAAGGTAGCCGTACCGGAAGGTGCGGCTGGATCACCTCCTTTCTAAGGAGCATCTGGCACTGATGGCCTTCGGGTTGTGAGTGTCCAGGCGCCGGATCAGACCGTTCGTGTCTGCCGGTTAGCTCATGGGTGGAACATTTGACTTGGTGTCGGGGACGAGGTTCTCGGGTTTAGTACGTGGCTTGCCATTGGAATGATCTGGTTCGGAGTTGTTGACACATGCACGCTGTTGGGTCCTGAGGGGCCGGGCGCTGATCGCGCTGGTTGTTGAACCGGTGGTGGTTGGTGGCTGTTCCTCGAGGGCCTTTTCTTGATGTCGCGGTTGTGATGTCGGGGAGGGGTACCGCCCGTACTTTGAGAACTACACAGTGGACGCGAGCATCTTCGACATGAGCCTTCGGGTTTGTGTCGTGAAGATGATCTTAAAGATCATTAGTCAATTTTTTGACGATTCAACTCATGTGATTTCAAGTCTTTAAGAGCAAACGGTGGATGCCTTGGCATCTGGAGCCGAAGAAGGACGTAGCAATCTGCGATAAGCCTCGGGGAACTGATAAGCGAGTTTTGATCCGAGGGTGTCCGAATGGGGAAACCCCGCCAGGGCGCGTGCGTACCTGGTGACTCCCGCCTGAATATATAGGGCGGGTAGAGGGAACGTGGGGAAGTGAAACATCTCAGTACCCACAGGAAGAGAAAGCAACAGCGATTCCGTGAGTAGTGGCGAGCGAAATCGGAAGAGGCTAAACCTAGCGTGTGTGATAGCCGGCAGGCGTTGCATGTTGGGGGTTGTGGGACTTTTCGGATTGTTCTGCCGAGCAGTCGACGTGACAAGAGGGTATAGACGAACGGTTTTGAATGGCCGGTCATAGAGGGTGCGAACCCCGTAGTCGAAATGCCTGTTCTTGGCGTGAAGAGTATCCCAAGTAGCACGGGGCCCGAGAAATCCCGTGTGAATCTGTCAGGACCACCTGATAAGCCTAAATACTCCCAGATGACCGATAGCGGACAAGTACCGTGAGGGAAAGGTGAAAAGTACCCCGGGAGGGGAGTGAAATAGTACCTGAAACCGTTTGCTTACAAACCGTTGGAGCCTCCTTAGTAGGGGTGACAGCGTGCCTTTTGAAGAATGAGCCTGCGAGTTAGCGATACGTGGCGAGGTTAACCCGTGTGGGGTAGCCGTAGCGAAAGCGAGTCTGAATAGGGCGATTCAGTCGCGTGTCCTAGACCCGAAGCGAAGTGATCTATCCATGGCCAGGTTGAAGCGACGGTAAGACGTCGTGGAGGACCGAACCCACTTAGGTTGAAAACTGAGGGGATGAGCTGTGGATAGGGGTGAAAGGCCAATCAAACTTCGTGATAGCTGGTTCTCTCCGAAATGCATTTAGGTGCAGCGTTGCGTGTTTCTTGCCGGAGGTAGAGCTACTGGATGGCCGATGGGCCCTACAAGGTTACTGACGTCAGCCAAACTCCGAATGCCGGTAAGTGAGAGCGCAGCAGTGAGACTGTGGGGGATAAGCTTCATAGTCGAGAGGGAAACAACCCAGACCACCAACTAAGGTCCCTAAGCGCGTGCTAAGTGGGAAAGGATGTGGAGTTGCTTTGACAACCAGGAGGTTGGCTTAGAAGCAGCCACCCTTGAAAGAGTGCGTAATAGCTCACTGGTCAAGTGATTCCGCGCCGACAATGTAACGGGGCTCAAGCACGCCACCGAAGTTGTGGCATTGACATTTTTGGTAGGCCTTCGTGGTCCAGCCGTGTTGATGGGTAGGAGAGCGTCGTGTGGCGAGTGAAGCGGCGGGGTGACCCAGCCGTGGACGCTACACGAGTGAGAATGCAGGCATGAGTAGCGAATGACGTGTGAGAAACACGTCCTCCGAAAGACCAAGGGTTCCAGGGTCAAGCTAATCTTCCCTGGGTAAGTCGGGACCTAAGGCGAGGCCGACAGGCGTAGTCGATGGACAACGGGTTGATATTCCCGTACCGGCGAAGAACCGCCCAAGCTAATCCAGTGGTGCTAAGAGTCCTAGCTCACGCTTTAGCCGATCCCTTCGGGGTGAGGCGGGTGTGTGTGAACGCTCGACCCCATGCTGGTGCGGCTAGCGTATTAACAGGTGTGACGCAGGAAGGTAGCCCAAGCCAGGCGATGGTAGTCCTGGTGCAAGTGCGTAGGCCGACTCTTAGGCAAATCCGGGAGTCATTGAGGCTGAGACACGATGCGGATAAAAAGTGGGTGATCCTATGCTGCCGAGAAAAGCATCGACGCGAGGTTCTAGCCGCCCGTACCCCAAACCGACTCAGGTGGTCAGGTAGAGAATACCAAGGAGATCGAGAGAATCGTGGTTAAGGAACTCGGCAAAATGCCCCCGTAACTTCGGGAGAAGGGGGGCCATCCACTTATTAGGACTTGCTCCGAAAGGGTGTGGTGGCCGCAGAGACTAGTGGGTAGCGACTGTTTACTAAAAACACAGGTCCGTGCCAAGTCGCAAGACGATGTATACGGACTGACGCCTGCCCGGTGCTGGAAGGTTAAGAGGACCGGTTAGCCGCAAGGCGAAGCTGAGAATTTAAGCCCCAGTAAACGGCGGTGGTAACTATAACCATCCTAAGGTAGCGAAATTCCTTGTCGGGTAAGTTCCGACCTGCACGAATGGCGTAACGACTTCCCAACTGTCTCAACCGCGAACTCGGCGAAATTGCATTACGAGTAAAGATGCTCGTTACGCGCAGCAGGACGGAAAGACCCCGTGACCTTTACTACAGCTTGGTATTGGTGTTCGGTGTGGCTTGTGTAGGATAGGTGGGAGACGGTGAAGCATTCACGCCAGTGAGTGTGGAGTCATTGTTGAAATACCACTCTGGTCACTCTGGATATCTAACTTAGGACCGTGATCCGGTTCAGGGACAGTGCCTGGTGGGTAGTTTAACTGGGGCGGTTGCCTCCCAAAATGTAACGGAGGCGCCCAAAGGTTCCCTCAACCTGGTTGGCAATCAGGTGGCGAGTGTAAGTGCACAAGGGAGCTTGACTGTGAGACTGACAGGTCGAGCAGGGACGAAAGTCGGGACTAGTGATCCGGCAGTGGCTTGTGGAAGCGCTGTCGCTCAACGGATAAAAGGTACCTCGGGGATAACAGGCTGATCTTGCCCAAGAGTCCATATCGACGGCATGGTTTGGCACCTCGATGTCGGCTCGTCGCATCCTGGGGCTGGAGTAGGTCCCAAGGGTTGGGCTGTTCGCCCATTAAAGCGGTACGCGAGCTGGGTTTAGAACGTCGTGAGACAGTTCGGTCCCTATCCGCTGCGCGCGTAGGAAGTTTGAGAGGATCTGACCCTAGTACGAGAGGACCGGGTTGGACGAACCTCTGGTGTGTCAGTTGTTCCGCCAGGAGCACCGCTGATTAGCTACGTTCGGGATGGATAACCGCTGAAAGCATCTAAGCGGGAAGCCGGCCTCAAGATGAGACTTCCATACCCCTTGTGGGTGAGAGGCTCCCAGCCAGACTACTGGGTTGATAGGCCGGATGTGGAAGCGCAGTAATGCGTGAAGCTGACCGGTACTAATAAGCCGATGACTTGATAACACACCGTTTTTGGTGCTTGCGTCCACTGAGTGGTTCTCGATGTACGGTCGAGAACAACACAACAATGAACAATCGTTGTTGGTTTTTGAAACATCAATAGTGTTTCGGCGGCCATAGCGAGAGGGAAACGCCCGGTCACATTCCGAACCCGGAAGCTAAGCCTCTCAGCGCCGATGGTACTGCAGGGGGGACCCTGTGGGAGAGTAGGACACCGCCGGACTTCCTTTAACGAAATGGCCACCCAACGCTGGGTGGCCATTTCGCATTTACGGGCACATTC
>NZ_JBFBHH010000005.1:0-151215 GCF_040685155.1 Microbacterium sp. NPDC089188 | reverse complement strand
CGAAATGGCCACCCAACGCTGGGTGGCCATTTCGCATTTACGGGCACATTCCCCGCCCGTACGGTGACAGCGCCGGTACGCACCCCCCTTCCTTTTGGTATCGAAAGGGGGACGCGTACCGGCGCTTCGCCGTACCCGCGGAGCGACCCGTTTGGTGTACGTCGGCGCGCGGTCACGCTGTGCGTGGCAACAGCCTGCGGACGCGGCATGCCTTCGCACACCTGGGTTCAGAACCGCACGTTCAGCCCGACGCCGTCGCTCGACGCCGTCGTGCCGTCGTGGTGGCGTCGTCGTGCTCGCGCGGTCGTGTGGATATCGACGCCACCGAAGGTCGTGTGCGCATCGACGCCGCCGCAAAACGACGATGCGCCGACCCCGGGTGAGGGGCCGACGCATCGCGGGGGGTGGAGCGGTTCAGCCGGTGTTCTGAAGGCCGGCCGCGACACCGCTCACCGAGAGGAGGAGAAGGCGCTGGTGCTCGGCATCCGGAGTCGGGTTCTCGGCATCGACGTCCCGCAGGGCGCGTAGCGCGCGCAGCTGCAGGAGCGACAGTGCGTCGACGTACGGACTGCGCATCTTGACGGCCCGCTGCAGGATCGGCTTGTTCCCGAGCAGGTCGCCGCCGGTGATCCGCTCGACCCAGGAGCGGGTGAGCAGCATCTCGTCCATGACGAGGTCGGCGAGGTCGTCGCGGTCACCGAGGGCGAGGTAGCGCCGGGCGATGCGTTCGTCGGCCTTCGCGAGACTCATCGCGACGTTGTCGATCATCGTGCGGAACAGCGGCCACTGCTCGTACGCCTCTCGCAAACGCTGCTCGTCGTTGACGGCGTCGAGCGCCGTGCCCAGGCCGAACCAACCGGCGAGGTTGATACGCGCCTGCGTCCAGGAGAACACCCACGGGATCGCTCGGAGGTCTTCCAGCGACTCCACCGAGAGACCGCGACGGGCGGGCCGCGAGCCCAGTGCCAGGTGCCCCAGCTCCTCCATCGGCGTGACCGTCGCGAACCACGGCGCGAAGCCCGGAGCCTTCACCAGCGCGAAGAACCGCTCGCGCGAGGCGACGTCCATCTTCTTCGCGACGTCGGCGAAGGCGTCCGCCGCCCCGCGGTTGCGGCGTTCGATGGAGGGGGAGGACGCCGTGAGCACGGCCGCCGCGACCTGGTCGATGTGGCGCATGGCGATGTCGGGGTCGCCGTAGCGCGCGAAGATGACCTCGCCCTGCTCGGTGAGCTTGAAGCGGCCGTCGACCGAGTGCGGGGGCTGCGCGAGGATCGCGGAGTTCGCCGGTCCTCCGCCGCGCCCGAGCGCTCCGCCGCGACCGTGGAAGAGGGTGAGCTCGATCCCCTCGGCCTCGGCCCATGTCGAGATCTCGGCCTGGGCCTCGTACAGCGCGAGGTTGGCGGCGACGGGTCCGACGTCCTTCGACGAGTCGGAGTAGCCGAGCATGACCTCGAGGCGGCGGCCGGTGGCATCCAGGCGGCTCACGAACGAGGGGTGCGAGACGATCTCGGCGAGGATGCCGGGGGCCGCCTGCAGGTCGGCGAAAGTCTCGAACAGCGGGATGACGTCGAGCACGGGCAGGGCTTCGCCCGGCCCCATCGCGTAGGAGGCGAGCTCGTGCACGTTCGCGAGGTCTTCCGCCGACTGCGTGAACGACACGATGTAGCGGCCGGCGGCGCGGGGGCCGAAGCGCTCCTGCACGTAGGCGATCGAGCGGAACACCTCGAGGACCTCGTCGGCCTGCTCGCTGCGGGCACCGCCCGCGCGCAGCTCGTCGAGCACCTTGCGGTGGACCGCCGAGTGCTGGCGCACCTCGAGTTCGGTGAGGTGGAAGCCGTAGGTCTCGACCTGCCACACCAGGCGCTGCAGAGCGCCGTACGCCTGACGCGCGGCACCCGCGGCGACGAGCGAGTCCTGTACGGTCCGAAGGTCGGTGAGCAGGTGCTCCGGGTCGCGGTAGGCGAGGTCGGCGTTCCGCGTGCGGGTCGCGGCGATCTTCCGCGCGAGCAGCAGCAGGATGCGCCGGTGCGGCTCGTCGGGCGAGCGCTCGGCGATCTCCGCTGCGGCGTCTTCGTCGGCGGCGCGCAGACGGTGCCACAGGGCGACGAGGGCGTCACTGGGCGGAGTGGTCTCGGCATCCAGGGTCAATCCCCGTCCCACGCGCTGTGTGGTGCGCTCAAGGCCCAGGAGCACGTGTTCGCTGGCGATCGCGGCCGCCTTGCGGGTGACGGATGCCGTGACGAACGGGTTGCCGTCACGGTCGCCGCCGACCCAGGAGCCGACGCGCACGAAGGGCTTCACGATCGGCGCGCGGGCGCCGGCGTTCTCGCCCTGGAGGATGTCGTCGATACGGCGGTACACGCGCGGGACCGCGGTGTAGAGCGTCTCGTCGAAGACGGCCATGACCGAGCGCACCTCGTCGACCGGTGACGGCTTCTCGCGCCGCAGCGGGGCGGTGCGCCACAGGGTGTCGATCTCCTCGAGCATGCGACGCTCGGCACGGCGGCTCTCGCTGTCGTTGCCGGCGGCGTCGTCGTGCTCGGCGAGCAGTTCGGACAGGCGGCGGATGCTGGTCGAGATCGCTCGGCGGCGGGCCTCGGTGGGGTGCGCGGTGAAGACGGGGTGGAAGCGCAGGGCCTGCAGGCGCGCGAGCGCTGTCTCTTCGCCGACCTCGCCGGCGAGACGCTCGAACGCCGTCGCAATCGTGTCGGGGGTGCCGGAGCGCGACGGGCGATCGCCGCGCTCGCGCAGCACGCGCACGCGCTGGTGCTCCTCGACGAGGTTGACGAGGTGAAAGTACGCCGTGAAGGCGCGTGCCACTTCGTCGGCACGCTCGATCGACAAGCCGTCGGCGATGGCCGCCGCCCGCTCGAACGCTTCGGGCGTCTCGTCGGTGTAGGCCTGGATCGTCGCCGTGCGCAGCCGCTCGACGTCGTCGTACAGTCCGGGGGAGCCGCTCTCCTGAAGGACGCGGCCGAGGAGCGATCCGAGCAGGCGCACGTCGGCGCGCATCTGTTCGGGCAGTTCCTGGCCGGCTTCGAAGCGGCCCACGAGGTCGATCGCCTCGGTCGGGGTCAGTTCACGCACACGCCCCAGATTATCCGCGTCCTGTTGCGCGCAGATCACGTGTGACGCGGGGCCGCCGTCTCGCACGGCGTATTCCGGACAATATCCGGCTACGGGTGGCGAGGGCCGCAGGATTTCGGCCCGTTCCGGGATCGGCATCCGTCTTTCCGGTCACGTCGATATCGACGACCTCGCGCGGGGCGGCGCAGGCCCCGCCTCGACCGCGACGGCCATGAAACGGGGCAGGAGCGCGCCGCGCGAGAGTTCCGCGGGGCATACTCGTCGACAGCGGGCCCGTCGGGGGCCGCGGAGGGAGACACCGTGAGCGACGACGCCCTGCGAGAAGCCGCCCGGACGATGCACGCCGTGCGCGAACGGTGCGTGTGGACGCAGCAGATCGACCACCGCGACCTCGTGCCCTATCTCGTCGAGGAGAGTGCCGAGGTCATCGACGCCGTCGAGGCGGGCACGCGCGCCGACCTGCGGGAGGAGCTCGGCGATCTGCTCTGGCAGGTGCTGTTCCACGCGGAGATCGCGGCGGGCGACCTCGACGACCCCTTCGACATCGACGACGTGGCGCGCGGTCTGACCGAGAAGATGGTGCGGCGGCATCCCCATGTCTTCGCGGGTGCCGTGGCATCCACGCCCGAAGAGGTGCTCGTGCACTGGAACGCGGCGAAGGCGGCCGAGAAGCGCGAGCGTACGAGCGTGCTCGACGGTGTCAGCGATCACATGCCCTCGCTCAGCCTCGCGCAGAAGGTGATCGGCAAGGCCGCGCAGGTCGGGGTTCCCGCCCCGCATCACCGACTCGCCGACCCCGCCTCCGAGGCCGAGCTCGGTGACGCCCTGCTCGCCCTCGTCCAGCTCGCGCGGGAGCGCGGCTGGGACGCCGAGCGCGCACTGCGCGAGCGCCTGCGCACCGTTCGCGCCGACGTGCGGGCCGCCGAGACCGCAGCCGGCTGACGACACCGCAGGCGCAGGACGACATCCGCCTACGGTCTCGGCACGTGCATGCGGTCTCGGTGGAGCGTTCGACCGCGCTCGAGCCTGGAACAATGGGACCGTGGCATCCGTGAATCCGCCGCGCGGCATGCGCGACTTCCTCCCCGCTGACAAGGCCCGTCGCGAGCGCGTGCTCGCCGTCATCCGCGAGCGCTACCGTGCGCACGGCTTCGACGAGATCGAGACGCCCGTCATGGAGGAGTACTCGCGTCTGCACGCCGGTCTCGGGGGGGATAACGAGAAGCTGTCGTTCAGCATCTTGAAGCGAGGGATGGATGCCGAGGGCATCCGCGCCGCGGCCGACGACCCGGCGGCGCTGGCCGACCTGGGCCTGCGCTACGACCTCACGGTTCCGCTGGCACGCTTCTACGCGACGAACCGTGCGCAGCTGCCGACGGTGTTCCGCGCGATCCAGATGGCTCCCGTCTGGAGGGCCGAGCGCCCGCAGAAGGGGCGCTACCGCCAATTCCTGCAGTGCGACATCGACATCATCGGCGACGCGTCCGCGCGCGCCGAGGCGGAGCTCATGATCGCGAGCCTCGACGTGCTCGACGCGCTCGGCCTCGAGGGCGGATCGATCCGCGTGAACGACCGACGCGTGCTCGACGCGATGCTGGACGTCTTCGGCTTCGCCCCCGACGAGCGCCCCGGGGTGCTCATCACGATCGACAAGCTCGACAAGGTCGGCCCCTCGGGCGTCATCGCCGAGCTGCGCGAGCGCGCGGCGACCCCCGCGGCCGTGGACGCCCTCGCTGCGTACCTCGAGCGGCCGGCGGGTGCGCCGACTTTCGACGACGCGGGGATCCGCGCGGCCGTGCCCGACGGCATCCCGGACGAGGTCATCGCCCACCTCGTCGCCCTGGGGGAGACGGTGGCAGCCGCCCGCGGTGCGGACGCACCGCTCGTGTTCGACCCGTTCCTCGTGCGCGGCATGGGCTACTACACGGGCACGATCTTCGAGCTCGCGCACCCGAGCGTCGACTACTCGCTCGGCGGCGGCGGCCGCTACGACGGCATGATCGGTCGGTTCCTCGGCCAGCAGGTGCCGGCGGTGGGCTTCTCTATCGGCTTCGAGCGCATCGTCGACCTGCTGCCCGACGACGAGGCCGACGGGGATCGCTCCGTCGTGCTCGTGCACGACCGGGACGTTCCGCTCGATCGGCTGGTCGCGCTGAAGGGCCGCCTCATCGCCGACGGGGCGCGCGTGCGTCTCGAGCAGCGGATGAAGAACATGAAGGCCCTGCTGGAGCGGTCGGCGGCCGACGGGTACACCGCGTTCGCCTCCGTGGGGTCCGACACCACGGTGGAGTCGCTGGAGCTCAAGCCCCTGTCGTGAGGCTCGGGTCGCCGGGGCGGCCGAGGTCGGCGCCGCGCCGGGACCTCACGCTGCCACGCTGACCAGAGCCTCGCTCGGACGCTCCGCGGCGAGCCGTTCGAGGCGCTCGGCGGTCGCGGCATCCCGAGGAGAGAACCACACCACGCGCGAGCCGAGTGCCTCGTCGATCCACAGGCTCGACATCTCGAGGTGCAGCTCGCCGACGCGGGGGTGGAGCAAATGCTTGAGGGCGTTTCGCTCCCCGCCCACGTCGCCCAATCGCCACAGCTCACCGAAGCGCGGCGACATCGCCTCGAGTTCGGCCACGAAGCGCTGCCACGACGCCTCGTCGTGGTGGCGGCCGTAGGCGGTGCGCAGGCGCGCGGCGATTCGTCGCTGCGCGTGGTCGAGGTCGACGTGGGCGCGCTGCCACGCCGGATCGGTGAAGAGCAGGACGGCGCAGTTGCGGCGGTCGACGGGCAGGTCGTCCAGGTCGTCGAAGAGGTAGCGGTAGGAACGGTTGAACGCGCGGATGTCGAAGCGCGCGGTCTGCACCGCGGCGGGGTAGGGCAGGAGCTTCTCGAGCAGGTCGAGGTGGGTCTGCCCGACGCACGTCCGCGTCGCGCGGTCGGGGAGGGGGAGGTCGGCCAGGTCGAAGAGGTGGTCGCGCTCGTCGTCGCTGAGCAGCAGCGCGCGGGCGATCGCCGTCACCACCTGGGCCGAGGCGGCGATCGGGCGCCCCTGCTCGAGCCAGGTGTACCAGGTCAGCCCCACCCCGGCGAGCTGCGCGACCTCTTCGCGGCGCAGCCCCGCGACCCGGCGGCGCGTCCCGTCGGGCAGGCCGACGTCGGCGGGGCGCAGGCGCGCGCGGCGGCTCCGCAGGAACGCGGCGAATTCCGCGCGGACATCGTCGGACCGTGTCATGGCATCCTCCTCCGGCGATCCTAGAACCGCCTGCGTCCTGCATCCGCCCCGTGAGGAGTGGTGGCAGTACCAGGATGAGCGGGCTCCTGGTACCAGGATGCGACGCGCTCCATGCTGGCACCATGACCACCTCCGCACAACCGGCGACCGGCAGCGCCCCGACGCCGATCCGCCCCCAGGCCGACGACGTGCCGACCTGGCGCTACCTCGGTTTCCTGCTCGGCCCCGGTGCCGGCACGTTCGCCTTCAACGCCGTCACCGTGATCCTCCCCACGCTCCGCGAGCGGTTCGGGGCCGGCGACGTCGCCCTCGAGCTCGTCATCGCGGCGTACGGCATCCCGTTCGCGGTCCTGCTGATCCTCGGCGGGAGACTCGGGGACCGCTTCGGGCGCCACCGCCTCTACACGCTCGGGATGGGGCTGTTCCTGGTGTCGGCGATCGCCTGCGCCCTCGCGCCCTCCATCGAGACGCTCATCGCCGCCCGAGTGGTGCAGGGCGTGGGGGCGGCGCTGTGCACGCCCCAGGTCCTCGGCACCATCCAGGCGACCTCGCGCGGAGCGGCGCGCACCCGCGCGATCGCCGCCTTCGGGGCGAGCGGCGGGATCGGCGCCGCCGTGGGGCAGGTGGCCGGTGGTGCGCTCGCGGCCCTGTCGTTCGGTCCCGTCGAAGGCTGGCGCGCGGTGTTCGTCGTCGTCGCCCTCATCGCGGTCGCGGCGATCTCGTTCGCGCCCCTCGCCCCCCGCTCCCGCTCGCACGAGGTGGTCGCGATCGACCTCGTCGGCACCGCGGCGCTCGCCGTCGGCATCCTGGCGGCCTCGGTCGCCTTCACCTTCGGGCCGGTGTGGAACTGGTCGTGGCCCGTCGCGATCGCCCTTGTCGTCGCCGCCGTCGCCCTCGTGGCGATGTGGCGGCACCAGAACGGCATCGAGCGGTCGGGGCGCGTGCCGCTGCTTCCGCCGAGCGTGCTGCGCCTGCGTCCCTTGCAGCTGGGCCTGCTCGCGGCCGCGCTGTTCTTCGCCGGCTACTCGGCTCTGCTCTACGTCTTCCCGCGCGCGGTCGAGGCCGGCGGGCTCAGCTCCCTGCAGGCGGGGCTCGCGCTGCTGCCGTTCGCCGTGGTGTTCGCGGCCATGTCGCTCGCGGTCGCGCGGGTGCAGAGCCGACTGGGCGACGCGACGCTCGTGCTCGGGGTCAGCGTGCAGATCGTCGCCCTCATCGCGATGGCGGCGACCCTCGGCGTCGCGTGGGGCAGCGACATCGGGCTGTGGCTGCAGCCGGCGCTCGTGCTGCTCGGCGTCGGTCAGGCGCTCATCTTCTCGCCGCTCACGCAGCTCGTCGTGCGCGAAGTGCCCGTCGAGGCGGCGGGGCTGTCGGGTGGAATGTTCAGCACCGCCCAGCAACTCGCGCTGTCGTTCGGCGTCATCGTCATCGGGGGTGTCGTGACCTTCACCGGCGCGGCCGGCCGCGACGAACTCCTCGCCGGTCTCGCGCTCGACATCGGTCTCGCGGTGGCGGTGCTGGCTCTCGCCCTCGTGCTGCGGGCGCGGGGCGCTCGCGTCGCCGGCTGAATCGGTGCGTCGGGCTTCGGCATCCGGAGAAGACCCAGGATGCCGGGAGCCCGCCGTCGCCGCGCAGTCACGGTGTGTCCACCGGCCGTTCACCGCGGGCCGGTCTCATCGGAGCATGCGTCGTCCGGTGACCGTGACCGCCGCCTCCGCGATCGCGTTGCTGGGCGCCGGGGCCGTGGGGCTGCGCACCCTCATCGCCCGCCAGGCGGCGATCGCACGGCGCCGCATCGGCAAACCACTGGGGGAGCAGGCGCTCGACGCCGACCGGGTCTGGCGACGCAAGAAGCACCCGGGGCCCCCGGTCGAGCTGCTGCTGCTCGGCGACTCGATCGCGGCCGGCTTGGGCGCCGCACATCGGCGCGACACCCTCGGGGCGCGTCTGGCCAAGGGCATCGCCCGCGCGGCCGGGCGACCGGTGCGGTTGCGGACCGAGGCGGTCGTGGGGTCGGAGACCTCGGCGTTGGTCGGACAGCTCGCGGCGCTGCCCGAGGGGTACCGTCCGGATGCCGCGGTCATCGTGGTCGGCGGGAACGACGTGACGCACCGCATCCCGGCCTCCCGCTCCGCGGGGCAGCTCGAGGAGATCGTGCGCGCGCTCCGGGGGAGCGGGATCCCGGTCGTCGTGGGCACCTGCCCCGACCTCGGCACGCTGCGGGCGATCCCGCAGCCGCTCCGGGCGCTGGCCGCGCGATCGTCGCGGCAGCTGGCCGCCGCGCAGGCCGCGGCCGTGCACCGGTCCGGAGGTCGCGTCGTCGCGCTGGCGAGAGCGGTGGGACCGGTCTTCGCCGAGCGTCCCGACGAGATGTTCAGCGTCGACCGCTTCCACCCGAGCGCCCTGGGGTACCGCCGTACCGCGGAGGCGCTGCTGCCGGCGGTCCTGGCGGCGCTGGAGGTCGCGCCGGTCGTGGTCAGGGCGGAGCGCTGAGGGCTGCGGGGGACCGGGTCCCGGCTCCCGCATAGCTTCTCGGCCTAGCGTTCCCTCACGCCTCCCGTCGATGTCTTCCTCCGCACCTGGCGCGCCGATCCCCTCACGCTCGGCGTGCTGCTCGTGGCATCCACGGCCTATCTGCTCGCCGTGCGGCGGTCGAGTCGCCGGGGAGAGCCCTGGCCGCTCCGGCGCACGATCGGCTTCTTCGCCCTCGGGCTGCTGCCGTACGCCGTGATCGAGCTCGGATTCCTCAGCGTGTACTCGGGGCAGCTGCGGTGGGCGTTCTCGACCCGCATCGCGCTGCTGATCTTCGCCGTCCCCGCCGGGATCGCCGCCGGACGTCCGCTCGACCTCGTCCCCCGGGGTGTGCGCGAGCGCCTCCTGGCCGCACGGGTCACGCGCGTCTTCGGCAACGCGATGGTGGCCACCGTCGTCATCGCCGCGGTGTTCTGCCTCTTCCTCACGCCGGTGGCCGGCATCCTGCGCGTGAATCCCCTCGTCGAGGCCTCTCTCGGCGTCGTCGTGCCGCTCGTGGGGTCGGCGATGGTGCTGCCCATGATGGCGCTCGGCGCGGTCCACACGGGCACGTTCATCGCGATCGAGTTCCTGCTCGCGTTCGTCGAGCTGCTCATCGACTCGGTGCCGGGGCTGCTGATGCGCCTCAACGACTCGGTGCTGGATCTCGTCCCGGATGCCGCGCAGGCGGTGTCGTGGTGGCCGTCGCTGCTGCACGACCAGCACCTCGCGGGCGACATGATCTGGTTCATCGCCGAGTTCGCCGACGTGCCGATCCTCGTCATCCTCATGATCCGATGGATGCGGTCGGACCGCGTCGAGGCGAAGGGCTTCGACGACCTCACCGACGAGGAGTACGACGAGATGACCCGCGCGCACCTCCGCGGCGAGCGTTGACCCGCACCCTCCGCCGCGCCAGGGTGGAGGGGTGCCCACCTCCAACGACGTCGATGCGTTCCTGACCGAGACGCTCGTCGGCTCCGACCCCGCGCTGGACGCGGCGCTGCGCGCACAGCACGACGCCGGCATGCCCGCCATCGAGGTCGCGCCGGTGAACGCGAAGTTCCTGCACCTGCTCGCGCGTATCGCGGGCGCTCGCCGCGTGCTCGAGATCGGCACCCTCGGCGGATACTCCACCATCTGGCTCGCCCGGGCCATGGGGGCGTACGGGCGCGTCGTGACGATCGAGGCCGAACCGGCCAACGCCGCCGTCGCGCGGGCGAACCTGGAGCGGGCGGGAGTGGCCGGGCGCGTGGACATCCTGCTCGGTCGCGGCACCGACGTGCTGCCGACTCTCGACGGGGGAGACCCCTTCGACCTCGTCTTCATCGACGCCGACAAGGAGTCGAACACCAGATACCTCGACTGGGCGGCGCGCCTGGGCCGCCCCGGCACGGTTGTCGTGCTCGACAACGTCGTGCGCGGGGGAGAGGTGGCGGATGCCGGGACCGCCGACTCGAAGGTGCAGGGTGCTCGTCGGGGCGTCGAGATGCTCGGAAGCGACCCGCGCTTCGACGCGACGGCGTTGCAGACCCTCGATCGCAAGGGGTGGGACGGGATCGCGGTGGCGATCGTCGTCGACCCCACGCCCGGCGGGACGGGTCACTAGACTCGACGGTGGACCGACGACGCTCCACCCTCTTCCACCCAAGAACCAACGAGGAGTCCTTCGTGGCACTTATCGAGGCTGTCAACGCGCGCGAGATCCTGGATTCGCGCGGTAACCCGACCGTCGAGGTGGAGGTGCTCCTCGACGACGGAATCGTCCAGCGGGCGGCCGTCCCCTCCGGCGCGTCCACCGGCGCGTTCGAGGCCTACGAACTGCGCGACGGCGACAAGAGCCGCTACAGCGGCAAGGGCGTGCTCAAGGCCGTCGCCGCGGTCGTCGACGAGCTCGGCCCGGCCATCGAGGGCGTCGAGGCCAGCGAGCAGCGCATCATCGACGAGATCCTCATCGAGACCGACGGCACCGACAACAAGTCGCGCACCGGCGCCAACGCCATCCTGGGCGTCTCGCTCGCCGTGGCCAAGGCCGCCGCCGACAGCGCCGACCTTCCGCTGTTCCGCTACCTCGGCGGACCGAACGCGCACCTGCTGCCCGTCCCGCTGTTCAACGTCATCAACGGCGGCGAGCACGCCGACAACGGCATCGACTTCCAGGAGTTCTTCCTCGCGCCCATCGGCGCCGACACCTACGGCGAGTCGCTGCGCTGGGGCACCGAGGTCTACCACGTCCTCAAGGGCGAGCTGAAGTCCGCGGGCTACAACACCGGTCTCGGCGACGAGGGCGGCTTCGCCCCCGACCTGCCCAGCAACCGCGAGGGCCTCGACTTCCTCATCCGTGCGATCGAGAAGGCCGGCTTCACCCCCGGCAAGGACATCGCCGTCGGCCTCGACGTCGCCGCCACCGAGTTCTACAAGGACGGCGTGTACACCGTCGAGGGCAAGGAGTGGAGCGTCGACACGCTCGTCGACTACTTCGCCGACCTCGTCGCGAACTTCCCGATCGTCACGATCGAGGACGCCCTCGCCGAAGACGACTGGGACGGCTGGAAGAAGCTGACGGATGCCATCGGCTCCAAGGTGCAGCTCGTCGGCGACGACCTGTTCGTCACCAACCCCAAGCGCCTGCAGCAGGGCATCGACCTCGGTGTCGCCAACTCGCTGCTGGTCAAGGTGAACCAGATCGGCACGCTCTCCGAGACGCTCGACGCGATCTCGCTGGCGACCCGCTCGGGCTACACCTCGATGCTCTCGCACCGCTCGGGCGAGACCGAAGACACCACGATCGCCGACCTCGCGGTCGCTGTGAACGCCGGCCAGATCAAGACCGGTGCCCCGGCGCGCAGCGAGCGCGTCGCGAAGTACAACCAGCTGCTGCGTATCGAGGAAGACCTCGGCGACGCCGCGGTCTTCGCGGGCCGCTCGGCGTTCCCCCGTTTCAAGGGCTGAGCGTCTGACATCCGAGGAGGGGGAGCCCACGGGCTCCCCCTCCTTCGTCGTTTCCGGCGACGACCATGTCGCGCCGCGGGGTGGGGCCGCGTTCGCGAGCCCGACCCCGTGGCATCCGCTTCAGGCGGCGCGCGGCGGAGGCCGACCCCGTGGCACCGGCCACCGAGCACGCGGCGTGGCCCACCGGGAACGCCGAGACCGCCGACGTAGACTCGCCTGCGGTCCGGGCATGCGTGCACCGGCGGATGAGAGGGGATGGACGTGGACCGACCGACACTGCCTCCCCGCAAGACGGCCGCCCCCCGGCCGCCCGCCGGCAAGAAGGTGCCGCGCCGCCAGCCCGATCCGACCGCCTCGCGGCGCCCGACGGCCCCGCCCCGGTCGGCGGGCGGACCGCGCGTCGACGTGCGCGAGTGGCTCGGGAAGGTGCGCATCTCGGGTTTCGTCGTCATCATGCTGGGTCTGGTCGTGCTGGGCACCTTCGTGCTCGTGCCCACCGTCGGCACGTACATGGACCAGCGCCAGCAGATCCAGGCACTGCGCAGCGCCGTCGCCCTCAGCCAGTCGGAGGTCGCCGACCTGCAGACGCAGCGCGAGCGGTGGTCGGACCCGGCGTACATCCGCACCCAGGCGCGTGAGCGGCTGGGGTACACCTTCCCCGGCGAGGTCGTCTACCTGATCGACAACGATCTGCCCGCCTCGGCGACACCCCAGGAGCAGGCCGACGTCAGCGAAGACGTCGGGCAGACGCGCACCGACTGGATGGCGCAGCTCGTGCGCTCGGTGGCTGCGTCCGGTGCGGCGCAGGTGGCCGTCCCGTCGC
The DNA here is from genome assembly GCF_040685155.1 of Microbacterium sp. NPDC089188. Lineage (NCBI taxonomy): Bacteria > Bacillati > Actinomycetota > Actinomycetes > Micrococcales > Microbacteriaceae > Microbacterium > Microbacterium sp. NPDC089188. The sequence goes on along the minus strand of NZ_JBFBHH010000005.1, from coordinate 138,625 downwards.
TGCAGATCGGCGTGCCCGACCCCGCCCCGACCGAGCCGCCGACCGGCTGACCGCCCCTCGGTCGCCCCCGGAATGCCGGGTCCAGCCGCCGCCGCGCCGGGCGCCGCCCGCACCGGGCGCGGTGTCGGACGCGCCGGGTACCCTGTCAGGGATGACTACCGCACCTCTTCCCCCCGCTTCCGACGCCGACCTCGCCGTTCTGCAGGCGCAGCTCGGCCGTGTTCCGCGCGGGGTCATCGGCATCGCCGCGCGATGCGTGTGCGGCAATCCGACCGTGGTGGCGACCTCGCCGCGGCTCGACGACGGCAGCCCGTTCCCGACCTTCTACTACCTGACGCACCCCGCAGCGACCGCAGCGATGTCGGTGCTCGAGGCCGGCCACGTGATGAAGGAGTTCTCCGACGAACTCGCCTCCGACGAGGAGCTGCAGCAGGACTACCGTCTCGCGCACGAGGCCTACCTGCGCGACCGTGCGGCGTACGGCGAGCCCGAGGAGATCGCGGGCATCTCGGCGGGGGGGATGCCGACACGGGTGAAGTGCCTGCACGCTCTCGCCGGGCACGCCCTGGCGGCCGGCCCGGGCGTCAATCCGATCGGGGACCGGGCTCTCGAGCGCGGCACCTGGTCGCCCGATCGCTGCGTCTGCGAAAGCCCCGGGGCCGGCGGATGAAGCGCGTCGTCGCAGCCGTGGCATCCGTCATCCTGATGGCGGTGATGACCGGTGCGACGGCGTCTCCCGCGGCGACACAGGGCCCGGTGCCGGAAGACCCCACCGACTCGGTGCGCGCGTCGGAGTACTGGCTCGACCAGTACGGCGTGCGGGAGGCTTGGAAGACCACCCGCGGCGCGGGGCAGAAGATCGCCATCATCGACACCGGGATCGCCCGCGGTCCCGCCGAGTTCACCGGCGCGGTGGCCGGCGGCACCGACGTCTCCGGCGTGGGTGCGTCCGACGGGCGCACGCCGGTGGGAGCGGTGGATGCCAACCACGGCAGCTGGGTCGCCTCGCTCGCCGCGGCGCGCGGCACGGGCAACGGACGCGGCATGATCGGCGTGGCGCCCGAGGCCGAGCTGCTGTCGATCTCGGTCGGATTCGGCGCGTCGAGCACGAAGCCGTTCTCGGAGCAGATCGCCGAGGCGATGACGTGGGCGGTCGACAACGGCGCGACCGTCATCAACCTCTCGCTGACCACCAACACCCTCGACTGGGACACCAGTTGGGACACCGCGTTCGAGTACGCCTTCGATCACGACGTGGTCGTGGTCGTCGCCGCAGGCAACCGGGGGAGCGGCACCGACCGCGTGGGCGCCCCGGCGACCATCCCGGGCGTCCTCGCGGTGGGCGGCGTCGACCCGAACGGCACCGCGAGCAGCAGCGCCTCCACCCAGGGCATCACGATCGGGCTGTCCGCCCCCAGCGAGCGGCTCATCGGCGTCTCTTCCGACGGCACCCTCGTCGGCTGGAACGGGACGAGCGGGGCGGCGCCGATCGTCGCGGGCATCGCCGCGCTGGTGCGCTCGGCCCACCCCGACCTCGACGCGAACAACGTGCTCAACCGGCTGATCCAGACCGCGAAGCCCGCGGCCGGGGCGACGAGCGTTCCCGACAAGCTGTACGGCTACGGACTGGTGGATGCCGCCGGCGCGGTGTCTGCGAGGGTCGATACCGTCAGCGAGAACCCGCTGGGCAGTCTGAAGGAATGGATCCGCCTCTACCGTCGCGCCGACGCGGAGCCAGCGCCCGAACCGACGGCGAGCCCTGTCGAGATCCCCGCTCTGCCGCCCGTGGAATCCGCACCCGAGGCCGGTTCGCCTCTGCTGCCTTCACGCGATAGCGTGCTCTACGGATCGCTGCCGCTCGGGGGTGCCACGCTGGCCGCTATAATGATTGCGCTCGGCGTCAGTGCTGCTGCCCGGCGAATCCGACAGGCGCGCACCTCCCGCGAGCCGAGCCGCACCACAAACGAGGAGTCCCTCCCATCGTGACCACTACCGTGCCCAGAATCCTCATCGTCGGTGGGGGCTACGCAGGTTTCTACACCGCCTGGAAGCTCGAGAAGCTCCTCGGGCGCAACGAGGCCGAAGTCACGCTCGTCGACCCGCTGCCGTACATGACGTACCAACCGTTCCTTCCCGAGGTGGCCGCCGGCGAGATCGAGCCGCGCCACGTCGTGGTCGGCCTGCGCCGCCACCTCAAGCGCACCACCGTCATCGCGGGCAAGGTCACGGGCATCTCCCACGCGACCAAGTCCGCCACGATCACCCCGATCGCGGGCGACGAGACCTTCGAGCAGGGCTACGACCAGATCGTCGTGACCGCCGGTGCCGTCTCGCGCACGTTCCCGATCCCCGGCATCGCCGACAACGCCATCGGTCTCAAGACCATCGAAGAGGCCGTGGCCATCCGCGACCGCCTCACGTCGAACTTCGACAAGGCATCGGTGCTGCCCGCCGGTCCCGAGCGCGACCGCCTTCTGACGGTCGTCGTCGTCGGTGGCGGGTTCGCCGGCATCGAGGTGTTCGCCGAGCTGCGCGCCTACGCGTCGTCGCTGCTGAAGCAGTACCCCACGCTGTCGTTCGACGACACGCACTTCCACCTCATCGAGGCCATGGGCCGCATCATGCCCGAGGTGTCGCAGAAGACGAGCGAGTGGGTGCTCGCCGACCTCGCGAAGAAGGGTGCCTTCGTGCACCTCGACACGCAGGTCAAGGGCGCCGTGGACGGCGTCATCGAGCTGTCCACCGGTGAGCAGCTGCCCACCGACCTCATCATCTGGACCGCGGGCGTCATGGCAAACCCCACGGTGGTGCGCGGCAGCGACCTCCCCGTGGAGGAGCGCGGTCGCATCCGCACCCGTCCCGACCTGCGCGTCGGCACCGACGAGGAGATCGTCGAGGGCGCCTGGGCCGCCGGTGACGTCTCGGCCGTTCCCGACCTGTCGGGTGGCGGCGTCGGCGGGTTCTGCGTTCCCAACGCGCAGCACGCGGTGCGTCAGGGCAAGCTGATGGCGAAGAACCTCGTGGCCGTGCTGCGCGGTGAGGAGCCCAAGCAGTACAACCACAAGAACCTCGGCGCCGTCGCCGGTCTGGGCCTGTACAACGGCGCGTTCCAGTCGGGCAACATCGCCCTGACCGGTCTGATCGCCTGGTTCGCCCACCGCGGTTACCACGGTCTGGCCATGCCCACGTGGGAGCGCAAGTTCCGCGTGATCGGCGACTGGATGCAGAACTTCGTCCACGGCCGTGAGGTCGTGTCGCTCGAGGCCGTGCAGAAGCCCCGCGCGGCGTTCGAGGAGTTCGCGGCACGTCCGCGCCCGGCGGCTCCCGCGGCCGACGCCCCGGCCCCGGCCGAGAAGAAGGCCGAGCCCGTCGCGGCGAAGTAACGTCATCGATTTCGAGACCCCCGTGCCCCGTGTGGGTGCGGGGGTCTCCGCGTGAGAGGTCGCCGCCGGCTCGCGCCGCGGGAGGGTCGGGGCGAGGCCCTTCTGCGGACGTCGTGACGGGCGCGCCGGGTCGCGGCATCCGGGGTTCGCAGGTGAAGGCCGCGGTCCGCGGGACGACGGCCACGCTGCCGCCCCGCGCTACGGTGGGAGCCGGGCCCCCGTAGCCCAATGGCAGAGGCAGGCGACTTAAAATCGCTTCAGTGTGGGTTCGAGTCCCACCGGGGGTACGGCATCCATCGCATCCGCTGGGAGTCGCCGCCCGGCTCCGTCACGCCGACCGGCCCGCAGTTACACTGAAGGGCAATCTCTCGAACGGAGTGTGGGGACTTATGTGGGAGTGGCTCGTACCGGTCATCGTGATCGTCGGCATCCTGGTCATCGCCGGCATCTACCTGTGGGCCACCTACAACGCCCTCGTCTCGCTCAACGTGCGCGTCGACGAAGCGTGGAGTGACATCACGGTACAGCTCAAGCGTCGCGCCGATCTGCTGCCCAACCTCATCGAGACGGTGAAGGGCTATGCGGCGCACGAGAAGGCGGTCTTCGAGAACGTCACCCGCGCCCGCGCCGAGACGCTGAACGTCGAGAGCCCCGCCGAGGCGGGTGTCGCCGAGGGCCACATGCAGCAGGCGCTGAAGTCGCTGTTCGCCGTGGCCGAGGCCTACCCGCAGCTGCAGGCGAGCCAGAACTTCCTCAAGCTGCAGCAGGCCATCGTCGACACCGAAGACAAGATCCAGGCCTCTCGCCGGTTCTACAACGGCGGTGTGCGCGAGCTCAACACCAAGATCAAGGTGTTCCCGAACAACCTCTTCGCCCGTCAGCTCGGTTTCCACGAGCGTGAGTTCTTCGAGGTCATCGACGGCGCGGCCATCTCCGAGCCGCCTCGCGTGCAGTTCTGACCTTCTCGCAGATGCGCCCTCTCCGCTCGACGGAGGGGGCGCATCTCACGTGGAGCGCCCGTCGGGGTGCTCGTGCCGCTCGGCCGAGAGCGCGCCGGCGATCGCATCGGCGGCGTCTCCCCATCGCGACACCGTCACCCGCTCCAGGCCCTGCCATCGCGCGGCGGTGCGCAGCTCGGCGGCGACGCGTTCCGCGGCATCCGGGGAGACACCGTGCTCCCACCACGCCGATTGCACCCGCAGGGTACTCGCCCCGCGGTCGGCTTTGAGGTCGAGGCGGCCCACGACGTCGTCGCCGACGAGCACCGGAAGCGAGTAATAGCCGAACCGGCGCTGCGGTGCCGGGGTGTAGATCTCGATGCGGTAATCGAAATCGAAGAGGCGCTCGGCACGATCGCGGAACCACACGACGGGGTCGAACGGCGTGAGCAGCGCGGTGGCGTCGACCGTGCGGGGCCGTGCCGCGTCGCGATGCAGCCATGCCTTGGCGGGGCGGCCTGCGACGGACCATCCCTCGACCTGCACGGGCTGGAGCTCGCCCGCGTCGACGAGGTCGTGGATGGCCGCCATGACCGCCGGCCGATCGCGGATGCGCCAGTAGTCGGCCAGGTCGGACGCCGTCGCCACGCCGTAGGCCGCCGCCGCCCTCCGAACGAGCTCGCGGATGGCATCGGCCCGGGGCACGGGCGTCTCGAGCGCGGCCGCAGGCAGCACGTCGGATGCCAGAGCGTACCGACGCTCGAATCCGCGGCGCCCCGCGATGGCCACCTCGCCGAACAGCCACAGGCGCTCGAGGCCGTTCTTGACGTCGTCCCAGCCCCACCACGACCCGCGAGAGCCACTGCGGGCGTCGTGATCGATCTGCGCGGGCCGCAGCGGCCCCCGCTCGGCGAGTTCGTCGCGCAACCACTGCAGGAGGGGCTCGTTGGCCCGCGCCCACGCGTCGTCGCCGTACTTGCGGCGCAGGTCGTCGCGGCGGAACTGCAGGAGCGGCCAGTCGTCCGCGGAGACGAGGGATGCCACGTGCGCCCACGACTCCACCCAGCGCGGGCGGCGCGAGAAGGCGAGGGCGTCGAGGAGGGCCGTGTCGTAGGCGCCGAGGCGCGCGAACAACGGCATGTAGTGCGAGCGGGAGAAGACGTTGACGGAGTCGATCTGCAGGATGCGCATGCGACGCAGGGTCGCTGTGATCTGGCGCGTGCCGACCGTCTCGGGCCGCGGTCTCGCGAAGCCCTGGGCGGCGAGGGCGATGCGGCGCGCATCGGCGCGACGGAGCGTCGTGGTCATGCCTTTCACCGTATCCACCGCCTCCGACATCCAGCGTTCGCCGGGGGTGCGCGGCGGTAGGCTGACGGGATGAGTGGAACCGATCCCGAACCCCGCGGATCGTTCCTCGACGCCCTCAAGCGGCGCACCGTCTCGAGCGACCTTCAGCCCCCGGTCCCTCCGGCGCTTCGTCAGGCCACCGCGTACGCCTGGCGGTTGCTGGTGATCGCCGCCGCTCTCGGCGTCGTGATCTTCCTCGTCATCCAGCTGAAGCTCCTCGTGGTGCCCCTGCTCGTGGCGATCCTGGTGACCGCGCTGGTGTGGCCCGCGTTCTCCTTCCTCCTGCGGCACCGGTGGCCCAAGTGGCTCGCCATCGTCGTGACGGTGCTCGGCACCATCGCCCTCATCTCCGGACTCGTCTGGCTGGCCGTCTGGCAGATCACGCGCGAGTTCGGGTCGGTCCGGGAGCGCACGGTCGACGCCGTCTCGCAGTTCCGGCAGTACCTGATCGACGGGCCCCTGCACCTGAGCGCGCAGCAGATCGACGACGGTCTGCGGCAGGCCGGTACCTTCCTGCAGCAGCAGGCCGAGGTGCTGTGGACGGGCGCCCTCGCCATCGGGACGACTCTCGGCCACGTCGGCACGGGAGTGCTGCTGACCCTGTTCATCCTGCTGTGCCTGCTCGCCGACGGCGGGGGGATCTGGCGGTGGACCACGCGCCTGTTCCCCCGTGTCGCCCGACCGGCGGTCGACGGCGCGGGTCGCGCGGGCTGGCGGACCGTCAAGAGCTATGCCCGCACGCAGTTGCTCGTGGCCACCATCGATGCGATCGGCATCGGGCTCGGCGCGTTCCTCCTCGGTGTCCCGCTCTCGATCCCGATCGGCGTGCTCGTGTTCCTGGGCGCGTTCATCCCGTTCGTGGGAGCCGTGGCCACCGGGGCCCTGGCGGTGTTCATCGCCCTCGTCTACAACGGTCCGCTCGTCGCGTTGTTCATGCTGATCGTCGTCCTCGGCGTCCAGCAGATCGAGAGCCACGTGCTGCAGCCGATCCTCATGGGCTCCGCGGTCAAGGTGCATCCGCTCGCCGTCGTGCTCGTCGTCGCCGGCGGCGCGATGATCGGCGGGATCGCCGGTGCCCTGTTCGCCGTGCCCCTCGCGGCCTTCGTCAACGTCGTCGCCGTCTACCTCAGCTCGAAGGCCTGGCAGCACGACGGGCAGGCCCTGGCATCCCGAGATCTCATCTGGCAGACCGTCCCGCGTGAGCGCGGAAGGAGATCATGAACGACACTCCCACCCTGGCCGAGTTCGAGGATGCCGCGCAGGCTCTGCGCGGCATCATCACGCGCACGCCCCTCGACGAGTCGCTTCACCTGACCGACCTGCTCGGCGTGCCCGTCAACCTCAAGCTCGAGAACCTGCAGCGCACCGGCTCGTTCAAGATCCGCGGGGCGACATACCGGCTGTCGCGCCTGACGGCCGACGAGCGCGCCCGTGGAGTCGTGGCCGCGTCGGCCGGCAACCACGCTCAGGGTGTCGCTCTGGCGGCGCAGCAGCTCGGAATCGCGGCGACGATCTTCATGCCCCTGGGTGTACCCGTGCCCAAGCTCCTCGCGACGCGCGGCTACGGCGCCGAGGTGATCCTCGAGGGGGCGACGGTCGAGACCCCGCTCCGCCTGGCCGCGGAATTCGCCGAGCGCACCGGAGCGGTGCTCATCCACCCGTTCGACCACCGCGACATCGTGGTGGGGCAGGGGACGTTGGGGCTCGAGCTGGTCGAGGACATGCCCGACCTCGAGACCGTCATCGTCGGTATCGGCGGCGGCGGGCTGGCCGCGGGTGTCGCGGCGGCGGTCAAAGCGCGGGCGGCCGCGGAGGGGCGCCAGGTGCGCGTCATCGGCGTCCAGGCACACAACTCCGCCGCCTACCCGTCCTCCCTCGCCGCCGGGTACCCGATGCAGGTCGAGACCACCCCGACCATCGCCGACGGCATCGCCGTCGCGCGGCCGGGCGACCTTCCCTTCGAGCTCATCCGGCAGTACGTGGACGAGGTCGTCACGGTCACCGAGGACGACATCGCCCGCGCACTGCTCGTGCTGCTCGAGCGCGCCAAGCAGGTGGTCGAGCCGGCCGGCGCCGTGGGTGTCGCGGCGATCCTCGCGGGCAAGGTCAGGGCGAGCGGTCCCACCGTCACGATCCTCTCGGGCGGCAACATCGACCCGCTGCTCCTACAGCGCGTCGTGGCGCACGGGCTGTCGGCATCCGGTCGCTATATGTCGCTGCGCATTCCGCTTCCCGACCGCCCGGGCCAGCTGGCCCGCGTCTCGGAGCTCCTCGCGCAGGTGGGGGCGAATGTCATCGAGGTGCTGCACACGCGGCACGGGCAGGGGCTGCAGATCAGCGAGGTGATCCTGCAGCTGAGCGTCGAGACCCGCGGCGCCGAGCACCGCGCGCTGGTCATCAAGACGCTCGAGGATGCCGGCTTCGTCGCGACCGTCGTCCCGGACTGACGTCGGCGACGGGTCGCGACGTCCCGGGCCGACCTCGGCGGCGATCGTCACCGGCTCCGGGGTCGTCCCCTCCGCGATGTACGCACGCTGCGTCGCGGGGCCGTCGTCCGGGCCGAGGTTGCGCATCGCGAGGCCGTGCGAGTCGGCCGGGGCGCGCGTGTGCGGCAGGCCGCCCCAAACGCCGCGAGCCGCCACCCCGGTGGCGGGGAGCGGCTCGCGGGCGGACCGGGCTTACTGGCCGGAGTAGGTTTCGACCTTGACGATCTCGACCGAGATCTCCTTGCCGTTGGGCGCGGTGTACGAGCCCCTGTCGCCTTCCTTGAGGCCGAGGATGGCGGCCCCGAGAGGCGAGGCTTCGCTGTAGACGTCGAGCTCCGAGTTGGCGGCGATCTCGCGGTTGCCGAGGAGGAACTTCTCCTCGCCGCCGGCGACGACGGCGGTGACGACGGTTCCCGACTCCACGACACCGTGGCTCTCGGGGGCCTCGCCGACCTTGGCATCCTTCAGCAGCTGCTGCAGCGTGCGGATGCGCGCCTCCTGCTTGCCCTGCTCGTCCTTCGCGGCGTGGTAGCCGCCGTTCTCCTTGAGGTCGCCCTCTTCGCGAGCGGCCTCGATGCGCTTGGCGATCTCCTCGCGACCCGTGGTCGAGAGGTGCTCGAGCTCGTTGGCCAGGCGGTCGTAGGCGTCTTGCGTGAGGAACGTCACCTGAGCGTCGTTGGACACGGTTACTCCTTCGTCGAGGCGCTGACGGCGGGCGGTGTCGGGCCGTCGGCGGGGGATATGTCGAACGCCCCGGCATCGTGCCGGGGCGCGTCGTGATTCCGCGAGTTTACGGCACCCAGCAGGCGTTGACAAAACCCGTGGTCGCGAGCGACAGTGTCGGAATCTCCTCGGTGAAAGCCCGCGTGTGGTCCTCGGATGCCGGGTATTCGACGACGCGCCAGCCCACGGTTCCGTGCTCTTCGTCGCGGGCCTCGAGGGCGCAGGCGACGGGTCGGCCGGTGGGCGCGGTGATCTGGAACGTCGCGGTGACGGTGCGGTCGTCCACCACGGTGTAGCCGGTGTCGGTGGCGGTCACCGAGTTCAGGCTGCTCGACACCGTCGTCCAGCCCAGGAAGCCGATCGCGCCGAGGGCGAGGACGCCCACGATGGACCAGCCGACGATGCGTCGTCGCGGAGAGCGCGTGCGCCCGTAACGGTCGTCGAGTCGGGCGTGCGTCGTCATGCTCTCTCCGGGCTTTAGGCTGGACTTCCAGGCTACGCGCTTCCGCCCGGATAGAAGGTCTCCATGCACCCCGTGATCGTCGCTCTCGCGACAACGCCCTCCCCGGCCGTCACCCCCGACGAGTCGATCGTCACGCCCGGGCCGCTCGGATTCGCCGCGATCGCCTTCATCGGCATCGCCGTGTTCCTCCTCGTGTGGGACATGCTGCGTCGCATCCGTCGCGGCCGCTACCGCGAAGAGGTCAACGCGGAACTGGACGCCGAGGAGCAGGCGCTCGCAGCGGAGCGGGCCAGCGACGTCGACGACGAGGACATCGACCCGGCCGCTCCGCGCCGCTGACCCACGGCCGCGAGCCCGCGGCATCCGAAGCCTCCGAATCAGTCGCCAGGAACGGTCGCTCGGAAGCGACGTGATCCGGCGACTCGCGCGGTCAGCTCCCGTGATACGCCGGAGCGAGGGCGATCAGCAGGCACGCGGTCCAGTGGCAGAGGAACGCCAGGACCGTGCAGACGTGGAAGATCTCGTGGAACCCGAAGTGCCCGGGCCAGGGGTTGGGCTTCTTCAGGGCGTAGATGATGGCGCCCGCGGTGTAGAGCAGGCCGCCCACGACGACGAGCACCATCATGGCGACGTTCGCCGCCAGCAGGTCGCCGAGGTACATCACCGCCGCCCAGCCCAGGGCGAGGTAGAGGGCGACGTAGAGCCAGCGGGGGGCGTTGATCCAGAACACCCGGAACAGGATGCCGAGCAGCGCGCCGCCCCACACGATCGACAGCAGCAGCACGGTCTTCGGTGTGGGCAGGGCCAGCACCGCGAGCGGGGTGTAGGTGCCGGCGATGAGCAGCAGGATGTTCGCGTGGTCGATGCGCTTGAGCACCGCCAGGGTCCGGGGCTTCCAGTGGAAGCGGTGGTACAGCGCGGAGTTACCGAACAGCAGCATCGAGGTCGCCATGAACACCGCCGCGGCCCACTTGCCGGGAGCGCCCTGCGCGAGGGCGATGAGCACGATCCCGGCGGCGATCGCGACGGGGAACGTGCCGGCGTGGATCCAGCCGCGCCAGGTCGGCTTCAGCTCGGCCTGCGCCCCCACGGCTCCCGCCTCGAGCAGGGGGAGCTGGGGCATCTCGGGGCCGTCGGCCGGGGTTCGGGGGATCACTCCTCGACAGTACGTCCGCTCCCATGCCCCGGGAGGAACATGGGGGCAGCGCTCACCTTTCCCCCAGGAAGCACCACCCGATCCGATGCGGTCGGAAGCGCCCGACGCGGTAGCGTAGGCGGGTGGCGCGCGTGTGGAAGAACGAGGGGCGGGGACCGCTCTACCGTCTCTACATCTCGCGCCTGCGTCGTCGCATGCCGGCCACTGTGCCGCACCACGTCGCCATGATGATCGACGGCAACCGGCGCTGGGCCCGACAACTCGGCTACGACAGCGCCGCGCACGGACATCGCGCCGGAGCGGCCAAGATGCACGAGTTCCTGCGCTGGTGCGACGATCTCGGCATCGAGGTGGTCTCGCTCTACCTGCTGTCGAACGACAACCTCGTCAAGCGCGACAGCAAAGAGCTGCAGGACCTGCTCGAGATCATCGCCGAGCTCGCCGGCGAGCTCTCGCGCGAGCCCGACTGGCGCGTCCAGCACGTCGGGCGGGCGGAGGGCCTGCCGCCGGAACTGGCCGAAGTGCTGCACGAGGCCACCGAGCGCACCCGCGGTCACCAGGGTCTGCACGTGAATCTCGCGGTCGGCTACGGAGGGCGCAGCGAGATCGTGGATGCCGTCCGCTCGATCATCGTCAAGCACGACGAGTCGGGCGGGTCGCTCGAAGAGCTCGCCGACAGCCTCACTCCGGAGCAGATCGGCGAGCACCTGTACACCGGTGGTCAGGCCGACCCCGATCTCGTGATCCGCACCTCGGGGGAGCAGCGCCTGAGCGACTTCCTGCTCTGGCAGTCCGCCCACTCGGAGTTCTACTTCGTCGAGGCGCTCGGCCCCGACCTGCGCGAGGTCGACTTCCTTCGGGCGATCCGCGACTTCGCGGCGCGCGACCGCCGCTTCGGACAGTAGCCCGGGCCGACGCACGACGCCGGGTTCTCGGCATCCGGTGAACTATCTTCGACCGGCGAACGCCGCGAACACGCTGTTCACGAACTCGTCATATTCGCGGCGTGTTAACGACCCTCGTGGGTGTCGCGGGGTCGTACGGTGATCACATCGGACACGGAGTCCGGTCGAGTCGACCTTCGGATCGCGACTCGTGACCCACAGGTCGACTCGTGACAACCGGGTGCATCACCCGGGTCGGGAGTGGGTTGTGACTGCACGAGCACCGTACGACCAGCGTCACGTCGTCGAGAGCACCGAGTCCGAAGCCGGAGCCGATCAGGCCCTGCGCACGTACGTCCTGGACACCTCCGTCCTGCTGAGCGACCCGCGGGCGTTCTTCCGCTTCGCGGAGAACTCCGTGGTGATCCCCGTCGTGGTGATCATGGAGCTCGAGGGCAAACGTCACGACCCCGAGATCGGCTACTTCGCCCGCCAGGCCCTGCGCCACCTCGACGAACTGCGCATCGAGCACGGCCGCCTCGATTTCCCGGTGCCGGTCGGCGACGAGGGCACGCTCCGCGTCGAGCTGAACAACACCGACCCGTCCGTCCTGCCGTCCGGAATGCGCACCGGCGGCAACGACAGCCGCATCCTCGCGGTGGCCATGAACATCGCCAAGGACGGCGTCGAGGTCACCGTGGTGTCGAAAGACCTGCCGATGCGCGTGAAGGCGGCATCCCTGGGTCTCGCGACGGAGGAGTACCTCGCCGAGCAGGCGATGGACTCGGGCTGGACCGGGATCGCCTCGATCGACGTCTCGGGCGACGAGATCACCGACCTGTACGAGAGCGAGGTCGCCGTCAGCGACGCGGTGGTGGGGCTGCCGGTGAACACCGGGCTCATCATCCACTCGGAGCGGGGATCGGCCCTGGGCCGCGTGACGGGCAAGGGGCAGTACCGCCTCGTGCGCGGCGACCGCGACGCCTTCGGGCTGCACGGGCGCTCGGCGGAGCAGCGGATCGCCCTCGACCTGCTGCTCGATCCCGAGGTCGGCATCGTCTCTCTCGGCGGCCGGGCCGGCACCGGGAAGTCGGCCCTCGCCCTGTGCGCGGCGCTCGAAGCCGTGCTCGAGCGCCAGCAGCAGAAGAAGATCATCGTGTTCCGCCCGCTCTTCGCGGTCGGCGGGCAGGAGCTGGGCTACCTCCCGGGCGACCAGGCCGAGAAGATGGGCCCGTGGGGTCAGGCGGTGTTCGACACGCTGGGTTCGGTGGTCTCGGGCAACGTCCTCGAGGAGGTGCTGGCGCGGGGGCTCCTCGAGGTGCTGCCGCTGACGCACATCCGCGGTCGTTCGCTGCACGACGCGTTCGTGATCGTCGACGAGGCGCAGTCGCTCGAGCGCAACGTGCTGCTCACGGTGCTCAGCCGCATCGGACAGAACTCCCGCGTGGTGCTCACCCACGACGTCGGGCAGCGCGACAACCTGCGCGTGGGGCGTCACGACGGCGTCGCCTCGGTGATCGAGACGCTCAAGGGTCACGGGCTGTTCGGGCACGTCACGCTCACGCGCTCGGAGCGCTCGGCCATCGCCGCACTGGTGACGGAACTGCTGGAGGCCGGCGAACTGTCGTGAATCGCGAAGGAGGGCCGGGATGCCGCGGCATCCCGGCCCTCCTTCGTGCGGAGCCGGGTTGCCGGAGCGCGCCGCGAAGCGCTGCAGATGAGAGGGTTCTCATCTTCGGCTCTCCGGCTTCTCACGAACGCCAGACAGAGTGGTCACATCGGCGAGGGAGACCTCGCCACCGCCCCGGCGGTTCCCCCTAAGAAAACACGAGGTCCGCGCTCGCGCAGGTCACCGCTCTTCGGGTGAGTCGGAAGACCACCGACGCGATCTCTCTCGAAAACCCCCGGTCGATCCCCCCGCCGGGGGTTTTCGGGGGTTCGGGCTCACTCCCAGCGGTAGCCGGCTCCGCGCACGGTGACGATGTGGGCGGGCCCCACTTTGGCTCGCAGGTAGCGGACGTACACGTCGACGACGTTCGACGTCGGGTCGAAATCCAGGCCCCAGACCCGGCTCAGCAGCTGCTCGCGCGAGAGCACTTGGCCGGCGTGACGGATGAACTCCTCCGCGAGGGCGAACTCGCGGGCGCTGAGATCGACCTCGCGGCTGCCCACCGTCGCGCGGCGGGCGAGGACGTCGAGCGACACGTCGCCGTGCGCCACCGTGATCGTGCCGAGGGTGACGGGCTCGCGCAGCCGGGACCGCACGCGAGCCAGGAGCTCGTCGAACTTGAACGGCTTCGCGACGTAGTCGTTCGCTCCCGCGTCCAGACCGTCGACGGTGTCGCGCGTACTCGTCCGAGCCGTGAGCATGATGACCGGCAGGGTGGAGCCTTGACCGCGAAGGCTCCGCAGCACCTCGAAGCCGTCGAGAGAGGGCAGCCCGACGTCGAGGAGCACGAGGTCGACCTCGCCGGAGAGGGCCGTGTCGAGAGCGTCGGCGCCGTCATCGACGATGAGCGTCTGGTAACCGGCCGACTCGAGGCCTTTCGCCACGAACGCGGAGATGCGGTCTTCGTCCTCGGCGATGAGGATGCGGGTCATCCGGTGGCCTCTCTCTGCATGACGACGTCGCCGGCGCGCACGGGCGTCGGCAGCGCGGCGGGGGACTGCGCTCCCGTGAGCGGGATATGCAGCGTGAAGGTGGCGCCGCCTCCCGGCGTGTCGCCGATGGAGCAGTGACCGCCGTGCGCCTTGGCGATGGCATCCACGATCGAGAGCCCGAGCCCCGAGCCGTCGACGCCGCGCCGCGTCGACAGGCGGTCGAACCGCCGGAACACCCGATGCCTCGCGGCCGGGGGGATGCCGGGACCGTGGTCGCGGACCCACAGGTGCGCGGCGGTGTCGTCCGCGGTGCTGCCGATCTCGATCGGTGTCGCCTCGGGGGTGTACTTCGCGGCGTTGTCGGCGAGCTGCAGCCACGCCTGGACCAGGCGGTCGGCGTCGCCCGCGATACGCACGCGTGCGCGCTGCGCCACGCTCCAAGGGTGACCCGGGAGAGCGCCGGCGAGCTCCGCGACGCGGTCGGTCAGGGCGGCGACGTCGATCACCTCGGACGACAACGCATTGGCCTCGACGTCGGCGAGCGTGTCGATGTCGTCGACCAGACGCGTGAGGCGGTCGAGCTCGGCGATTCCGAGCTGACGCGTCTCCCTGACGTCGTGCGGATCGGCCGGGTCCATCATCTCGAGGTGGCCGCGGACGATGGTGATCGGCGTCTTCAGCTCGTGGCGCACGTCGTCGAGCAACTGACGCTGCGCCTCGACAGACATCGCGAGGCGGTCGAGCATGGAGTTGACCGACGTGGTCAGATCGGAGATCTCGTCGTTACCGTGCGCGCGCAAGCGCGTGCCGAGGTCGTCGATCGTGATCGAGTCCGCTGTGTCGCGCAAACGCCTCAGGGGGGAGAAGAGCCGTCCGGTGACGAACCACCCGACCGCGCCCACCACGACGAGCACGGCGAGGGCCGTGGATGCATAGGTGACGGAGGACAACGCCACCAGCTCCATGCGCTGGTCGATCGAGATGACCTGCACGACATAGCCGCCGGATGCCGCCGCAGCGGCGTACATGACCGGTCCTCGGGTGCTGTCGAGGCGGCCGGTGAGGCGCCCGTCGGTGATCGCGCGATCGAGCGCATCGACGAGCCCCTGGTCATCCCCGACGGCGAGACCGGGGGGTGACGGAGTCGCGGCGAGCACGCGCGCGTCGTCGACGGCGAGAGTGCCGTCGGTGCGGCCGGGGATCACCGCGTCGACGAGGTCGGCCGCGGTCTCGTCGCTGGTGGCGACCGTGGCGACGAAGCCGTCGAGCTGACGCTGCGCATTGGCGAGCACCCGGTCGCGCTGGACGAGGAAGGTGACCCCGCCCGCGACGATCATGCCGAGAAGCACGACGCCGAGGAGCGCCCCGAGGAGTCGCACCCGCGTCGAGACAGGTCTCGTCGCGGGGCTCATCCTTCGATTATGGCGCGCCTCGGCGTCGGAGGTGGTGCGTGTCGATTCAGCCCGGGTGGGTCATCGACAGCAGGTCGAGCTTCGCGTCGAGCACCTCTTCGGTGATCTCGCCGCGCTCCACGTAGCCGAGGTCGATGACGGCCTCGCGGACGGTGATGCCCTTCGCCACGGAGTGCTTGGCGATCTTCGCGGCCGCTTCGTACCCGATGACCTTGTTCAGCGGCGTCACGATCGACGGCGACATCCCGGCGAACGCCTCGGCGCGGCCGACGTTGGCTTCGAGGCCGTCGATGGTCTTGTCGGCGAGGACGCGCATCGCGTTCGAGAGGAGGCGGATCGATTCCAGCAGCGCGGTGCCCATGACGGGGATGGCCACGTTGAGCTCGAACGAACCGGACGCGCCGGCCCAGGCGACGGTGGCGTCGTTTCCGATGACGCGGGCGCACACCATGAGGGTGGCCTCGGGCACGACGGGGTTCACCTTGCCGGGCATGATCGAGGAGCCGGGCTGCAGGTCGGGGATGTGGAGCTCGCCGAGACCGGTGTTCGGGCCCGAACCCATCCAGCGGATGTCGTTGTTGATCTTCGTCAGCGACACCGCGATCGTGCGGAGGGCGCCGGAGGCCTCGACGAGTCCGTCGCGGTTGGCCTGCGCCTCGAAGTGGTCCTTCGCCTCGGTGATGGGCAGCTCGGTCTCTTCCGCGAGCAGCTCGATGACCTTCTGCGGGAAGCCGAGGGGGGTGTTGATCCCGGTGCCGACGGCGGTGCCGCCGAGGGGCACCTCGCCCACGCGGGGGAGGACCGCCTGCACGCGCTCGATGCCCAGACGCATCTGCCGCGCGTAGCCGCCGAACTCCTGTCCGAGGGTGACGGGAGTGGCATCCATCAGGTGGGTGCGGCCCGACTTCACGATGCCCTTCCAGGCGTCGGCCTTGGCCTCGAGGGCGACCGAGAGGTGCTCGAGTGCCGGGATGAGGTCGGTGATGAGCGCCTGGGTCACGGCGATGTGGACCGAGGTCGGGAAGACGTCGTTCGACGACTGCGAGGCGTTGACGTGATCGTTGGGGTGGACGGTCGACCCCAGGATGCCGGTGGCCAGCGTCGCCAGCACCTCGTTCATGTTCATGTTCGACGACGTGCCGCTACCGGTCTGGTACGTGTCGACGGGGAAATGCGCGTCGTGGCGGCCCGTGATGACCTCGTCGGCGGCCTGCGCGATCGCGTCGGCGATGGCGCCGTCGAGAGTGCCGAGGTCTTTGTTGGCGAGCGCCGCGGCCTTCTTGATGCGCGCCAGAGCGGCGATCTGGGTCGACTCGAGACCCTTCCCCGAGATCGGGAAGTTCTCGACCGCGCGCTGGGTCTGCGCGGCGTACAGGGCGTCCTTGGGTACCCGCACCTCACCCATGGTGTCGTGTTCGATGCGGTACTCGGTGTCGGTCACGTCGTCGTTCCTCCAGGTCAGTCGTTCGGTTTCTCAGGTGCGCGGGGGTCGGGCGCGTCTCGGGTGCGCGGTTCTCAGATGCGCGCGTCGTCGACGTCGCCCACGATGACGACGGGGAAGGCTTCCCCCTCGTCGAGACGGTAGTTCGCGCCCACGACGGCTGTGCGGCCCTCGGCCACGGCTTCGCTGATCAGCTCCGAGGCGCGCAGCAGGTCGGCCACGGTGTGGCGCAGGTGCTCACGGCCCACCAGCTCGGGGTCGACGTGGTCGGGCAGGTGCCCGTCGACGGCGTTCTCGCGCTGGACACGGCGCACGGCCGGCACGATCGGGGCGATCTGCCGCCAGATGTAGGCGGGGAGGGTCGGGGCGTCGACGCCCGTGCTGTCGATGGCCGCGCCGACGGCGCCGCAGGCGTCGTGTGCGAGCACCACGATGAGCGGGACCTCGAGCACACCCACGGCGTATTCGAGGCTGCCGATGACGGAGTCCGAGATGACCTGCCCGGCGTTGCGCACGACGAAGAGGTCGCCGAGCCCCTCGTCGAAGATGATCTCGGCGGCGAGACGAGAGTCGGAGCACCCGAACAGCGCTGCGGTCGGGTGCTGCGAGCTGGCGAGCTCGGCTCGACGCTCGACGTCCTGACGGGGGTGGGCGGGTTCGCCGGCGACGAAGCGTCGGTTGCCCTCCACCATCTGCTGCCACACCTGACGGGGGGTCATGCGCTCGCTCACGGGACCTCTCTCAACTGCTCGATCTGCGACGTCACGGATGCGGCCGCCAGGGCCGCGGTCTCGGGTGCGGCATCGCCGTACACGAGGACGTAGTCGGGGCCGGCCGGGGTGGCCAGGGCGTAGTCGATGTTGCCCGTCCCGGAAGGGTTGGCGGGGCGGTAGACGTTCCAGGTGATGCCGTCGATGTCGACCGTCTCGGTACTGCGTGTGCCGTCGAGCACCTGCCCGACCCAGTTCTCGTCGGCGTCGAACCCCTGTGCGACGCGGAGGAACCCGGATTCGCCGGAGCGGACGTAGACCATCGTCCACGCTTCGGTGCCGCCGACGCCTTCGGTCGTGGCCTGGTTGACCCGCCACCCGTCGCCGAGCGACGGGGAGAGCACGGGGCGCCCGAGGTCCGCCTCGATGCCGGCCGCGAGGGCGGGCACGTCAGGGGCGGGGGGCGGCGTCGGCTCACCGCGCGGGACGCCCGCGACCACCACGAACACGACGGCGACCGTCACCAGCAGGGCGGCGATGAGGTTGCGGAAGGTCTTGCTCGAGCGGTACCGACGCGAGGACTCCGCCTTGCGGTCGGCGGTCTCCTGCGGGGTCTCGGGGCGGCCGAGATGGGCGACGACGCGGGCCATCAGTCGTCGTCCCCTTCGCCGCGTGCGGCGTCGAGGCGGCGCTTGGCCCCCAGCAGCCACTCTTCGCAGCGCGCGTAGAGCTTCTCGCCGCGCTCCCACAGAGCCAGGGACTCCTCGAGCGTGGGGGCTCCCTGCTCGAGCTCGGCGACCACGCGCACCAGCTCGTCGCGGGCCTGCTCGAACGACAGGGAGGCGACGTCGGCAGCGGGGCCGGGGGTCGTCGCGGTCATGGCACCCATTCTAGGCGGCCCCGCCGGCGGAGCCGGCGTCGGGTGCCTCGTCGTCGAACGGAGCGGCGGCGGGGGAGGAACCGTGGGGAACGGCATCCGGGACGACGCCCTCCGAGGTCGTCGCGACCGTGCCCTGTTCGAGCGTCAGTCGCAGCGCGGTCCCCGCGGGGGCATCGGCCGCGTCGCGCAGCACCGCCCCGTCGGGCAGCTGTGCGATGGCGTACCCCCGGGCGAGGGTGGCCACGGGCGAGAGGGCGCGCAGCCCCGCGCTCAGCTCGCGCGTGCGCCGCCGTTCGCTCTCGAGGCGGCGATCGACGATGTCGCGGCCGCGGTTCGACAGCATCCACAGCTCCTGAGCGCGGGAGGTGAGCATGGCGTGCGGGGTGCGCAGAGCAGGACGCGAGCGGATCTGCTCCAGTTGGGCGATGTCGTGGACAACGCGCTGCGTCAGGCGCCCGGTCAGCCGCGCGCGCAGCTGGGCCACCAGCGCGCGCTGCTCGCTCACGTCGGGGACCACGCGCTTGGCCGCGTCGGTCGGCGTCGAGGCGCGCACGTCGGCGACCTCGTCGAGCAGCGGGCGGTCGTTCTCGTGGCCGATGGCGCTGACGATCGGCGTGGATGCCGCGGCCACCGCGCGCAGCAGACGCTCGTCGCTGAAGCCGAGCAGGGTCTGGGGATCGCCGCCGCCGCGCGCGATGACGATCACGTCGACCTCGGGGTCGGCATCCAGGGCCTTCAGCGCCGCGATGGTCTCGGGCACGCAGCGATCGCCCTGCACCGCCGCGTGCTTCGTGCGGAAGTGCACGCGCGGCCAGCGCAGTTCGGCGTTGCGATGCACGTCTTTCTCGGCGTCCGAATTCTCGCCGGTGATGAGTCCGATGCACTGGGGGAGGAAGGGCAGGCGCTTCTTGCGCGCGGGGTCGAAAAGCCCCTCGGATCGCAGCTGCACCCGCAGCCTCTCGAGACGCTCGAGCTGCTCGCCCAGGCCCACGTGGCGCATCGCCGAGATCGCGAACGAGAAGTCGCCGGTGCGGGGGAAGTAATCGGCCTTGACGCACGCCACGACGTGATCGCCGACCTGCAGGTCTTTCGGCAGGCGTGCGAGCGTGCTCGACCAGATCCGGAACGACACCGTCGACTCGGTGCCCAGGTCTTTCAACCGCCCGAAGACGTTGCCGCCGCGGCGGTTGAACGAGGTGATCTCGCCCTCGACCCACACGGAGCCCCACCGCTCGATGAAGCCGCGGATGGTGTCGTTCAGGCGCGAGACGGAGGTGGGCGCGTCGGTCCGCGAATCGCGGGGGTGCACGCTGTCGGCCGGCGGTGCCTGGCCGGGGATGGTCTCGGGCTGGAAGGAGGTCATGAGGTCCGCTCGAATGCATGCCGACGTCGGCGGGAGGGGCGGGGCGGGGAAAGGGTCATCGTATCCGTGCGGGTAGCGGTGGGGGGAGGTTCGGCCGGTGTCCAGGGGCGCCCCGGTAGAATCGAGGGGTGAGCTCACCTGCCGTCCACCTGCCCGTTCCCCGTATCCCGGGTCGACGCGGGCGGCTCCAGGATATCCCCGTCAACGGACAGAAGAAGGTGCTGCTGGCCGCGCCCCGCGGGTATTGCGCGGGCGTCGACCGCGCCGTGATCGCCGTCGAGAAGGCGCTCGAGCGCTACGGGGCGCCGGTGTACGTGCGCAAGCAGATCGTGCACAACATCCACGTCGTCACCGAGCTCGAGAAGAAGGGGGCGATTTTCGTCGAGGAAGTCGACGAGGTCCCCTCCGGGGCGCATGTCGTCTTCAGCGCGCACGGCGTCTCGCCGGCGGTGGTCTCGGCGGCATCCGATCGGGGCCTGCAGGCGATCGATGCGACCTGCCCCCTCGTCACGAAGGTGCACCGCGAGGCCGTGCGGTTCGCGCGCGACGACTTCGAGATCCTCCTGATCGGTCACGAGGGACACGAGGAGGTCGAGGGCACGGCCGGCGAGGCTCCCGAGCACGTCACCGTCGTCAACTCGCCCGACCACGCCGACACCATCGAGGTGCGCGACCCGTCGAAGGTCGTGTGGCTGTCGCAGACCACGCTCTCGGTCGACGAGACGATGGAGACCGTCCGGCGCCTGCGCGAGCGCTTCCCCGAACTACAGGACCCGCCCTCCGACGACATCTGCTACGCCACCCAGAACCGCCAGGTCGCGATCAAGAAGGTCGCCGTCGGCGCGGATCTCGTGATCGTGGTGGGGTCGGCGAACTCCTCCAACAGCGTGCGTCTCGTCGAAGTCGCCCTCGAGCACGGCGCCAAGGCCGCCTACCGCGTCGACTACGTCGACGAGGTCAAGCAGGAGTGGCTCGAGGGCGTTCAGACCGTCGGCGTCACCAGTGGCGCCTCGGTGCCCGAGGTGCTCGTGACCGAGGTGCTCGAGGAGCTCGCCGGTGCCGGATACCGTGACGTCGAAGAGGTGCGCACCGCCGAGGAGGACCTGATCTTCTCGCTCCCCAAGGAGCTGCGCCAGGATGCCACCGGCAAGCGCGACAGCCGGGCCCTCGGCGGCCGGGGTCGCGCGTGAGCGACGACTCCCGCTCGTCGGGCGAGGGTGGCGGTGTCGAGCGTCCCCGCCCGCAGTACGGCGAATACGCCACGGCCGAGGAGCAGCGCGCCCGCATCCAGCGGCCCGAGGTGACGGAGGCGCTCGACGCCGGTGTCGCGCCGCAGCCGCAGCCGCAGGCCGCCCCCGTCGCGGAGGCGCCTGCGGGCTTCGTCGCGCCCGCCACGCGCGGGGCGCGCGTGGACCGCATCGTCACCTTCGGACTGCTCTTCTACGGCCTGTTCTCGGTGGTCACGACCATCGTGCAGCTGCTGAACTTCCCCGAGTACGCCGAGCGCGGCGCCCAGATGCTGGGTGTGACGGCGACGTTCACGAACCTGTCGGCCGGGTACGTCTGGGGTGCCGCCGCCGCCCTCGTGTACGGCGTCGGCTGGCTGCTGACGGCCGTGTTCACCTGGCGGCGTCTGCGACGCGGCCGGGTCGCGTTCTGGATCCCCCTCGTCGGGTCCGTCGCGACGGCGCTCATCGCCGGCATCTGCGTGACGATGGCCCTCGTCGGCGACGCGACCTTCATGTCGGCGATCCTCGACAGCGTTCCGAACTGAACCGCGAGGCCCGGCATCCCGTGTCCCCTGTGAGCGAGGGAGAGGGGATGCCGTGGCGAGAGACGAACACGCGCAGCTGACGGCGCTGTACGACGCGCACGCCACCCCCGTCTGGCGCTACGTCGTGAGCCTGACCGGCGACCACGCCGGGGCCGACGACATCGTGCAGGAGACCCTGCTGCGGGCGTGGCGGACGCCGCGGGTGATGAGCGACGACCCGTCATCGCTGCGATCGTGGATGTACACGGTCGCCCGCAACCTCGTGATCGACGAGGCGCGCAGTGCGCGGCGGCGGCATGAGCATCCCGTCGACGAGCTGCCCGAGACGGCGCGGGACGACGACACGGATGCCATGTTCGACGCGCTCCTCGTCGAGGAGGCGCTCGCGACGCTCACGCCCGACCACCGGGCGGTGATCGTCAGCGCGTACTACGGCGGACGCAGCGTCGCTCAGACGGCGGAGGAGCTCGGCATCCCCTCCGGGACCGTCAAGTCGCGACTGCACTACGCGGTGCGAGCGCTGCGGCTCGCCCTGCAGGAGAGAGGGGTGACCCGGTGAACGTCGACCACGAGCGTCTGTCGAGCTGGGACGGCGCCTATGTGCTTGGAGCGCTGTCGGCTCCGGACCGCGCGGAGTTCGAGGCCCACCTCGGCGCGTGCGAGCTGTGCCGTGCCGCCGTCGCCGAACTCGCGCCGACCGCGGGACTGCTGTCCCGCCTGTCGGCCGAGCGCGCCCGCGCGATCAGCCCCAGCACGGGCCCCGTGCCCCTGGCCGCCCCGGACCCGACCCTGCGCACCCGCGTGCTGGACACGGCGAGGCGCCGGCGTCGACGCCGCGCGACCGGGTGGGTGCTCGCGGCATCGATCGCGCTCGTCGCGATCGCCGTGCCCGGCGTCGTCGCGGTGAACAGTGCCGTGTCGTCGTCGGGAACGGTGTACGCGTTGGACGGCGTGGCGGGCGCGCCCCTGGAGGCGTCGGTCAAGCTGACCTCTGCCCCGTGGGGCACGCGCATCGACCTCGTGTGCCAGTACACCGGCGAGGTGCTCGACGCTCCTCCCGGGGGCTGGCCGTACGCGCTCGCCATCACCGACGACACCGGAGCGACGAGTGTGTTGTCGACCTGGCGCGCCGGTCCGGGATCGACGACCGAGTTGAGCGCCGGCACCGATCTGGCGGCCGCCGACATCGGGTCGGTCGAGATCCGTACCCTCGACGGCGACACGGTCGTCATGCGGCGGGAGTTCACCTCGCCCTGACGCGGGTACGGTCGTTCGGCGCCGACGCCCTAGCATCGACCCATGCCCCGTCTCGTCGCCGTCTGCGCCGTTCACGAATTGCATCCGGATGCCGGCTCCGTCGGCGTTACCGCGATCGACAAGCGCGCACTCGATGGCCCCGTTCGCGTCGGCACGCTCGGGGTGCGCGCCGACGTGCAGGCGAGTCGCAAGCACCACGGCGGTCGTGACAAGGCGGTCTACGCCTATGCGGCGGAGGATGCAGCGTTCTGGGAGGACGCACTCGGGCGCGACCTGCACGCGGGATGGTTCGGCGAGAACCTGCGCGTGGAGGGCCTCGATGTCAACGGGGCCCGCATCGGGGAGGTGTGGCGCATCGGCGACACCGTCGAGGTGGAGGTGACGATGCCCCGCACGCCCTGCGCGACCTTCGCACGCTGGGTCGGCGGTGCGGCGGCGCGCGGGTGGGTCAAGCGCTTCTCGGACGAGGGCCGGCTGGGAGCGTACCTGCGGGTGCGCCGGGCGGGCGAGGTGCGGGCGGGAGATGCGATCGAGGTCGTGTCGTCGCCTGCGGGTGCGCCCTCGGTGCTGGAGGTGTACCGCAGCTGAGGCCGGATTGGTCGGCTGGGGCCGCAAGGTGGATTGACCTCCCCGCCGTCGCGCTCGTGAAGAGCATCGTGCCGCCGGGTGGTCTTCGCGACCGCCCTCTTCTCCTCCCTGTGTGTTCTCCCCAAGATCGACGGAGACGACGTCAACAGTAGGCCGCGGCGCACGACGCGTCGCGTCCGGTTGACCGGACCGTGAAGAAGACGACGATGGTGAAGCGCGCTCGATTGCGTCTGACGTCTGTCCTGGCGACGATGGTCACGGCCCTTCTGTTGGGGGCGTGGTCGGTGCCAGCCGACGACGAGGAAGCGTCGGTGCCCCAGATCGAGGACTGGGCTGCGTCGATGTCAGGGCCAGGCGACAACATGACCGGGGAAGTAACAGAAGCCCTCGCCCGTCTCGAGAGAGCGCAGATTGCCCGCTCGATCGGGGCATACGAGTGGGATTTCGAGAAGCGTGCGCTAATTCTTCACGTTGCAAAAGGAAGCGCTGTCGATATCGGGCAGATGGCGGCCCTTCTCCCCGCAGTCAAGTGGGAGGTTGCCGCCGATGAGTTCCCCGCGGAATCTTTGAGGGAGGCGGCCAACCAAGTCGCACGAGAGGGAAATATCGGCGACGTCCCTGTGTCATGGGCCGCTGCGAAGATAGATGGAACGGGTCTGCGCGTGGCGCTACTGGCGCAGGCCGGTTCGATCGATGAAGAAAGTATGCGAGAGCAGATCGCCTCCGTCATTGGTAGTCGTTTCGGGGTGGAGTTCGTGTACGAAGCGTCAGGCGCGTCACTGATCGACAGGCAACATCACACGGAGCCATATATTGGGGGTGCTCTTATTACGACACGCTCCGGGGGATATCTGAGCTCCTGCTCCTCCGGCTTTGCAATCGTGCAGGATGGCGCACCGACAAGCAAGACAGCGATGCTGACAGCTGATCACTGCGGCGAAGAGGGGACGACGTGGGTGTCCGGTAGGTACGTCGACAGCCCGTATTTCGGTACGGGGCAGTCGACGGCTACGGGAGGGGCGGACATCCGGATGCTGACGGGAGACGTCAAATATTACGGTGCAAACTTCGCAGGAGGCCCGACATCGAATTCCGCCGTGTGGGTGAAAGGCTACAGTGTTCCTCTTGTCGGTCAATCGGTTTGCATGAACGGGTCGCAGTCGGGGGCTGTCTGCATTAATACAATCACTGACGGACCTGTCTCTCTCAACGCTCACGACTCGTCTGGAACAGTCCACACCTACACGAACGCCTATCGCTCGCTGTAGGTCTTCAACCAACCTGGGGCGGGTAACGGCGATGGTGGTGGTCCGGTGCTCCGGATTGTGGATAACAAGCCTTACGCGACGGGCATCATCAGTGCTGTGCAGGATGCATCGGACAATTGCGCGGGGAACCCGGCGACCGCTACCCGCAAGTGCAGCGCAGTCGTGTGAACTGCCGGACTCGACGCGTTCTTCAACAACAACCTCAGCTGGCGGATTCTGACGGGGTGAGCGATTTCAAAGAAACGACGAACGCCCCGGTCGAGGACCGGGGCGTTCGTCCACGCGGCGAGGGGTCAGCTCTGGGACTGGCCGTACGAGCCGAGCTGCTTCGTGGCCTCGACCACGCGGACGGCCATGGCCGACTCGGCGACCTTGCCCCACGCGCGGGGGTCGTACTGCTTCTTGTTGCCGACCTCGCCGTCGATCTTGAGCACGCCCTCGTAGTTCGAGAACATGTAGCCCGCGATGGAGCGCGTGAAGGCGTACTGGGTGTCGGTGTCGATGTTCATCTTCACGACGCCGTTCGCGACAGCGAGGGCGATCTCCTCGTCGGTCGATCCGCTGCCGCCGTGGAAGACGAGGTCGAGGGGCTTGGGGCCGGTGCCGAACTTCGCAGCGATGCCCTCCTGGATCTCGCCCAGCAGCTCGGGGCGGAGCTTGACGCCACCGGGCTTGTACACGCCGTGGACGTTGCCGAAGGTGAGGGCCGAGATGTAGCGGCCGTTCTCGCCGAGGCCGAGGCGCTCGACGGCCTTCGTCACGTCGGCGACCGTCGTGTAGAGAGCCTCGTTCGAGCCCTCGTGCTGCACGCCGTCTTCTTCGCCGCCGACCACGCCGACCTCGATCTCGAGGATGGCGTTGATGTTCTTCAGGCGGGGGAGGAGCTCCGCGGCGATGTCGATGTTCTCGTCGAGGGGAACGGCTGAGCCGTCCCACATGTGCGACTGGAAGATCGGGTTGCGTCCGGCCTTGACCTCTTCTTCTGAGGCCTCGAGCAGGGGGAGGACGAAGCCGGGGAGGGCGTCCTTGGGGCAGTGGTCGGTGTGGAGCGCGACGGTGATGGGGTAGTTCTTCGCGACCTCGGTCACGTACTTCGCAAAGGCGAGGGCACCGGTGGCGCGGGCCTTGACGGTGTGACCGGCGAAGTAGTCGGCACCACCGGTGGTGACCTGGAGGATGCCGTCGGAGCCGGCCTCGGTCAGGCCCTGGAGCACCGAGTTGATGGTCTGCGAGCTCGAGACGTTGATCGCCGGATACGCGAAGCCGCCGGCCTTCGCGCGGTCCAGCATGTCGGCGTACTGCTCAGGGGAAGCGACGGGCATGGAGGTGCTCCTTGGTGTTGTCGGGACACCGTCAGCCTAGCGAAGGCGCCGGATCGTGACGGTGTCGGTGCGACAGGAACCGGGCAGTTCTGTCGATTCGTTAAGAACGTTGATTCCTTCGGGTCTGGGCGGTGGAAAACCGCCGAATGTGTCGACTCTGCTGGATACAGTGGGCCCATGGTGAGCCTGACTGCCGACATGAGTCCTCTGCACCCCGACCGCAACCTGGCTCTGGAGTTGGTGAGGGCGACGGAGGCGGCATCCATCCGTGCCGTTCCCTTCATCGGGCGGGGCGACAAAGAGGCCGCCGACGGTGCGGCCGTCGACGCCATGCGCGCGTTCTTCAGCACCGTCAACTTCGACGGCACGATCGTCATCGGCGAGGGCGAGAAGGACAACGCACCCATGCTCTACAACGGGGAGCGCGTCGGCAGCGGTCGCGGTCCGCAGTGCGACGTCGCGGTCGATCCGATCGACGGCACGTCGCTGACCGCCGCCGGCCGTCAGAACGCCCTCTCGGTCATCGCGGTCTCGGACCAGGGCACGATGCTGGACGCCTCGAGCGTCTTCTACATGGACAAGCTCGTCACCGGCCCCGCCGGTGTGGGTGTCGTCGACATCCGCCTCCCCATCGGCGAGAACATCCGCCTGCTGGCCAAGGCGCTCGGCAAGCCGGTCGACGAGATCGTCGTGTCGGTGCTGAACCGACCCCGCCACGAGCAGCTCATCGCGGATATCCGGGAGGCCGGTGCCGGGACCCGTCTGATGAGCGACGGCGACGTGGCCGGTGGCATCAACGCCGCCCGGCACAACGCCCGCACCGACATGTGCGTCGGTATCGGTGGCAGCCCCGAGGGCATCGTCACCGCGTGCGCGATCAAGGCCCTCGGCGGTCACATCCAGGGCGTGCTCGCGCCCCGCACCGACGACGAGAAGCAGAAGGGCCAGGATGCCGGCCTGAAGATCGACGGCACGGTCTACGAGGCCGACGACCTGGTGAAGGGCAAGAACACGATCTTCGTCGCCACGGGTGTGACCGACGGTCAGCTCGTGCAGGGCGTGCGGCGCGACGGCGACTTCATCTACACCGAGAGCGTCGTTCTCCGTGGGGCTTCGGGCACCCTCCGTCGGATCTCGTCGGAGCACCTGACGTCGAAGTGGCTCTGAGGCCGGGCGCCGTCGGCGACGGACGCGCCTGACGGCCCGGGACGCGGGGCGCTGCCCGCGGCGGACGCGCCGGACGGCCCGGGAGACGCGAGGCGCTGTCCGCGGCGGGTGCGCCCGACCGCTTCGACGTGCAGCTACAGCCGGGCGTGTCGTTGCGCAAGCGTGACCGGTCGCGCGCACCTCGTCTGGCAGAATCTCAAGGAGTGTCAACGGCGACGCTGTGTTCTTCCGAGACCCGAAGGGGGATCGTCCATGGCAACAGCTCCGACGAATCAGACCGCACCTCAGACAGGTGCGCAGGCGGTCATCGCCAGCGCCGTCGACCCGGCTCGACGTCCCGACGTCCTTCTCCGCGTCCGTCGCGATGAGGGCCATGAAGTCAGCGCGTGGTGGATGGTCGGGGCGTTCGTCGCCGTCTCCGCCGCCGTGGTCAGCCTGCTGAGTTGGGTTCCCGGCGGGGCCTGAGTCTCGCGTTCTCGCACCGGGTCGATCCCTTGGGGTCGGCCCGGTTTCGCGTGGAGGGGCGGCAGCGGGGTGCTCGGTGCTCAGGGCTCGGAGCGATTTCCGGGTTCGTCGAGCAACCCGGCTCGCGCGCGGACGCCACCCAGATCGGCGTACGCGGACGACGCGCCGGTGTCGGCGGGCGACGCGTCGACGGGCGGCACGCGGGAGGGTGACGCGTCACCGGCGGGATCGTCATCGCCCGTGGTCGTGCCGAGGTCGAGCATCTCCGGCGCGGTCCAACGGCGCGGTGCGGCGTCGAGCGCGGGGGGAGCAGCGACGGACGCGAGCTTCGTCTCGTCGATGCCGGGGAATTTGCGTGCGGTGACGAGCACACGCGATTCGAGCGACCCCGCGAACCGGTTGTAGCTGTCGACCGTCTTCTCGATCGCGCGACGCAGGTCGTTGGCGTGACCGGCGAGGACCCCGACGCGTTCGTACAGCTCGGTACCGAGGTGGAAGAGCGTGCGGGCCTCGTCGGAGACGTCCTGCTGCGTCCAGGTGAAGGCCACCGTCTTCAGCACCGCCCAGAGGTTGACGGGGGAGGCCAGGGCGACGCGCCGCGCGAAGGCGTACTCGAGGAGCGTCGGGTCTTCGTCGAGGGCGGAGGCCAGGAGCGATTCGCTGGGCAGGAAGCACACCACGAACTCGGGGCTCGTGGTCAGGCCCGCCCAGTACGCCTTCTTCGCGAGGGCGTCGACGTGCGCCCGCACCGCTCGGGCGTGCTTGCTGAGGAGGGCGGCGCGGCGCGCGCCCTCGTCTCCGTGTGCGGTCACCGCGATGGCGCTGGCCTGGAGGTAGGCCTCGAGAGGGACCTTGGCATCCACCGCGAGGGCTTTGCCGCCGGGAAGACGCACCACCATGTCGGGGCGGCCCGCGCCGGCGTCGCTCGAGATCGCCGCCTGGAGGTCGAAGTCGACGTAGCGGGTGAGCCCGGCGGCCTCGACGACGCGTCGCAGCTGCGTCTCGCCCCACACTCCGCGCGTCGTGCCCGATCGCATCGCCGAGGCGAGCGATTCGGTGGTGGCGCGCAGCGCTTCGTCTGCCTCGCGGGAGAGTCGCAGTTGCTCGCCGAGCGCGGAGTACTGCTCGACCCGGTCGCGCTCCAGCCCGTCGACCTTGCGCTGCATCGCGTCGAGGGTCTCGCGGACGGGGTCGAGGGCGCGCAGCACGGTCTGCTCGCGACGCTCTCGTTCTTCGCGTGCGGCCTGATCGGCCCGGGACTGGCCCACGAGCTCGCGGTACATCGCCGCCTGATGCTCGAGCTGCTGCTGCAACCCCGCGCGCGCGGTCTCGGCCGCGATCGCGCGTGTCTCGAGACCGCGCTGCTCGGCGGCGCTGCGCGCGGACGTGCGGGCACCGGCGATGAACCAGCCGCCGGCGACGCCGAGCGCCAGGGCGAGGATCACGAGGACGAGGGTGATGGCATCCATGGGGTCAGCATGCCCCACACCTCCGACATCGCCGGAAAGACGGGCCGGGCGGGCTCGGGCGACGGGTGCGGAGTGGGCGGGCGGTCCCGGGCCGCGAGCGAGCGTGCGGATGACCGAAGGGCGTCGTACGGAAGGGGTCAGGCGACGGCGCGCTCGGCCGGTTCGACGGCGATCTGCGAGATGCGCACGCCGAGATGCGCCGCGAGACCCTGCACGTCGTCGACCCCGGCGCGGCGGGCGCAGTCGATCGTGATCTCCGCGCACGCGACCGCGTCGGCGAGCGCGTCGTGGTGCGCGAACGGCGAGCATCCCGCTTCGGCGGCGACGAGCGGCAGCCGGTAGGAGGCGAGCGTGTAGGTCTTGCGCGACATCTGCACGCTGCAGAGATAGCGGTACGGCGGGCATTCGTCGCCGGTCGCCGCGCACGCCCGTCGGAGCACCGACATGTCGAACCCGGCGTTGTGCGCCACGAGCACGTCGGAGCCGGCGAAGGCCGTGAGCCGTGCGAGCTGGGCGCTCCACGACGGCGCGTCCTCGACGTGGGCGGGCTGGATGCCGTGGATGCCGATGTTGATCGGCGCGAAGTGGTCGTGTC
Organism: Microbacterium sp. NPDC089188; assembly: GCF_040685155.1. Lineage (NCBI taxonomy): Bacteria > Bacillati > Actinomycetota > Actinomycetes > Micrococcales > Microbacteriaceae > Microbacterium > Microbacterium sp. NPDC089188. The sequence goes on along the minus strand of NZ_JBFBHH010000005.1, from coordinate 108,933 downwards.
CGGGCGGCGGCTTGATGAGCCACGCCGCGGTCGCCACCACGCGTCCTCCGCGAACGCGGGCGAGGCCCACGGCGCACGCGGACGCACCGCTGGAATTCGCCGTCTCGAAGTCGATCGCGGTGAAATCCAGAGCCACGCATCCACCCTGCGCCGCCGGGACCGCGTCGGGAGGGAGGCGCGCCGGGGTCTGCGTCGCACCGGCGTGCGGATACGTTCTCGCGGCGCGACCGCGCGTCGAGGGCGCCGCACAGGGGTCGTGGCGGAACGTGCCCGCCCGTGGCATCCGGGGCCGCGGTGGGGGCCGTGGCTCCTGGGCGGGCCGGCGCGCGGGAGCATGGAGTGCGTGTCGGAGGGGCGGCGTAAGGTCGAGGCCATGACGGGGAGTGAGAAGTCGACGTCGTTCGGGCAGGCGGCATCCGCGTACGAGTCGGGCCGCCCGGGATACCCGGCCGAAGCCGTGGCCTGGCTGCTGGCTCCGGTGCGCGAAGAGGGGCGCGCCCTGCGCGTGGCCGACGTGGGGGCGGGCACGGGAAAGCTCACGCGGGCGGTCGTCGAGCTCGGCGCCGACGTGGTGGCGATCGACCCGGATGCCGACATGCTCGCCGCCCTGCGCTCCTCCGTCCACGGCGTGCCGACCTTCGCCGGCACGGCGGAGCGTCTGCCGCTGCCCGATGCCGGTCTCGATGCGGTCGTGATGGGTCAGGCGTGGCACTGGGTCGACGTCGACGCGGCATCGCGCGAGGTGGGGCGGGTGCTGCGCAGCGGCGGGTCCCTCGGTCTGATCTGGAACATCCGCGACGACGCCGTCGATTGGGTGCGCCGTCTCACCGCGGCGATGGGCGGGTCGAACGCCGAGGTGCTCCTCGCGACCACCGGCCCACGGGTCGCGGAGCCACTCGCGCCGCTCGAGCACGAGCAGTGGCGCTGGGAGCGACCCATCACCCTTCCCCTGCTGCGCGAGCTCGTCTCCTCGCGCAGCGACGTCATCACGGCCGACCCCGAGACCCGCGCACGGATCGATGCCGCGGTCGACGAGGTCGTGGCATCCGTCCCCGGATTGGCCGACGGGGCCACGGTCGCGCTGCCGTACGTCACCCACGCGTTCCGCGCGCGGCGGCCGTGAGGCGGGTGGGCGCCGCCCGGGCCGGGTAACCTGGACTCCCGTGGCTCTTACCATCGGAATCGTCGGCCTTCCCAACGTCGGAAAGTCGACCCTCTTCAACGCCCTGACCAAGAACTCGGTGCTCGCCGCGAACTACCCGTTCGCCACGATCGAGCCCAACGTCGGGGTCGTGAACCTTCCCGATGCACGCCTGCAGCAGCTGGCCGACGTCTTCGGCAGCGAGCGGCTCGTGCCGGCCGCGGTGTCGTTCGTCGACATCGCCGGCATCGTGCGCGGCGCGAGCGAGGGCGAGGGCCTCGGCAACCAGTTCCTCGCGAACATCCGTGAAGCGGATGCCATCGCCCAGGTCGTCCGCGGGTTCGCCGACGACGACGTGGTCCACGTCGACGGTGCGGTCAACCCCGCCAGCGACATGGAGACGATCAACGCCGAGCTGCAGCTCGCCGACCTCCAGACCCTCGAGAAGGCCATCACGCGCTACGAGAAGGAGGTCAAGGGCAAGAAGCTCGACCCCTCCGTCCTCGACGCGGCCAAGGCCGCGCAGGACGCGCTGCAGCGCGGCGTGCTGCTCTCGGGATCCGGTCTCGACCTCTCGCCCATCCGCGAGCTGGGTCTGCTGACCGCCAAGCCTTTCATCTTCGTCTTCAACGTCGACGAGGCAGTGCTCACCGACCAGGCTCGCAAGGACGAGCTGTCGGCGCTGGTGGCGCCCGCGAAGGCCGTCTTCCTGGATGCCAAGATCGAGTCCGAGCTGATCGACCTCGACCCCGAGGATGCCGCCGAACTTCTGGCATCCACCGGTCAAGACGAGTCGGGCCTCGACCAGCTCGCTCGTATCGGCTTCGACACGCTCGGCCTGCAGACCTACCTCACCGCCGGCCCCAAGGAGGCCCGCGCGTGGACGATCCCGCAGGGCGCGAAGGCCCCGCAGGCGGCCGGTGTCATCCACACCGACTTCGAGAAGGGCTTCATCAAGGCCGAGGTCATCTCGTTCGCCGACCTCGTCGAGCTCGGCTCGGTCGCCGAGGCCCGAGCGAAGGGCAAAGCGCGCCTCGAGGGCAAGGACTACGTCATGCAGGACGGCGACGTGGTGGAGTTCCGGTTCAACAACTGACGCTCGGGTGAGGGGCGACGGCCGATGACTTCCCGGGACATCGTCGCGCGCTACGACGCAGTCACGCGGGCAGCCGTGGAGAGTGCCCTGCGGAAGGCCGTGCGCGGGCAGGGTATCGCGGCGATCGCCCTCGCCGCGGTGTGGGGACTCGTCACGCTGCTCCCACTCGTCGCCGCGGCCGTCGCCGGGCAGGCCAGCGCCACTCTGGTACTCGTCTTCGGCGCGCTGCTCCTCGTTCCCCTCGCCATCGGCGTCTTCGGTGTGCGCCAGCTCCGGCGACGACCACGCATACCTGAGATGGCCGTCGCAATCACCCCCACCAGCGTGCATTTCTCGGCCCTCGAACGTTCGTCCGGCGTGGCTGGACGAGTGCCGGCCGAGGAGTGGGCGCGGGAGGGGACGACCGCCGAGATCAGACCGGCGTCCGGACTGCTGCCGACGGCCGCCATCGTCTTCACGCGGCACGACGGACGCACACGGCGGCGCCGGACGGTCTCCGCCGAGCATCTCGACATCGACCCGCGGACGATCGTCGATGTGCTCGGCGGTCCGCCGTCCGCCTAGCGACGATGCGTCGCGACGCGGCAGAGACCTGGCCACCCGTACCGTCCGTCGTCGGATGCTCTTTCCTACACTGGGCTCCATGGACACCCCCGACGCCCGCATCGCCTCTGTTCCGCCCGGGTGGGTGTGGCCGGCGGCATCAAAGAAGCGGTTGTCTCTGCTGCCCGCGGAGATGTTCAACCGGACGTTCGAGCGGGCGCCCGACGACTGGCTGCACGTCGCCCCGCTGAAGAAACCTCCGCTGTTCCTGACCGTCGTGACCGGTGTCATCACCCTGTTCCTCGGGTGGGTGGTGGTCGCCGTGTTGATGCAGGCCGGCACCACCCCGGCGATGGAGGGCCCGATTCCGTACGTGATCGCGGGTGTCTTCGGGCTCATCGGGCTGTTCTTCCTCATCTCGTTCATCAGCCTGCTCTTCGCCTCGCGGAGCCGCTCATCGTGGGGCAACCGTCAGTGCGTGGCGGTCGGGCGCAGCGGTATCGCGGTGCGGTTCCAAGGCGTGGGCACGAACATCCCGTGGTCCGAGGTGAAGGCAGTGGTCGCGACGACGACGAACGACTCGGGGGTGCAGCAGGCGCGCCCGGTGAAGATCCCGGTCCTGCGGATCGAGCGTGACGTCGACCTCGCCTCGGGCGAGCTGCGGTCGTGGCAGATCGCCACGTTCGCGCTCGACGCGGCGCCGCGCGCGGTCTATGCCGCGGCTCACTTCTACTGGACGCACCCGCATCTGCGCGCGGAGCTCGGGACCACCGTGGCCCAGCAGCGCATCGACGGATTCGCCGGGTTCGCGCCCACGACGGTGGGGCCGCAGGGCGTCGCCGGCTTCTGACCGCGAACGGTGGCAGTCGAGCGCCGACCGTCCACGCCGTCGAGAGCGGGGTCACGGCGAGCCCGTCGCGAGGAACACGACAGCGCCCCCGGCCATCCGACCGGGGGCGCTGTGTTCTTCGGGCCTGTGTGTTCCCAGGGAACTCAGCCGCCGATCGGCGTCGGGTTCGTCGGGTCGGGCGGAACGGGGAGCGAACCGTTGATGCGGTTCTGCGCCTGGCACTGGCTCGTGCAGTTCGTGGCGCCGGCCGACAGTTCCACGGCATCCTCGCCGAGCACGCCGCCCATGCGGCCGCCCGAGGTCACGGTCCACTTCGTGACGGTGGCATCCTGATACGTCTTCGTCGCGACCTGGGGGCTGTCCTTGCCGAGCAGCATCTGGTGGGCATTCGCGCCGGAGGCGACGGCATCCACTCCGTTTCCGAAGTTGATCTTGCCCGTGTACTGGTTCACGAAGGAGAACAGACCGGGGCCGAGCGTGTGCACGAGTTCGACGGGGGCGGCGAACTCGGGCTCCATCTGGAAGATGCCGCCCTGCGCGCCGTCCTTGGCCTGGATCTTGAGCTTGCCGGCCGCCGTGGTGAAGATCGCGACGATCGCGTCGTCACGCACCTCGAGGCTCGACAGGCGGGTGCCCGCGCGCTGCGCGGCGGTGAGCGTCGGCACCTTCGACGCGAACACCACGGTGGGGCTCGTGACCATGCGCTGCGTGTCGGGGGCGCCGGTCAGGGTGTAGTCGTACACGCCCAGGGTCACGGGGTCGATCGTGAAGCGGTTGTTCGTCCCGCTCACGGTGATGCGGCCCGAGACGGCGATGTCCTTCAGCTTCGCGTCCTTGCCGGGTGCGGGGTTGTAGGTGGTGCCGTTGACGGTGACCGCGTAGTCACCGCCCGCTGAGGTCGTCTTGGCCTGGGCCGCGGTGGGGAGGAGGAGTCCGGATGCCGCGACCAGGGCGGCCGCGAGGATCGCGGTGCCGCGGGCCAGGCGGCGGCGGGACGGGGTGCTGATGCTCATGCTCTCTCGTTTCGTCGGTGGGCGAGCTGTGTCCACCGTCGGTCCGCGACCCCGGGCCGGGCAATGCGACCTTGGTACTACGACCATCGTCCGATGGCCCCGGTGCGCTGTTTCGCGGACAGTGGGTCATGACAGTCCTCGTCGCGGGTGACAATGCAGAGGGCGGAAGGATGGATGACATGAAGAAGCGGATCCTCATCGGCGCGGGTGCGCTGGTGCTCGCCGCCGCCCCCGCGGCGGTGGGGCTGTGGGGCAATGCCTCGTTCGCCGAATCGGTTCCCGTTCCCGTGCCGACGTCGGTCCAGGTGGGCGTCCTCACTCCGAGCCCCGGCCCGAGCGTGGACGACCACGGCGGTGATCGGGACCGGGACCGACGGAGCGAGCCGGGCGACGATCGTGACGCGGATGGCGACGCCGCCGCGGACGACCGACGCGGCTCGACCTCGGACGATTCCTCCGTGTCCGGGAACATCGACGACCACGGCGGGTCGGCCGTCACGGACGATTCCGTCGCTCCCTCCGGGGCCGATGACGGCGGGGGAGAGGTCCCCCGCGACGCTCGCGTCGAACAGGGCGACGACCGGACCTCATCGGATGCCGGCGCCTCCGATGACTCGCGAAACGGCGGCGATGACGCGGCCTCGGGCGGGTCGGGTTCCGGCGGTTCCGGCTCCGATGACAGCGGCCGCCATGGAGGACGCGACGGTGGTGACGGTGGTGGCCGTGGGGGAGACGACTGAGTGACATCGGACCCGTCCGCCTCTCCCTGGCAGGTGCTGGTCGAGGCCCGAGCGGCGTCGGCGGCACCTCGCCGCTTGTCGACCCGTGCAGTGCTCGTGCGCCTCGCCGCGGGCCTGGCCGCCGTGCTCGTCGCGGTCGCCGCCCTCGCCGGGTTCGGCGCGCAGTGGCTCGCGGAACGCGAAGCCGTCAATGATGCCGCGCAGGTCACGAACGTGCTCGCCGACGCCGTGGTGCGTCCGGTCCTGACCGACGGACTCGCGGCGGGGGAGGACGCCGCGCTCGCCGCGTTCGACGAGACGGTGAGGTCGCAGATCCTCGGAGACGACGTCATCCGGGTGAAGATCTGGGATACCGAGGGGCGCGTGCTGTACGCCGACGAGCCGCAGCTGATCGGACGCACCTTCGCCCTCGACGACGCACAGCGCGCGGCCCTGGCCGCCCCGTCGACCCGCGCGGCGGTCTCGGATCTGTCGGAGGACGAGAACGAGTTCGAGACCGGTTGCCGGCTGCTCGAGGTGTACCGGCCCATGTGGACACCCAGTGGGCAGCAGGTGCTGTTCGAGGTCTACTACCCGTACGAGCCGGTCGCCGCGCGTTCCGCCGAGCTGTGGCGCGGCTTCGCGGGGGTGACGACGAGCAGTCTGCTGCTGTTCGTCGTGCTGACGGCCCCGATCGTCTGGACGTTGCTGCGCCAGCTCCGAGGCGCGGAGGCACGCCGGGCGGAACTGCTGCAGCGTGCCGTGGACGCATCGGACGCGGAGCGTCGGCGGATCGCCGGATCACTGCACGACGGCCCGGTGCAGGAGCTCGTCGCGACCAGTTACGGGGCCGAGGCCGCCGCCGTCGCCGCCGACGCGCGCGGAGAGGAAGAGGGAGCCGCCGGCATGCGCGAGGTCGCGGGCGCCGTGCGCGGTAACGTGCGGGTTCTGCGATCGCTCCTCGTCGACATCTACCCCGAGAGCCTCACGGCGTCGGGCCTGTCCTCGGCGCTGCACGACCTCGCCGCGACCGCCCGGACGCGTGGCGTGCCGGTCGTCCTCGACCTGCGCGCGCCCATCGATGCACTGTCGGAGGCGCACGAGCGCCTGATCTATCGGATCGTCCAGGAGGCCCTGCGAAACGCCGTGACCCACGCCGCGCCCTGCACGGTGACCATCGCGGTCGCGGCCGACCGTGGACGCATCGACCTGGTCGTCGCCGACGACGGCCCCGGCTTCGACGCCACCGCGGTGCTCGACGCCCCGGCCGAGGGGCACCTCGGTCTGCGCGTGCTCCGCGATCTCGCCACGGACGCGGGCGCCGAGCTCGCCCTGTCGACGTCCCCTGGCCGCGGCACGCGCTGGCGCCTGCGTTTCACCGACACCCCCCGGGAGATCCCATGATCCGCGTCCTCGTCGTCGACGATCACTCGATGGTGCGGGAGGGACTGGCATCCGTCCTCGCGGCCGAGGGCGACATCGCCGTCGTCGCCACGGCGGCGAACGGCGTCGACGCCCTCCGGGCGATCGAGGACGTCGACGTCGACGTCGCGGTCATGGACCTCTCGATGCCCGTGATGGACGGGGTCACCGCGACGCGCGAGATCCGCTCCCGTGCCGCCGGCATCCGGGTGCTCGTCCTGACCTCCTTCGGCGACCGTGACCAGGTGCGTCGCGCCGTCGCCGCGGGGGCGACCGGGTATCAGCTGAAGGATGCCGAGCCCCACGACCTCCGTGCGGCGGTGCGGGCCGTGCACGCCGGGCATGCCCCGCTGGATCCGCGCGTCGCGGGCGCGCTGCTCCCCGAGGAGATCACCGTGGACAGCGGTCTGAGCGCCCGCGAGGAGGAGGTGCTGCGCCTGGTGGCCGACGGGCTCGCCAACAAGCAGGTCGCGAACGCGCTCGGCATCTCGGAGCGCACGGTGAAGGCGCACCTGGGCAGTGTGTTCCGCCAGATCGGCGTGGCCGACCGGACGAGCGCGGCGCTGTGGGCGCGCGATCACCTCGGAACGTGACGGTCGTCAGACCCGCTCCGCGTAGACCACGCGGTTGTCGACGTAGTGCCCCGAATCGCGATCGAAGACGCCCCCGCACGTGATGAGTCGGAGCTCATCTCGCGCCGTCGCCCCGAAGACGCGCGCGGTGGGGAACGACGACTTGGGGTAGTCGGCCGCTTCGGTGACGCGGTACGCGTGCGTCCGGCCGTCGGCATCCTGCACCTCCACGACGTCTCCGACGACGAGGTCCTCGAGATCCTGGAAGACCGCGGGACCGGTGGGCGAGTCGACGTGCGCGGCGATCACCGTCGGGCCCGTGCCCCCGGGGCGCCCTCCGCCGGTGAACCAGCCGACCTCGTCGTAGTCGGCGGGAACCTCCATGGCGCCGTCGTCGGCGATGCCGAGGTCGATCAGTGACTCGTCCAGGTTGATCGCCGGGATCGACACGCGCACGGGAGGGGAAGCCGAGGCCGGGGACGCCGTCGAGGTCGGGGGCGATGATGACGCCGGGGGAGACGCGGTCGTCACGAGGGGCGTCGGCTCATCGGCCACAAGCGGGGAACTGCAACCGGTGACGGTCGTGAGCGCGCCGACGACGAGCACGCACGCGGTGCGCCGCTTCCATCCCGAGAAGGACGGCCGCCGCGCACCGCGCCGTGCGTCGGTCACTTCGCCGACGACGCGTGACGGCGGCGTAGCGCGAGTGCACCCGCGGCCACGACTCCCAGGCCGCCCGCTGCCGCGGCGAGACCCCACCCGCCGGCATCCGCCGTGGCGGAGCCACCGGCACCGGTGTCGACGCCGCCGACGGGGATCGCCGACAGCTGCCCGCGGACGACGCCGGCCGCGAAGTCGACGGTGTGCGAGTCGCCGGTGAAGCCGGCGGGGTCGGCCTCGATCTGCTTCAGGGTGAAGCCCTCGCCGGTGTCGACGCCGTCGGCGACCACGCCCGTGGTGAAGGGGCCCTGCAGGCAGCCTGAGGAGGTGCGGGGTCCGTCGCCCACGGGGGCGGGGTTGGGGAAGGCGATGCGGGGCGGCCCGGGCTTGCCGACGGCCGCTTCGTGGATGTGCGTGGCGGTCTTGGCGGGGCTCTGGTAGTCGCCGGTGACGCCCTCGAGGCGGATGTCGTAGCAGATGATGTCGAGGTCGGAATTGATGCGGAACGTGTACGTGCCGGTGGCGCCCTCCTCGCCGGGCGCGGCGACGCCGTCGTTGTTGATCACCTGATCGGGGGTGGCCATGACCGTGAACGCGCTCGTGAACTCGGCGGGTTCGGCCACCTCGGTCTCGGCGTGCGCGGGGAGCCCGACGGCCAGGAGGGCGACGCCGGCCAGGGCGCCGATCGTCAGTGGGCGGGCGTACGTCTTCTTCGTCATCGTCGTGCCTTTCGATCGGGACGCGGAGTGTCCGGTTGCGGGGGAGTACGACCGCCGGGGGCCGCGCGTTCACGGCATCCGGGATTTTCTTCCGCGCCGTGAACGCCGGCACCGCCCCGGTCGTACACCCCACGAGGCCGTCGGCAGGCGACGGTTACCCTCGGAGAGGACGACACGGGTGACGGAGTCCGAGTCCACAAGACGCGAGGGGGAGTTGCGGATGCGCGCCTCTCGGCGACCGAGCACACGCCCCGCGTTCGACCTACGCCGTGCGTTCGACGACAACGGCCACGCCCTGCTGGGATTCGCGGTGAACGCCCTGCGCGACCGGCCGTTGGCCGAGGACTGCGTGCAGGAGACGTTCCTCCGAGCGTGGCGGGCGCGCGACCGATTCGACGCGCGGGCCGCATCCGAGCGCACGTGGCTGTTCTCGATCGCGCGCAACGTGATCGTCGACGCCCTGCGTGCTCGGGCGCGGCTGCCGGTGATCGGCGACCAAGGCGAGCTTGAGAGCCGGGCGGCCGAGGCGATCGACCCGCTCGACCGCTTGCGCATGCTCGAGGCGCTGTCGATCCTCAGCGAGGCGCATCGCACCGCGGTCGTGGCGATTCACCTGCACGGTCGTTCGTATCAGGAGCTCGCAGATGCCACGGGCGTCCCTGTCGCGACGTGGCGCACACGAACGTTCCACGGGCTCCGCGCCCTCCGCACGCACCTCGAGGAGATGGAGGAGACCGATGCGCACTCCCGATGACCGCTGGGCCGAACTGGCCGCCGCCGCGCTGGCGGGTGAGCTGAGCGCGGCGGAGGAGGCGGAGTTCGACGAGCTGCGTCGCTCCGACCCGGCCCGCGCCGAGGAGTACGCCCACCTCGAGGACCTCACCGGACGGCTCCGTCAGGGCGACGTCGGGTGGGTCGCGCCGCGCGACGGCGGCGAGCTGTTCGCTCGGATCGAGTCCTCGCTGGGGGCCCCGGCTCCGGTGCCCCACGCGGCACCGCGGGAGCGACAGCGCCGATGGGTGACGCCGGTGGTCGCGGCCGCGTGCCTGGCGGGGGGCGTCGTGCTCGGGGTCAACGGCGTGGGGCTGTTCGACTCCTCGGTGCCGTCGGGCCCGCCCGGCACCCTCGGCGCCCTCGAGCGCGTCGCGGTGAGCGACGACCGCGACGGAGTGGACGTCTCGGCCGAGGTCGTCGCGCACACGTGGGGCACGGAGGCCTACCTCGAAGCGACGGGGCTCGACGTGGGGGCCACCTACGAGCTGGTCTTCGTCGGGGTCGACGGCGCGGAGTTCTCGGCGGGCGAGGTGCTGGGCTCCGAGGTGCCGATCGTCTGCCGTCTGAACGCGGCCGTTCTCCGGGGGGATGCCGTGCGCATGGAATTGCGCGACACCGGCGAGGCCGTGATCGCGCACGCGGACCTGCCCGCGGTCTGAAACGTCATGGCGGGAAGGGGCGCCCGCCCGGGCGTCAGCCCAGCTCGCCCGGGTGGGTCAGCCGCCACAGCAGCGTGGGCTCCTCGATGGCGCCGGAGATCCTCACGTCGGCCGAGGTCGATTGCGGACCCGCCGTCCACGTGACGGTCCCGACCGTCTCGCCATCGGCGTAGGTGCGCGGCGTCTCGGTGTCGAGGGCCACGGTCACGGGGGTGTCCGACCAGGTGCGCACCTCCGCATTCTTCGCGAGCACAAGCTCCGCCTGCGACCCCCAGGGCGTGGTGATCGTACCGATCGTCTCGCCGAGGCTGCCGACCTGCAGATCGTGGAACCCGTCGCTGACGCTCTGCAGCAGTCGCGCCACATCGTCGTCGGTGCTGTCGTGGGTCTCGCCGCCCAGGCGCACGCCCGTGATCTCGAGCGGGCTGCCGATGCCGACATCGAGGGACGCCGTGAACAGCAGGTTGAACGTGCCGTCGCCGAGATTGCCGGTCTTGAGTCCGTCGATCCCGAGCGTGCCCAGCAGATCGTTCGTATTGGTCACGGTGCCCGCACCGGTCACGCTGATCGAACGCATCGCCGTGATCGCGGCGATCGTGGGGTTCGCCCCGGCCAAGCGGGCGATGGCGACCAGATCGCCGGGCGTGGAGGTGTTGCGCGCGTCGATGCCCGTGGCATCCGCGATGCGGGTGTCGTTCAGGCCGTTGCGAGTCAGCCAGGACCGAGCGGCGTCGACGTACGCGCCCTCCGATCCGAAGCCCCAGCGGGCGATCGCGACCGCGTAGTTGCTCGCCGAGGGCAGGAGCATCGTGGCCAGGGCGTCGTGCAACGGCATGCGGGTGCCATCGGGCATGTTCGCGATCGTGACGCCCTGCACGTAGAAACGGTCGTACAGGTCGGTGTCGGCCTCGGTGAAGGCGATGGTGGGTCCGGGATCGGCGGCGTCGCCCAGCGGGTGCGCATCGAGCACGACCAGAGCCGTGATGAGCTTGGCAATGCTGGCGATGGGACGGGCGTCGTCGCCCCCCGACGACGCGAACACCCCGGCCGCATCGGGTCCGAGATACTGTTCGCCGCCGTCGATGCTCATCCGCACCGAGCCGGAGGAGGGCAGGACCAGGGATGCCGGGCCCGCCGCGTTCACGGTCGGCGTCTGCGAGGTGACGGTCGGGGCGGGCAGGGCCGCCGACGACGCCCACCAGACGTAGCCGCCGCCACCGCCGAGGGTGGCGAGGAGAACGACGAGGAAGACGATGAGCGCGACCCGGCCGGCCCGCCCGGGAGGTGCCGGCTCGCGCGGTGCCTCGTCGAGGAGACTGGAGAAATCGGCGAGCGTGTCGGGCGCGGTCATGAGGTGCGACCGCCCGTCGCGAATGATGCTTCCCCCCGGCGCATGCCTCGAACCTATCCCGTCGGCTTGCCTCACACGCACATGAATTTCAAGCCCCCCGCCGCGTCGGGCGCGCAGATCTAGCGTGGATGCACATCGGGAGATACCCGGAAACCTAACGGGAGGTGCCGACATGGGACTCGACGACAAGATCAAGAACGCCGCTGAGAACATCGCGGGCAAGGCGAAGGAAGCCACGGGCAAGGCCACCGACAACGAGCGCCTCGAAGCCGAGGGCCAGGCGGACCAGACCAAGGCCCACGCCAAGCAGGCCGGCGAGAACGTCAAGGACGCCTTCAAGTAAGTCGCCCTCCCCGAATGCCCCGACCCTCGCGGTCGGGGCATTCGTCGTTTCCGGAACGGATGCCGGAGGCAGGCGCCCGCGTTCGCGATAATGGCGGAATGACCGCTGCCGTTCCCACCGAGACGCCCACGCTCGTCTCGGGCACCCCCGTCGTCCTGCGCGCCCACGGCTACGAAGCCGCGATCGCCAGTGTCGGCGCGTCCCTCCGCTCGCTCACCTTCGACGGCCGTGACCTCGTGGTCCCCTTCGACGCCGACGAACTGCGACCCGCCTATCGCGGCACGACGCTCGCGCCCTGGCCCAATCGGGTGGTGGACGGCATCCATCGCTTCGACGGCGAGGAGCACCAGCTGCCGCTCACCGAGCCGAACCGCGGCCACGCCCTGCACGGTCTGCTGTCGTGGGTGGACTGGAACGTGCTCGACGCCTCCGACGACGCCGTCACGCTGACCGCGACCGTGACCGCTCAGGCCGGATACCCCTGGTGGCTCGTCGTGTCCACCACGTTCCGTCTCGGAGCCGACGGCCTGACGCAGACCGTGCGAGCGACCAACCTGTCCGACACCCCGGCGCCGTGGGGCACCGGCCCGCACCCCTACCTCGTCGCCGGTCCGGCCGCGCTCGACGAATGGTCGCTCTCGCTCCCGGCCGACACCGTGCTCGAGGTCACGCCCGATCGTCTCGCGCCGGTGGCCTTGGCATCCGTCGAGGTCGACGCCGACCGCTTCGACTACCGCGACGAGCGCGTGCTCGGCGCCGTCGAGATCGACCACGCCTACACCGGGCTGATCCGGGATGCCGACGGCCGCGCCACGGTCACCCTCACCGACCCCGCCGGCACCGGAGTGGCGATGACCTGGGCCGAGGACTGCCCGTGGGTGCAGATCCACACCGCCGACCTGCCGGCCGGGCCCGGGACGCCCGGGCACCGCGCGGGGCTGGCGGTGGAGCCGATGACCTGCGCGCCCGATGCGTTCAACGACGACGCCTACGACTTCGCCACCGGCGTGGTCTCGCTCGATCCGGGCGCGTCGCACGAGGCCGGCTGGACGATCTCGGCGCGCTGAGCCGGCCGCAGACGCGAATCGCCCCGGATCCGTCCGGGGCGATTCGTCGTTGCGAGCGGTCGGTCCGCGAGCTCAGACCACCTGGGTGCCGCACATGCCGCAGTCGCCGCCGGCCGAGACCTCGACGAAGCAGTCCGGGCACATCGCCCGCGTGGGCCGGTCGGTGATCGGGGTGGGCTTGGGGCTCGTGCTGCGGCGTTCGGCCTTCGGCGCGGCCGCGCGCGCACGGCGCATCTCGATGGTCGGGGCGGGCGGCGGGGGCGGGGCGACGGGCTTGTGCGCCTCGCAGTAGAAGCGGACGAATCCGCCGTGGTGCTTGGGGTGGCGGTGCTTCACCGCCCACAGCTCGGTGCGCTCGTACAGCGGACCGTCGGTGCCGCACGCGACGCACCGGGTGGCTTCGCCCGGTACGACGTCGGCGACGAGGACGGGGGCGTCGAAGCGGATGGCATCCCGCCAATCCTGCGACGAAACGATCTTCATGGGGGACCCTTCTTCGGCGGTTCGGGCCGCCTCACCCTCAACGGTACGCTCCTCCCCAGGCCCCTGGGGACGCCGATCGTGCGCTCCGGGGCTGGACAGTGCCCGCGGGGCGCCGGATAGGTTGGAAGCAATTCCCCCGCGCCGCCGCTCTCGTGCGGCGCCTGTCGAAGGAGAACCATGGAATTTGCTGCTCTGGGGGCGATCGGCATCGTCGTGGTCATCGCACTCGTCGTCGTCATCGTCGTCTTCCTCATCATCGCGGGGCTGATCCGCGGCTGGTACCGGGTCGCCAAGGCCGACGAGGCCCTGGTGATCGTCGGTAAGCGTCAGAAGGGCGCGGACGGCGGATCCTCCCGCATCACCGTCATCACCGGTGGCGGTGCGATCGTCAACCCGCTCACGCAGCGCGGCGAGATGATCTCGCTGCGCGCTCGTCAGATCAAGATGGAGCCGACCGCGCAGTCGTCCAACGGCGTGACCGTGAACGTCAGCGGTGTGGCGCTGGTCAAGATCGGCTCCGACCCCGAGTCGGTGCGCCGCGCGGCCGAGCGCTTCGCCTCGCAGGACAAGGCGATCGAGCAGTTCACGACCGAGCAGCTCGAGGGTGCGCTGCGCGGCGTCGTCGCGACGCTGACCGTCGAGGAGCTCATGCGCGACCGGCAGCGGCTGTCGGACCAGATCGCCGAGGGCATCAAGGGCGACCTGTCGTCGCAGGGCCTCATCCTCGACTCCTTCCAGATCCAGGGCGTCACCGACGGCAACGGCTACATCGCCGCCCTCGGTGCGACCGAGGTCGAGCGCGTGAAGCGCGAGGCCGAGGTCGCCCGCATCAACGCGGTTCGCGAGATCCGCGCACGCCAGATCGCCACCGATGAGGCGAACCTGATCGAGCAGACGAAGCTCGACAAGAACAGCGCCGCGGCCAAGGCCGAGGTCGGTCGGGCCAACGCCGAGGCCGAGCAGGCCGAGGCCCTCACCCGCGCCGAGCGTCGCCAGGCGGTTCTGCAGCAGGAGGCGCAGAACACGCAGGCCCGCCTCGAGTCCGAGGTCTCCCGCGTGGCCGACGCCGACCTGTACCAGCGCCAGAAGGATGCCGACGCCGAGGCGTACGCGCAGATCAAGGCCGCAGAGGCTCGCGCTCAGATCGCCGAGCAGGAGGCCTCCGCCGTGCGCGTGCGCGCCGAAGCCGACGCGCAGGCCGTGCGCCTGGCCGGTGAGGCGCGCGCCGAGGCGATCCGCGCCGAGGCCGAGGCCCTGTCGCAGAACCAGGAAGCCCTGCTCGCTCAGCGCGCTCTCGAGGCGCTGGTGCCGATGATGGCCGAGTTCGCCAAGGGCTACGACCGCGTCGGCAACGTCACCGTCCTCGGCGGCGAGGGCGCGAGCGGCCACCTCGCGACCGAGTCGGCGACGGGCCTGCGCTCCTCGTTCGAGGCCGTGAAGGCGGCGACGGGGATCGACCTGACGCAGATCATCCAGGGCCGCGCCGTGGCCGACGCGTTCGCCGAGTCGGCGCGTCGCCCCGCGGCCGAGGCGCCGGCATCCAGCGCCCCCGCGGCGCCGCCCGCGGTGTCGGACCTCGGGGTCTGAGCGGCACCCGCCGATGCCCGAAGCCCCCGAGGTCGAGGCGCTCGCGCTGTTCCTGCGCGAGCGCCTGATCGGTCGCGAGGTCGTCGGCACCGAGCTCATCGAGGGGAGGGCGTGGAAGACCCGCGGCCGTCCCCTCGACCAGCTCGTGGGTCACCGGGTGACCGCCGTGACGCGATTCGGCAAGCACATCGACCTCGACCTGGACGGTGCGCATCTCTCGCTCGGGTTCGGCCGGGCGGGGTGGGCGACGTGGACCGACGCCGACGCCGCACCACAGCTCGCCGAGGCCGCGGCATCCCCTGCCGCCGCCGTCATCGCGCGGGTCGTGTTCGACGACGGCGAGCTGGGCATCACGGATGCGGGGGAGTGGTTGTCCGTCCAGCTGCACCTCGTCGACGAGCCGCGCGAGGTGCCCTCGGTGGCGAAGCTCGGACCGGAGGCCATCGACCCGGACTACTCGCTCGAGATGCTCCGGGCGGCGCTGGGCGGGCGACGAAAGCAGGTGAAGGCCCTCCTGCAGGAGCAGGAGACGCTGGCCGGGATCGGCAACGCGTACTCGGATGAGATCCTCTTCGCCGCGCGACTGTCGCCGGTCGCCCACGCCTCGTCGCTGACGGACGACGAGGTGACGCGGCTGTTCGCGGCGTTGCGCGACACGCTCGCCAACGCCGTGGCGTCGCGTCGCGGAGTGCCGATCGCCGAGCAGAAGGCCGCGAAGGTGGCGGCGATGAAGGTGCACGGTCGCACGGGTGAGCCGTGTCCGGGGTGCGGCGGCGTGATCGAGGACATTCCCGGGACGAAGGGCGGCGGCCAGTGGTGCCCGTCGTGCCAGGGCGGCTGAGGGACGGACCGCGGGGCGGGAGACCGGGGGCGTCGGGGTCGGTTCGCGGAGGGGCCCATCAGGTCGGTGGGTGCCGAGATCGGAGCCGTGCCCGCGGGCGATCGCGGCGACCGGCAGCAGCTCAGTGACCGGCATCGGGTCGGTGACCGGCAGCAGGTCGGTGACCGGCAGCAGGTCGGTGATCGGCGCCGGGTCGGTGTTCCGCCCAGGTCGATGATCTGCGCCGGGTCGGTGTTCCGCCCAGGTCGATGATCTGCGCGGGGCCGGTGATCGGCGCAGGGTCAGCCGGCTCTCGAGTATCCGGTCTGACGCTGCGCCGAACAGGGACGATGCGTGGGCCCGGCGGCACGCGGAAGGGCCCCGAACCGTGGTCCGGGGCCCTTCCGACGATCGCGCTCAGGCGGTTTGACCGGAGTGCGTGCCCTCAGCGACCTCTTCGACGAGCTTGGCGTTGAAGGCCGGCAGGTCGTCGGGGTTGCGGCTGGAGACGAGGCCCTGGTCGACGTGGACCTCTTCGTCGACCCAGGTGGCGCCGGCGTTGCGGAGGTCGGTCTGCAGCGTGGGGTAGCTGGTGAGCGTGCGCCCCTTCAGCACATCGGCCTCGGTCAGGATCCACCCGCCGTGGCAGATGACGGCGACGGGCTTGTGCTGGTCGAAGAAGTCGCGGGCGAAGGACACGGCATCCTTCACGATGCGGATGTCGTCGGCGTTCTGCACGCCGCCCGGAAGGACGAGCGCGTCGAAGTCGCCGGCGGAGGCGCCCGAGACGGCGAGGTCGACCTTCTGCTCATGCCCCTTCTCGCCGCTGATGCTGCCCTCGTTCGGCGAGACGAGCACCGCTTCGGCACCGGCGGAGGTCACGGCCTCCCACGGGCTCGTCAGCTCGCTGTCTTCGAAACCGTCGGTGGCCAGGAATGCGATGCGCTTGCCGCTGAGATCGGTCATGGATACGCCTCTCTTCGTTGTCGGTGGGGTTCTCCACGTTAGGAACGGGACACGGCGCGAGGGCGGGGGTTGCGGATGCCCCGTGCAGGGGTTAGCCGCGAAGCGGGCCGACCGTGTCGATCGACGGCCGGTGCCGGGGTGTGCCCGCACGTTCACAAGTCCGGTCGCTCCCGGCGGGACGGGGGACGGGCGCGGCACCGGCCCCTGCCCGCACGCGCAGGCGTAGCATGGAGCGCATGTCCGGTGACTCCACGTCTGACACGACTCCCGCGTCCACGCCGCTTCTCACGCTGCTGAACGCCCCCGCTGTCGAGTCCGACGACGACGCTCCTTCCGCCTCGCAGTGCTGCGGTGGCGGCTCCTGCTCTCTCTGAGCGCTCGCTGACGTCTTTCTGACGCGACGCGTCCGCGCCCCGCGCGGCGATGTCGGTCGCCCCTTCTGGTGGTGAGCCGGGGTCTCGCTGCAACGCCGGCGGCGCCGGTCTTCAGCGCAGACCGCGAGACGGGCGCTCACCGTCACGGTGCGCGCCCGCCTCGAATGCCGGTCAGGGCGCGACGACGGCCGCGTCGGCTTCTTCCGCCTCCGCCGGCTTGCGCACGAAGCACGCGAGGACGACCGCGGCCGTGGCGATCACCGCGCCGACGAGGAAGGACGCGTGCACGCCGGACGCGACGGCGCCGGCCTGGTCGGTGCCACCGGCGAGGGCGATGCTCGAGAACACGGTCATGATCGCCACGAAGCCGGCCGTGCCCGCGGCACCGGCGACCTGCTGAGCGGTGCCGACGACGGCACTGCCGTGCGAGTACAGGCGGCGGGGGAGCGAACCGAGCGCGGAGGTCATGAGAGGCGTGAACACGAGGCCCAGCCCGAGGTTCAGGGCGAGGTAGACCGTGACGATCCACCAGATCGGGGTGCCCTGGCCGAAGGTGAGCGCCATCGTCCACAACACGGCGGCGGCGATGAGCATCCCGGGGATGACGAGGGGAGTCGGGCCGAAGCGGTCGAACAGGCGACCGACGATCGGTGCCATGACCCCCATGAGCACGCCGCCCGGAAGCAGCATGAGACCGACGGTGAGGCTGCTGAGGCCGAGCGCCTGCTGCAGGAAGATCGGCAGCAGGATGAGCGACCCGAAGAGAGCCGCCATCACGATCGCGACCAGGGGGACGGCGAGCCGGAACGAGGGGCTCAGGAAGACGCGCAGGTCGAGCAGAGCGGAGTCCGAGCGCTGCAGGCGGAGCTGGCGCAGGACGAAGACCGCGACGAACACGGCGCCCACCGCGAGCGGGATCCACACCGGGACGGACGCGTGGCCCGAGGCCGATTCGCCGATGGCACTCAGGCCGTAGACCAGACCGCCGAAGCCGATCGCCGAAAGGACGACCGAGAGGACGTCGAAACGTGCATCGGGGCGGGTCTCGGTGACGTTGCGGACCCAGCGCGCACCGAGAGCGATGGCGACGAGCGCGATGGGCAGGATGAGCCAGAAGATCGCGTGCCAGGTGAGGGCCGAGAGGATGAGGCCCGAGACCGTGGGCCCGACCGCGGGTGCGACGGCGATGACGATGGTGACGACGCCCATCACCCGACCGCGCCTGTTCGCGGGGACCAGGTTGAGCACTGTCGTGAACAGCAGGGGCATCATGACTCCCGTGCCCATCGCCTGGATGATGCGTCCCGCGAGCAGGACGCCGAACGCCGGCGCGACCGCGGCGACGAGCGTGCCGACAGCGAAGACGCCCATCGCGCTGAAGAACACCACGCGGATCGGGAAGCGCTCGAGGAGGAAGCCGGTCAGGGGGATGACGACGGCCATCGTCAGCAGGAACGCGGAGGTGAGCCACTGGCCGGTGGCCGCGCTCACGCCGAAATCGGCCATGATCGCCGGGAGCGCGACCGACATCGTGGTCTCGTTCAGGATGACGACGAAGGCGGCGACCACGAGCAGCGCGATCACCGGGCCGGGGCGGTGCGTCGGCATCGACGGGGTCGACGCGGTCGTCGGTCGGGAGACGGGGATGGTGCCGGTGGCGGCCATGACGAGGTCCTTTACACGCGGGGGGCTTCGTGGCGCCACGGAGGGCGACTGCGTCGGTCACAACGGGCAGGCGGCCCGAGGTATTCCAATATCGAGACGATCGGATCGAAGATGATCCGGTAGCGACCCTACCGAGGGGCTCCGACATCGCCGTCCGCGGCTCGATGTCGGTGGGCGGACGTAGGCTGGCCCGCATGAGCATGGGCGGAATGGGCGGGAGCATGTTCCGCGGCGTGGATGCCGACGTGCAGCGCAAGCGCAACGCCCAGGCGCCGCGGGTGGCGAACCTGGGCCGTCGGGTCGTCGAGCTCTTCCGCCCCTATCGCGCCCGCATCGCCTTCACGGCGCTGCTGGTCGTCGTCGGCGCGGCGGTCGCGGTCATCCCGCCGCTGCTCGTGCAGCGCATCTTCGACGACGCGCTGTTCCCCGTCGACGGCTCGAACCCCGATCTGCGCCTTCTCGCCGTCCTCGTGAGCCTCATGATCGGGCTTTTCCTCGTCTCCGCTGCGCTCAACGTCGGTCAGACCTGGCTGACGGCCACCGTGGGGAATCGGGTCACCGGCGACCTGCGGACCCGTCTTTTCGACCACCTGCAGAACATGGAGCTCGGGTTCTTCACCCGCACGAAGACGGGCGTCATCCAATCGCGTCTTCAGAACGACGTGGGCGGCGTGTCGGGTGTGCTGACCAACACCGTCACCAGTATCCTCGGCAACGCCGTCACCGTCATCGCGTCGCTCGTGGCCATGATCCTCATCGATTGGCGGCTCACCCTCATCGCGGTCGCGCTCATGCCGTTCCTGCTGTTCGTCCAACGACGGGTGGGCCAGGTGCGGGCCCGCATCGCGGGTGAGACGCAGGAGTCGCTGTCGGAGCTG
This sequence comes from Microbacterium sp. NPDC089188, assembly GCF_040685155.1. Taxonomy (NCBI): domain Bacteria; kingdom Bacillati; phylum Actinomycetota; class Actinomycetes; order Micrococcales; family Microbacteriaceae; genus Microbacterium; species Microbacterium sp. NPDC089188. The sequence continues at coordinate 89,231 of NZ_JBFBHH010000005.1, read as the reverse complement.
TCCGCGATCACGCAGGAGACGTTGAGCGTCTCGGGCATCCTGTTGTCGAAGTCGTTCAACCGCCAGCGCACCGAATCCGCGCGCTTTGACGCCGAGAACGACAACCAGGTGGGCCTGCAGGTGCGCCGCGCGATGAGCGGTCAGGGCTTCTTCGCCGTCGTGCAGGTGATCATGTCGAGCGTGCCCGCGGTCATCTACCTCGTCTCGGGATACCTCATCGGCGGCGGCGCGGGGGCGATCACCGCCGGCACCATCGTCGCCTTCACCACGGTGCAGGCGCGGCTGCTCATGCCCCTGATGGGCCTCATGCGCGTCGCGCTCGACGTGCAGACCTCGTCGGCGCTGTTCGCCCGGATCTTCGAGTACCTCGACCTGCGCCCGGCCATCGTCGACGTGCCCGATGCGCTTCCCGTCTCGGCCGCGCCCGGACCGCTCGGGCGCATCGAGTTCCGCGACGTGGAGTTCCGGTACCCGGACGCCCCCGCGCAGGCGCGACCGACCCTCGACGGCGTGTCGTTCACGGTCGAGCCCGGCCAGCACGTCGCCTTCGTCGGGCCGTCCGGCGCGGGGAAGACGACCATCCTGTACCTGACGCCGCGGATGTACGAAGCCAGCGGCGGCGCGGTCCTGTTCTCGGGAGCCGATGTGCGTTCGCTCGAGCGCGCCTCGATCATCGACGAGATCGGCATCGTCTCGCAGGAGACCTACCTCTTCCATGCGACCGTCCGCGAGAACCTGCGCTACGCCCGTCCCGACGCCACCGACGACGAGATCGAGGCCGCGTGTCGGGCGGCCAACATCCACCACGTGATCGCCGGTTTCGAGGCCGGGTACGACACGGTCGTCGGTGAACGCGGATACCGCCTCTCGGGCGGCGAGAAGCAGCGCATCGCGATCGCGAGGGTGCTGCTGAAAGACCCGCCCGTGCTGCTGCTCGACGAGGCGACGAGCGCCCTCGACACCGTCTCGGAGCGCATCGTGCAGGAAGCCCTCGAGACCGCATCGCACGGTCGCACCACGCTGTCGATCGCCCACCGCCTGTCGACGGTGATCGGTGCCGATCAGATTCACGTGGTGGATGCCGGACGCATCGTCGAATCCGGCACGCACGGCGAACTGCTGGCGCGCGGGGGACTGTACGCCAGCCTCGCCGCCGAGCAGCTCGCGGCCTCGTTCGTGCTCGCCGAGGAGCAGCTCGACGAGGCGGGTCTGGCCGGCGCCGCCCTTCCCGCGCGCCGGGCGGACGAGGCGCCGGCCTAGCTCGACGCGGTTCGGACCCGCCGCATTCCGTGCACGACGGCGCGAGGTGTTCGAAGCGCGCCGGATGACAGAATCCGGTGTCGGCGTGTCGGGGACTCCGCCCGCCGATGTGTCTGCGCACACGTGACGCGGCCCGGCACAGGCCGCCGCCCCCGGCCTCAGCCCGGCAGCGACTCCATGAACGCCTCGAGCGCGATGCGATACGACGCGTCCGGATGCGTCTCGGCGATGCGCCGCAGCGGCGGGAGATCCAGCGTGCGGATCAGCCGCCCGCGCTCGTCGACGGCCGCGTCGGCCCCGGCGGCGCGCAGCACGGCGATGCCCTCGCCGAGGGCTTCGAGGTAGTCGCGCAGCACGTCGACCTCGCCCAGGCGCTGGGTGATCGACCCGCCGTCGCGGCGCTGGCGCCACTCGACGATCACGTCGGGGATCACGTCGAACGCCGCCGCCGAGGTGTACATGCGCTGGGCGAGCACCTGGTCCTCGTAGTAGCGCCCCTCGGGGAAGCGGAGACCCTGCTCGTGCCAGAAGGCGGTGCGGCTGAGCTTGGACCACGCGACGATGTTCCCTGATGCCGCGGGGTGCTGCGTCAGCGTCGTCCCCGAGCGGGCCGGGTCGGTGGCCGCCGCGACCCACGGCTGCACGTCGCCCGCGGTGTATCCCGGGCCCTCGGCATCCGGGCGCAGGCGCACGTACGCTCCCACGACGAAGTCGCTCCCGGTGCGATCGAGGGCGTCGGCGAGGCGGGCGAGCGCGTCGGGACGGAGGAGGTCGTCGGCGTCGAGGAAGGCGGTGTAGGGCGTGTCGACCCGCGCGAGTCCGGTGTTGCGGGCGGCGCCGAGGCCGCGCTGCTCCGTGTGGCGGACGAGACGGAAGCGGGGGTCGTCGGCCTCGGCGTCGGCGAAGATGCGGGCCGTGTCGTCGGTCGAGGCGTCGTCGACGAGCACCGCCGTCCAGTGCGGGTGCGTCTGCGCGCGGAGCGAATCGAGGGCTTCGGTCGCGTACTCGGCGACGTCGAAACCGGGGACGATGACGGTGACCGGGGTGGAACTCACCCGCGCGATCCTACGGCCGTCACGGCCGCAGCGACCGCATCCGCGACGGGATCGAGGGATGCCGTGAGGCCGTGCGGCAGCGTGAAGCGCACGGCGGTGCGGGCCGTATCGTGATCCAGGCCGATCGCGAGCAGCACGTGCGACGCCTCGTCGCTGCCGGCCGCGCACGCCGAGCCGCTCGAGGAGACGACGCCGCGGCGTTCCAGCTCGAGCAGGACGGTCTCGCCGTTCGTGCCGGGGAAGACGAAGCTCGCGGTGCCCGGGAGGCGACGGGTCGGGTGGCCGGTGACGCGCGCGTCGGGCACGAGCGCGAGGACGCGGGAGATGAACGCGTCGCGCAGCCCCGAGACGCGGGCGGCCTCCTCCGCGCGCTCCGCCTCGGCGAGGGTGAGGGCGGTGGCGATGGCGACGGCTCCCGCGACATCCGGCGTCCCCGACCGGCGTCCGCGCTCCTGGCCGCCGCCGTGCAGCAGCGGTTCGAACGGAAGTCGCCCGCGCACGGCCAGGATGCCGGTGCCCTTGGGGGCGCCGACCTTGTGGCCGGCCACGGTCACGGCATCCGCCCCGAGGCCGGCCAGGGGCAGCCACCCGGCCGCCTGCACGGCGTCCAGGTGAAGGGGCACTCCGCGCTCGTGGGCGACGGCGGCGAGGGCGGCGGCGTCCTGGACCGTGCCGATCTCGTTGTTGGCATAGCCGACGCTCACGAGCGCGGTGTCCTCGCGCAGGCTCGCGGCGAGCGCGTCGGGGGTGAGCGTTCCCGTGGCGTCGATCAGGGCGTGCGTGACCGCGACCCCGTGCAGGCGGGAGAGGTAATCGGCGGAGGCGAGCACCGACTCGTGCTCGATCGCCGTCGTGACGAGGTGCCTCTTCCCCGATCCCAGGATGAGGCCCTTGATGGCGGCGTTGTTGGACTCCGTGCCGCCGGAGGTGAAGGTCACGTCTCCCGTCCGCATCCCGAGGACGGCGGCCACCCGCGATCGGGCGTCGTCGAGGGCGGATGCCGCTGCCTCCCCGACCTCGTGATGGCTCGACGGGTTGCCGAAGTACCGCGTGAGGTACGGGGCCATCGCCTCGAGCACCTCGGGGCGCACGGGCGTCGTCGAGGCGTTGTCGAGGTAGAGGCTCACGCCGTCTCGATGCGGATGTCGAGTCCGAGGTCGAGCGACGACGCCGAGTGCGTGAGCGCGCCGACGGAGATGACGTCGACGCCGGTCTCGGCGATGGCGCGCACCGTGTCGAGGGTGACCCCTCCCGAGGCCTCGACCTGCGCTGCTCCCGCGATACGGGCGACGCCGGTGCGCAGATCGTCGAGCGAGAAGTTGTCGAGCATGATCGTTCCGACGCCCGCGGCGAGCACGGCGTCGATCTGCTCGAGACGGTCGACCTCGACCTCGACATGCGTGGTGTGCGGCAGCCGCGCGATCGCACTCTCGAGAGCCTGGGTGACCGACAGGCCGTTCGCGGTGAGCACGGCGAGGTGGTTGTCCTTCGCCATCACGGCATCCGAGAGCGAGAAGCGGTGGTTGTGGCCGCCGCCGTCGCGCACCGCCTGTCGTTCGATGGCGCGCAGGCCCGGGGTGGTCTTGCGGGTGTCGACGATGCGGGCGCCGGTGTGGGCGACCTCGGCGACGTAGCGGCTGGTGAGGGTCGCGATGCCCGACATGCGCTGCACGAAGTTCAGTCCGATGCGCTCCGCCGTGAGCACCGCGCGAGCGGGACCGGTGACCACCGCGAGCGTGTCGCCGGGGGAGAAGCGCGCCCCGTCGGCGACGCGCTGCTCGACCGTGGTCGACGGATCGGTGAGGGTGAACGCTGCGGCGAAGACGGCGGCTCCGCTGAAGACGCCGTCGACGCGGGCGACCAGCTCGGCGCGCGCCGTCGCGTCTTCCGGGATGAGGGTCTCGCTCGTGAGGTCGCCCCAGGGGGCGTCCTCGTCGAGGGCGGCGGAGACGACACGGTCGATGGTGGCGCGGGTCAGCATGCGAGGACCTCCGGAGGGGCGGAAAGGGATGCCGGTTCGGCGGCGTCCGAGCGGTGGTGGGCGCCGACGGAGGCGGTACGCGCCCGCGCGGCATCCACGACGTGGGTGGCGACGAGGAGGAGGTTGTCGTCCTCCACCGACGGGAGGAGTCCCGCCGCTCGCCAAGCGGCGAGTGTCGCCGCGGCGCGGTCGAGCCCGGAGGCGTCGCGTACGAGTCCCGCGTCGTCCCACATGAGCCGTTGCAGAGCCGCGCGGGAGAATGCCTCGGCAGCGGTGTCGACCGCCACGGGCACCGGTCGCGCGGGGGCGACCGGGGGGATCGGCCAGTCGCGGTCACGGGCGACGGCATCCCCGGCGCGCGCGCCGAACACGGCCCCTTCGAGCAGCGAATTGGATGCCAACCGGTTCGCCCCGTGCACGCCGGTCCGCGCCGTCTCGCCCACCGCGTACAGTCCGGGCACCGTGGTGCGCCCGTCGAGGTCGGTCACGACGCCGCCCATGAGGTAGTGCGCCGCGGGGGTGACCGGGATGGGCTCGTGCGCCCAGTCGAGGCCCCGCTCGCGCACGGCGGCGTCGATCGTGGGGAAGCGCCGAGCCAAGCGCTCCGCGCCCAGGGCGGTGGCATCCAGGCGAACGGGGCGGCCGTCCTGAGCCGCCATGGCGCGTGCGTTCGCGCGGGCGACGACGTCGCGGGGGGCGAGTTCTCCGTCGGGGTGCGCGTCGAACGCGAAGCGGCGTCCGGCGTCGTCGATCAGGACGGCACCCTCGCCGCGGACGGCTTCGGACACCAGGAACGGCGCCCCCACGGCGAGCGCCGTCGGGTGGAACTGCACGAACTCGAGGTCGGCCACGGCGGCGCCGGCCCGGATGGCCGCGGCGATGCCGTCGCCGGTGGCACCGAGGGGATTGGTGGTGTGGGCGTACAGCTGACCCGCTCCACCCGTGGCGAGGACGACGGCGTCGGCGGTGAGCCGGTCGCCGTCGGCCAGCTCGATGCCCGTGACACGGCCGCGCTCGACGATCAGGTCGCGGAGCAGAGCGTGCTCCCGCACAGGGATCCCCTCCGCGCGCACCGCCTCGCCCAGGGCGGCCTGGATGGCGGCGCCGGTCGCGTCCCCACCGGCGTGCAGCACGCGGGCGACGGCGTGCGCCGCCTCGAGACCGCGCGAGAATTCGCCGTCCGCGGTGCGGTCGAAGCCGACCCCGCGGTCCACGAGCTCGGCGATGCGCGCCGGTCCCTCGCCGACGAGCACCTCCACGGCATCCGAGTCGTTCAATCCCGCACCCGCGGTGATCGTGTCGGCCGCGTGCGAGGCGACGGTGTCCGCCGGGTCGGTGACGGCGGCGATACCCCCCTGCGCCCAGCGCGTATTGGTGTCGGGCAGGGCGCCCTTGGTCACGACGGTGACGCGGCATCCCGCCTCGTGAGCGTGCAGCGCCGCCGTGAGACCGGCGATGCCGCTGCCCACCACGACGACGGTGGTCACTTCACTGCGCCGTTCGGCTTCGCGGCGAGCATGCGCTCGAGGGCCACGGTCGCGGGCTCGGCCACATCGGCCGGGACGGTGATGCGATTGACGACCTCGCCCGCCACGAGCGACTCGAGCACCCACGCGAGGTAGCCCGGGTGGATCCGGTACATCGTCGAGCAGGGGCACACCACCGGGTCGAGGCAGAAGATCTCGTGCTGCGGATACTGTGCGGCCAGGCGCTGCACGAGGTTGATCTCGGTGCCGATCGCGAAGGTCGTGGGCTCGGTCGCCGCGGCGATCGCCTTGCGGATGATGTCGGTCGACCCCGCCTCGTCGGCGGCATCCACCACGTCCATCGGGCATTCGGGGTGCACGATCACGCGGACGCCGGGGTGCTCGGCGCGCGCCTTGTCGATCTGGTCGACGGTGAAGCGGCGGTGCACCGAGCAGAAGCCGTGCCACAGGATGACGCGGCTGTCTGCGAGCTGTTCCGCGGTCGAGCCGCCGAGGGCCTTGCGCGGGTTCCACATCGGCATCTGCTCGAGCGGCACGCCCATGGCCTTGGCCGTGTTGCGGCCGAGGTGCTGGTCGGGGAAGAACAGCACGCGCCGTCCGCGCGCGAACGCCCACTCCAGCACCGTGCGCGCGTTCGACGAGGTGCAGACGATCCCGCCGTGGCGCCCGACGAAGCCCTTGATGGCGGCGCTGGAGTTCATGTACGTCACCGGGATGACGGGGACGAGGCCCTCGGCATCCGGGGTCTCGAGATCGCCGAGGACCTCCTCCAGCTGCTCCCAGCACTCCTCGACCTGGTCGATGTCGGCCATGTCGGCCATCGAGCATCCCGCGGCGAGGTTCGGCAGGATCACGGCCTGATCGGGGCGTGAGAGCAGATCGGCCGTCTCTGCCATGAAGTGCACGCCGCAGAACACGATCGCCTCGGCCTCGGGGCGCTCCTTCGCGGCATTGGCGAGCTGGAACGAGTCGCCCACGTAGTCGGCGTGACGCACGACCTCCTCGCGCTGATAGAAGTGCCCGAGCACGACGAGGCGCTCGCCGAGGGTCTGCTTCGCCGCGCGGATGCGGGCGTCGAGCTCGTCGTCGGAGGCGTCGCGGTAGTCCTGCGGCAGCTCGCCCTGCCGCGGAGCGCCGGTGGGGATGACATCGCCCATCGACGAGCCCGGGCCGTACCCCGGTCGCGTGTCGAAGTCCCAGGGGCCCACGGCGAGGTCCGTGGTGCAGGTGGCGTCGGTCGACGCGCCCGAGACGATCGCCTGGATGGCGTGGTCGACGCTGGGGTCGACGGCCGGACGCGGCTGCAGGGTGAGGGGTGTGGCGGACATGGGCGTTTCCGATCAGTGACGGGACGGGAGCGGGCCGCGGTCGGCGAGCTCCACGTCGCGGTTGTAGCGGTAGAGGCGGGCAGGGCGATGGCTTCCGGTGCGGAAGCGCTCGGTCGGGATGAGCGTGTCGCTCGTGTCGACCTGTCGGCGGAAGTTCGCGGGGTCGAGGCGTTTGCCGAGGATCGACTCCGTGACCTCGCGAAGGTCGGCGAGCGTGAACTCGTCGGGCAGCAGCCCGTGAGCGATGCGGCTGTAGCCGACCTTGTTGCGCAGGCGCCACAGCGTGTATTCGACGATGTCGTTGTGGTCGAACGCGAGCGTCGGCAGATCGGTCGCGTCGAACCATTCGACGTTCTCGGGAGCGTCGCCCTCCCGCGCGTGGGCCGCGACCTGCGCGTCGACCTCGTCGGAGCGCAGCAGTGCCCAGTACACGATCGACACGACGCGCGTGGGGGAGCGGTCCACGGCGCCGAACGCGTAGAGCTGCTCGAGGTAGCTGGGGGTGAGGCCGGTCGTCTCGGCGAGCGTGCGGGATGCCGCGGCGTCGAGGCCCTCGGTCGCGTCGAGCCATCCGCCGGGCAGTGCCCAGCGCCCATCGAACGGATCGCGCGTGCGGCGCACGAGGGGGAGCGAGAGCACGGGTTCGTCGTCGGCGTCGCGGCGCACGCTGAAGATGACGGTCGACACCGCGACGCGCACGTCGGCGTCGCGGGGCTCGGGGCGAGGGGTTCGTGTCATGGTGACCATATCTCCGGGATCGATCTTAGTGTCATTCCGACCCGAAGGGCGAATCGCGCGATGATTCCGGGCACCTCCTGTCGAAGCCCGTGTCGCGGGGTGGCCCCGGGGCCATCTCCGAAGCCCCGGGGCCACCGGCGACTTCAGCGCCCGGTCGCAGGATGGGCGCCTGCCCGGCCCCGCGCGTCGAAAGGGTTCTCTCAGACGCGCCGCCTAGCCTCGGGGAGGACTCAGGAGGTCGGATGCCGATCATCGACATCGTTCTGATCGCCCTTCTGGCGGTCGCTCTCATCGTGGGCCTGTCGCGCGGATTCCTCGCCACGATCGGCTTCTTCGCCGGGCTCGCGGCGGGTGCCGTCGCCGCGTACTGGGTCACGCCCTTCGTCGGACAATGGGTCACAGCCCCGGCCTGGCGTGGCCCCGCGATGATCCTCGCCGGCATCCTGCTGCTGATGATCGGTTCGGGTCTCGGCAGCGCGGTCGGCGGATTCTTCCGCCGCGGCGCCGATCGCATCAAGCTTCGCGTGCCCGAGCGTCTGCTCGGTGGCGTCGTGAACGTCGCCGCCGCCGCTCTGACGATCTCCTTCGTCGCGGGATCCCTCACGCCCGTGGGTCTGCCCGTGGTCTCGGCTGCTCTGGGCTCTTCCACGGTGGTGCGCACGATCGACGACCTCACGCCGCCTCCCGTGCGCGGCGCGCTCGCCGACCTGCGCGGACAGGTGTTCGCCGGCGGCATACCGAGCTTCGGTTCGCTCATCCAGATCGGCCCCGTGCCCAGCGCGCCCGAGATCGCGCTCGACGACCCGGCCCTGACCCAGGCTGCCCAGTCGGTCGCCCGCATCTCCGGCACCGCCTACGCGTGCGGCATCACCTCGAGCGGGTCGGGCTTCGTCGTGGCCGACGACCGCGTCGTCACCAACGCCCACGTCGTCGCCGGAGTCGACGCCCCGCTGGTCGAGCTTCCCGGTCAGCCCGCTCGCGAGGGTCGCGTCACCTACTTCGACCCGACCGACGACATCGCCGTGATCTCGGTGGATCAGTTGGACGCCGCGGCCCTCCCCATCGTGTCGACGCTCGCGGTGGGGGAATCCGCCGTCGTGCAGGGCTACCCCGGCGGCGGCCCGTTCACGTCGGGCAGCGCGCAGATCCTCTCGGAGGGGACGGTGCCCGTCCCCGACATCTACGACGGAGCGTCCTCTCCCCGCGACATCTACGCGATCGCCGGGATCGTCCGCCCCGGCAACTCCGGCGGACCGCTTCTGACCACCTCGGGAGAGGTCGCCGGCATCGTCTTCGCGCGTTCCGACACCGACGACAACGTCGGCTACGCCATGACCCCTGCCGAGCTCCTCCCGGTCATGGCGCAGATCGATGCGCTGTCGACGCCCGTGGCATCCGGAAGCTGCACCCGGGGCTGACCGCGGGATGCCGGTATCTGCGCGAGGCAGCGCGGGCGCCGAAGAGCGTTCGGACAGCGGGACCGACGGCGTTCGCGAGGCCGCGCACGCGCAAGGGTGAAGTTGTCCACAGGGTGATCCGGTGGGGCCGGCGCTCTCCCTACGATCGCTCCCATGCCGCTCGTCTCCCTCTCGGTCGACGAGGTGCGACGAGCCGCGACGAAGGTCAAAGAGGTCTCGGCGGGCCTGAGTCCCCTCCCGCTGCTGAGCGTCCCGGGTCAGCCCGATCTCTCGCTCGCGCTGGCCGAATTCGTCGCCTGCCTGAACGATTGTCGATCCGAACGGGAGCGCGAGATCGACGCCACGGCGGCAGGGCTGCGCGACGTCGCGGATCTCTTCGAAGGCACGGAGACCGCAGCCGTCGAGGGGATCCGCGCGCTCGCATCGGCCGCCGGATGGAGCCTCCCGTGACGGCGGAACTCGGTCAGTCCACGGATCCGGTACGGCTCATCCCCGGGAATGCGGCCGCTCTCCATCGAACGGTCGCCCTGTGGACGGCTCGTGCGGTCGACGCGGAGGAGTCCGCCGCCAGGCTGCGGCGGGTGCGCTCGGTGCCGGAATGGGCGGGCGAAGCGGCGGACGCCTACGAGCGACGCGTCTCGGCCGCAGCCTCGCGGTGGGATGCCATGGCCTCAGCCTTTCGCGTCGCTCAGGCGGCGCTGGAGGAGTTCGTTGCGGCGCTGGAGTCCGCCCGTGCCCGCGCCGGAGACGCCGTCGATCTGTGGAACCGCGCTGACGCCCTGGATGACGCTCCGCCCGTGACGACGAGCTTTCCCGCGCCGGATCGGCAGCCGTTGCGCGGTCTGGAACCGCGGAGCGAAGCCCGGTCGATCCTCGACGACGCGCGGTCCGCGCTCGACAGGGCGGCGGAGCACACCGCCGCCGCACTCCGCCGCGCCATCGCAACCCCCGGGCTCGACGCAGACGAGTGGCTCGCCGTGCTCACCGGATGCGTGTCCGCCTCTCAGGCGCTGGACGCAATCGCCGGCGCCGACGGCCCGAGCCTGGCCACGGTGCTCCGCGCGCGGCCCGCGCTTGCACAGGTCCTCAGCCAGGCGGAGCCGTCCGCGGTCGCGCCGTGATGGGCCGCCCTCGACGATGGGCAGAAGCACGCGCTCATTCACGCCGCCCCCGCGGTGATCGGCAACCTCGGCGGTGTGGCTTACACCGCCCGTGACGAGGCGAATCGGATATGGCTGCGCACGCAGCTCGAGGAGGCGCGTGCGGCGTTGGCGGAGGCGGAGAAGCCGCCGTCGTTCCCGGAGCTTCCCGGCGGCTACGCCGGCGCGACGGCGATTGCGGAGCGTCTCGAGCGGGCCCGGGCGCGAATGGCGGGGTTGGAGGGGATCGAGGCTGCACTGGGGGCGTCGGAGAATGTCGCCCCTCGCCATCTGGTCTCGCTCACGGCTGACTCGCCGCCACTAGCCGCCATATCCATCGGTGATCTCGACAGCGCCAGCGACATTACATTCGCCGTGCCAGGCATGGGGACGACGACGGAGGGGATGAGGGACTGGGTGCGCGCCTCGCAGAACATCGCTGATCTTCAAGACCAGATGGATCCAGGAAGGGAACACGCGGTTGTGTCGTGGGTCGGCTACGTGACGCCTCCAGTGCCGATCGCTGAGGGCGGATTCGGCGTCGCAGGCAATTCATTCGCAGAAGGGGGAGCTGAGAATCTTGGCCGCGACCTTTCCGCATTTAAGGCGACACGACCCGAGACGCAGTTGAATGTGGTGGCTCACTCATACGGGACGACCACGTCGGCCCTCGCGCTTACCCGCGACGACGTTCAGGTCGACACTTTCGTGACCCTGGGTTCCGCTGGACTTCCGATGGACATTGATAGGGCATCGGATCTGCATGCGGTCGGCGTCTTCTCGGGCCAGGCGCAGGATGTGTGGGCGGTCGATCCCACGGGCGGCGACCAGTGGGCGTGGACCGGACGCCTCTCGCCGGCGCATTCTATTGACCCAATGAGCCCCTACTTCGGTGCCCATAGCTTCAGCGTGGCGGGGGGTGCTGGGCTCAGCCCGGTCACCGATCACGGAGTGCTCACTTCGACCGGGACGGGCTACCTTGATACGCGCACCGAGTCGCTGAGGAATGTCGTCCTGGCGACGACCCGGCAGGGAGACGGGATATCTGCATACCGCGCCCCGGGACCGACGCCATTTCAGGAGGCTCTCATCGAGGGGTTGTCAGGTGGCACTGGGTATTAGTGAGCGTGCACCGCGTATCAAGGCAGCGCTCCTTCTGATGGCCTCGCTGCTGACTGTCTCGGGGTGCGCCATAACTGGGGAGTCGAAGATGGATCCAGACGAAGCGCGCGACGCTCTTGTTAGCACGGTCGAAGAGAGCGCTGCTCAACTGGATGTGACGGGGTGGGCCCGTAGCCACGCCCCGGAGGCGGGCAACTGCGGTTCGCGCAGCGGTCAACGAGCCAATTATTCGTTCGTCTATGGGGCGCCCGCGCCAGTCCGCGATCACGAAGGCGATGCACGCAGGATCGCTGAGTACTGGCGCTCGCTGGGCATGAATGTTCGCCTTGTGGAGAGCCCCGAGTATGTCGTGTATGGCAGCGGAGGGCCGGTCGAGGGCCTCTCTTTCTCTACGGGTCCCGGAAACTACTTCATAGCCGGCGAATCCCTCTGCGTCCCCGGCGACGCCGACGAACTCCGCAAACAGGACAACGGCTGAACATCTCACGAGGCCGACCGAAGCTCCGCTAGGCTGACCCCACAAGTCCACACCGGCCCCATGATCGATGCGGGAGAGCTCCGGCGAACGCAGCCGGGCACCGAAGGAGCAAGCCTCCCCGCCAATCTCTCAGGTACGCGTACCGCGTCGATCGGGCCACTCTGGAAAGTGATCCGGGTGCACCGCGCCGGATCCGCCGACGGTGAAAGCTGTGCGTTCAGGACGCGGCAGTGAAACTCTCAGGCCCATGACAGAGGGGGAGTTCTTCAGGCGCCGACCGGCGTCTGTCCGTCATCGCGAACGGCAGAACTCATGACCGAAACCCCCGCTCCACCGCGCACGTCGCCGCTGCACGATCGGCACGAGGCCCTCGGCGCCTCGTTCACCGACTTCGGCGGCTGGAACATGCCCGTGCGCTACACCTCCGACCTCGCCGAGCACCACGCCGTCCGCGCGGCCGCAGGTCTGTTCGACATCTCGCACATGGCCGAGTTCCGCGTCGACGGCGAGACCGCGGCCGCCTTCCTCGACCACGTGCTCGCCGGACGCCTGTCGACCATGAAGATCGGCAAGGCGAAGTACTCGCTGGTCCTCGCGGAGAGCGGGGGCATCGTCGACGACGTCATCGTCTACCGCACGGGGGAGCAGAGCTTCCTCGTGATCTCGAACGCCGGCAACCGGGATGCCGTGGCCGCGGCCTTCGACCTGGCTCAGCGCACGTGGGTCCCCGCGTCGACCGCGGTCCCTGACGGCGCAACCGAGATCCCTGAGCCCGTCGGAGGGACCGGAACCCCCGCGTCGGACGCTTCGATAGATTCGACGACCGACGCTCGCGGGAGCCTCACCATCGAAGACGTCACCGATGACTACGCCCTCATCGCCCTCCAGGGCCCCGAGGCCCGTGGCATCCTGAGCTCCACCCCGGGGGTCGAGATCACCGGCACCGCACTCGTCGAGCTCGGCTACTACGCCTGGACCGAGGGCACCTTCGACGGGGCCCCGCTGTTCGTCGCCCGCACCGGTTACACCGGCGAGGACGGCTACGAGCTGATGATCCCCACGGCCCAAGCCGCCGCCCTGTGGGATGCCGTGCTCGCCGCGGGCGCCGATCGGGGTCTCGTTCCGTGCGGTCTCGCCGCGCGCGACACGCTGCGACTCGAAGCCGGCATGCCGCTGTACGGCCACGAGCTCTCACGCGACATCGTCCCCGCGCAGGCGGGCCTCGGTCGTGTCGTCGCCGTCGACAAGGAGGCGTTCGTCGGAAAGGACGGCCTGTCGTCCGGACCCGCCGATGCCCCGGTCCTCGTCGGTCTCGTCTCGGAGGGCCGCCGCGCGGGTCGCGCCGGCTACTCGGTGCTGCACGGCGACGACACCGTCGGCGAGATCACCAGCGGTGCCCTCAGCCCCACCCTCGGCCACCCCGTGGCCATGGCGTTCGTCGCACCCGCGGCATCCGCCATCGGAACCGAACTGTCCATCGACGTCCGCGGAACCCGCATCCCCGCGACCGTCACCGCCCTCCCCTTCTATCGGAGAAACGCATGACCGACCTCACCGCCCTCAGCTACACCTCCGAGCACGAGTGGATCGCCCTCGAGGGCGACATCGCCACCGTCGGCATCACCGACTTCGCCGCCGACAAGCTCGGTGACGTCGTCTTCGTCGAGCTGCCCGGCGCGGACTCGGCCGTTTCGGCCGGTGATGTCTGCGGCGAGATCGAGTCGACGAAGTCCGTCGGCGAGCTCTACGCGCCGATCACCGGCACGGTCGTCGAGGTCAACGACGCCGTCGTCGACGACCCCTCGCTGGTCAACGCCGAGCCGTTCGCCGGCGGCTGGCTCATCAAGATTCGCGTCGAGGGCGACCTGCCCGCCGACCTGCTCGACCGCGCCGCATACGAGGACCTCACCGCATGACCTCCGTCCTTCCTCCTCGCACGGATGCGGGGACCCCGGCCGCCTTCACCGACCGCCACATCGGCATCGGTCCCGACGCCCAGGCGCACATGCTCGAGGTCGTCGGGTACGACAGCGTCGAGGTACTCGTCGAGACCGCCGTGCCGGCATCCATCCACGTGCAGCCCCGCGCGACGAGCTCGATCCCGACCGCGGCCACCGAGGCGGAGGCTCTGGCCGAGCTGCGGGAGCTGGCATCCGCCAACCGTTCCGCCCGCCCGATGATCGGTCTCGGCTACTACGACACCTTCACGCCGTCGGTGATCGCGCGGAACGTCCTCGAGAACCCGTCCTGGTACACGGCCTACACGCCGTACCAGCCCGAGATCTCGCAGGGGCGTCTCGAAGCGTTGATCAACTTCCAGACGATGGTCACCGACCTGACCGGGCTCGCCACGGCGAACGCGTCGATGCTGGATGAGTCCACCGCGGTCGTCGAGGGCATGCTGGTCGCCCGTCGCGCGTCGAAGGCAAAGACCGACGTCTTCCTCGTCGACGTCGACTCCCTGCCGCAGACGAAGGCGCTGCTGCATCACCGTGCGGCGGCCGTCGGCATCGAGATCGTCGAGACGTCGTTCGAGGGCGAGATCCCCGCAGCCTTCGGCGCGTTCGTGCAGTACCCCGGCGCGACCGGGCGCATCTGGGACTTCTCCGCCGTGGCCGAGACCGTGCACGCGAACGGCGGCCTGGTCGTGGCCGCCGCCGACCTGCTCGCCCTGACGCTGCTGCGCTCGCCCGGATCCCTCGGCGCCGACGTGGCGGTCGGCACGACCCAGCGCTTCGGCGTGCCCCTCGGCTTCGGCGGACCGCACGCCGGCTACATGGCCGTGCGTGCGGGCCTCGAACGACAGCTTCCGGGCCGCCTCGTCGGCGTGTCGCAGGATGCCGTCGGCGCCCCCGCCTACCGCCTGTCCCTGCAGACGCGCGAGCAGCACATCCGCCGCGAGAAGGCCACGTCGAACATCTGCACCGCCCAGGTGCTGCTCGCGGTGATGGCCGCGATGTACGCGGTGTACCACGGGCCCGACGGGCTCCGCGCGATCGCGACGCGGGTCGCGCGCAAGGCCGATGCCCTGGCATCCGCTCTGCGCTCGTACGACCTCACCCTCGCGAGCGACGCGTTCTTCGACACCGTGCGCGTGCACGTGCCGGGGCGCGCGCAGGACGTCGTCGATCGCGCCCGCGAGCGCGGCTACCAGCTGCTGTGGGTGGACGATGCGACCGTGGGCGTGTCGGTGGACGAGACGACGACGGATGCCGATCTCTCGGCGATCCTCGACGCCTTCGGTTTCGCGAGCGAGGAACTGTCCGAAGGGGAGGCGCTGCGCGGGGTCGAGGAGGCCCTCCACCGCGACGACGAGTACCTCACGCACCCGGTGTTCCACAGTCACCGCAGCGAGACCGCGATGATGCGCTACCTCAAGACGCTCGCCGACCGCGACTACGCGCTCGACCGCGGCATGATCCCGCTGGGCTCGTGCACGATGAAGCTCAACGCGGCGACCGAGATGGCAGCGGTGTCGTGGCCCGAGTTCTCGCGCGTGCATCCGTTCGCGCCCGAAGCCGACGTGCACGGGTACCTCGAGATGATCGAGCAGCTCGAGCGCTGGCTCGCCGAGGTCACCGGCTACGACGCGGTGTCGCTGCAGCCCAACGCCGGCTCGCAGGGCGAGCTCGCGGGCCTGCTCGCGATCCGCGGCTACCACCTCGCGAACGGCGACACCGCGCGCACGGTATGCCTCATCCCGTCGTCGGCGCACGGCACGAACGCCGCCTCGGCGATCCTGGCGGGGATGAAGGTCGTCGTCGTCGCGTGCGACGAGGCCGGCAACGTCGACCTCGGCGATCTCCGCGCGAAGATCGCGCAGCACGCGGCGGAGCTGTCGGCCCTGATGATCACGTACCCCTCCACTCACGGGGTGTATGAGCACGACGTGCTCGAGATCACGCAGGCCGTGCACGACGCCGGCGGACAGGTCTACGTCGACGGCGCGAACCTCAACGCCCTGCTCGGCTTCGCCCGCTTCGGCGACCTCGGCGGCGACGTGTCGCACCTGAACCTCCACAAGACGTTCGCGATCCCGCACGGCGGCGGAGGTCCGGGCGTGGGTCCGGTCGCGGCGAAGGCGCACCTCGCGCCGTTCCTGCCCTCGCACCCGTTCTCGCAGCGCGCCGAGCACGCCGGCGGCACGTTCGACGGGGGCCCGGTGTCTGCCGCTCCGCACGGCTCCGCCGGCATTCTGCCGATCTCGTGGGCCTACGTGCGCATGATGGGCGCCGAGGGTCTGCGCCAGGCCACGGCCGCCGCGGTGCTCTCGGCCAACTACATCGCCACGCGTCTGCGCGAGCACTACCCGGTGCTGTACGCCGGTGAGGGGGGCCTCGTCGCACACGAGTGCATCCTCGACCTGCGTCCCCTCAAGGAGCAGACCGGCGTCACCGTCGACGATGTGGCGAAGCGCCTCATCGACTACGGCTTCCACGCCCCGACGATGTCGTTCCCGGTCGCCGGCACCCTGATGGTGGAGCCGACCGAGAGCGAAGACCTCGCCGAGCTCGACCGCTTCGTGGATGCCATGATCGCGATCAAGCAGGAGGCCCTCGCGGTCGCCGCGGGGGAGTGGCCCGCCGACGACAACCCTCTCGTGAACGCCCCGCACACCGCCGAGACGGTCGTGGTGGGGGAGTGGGAGCACCCGTACTCGCGCGAGACCGCCGTATACCCCGTGCGCTCGCTCATCCGCGGCAAGTACTGGCCCCCGGTGCGCCGCATCGACCAGGCCTACGGCGACCGCAACCTGGTGTGCTCGTGCCCCCCTCCGGAGGCGTTCGCCTGACGATCCGACGCGGCGGCGGTTCCCGGCATCCGGGGCCGTCGCCGCGTCTAGCGTGCCCGGCCCCTCGGCCGCACCGTGCCGCGCCGTTCGCGCGCCCGTCCGGGGCGCGGCCCGGCGTCGACGGGCGCGCGCGGCCCGGGGATCCCACAGGAGGCGTTTAGTAAAGTGCCCCTGTGCTGCACCGTGGGCTGAACGACGTTCCTCGACCGACTCGACGACGCGGGGCGGGACGGCTGCTGGCCCTTCTGATGGCCGCCGGTGTCGTCCTGGCCGGGTGCGCGGCCCCCGAGCCCGCCCCGGCTCCGGTCGAAGAAGCGCCCACGAGCCTGACCCTCGGCGTCGTGGGGTCGCTGACCAGCCTCAACGCCGCCAGCGCCACGGGCAACACCCCCGCCAACCGCGCCCTGTCCGCGCTCCTCGACGAGCGGCTCGGCTCGCTCGACGGCGACCTCCAGGTGGTGCCCAACGACGGTCTGGGCCGCATCACCCGCGTGCAGGGCGACCCGCTCAAGGTGAGCTACGAGCTCTTCTCCGACCGTGTGTGGTCGGACGGCACCCCGGTGACCCTCGACGACCTGCTGTTCGGCTGGGCCGTCACCTCGCATTACTTCGACGACGCGACCTACGACGCGACCGGCCAGATCGTCTCGGGCACGCGGTACTTCAACACGGCCATGCCCGCCGACCCGAATGCACGGACCGCCCGCCCGAGCATCGACCGCGCCGACGACACCCTCACCCTCACCTACGAGCAGCCGTTCGCCGACTGGAACCGTCAGTGGCTGCTCGACCGGCCCGTCCACGTCATCGCACAGCGAGCAGGCGTCAGCGTCAAGGATCTGCTCACCGCGATCCTCACCACTCCCGCGGGCGACCCGGAACAGCCGCGTACACCGAACCCGGTGCTGCTCGCCGCGGCTCAGACCTGGAACACCGGGTTCGACATCGCGCCCGGCTCCACCCCCGACCCCGCCAGCGTCGTCTCGGCCGGACCGTGGACGGTGACCGAGATCACCGCCGACACGGTTCAGCTCGCGCGCCGCGATTCGTATCAGGGCGCCCACTTCCCGGGGCTCGAGCAGCTGACCGTCCGCTTCTTCGCCGACCGTGCGGCCCAGCTGTCCGCGGTCGAGGCGGGTCAGGTCGACGTGGCCAACGTCGGCGACATCGACGTGGCGGAGAACGAGACCCTGACCGAGGCCGGATACCAGGTGCAGGTCGGTCCGACCACCCAGACGCTGCACCTGCGGTTCGCCGAGGGGACGGCATCCGACCTCCGTCAGGCCATGACGCTCGCGATCGACCGCGGCTCCCTCGTGCAGGACGTCCTCGGCGCGGTGCGCCCCGACGCGCAGCCCCTGCAGTCGTTCCTGTCGTCGCCCGCGGCGGGCTCGCTCTACGCCGACCTCGTCTCCGGCAACGGCGCCCCCGGCACGGGGAGCGACGTCGACGGCGCGCGCAGTGCCCTGGGCGATCGTGCGGCCGTGCTGCGCGTGGCCTACGACACCACCGACGACGTCTCGGCGCAGGTCTTCCCTCGACTGGTGTCGATGGGAGCCCGTGCCGGGATCGCCGTGCGCCTGGCGACCACTCCCGAAGAGGCGGATGCCACGTTGGCCTGGGTGGGAGAGGACGAGAGCCTCTACCGCTCGGCGCGCGACCGCATCGCCGAGGGGATCGAGGGGGCGCAGACGAACGCGCTGTTCGACGAGCTGACCGTCCACACCGATCCGGTCGACGTGCTGTCCGAGGCCAAGGAGATCGACCGCTCGCTCTTCGCCGCCTACGCCGGGGTGCCCCTGCTCGAGCGCACGGGCGCGGTCGTCACCGCCGAGGGCGTCGGGGGAGTGGCCTACACCTCCGAGCCCGACGGGGTGCCCCCCGCGTTCTGGACCTGGTCCCCGCCGCAGCGCTGAGGTCGGATCCCGGATGCCGTCACGGCACGCTGCGGGACCTGTCGCCGCGAGCCTCAGGCCGTCGGCGACGGCGTCGCGGTGGGCGTCGGGGTCGACGCGGGCGGGGCGAAGATCCCCGGCCACCACGCCGCGGCCAGGGGGTAGCCGACGAAGGCGACGATGTCGATGACCGTATGGGCGACGACGAGCGGCATGACCCGCCCCCAGCGCTTGTAGCACCACCCGAACACGAGGCCCATCACCACGTTGCCCAGCGCCGACGGCCAGCCCTGATAGAGGTGGTAGCTGCCGCGCAGCAGCGCGGTGGAGACGATGATGCCCGTCCACGACCACCCGAGCCGGCGGAGGCGGTCGAAGAGGTATCCGAGGAAGATGACCTCCTCGGTCAATCCGGCCCGCAGCGCCGCCAGCACGAGCAGGGCGATGACCCACCACGACGAGTCCAGCGGCGCGGGGACGACCGTGATGCTCTGCCCGATGGCCCGGCCGATCGCGTAGACCCCGATGCCCGGAGCGCCGATCAGCGCGACCAGGAGCAGCCCCCGGGCGATGTCGGAGCCCGGGCGGCGGAAATCCAGGCCGATGCGGCGCAGAGCCTTGTTGGCCGGCTCCCACAGCAGATACAGCGCCAGGGCGACGAGAGCGAGCGAGAAGAAGATGTCGAGGAACTGGTAGATCGCGTCCCACAGGGGCTCGGCGCTGCGCGACGGATTCAGCTGCGTCTGCTGCTGGGAGATCGGCGCACGGGTCGCCGCTCTCACGAACGACACCACCGAATAGATCGCCGACTGGCCCACGCTGATCAGCAGCACCAGCGCGATCTCCCAGATCAGACGCGAGCGCGCGTACCGTTCGGACGCCGCCAGAGTCGGAGGATATGACCAGTCCGCGGGACCCGTGGGGCGCGACGACTTGTCAGATTGCCACATCAAGGGCCTCCCGAGTAAATCCTCTGTAACGTTTATCCAAGAAGTTTGGGGCACCTGGGTAAACGTGCCTAGTGTGTTCTCATCCTGCCCGAACGGATTTCCCCGCATCTTGTGCTGCGTGAAAACTCTGCCCGGGCGATGATCATCCCTTCCCTGGAGGAACTGTGAAGCGCAACAAGATTGCCCTCTCCAGTCTCGCCCTGCTGGGAGCTGTCGGGCTCATGCTCGCCGGCTGCTCGGGCGGAGACAACGGCGGCAGCGGCTCGGCCTC
Organism: Microbacterium sp. NPDC089188; assembly: GCF_040685155.1. NCBI lineage: Bacteria > Bacillati > Actinomycetota > Actinomycetes > Micrococcales > Microbacteriaceae > Microbacterium > Microbacterium sp. NPDC089188. Next base: position 69,317 of record NZ_JBFBHH010000005.1, on the reverse strand, counting down.
GGGCGGCGACGCCTCGGCCATCATCCGGACCAACGGTTCGGAGCCGCAGAACCCGCTGATCCCGACCAACACCAACGAGGTCGGCGGCGGCAAGATCCTCGACTCGATCTTCGCGGGTCTGGTCTACTACGACGCCGACGGCGCCCCGGTGAACGACATGGCCGAGTCCATCGTCACCAACGACGCGCAGAACCTCACGGTGACCTTGAAGAAGGGCCAGAAGTTCACGGACGGCACCGAGGTCAAGGCCGACAACTTCATCAAGGCCTGGAACTGGGGCGCTCAGCTGTCGAACAACCAGCTGAACAGCTACTTCTTCGAGGACATCGTCGGCTTCAGCTACGACGCCGACTCGGAGCTGACCGGTCTGCAGAAGGTCGACGACTACACCTTCACGATCGCCCTGTCCAAGCCCGCCGCCGACTTCGCGCTGCGCCTGGGCTACTCGGCGTTCTTCCCGCTGCCCGACAGCGCGTTCGACGACATGGCCGCCTTCGGTGAGAACCCGATCGGCAACGGTCCGTACAAGCTCGCCAGCGACGGCGCATGGCAGCACAACGTGCAGATCGACCTCGTCAAGAACGACGACTACCAGGGTGGTCGCACGGTCGCCAACGGCGGCCTGACGGTCGTCTTCTACGCATCCCAGGATGCCGCTTACGCCGACCTCCTCGGCGGCAACGTCGACGTGATCGACGCGATCCCGCCGGCATCGCAGGCGACCTTCGAGTCCGACCTGGGCGACCGCGCGGTCAACCAGCCGGCCGCGGTGTTCCAGTCGTTCACCATCCCGGAGCGCCTCGCGCACTTCGGCGGCGAAGAGGGCAAGCTGCGTCGTCAGGCGCTGTCGATGGCCATCAACCGCGACGAGATCACGAAGACGATCTTCCAGGGCACCCGTACCCCGGCCAGCGACTTCACCTCGCCGGTCATCGACGGCTGGTCGGACTCGCTCACCGGCGCCGACGTGCTGCAGTACGACGAGGCCAAGGCGAAGGAGCTGTGGGCCCAGGCCGACGCCATCTCGCCCTGGACCGGTACCTTCCAGATCGCGTACAACGCCGACGGTGGTCACCAGACCTGGGTCGACGCGGTGACCAACTCGATCAAGAACACCCTCGGCATCGACGCGTCGGGCGCTCCCTACCCGACGTTCAAGGAAGCCCGTTCGGCCATCACCGACCGCAGCATCCAGACCGCCTTCCGCACCGGTTGGCAGGCCGACTACCCCGGTCTGTACAACTTCCTCGGACCGCTCTACGCGACCGACGCCTCGTCGAACGACGGTGACTACTCGAACCCCGAGTTCGACAGCCTGCTCTCGACCGGTATCGCCGAGACCGAGGTCGACGCGCAGAACGCCGACTTCCAGAAGGCGCAGGAGATCCTGCTCCAGGACCTGCCCGCCATCCCGCTCTGGTACTCCAACGTCACCGGCGGATTCGCCGACGGCGTGAACAACGTCAAGTTCGGGTGGAACTCGGTTCCGCTGTACTACGAGATCACGAAGTAACCCTTCCGATCTCTGGCCGCGAGGCGGTGACGGATTCGTCACCGCCTCGCGGTCTGCCAGCCAGGCCTCATCACGACGTGTGATAAAACAGCACGGGCTCTTCTGAGCCCGGCCCCCCACGTGACGTCCGATGAGGCGTTTCCCACGTTCGAAAAGAGAGCGGATGCTCGGCTACATCCTCAGACGTCTGCTGCAGGTGCTCCCCGTGTTCTTCGGGGCCACGCTGCTGATCTACTTCATGGTCTTCGCCATGCCGGGAGACCCGATCCTCGGGCTCTTCGGCGACAAGACCCCCGCCCCGCAGGTCGTCGAAGCCCTGCGCGCGCAGTACCACCTCGACCAGCCCTTCATCGTCCAGTACTTCCTGTACCTCGGCGGCATCTTCCAGGGCGACCTCGGGACGACCTTCTCCGGCCAGTCCGTGAACGAGGTCCTCGCCCGCACCCTGCCGGTGACGGCTCGACTGGCCGTGATGGCCCTCGCGATCGAGTTCGTGCTCGCCATCGTCGTCGGCACCATCTCGGCCATCCGCAAGGGCAAGCTGTTCGACAACGTCGCCCTCATCGTGGCGCTCCTGTTCGTCGCCCTGCCGATCTTCGTGGCCTGCTTCCTCGCGCAGTACTTCCTCGCCGTCCAACTCGGGTGGTTCCGCCCGACGGTCGGTGCCCAGAACGGGTGGGGGGATCTCATCCTCCCGGCGATCGTCCTGGGCCTGAGCCTCTTCGCGACGAGCATGCGCCTGATGCGCGGGTCGGTCATCGACACGCTCAACCAGGACTGGGTGCGCACCGCCTACAGCAAGGGTCTCTCGCGTCGTCGTGTGATCCCCGTGCACGTGCTGCGCAACTCGCTCATCCCGGTGATCACCAACTCCGCGACCAACTTCGGTGTGCTGCTGGTGGGCGCGACCGTGACCGAGGGAATCTTCAACATCCCCGGCGTCGGCAACACGCTCTACCAGGCGACCATCCGCGGCGAGGGCCCCACGGTCGTGTCCTTCGTGACCGTCTTCGTCATCATCTACGTGCTGGTCAACCTCGTCGTCGACCTTCTGTACGGTCTCCTTGACCCGAGGATCCGCTATGTCAAGTAATCGTTTCCCGGCGCCGCACTTCGTCGCCCCCATCAAGACCGAGACCATCTCGGTCGACGCCGTGCGCGTCGCCGCCCGCAAGAGCAACCTCTGGCTCGACGCGTGGCGCGACCTGCGCCGTCGGCCCACCTTCTGGATCGCCCTGGCCGTCATGGCCGTCGTGATCCTGATGGCGGCGTTCCCGACGCTGTTCACCCAGGTGCCGCCGAACAACGACTGCCAGCTGTCCAACAGCAACGGCGGCCCGACCGCGGGTCACATCCTCGGCTTCACCTTCCAGGGCTGCGACACGTTCTCCCGCATCGTGTGGGGTGCGCGCACCTCGCTGTCGGTGGGTCTGCTCGCCACGGCGATCGGCACGATCATCGGCCTCATCATGGGCGCGCTGTCGGGCTTCTACGGTGGATGGCTCGACGCGGTGATCTCGCGCGTCGGCGACATCTTCTTCTCGATCCCCTACATCCTCGCGGCGATCGTCGTCATGAGCGTGTTCTCGCAGTACCGCAACGTCTTCACCCTGGCGTTCGCGATCGGCGGGTTCGCGTGGGCCTCCACGGCACGCGTCGTGCGCGCCGAGGTGCTGCGTGTGCGTCAGGCGGACTACGTCGCCGCATCCCAGGCCCTCGGGCAGTCGCGCTTCAAGACGCTGCTCACCCACGTCATCCCCAACGCCATCGCCCCTCTGCTGGTCGTCACGACCATCAGCCTCGCGGCGGCGATCGTGGCCGAGGCGACCCTGTCGTTCCTCGGTGTCGGCCTCGGCGGCGACACCATGTCGTGGGGTAACGACATCAGCCAGGCCCAGCAGTCGCTGCGCGTCGCGCCGGCCGCGCTGATCTGGCCGTCGCTGGCGCTGACCGTGACGGTGCTGGCGTTCATCATGCTGGGCGAGCTCATCCGAGACGCCATCGACCCGAGAGCGAGGGCCCGCCGATGAGCGACGCCACCATGACGCCGCTGCTGTCCGTGCGCGACCTCAAGGTCGCCTTCGAAGGTCAGGGCGGTTCCCGCCAGGTCCTGCACGGCGTGAGCCTCGACGTCTACCCCGGCCAGACGGTGGCCATCGTGGGCGAGTCGGGTTCGGGCAAGTCCACCACCGCCTCCGCGGTGATCGGGCTGCTCCCCGGCACCGGTCACGTCACCGGCGGCAGCATCACGCTCGACGGACGCGAGCTGACGGGCCTGACCTCGTCGCAGTTCGAGTCCGTCCGCGGCAAGGACATCGGATACGTCCCCCAGGACCCGATGTCCAACCTCAACCCGGTGTGGAGCATCGGCTTCCAGGTCAAGGAGGCGATCCGCGCGAACGGGATCGCCACCGGCCGGAAAGAGGTCGAGAAGCGCGCTATCGAGGTGCTCAAGCAGGCCGGTCTCGCCGATGCCGAACGCCGGTTGCACCAGTACCCGCACCAGTTCTCGGGCGGTATGCGTCAGCGTGCGCTCATCGGCATCGGCCTCGCCGCCGATCCGAAGCTCCTGATCGCCGACGAGCCGACCTCGGCCCTCGACGTCACGGTGCAGCGCGTGATCCTCGATCACATGGCGTCCCTCACGCGGGAGCGCGGCACGTCGGTGCTGCTCATCACGCACGACCTGGGTCTGGCCGCCGAGCGCGCCGACACCATCGTCGTGATGAACCAGGGCGAGATCGTCGAGTCGGGTCCGAGCCGCGAGATCCTCGAGAACCCGCAGCACCCGTACACCCAGCGGCTGGTCGCCGCGGCGCCGAGCATCGCGTCGCAGCGCATCCAGGCGAAGGCGGAGGACCGTGGCATCCTTCGCGAGGCCGACCTCGACGCTCCGGCGACCGTGAAGGTGACCGACCTGGTCAAGGAGTACAAGATCCGCCAGGGCGGGTTCCGCAGCGAGCAGTTCCGCGCAGTCGACGGGGTCTCGTTCGAGATCCCGCGCGGCAAGACGCTGGCGCTCGTGGGGGAGTCGGGCTCGGGCAAGTCGACCATCGCCAAGATGGTGCTCAAGCTCGAGGAGCCCACCTCGGGGTCGATCGAGGTCGACGGCGTGAACACCGGCAGGCTCAGCGCGAAGGACACTTTCGCCCTGCGTCGCCGCATGCAGCCCGTGTTCCAGGACCCCTACGGCTCGCTCGACCCGCTGCGCAGCATCGGCAACCTCATCGCCGAGCCGCTCAACATCCACAAGGTGGGTGACACCACCTCGCGTCGCGAGCGGGTGGAGGAGCTGCTCGAGCAGGTCGCCCTGCCGCAGGAACTGGCGTCGCGTTACCCGAACGAGCTGTCCGGTGGTCAGCGTCAGCGTGTCGCCATCGCGCGCGCGCTCGCGCTCAAGCCCGACATCCTCGTGCTCGACGAGGCCGTCTCGGCGCTCGACGTGCTCGTGCAGGCGCAGATCCTCCAGTTGCTCGCGGAGCTGCAGTCCGAGCTCGGTCTCACGTACCTGTTCATCACGCACGACCTCGCCGTCGTCCGTGTCGCCGCCGACCTGGTGTGCGTCATGGAGCGGGGCAAGCTCGTCGAGCAGGGCACCGTGGACGAGATCTTCGCGCAGCCGTCGCAGGAGTACACGCGGCGTCTCCTCGACGCCATCCCCGGCGCCTCCCTCCAGCTGGGCGGCGCGTGACGCGCGACGAGCGCTTCCGGGGCGCGGAGCACCCACGGGTGTTCCGCGCCCCGTCCTCCCTCTTCGGGCTCGTGCTCGGCGCGGTGCTCGCGGTCGTCCTCCTCGGGGATGCCGCGCTCCGCGCCGGCGTCGGCGAGATGCTGCTCCTCGCGCCCTGGGTGCTGCTGGCGCTGTGGGGCGTGTACGCCCTGCTGTTCGCCCCGCACGTGCGCATCGACGCCCGCGGCATCCGCATCCACAATCCTCTGCGCGTCACCGAGATCGCGTGGGCGCGCGTGAGCGACATCGACATGCGGTGGCAGCTCGAGGTGCGCACCGACGAACCGCGGGTGGTGAAGGCCTTCGGGGGCCCGGTGGCCGGACGACCGGGGCGCCCCGCGCTTCGCCGTGACGACGAGCGGGGGCGGCGCGAGCCCCCCGCCATCCGTGATCTTCAGATCATCCAGGACGCGTGGGAGTCCGCCCGCACGAATGCGACCGCCGGCGGCGTCGTTCGTCGTTTCTGGGACATTCCTTCGCTGATTTCCCTGGTGGTTCTGATCCTCTGGGTTATTATCGCTTTGTTCATTTCCGGCGGTGTCCGCTGAGCGCAGTGCTGCGCCAGCATCAACCGCTCGTGACAAAGCGCCATGTAAGGGCTTTGTTACGGTCGTGAAAAGTGTGTTCCCCCGGCACACATTCCGCGAGGTGCCGACGTAGGGTCTCTGAAGATCCTTAGCCAGGCGAAAGAATCGGCGGGGATCTCGAAGGCGAGAGGACCACCATGCAGATCATCGACATGTTCCGGACAGGCCTGCGCGCCTCATGACGTTGTACGTCCTGCGCCGGTTCCTGAACTACGCGGTTCTGAGCCTGCTGGCGACCTGCCTCGCGTACGTGCTCGGGTCCGCGCTGCTGCGACCCCAGGATCGCTTCTACGGCATGAACCCGCGGCCGCCGGAGGACTCGATCATCGCGAGTCTGAACGCGCTCGGGGCCAACCCCGACGTGCCGATCCTCGTGCGACTGTGGAACTGGCTCGTGAACCTGTTCACGAAGTTCTCCCTCGGCTCCACCATCGGCGGCCAGGACGTCATGGCCGAGATCTCCGCCCGCGCCGGCACGAGCCTGCGTCTGCTGCTCATCGGTTCGCTCATCGGCGCCGTCGTCGGCGTGCTCGTGGGCGTGTGGGGAGCCGTGCGGCAGTACCGCGCGAGCGACCAGGTGACGACGTACGCCTCGTACCTCGTGTTCGCGACGCCCACCTTCGTGATCGGCGTGCTGCTCATGATCGCCGCGACCGGGTTCAACAACGCCCTCGGAACGCAGGTCATCCGCTTCACGGGCGAGTACACCGCCGGCATCGAGGGCTTCTGGCCGGTCGTCGCCGATCGCGCCGTTCATCTGCTGCTGCCCACGATCGCGCTCGTGCTCATCAGTGCCGCGTCCTATTCGCGCTATCAGCGCAGCATGATGCTCGACGTCCTCGGCGCCGACTACATCCGCACCGCGCGCGCGAAGGGACTGCCGCGCACGCAGGCGCTCTTCCGCCACGGCGTGCGCATCGCGCTGATCCCGATGTCGACGTTCTTCGCCTACAGCTTCGGCACCCTGATCGCGGGCTCGACCATGCTCGAGATCGTGTTCTCGTGGCGCGGCATGGGGCAGTTCCAGCTCAACGCCGTGACCCAGCAGGACATCAACGCGGTGGCCGGTTCGACCCTCTTCGTCGCGGTGCTCGTGCTGCTGTCGTCGACCCTGTCCGAAGTGCTCTACGCCGCACTCGACCCGAGAGTGAGGAGCTGACATGACGATGCAGGAAGAGGCTGTGGACGGCACGCTCGTCGCCACCAGCCCCGTGACCCGCGAACGCAAGGCGCTCTCCCGCGGAGCGCTCGTGCGGGCCCGGCTGCGGAAGATGCCCCGCTTCTGGGTCGGCGCGAGCATCCTCGTGTTCATCGTGCTGTGGGCCTTCATCGGGCCCCTGGTCTACCCCTACGACGCCACGGAGCGCGACTTCCTCAACGTCGGCCTGGGACCCACCCAGCTGCACTGGTTCGGCACGAACGGCATCGGTCAGGACATCTACGCCCAGACCCTCGTCGGCTTGCAGAAGTCGCTCATCATCGGCGCCCTCGCCGGCATCGGCGCGACGCTGATCGCCGCCGCCGTCGGCTCGGTCGCCGGATACCTCGGCGGGAAGATCGACGCGGTCATCGGGTGGCTCATCCACCTGCTGCTCGTCATCCCCTCGTTCTTCATCCTCGTGCTGCTCAGCCCGCTGACGCGCGGCCTGTCCTGGCTGGCGCTGACGTTCTTCCTCGCGGTGTTCAGCTGGATGATCCTCGCCCAGGTGGTGCGCAACCAGACGCGTTCGCTGCGCAACCGCGACTTCGTGCGCGCGGCTCGCTACATGGGCATGCCGACGCGCAAGATCCTCGGTCGCCACATCATCCCCAACATCGCGTCGTTGCTCATCATCGACGCGACCCTCGGCATCGTCGCGGCCATCATGGCCGAGACCTCGCTCAGCTACTTCGGCTTCGGCGTCCAGGCGCCCGACGTCTCGCTCGGCACACTGCTCGCCGCCGGCACGTCGGCGGCCGTGACCCGCCCCTGGCTGTTCGTGTACCCCGCCGGCGTGCTGATCGTGCTGCTCCTGGCCATCAGCCTCATCGGCGACGCCCTGCGCGACGCCATCGACCCCACCTCGGGAGCGAACCGTGACTGACACCCGTTCCGCCACCCTGCTGTCCTCCACCGGACGCACCCCTCTGCTGTCGGTCCGCGACCTCAGCGTCACCTTCCCGCAGCGCGAGGGCGGCGACGTCCGCGCCGTGCGCGGGATCTCGTACGACGTGCACGAGGGGGAGTTCCTCGGGATCGTCGGCGAGTCCGGCTCCGGGAAGAGCGTCTCCTCGCTCGCGGTGATGGGATTGCTGCCGTCGAACGCGCGCGTCGAGGGCGACATCCTCTACGACGGGCGTTCGCTGCTCTCGATGAACGACGCCCAGCTGTCGAAGATCCGCGGCGCCGAGTTGGCGATGGTCTTCCAGGACCCGCTGTCCGCACTGACCCCGGTGTACACCGTGGGCGACCAGATCTCCGAGGGCCTGCGGCTGCACGACCGCGCGCTGTCGGCCCAGGCCGCGCACGCCCGGTCGGTGGAGCTGCTCAAGCTCGTCGGCATCCCGGATGCCGAGCGCCGGGCCCGCGCGTACCCGCACGAGTTCTCGGGCGGCATGCGCCAGCGCGCGATGATCGCCATGGCGATCGCGAACGACCCGCGCGTGATCATCGCCGACGAGCCGACCACGGCGCTCGACGTGACGATCCAGGCGCAGATCCTCGACGTGCTGCAGAAGGCGCGCGAGGTGACCGGGGCGGCGGTCGTCCTCATCACGCACGACCTCGGCGTCGTCGCCGGTCACGCCGATCGCGTCGCGGTGATGTACGCGGGCACGCTCGTCGAGCGCGGTTCGGTCGACGAGATCTTCCACGACCCGCACATGCCGTACACGGTGGGCCTGCTGCGCTCCGTCCCCAACATGCAGACCGCGGGGTCGCACCGGCTCGTTCCGCTCGAGGGGCGACCGCCGTCCCTGGCGAGCCTGCCGACGGGCTGTCCGTTCGCCGCGCGCTGCCCGATCGCGATCGATGCGTGCCGCGAGGTCGAGCCCGAGCTCGTCGTGCACGGCGCCGACTCCGACCACGTCTCGGCGTGCATCCGCGCCGGCGAGATCGCCTCCGGCGCCCTTGCGCGGCCCGACATCTTCCCCCGCCCCGAGCCGCTGGGCGAGATCCCGCCGCTGCGGCCCGATGTCACGCCGGCGGTCGAGGTCACCGACCTCACCAAGCACTTCCCGCTGATGAAGGGCGCCGTCTTCCCGCGGCGCGTCGGCACGGTGCGCGCGGTCGACGGCGTCTCGTTCTCGATCCAGCCCGGTCGCACGATGGGGCTGGTGGGGGAGTCCGGGTGCGGGAAGACCACGACCATCCTCGAAATCATGGAGATGGTCGCCCCGCAGAGCGGCAGCATCCGCATCAACGGCACCGACGTCGCGACCGTGAGCCGCAAAGACAAGGCGCAGCTGCGCAAGGGCATCCAGATCGTCTTCCAAGACCCGATGGGCGCGATCGACCCGCGCCTGCCGGTGGGCGAGGTCATCACCGAGCCCCTGCTGGTGCAGGGCGTTGCGCGCGCGGAACGCGATCGCAAGATGACCGAGCTGCTGGAGCTGGTGGGCCTGGACCCGGCGATGTCGGACCGCTACCCGCACGAGTTCTCGGGCGGCCAGCGTCAGCGCATCGGCATCGCCCGTGCGCTCGCGACCGACCCCGCCGTCGTCGTGCTCGACGAGCCCGTCTCGGCGCTCGACGTGTCGATCCAGGCGGGCGTGATCAACCTGCTCGAAGACCTCAAGGAGCGCCTCGGCCTGTCCTTCCTGTTCGTCGCCCACGACCTCGCGGTCGTGCGTCAGATCGCCGACGACGTCTCGGTCATGTACCTCGGGCGCATCGTCGAGCAGGGCCCGGTCGACGCGGTGTTCGACGACCCGCGGCATCCGTACACCAAGGCCCTCATCTCGGCGGCGCCCATCCCGGATCCGCGGATCGAGCGCTCACGCACCCGCATCCTGCTGGACGGCGATCTGCCGAGCCCCACGCAGGAGATCTCGGGATGCCGCTTCCGCACGCGGTGCCCGTTGTATCGCCTGCTGCCCGACGCCGACCGGCGTCGGTGCGACTCCGACGACCCCGGTCTGCGCCCCTCGGCGCACTCCGAGGTGGCGTGCCACTACGCCGAGCGCTCCGACCTCGTCCTCGAGACGGCATCGGCCGCGTCCCCCCGAACGTCTGCGGCCGACGGCACCATGTCGTCGCAGACCCTCCCCGATCACCAACGAGAGGACTGATCACATGATCCGCAAAGCGAAGGCTCTCGGCGCACTCGCGCTGCTGAGCGCCGCCGCCCTGGCCGTCGCCGGCTGTGCGCCGGGCAACACCGCGGCCCCGTCGGCGAACCCCGACGACCAGAACTCCCTGCCCTCGACCGCGTGGGTGCGCGCTGACGCGGCCGACGTGCAGGACGGCGGCTCGCTGACGCTCGCCGTGTCGTCTCTGCCGGTGAACTGGAACATCTACCAGATCGACGGCAACGAGCGCGACACCAACGACATCTACACGACGATGAGCGGCGGTCCGATCAAGATCGACGAATCGGGCGAGCCCGTCGTCGACGAGAACTACGCCTCCTCCGCCGAGCTCGTCAGCGAAGACCCGCAGGTCGTCGAGGTCAAGCTGAACCCGGATGCCGTCTGGGAGGACGGCACGCCCATCACCGTCGCCGATTACCAGGGCATGTGGAAGGCCAACAACGGCTCGAACCCCGAGTACATCGTCACCTCGACCACCGGATGGGACCAGGTCTCCTCGGTCGAGCAGGGCACGGACGAGTTCGACCTCAAGATCACCTTCTCGTCGGTGTTCGCCGACTGGCAGTCGCTGCTGAGCCCCGTGCTCAAGGCCAGCGTCACCGCCGACCCGACGACCTTCAACACCGGCTACACCTCGCAGGCCGTGCCGTCGTCGGGCCCCTTCAAGGTGAGCTCGATCGACGCGACCGCCGGGATCGCGACGCTCGAGCGCAACCCGAACTGGTGGGGCGAGACCCCCAAGCTCGAGACGATCGTCTACCGCGCGGTGAGCCAGGACCAGCAGGGCTCCTCGTTCAGCAACGGTGAGATCGACGCCGTCGAGATCTCGGCCAACGCCGACCTCTACCAGACCGCGCAGAACGTGCAGGGTGCCCAGATCGAGGCCTCGAACGGCCTGACCTGGACGCACATCACCATGCGCGCCTCCGATGGCCCGCTCGCCGACGTCAACGTCCGCAAGGCCGTGGCATCCATCGTCAACCGCGAGCAGATCGCCAACACGGCGAACGCGCCCGTGGGTGTCCCTGCCATCACCCAGGGCAGCTACATCTTCATGCCCGGTCAGGAGGGCTACACCGACGAGGCGCTGCCCTACGACACCGACGCGGGTGCGAAGTACCTCGAAGACGCCGGCTACACCAAGGACGGCGACTCCTGGGTCAAGGACGGCACGCCGCTGACGTTCTCGGTCACGGTTCCGGCCGACACCGCGACGAACATCCAGCGCGCCGAGCAGATCCAGGCCGACCTGAGCGAATTCGGCATCCCCGTGGAGCTGAACTCGGTGCCCGTGGGCGGCTACTTCAGCGACTACATCATCCCGGGCGACTTCGAGATGGTGACCTTCTCGTGGGTCGGCACGGCCTACCCGATCTCGTCTACGCGCTCGCTGTTCACTCCGGTGGACTCGGAGCAGAACTTCACCGGCATCGCCGATGATCGTCTCGGCCCCCTGTGGGAGCAGGCGAACAACGAGCTCGACCCGGCCGCGCGCCTCGAGACCGCGCAGGAGATCGACAAGGTCCTGTGGGAGTCGGTGCCGATCATCCCGATCGCGCCGCTGCCCAACGTCTGGGCCGTCAAGCAGGGCCTCGTGAACTGGGGCGCCACCCAGTTCGAGACCGTCGACTGGACGATCGTCGGCTTCCAGAACAGCTGAGTCCGACTCGGCGATACGGGGGCGGGATCCCACGGGATCCCGCCCCTTTCGCGTGCGTGCGCGCTTCCTGAACGTGCGCTGCCGGGAGTGTTGCGGGCGCCCGGTAGACTGTGAGGGCCCGATTCCGGGCGCCACCCCTCACTTTCCTGGAGACCCTCCATGGCGCACGCCCTTCGTCCTGACCTCCGTAACGTCGCGATCGTCGCGCACGTCGACCACGGCAAGACGACCCTCGTCGACGCCATGCTCCGCCAGACCGGCTCGTTCGGCGACCACGCGCACGTCGAAGAGCGCGCGATGGACTCCAACGACCTCGAGCGCGAGAAGGGCATCACGATCCTCGCCAAGAACACGGCGATCGAGTACAACGGTGTCCACACCGAGGTCCCCGTCACGATCAACGTGATCGACACCCCCGGCCACGCCGACTTCGGCGGCGAGGTCGAGCGCGGTCTGTCGATGGTCGACGGTGTCGTGCTGCTCGTCGACGCGTCCGAGGGTCCGCTGCCGCAGACCCGCTTCGTGCTGCGCAAGGCCCTCGAGGCCAAGCTCCCCGTCATCCTCCTGGTCAACAAGACCGACCGCCCCGACGCGCGCATCGCCGAGGTCGAAGAGGAGGCGCACGACCTGCTGCTGGGCCTCGCCTCCGACCTGGTCGACGACGTGCCCGACCTCGACGTCGACGCGCTGCTCGACGTGCCGGTGGTCTACGCCTCCGGCCGTGCCGGCGCGGCATCCCTCACGCGTCCGGACAACGGCGCGCTGCCCGACAACGACGACCTCGAGCCCCTGTTCGGCGCGATCCTCGAGCACGTGCCCGCTCCGTCGTTCGACGACGAAGCGCCGCTGCAGGCCTGGGTCACCAACCTCGACTCGAGCCCCTTCCTCGGCCGCCTCGCGCTGCTGCGCGTCTTCAACGGCACGCTCAAGAAGGGCCAGACCGTCGCCTGGGTGCGCGCCGACGGCACCACCAGCAACGCCCGCATCACCGAGCTGCTCAAGACCCGCGCCCTCGAGCGTTTCCCCGCCGAAGACGCCGGCCCCGGCGACATCGTCGCGATCGCCGGTTTCCCCGACATCACGATCGGCGAGACCATCGCCGACCCCGAGGACGTGCGCCCGCTCAAGGCCATCACGGTCGACGACCCGGCCATCTCGATGACCATCGGGACCAACACCTCGCCCCTCATGGGCAAGGTCAAGGGGCACAAGCTCACCGCCCGCATGGTGAAGGACCGCCTCGACCGCGAGCTCATCGGCAACGTCTCGCTCAAGGTCGTCGACATCGGACGCCCGGACGCCTGGGAGGTCCAGGGCCGCGGTGAGCTGGCTCTCGCGATCCTCGTCGAGAACATGCGCCGCGAGGGCTTCGAGCTCACCGTCGGCAAGCCCCAGGTGGTCACCAAGCGCGGCGAGGACGGCAAGCTCAAGGAGCCGTACGAGCACCTCACCATCGACGCCCCCGAGGAGCACCTCGGCGCGATCACGCAGCTCATGGCCGCGCGCAAGGGCCGCATGGACAACATGACCAACCACGGCACCGGCTGGGTGCGCATGGAGTTCGTCGTGCCCTCGCGTGGTCTCATCGGCTTCCGCAGCGAGTTCCTCACGATCACGCGCGGTACCGGCATCGCCAACGCCATCTCGCACGGCTACGACGACTGGGCGGGATCGATCACGACCCGCCAGAACGGCTCGATCGTCGCCGACCGCATGGGCGTCGTCACCCCGTTCGCCATGATCGCCCTGCAGGAGCGCATGAGCTTCTTCGTGCAGCCGACCGAAGAGGTCTACGAGGGCATGGTCATCGGCGAGAACTCGCGCGCCGACGACATGGACGTCAACATCACCAAGGAGAAGAAGCTCACGAACATGCGTTCGTCGACCTCGGACTCCTTCGAGTCGATGACGCCCCCGCGCGTGCTCACGCTGGAGGAGTCGCTCGAGTTCGCCCGCGACGACGAATGCGTCGAGGTCACGCCCGAGAAGGTGCGTATCCGCAAGGTCGTGCTCGACGCGACCGAGCGCGGCCGCGCCGCCTCGCGCGCCAAGCGCCAGGATGCCAACGCCTGATGCTCGAACTGGCCGGTGCCTCGTCCGCCGATGTGCGTGAACACGTCGCGGCGGGCGGGCGCCTGGCCGTGCTGGCCGTGGGCGCCCTCGAGGCCCACGGCCCGCATCTGCCCCTGAGCGCCGACACGATCGTCGCCGAGCGCATCGCGCGGGCGGTCGCGGAGCGCTGCGACGGGGCCCTTCTGCCGGCGATCGCCTATGGCGAGACGTGGGCGACGTCGGGGTACCCGGGCACCATATCGCTGTCGCCCGAGACCGTGCGGGCCCTCGCTCTCGACATCGTCCGCGGCGCGGCGGCGTCCGGCCTCGATCGCGTGGTCATCGTCAACGGCGACTTCGGCAACCGCCTCCCGCTCGCGGCTGCCGCGCGCGACCTCGCCGCCGAGGGCCTGCGGGTCCTCGTGCTCGACCACCCCGGTCTCGCCGACGCCGCCGACGCGGTGCGCGAGAGCGCCCCCGCCGCGCCGGGGATGAACCACGCCGAAGAGATCGAGACCTCGATGGTGCTGGCATCCGCACCCGAGCTCGTGCGGATGGAGCGCGCGGAGCCGGAGTATCCCGCGTTCCCGGTCGACTTCGGACTACGGCCCGTGCGTCTGCACGAGATCGGCGCGAGCGCGGTCTTCGGAGACCCTCGTCCGGCCACCGCGGCGAAGGGCGAGCGCCTCTTCGCCGCGGTGACCGACGCCGCCGTCGCGCAGGTCGAGCGCTTCGTCGCGGGCTGAGGCCGGGCTCAGGGCGCGTAGTCCTGGACGCGCCGTCCGTGCGAGCGGTCGGTCAGCGCCGGAAGACGCTCCGAGAGCTCCGCGACAGCCTCCTCGAGATCGATCGTCAGCAGCCGACGGTCCCGGACGACGACCCGGCCGTCGACGATCACGGTCGTCACGTCTCCCTGGTGCGCGCTGAGGGCGAGCGAGTGCGCGAGGTCGTGCACGGGTTGCAGGTGCGGGGTGCGGAAGTCCACGAGCACGATGTCGGCGCGGAGCCCCGGCCGTAGCGCGCCGATCTCGCCGGCGAGGCCGAGCACCTCGGCGTTCTGACGCGTCGCGAGGTCGAGCAGGTGCGCAGAGGTCGCCCAGGTGGCATCCCCCGACGCGTACTTCTCGATCATGCCGAGAAGGCGCATGTTCTCCCACACGTCGAGGGTCATGCTGCCCGCGGCTCCGTCGGTGCCGATGCCGACGCTGATGCCGGCGTCGTGAAGGAGACGCAGGGGAGTGGTGCCCTCCTGCGCGTGGAGCAGATACGTCTTCGTGCACGACGCGACACCCACGCGGTCGGCGTAGGGGGTGAGCAGCTCCGCGTCCTCGGCGACGATGCCCGCGCCGTGGGCGATGAGCGCGCCGGCTTCGAGCACGCCGGTCTCATGCAGGATGCCGATCGGGGTGCGGCCGTCGCGCGAGCGGCTGGACGCGGTCTGCGTGAGGTTCTCGGCGGCATGGATGTGGATGCGCACGCCCAGGCGCTCGGCATCCCGGGCCGTCGCCCGCAGGTCGTCGTCGTCGACGGTGTAGGGCGCGTGCGGGCCGAGGGCCGTGGTGATGCGTCCGTTCGCCGAGCCCGCGGCGTCGCGCGCGAACGCCGCGCTGCGCTCGCGACCGGCCGCGCCCTCGGACGAGAAGAAGGTGTCGGCCAGCAGAGCCCGGATGCCGGAGCCCTCGACCTCTTCGGCGATGGTCGACATGCCGAAGTAATGGTCGGCGAAGGTGGTGACGCCGCCGAGGAGCAGCTCGCCGATCGCGATGCGCGCGCCGAGGCGGATGTCGCGGTCGGTGAGGTTGACCTCCATGGGCCACACGTGGTCGTTGAACCACTCGGCGGTGGGGACGTCGGAGGCCGCGCCGCGGAACATGACCATCGGCGTGTGGGTGTGACTGTTCACCAGACCGGGGAGGGCGACGAGGCCGCTTGCGTCGATGATCTCCGCGTCGGTCAGTGCCGCGAGGTCGACCTCGTCGTCGGGGAGGATCCAGGCGATGCGTCCCGCGCTCACACCGATGCTGTGACCGGGCAGATCGCGGACACCGCCCCTCGAGGCGGTGTCCGCGCGCGGCAGGTCGGGGTACCCCGGAGCGGGGCGGTGCGTCTCGGCGGCGACGCGGGCGTGACGGATGACGAGGTCCACGGGTGCGGTCATGACTCCTCCTGAGGGGTCCGGGTGCTCGCGCCCACGACGAGGTCGGCGCTCAGGGCGGTGCGTCGCCGCGCGGCGACGCGCGAGCGCTGCGCGTGCTCGAGCATCTCGACGGCCTCAGCGCCCATCTGACGCCAGGGGTGCCGGAGCGAGGTGAGGGGCGTGCCCTGGGCGTCGGGATACAGCTGCAGCAGGCTGGCGATCTGCACGTCGTCCGGGACGCGGACTCCGCGCGCCCGCAGGACGGTGAGTACACCGGTGGCCACGTCGTCGTTGGCGCACACGAGCGTCTCGCCCGGGGTGACGGCATCCCACAACTCCTCCGCCGCGGTCACTCCGGCGAGCAGATCGCTGCCGCGGTACACCACGGCGCCGGGCGCGATGCCCCGCGCGGCGCACGCGTCCCCGACCGAGCGGATGCGCGTCGCGTCAGCGGGCGCGTCGGGATCGAGGCCGACCGTGATGATCTTGCGGGTGCCGGTGCGGGCGAGGTGGTGCGCGAGGAGACCGGCCGAGCTCGTCTCGTCGAGGCTCACCGCGCTGGGGGTGTCGGGATCGAGGAAGCGCCCCACCTGCACGATGGGCAGACCGTGCGAGAGGCGCTGGGCGTGGCCCGAGGCTTCGATGGTGGGAGGACAGACGATGAGCCCGTCGACCCGGCGGTCGAGCAGGTCGGCGACGCGCTCGTCGTGGTCGGCGCCGTCGGGCGCGACGTACCGGAGCAGGGCCCCGATGCCCTGGGCGTCGAGACTCTCGGTCACCGATTCGATGAGGGCGGACAGGAAGACCGTGGCGTAGCGGGGGAGGACGATCCCCACGCTCTGGGTGCGGTTCGAGCGGAGCGCGCTGGCGACGGCGTTGTGGCGATACCCGAGACGCGCGGCGGCGGCGCGGACGCGCTTGAGGGTGTCGGGGGAGACGGGTCGGGATCCCGAGAGCGCGCGCGACACGGTCGCCGTCGAGACCCCTGCCTCGGAGGCCACATCGGCGAGGGTGGCGAGCTCGTCGGAGGGCGCGGAATCGGTCACTCGCTCAGCGTACGCAATCGATTACCAACCCACGTGTGACGAAATCGAACCGCAACACGACTGAAATCGGCAGCAATGACGGGTATGAGTAAGGTGACTCTCGGTCGCATCCCCCTCATTCGTCCGACCAGTGTGCAATCGATTACATGACCTGCGCCCCACCCGAACCGAAGGAGTCCCCATGTCACGCCCCCTGACCCGATCCCTGCTCACGATGGGCGGCGTCCTCACCGTCGCCGCTCTGGCGCTCACCGGCTGCGGCGGCAAGACCGCCGACACCGGGTCGGCCTCGGCCGCGTCCGACGGACCGACGATCGCGCTGCTGTACGGCACCACCGGTGACTTCTCCTTCATGGACAGCGCCTACAAGGGGTTCACCGAGGCCCAGCAGGAGGACTCGTTCGCGCCGCTGGAGCTCTCCAGCCCCAACACCGACGACTACCAGGACCGCGTCGACCTCGCCCTGTCGCAGAACGCGTCTCTCGCGATCGGCATCGGCTTCCAGTGGCAGCAGCCCATGTCCGAGACCGCCCACCCCGACACCGCCTTCGTGCAGGTCGACGCCGACACCGGCACGGTCATCGACGACGTCACCACGATCTCCTTCGCGGCCGAGCAGTCGTCCTACCTCGTCGGGGTCGCGGCGGCCCTGGCCTCGACCTCGAAGCACGTCGGCTTCGTCGGCGGAGTGGACCAGCCCAGCATCCAGAACTTCTTCACCGGCTTCGAGGCCGGAGCGAAGTCGGTCGACCCGTCGATCGTCGTCGACAAGACCTACCTCGCGCCCCTCGGCGACTTCACCGGCTTCTCCGACCCGACGAAGGGCAAGGAGGCCGCGGCGTCCATGTACGCCGGCGGCGCCGACGTCGTCTACGCGGCCGCCGGTGGATCCGGTCAGGGCGTCTACGAAGAAGCGGCCGCCAGCTCGACGGATGCCAAGAAGAACTGGGCCATCGGTGTCGACGCCGACGTCTACCAGACGGTCTCCGACACCATCAAGCCGTTCATCCTGACCTCGGCGATCAAGAACGTCGACGTCGCGGTGAAGACCTCGATCTCGGAGTTCCTGGACGGCTCGCTCCAGCCCGGCGAGGTGCGCTACGACCTGTCGAACGACGGTGTCGGATACTCGACCTCGGGTGGCTTCCTCGACGCGTACGCCGACCAGCTCGCCGCGATCGAGAAGGACATCGTCGACGGCAAGATCACGGTTCCGACGGCCCTGTGATGACCGACGAGCAGGAGGTGCTGGTGCGCCTGAGCGGCATCGTGAAGCGCTTCGGGACGTTCACCGCGAACGACCGGATCGACCTCACGGTCCGCGCGGGAAGCGTGCACGCGGTGGTGGGTGAGAACGGCGCGGGCAAGTCGACGCTCATGAAGATCCTCTCCGGCGAGGAGAGCCCCGACGAGGGGACGATCGAGATCGACGGCGCTCCCGTGACCTTCCGCTCGCCGCGCGACGCGCAGGCGGCCGGCATCGGCATCGTGCACCAGCACTTCCTGCTCGCTCCCGCCCTGCGGGTGTGGGAGAACGTCGTCCTCGCCGACGAACCCGGTCCGCCGGTGCTGATCGACGCAGCGCGCGCACGCCGTGAGGTGGGCGAGCTCGCGGAGCGCACCGGCTTCCCGGTCCCCGTCGACGCCGAGACCGAGGATCTCGGCGTCGGTACGCGGCAGCGCGTCGAGATCCTCAAGGTCTTGTACCGCGACGCGCGCATCATCATCCTCGACGAGCCGACCGCGGTGCTCGTCCCCGCCGAGGCCGAGGCCCTCTTCGCCGCGATGCGCGACTTCACGCGCGCCGGCGCGGCGGTCATCTTCATCTCCCACAAGCTCGACGAGGTGCTCTCCTTCGCCGACGACATCACGGTGATCCGCGCGGGTCGGGTGGTCGGCACCGCCGTGCCCGCCGAGACGACTGCGCCCCAGCTGGCGCGGCTGATGGTGGCATCCGAGATGCCCGTCGTGACCCCGCGCGAGTCGCCCGTCTCGGACCGGGTGGTCCTCGAGACGCGCGGGCTGACGGTCGCGGGAACCGAAGCCGTCCCGCTGCTCTCCGACGTCGCCTTCCGCGTGCACGCGGGCGAGATCGTCGGCGTGGCCGGGGTCGAGGGCAACGGGCAGTCCGAACTGCTCGCCGCCCTCATCGGACGAGCGGATGCCACGGGCACGGTGCTCCTCGACGGCGACGACGTCAGCGCGGCGACGACCGTTCAGCGGCGGGCCCGCGGCATGGGCTACATCTCGGAGGACCGCCACCGCGACGGGATCGTGCTGCCACTGCCCCTCCGCGACAACGCCGTGCTCGGCTACCAGCAGCTCGCCCCCGTGCGGCGCGGGCCCTGGTTCTCCCGTGCCGCCGCCGCGAAGGCGGCGGCCGAGATCATCGCGGCCTTCGATGTGCGCGGCGGGGGGCCCGCCACGAGAGCGGCGACCCTGTCGGGTGGAAACCAGCAGAAGTTCATCGTGGGCCGCGAGCTCCTGCGCTCCCCGCGCCTGCTCCTGGCCGCCCACCCCACGCGTGGCGTCGACATCGGCGCGCAGGCCGCGATCTGGAGCGAGCTCACGGCCGCCCGCGACCGCGGCCTCGCGACCCTCCTCGTCTCGGCCGACCTCGACGAGATCCTCGCGCTGTCCGACCGCATCCTGGTGCTGCACCGCGGACGCATCGTGGCCGAGCTCGACGCCCGCGGCGTCGACGCGGGCACCGTCGGCGAGTACATGACCGGCGCGCGCGGCGGGGAGGAGGCCGCATGATCGCCCGCATCCTCCGCACCGTCGCCGGCCCGGTCATCGCGATCGTGCTCGCGCTGGTCGTCACGGCCCTGTTCCTCACCGTGTCCGGATACTCCGCGGCATCCGCCTTCGAGGTGATGTGGACCTACGGCACGACGCCGGAGTCCCTGGCATCCACCGTCAACAACGCCATCCCGCTGTACTTCGCCGGGATCGCGGCGGCCTTCTCGCTGCGCATGGGGCTGTTCAACATCGGTGTCGACGGGCAGTACCGCGTCGCGGCGCTCGTGGGCGCCGTCGTCGCCGCCTCGCTGCCGTTCCCGCTGTGGATCACCCTCCCGCTGACGCTGCTCGCGAGTGCCGCGGCCGGGGCCGCGTGGGCTCTCGTGCCCGCCCTGCTGAAGGTGTACCGCGGGGTGAACGAGGTCATCACCTCGATCCTCATGAACGCGATCGCCACCACGGTCGTCGCCGTGCTGCTGGCCGACGTGTTCCGCTCCGGCGGGGGCCAGAACACCGGCTCGGCGCCGATCGGCGGGAACGGCTCGATGCCCGCGCTCATCGACCTCGGCGGACGCGTGCAGATCTCGGGTTTCCTCCCGCTCGCCGTGCTGCTCGGCATCGGGTTCTTCCTCCTGCACGAGCGCACCGTGTGGGGCTACACCGTGACGGTGGCGAACCTGTCTCCGGATGCCGCGGAGTCCGCCGGCATCTCGGTCCGGCGCCGCATCGTCACCTCGCTTCTCGCCTCGGGCGCCATCGCGGGGCTCGTGGGCCTGCCGCACGTGCTCGGAACCGCGCACCGGCTGGACGGCACCCTTCCGACCGACCTGATGTTCACGGGGCTCGCCGCCGCCCTGCTCGGCCGCTCGCACCCGATCGGCACGGCGCTGGGTGCCCTGGTCCTGGCGTTCGTGGAGCGCAGCGCCCAGGTGCTCGGCATCGTGAAGCTCCCCACCGAGGTCGGCACGCTCTTCCTCGCGGTCGTGCTGCTGAGCTCGGCCCTCGGCTACTGGGTCGTGGAGAACGGCGAGCGTCGTCTGGCGCTCATGGCGGCGATCCGGCGCACCCGCGTCGGTCGTGCGAAGGAGGCGTCGACGAGATGACCGCAGTGACCACCGCCCCCGCGGCGTCCCGCGCCCCCTCCTCGGCGCGCCGACGCGCGCGCAGCGTCCTGTCCTGGGTGCTCCTCGGCTTCGCACTCCTCCTCATCGCGCAATGGGTGTGCGATGCACCCGGCCTGTCGTCCTCGTCGACGTGGGGCTCCGCCCTGCGCCTGACCGTCCCCATCGCCGTCGTGGCCGTCGGCGCGTTGTACTCCGAGCGCGCGGGCGTCATCAACGTCGGCCTCGAGGGCATGATGATCGGCGGAACGTGGGGAGCCGGCCTCTTCGGCTGGTTCGGCGGCCCGTGGGTCGCCCTGATCGGCGGTGTCGTCGGCGGGCTCGTCTTCGGGCTGCTGATGGCGGTGCTGTGCCTGGAGCTCGGCCTGAACCAGCTCGTCGTCGGTGTCGCGATCAACGTGCTCGCCGCGGCCCTCGCCCGCTTCCTCTCCGACATCGTCTTCAGCGGACTCGACGGCGGCAGCGTCGCGCGCTCGCCGCGCATCGAGGGCAACGTCCCGCGCGTGAGTCTGCCGTTCCTCTCCGGCGGCTTCGGCACCCCCGATCCTCTGCGCGACCTCGAGGCCACCGGCATCCCGGTCCTCTCGCCCCTCGCGGGCATCGTCGGCGGTCTCACCCGGGATGTGTCCCTGGCCGCGATCATCGGCCTCGCCCTCATCCCGCTGACCGCGTTCGTGCTGTGGCGCACGCGCTTCGGTCTGCGCATGCGCGCGTCGGGGGAGGAGCCGGCCGCGCTGCAGGCGCTGGGCGGACACGTGCACCGCACGCGCTACCTGGCCGTGCTCGTGGGCAGCGGCATGGCCGGCTTCGCCGGCGGCTACCTCGTGCTCATCTCACAGGGCTATGTCGAGAACCAGGTCGCCGGTCGCGGCTTCATCGGCCTCGCGACCCTCATCTTCGGAAACTGGATGCCGGGAGGTGTCTTCGCGGGATCGGCCCTGTTCGGCTTCAGCGACGCCGTCGGTCTCGGCCGTCCGGAGACCTTCCGCGGCATGCTGTTCGTCCTGGGCGCCGTGTTCGTCGTTCTCGGCGCGGTGCGTCTGCGCCGCCGCCTCGGGGTCCGCGCGGCCGTTCCGTCCCTCATCCTCGGGGCGGTCCTGCTGGTCGCCGCCCTCGTCCTGCCCCTCCCGAGCGCGCTCGCGACGGCCGCCCCGTACCTCGTCACCCTCGCGGTGCTCGTGGTGGCCGGGACGCGTATGCGTCCGCCGCGTGCCCTCGGCAGATTCTTCCCCCGTCAGAACTCCTCGAGGTGATCGCGTGAGCGTCAATGAACTGTCCGGTGTCCACATCTGGGACGGGAACGCGCATCGCGGCGTCGGAGCGGTGGGCTGGAGCGCGGGCCGGATCTCGTCCGTCGACATCACCGCGTCCGCCGGCGACGCGGACCTGACGGTGATCCCCGGTCTGATCGACACGCACGTCCACCTCATCGGCAACGCCTCCGACACCCCGGCCGACTTCCTGTCGTGGCCGCTGACGACGCGCCCCGAGGAGCAGGTGCTCCACGGCCTCGCCCACGCCCGGCGCGCGCTCGCCGTGGGCGTGACGACGGTGCGCGACTTGGCGGCGGACGACATCCAGTTCTCGCTCTCCCGCGCCCTCGAGGCGGGCGTGATCGAGGGTCCTCGCGTGCTCGCGCACGGCCTGGTCAACATGACCGGAGGCCACGGCGACCTCTTCACCCCGCCCGCGGTGGTCGACCGCAAGCCGGTGGCCGACGGCCCCGACGCCTGTCGGGCTCTCGTGCGCCGCTGGGCGCGCTCGGGCGCCGACGGCATCAAGGTCCCCGTCAGCGGTGGGGTGCTCTCCGTCGGCGACAAGGCGTCGTGGCGCAACTACACGGATGCCGAGATCGCGGCGATCGTCGACGAGGCGCACGCGCTGGGGATGCGCGTCGCCGCGCACGCCCATACCGAGGACGGCATCCGCCGCGCCCTCGCCCACGGCGTGGACTCGGTCGAGCACGCGACGAAGCTCACCGCCGCCCTGGCGGCGCAGATGGTCGCCGGCGGCACGACGGTCGCACCGACCCTGCTCATCAACGACCGCATCGCCGATGGATCGGTGCCGGTGGCCCCCGGTCAGCGCGAGATCGCGCAGGAGCTCGTCTCGGGGCGCGACCCCGTCTTCCGCGCCGCCGCGGCGGCCGGGGTGGAGTTCGTCCTCGGCACCGACGCGAACGGTTTCCACGTGGGCTTCGACGACCAATGGGAGGAGCTGCGCGCGATGGCGCGGGTCTTCGACTGGGATGCCGCTCGCGCGCTGCAGTCGGCGACGTCGCGCGCGGCCGCCGCGATCGGCCGTGGCCACGACCTCGGCCGCATCGCCGACGGCTTCGCCGCCGACCTCGTGGTGGTCCGCGGGCGTCCCTGGGAAGACGCGGGGGCGCTCCGCGCCGAGTCGGTCGTCGCCGTCGTGGCGCGCGGACGGCTGGTGGCGGGCTCTCTCCCCGGATAGGGGCTCACCCCGCGGGTGACGAGACGCCCTCTCCGCCCCGAAGGACCTTCGCGAGCGGCCGTCCCTTCGCGAGTTCGTCGACGAGCTTGTCGAGCACGCGGATGCGGTGCATCAGCGGATCCTCGATCTCTTCGACCCGGATGCCGCAGATCACTCCCGTGACCTGATTCGCGTGCGGGTTGAGC
Source organism: Microbacterium sp. NPDC089188 (assembly GCF_040685155.1). NCBI lineage: Bacteria > Bacillati > Actinomycetota > Actinomycetes > Micrococcales > Microbacteriaceae > Microbacterium > Microbacterium sp. NPDC089188. Next base: position 45,797 of record NZ_JBFBHH010000005.1, on the reverse strand, counting down.
GTCGCCTCGTCGAAGAACGCGCGGAAGGTCGTCGTCCCCTCGATGTGCCGCGCGAGGGCGGCGTCGTCGAACCCGGTCAGCCAGCGGATGACGGCATCCAGTTCGTCCTTCGTGCGCCCCTTGCGCTCGACTTTCGCGACGTACAGCGGATAGACCGACGAGATGGTCATGTCGAAGACGCGGGACATGACCCGCACACTACGCCGCGCACCGACCCCTGTCATCGAGCGAGCCCGTCCATCCGAATGCCGTCGGTGAAGCCCGTCCGGCAGGGTCGAGCGGGAGTCACCGGCCAGCGAGTCAGTGCGACTCGACCACGCACACCGCGCTCATACCGGGGGTGAGGGCCTCGAAGACATGCGCGGCATCACCGGCGTACGAGAGGTAATCACCGGGGAAGAGCTCGAAGGGGGCGTCGGCGGGACCGACCCGCCCGCGACCGCTCACCATCACCAGATGCTCGACGGTGCCGCGGGGGTGCGGGTCGGACACGCGCGGCGAGCCCGGCTCGGCACTCAGGAGGTAGATGTCACGGCGGGCGTGCGGAGGGCTCGCCGACAGCAGAACGGCCAAATAGTCGGATGCCGAGGACGGCACCGCCGTGGCTGCTTCTCCGGCGCGGATGAGGGTGGGGGAGCGGATGCCCTCGTCGACGAAGACGGCGAAGGGGACGTCGAGCGCGCTCGCCAGCGCCCAGAGCGTCTCGACGCTGGGGTTGCCGCCGCCGTTCTCGAGCTGGGAGATCGTGGCCTTCGCGACGCCGGCGCGCCGGCCGAGTTCCGAGACGCTGAGGTCGCGTCTCTCGCGCTCGCGCCGGAGCGTCGTCGCGATGCGGTCGCCGAGCTCGGTCATACGTTCATTATGCTCGGCGAACGTTCGACTTGACGAACGACGCGAATGTCGTTCACGATGATGACTATGCGTTCGCTCTCCCGAACACCCGAGGGTGTCGCGGCCCGCCAAGGTCTCGCCGTGGCTCTCGCCACCAGCGCGTACGGCATCTCGTTCGGCGCTTTGTCGGTGGCATCCGGTCTCGATGTCTGGCAGACCTGCGTGCTGAGCCTGCTGATGTTCACGGGTGGGTCGCAGTTCGCCTTCGTCGGGGTGATTGCCGCCGGAGGAGTCGCCGCGGCTCCCGCGGCCATCGCCTCGGCGGTGCTGCTGGGTGCGCGAAACGCGGCCTACGCGATGCGGATGGCCCCGGTGGTGGCGGGAGGCTTCTGGCGCAAGGCCGGCGCGACGCACTTCACGATCGACGAGTCCGTCGCCGTCGGCCTGGCGCAGACCGAGCCGCGCGCGCGTCGAGTCGGGTTCTGGGTCACCGGGGTGGCGATCTGGCTCGGCTGGAACCTTTCGACGCTGCTCGGTGCTCTCCTCGGCGACGTCCTCGGCGACCCGCGCGCGTACGGTCTGGATGCGGCCGCAGCGGCGGCCTTCCTCGCGCTGCTGTGGCCGCGGCTGAGGGGTCGACAGCCTCTCGCGGTCGCGGCCGGCGCCGCCGTCGTCGCGGTCCTGCTCACCCCCGCACTCATGCCCGGTATTCCGGTCATCGCCGCCGCAGGGGTGGCCGTCGCGGTGGGGGTGCTCGACCGGTCGCCCCGTGCGACACCCGACGAGGGGCGGATGCCATGACTCTGTGGACGGCCGTTCTCGCGGCATCGGTGATCTGCCTCGCACTGAAGGCGACGGGATATCTGCTGCCCGCGCACTGGCTGGATGCGCCGCGCCCCGCGCGCGTCGCCGACTTGCTGACCGTCGCGCTCCTGGCGGCCTTGGTCGTCGTGCAGACGCTCGGTGCGGGTCAGGCGGTCGTGGTCGATGCGCGCGTGGCCGCCGTCGGCGTCGCCGCCCTGCTGCTGGGCGTGCGCGCGCCGTTCCTCGTCGTCGTCGCGGGGGCGGCGGCGACCGCGGCGCTGCTGCGCCTCGCGGGCTGGGCGTCCTGACGGCCCGCGGGCGAGTCGATGGTCGCCGCGGTCTCGAACGTTCGAGGATGCGCGAGGCGATGAGGCCGAGCGAGACGGCGCGCGGTGGATGTCCCGGCCGAGGGGCGGATGCCGCAGCACCCGCCCCTCGGATCATCTGCGAGAACGGGCTCCCGCCCGGGAATTGGTGGGAGCCCGTCTCTTCACGCGGACAGGGCGATCAGCCGTTGGCGCTCGTCCCAGACGGGGACGAGCTGCCGGGCGCGTTGTCGGACGGCGCGGGCTCGGCAGCGTGCAGAACAGGAGCATCGGCAGCCGTCGGCTGCGGGGGCTGCTGTCCGTCGGATGCCTGGGGTCCGGCGGGAGCGTGAAAGCCCGACAGTGACTGCGTCGTGATCTGGCTTGGCGCGACGCGGCGCGGGTAGACCGTCCACGACGAGTGACTCGCCGGCGAGATCTGCGTGACGACGCCCCTGATGGAGGCCATCTCGACCGGCGTCGCCGAGTCCGTCTGCGTGCCATCGCCCAGCTGGCCGTCGCCGTTTCCGCCCCATGACATCACGGTTCCCGACGACGTCAGTGCGTATCCGCTCACGACGCCCGCGGAGATGTCGACGATGTCCGTGAGACCGTTGACCGTCCGGGGCGAGCCCGAGGCAGCCAGGCTGGTGTCCGGCTCGCCGGTTCCGAGTTGCCCATACGTGTTCGTGCCCATTGAGCGAACCTCGCCGCTGGTGGTGCGGACAAAGACCGTGAACTCCGCGCAGGCGATCTGCGCCGCCTCTTCCGTCAACGCTTCTGCCCGCAGCGGCCTCCGGGAGAAACTATAGGAGCCGTACCATCCGAGGCCGAGCTGCCCGACGGCGTTGTCACCCCAACCCCAGACTTGACCGTTCCGAAGGAGCACGTGTGCCGAGCTGGCCGCGGCTGTGATCGCCGAGATGTCCGTCAGGGTGTCATCCAAGACATGTGGCTGCCATGTGTAGTCATCGAGGACGAGCCTGCCCAGCTGACCGCGGTCATTCCCTCCCCAACTCGCCACTTTGCCGTCTGCGAGGGCATAACCGGTGAAGCGTCCGGCTGCGATCTGATCGACACCGTTCAGCCCATGGATGAGCATCGGAGTATCGAAGACGGAGTCGTACGACACCTTGTCAGACCCGATCTGGCCGTAATCGTTCCGACCCCACGCGAAGACGAATCCGCCCTGGTCGGCCGAAGTGAGCGCCAGAGCCCAATCCCGTCCGGCTGCGATCTGCACGATGTCGTTCAGACCCGGTATCTGGGCCCAGGTGGTCCTCGTCGTCAGCTGTCCGGTGCCGTCCGCGAGCTGCCCCGCGCTGTTCGACCCGGCCGACCACACGGTGCCGTCGCTGAGCAGCACGAGGGTGAAGGCCGCTCCGGCGGCGACCTGAACGATCGGCTTCGGAAAGATCCGGGGGAGCTGATCCGGCTTCGATGACCAGTTCCCCGCCTGTCCACTGCCGAACTGGCCGGAGTTGTTGACGCCTACGGCGTATGCGTTCGCGCCGCGCACGTTGATTAGGCGCGAGTCGCTGGAGTAACCCGACTTTGCTTGCACAGGGACGACGGTTCCCGGAATCGTCCACCGGTCTGCCGCGACGAGCGCGTACGCCTCGTTGCCCTTGGTGTAGAGGGCGTTCAGGGTGAGGCCCGGCGTGTTGAAGTGGATGTCCTGGGCAGGCCAGGGATCGCCATGGGCGCTCGCGACCCGTGCGTAGAACCACGCGTCTTCACCGGCCGTCAGGTACGTAGGGTCGTAGCGGATGATCTCGACGCGTCGGTCCTCGACGAGCAGGTAGGAGGACGTGCCCGTGGTGGACGACGCCCCGAGACGCGCGACCCCATCGGTGCCTGGGGTGGTGACGGGCGAGGTGCGGGTGGTGGTCGTTCCGTCTCCGACGATGCCCGCGCCGTTGCCGCCCCATGAGCGGATCTCGCCGTTGGACAGCAGGGCGCGAGCGCTGTCACCGTTCGCGGCGATGTCGACGACGTTCTGCAGGCCGGGGATGGCGATGGGCCGGTTCCTGTTGTCGGTCGTGCCGTCGCCCAGCTGACCGACGTTGTTGCGCCCCCAGGCCCACACCGTGCCGTCGCCGAGGAGGGCGTAAACGGACTGATGCCCCGCGGCGATTCGGACGACGCCGGCGACGCCAGCCTGATGCGTCCAGGTCGCCCAGTTCCAACCGTCTTCGTCTCCGCCCGTGCCATTGCCCCACTGACCCTTGTCACTGCTCCCCCATACGAAGACGTAGCCGTCCTCAGTGAGGGCGTAGCCCGTCTTGTCTCCGGCCGCGATCTGCACGATGCCCCGCAGTTTGCGGACCGTTTGGTCGCCGATCTGTCCGTGGTCATCGGAGCCGACAGCCCAGACCACACCTTCGCGATCAAGGACCATCACGAAGTCGTCGCCCGCCGCGACCGCCACCATGCCGGACGTCACCAGCTGGGGGGTGAGCTGATCGTCGGTCGTACCGGTCCCCAACTGCCCGGCCTCGTTGGCGCCCCACGCGTACAGGTAGCCGTTCGCCAGCAGCACGTACGCTGATTGACGCCCCGCGGCGATCTGCACGGGGGCGGTATCGTCGGACGTGCCCCACCAGGGGCGGTTCTCCGGGTCGTCGTTCGCGCTGCCGCCGAGGTCGACCCAGGTCGATCGATCGGTCCTGTCGCCGAGGCCCAGTTGCCCGCGGTCGTTGGCGCCGATGACGGAGATGACGTTGCGGTCGGCGCTCCACGCGATGGAGAAGTCCGCACCCGACACCACGGTCTCGAGCGTCCCGCGGAACGACCGCGACAGTTGCTCCACGCTCGCGCCATACGCGGCAGTTGATCCGGTGCCGAGGTGGCCCTTGGTGTTGTCACCGAGACCGTAGGCATTCGACCCCGCGATCTGTATTCCCATCGATGCGGTGACGGAGTGTCCCTTGTATGCGGCCTGCGCGTTCTCGCTGGTGGAGGTTCCGGGGCGCTCCCAGGGGTCAGTGGACGTCAAGGTCGCCGTGGCGATGCCGCTGCTGTCGGTGAGGACCGACGTCGGCGAGATGGTCACGTTCGCCGACGAGGAGAACGTCACGAGGGTTCCGACCGCCGGCTTTCCGTCGGTGAACACGCTTGCCTGCACGGGCGCAGAGGCGCCGGCTTCGAGCGAGTCGGGCCCGTTGAAGTTGATAGTGATCGACCAGGCATCGGACGCCGCCGCGGCAGCGGGGATCGCGGTCGCCGTGACGATGGCGGGGACGGCCCACGCACCGCTTGCGATGAGCGTGCGGCGCGAGACGCTCGGTCCGGCTTGCGCGAGTGAGTCGGGTGTCGAGGAAGGGGGCGTGGGCGAGAGAGAACTCATCAGGGTTCCTTTGGTCATGGCGACAGCGATGCCCTCAGCGTGCCGCTCGCCGGCCGTGTCCGAGACCGCGCCGGGAGGTTGTGCGAGGCGGGGTGAGCACGTTTGGGCGAGGTTTTCCCGGCATCTACGTGTCCTCGTTCGTCATGGATTCACCCGCGAGAGTCGAGTCGGCCGCGGTGGTTTCACCCGCGGCGCCTCGTGGATCCTGATGCCGGCAGCCCGTCCGATCGGGCTTCCGCGGCCGGTCATGCCGGGCCAGGCTCCCTCGACCTCGCGTGTCAGGGCAACAGAGGCAGAGGGGGTGTGCCGCGCGACCGTGCTCACAGCCGCGCCATCGGCGGCGACCGTAGGATCGGACTCGTGAAGTACGGCATTCTCCGCGTCGTCGGCTGGATCGTCGCGGCGGCGATCGGTTCCTTCTACGGCGCGGCCGGCACGGTGACCCAGGCGTTCCTCCTCGGTCCGGTCCCCGTGGGCCTGCTGCTCGCGACGGTCGGCAGCGCCGCCCTGCTCATCGCGCTGCGCACCCTGACGGGCGACCGCGTGAACGCCCTGGCCGGTGGGCTCGGGATCACACTCGCGACCTACGTGTTCTCGCAGGTCGGCCCCGGCGGATCGGCGATCGTGGCCGCCCCGACCGCGGGGACCGAGTGGATTCCGCTCGTGTGGACGGTCGTGGGTCCCGCGCTCATGGTGCTCGTGGCGTTGTGGCCCGACTTCTCCCGGCTCCCGGCCCCGGCTCGTACCAGCGGATCATAGGTCCGCGGCTCGGCGGAAGGGCCGTGCGCCGCAGCGCGATTAGACTGGGCGCGTGACTTACGTGATCGCCCTCCCGTGTGTCGATGTGAAAGACCGCGCCTGCATCGACGAGTGTCCGGTCGACTGCATCTACGAAGGCGAGCGGTCGCTCTACATCCACCCCGACGAATGCGTCGACTGCGGTGCGTGCGAGCCGGTCTGCCCCGTCGAGGCGATCTACTACGAGGACGACTTGCCCGAGGAGTGGTCCGACTACTACAAGGCCAACGTCGAGTTCTTCGACGACATCGGATCTCCCGGTGGCGCGGCCAAGGTCGGCGTGATCGCCAAGGATCACCCGGTCGTGTCGTCGCTGCCCCCGCAGAGTCACTGAGCCGTGGGCGTCGCCGACCTCGCCGACTACCCCTGGGACGCGGTCGCCCCCTACGCGGAGCGTGCGCGACGGCATCCTGACGGGATCGTCGACCTGTCGGTCGGTTCACCCGTCGATCCGACGCCCACCGTCATCGCCGATGCCCTCGCCGATGCGACCGACGCGCACGCCTACCCGCAGACCGCGGGGACGCCCGCGCTGCGCGAGGCCATCGCGGAGTGGTACCACCGCCGGCGCGGGGTTCCCGCACTGAACGCCACGCACGTGCTCCCGACCGTGGGGTCGAAGGAACTCGTGGCCCTGCTGCCGCTGCTGCTCGACCTCGGTCCGGGCGATGCGGTCGTTCACCCGCGCGCCGCCTACCCCACGTACGAGGTCGGCGCCCGTCTCGTCGGCGCCGAGGCCGTGGCATCCGACGATCCGCAGGAATGGCCGGAGAACACGCGGCTCGTCTGGATCAACTCACCGGGAAACCCCGACGGGCGCGTGCTCTCCGTCGCCGAGCTCCGGGATGCCGTGCTTCGGGCGCGCGAACTCGGAGCCGTCCTCGCCTCCGACGAGTGCTACGCCGAGCTGGGCTGGGAGGCGCCGTGGGACGCGCAGCGCGTGCCCAGCGTGCTCGACCCCGCCGTCGTGGGCGATGACCTCACCGGGGTGCTGTCGGTGTACTCGCTCAGCAAGCAGTCGAACCTCGCGGGGTACCGCGCGGCGTTCCTCGCCGGCGACCCCGCGCTCGTCACGCGCCTGCTGACCGGCCGCAAGCACCTGGGCCTCATGCCCCCCGCGCCCGTGCAGCGCGCGATGACCGTCGCCCTGGGCGACGACGCCCACGTCGAGGAGCAGCGCGAGCGCTACGCCCGACGTCGGGCAGTACTCAAGCCCGCCGTCGAGGCGGCCGGGTTCACGATCGACCACAGCGAGGGCGGGTTGTACCTCTGGGCGACCGAGGGTCGCGACGCGTGGGAGAGCGTCGGGCGTCTGGCCGACCTCGGCATCCTCGTGGGACCGGGGCATTTCTACGGCACGCACTTCCCGAACCACGTGCGGTTCTCGTTGACGGCGACGGACGAGCGGATCGCCGCGGCGGCGGAGCGCCTGGCAGGCTGAGCGAGCCGGGAGCCCGCGAGCTGCGGGGGCGGTGACTCGTCCACGCGCGCTGCCGGCCGACCCGCCCGGGCTGCAGCGTCGTGGTGGACGGCATCCGGTGCGCTGATCAGGAGGATCCCTCCATTCGATGGGGGGATCCTTTGGCGGTGTCATCTGTACGTCGGCGTGCCTACTAGGCTGTAAAAGCACTGTGTCCGGGTACCTTCCGTGCGCGTGCCGACCCGGAGGCCATACCCGTGGCATCCACCGGTCGAGAAGACCGCGGGTGCCGCCGCTCCCGCGATCGACCACATGGGCGACCAGAAATCGCAAGGAGGCGCGGTGAGCGACGCGGGCACGCAGCAGGACAAGGCCACTCTGACGGTAGGGGGCTCCACCGCCGAATTCCCGGTCCTGCGAGGCACCGACGGCGTCCCGAGCATCGACATCGCGTCGCTGACGAAGCAGACGGGGCACACCACTCTCGACTACGGCTTCGTCAACACCGCGTCGACGAAGTCGGACATCACCTTCATCGACGGCGACCAGGGGATCCTGCGCTACCGCGGGTACCCCATCGAGCAGCTGGCGAAGAACAGCACCTACCTCGAGGTCGCCTGGCTGCTGATTTACGGCGAGCTGCCCTCGGCATCCGAGCTGGCGTCGTTCGACGAGCGCATCCGCCGTCACACGCTCCTGCACGAAGACCTCAAGCGCTTCTTCTCGGCGCTGCCGCCGACCGCGCATCCCATGTCGGTGCTGTCGGCCGCGACCGCCGCGCTCTCGACCTACTACGAGGCCGAGTCCGACCCGCACAACCCCGAGCACGTCGAGCTCAACACCGTGCGCATGCTCGCCAAGCTCCCGGTGATCGCGGCATACGCGCACAAGAAGAGCATCGGCCAGGCGTTCCTGTACCCCGACAACTCGCTCGGCTTCGTCGACAACTTCCTGAAGCTCAACTTCGGCGTGCTGAGCGAGATCTACCAGGTCAACCCGGTCATGACGAAGGCGCTCGACCTTCTTCTCATGCTGCACGCCGACCACGAGCAGAACGCCTCGACCTCGACGGTGCGTCTTGTCGGCTCGACCGGGGCGAACCAGTTCGCGTCGATCTCCGCCGGCATCCAGGCCCTCTCCGGCCCGCTGCACGGCGGCGCGAACGAGGCCGTGCTGCAGATGCTCGGCCGCATCCGCGATTCCGGCGAGAGCGTCGAGCGCTTCGTCGAGCGGGTGAAGAACAAGGAAGAGGGCGTGAAGCTCATGGGCTTCGGCCACCGGGTCTACAAGAACTACGACCCGCGCGCCAAGCTCGTCAAGGAAGCCGCCGACGAGGTCCTCGAGGCCCTGGGCGTCAGCGACCCGCTCCTCGACCTCGCGAAGGAGCTCGAGCAGATCGCGCTGCAGGACGACTACTTCAAGGAGCGTCGCCTGTACCCGAACGTCGATTTCTACACCGGCGTTATCTACAAGGCGATGGGCTTCCCGACCCGCATGTTCACCGTGCTGTTCGCCATCGGGCGCCTGCCCGGCTGGCTCGCGCAGTGGCGCGAGGCCATCACCGACCCGCAGACGAAGATCGGCCGCCCGCAGCAGCTGTACACGGGTGCCGCGGAGCGGAACTACCCCGGCGTCTGACCGGCACGCGGAACGCCCCGTCCCTCTCGCGAGGGTCGGGGCGTTCTGCTGTGCGGGCTGGCCTTCCGGCGGTTCAGTGGCCGCGACAGCGGGCATAAACGGCATCCGTGTGCAGAAACGCGGGGACGGGGTGTTTCTGCCGATGAACAGCGTTTATGTGTCGGGCAAGGCGCGGGTCGCGATCGCTGCCCGAGGTACGCCGGGACCGACTGTCGACCATCACCCCCGGCGCGATCGTGTGGATCGTGGCGGCCGCGGTGGGAATCACCCTGACCGAGGTGGACGCGGGCGTCCTGACATCGCTCGCCCCCTCGGTGACGGTTCTGATCGCGGGCGTGGGTGCCGTGCTCGTGTTCCGCACCTGGCCGCCACGCTCCATCGAGGAGAACGGCACGGATGCCGCCGACTCGCTCGAACTCGACGAGCAGCACCTGCGCTGACCGGCATCACCGCGCCCGGCCCCGCCCCCTTTGGAATGGGGCGGGGCAGGGCTGCGCGAGCGGTGCGGCTCCGGCTGCCCGGCCCGGGTCAGGCGTGCAGCGCCTCGTTCAGGGTGACACCGACACCGGCGCGGGCCGACGCCTCGACGGCGCCGGTGAGGGAGTTGCGGCGGAACAGGATGCCGTCGCGGCCCGACAGCTCGCCGGCCTTGACCGTCTCGTCGCCGACGCGCACCTTCGTTCCGGCCGTGACGTAGAGGCCGGCCTCGACGACGCAGTCGTCGCCGAGCGAGATGCCGATGCCGGCGTTCGCGCCGAGGAGCGTGCGCGCCCCGATCGAGACGCGGTGCGTTCCTCCGCCCGACAGGGTGCCCATGATCGAGGCGCCGCCGCCGATGTCGGTGCCGTCGCCGATCACGACGCCCTGCGAGACGCGGCCTTCGATCATCGACGAGCCGAGCGTGCCGGCGTTGAAGTTGACGAAGCCCTCGTGCATGACGGTCGTGCCGGGGGAGAGGTGCGCACCGAGCCGCACGCGCGAGGCGTCGGCGATGCGGACGCCCGCGGGCAGGACGTAGTCGGTGAGGCGCGGGAACTTGTCGAGCCCCTGGAGCTGGATGCCGTGCCGCTTGAGCTGCGGGAGAGCACGCGCCGCGGTCTCGGGATGCATCGGGCCGGCGGTGGTCCACGCGACGTTGGGGAGGTGCCCGAAGATGCCGTCGAGGTTGATTTCGTTGGGGCGCACGAGCAGGTGCGACAGCGCGTGCAGACGGAGGTACGCGTCAGCCGTCGAGGCGGGGGCCGCATCGACGTCGATGGTGAGGGCGATCGCCTCGACGACGACATCGCGTCGCTCGTCCGCCCCGGCCGAGGGCTCCAACGCCGCGACGGCGGCATCCAGGTCACCGGGGTCGCCGAGGACGGGGTTCGGGAACCAGGCGTCGAGCACCGTCCCGTCGGTGGTCCGTGTCGAGAGGCCGGCAGCGCTGATGCGTCGTTCGTTGCTCACAGGCCCAGGCTACCGGCGGGACCGCGTGTGAAATGATCGGGGCATGGCCGCGCTCGATCTGACCTCCTCCTCCGTCGCCCTCACGCGGGCCATCTGCGACATCCACAGCGAGTCGGGCGACGAGACCACGCTGGCCGATGCGATCGAGGCCGCGGTCTCCGCCCACGACCACCTCGACGTCGTTCGCGACGGCGACACGATCGTCGCCCGCACCGCCCTGGGTCGTGAGCGCCGGGTGGTCATCGCCGGGCACATCGACACCGTTCCCATCAACCGCAACCTGCCCGTCGAAGAACGCGAGATCGAGGGCGAGGCCTACCTCTGGGGACGCGGCACGGTCGACATGAAGGCCGGGGTCGCGGTGCAGCTGAAGCTGGCGGCCGAACTCACCGAGCCCGGGGTCGACATCACCTGGATGTGGTACGACCACGAAGAGGTCGACTCCTCGCTCAACGGCCTCGGCCGCCTGTCCCGCAACCGTCCCGACCTCTTCGCGGGCGACTTCGCGATCCTCGGCGAGCCCAGCAACGGCGAGGTCGAGGGCGGATGCAACGGCACGCTGCGTGCGCTCGTCCGTACCGACGGCGTGCGGGCCCACAGCGCCCGGTCGTGGATCGGCGAGAACGCCATTCACAAGGCGGCGCCCATCCTCGCCCGGCTCGCCGAGTACCGCGCCCGTGAGATCGAGGTCGAGGGTCTCGTCTACCGCGAGGGGCTGAATGCGGTCCGCATCACGGGAGGCGTCGCGGGCAACGTCATCCCCGACGCCTGCGAGGTCGAGGTCAACTACCGCTTCGCTCCCAGCCGCGACGCGGCCTCCGCGTCGCGCGTCGTCCACGATGTCTTCACCGGCTTCGAGGTCGAGATCGTCGACATCGCCGAGGGGGCGCGACCGGGTCTCGACGCGGAACTCGCGAAGGAGTTCGTGGAAGCCGTGGGCGCCACGCCGAAGCCCAAGTACGGCTGGACCGACGTGGCGCGGTTCTCGGCCCTCGGCATCCCGGCCGTCAACTACGGCCCCGGCGACCCGCACCTCGCGCACCACGACGAGGAGCGCGTGCCGGTCGCGCAGATCGATGCCGTCGAGCGGGGTCTGCGCGCCTGGCTGAGCGGGTCGTGACCGCCGCGGCCACGATCTCCGCTCCCGTGCGCGCATGGGAGCGTCTGCCCGTCGCCGCACGTATCGCGCTGATCTACGTCGCGGCGCGGCTGGTGACCACCGGCTTCTTCCTCCTCGCATCGGCCCTGTCGGGCCCGGGCTCGCGGTACGGCGTCTCCCCGTCGCTCGGTGACCTGGCCCTCGGGTGGGATGCGCAGTGGTACTGGTTCGCGGCGGTGTCGGGGTATCCCGAGCATCTGCCGATCACCACGACGGGCAACGTGGCGGAGAACGCCTGGGCGTTCATGCCGCTGTACGCCTTCCTCTCCGCCGGCCTGGGGTCGCTCCTCGGTTCGTGGGGCGCGGGAGCCGTCGCGATCTCGCTGGCGGCGGGCTACGGCGCGAGCGTCATGCTGTATGCGCTCCTGCGCGAACGGATCGGCGGATCCGCGGCGATGTGGGCCGTCGTGTTCTTCGCGAGCGGCCCGCTCGCCGCTCTGTTCCAGGTCGGCTACGCGGAGGCGCTCTTCCTCTTCCTCCTCTTCCTGGCGCTGTGGTGCGTCCAGCAGCGACGGTGGGGGTGGCTCTACGTGCTCGTGCCCGTCATGGGCTTCACGCGCCCCGGTGCGCTGGCCTTCGCGCTCTTCCTCGGGCTCTACGGCATCCATCGTTTCCTGCGTCGCCGCGCCGAGCCGCTTCCAGTGTCGGAGATCGTGCACGTCGTCGCGCTGGGCGCGCTGTCGAGCGTGGTGGGGTTCGCCTGGCAGGCGATCGCGGCGGTGGTGACCGGGCAACCGAGCGCCTACCTCGCGACCGAGCTGGCCTGGCGCCGCAACTGGATCGCGGATGCCGGCGGCACCTTCGTCCCCGTGGAGGGGTGGGTGCAGGGGGCCCGGTTCTGGTTCACCCAGTGGGGGCTCGGGCCGCTCGCGGGCGTGATCGCCCTCGTGCTGCTCGTCGGCGGCATCACCGTCGCGCTCGTGGTGCTGCCGCAGGTGCGTGCGCTCGGGATCGAGGTGCGCCTCTGGTCGGCGAGCTATCTGATCTACCTGCTGCTGGTGTTCTTCCCGCAGTCGAGCATCTTCCGCCTCCTGGTCCCGGTGTCGCCGCTATGGGGGGCACTCGCGATCCCGCGCTCTCGCGCCTGGCGCCTCGGCGTGCTCGCCGTGGCCCTGCTCGGTCAGTGGTGGTGGATCTACAACATGTACGCGCTGGGGAACGCCTTCTGGCAGATCCCCTGAACGCGGTTCCGCGCCGGCGCAGATGACGGGCGGGGACGGCGATACGTCGAGCGCGCGCGCCGACACAGTAAACTACTTCACAGACCAACGAGGAAAAGGGGGCCGCGATGGCAGCCATGAAGCCGCGTACCGGCGACGGACCGATGGAGGCCGTGAAGGAGGGCCGGTTGATCATCGTGCGCGTGCCGCTCGAGGGCGGCGGGCGTCTCGTCGTCTCGGTGAACGACGCCGAGGCGAAGGAACTCTACGACGTGCTCGGCGGTGTCGTCGGCGCCGCCTGACGAACATCTCCGCACGAAGGCCGGTCCCCACGGGGGCCGGCCTTCGTCGTGTCGGCGGGGCGACGTCGTGTCGGCGGGGCCTCAGGCGTCGGTCGGGCGCGTCGTGAGCTGCAGCAGGCCCTCGCCGGTCGTGGAGAGGGCGCCGATGACGGCGGGGGAGGCCTGGACCTCCTGGATCAGGGAGCGGTAGGCCGTGGTCACGGCGTCGCGGCGAACGGGATCGGCCACCGCGCCACCCGCGAGCACGCGCGGGATGAGCACCGTTCCGCCGGCGCGCACCAGGCGGAGACCGTACTCCACGTATTCGATGACGCCCTCGGGGTCGGCGTCGATGAAGACGATGTCGTACGACGCCTCGTTCATGCGCGGGAGGACGTCGGAGGCGCGGCCCGTGATGAAGCGGGCGCGAGCTGCGGGCACGCGCGCGTCGAGGAAGGCCTGACGGGCGGCGCCGAGGTGCTCGGGCTCGCTGTCGATGGTCGTGATCGTCGCGCGCGGGGAGCCGTGCAGCAGCCAGAGTCCGGAGACACCGCCGCCGGTTCCGACCTCGACGATGTTCAGGGCGCGCGACGCCGCCGAGATCACGGCCGCCTGTGCGCCGACGGCGGGGCTCACGGGCGCAGCGCCCAGTTCGAGCGCGTGCGCCCGGGCGCGAGCGATGTGCTCGGGCTCGACCGTCGACTCCTGCACGAACCGTTCGTTCGCCTGTTGACCGCTCACGTGGACCTCCTCGACTCAGGCTAGACGGACGAAGGGTGCGCACCCCCCAGGCGCGGCCGGTAATCTGGTGCCATGTTCTTCGGCCTCACGATCGAGAAGCTGCTGCTGATCGGCGTGATCGCCGCCGTCCTCGTGGGCCCCGAGCGGCTCCCGCGCTACGCGGAGACGCTCGCCAAGTTCACCAAGCGCGCCAAAGAGACGCTGCAGGGGGCCCGGACGCGCATGCGCGACGAGATGGGCCCCGAGTTCGACGACGTCGACTGGAAGAAGCTCGACCCGCGTCAGTACGACCCGCGGCGCATCATCCGCGAGGCGCTGCTCGACGACACTCCCACGGCGACCATGCGGGCGGCAGGCGCCGCCGCGCTCGCGGCGAAGCCGAAGCCGACCGTGCCGCCGTTCGCGCCCGGCGAGCGCCCGCCCTTCGACGACGAAGCGACCTGAGCCGGGGCTCGTGAGGGAGGTCCCGGAGCGTGTCGAAGGGACCGGTGCCGCCCTGCGGCGGTGGCTTCGACGGGCTCAGCCACCTGGCGTGGGCGTGTGCAGGCGGTAGCTTCGACAGGTCGGGACACCCGACCGCGCCGAGCCGAGCCGTCAGACGTTCAGGCGCAGGGGCTTGCCCGCCAGACCGCGGGGGCGGATGGCGAGCGCGGCGGCGGCGGCGTCGATCGCCTGCGCGGCGGGGTCGTCGGGCTGCGAGAGCACCACGGGTCGACCGTCGTCGCCGCCCGAACGCAAGGCCGGGCTGAGGGGGACGGATGCCAGCAACGGCACCGACGACTCATCGTCCGAGAGCGCGCGGGCGACCTCGTCGCCGCCACCCGCGCCGAACAGATCCAGAACGGTTCCGTCGGGGAGGGTCATGGCGGCCATGTTCTCGATCACACCGATCGGGCGCTGCCCGGTCTGCCGTGCCACGAGCCCCGATCGAACGGCCACCTCGGCGGCGGCGGCCTGCGGTGTCGTCACCACGAGCACATCGGCGTGGGGGAGCAGCTGCCCCACCGAGATCGCCACGTCGCCCGTCCCCGGCGGCATGTCGAGCAGCAGCACGTCGAGGTCGCCGAAGAAGACGTCGGTGAGGAACTGCTGCACCGTCCGGTGCAGCATCGGACCGCGCCACGCGACCGCGCCCGCGGCATCCTCTCCGGGGCGGCGGAGGAACATGCCGATCGAGATGACCTTCACCCCGTACGCCACGGGAGGCAGGATGAGGTCGTCGAGGCGGGTCGGTGCCGGCGGCAGGCCGTCGGTGTCGACGAGGCCGAGAAGACCCGGGATCGAGAACCCGTGCACGTCGGCGTCGATGAGACCCACCCGTAGGCCGCGCGCCGCGAGCGCGACGGCGAGGTTCGCGGTGATCGTCGACTTCCCGACGCCGCCCTTGCCGCTGGTCACGGCGATGACGCGCGTGAGGGAGTCGGGTCCGAAGGGCATCTCGCGCTTCGCGCGGCCACCGCGCAGCTTCTCGGTCAGCGCTTTGCGCTCGTCGGGCGACATGACGCCGACGCGCACGTCGACCGCGTCGACCCCGGCGACCGAGGCCGCGGCATCCCGGACGTCGCGTTCGATGCGATCGGCGGCGGGGCACCCCACGATCGTCAGGGCGATACCGACCTCGGCCACACCGTCGCGCACCGCGATGTCGCGGAGCATGTCGAGCTCGCCGAGGGGGCGTCGCAGCTCCGGGTCGGTGACGCCCGCCACCGCGTCGTGGACCCGGGCGGTCAGCTCGGCCGTCACGGGGTCGCCCGCGGCGAGGCCGGGCGCGCTCCCGTGTCGGGCTGCTCGTCGAGGCGCTCCAGGAGGGCCTTCAGCTCGGTGCGCAGCGTGTCCTTGGTGATGACCTCGTCGGTCAGGTCCCTCACCGCCATGCGCAGCGCGACGATCTCGCGTGCGAGGTACTCGGTGTCGGCGAGGTTGCGCTCGGCGCGCTGGCGGTCCTGCTCGATCTGCACGCGGTCGCGGTCGTCCTGACGGTTCTGGGCCAGCAGGATGAGCGGAGCGGCGTAGGACGCCTGCAGCGACAGCACCAGCGTCAGCGCGGTGAACCCGATCGCGGCCGAGTCGAAACGCCAGTCGTCGGGGGCGATGGAGTTCCACCCCATCCACAGAACGCAGAACATCGTCAGCGAGAGAAGGAACGTGGGCGTGCCCATGGCCCGGGCGACCCACTCGGTGAACCGACCGAAGCGGTCACGGGAGGGCTGCGGGGTGCGGGGGGCGAGCACGCCGGTGCGCCCGCGGGGCGCATCGAGGGCGGGCGTCTTGTTGTTGCGTGCCATCAGCGCCTCCTCGGGGTCTGCGGGATTTGGGTGGGGATGCTCTGCGTCTGCAGGGGCCTGACCGAGGTCGGGGGTTTCGGATCGTCGCTGTCGTGCGTGCGCCAGTCGTCGGGCAGCAGGTAGTCGAGCACGTCGTCGACGCTGACGCAGCCCAGCAGGCGATGCGCCTGGTCGACGACGGGGAGCGAGACGAGGTTGTAGCTCGCGAGCAGGCGTGCGACCTCGGCCGCCGTCGCGTCGGAGGGGACCGGCTCGAGCGTGTCGTCGATGATCGCGCCGAGGCGCTCGTGCGGCGGGTAGCGCAGCATCCGCTGGAAGTGCACCGTGCCCAGCAGACGCCCCGTGGGCGTCTCGTAGGGCGGGAGGGTGATGAAGACGGATGCCGCGAGGGCGGGGTGCAGCTCGTGACGGCGGATGAGGGCCAGGGCCTCGGCCACGGTGGCATCCGCTGACAGCACGATGGGCTCGGGGGTCATGAGACCACCGGCCGTGTCGGGGCCGTACTGCAGCAGGGCGCGGACGTCGTCCGCCTCCTCCGGCTCCATGAGGTCGAGCAGTTGCTCCGAGCGCGACTCGGGGAGCTGACCGAGGAGGTCGGCCGCATCGTCGGGCTCCATGGCATCCAGGATGTCGGCGGCACGTTCGTCGCCGAGCTGCTCGAGGATGTGCACCTGCTCGTCTTCGGGCATCTCTTCGAGGGCGTCGGCGAGGCGGTCGTCGCTGAGCTCCTCGGCGACTTCGATGAGGCGCTCCTCCGGCAGGTCGAGGAGCGTGTTGGCGAGGTCGGCGGGCTTGAGCTCGGAGTAGGTGGCGACCAGCTGCTCGGCGGACTGCGCCTCGCCGGGGGTCTGGTTCTCGCGCACCTCGCCCCACGCGGCGAAGGTGGTCGCCCCCTTGGCGAAGGGCGACGCGCTCGTGCGCGGGCGGCGCAGGAACAGCTGCCCCACGTCCCACTCGCCGAGGCGGTTGCGCTCGATCGCGACGTCTTCGATCACGGCGCCGCCCGAGCCGTCGACGAGGCTGACGCGCCGGCCGAGCATCTCGGCCATGACGCGCACCTCGCCGCCGCGCTGTTGGAAGCGACGCACGTTGATGAGGCCGGTCGTGATGACCTGACCGGCCTGTATCGAGGTGACGCGTCCGATGGACACGAACACATGTCGGCGCCCGGGGATCTCGACGACGAGGCCCACGACGCGCGGTGCGGCCGACGCGCGGTAAATTACCACGACGTCGCGCACCTTGCCCAAGCGGTCGCCCGCCGGGTCGAACACCGTGCAGCCCGCCAAGCGGGCGACGAAAACCCTTTGCGTGCTCACCGGTCCAGCGTAGTCCGCGCCTCATGCGCAACACCTCGGAACGCCCCAGGCGCGCGTGACAGGATGGTGAAATGAGTATGTTCGCGCAGCGCCCGGGTGCCGGTCGAGACGAGGTCGGCGAGAAAGTCGCCTCGTTCCCGACGTACGAGCAGGCCCAGAAGGCCGTCTCGTCGCTCATCGCGGGAGAGGTCCCCGCCCGCGACATCGCGATCGTGGGGTCGGGGCTGCGCTCGATCGAACGCGTGACCGGGCGTCTCGGCTACGCCACGGCCGCGCGCTCGGGCGCGCTGAACGGTCTCATGCTCGGACTGCTGTTCGCCTTCATCTTCGTGCTCGGGCAGCCCACCCTGCAGATCTCGCTGTTCGTCGGCGTGCTGCTCGTCGGCATGGCGCTCGGCATGCTCCTCAGCCTCGGCACGTACTCGATCGTGCGCCGTCGTCGCGACTTCGCGTCGGTGATGCAGGTCGCCGCCGATCACTACGACGTGTGCGTGGCGGCGACGAGCGTTCACAAGGCTCGGGGGATCGTGGGTCCGTCCGGCGCGCCGCGCACGGTCGTCTCGCGTCCCTCGGCGTCGCCGTCCGACCCGCCGCGGTACGGCGAACGCGTGACCCCCGGCTCGAGCGCTCCCGCCGCGCCGCCGCGGCCGCCCGCACCGACGGCGGCGCCCTCGGACGACGAACCGCCGCGATACGGCGAACGCATCGCGCCGCAGGCGCCGACGCCGCAGGGTGACGCGGCGGCCGACCGAGGAACGCACGGTGAGGAGAGGACGGCCGACGAGCCGACGCCCGCCGCACGCCCGGACGACGCTGACGCCTCCACCGCCAGCGGCACCGACCGCGGCTCGCGACCGACCGAGCGGTGAGCGCCGACGCAGCCCCTCCCACCGAGGCGGTCCGCATCGCCGTCGAGCTCCCGGCCGGCGCGACGGAGGTCTCGGGGCTGTGGTCACCGGCATCCGGATCCGACAGCACCGTCGCGCTCGCGCACGGCGCGGGCGCGGGCATGGAGCACCCCTTCCTCGCCGGGCTCGCCGACGCCCTCGTCGCGGACGGGGTGTCCGTGCTGCGGTTCGTCTTCCCCTACGTGGAGGCCGGACGACGGATGCCGGGACCCGCCGCGCACGCCGTGGCGACGTGGGCGGGCGTGGATGCCTGGCTCGCGGAGACGGCTCCGGGACCGTACGCGGCCGTCGGCAAGTCGTACGGCGGGCGCATGGCATCCGTCGCCGCCGCCGAGGGTGTCATCTCTCCCGCCGGACTCGCGTACCTCGGCTACCCCCTGCACGCGCCGGGGCGGGCCGACAAGCCCCGCGGCGCGCACCTGCCGGCGATCGGGTTGCCGCAGCTGTTCGTCGAGGGCGAGAACGACCCGTTCATCGACCCGCGCGAGCAGTTCGACGAGGTCGTGGGGTCGTGTCAGGACGCGCGGGTGCACTGGATCCCCGGGGGCGGTCATTCCTTCGAGGTGACGGGTGCCCGCCGGCCGGCCGACGAGATCGGCGCGGGGCTGGCGCCGGTGGTGGCGGAGTTTGTGCGATCGCTGTAACGGTGCGCCGGCGAGCCGCACCCCCCCCGTTCCGGTCAGCGACCCGCTGCGTAGCCTTGGGCGCCGCGCGGGTTCGCCGCGGCCCACAGCGTGCCGTCGGCGGAGCGTCCGACAGCGGTGACGCGCCCGAGCGACCAGTCGCCCGAGCGGTGCACCCGGTGTCCACGCTGCTCGAGGCCCGCGATCACCGCGGCACCGAGGCGATCCTCGACCGCGACACCCGCCGGAGCCCACGTGCGCGGCCAGAACGAGTCGACGAGCGCCGTCGTGTGCAGATTCGGGGCGTCGATGGCCTGCTGAGGGCTGTATCCCCCGACCAGCATGCGCAGCAGCACGGTGAGCTGCCACTGGTCCTGTTGGTCGCCGCCAGGGGATCCCAGCGCGACGACCTCGTCCGCGCGCGACATCAGCGTCGGGGTGAGCGTCGTGCGCGGACGGCGACCGGGGGTGAGTGATGCCGGGTGCCCCGGCACGAGCCACGTCGCCTGCAACCGCGTGCCCAGGCAGAAGCCCAGGGACGGGACGGTGGGGGAGGACTGCAGCCATCCGCCCGACGGCGTGGCCGAGACGACGTTGCCCCAGCGGTCGATCACGTCGATGTGGCACGTGTCACCGCGGGTCTGGCCCGACCGGTCGACGGTGGGCTCGCCGGTGGAGCCGTCGTTCACCCCGTGCGCGGTGCGCAGCGGCGGACGGACCGGGTCGCGGCCGTCGGGGGAACCCGGCCGCCACTGCGTGGAGGCCTCGTCGCCGATCAGTGCGCGGCGGGTGGCGACGTAGTCATCGGCGAGCAGGGCCTCGACCTCGACCGCGCCCCCGGCGTCTCCGAACCACGCGTCGCGGTCGGCGAAGGTCAGCTTCTGCGCCTCGATCACGAGGTGCGCCCCCTCGACGGTGGCGGGGTCGAGCTCGGCGTCATCGACGTCGTCGAGGAGCCGCAGTGTGTGCAGCAGCGCCGGTCCCTGCGTCCAGGTGCCGGCCTTGAAGACGTCCCATCCGCGGAAGCGCGCGGTCACCGCGGGTTCCCACCCGGCACGCCAGGATGCGATGTCCTCAGCCGCCAGGACGCCCGGGTGATCGGCGCCGTCGGCATGTCGGTGCGGCCGCGCGATGAACGACGCCGCCTCCGGGAGCACCTTCGTCATCCAGTGCTCACGCGCTGCGTCGATGCGCTCCGCGCGGTCGGGCAGGGCGGCACCGGCGATCACGAGCGCATCGAGCACGTCGGCCCACGCCGGGTTGGTCACGAGGGTGTCGGGCGCGGGCGGGCGGCCGGTCGGCATCCACCTCTCGGCGGACGTGGGCCAGTGGTCGCGGAACAGGTCGGCGACCCGCGCGATGGTCGTGGCGGCTCCCGCCACGAGCGGGTGACCGTCGCGGGCGTAGCCGCTGGCGAAGGCGAGGACGTCGCCGAGGTCCCACGTACCGTGGTCGCGCAGCAGGAGGAGCCACGCGTCGACCGCGCCGGGCACCGCGGCGGCGAGACCACCGGCGCCGGGCACGAGATCGAGGCCACGGCTGCGGAAGTGCGCGAGTGTGGCTCCGGCCGGCGCCGGCCCCTGCCCCATCAGCACGACGGGGACCGACGCGCCGGCGGGTCGGACGAGCGCGACGAGGTCGCCACCCGGTCCGTTCAGGTGCGGCTCGACGACGTGCAGCACGAACGCCCCGGCGACGGCCGCGTCGAACGCGTTGCCGCCGCGCTCGAGCACGGCCTGCGCCGTCGCGGTCGCCGTCCAGTGCGTGGACGCCGACATGCCGAACGTGCCCCGGAGGGTCGGCCGCGTCGTGAACGGCACCGGGGGCGTGAAGGTCATCGCGACTGCCGGGCGATCCACTCCTCGATCTCGTCGGCGGTGCGGGGGATGCCCGCCGACAGGTTCACCGGGCCGTCCTCGGTCATGACGATGTCGTCCTCGATGCGCGCGCCGATGCCGCGGTACTCCTCGGGGACCGTGAGGTCGTCGATCTGGAAGTACAGGCCGGGTTCGATCGTGAACACCATTCCGGGCTCCAGCAGGCCGTCGTAGTACATGTCGCGACGCGCCTGCGCGCAGTCGTGCACGTCGATGCCGAGGTGGTGGCTCGTGCCGTGCACCATGTAGCGGCGGTGCTGGCCGCCGGAATCGGCGTCGAGCGCCTCTTCGGCGGTCACCGGCAGCAGTCCCCACTCGGCGACGCGCGCCGCGATGACCTCCATGGCGGCCTCGTGAAGTCGACGGAACGGCACGCCGACCCGCGCAGCCGCGAACGAGGCGTCAGCGGCCTCGCGCACCGTCTCGTAGATGCGGCGCTGGATGTCGGTGAACGTGCCCGAGACCGGGAGCGTACGCGTGATGTCGGCCGTGTAGAGGCTGTCGACCTCGACGCCCGCGTCGATGAGGATGAGATCCCCCGGCTTCACGATGCCGTCGTTGCGCGTCCAGTGCAGGTAGCAGGCGTGGGGGCCCGACGCGGCGATGGTGTCGTAGCCCACGCTGTTTCCGTCGGAACGCGCACGCTGGTGGAAGACGCCCTCGACCACGCGCTCGCCGCGCGGGTGCTCGATGATGCGCGGCAGCTCGGCGACGATGTCGTCGAACCCGCGTCCGGTGACCTCGACGGCCAGCGCCATCTGCGCGAGCTCGTACTCGTCTTTCACCAGGCGGAGCTCCGAGACGAAGCGGGTGAGCTCGTCGTCAGTGCCGACGGTGCGGTCCTCGTCGCCGGGGGCGAAGTCGTCGAGGTGGGCGGTCGCGAGGCCGAGGTCGGCGGCGACGCCGTCGAGGGCGGGGCGCGGGCCGATCCAGAACTCGCCGATCGTGGCATCCGAGTAGAACTCGGCGGTGGTGCGGTCGGCGCGCTCGCGGAAGTACAGCACCGCCTCGTGGCCCTCGTCACGCGGCTCGAAGACGAGCACGGCGTCGGGCTCGGCGTCGCTGCCCCACCCGGTGAGGTGCGAGAACGCGGAGTGCGCGCGGAACGGGTAATCGCAGTCGTTGCTGCGCTGCTTCAGCCCGCCGGCGGGGACCACGACGCGCTGGCCGGGGAAGGCGCGCGACACGCGCGCACGACGACGTGCGGCCCAGGCCGCCTGCTCACGGGGCTCGGGCGTCGACGCCGGGTGCTCCGCCCAGCCGGTGGAGATCGTGTCGAGGAATCCGCGGGGGAACGGCGCCTTGCGATTACTGGGGGCCTCGAGGGCGACCTCATCGGTCTGCGGCTCGGCGGTCGTGGGCTCGGCGGGGGCGGTCGTGTCGCTGGTGGAGGGGGCGTCCATCGTTCCAGTCTCGCACCCGTCGCCCTCTCGTGCACGGATGCCGCCGCACCGGCGCGGGCGGGGGAGGAGCCGTACTCAGCCTCCGGTGCGTTCCAGCTGCACCACGATCGGCCGATGATCGCTGCCCGACCCGTCGAGGGAGCGCATGACGACCGACGCCGAGACGGTCCAGTCGGGCGTGGCCATGACGTGGTCGATCGGTGCGCCGAGGAGGGCGGGGGCATCGGTGGGCCACGTGCCCACTCCGCCGTTTCCGCTCTCGGACGCCGCATCGTGGCATCGGCCGAGCGTGCCGCCGTCGACACCCATCCCCGTCATGTGGTCGAGGGTGGCGTTGAAGTCGCCCGCGAGGATGACGTTGTCGCTCGCGCACTGGTCGGCGAGCCACTGCAAGTCGCTGCGCCACTGGGGCATGTACTCCTCGCGCGGAGCGACGGCGTGCGCGGCGACGATGATCGGACCGTCTCCCGACACGGGCATCGCCACAGCGCTCGGAACGGTCGAGGTGTTGCTCGACCCGTCGAGCGAGGACTGGATGACGGAATAGTCGCCCAGCTCGGGCCGGATCAGCACGGTGGTGGAGGTGGCATCCCACCCGGTGATGCCGTACTCGCCGTACTCCGCGTGGTGCGCCCACATCGGCTGCCCCATGCCGCGCATGAGCTCGGCGACCTCGGCCCCGGTGTCGATGGTCGTCTCCGGGAGGGTGACGACGTCCGCCTGCATCCCGACGGCGAACTGGGCGATCGTCTCCGCCGAGGTGGCCGATCCCGCGGTGTTCCAGGTCATCACGCGCAGGCTCGTGTCGGTCTTCGCAGGAAACCCTTCGGTGCCGAGCCCCCGCCCGGAGAGCAGGGCGACGTTGACCCCGCCCGCGATCCCCAGGATCAGCGCCAGCACCAGCGCGAGCGCGCGGATCGGCCGGATGAGCGCAAACAGCAGCATCAGCAGCGTCGCGGCGACCAGCACGGCCGCCAGAGCGGCGCGGAAGGAGATGATCTGCGCCAGCGGGAACGTCCGCTCGAGTCCGAAGGCCGACGGCCACGTCAGCACCGCAGCGCCCGCCGCGACGACGAGCGCGACGAGGAATCCGAGCAGTCGACGCACCCGATCGACCCTAGGGGAGCCGTCTGGGAGATCGACGGATGCCGGCAGGGTGCTGTCCGAGCGTCGTGACGGTCGAGGGGACGGGCGTGCGGACGGGGTGTCGTCGCCGCATCGGTGGGCGGCGCGGACCGGCAGCACGTCCCGGGCATGGACGCTGCGCCCGGGCGCGAGCCGGAGCGATACGCTCGACGGGTGCCACGCGATCGTCGATTCCTCGGACCGACCGATCTGCACCTGCACTCCTCGCACTCCGACGGCACGGAGCCGCCCGCCGAGGTCATGGCCGCCGCGCACCGCCACGGCCTGCGGACCGCCGCCCTCACCGATCACGACACGACCTCGGGCTGGGCCGAAGCCGCCGAGGCGGCCACCTCGCTCGGGATGACGTTCGTCCCGGGAATGGAGCTGTCGGCGCGGCACCGGTGGCGCAGCGTGCACCTGCTGGCCTACCTCGTCGACCCCGACGACGGGGCGTTGCGAGCCATGACCGATCGCATCCGTTCGTCCCGCGTGGATCGCGCGCAGATCATGGCGGAGCGCATCTCGCACGACTACGACATCGCCTGGGACGACATCGTCGCCCAGACGACCGACGGCGCGACCGTCGGGCGCCCTCACATCGCCGACGCGCTCGTCGCGCGCGGGATCGTGGCCGACCGCACGGAGGCGTTCGCCGGCATCCTGCATCCGGCCGGCGACTACTACGTCGCCCTCTACGCCCCCGACCCCGTCACGGCGGTCGAACTCGTCGTGGGTGCCGGGGGCGTGCCGATCATCGCCCACCCGGCGGGGCGGGCGTTGCTGCCCGACGGCGTGCTGCGGGCGATGCTGGACGCGGGACTCGCGGGCTTCGAACTCGCGCACCGCGAGAACCTGCCCGAGCCGACCGCCCTGTTGGCGGACCTCGCCGCCGAGCGCGACCTCATCGTGACCGGGTCGAGCGACTACCACGGACTCGGCAAACCGAACGTGCCCGGCGAGAACACGACGGCCGACGACATGGTCGCGCGCCTCTTCGCGCGCGGTCGCGGATCGGTGCCGGTCTTCCCGTAACCCGCGGCTCCGGCGGACCCAGACGCCGAACGGCGCCGCCCCCGAGGGGAGCAGCGCCGTTCGGCGAGTGTGCGTCAGGCCACGGGAGCCGTCGGGGTGCCCGAGCTGCCCCCGCCGCTGCGACGGCGGCGACGGCGGCGCGGGGCCGCGTTGCCGTCGTGATGCTCCTTGCCCGCTCCGTCGTGCGTCCCGGCGCCGCCCTCGGTGCGCGGGGCACCCTCGCCGCCCGCCTCGCCGGTCGACGATCCGCCACGACGACGGCGACGGCGCGGGGCGCGGTCGCCCTCGGCATCCTGGCCCTCGGTCTTCTTCTCGACCTGCTTGGGCGTGACGGCCTTCGGCGCGGTGACGAGACGGCCCTTCGTTCCCTCGGGGATGTTCAGGTCGGTGTAGAGGTGCGGGCTCGACGAGTAGGTCTCGGTGGGCTCGGGCTGGCCGAACTCCAGAGCACGGTTGATGAGCGCCCACTTGTGCACGTCGTCCCAGTCGACGAAGGTCACGGCGATACCGGTGTTGCCGGCGCGGCCGGTGCGGCCCGCGCGGTGGAGGTAGGTTTTCTCGTCGTCGGGGATCGTGTGGTTGATCACGTGGGTGACGTCGTTGACGTCGATGCCGCGGGCGGCGACGTCGGTCGCGATCAGCACGTCCTTCTTGCCGGCCTTGAACGCGGCCATCGAGCGCTCGCGCGCCTCCTGGCTCATGTCGCCGTGGACGGCGGCGGCGTTGAAGCCGCGGTCGCCCAGCTCGTCGACGAGCTTCTGCGCGGCGCGCTTGGTGCGGGTGAAGATGACGGCCTTCTCGCGACCCTCCGACTGCAGGATTCGGGCGATGACCTCGTCTTTGTCGAGCGAGTGCGCGCGGTAGACGAGGTGCTTGATGTTCGCCTGGGTGAGTCCCTCGTCGGGGTCGTTGGCGCGCATGTGGATGGGGTTCGACATGAAGCGGCGCGCGAGGGCGACGATCGGCCCGGGCATGGTCGCCGAGAACAGCTGCGTGTGACGGACGGCGGGGACCTTGGAGAAGATCTTCTCGATGTCGGCGAGGAAGCCGAGGTCGAGCATCTTGTCGGCCTCGTCGAGAACGACCTCGGTCGCGTTCGAGAGGTCGAGCAGACGCTGGTTCGCGAGGTCGATGAGGCGGCCGGGGGTGCCGACGACGATCTGCGCACCGGCCTTCAGCTGGTCGATCTGCCCCTCGTACGCCTTGCCGCCGTAGATCGCGACGACGCTGGTCGAGCGGTTGCTCGTGAGCATGTCCATGTCTTCGTAGACCTGCACCGCGAGCTCGCGGGTGGGGACGACGATGAGCGCCTTCACGCCGGGCTCGGGGTCGAGACCGAGGCGCTGGACGACGGGGATGCCGAAGCCGAAGGTCTTGCCGGTACCGGTCTTGGCCTGGCCGATGATGTCCTGTCCGGGGAGGCCCAGGGGGATCGTCTGCTCCTGGATGGGGAAGGCATCGACGATGCCCTTCGCTGCCAGGGCATCGACGATGTCCTGATCGATGCCGAGCTCGGCGAATGTCGTCATGTGCGTGCCTGTTCCGGCGGCGAGAGACCGCCTGGGGGAGTCGTATCCACGCCTCACTCGTCCACAGGCGCGGGGTCCCGATCCATCGCCGGGACGTGTCCACTCTACCCGGCGTGTCTCCGCGGGCCCCGACGCCTAGGCTGTCGTACGTGTTCGCGTGGTTACGTCGTCGTCAGCGCCCGGTGGGTCGCACGCTGCAGTTGCGGTCGCGAGGGGACCTCGGCGAGGCGATGCGCGTCGACTTCGCGGAACTCGCGCCCGACGTCGAGACCTTCCTCGGCCAGGCGGCCTATCTGCAGCTGGGGTTCTTCGAGACCCTGAGCGAGTTGATCGCCCTCACGCCCGAGCTGGCGGAGAAGGAGTCCCTGTCGCGCGCGGCCGGCGCGGCGCTCATCAAGCACCAGGAGCTCGTCGCGGTCATCCGTGAGCGCGGTGCCGATCCGACGCAGCTCATGCTGCCCTTCCGCGAGTCGCTCGACGCCTTCCGCCGCAACACCCACGGCGTCCGGCCGCAGGAGACGATGCTCACCGTGCACATCACGGCGGGGCTGCTCGACGACTTCTACCTCGCGCTGTCGTCGAGCTACGGCGACACGGGACGCCGCGTCGCCCGCATCCTGCAGGCCGATGACGACCGTCAGGCGATCGTCGACATCCTCGGCGCCACGATCGAGAGCGACGAGGAGTGGCGGTGGCTGCTGGCGCTGTGGGGACGACGTCTCGTGGGCGACACGCTCCTCGTCGCTCGGACGGCGCTGCGCCACGGACACCTCGACCGCGCCGAGGAGGCCAAGGTCGAACCCGTCTTCAGCGAGCTGATGGGCGCGCACGCCCGGCGGATGGATGCCATGGGATTGGCCGCCTGAGGGCGCGCGGCCCAGCCGTGTGGCCTGGGCGCGCGGCACCCGCGACCCTCTGAGCGCGTGTCGCACCGGTTTCGAGCGCGTCGGCCGCGATGTCCGGCGTCTGGGGGCGGGTGGGTGCGCGGCATCCGGAACGACCGATCGCTCGGCGGTGGGGGTTCCGGCGGGCGCGGTGCGGGCTTCGAAAGGGCGGGGCGCGAGCGCCTTCGCCGAGGGTTCAGACGGGCAATCGCGAACGGTCGGCGTCGTCGTGCGCGAGACGCGAACGCGTGACGAGGGTCACCAGCAGCACGGTCGTGACGACCGGCGCGATCACGGCAAGCACCCAGGTCAGCGGCGAATCGCCGAGGCCCGCCCACGTGAGGACGGTCCAGACGACGCCGGCCGACGACGCCCCGGCGAACGGTGCCAACGCCGCACCGCGCAGGTGCCGGCCGGGGAGCGCGACGTGCGCGGCCAGGCCGATCACCGCGCCGATCAGGAGACCGAGCAGGATCTGCACGGCGGGAAGGTCAGGCGACGAACCCGACGCGACGCGACTCTTCGGTGCCGAGTTCGACGAAAGCGAGGTTGGCGGTCGGGACGAGGTAGGAGTTGCCCTTCACATCGGTGAAGGTGACGTGGCTGGCAGAGCTGTCGAGGGCCGAGGCGATGGTCGACTTGACGACGTCGGAGCTCTCGTTCGTCTCGAAGTTCAGCTCACGGCCGGTGTTGATGATGCCGATGCGGATCTCCACGATGCGTCCTTTCCCCGCGGGCCGCGGTCGGCCCGGCGCGTGATTCGACTCTAGGGCAGGGTTCCGACACCACAGCCCGTCACGCGGGGCGCTTCGCGGACGGCGAACGCGGCGCCTCCCGGCACCGTCCGGGGCCGGGTGACTCGGTGGGCTCGGCTCCGAGCGGCCGGTGAGGTCCGCCCCGCTCCGGCCGCCGCGGCCCGCCCTGCTCCGGCCGCCTCGGCCCGCCCTCCTCCGGCCGCCTCGGCCCGCCCCTGGCGGTCGCCTCGGCCCGCCTCGGCCTGGCCGCCGCGGCCCGTCCCGGCCCGGCCCGGCAGCGCGCCCGCCGGCCGCCGCGGCCCGTCCCGGCCGACGTGGGAGACCGCAGCCGCCCGTCGCGCCCGGCCGATGTCGGAGGTCGCGATTACCGTGGAGCACATGCAGATGACGGATGCCGCCGCCCTCGGCGCCGTGCGTGAGGGCGCGGGTCTCGATCGCGATCAGCGTGCCGTCGTCGCCTGGCCCGCCGACGCGAGCGGCGTGGTGGTCGGGGCACCGGGGTCGGGCAAGACGACCACCCTGCTCTCGCGCGTGCGCGAGCTCGTGGCATCCGGTGTCGACCCCGACGACCTGCTCGTGCTCACCCCCACCCGGCCGGCGGCCACGGCCTTGCGCGACCCCCTCGCCCTCGCGGTCGACCGCGCCACCTCGGGCGCGCTGGCGCGCTCGGTGGCGTCGTTCGCCTTCCAGCTGGTGCGGGGGGCCGAGGTGCGGCGGGGCGCAGAGCCGCCGCAGCTGCTCACCGGCGGCGACGAGGACCAGATCATCCGCGATCTGCTCGAGGGCGATGCTCTCGACGAGCTCGCGGGCGTGTCGCGCTGGCCCGAGTGGCTGGGGCCGACGATCCGCGCCACCCGCGGGTTCCGCGGCGATCTCCGCGCCTTCCTCGCCGAGTGCACGGAGCTCGGCGTCACCTCGAACGACCTCGCGCTGCTCGCCGAGCGCCACGACCTTCCGGTGTGGGCATCGTTGGCGTCGTTCGCCGACGAGTACCGCGCGGTGCGGTCGGCCATGCGCGGCGCTCACCGCGACGCGGCCGATCTCGCGCGCGAGGCCGTCGCCGTCCTCGACGCCGCGCGCTCCGAGCGCGACCTGCTCGGGCGCTTCTCGACGTTGCGGTGCATCCTCGTCGACGACGCGCAGGAGCTCACCGCCGGCGGGATCGATCTGCTGCGCGCATGCCGCACCTCGGGCATCGGAGTCGTCGCCTTCGGCGATCCGGACGTCGGGTCAGGGGCGTTCCGCGGCGCGACGCCCGAGAACTTCGCGCGGCTCGCCCGTGAGCTCGGTACGACCGCCGCACTCGGCACGCCGCACCGCGGCACGCCCGAGCAGATCGACCTGGTGCGGCAGGTGGCATCCCGGATCGGGGCCGCCGGCGTCGTCGCCCATCGTCGCGCGCCCGAGGGGGCACCCGCGCAGGGATCGGTGCGCACCTACCTGCTGCGCTCGCCCGCGGAAGAGGCCGACGCGATCGCGCGTCTGCTGCGCGAGCGGCACGTTCTCGAGGGGATCCCGTGGAGTTCGTGCGCCGTCATCGCCCACGACTCCCGGCAGGTGGCGACGCTGGAGGCCGAGCTGGCCGCGCGCGAGGTTCCGGCCCGCGCGAGTGGACCCGGGCTGGCGCTGGGGGCGCAGCGCCCGGTGCGCGACCTCGTGCGCCTGGTCGAACTGGGCATGACGGATCCCGACGAGTGGGTGGCCGACGAGGTCGTCGATGCATTGCTGGGCACCTTCGGCGGGCTCGATGCCATCGAGCTGCGGCGTCTGCGTACGGCTCTGCGCCATGACGAGGTCACGGCCGGGGGCACGCGCCCCGCGACCGACCTGCTCGTGTCGGGGGTGCGCTTCCCCCTCGAGCTCGCCGTGATCGACTCGCGCGAGGCCCGTCGTGCGATCCGTCTCGGCGAGACGTTGAGCGCTCTGCGCGGGCAGGCCCTGCAGCAGGCGACCGCGCACGAGCTGCTGTGGACGGCGTGGGAGCGCAGCGCCCTTTCGCGCACCTGGCGCGAAGCGGCGAGAGGACACGGTGCGGTCGCCGAGCAGGCCGATCGCGATCTCGATGCGGTCGTGGCGCTGTTCCAGGCGGCGAAGCGCTACACGGAGCGTGAACCCGACGGAGAAGCGTCGGTGTTCCTGCGGTCGGTGCTCGACTCCGACGTCGCCGAAGACCGCATCGAGCAACCGGCCGTCGTCGACACCGTGCGGGTGCTCACCCCCGCAGCCGCGGCCGGAACGGCATTCGACACCGTCGTCATCGCGGGGGTGCAGGACGGCGTGTGGCCGAACACGCGGTTGCGTGGGGGGCTGCTCGAGACCTGGCGTCTGGCCGACGCCGTGCAGAATCCCGACCTTCCCGCCGCGGGCATGCTCGACCGTCGCCGCGCCGCGATGCACGACGAGCTGCGATTGTTCGTGCGCGCCGTCAGCCGTGCGGACGCCCTCGTGATCGTGACGGCCGTCGACGACGACGACACCGGGCCCAGCGTGCTGTTCGAGATGCTCCCCACTCCCGAACCGGCCGCGGCCATCCCCGAGCATCCGCTGTCGCTGCGCGGGCTCGTCGCCCGGCATCGCCGTTCCCTGACGGCCCCGCGCGTTCCCGCGGGCGAGAGGGCGCACGCCGCCGGCCAGCTCGCGATCCTCGCGGGCGCCGGGGTCGCCGGTGCCGCCGTCGAGGACTGGTACGGCGTCGCGCCGCCGAGCTCCACGGCGCCGCTGCGCGACCTCGAACGCGAAGACGTCCGCGTCTCGCCGTCCCGCTTGCACGCGCTGGAGGAATGCCAGCTCGACTGGGTGATCGCCGACCTCGGCGGCGACCGCGGTGGCACGACGGCCGGCATCGGGACCATCATCCACGCGGCGCTCGAGACCGCGGCATCCTCGTCCGAAGACGACCTCTGGGCCGTGGTCGACGAGCGGTGGGGCGAGCTCGTGTTCGACGCGGCGTGGCGCGAGCGGGCGGAGCGCACCCGCGCCCGCGACCTCGTGAGACGGCTCGCCGCCTACCTGCGGCGCTTCGACGACGCCGGCGGCCGCCTCATCGGCGCGGAACGGCATTTCGAGGTCCCCATCCCCGTTCCCGATGCCGGTGAGCACGGCGCCGTTCTCAGCGGCGACATCGATCGGGTGGAGCTCACGCCGGCCGGCGAGGTCGTCATCGTCGATCTGAAGACCGGGAAGAGCGAGCCCCAGACCGACGCCAAGGTCGCCGACAACCCTCAGCTCGCGGCCTACCAGCTGGCGTTCTCGTCGGGTGCGATCGAACAGGTCGCCGGCCTGGCCTCCGGCGGCGCGAAGCTGCTCGTACTGCGTCCGACCGCCGCGACGAAGGATTACGCCGAGCCGACGCAGAAGCCGTTCGACGACGAGCAGCGGGCGGCCTTCGTCTCGCGGGTGCAGGGAGCGGTCGACATCATGCGCGGCACGTCGTTCGCCGCCCCCTACGAGGTGCACTGCCGGGACGAGTTCTCCTACGGTCTCTGTCGCATCCACACGGTCTCAGCGGTGAGCGCCTCGTGAGCGAATCGCTGTCAGCGGCGACGATCGCCGCAGCCCTCGGCCAGTTCCCGCCCACCGTCGAGCAGACCGCCGTCATCGAGGCGCCGCTCGCGCCCGCCCTCGTCGTCGCGGGGGCCGGCAGCGGCAAGACCGAGACCATGGCCGGTCGCGTCGTGTGGCTCGTCGCGAACGCCCTCGTGCGCCGCGACGAGGTGCTGGGGCTGACTTTCACGCGCAAGGCCGCGGGGGAGCTGGCCGAGCGCATCCAACGCCGACTGCAGCGCCTGTCGGAGTTCGAGGTGCGGGGGCTCCTTCCCTTCCTTCCGCGCCTGCACGCGGACGGCCGCCTCGCGGTCTTCGCCGAGCTCGCCGCCCTCGAGGGCGCGCGGGGCGACGCGGCGCGCCGGGAGGCGCTCGATGCCCTGGTGGCGGAGACCGGTGCCGAGGTACCGGATTCGCACGACGGCGATCAGCTGCTGCACCGGCCGACGGTGTCGACGTACAACAGCTTCGCGGACGCGATCGTGCGCGAGCACGGCCTGCGGATCGGTCGGGATGCCGAAGCCGCGGTGCTGTCGGAGTCGGCGGCGTGGCTGCTCATGCGACGCGTGGTGTTCGCCTCCGACGATCCACGCCTCGAGGAGCGCCAGGAGTCGCCCCGCACGCTGATCGACGCCGCGTTGCGCATCGCTCGCGACGGGGTGGACAACCTCGTCGATCTCGACGAGCTCGCCGCGTTCCCCGAGCAGTTCGGACGGATCGTGGAGCGGCCCTCGACCTCCGCGCGGGTGAGCGTCTACAAGGAGGTCGGGGATGCCGCCGCGAAGGTCTCGGCGCTGTCGCTGCTGGCGACCCTCGCGGCCGCCTACGACCGCGAGAAGGCCCGACTCGGGGTGATGGACTTCGCCGACCAGGTGGCCGGCGCCCTGCGGATCGCACGGGAGCACCCGGCCGTGGTGGCCGAGCTGCGCGCCCGCTATCGCGTCGTGCTGCTCGACGAGTACCAGGACACGTCTGTCGTGCAGACCGACCTGTTGGCGACGCTGTTCGGCGGCACGGGCGTGATGGCGGTGGGCGATCCCCACCAGGCCATCTACGCCTGGCGCGGGGCGAGCGCGGGCAACCTCGGCGGATTCCCCGACGCCTTCGCACCCGGCACCGAGTGTCAGCGCTTCGCTCTGCTCACGAGCTGGCGCAACAGCGCGCAGGTGCTCACCGCGGCCAACGCGGTACTCGCCCCCCTGGCGCCCCGCGCGGCGGTGGCGGTCGAGGAGCTGCGCTCCCGCCCCGGCGCGCCGGAGGGACTCGTCGAGACGGTCTTCGAAAACGACCTCGATGCCGAGGCCGATCGCGTCGCGGCCTGGTTCGTCGGCGTGCGCGCCGCGCGTGCCGCCCACGGGCGCTCCACGACCGGTGCGGTGCTGTTCCGCAGCAAGAAGCACATGGTGCGCTTCGGCGACGCGCTCGGCCGACGCGGCATCCCGCACCGCATCCTCGGACTCGGCGGGCTCCTCACCACGCCCGAGGTGGTCGACGTCGTGTCCGTGCTCCGGGTGATCAGCGACCCCGAGGCGGGGTCGGCGCTGATCCGACTCCTCTCCGGACCGCGGTGGGCGGTGGGTCTCGCCGACCTGCGTGCGCTGGCCCAGTTGGCACGGCGTCTCGCCACGCACGACGTGACGCTGCAGCCGCTGGCGCCCGAGGTCGTCGATCGGCTCCGATCCACCCCGGGTGCCGACCGCGCGTCGCTCGTCGACGCACTCGACTTCGTCACCCGGCAGAGCGACACGCACGGGTGGCTGGCCGACATCACCCCCGACGGACGCGCGCGGCTCCGCGAGGCGGGGGCGGTGTTCGCGGGGCTGCGTCGCAGCGTGGGCGCTCCCGTGCCCGAGCTCATCCGCCTGATCGAGACGGAACTGCGGCTCGACATCGAGCTCGCGGCGAACGAGGCACGCGGTCCCGCACGCATCGCGTCGGCGCAGCTGCGGGCCTTCGTGGACGAGATCCGCGGCTTCCTCGCCGCCGACGAGTCCGGGTCGGTCTCGAGTCTGCTGGCCTGGCTCGACCACGCCGAGCAGGCCGATGAGTTCGCTCCGCGGACCGAGCCGCCCGAGGACGACGTCGTGCAGTTGTTGACGATCCACGGGTCGAAGGGGCTCGAGTGGGATGCCGTGGCCGTGGTGCGTCTGGTGACCGACGAGCTGCCCTCTCTCGCCCGCGATACCAAGGGGTGGCTCGGCTTCGGCATCCTTCCCTCGGAGTTCCGCGGCGACTCGGCGTGGCTGCCGGTGTTCGCGTGGCGCGGCGCCGAGACGCAGCAGGACCTGAAAGCGGCGATCGACGCCTTCGTCGCCGACAATCGGGCGCGTCAGCTCGACGAGGACCGCCGCCTCGCCTACGTCGCGTTCACCCGCGCCCGCGACCATCTGCTGCTGTCGGGGTCGAGCTGGTCCGGGACGAAGCGCCCCCGTCGTCCGAGCGTCTTCCTCGACGAGGCCGTCGAAGCGCTCGGTCTCGATCCGGTGATCGACGAACCGGGCGACGACCCCTACGACGGCGAGCGGCGGCTCCTGCACTGGCCGCTCGATCCGCTGGGCTCCCGCCGCACCGCGGTCGCCGCCGCGGCGACGCAGGCGCAGGCCGCGAGGGCGCAGCCGGCGGCTGACGCCGATCCCGACCTCGAGCTGCTCCTGGCCGAGCGGGCCGCTCGGCTACGCCCTGCCCACGCGCCCGCCCCGACGCGCATCCCGGCATCCAAGTTCAAGGACTTCGTCGCCGACTACGGGGGCGCCGTCGACGACCTGCGCCGCCCCATGCCGGAGCGTCCGTACCGGCAGACACGCCTCGGCACCCTGTTCCACGCGTGGGTCGAGCAGCGCTCGGGACTCGTCGGATCGAGCATCGGCCTCGACGACGACGCGCTCTGGGATGACGACGAGGGAGGCGCATCGACCGCCGACGCCGCCGAGCTGCAGCGCTTGCGCGAATGTTTCGAGCGATCGGAGTGGGCACCGCTGCGCCCCCTCGAGGTCGAGACCGAGATCGACTTCGTCACGCGGCGACTCGACGGGCGCGATCACGTCGTCATCTGCAAGCTGGATGCCGTGTACCGACGCGGCGACCGATACGAGATCGTCGACTGGAAGACGGGCCGCCCGCCCGCGAGCGAGGCCGAACGCCGTGCGCGCATGGTGCAGTTGGAGCTGTACCGGGAGGCGTACCACGCCAAGCACGGCATCGATCTCGACCGCATCGACGTCGCCCTGTTCTACGTCGGTGACGAGTTGGTGCTGCGCGGCTGACGGGGCCTCTGCCGGGCCGAGGTGCACGCCTTGCGCGGGTGAAGTGGGGCGAGGCGTCCTGCCCGCGTGGCTGTCGGCCACGGGCGACGTGGGATCGCGAAGAGGCCGGGGCGGGAACGCAGCCGAGCCAGCCGGCCCCGAGCCGTTCGGGTCGGGCGCGCGAGACGCCGGCTCGGGCGGTGTCACCCGATGCGCCCGCAGGATCTCTGGTCGGGTGCGCGCGAGGCGGACTCAGACGGTGTCGTCCGACACGCCCCAGCGGCGGAGCGCCGCGCGACTCGCACGCGCAGCGTCCTCCTCATCGTCGACCGCAGTGACGGCCGGGTCGTCGGAGGGGCGGGGCTGGCGG
The DNA here is from genome assembly GCF_040685155.1 of Microbacterium sp. NPDC089188. NCBI lineage: Bacteria > Bacillati > Actinomycetota > Actinomycetes > Micrococcales > Microbacteriaceae > Microbacterium > Microbacterium sp. NPDC089188. The sequence goes on along the minus strand of NZ_JBFBHH010000005.1, from coordinate 10,964 downwards.
AGGGGGGTCTCTTCGTCGGTGACGGGGGTCTCCGAGGCACCGGGGAGGTCCGACATCGCCGACGGCGCGCTGGACTCTGCGCGCGGGATCGGCGTGGATTCGCGCGCGGCATCGTCCCACCCGTCGAGGTCGATCGGTGCAGTGGCCTCGGGGTCGATATCGTCGCGCGCCGGCAGTTGGTCGATGTGGATCGCGCCGGTGTCGGTATCCGGTCCGGGGGTGTCGAGGGCCTCGGCGAGCGCTTCGGCTGCTGCCACCCGATCGCGCTCGGCGGAGAGGTACAGCGAGAGAGCCTCGGGATCGTAGGCGTCGGTCTGCATCGACGTGTCGACGACGGCGGGCGCGACGACGGGCGGAACGGCCTCGACGAGGGCCAGGGCGTCGTCGATGTCGCTGCGCGAGTCCGGGACGATGTGGTCGCCGCGCACGCCGTCCGCCAGGGCGTCGAGAAGGGCGACCGCGTCGGCGACGACCTCGCTCTCACCGGCGTCGTGACCGTGCACGAGCCATCGGGCGAACTCGAGCTCCGCGTACAGGCGGGCACGCTCGCGCAGCAGCGGATCGGGCGAGCGTTCGCCGGCGGCGGCGTACCCCGCGTGCACGTCGTCGGCTGCCAGCGGCGAGGAGGCCAGCCAGCGCAGGTCGACGGCGGGATCGCCGACGCTGAGTCCCGCCCAATCCAGGATGCCCACCACGTGCGGCACATCGTGCTCATCGTCCGCGAGCACGATGGAGGAGCTCGTCGCTCCGCCGAGGATCACGGCGGACTCGAAACGCCAGAGGTCGTCGACCTCGAGAGCGCGCCGCCAGCGCATCATGAGATCGTCGCCGACCCGGCCCGTCGCATCGGCACGGTCGAGGAGGCGTCGGACATCGTCGCGCACCTGCTCGGGGGAGCGCACGGGCAGTCCGTCGGTGCGCACGATCGACACGGGGAGGGCGTGCACCGCGGCCAGCGCTCCACCGATCGCGGGGGCGTAGCCCGGGCCCTTCGGCAGGTGCGCGGGGTCGATGCGGTATCCGTCGATGTGATCGACGACGAGGACGCGCTGGACGCCGGAGCCGGCCTCGCCGAGCACCTCGGGCACCGCGAAAGGAAGTAGTGCCCGCACGCCCGCGGTGAGCGCGTGCAGCGCCCGGGTCTCCGCGGCGAGGTCGGCCGAGGCCTCCTCGGTCGCGGGCATGCGCACCACGACCTCGCGCCCGTCATCGGTTCGAGCGAGGGCGGAATCGAAGCGTCCGCCGCTGTTCTCGGTCAGCGCGCTGACGTTGGTGATGGCGGTGCGCGGGAGGGCCGCCGTCGCCGACGCGGCTAAAATGAGGGGCGAGCGTGCCATGCCCCCAGGGTAGGTCGGGCTTTCTCCCGTCTGCCTGCGCCACGCCCTTCTGCGGTGAGGTCGGGCCGTCGATCCGCCCGTCCGCGTCCGCCCGTCAGAGAGGTGTCCGATGCCGCATCCCGCGTCCGCCCCGGCCGAGTCCCCGCTTCCGCTGCACGTCGACCGCTCTGGAGCGGAGCGCGACGACGAGGGCCTCCTCGAGCGCGCTCGAGCCGACGCGGCGACCCGGATCCTGGCGGTGCGGCGAGACGCGGCACCGGTGCGTGCCGGTCGCCTCGCGCTCCTGGAGCGCGGGCACCTGGCATCCGCCGGCGTCGAGGTGCGCGAATGGGCGTTCCTGGGGCACGCCGTCGACGGCGTCGCGCTCCTGCTCGCGGTGCTGCCCGACGACGCCCCCGACGATCTCGTCCGGGATGCCGAATGGGCCGCGCTGCGTACCGCCGGAGGCGATCTGCCCGAGTCGGAGGCGGAGGTCCTCACCACCGCCGTCGCTCTGGCGGGCTGGCTGCGCGACGCGCCCTTCTGCCCCGCGTGCGGGGCGCGTACCGACCTCCGGCACGCCGGATGGTCACGGCACTGCCCCTCGTGCGGACGCGAGCACTTCCCCCGTACCGACCCCGCGGTGATCGTGCTGGTGCAGTCGGCCGAGTCGGATGACCGCATCCTGCTCGGCGCGAACGCCGCCTGGGGTGGAGACCGATACTCCTGCTTCGCCGGATTCGCCGAAGCAGGGGAGTCGCTCGAAGACGCGGTGCGCCGCGAGGTCGGCGAGGAATCGGGCGTGCGGCTCGACGACATCTCGTACCGCGGCTCGCAGGCGTGGCCGTACCCGCGTTCGCTGATGCTGGGCTTCCGTGCGCGCGTGGTGGCTGATGACGAAGCACGTGCCGATGGCGAGGAGATCGTCGAGGTGCGCTGGTTCGACCGTGAGGAGATCGGCGCCGCCCTGAGGGGCGAGGGATCGGTGCAGCTGCCGGGGCCGGCCTCCATCGCCCGAAAGCTGATCGACGACTGGTTCCGGGGCGTCGCGTGACGGGGCCTCTCGACGGCCTCGACGAGCACCAGCTCGAGGCGGCGCGCGCCCTGCGGGGTCCGGTCTGCGTGCTCGCGGGTGCCGGAACGGGCAAGACCCGCGTCATCACGCGGCGCATCGCGCACGGGGTCGACACGGGGGCGTATTCGCCGCAGCGGGTGATGGCGGTGACCTTCACCGCGAAGGCGGCGGGGGAGATGCGGGGCCGACTCCGTGCACTCGGGGTGTCGGGGGTGTCGGCGCGCACGTTCCACGCCGCGGCCCTGGCCCAGGTCAACTTCTTCTGGCCCACGCTCGCGGGCGACCAGGCCCCGTCGATCATCGACAACAAGGTGCGGATGCTCGCGCATGCCGCCGACGGGGTGGGGCTGGCCCCCGATACCGCGACGTTGCGCGACGTGGCGGCGGCGATCGAGTGGCGGAAGGTCACCCTGCGCTCGATCGAGCAGTATGCGACGGATCGACCTGAGGGTGTCGGTCGTCTCGGCGTCGACCAGGTGGTCGCGCTGCAGCGTGCGTACGAGAAACTCAAGGACGAGCGTCGACAGATGGACTTCGAAGACGTCCTGCTGACCTGCGCGGGCATGATCGAGGCGGAGCCGAGGGTCGCGGCGGCGGTGCGCGAGCAGTACCGTCACTTCACCGTCGACGAGTACCAGGACGTCTCGCCCCTGCAGAACCGCCTCCTGGAACTGTGGCTCGGCGACCGGCGCGACCTCTGCGTCGTCGGCGACGCGAGCCAGACGGTGTATTCCTTCACCGGAGCCGACGCGCGATACCTGCTGGAGTTCGAACGCACGCACGACGACGCACGGGTGGTGCGCCTCGAGCGCAACTACCGTTCCGCCGCGCCCGTGCTCGCCGTCGCCAACGACCTCATGCGGGGCCGGGTGGGCGCCCTCGAGCTGGTCGCGGCCCGCGCCGACGAGGCTCCGGTGCCGACCGTGCGCGCCTACGACGACGACGAGGCCGAGGCCGCGGCCGTCGCGCGCTCGATCGCCGAGGCTATGGCCCGCGGCGTCGATCCGCACGACATCGCCGTGCTGTATCGATCGCACGCGCAGTCCGCCGCGGTGATCTCGGCTCTCGCCGCGGTGGGGATCGCGGCATCCGTGCTCGGAGGACGCAAGTTCTTCGACCTGCCCGAGGTGCGCCAGGCGCTCATGGCGTTGCGGGCTGCCTCGGTCGCTCCGATGCAGACGGGATTCCTCCCGACGGTGCGCGACGTGCTGCGCAGCGTCGGCCTCACCGACGACCCGCCGGAGGCGGGCGGCGCCCTGCGCGAGGCGTGGGAGGCGCGCGCGGCGCTGCTGCGCCTGGCCGAGGAGGCACCGGAGGGCACCGACCTGCGCGGCTTCACCGATGATCTGCAGGCACGCGCGCGCGACCAGCACGAGCCGACGACCCGCACGGTGACGCTGGCCACCCTGCACGCCGCGAAGGGTCTCGAATGGAGCCACGTCTACCTCATCGGTGTCAGTGAGGGGCTGCTGCCCATCTCATATGCGAAGACGTTCGAGGCGGTCGACGAGGAACGTCGTCTCGCCTACGTCGGGGTCACGCGCGCCGCGCGGACGTTGTCGGTGAGCTGGGCTCGTGGCTACGGGCGGATGGAGCGGTCGCCGTCGCGCTTCCTGCGGGAGATCGGCAGTGGCAGTCTGCGCTCGGCCGATGAAGCTCCCAGACCCGCGGGAACGAATCGACGTCGAGGCGCAGCGACCTCGTCGTCACCCCGGTCGGGGCGCTGAGCAAAAACCGCGCGGCGCGCCCGGCCTCGGCGGCGAGGGCGACGTCGACGTCGGGTCGGGGGCGTCCGATCAACTGCGGGGCCACGACGGGCCACTGCGGATCGTCGCGACGTCGATCGGCGTCGAGGCAGGCCAGGCAGGCCGTGCGGCCCGGCCGTACCACCGGGCCGATCCGCGCCCGCCCTCCGTCGAGCGTGAGCGGGAGGTGCGTGACGTCGTCGCGCATGTACGTCGCGGCCCGACGCGGGTCGACGCGGTAGGCGCCGAGCATCACGACCACGGTGCCCGGTGGGGCCGTTTCCGCCAGCGGCCCGGCCCACGGGAGCACCCGGCTGCGCGCGGGGAGGGCGGCCAGGACCGCGCGGACAGCGCGTGGTGGCAGGTCGTCGGCGGTCTGGAGCGCGATCGGGGGATGCCGTCGACGCGTGCGCAGCGCGGGGCCGACGGCCGCGAGCAGCTCATCGGCCTCGTTCTCTGGCGCGCCGTGCAGGCGCGCCAGGCTGCGGACGGCCGCGTGCGTCGTGCCCTCGACGAGAGCGCTCACGACGACGTCGACCCACTCTGCGGCGGAGGGGGTGACGGCAAGAGCCGGAGCGCCGAACTGCACGCGGCCGTCATCGCGCCAGAGGGGGACGGCGGAGGGGGAGAGGCGGATCATGGCCCGATCATCGCGCGACCCTCGCCCCGGGATGCCGTTGTCCACACGTACCCGTCGGTGAGGACGGGGTGGGGAGGAGGCGTCACCGCGCCGGCCGACCCGTGTACGCCGCGACGAACCCGCCCCGCGCCGACCAATCCGCCCCCGCGCCGACCCAGCCCGCGCCGATCCAGCCCGCGCCGCGCCCACCGCCACGCGCTCGCGTGCCCCGCGCGACCGCACGCGCATGAACGACCGTGGCGAGGAGCCTCAGCCCCTCGCCACGATCATCGCCGTCACACCGGTCGTTGGTCTCCCGGTGCGGCGTCGTCGTCGGGGTCGGCGTCGGGCGCCGCGCCGTCCGCATCGGCCGAGGTCGTCGTGGAGTCGGCATCCGATCGGCCGCCGCCGGCCTCCTCGGCCAGCAGCTGGGCGAGCGCGTCGTCCATCGCGTCGGCGGGGGCGGCCTCGCCGCGGGAGGCGGCGGTGACACGGGCGATGAGGGCGGCCGGGTCGTCGATGTCGTCGGACGAGGGCATGAGGTCGGGGTAGTCCCACAGCGCGTCACGGCCCTCGACGCCGACGGCCGCGGTCACGGCGCGCCACATGGCGGCGGCTTCGCGCATGCGCCGGGGGCGCAGCTCCAGGCCCACGAGCGAGCCGAGGGCCTGCTCGGCGGGACCACCCACCGCGCGGCGGCGCCGCACGGCCTCGGCGATGCGGGCGGCCGAGGGAAGGCGCGAGGTGGCGTCCTCCGTCACGACGTCGACCCATCCCTCGATGGTCGCGAGCAGGTTCTCGAGTCGCGTGAGCGCCGCCGTCTGCTCCTCGGAGCGTTCGGGCAGCAGCGCTCCGCTCTCGAGCGCGCCGCGGAGCTCGTCGGGCTGCGACGGGTCGAAGCGCGTGGCGAGCTCCTCGAGCGCGTCGGTGTCGACGCGGATGCCGTGCGCGAAGTCGCGCACCTGCGAGATGACGTGCAGCCGCAGCCACCGCGCGTGCCGGAAAAGGCGTGCATGGGCGAGTTCGCGCGTGGCGAGGTAGAGGGCGAGCTGATCGTCGGGGATCTCGAGGTCGCGGCCGAAGTCCGCGAAGTTCTGCGGCAGGATCGCCGCGTCGCCGTCGGGCATGAGCGGGATGCCGACGTCTCCGCCGCCCACGACCTCGGTCGACAGGCGTCCGACGACGTGACCCAGCTGCGTGGCGAACAGCGATCCGCCGACGGTGCGCATGAGTCGTCCGGCGCCCGCGATCATGTCCTGCATGTCGTCGGGAGCCTGCTGCCCGAGGGCGGCGGTGAGCGCGTCGGCGATGCTCGTGGCCACGGGCTCCGCGAGCTCCTGCCACACCGGCAGGGTGGCGCTCACCCAGGCGCCGCGCGTGACGGCGCGCGGGGGGCGCGGGAGGTCGCTGATCGCCGTCGCCTCGCCCAGCCAGAGACCCGCGAGGGTGAAGGCCTGATCCAGGTCGGTGCGCTGGCCGGTGGTCACCCCGAGACCGTCCTGGTTCGCGATGTGCAGGGCCTGGCGCTCCGCGAGGCTCCAGTCCACGCCCTCCTGCGTGCCGTTGAACGCGCCCTGGAGCTGATTCATCACCTGCTGCAGCATCGCGGGGTCGATCTGCATGCCCGACAGGCGCGAGAGCTGTTCGGGATCGATGCCGCTGGTGTCGCCCGACATGAGGCGACGCATGAGCTCCTGGAACTCTTCTTCGGGGCTCTTGTCGTCGTCTGCCACTTCAGCCGCCTTTCAGCCAGGTCTGGGGGAACGAGATCTACGCTAGTCGCACGTTTCCCCGCAACAGTCGGCCCGGCCCCTCGCCGCTTACGCCGCGCGCGAACGACCCCGACGAAGGACTCCCCACTGTGACGCTGTTCGACGAAAACGCCTCTCCCGCGCCCGCGCCCCGACAGCGCTGGCGACGCGGCTCCGTCATCGGCGTGTGGTCGCTCGCGGTGGCGTTCGTCATCCTGCTGGTGATGTCGTTGCTGCCCTCGGCCTACGTCATCCAGCAGCCCGGCCCCGTCTTCAACACCCTCGGCACCACGACCACCGCCGACGGCCAGGAGGTCCCGCTCATCTCGGTACCGGAGGAGAAGGACAGCACGACCACCGGCCAGCTCGACCTGCTCACGGTCCAGGTCAGCGGCAACCGCGAGCGCACGCCCTCGTGGCTCGAGCTCGCCCAGGCGTGGTTCGACCGCTCGCGCGCCGTCGTGCCGATCGACCGCATCTTCCCCGCCGGGCAGACCACCGAGCAGCGCAACACCGAGAACGCCGCCCTGATGAGCGATTCGCAGCTGGAGGCCAGCGCCGCGGCGCTCCGCGAGCTCGGGTACGACGTGCCCGGCGAGATCGCCGTCGGAACGGTCGACGACGCCGGAGCCGCCGCGGGAGCGCTGCAGGTGGGCGATGTCGTCACCTCGGTGGATGCGGTGGCCGCGGCCAACGTCGACGCGGTCCGCGCCGCGGTGCAGGCCGCGGCCGGAGCGCCGGTCACGGTGGCGTACACCCGCGACGACACCCCGGGCACGGTCACCGTGACGCCGAAGCAGACGGAGGTGGACGGTCAGCCGCAGTGGCTGCTCGGCATCGGCCTGCAGGAGTCCTTCGACCTGCCCGTCGACGTGAAGATCCAGCTCAATGACGTCGGCGGACCGAGCGCCGGCATGATGTTCGCCCTCGGCATCATCGACAAGATGAGCGACGGAGACCTCACCGGCGGCCAGCACATCGCCGGCACCGGCACGATCGACGCCGACGGCAACGTGGGCCCGATCGGCGGCATCCGCCAGAAGCTGTACGGAGCGCGGGATGCCGGAGCGACGGTGTTCCTCGCCCCGGAATCGAACTGCAACGAGGTCGTCGGCCACGTGCCCGACGGCATCCGGGTGTTCTCGACCTCGACCCTGGAACAGTCGATGACGGTGCTGCGGACGATCCGCGAGGGCGGCGATCTCGACGCGCTGCCCACGTGTGCTTCGGGAACGTAGCATTCACGGCGAACCCCCGGAAGGCCGCGCCTAGGATGAAGGGGTGACCACGACCTCAGCGCCGAACCAGGCCACGCCCCCGAATCGCTCTCGACGGATCATCTCGATCACCCTGGCGGTGATCGCCGCGCTGGTCGTGGCGTTCTTCGTCTTCGCGAACCTCTACTCGGACTGGCTGTGGTTCTCGCAGCTCGGATTCACGGGCGTGCTGACCACCCAATGGATCGCGCGGACGGTGATGTTCGTCGTCGGCTTCCTCGCCATGGCGATCCCGGTCTGGGGCGTCATCCAGCTGGCGTACCGCCTTCGTCCCGTCTACGCGCGGCTGAGCTCGCAGCTCGACCGCTACCAGGAGGTCGTCGAGCCGCTGCGTCGCCTGGCGATGTGGGGCATCCCGATCTTCTTCGGCTTCTTCGCCGGCTTCGCCGCCTCGGCGCAGTGGGAGACCACGTGGCTCTGGGCCAACGGCGTCGCCACCTCGACCACCGACCCCCAGTTCGGCCTCGACACCGGCTTCTACCTGTTCGGGATGCCGTTCTACGCCGCCGCCCTCGGATTCGCGTCGGCGGTCGTGCTGGTGTGCCTGCTGCTGACCGGCGTCGTGTCCTACCTCTATGGTTCGGTCCGCATCGGCCAGCGCGAGCTGCGCATCTCCAAGGCGGCACGCATCCAGCTCGCCGTGCTCGCGGGCCTCTACCTGCTCCTGCAGGGCGCGAGCCTGTGGCTCGACCGGTTCCGCCAGCTCGTGGAGCCGTCGGAGCGCATCACCGGTCCGGGATACGTGGGTGCCAACGCCGTCATCCCCGGTCAGACGATCCTCGCGATCGCGGCGGTCATCGTCGCCCTGGCGTTCTTCGTGACGGCGTTCATCGGACGCTGGCGCTACCCGCTCATCGGAACCGCCCTCCTGGTCGTCTCGGCGATCGTGGTGGGGGCGGCGATCCCGTGGGCCGTGACCACGTTCCAGGTGCGTCCCAACGAGCTCACGCTCGAGAGCCAGTACTACCAGCGCAACCTCGACGGGACGAAGGCCGCCTACGGCATCGACAACGTCGAGAAGGAGAACTTCCAGGCCACCACCGAGGCCGAGGCCGGTCAGCTGCGCAACGACGCCGAGTCCACGGCGCAGCTGCGCATCATGGACCCGGCGATCATCGGCCCCACCGTCCGCCAGCTCGAGCAGTACCGGGCCTACTACCAGTTCACGAACCCCCTCGACGTCGACCGCTACACGATCGACGGCAAGACGCAGGACACCGTGGTGTCGCTGCGCGAGCTGAACATCGGGCAGCTGGGCGACGCCGCGTCGTGGCAGAACACCACCCTCGTCTACACGCACGGCTACGGCATGGTCGCGGCCGCCGGTAACGAGCGCACCGCCGACGGCGACCCCGTGTTCCTCGAGCAGGCGATCCCGGGGACGGGCTTCCTGACCGACCTGAACTACGAGCCGCGCGTGTACTTCGGCGAGAGCTCGCCGCAGTACTCGATCGTCGGGGCGCCCGAGGGCACCGACCCGATCGAGCTCGACTACCCCCTGGGCGCCGATGGCGGCACCGAGACCCGCACGACGTTCACCGGCAACGGCGGGCCGAGCGTGGGCAACGTCTTCAACCGCCTCATCTACGCGCTGAAGTTCCAGTCGGAGCAGATCCTCTTCTCCGACAGCGTCAACGCCGACTCGCAGATCCTCTACGACCGCGACCCCAAGGAGCGCGTGCAGAAGGTCGCGCCGTACCTGACGCTCGACAGCGACCCGTACCCCACGGTCGTCGACGGTCGCATCAAGTGGGTCATCGACGGCTACACCACGAGCTCGAACTACCCGTACTCCACGGGTGTCTCGCTCTCGCGCGCCATCGCGGACTCGAACAACCCGGCTCCCACCTACGCGCTGGATGACATCAACTACATCCGCAACTCGGTGAAGGCCACGGTCGACGCCTACGACGGTTCGGTGCAGCTCTACGCGTGGGACGACCAGGACCCGCTGCTGCAGGCATGGCAGAACATCTACCCCTCGTCGCTCAAGCCCTGGAGCGACATGTCGGCCGACCTCATGAGCCACGTGCGCTACCCGACCGACCTCATGAAGGTGCAGCGCTCGATGCTCGGCGTGTACCACGTCGACGATGCGACCTCGTTCTACCGCCAGGACAACCGGTGGACCACGCCGAACGACCCGCAGGACCCGGCGACGTTCCAGCCGCCGTACTACCTGACGATGAAGATGCCGAGCCAGGACGAGCCGACGTTCTCGATGTTCACGAGCTTCATCCCGGCATCCCAGGGCGGTCAGGCGAGAAACGTGCTGACCGGCTATCTCGCCGTCGACGCCAACGCCGGTGACGTCAAGGGGACCAAGCGCGAGGACTACGGACGATTGCGCATGCTCGTGATCGACTCGACGACGACGGTGCCCGGTCCGGGTCAGGTGCAGAACACCTTCGACTCCGACACGAACGTGTCGTCGCAGATCAACATCCTGCAGCAGGGCCAGTCGCAGGTGCTCCCGGGCAACCTGCTCACCCTCCCCGTCGGCGGCGGTCTGCTGTACGTGCAGCCGGTGTTCGTGCAGTCGTCGGGTGACACCAAGCTCCCGCAGCTGCGCCGCGTGCTGGTCGCCTTCGGCAACAAGATCGCGTTCGAGAACACGCTGAGCGAAGCCCTCGACACGCTGTTCGGCGGCGACTCCGGTGCCAGCACCGGTGACTCGACGGTCACACCGACGGATCAGAACGCGGGCGACGGGACGACCACGAATCCCACGGTTCCGGCCGGCGACTATGCGGCGGCGCTGCAGGAGGCGCGCGACGCGCTGAGCGCGCGCCAGGCGGCGCTGACCAGCGGCGACCTCGCCGAGTTCGCCACGCAGGACGCCCGCCTGACCGCGGCCGTGCAGCGCTTGCTCGACCTCGAGAGCCAGGGTCAGGGCGGCACGGCGACGCTGTCGCCGACCGCGACGCCGACCCCCGAGGCCACGCCCGCGGGCTGACCTCGCTCCTCACGACGACGCCGGCGTCCCGCTTCGCGCGGGGCGCCGGCGTCGTCGTTGCCGGTGTCTCCGGTCGCTCGCACACGCTCCCGGGCGCTGCCCAACCCGTCGAGTGTCCAGGACACGCCGCATCCTCGCGCGCCGAGCGGCGTCGAGGAAGGTGTCGAGCGCGGGGGCGGGGGGGGGGGTGGCGGCGCGCGGGCGCACCGAGGGGGGCGACCCGTA
>NZ_JBFBHH010000004.1:572774-606301 GCF_040685155.1 Microbacterium sp. NPDC089188 | reverse complement strand
CCCCACCCCGTCGAGTGCCCAGCACCCCCCCCACCCGCGCGCGCCGAGCGGCGTGTCCTGGACACTCGACGTTTCCGCGGGGGCGCGGGGGTGCCGCGGCCTCAACACGCCGGCGCGGGAGAGCGCCGGCGCGCGGGCGCGGGGCGGCTCGCGCCTCGTCTCGTCAGCGCGGGAGCAGCGTCGGCGTGGCGCTCGGAGGGCACGCGAGTGTCCGAAACACGCCGCATCCACCGGTGGACAGCGGCGTGTCCCGGACACTCGACGGGGTGCCGGGCGCCCGCGCGCGGAGCGCGTCAGGCGCTCAGGAACCACCACCAGATGAGCAGCATCGTCGTACCGAAGCCGGCGAACTGGTTGAGCCACAGGAAGCGGTTCCACCCGGCAGTGGCGCGGTCGCTCTCGGCATCCGTCACGTTCCGGTACGGCCAGCACACCACCAGGTACGGGATGACCAGGACGGCGGCCAGCGGCCCCGGCCATGCCGTGAAGAGCATCGCCACCCCCGCCAGCGCGTAGGCCGTCAGGGCGAAGCGCACGGTCCAGCGCGCTCCGCGGGCGGTGGCGATCGACGAGATGTCGGCCGCGCGGTCGGCCTCGACGTCCTGCACCGCGCCGAAGGCGTGCGACGCGACGCCCCACAGGGCGAAGGCGATGAAGACGAACACGAGCTGCCACGTCCAGACCGCACCGGCGAGCACGAGCCCGTAGACGGCGGGGGAGAAGAAGTGGATGCTGCTGGTCATCGAGTCCAGGAACGGGCGCTCCTTGAGCCGCAGCGGGGGCGCCGAATAGAACACGACGAAGAAGAGGCTCAGCGCGAGCACGAGCCACGACAGCGGCGACCCGATGATCACGAGGTACACCACGAACGGCAGGCACGACAGGGCCGAGGCCCACAGGGTGATGGGGTGCATGCGCTTGGCCAGCACGGCACCGTGCGTGCCGCCCTTGCGGGGATTGCGCAGGTCGGATTCGTAGTCGAACACGTCGTTGACCCCGTACATCGCGAGGTTGTACGGCACGAGGAAGAACAGGATGCCGACGACCAGCGGTGCATCGATCTGCCGCGTGGTCAGCAGGTAGGCGGCGGCGAAGGGGAAGGCCGTGTTGATCCAGCTGACCGGCCGCGACGACACGAAGAGCTCGCGCGCCACGCGACCGGGGGTGAGGGCGGGCGTGGTCATGCGGAGTCCTTCTGCAGAGGGCGGGGCGTGAGCAGGGTGTACAGCGCCGGGAGCAGGAACGCCGCGCACAGGGGGTACGCGAAGTCCTCGATCGGCGCGAGGCCGAGCCGCAGCCCGCTCAGGTGCTCCTGAGGATACGAGAACAGGTCGACGGCGATCATGAGGTTGTCGAAGACGAGGGTGAGGCCGATCAGCACGAGGGCGGTGACACCGGAGGATGCCATGCGGCGGCGGAATCCCGGCATCCGCACCGTCGAGACGGTCACGATGGCCGTGAGCACCACGAACGGCACGACGATGAGCGGGTAGGTCACGACGACTCCCGCACGCGGGCTCGCGCCCGCGCGCGTCGCTCGAAGACGGCGAACAGGACGACGGTGAGGTAGCTGAGGAAGAGGAGGAAGAACAGCTCCTCCAGGGGGAGGTGCGGAGCGAGCATCACGCCGACGAAGAGCGGACTCTCGCCCTTCACGAAGACGCCCGTGACGATCCCGACCAGATCCCACGCGAGGAAGAACACCGTCCCGATCAGCACCGCCGCGACCGTGCGCACGGGCGCGACCCGGAGGGCGAGCGAGTACTTCCCGTCGATGAGCATCATGCCGACCAGCGAGAAGAGGATCGCACCCAGGTAGATCCCCGGCACCTCAGACCACCGCGCGCGCGGGTTCCGCCAGGGGGCCGGGGGTCTTGTCGCCCGTCATGCGCTTGACCACCAGCTCGGCCGAGATCAGGCACATGGGCAGACCGATGCCGGGCAGCACCGAGGTCCCCGCGTAATAGAGGTTCGAGACCTTTCGCGAGCGGTTCTTCGGGCGGAAGATCGCGCTCTGGTTCAGCGTGTGCGCGAGCCCGAGCGAGTTGCCGTGCCACGCCTTGAGATCGTGCGCGAAGTCCTCGGGGGCGATGGTCTTGCGCACCACGATCCGCTCGGCGAGGTCGGGGACGCCGGTCCACTCGGCGATCTGGGCGATCACGCGGTCGGCGGCCTGCTCGATCCGCTCGTCTCCGGCCCGGTCGACGCCGCCGCGTCCGCTGACGGGGTCGGCGGGCACGGGCACGAGGACGAACAGGTTCTCGTGACCCTCGGGTGCGACCGAGTCGTCCGATGCGCTGGGGCGGCAGATGTAGATCGACGCCGGGTCGGGGATCTTCTTGTCCGCGCCGAAGATGGCGTCGAAGTTCGTGTGCCAGTCGTCGGTGAAGAGCAGGGTGTGGTGCGTGAGCTGCGGCAGCTCGCCCTTCACCCCGAGCAGCAGCAGGAGCGCGCCGGGGCTGGGCACCTTGTCCTTCCACCACTTCTCGGGGTACTGGCGGTCCTTCTCCTCGAGGAGGTCGTTCTCGGTGTGATGCAGGTCGGCGCCCGAGACCACGGCATCCGCCGAGATGACCCGCCCGTCGGCCAGGCGCACGCCGCGAGCGATCCCCGACTCGGTGATGATGGCATCCACTGGGGAGGATGTCTCGATGCGCACGCCGCGCTCGCGGGCGAGCTTCTCGATCGCCCGGATGATCTCGGTCATGCCGCCCTTGGGGTACAGCACGCCGTCGCCCAGGTCGAGGTGGCTCATGAGGTGGTACAGGCTCGGCACCTCGAACGGCGATCCGCCGAGGAACACCGCGGGGTACGCGAGGATCTGCTGCAGGCGCGTGTTCGTGAACGAGTCGGTGATGCGCTTCCACAACGTGCGGGTGAGCAGCGGGATGAGGGTGGGCAGCCGCTTCACGAGCGCCGGGTCGCGCAGCCCCTTGGTCGACGAGTACGGGTCGTAGAGGAACTTCGACGTCGACAGCTCGTAGGCGTCCTTCGCGGAGTCGAGGTACGCCTCGAGGTTGTCGCCCGAGCCGGGCTCGTGCTCCTCGAACAGCGCGCGCACGGCCTCGCGGCCCGAGACGATGTCGATCGGCTCGCCCTTTCCGGGAGGGCCGTAGACGCGGTAGGCGGGGTCGAGGCGCACGAGATCGAGCTGCTCGTCGGCGCTCGTTCCGAGAAGCCGGAAGAAGTGGTCGAACACCTCGGGCATGAGGTACCAGCTCGGACCGGTGTCGAAGCGGAAGCCGTCGCTCTCCCACGACCCGGCGCGGCCGCCGAGCGCATCGCGCGCCTCGAACAACTGGACGTCGTGGCCGCGGTCGGCCAGGAGGGCTGCGGTGCCGAGTCCGGCGATGCCCCCACCGACGACGACGATGCGCTGGGCGCTCATGAGCGTGAACCTTTCGGAGGACGCCCGAAGAGGGCGCGGGCGGCGAGGGTGGCTTTGACACCGTCGGGGACGCGGACGCGGGGTGCGCCGGCGGGGGAGAGGCGGAGGCGGCGCGACAACTCCGCGAAGAGGTCGTGCGCGCAGGTCACGGCCGCGCGGCAGTCCGGCGGAAGGTGCGGGATGACGGATGCCGCGGCGGCGAGGTCGGCGTCGATGCGGTCGAGCACGGCGACCCGGCGCTCGTCGTCGGCCGCGCCGTCGAGGTAGTCGCGGCCGAGACGGTCGGCGTCGTCGGCGAGGTCGCGGAGGAAGTTGACGTCCTGGAACGCCGCCCCGAGTCGCCGGGCTCCATCGACGAGGTCGGCGGCGGGGCGCGCGGGCGCCGACATCCCGGCGTTCAGGAACACCTGCAGGCACATGAGCCCGACGACCTCCGCCGAGCCGTAGACGTAGGCGTCGTGCGAGAGGTCGTCGTGGGCGGCGGTGTCGAGATCGGTGCGCATCGACGCGAAGAACGGGGCGATGAGGTCGTCGCCGATCCCGCACTCGCGGGCCGTGCGGGCGAAGGCGTGCACGACGAGATTGGCGCTGAAGCCGGTGACGATGGCCTCCGCCACCTCGGCTTCGAGCCCGTCGAGGACCGCGCGCTCGCGGTCGGGTGAGAGCCCGGCATCGTGCGCGGGTCCGTCGACGATCTCGTCGGCGACGCGAACGAGGGCGTAGATGTTGCGCACGTGCGGTCGCGGGCGGGGGCCGAGCAGCCGCGCGGCGATGCCGAACGAGGTGGAGTAGCGGGAGATGACGGCGGCGGCGACGTCGTCGGCCGTCTGCGAATACAGCTCGAGACCCGTGGGGGCGTTGCTCACGGAATGCGCTCCTGCACGGCCTCGACCAACTCGATCAGCATCAGACGGCACTCGGTCGGCAGCGTCGACGCCTCCACGATCGCGACCGCCTCGTCCAGCGTCTCGCACACGAGCACCTCGAGCCGCGAACGGGCGCCGGATTTCGCGAGAGCGCTCTGGGCGGCACGCACGGCGACCGGGCCGGTGTGCGCCTGCGCGAGCGCCGCGCTGACCTCGGGCCAATCGGCGCTCTCGCGCGCGAGCGTGATGAGGTGCGTCTTCTTCGCCTCGCGCAGGTCGCAGCCCTCGTCCTTCCCCGATGCCTCGGCCGTGCCGAAGGCGCCGATGAGGTCGTCGACCAGTTGGTAGGCGAGTCCGAGCCGCTCGCCGAAGCGCTCGAGCGCCCACTGGGTGGAGCGCTCCGCCCCGGCCATCACGGCCCCGGCCTGCAGGGGCGCCGAGAACGAGTACACGGCTGTCTTGTCGTGCGTGGTGCGCAGGACGGTCTCGGGGTCGACGTCGCCCGGCGAGACGGCGTTCTCGACGTCGGCGAGCTCTCCCGCGGCCGAGACGAGCACCGCGTCGTCGACGAGCTGCAGCAGCTGTCCGCGGAGGGATGCCGGGATCTCGGCGACCGCGATCATGCGCCCGGCCTCGTGCAGCAGCAGGTCTCCGGCAAGGATCGCAGCCGCGTCTCCGAGGAGCGCCGCGCCACCGGCATCCGCGCCCTTCTCGAGCCCGCGTCGGCGGAACTCGCCGCCGATGTTGGGCACGCCGCGGCGTTCGACGTCGTGGTCGATCACGTCGTCGTGCACGACGAAGGCCGTGTGCAACAGCTCGAAGGCTGCGGCCACCTCGTAAAGCGCCGGTCGGCCGATCGTGGGGCCGTGCAGGGTCTCGAAGGCCGCGACGACGAGCAGCGGGCGGAAGCGCTTCCCGCCGGAGGCGGCACGACGGATCGAGGATGCCAGGGCGCGCGCGCCGTCGCCGAGCGGGGCCACCCGCCGATCGAGGCGCTCGAGGGCGACGTCGATCGCGGCGTCGATGCCCTGCCGGGCGAGGGGGGTGGAGTCGAGCGCGATCATGACGCGCGCCGGACCACGGGTGGAGACTCGAACAGGTGAAGCTGCTGCGCCTGCAGGACCAACCACGGGCTGAATGCCCACGGCGTCGCCTCGAGGGATGCCGCGAGGTCGAGCGGGTCGACCCACCGGTACTCGGCGACCTCGTCGGGGTTGGGCTGGGGGTCGTCGTCGGTGCGGGCGACGTAGACGGGGCAGATCTCGTGCTCGACGATGCCGCTCGCGTCGACGGCACGGTATCGGAAGAGGGGGAGGGCGAGCTCGAGGTCGCGGACCGTGAGGCCCACTTCGAATTCCGCACGCCGATGCACGGCCGAGAGCACGGGTTCGGCCGGACCGGGGTGGCCGCAGAACGAGTTCGTCCACACACCCGGCCACGTCTTCTTGTGCAGCGCCCGGCGGGTGACCAGCACCTCGCCCCGGCTGTTCACGACATGGCAGGAGAAGGCGAGGTGCAGTTGCGTATCGGTGCCGTGCACGCTCGCTTTGGGTGCCGTGCCGATCTCGTTGCCGAAGTCGTCCAGGAGGACGACATATTCGGTCTCGCTCATCGTGCCTCCCGTTTGCTAGTTTAGCTAGCGATGTGAGCCCGACTATACCCAGCGCGAAAGGGGGTGTCCACCGTGGACAAGACCGTTTCCACCTCTGGTACGAGGCCCGCGGTGGTCCAGACCCTCCGCGCGGTGCAGACGCTCAGCGACGCGCTCGATCGCATGCACAGCGGGATGAAAGGCGACATGGCGATGAACGCCAGCGACCTGGCGACGCTGCGCATGCTGACCATCCGCGAGACGCGCGGAGAGATGGTGAGTCCCCACGACGTCGCGGCCCATCTGCGCATCTCGACGGCGTCGACGACGAAACTCATCGACCGTCTGGTGGCCTCGGGACATCTCGAGCGGCTCCCGCACCCCTCGGACGGGCGCGCACGGGTGGTGGTGCTCACCGACAAGTCGCGGCGCGAGTTCTTCCAGCACTTCGGAGCCCATCTCGGCGCGATGCGCGAGATGGCGGCGGGGTTCGACGACGCGCAGCTCGAGACCGTCGCCTCGTTCATGGACCAGCTGACCGAGGCGATCTCGACCGACGACTGACGCGCGTTGCCGTCGGCGGTCGCGGGGTCGGTGGCTTCGACAGGCTCAGCCACCCCCGTCGTGCCCTCACCCACCCGTACGCGAGGGACCCTGAGCCTGTCGAAGGGGTCCGTGCCCCCCGCGCCTCAGCTGCGCGAGGGCAGCGGGCCGCGCGCCACCCGCACGCCGACGTCGTCGAACGCGTCGCGCGGCCGCCCGCCGCGCCGGGCCGAGGCGCGCACGAGCGCGGGGGCGTCCGACCATCCACCGCCGCGGAACACCCGCGCATCGCTCTCCCCCTCGGGGTCGTACAGGTCGCTGCACCACTCCCACACGTTGCCGAGGGTGTCGAACAGACCGTGGAGGTTCGGCATCCGGGCTCCGACGTCGACGGGGCCGCTCAGACCGTCGCCGGCGGTCCATGCGACCTCCCGCACGGGGCCGTAAGCCGGGCCCGTCGAGCCGGCGCGGCACGCGTACTCCCACTCGTCCTCGGTCGGCAGGCGGAAGCCGTCGGCGTCGGCATCCGCGGTCACCACCTCGCCGTCGAAGGAGTAGAGGGGGTCGAGCCCCTCCCATTCGCTGAGGGCGTTGCACAGGCGGATGGCCCGCAGCCAGCTGAGTTGCGTCGCCGGGCGACGCGGATGCCGTGACGGGATGCCGAGGAGCTCGGCGAGCTGCTCCTCGGTCAGGGGATAGACGCCGATCTCGAACGAGGCGACCTCGATCTCGCGCCGCTCCGCGCCCCGCTGATCGCCGCGCAGCACGCGACCCGCGGGGATGCGCGCCATCTCGACGTCGGTCACGCCAGCTCCACGAGCCACAGGTCGCTGTCGCCCGTGATGAACAGACGCTTCTCGTCGGCGTCGAAGGTGCAGTTGCTCACGACATGGGGCGTGGGGATCATCCCGAGCCGCCGACCCTCCTCGTCGACGATGACGACACCCGCTTCGCTCGAGATCCAGAGCCAGTCGCGGCTGTCGACGACGAATCCGTCCGGGATGCCGGCGTCCACCGTCGCGAAGGTGCGCGGGGGGCCGAGGCTCTCCCCGTCCCACGCGCAGGCGACGACGCGGGGGAGGGCGGTGGCGTCGGACTCGGCGATGTAGAGCGTGCGCTCGTCGCGGCTGAAGGCGAGGCCGTTCGGCTCGTCGAGGTCGATCATGCGCTCGAGGCCCGTCTTCTCGTGCCATCGGTAGACGCTCCGGTGCGAGAGAGCGGGCTCGGCGGGGTAGCCCTCGCGCGGGTCGGAGATGCCGTAGGTGGGGTCGGTGAACCAGATCGCCCCGTCCGAGGCCACGACCAGGTCGTTCGGGGAGTTCAGGGGAGCTCCCTCGTAGGCGTCGACGAGCAGACGGGTGCCCTCGGCGTCGGTGCGACTGATCCCGCGGCGGCCGTGCTCGGCCTGCACGAGGCGTCCGTGCGCGTCGAACGCGTTGCCGTTGGCGAAGTCGCTGCGGTCGCGCACCGTGACGATGCGCCCGTCCTCGTACCGAGCGAGCGTACGCCGCCCGATCACGTCGCTGAAGACGAGCGCGTTCTCGGCCGGCCACCACGCCGGCCCCTCGGCCCAGGTCGCGTCGTCGTAGAGCGAGAGCAGGCGGGAGGATGCCGGCAGCACGGCGGCGAGACGGTCGTCCCACACCCGCGGGGGAGCGACGTCGACGACGCGAGGCTCGCGGGGCGGTTGCAGGACACGTCCGTCGATGGGGATCTGGGGCATGAGATCAGTCAACCCCGTGACCCGGTGGGGTCCAGGCGGGTTGACGCCGGCTCAGCCGAAGGGGTGGGGCGTGGGGGCGGCGGGCGACGCGGCGAACTGGATCAGCACCTGCAGGCACGGTTCGTCGCCGACGGTGCCGGAGAGATGCCCCGTCGTCCCGTCGATCTCGGCCGTGGAGGTGTCCTGCCCGAAGTGGATGTCTCCGGGGCCCATCTCGACGCGCGAGCCGTCCTGCGTCTCGAGGAACCAGCGCCCGCGCAGGGGGATCACCCACTGCGGATGCGGGGAGGGATGCCACTGCCCCACCCATCCCACCGGCAGCGCCGCGAAGAGCACGGCGGACACCTCGCCGGGGAACGGCCGCATCCATTGCGGATCGGCGCCGCCGCCCACGCTCTGCAGCCCGAAGCCGCGGAGCATCGACTCATCGAGCCGGCTGGTGCCGTCGACATCGGTCCACATGTGGACGAAGGGCAGTGACGGCGGAGTCGAGGCGTCGCGGCCGTCGGTGTCGAGCGGCGCGGTGGTGGTGGTGTGCATGACAGCGAGTCAACCGCGCGGCGGAGTCGCGCCGATCCCGCTTGACGAGTTCGCCGCGGCCGTCTCCTTGCGCGCCTGCCGGACCTTGACGGTGACCAGGACGGCGGCCGTCGCGAGCGCCAACGCGCCTCCGCCCACCCAGAAGCCCAGCAGGGTGGACGCGTCGAGACCCGTGGACCGCAGGGCGTGCGCTGTCGGCGAGGGCGCGATGCCCGACCCGTCGACGGTCGATCGCGGCGTCGTGACGGTCGCCGCGGCGGACGCGGACGTGTCGACGGATGCCGAGGCGGCTCCGGCGCCGGCCGAACCGCCCACCGCGAAGCAGGTCGCCAGCGCCAGCGACAACACGCCGTGCGTGAACGTACGTCTCACGAGTGCCTTCTTTCGAGGGGTCCGCGACGAAGGCCACGGTGACCTGTCGGGTCTTCACACATCGTTGAGCGAAATCAATCAATTCCCCCAGTATTCCGCGGGTGAACCCGATGCACAACACACCGACCCCCGCACAGGTCGAGGCGGCCAGGCGCCCGGCGAGAAATCGGGGGACGCACGCGGTGCCCCGGGAAACGACCGCGGGGGAAAAGGCAGAAGGCCCCGGATCTCGCGATCCGGGGCCTTCTTCTTGTTGCGGGGACAGGATTTGAACCTGCGACCTCTGGGTTATGAGCCCAGCGAGCTACCGAGCTGCTCCACCCCGCGGCACAAGAGAAAACATTACGCCGAGATGAACGACATGGCAAATCCGGACGCACCTCCCGGGAGTGTCGCGCCAAGATGGGCTGGTGAGCAACACTTTCGACGATTTCGCCGACGGACGCCCGGAGAGCCCCGCGCAGCGCGCCGACCGCAACTGGAGCGAGATCCTGCAGGAGCTGCGCGTGCTGCAGACGGGTACGCAGATCCTGACCGGCTTCCTCTTGGCGCTCGCCTTCCAGTCGTCGTTCGCCGATCTGTCGTCGTCGCAGCGCACGTTCTACCTCGTGCTCATCTGTCTCGCAGCCCTGAGCGCCGTGGTCGCGCTGGCGCCGGTGGCCCTGCACCGGGCGGTGTTCCATCTGCAGGTCAAACCGTCGCTCGTGCGGTTCGGGCACAACGCGCTCCGCGGCGCCCTGGCCCTGGTGTCCCTTCTGCTGGTGGGCGTGGTGGTGTTCGTCTTCGACGTCGTCGTGAGCCTGGGTGCGGCCGTGACGGCCGGGGTCGTCCTCGGGCTGGTGATCCTCGTACTGTGGGTCGTGGTGCCGGTGTCCGTCCGACACCGGGGGAGGGGAACCGCACGATGAGCCACGAGACCGTCGGCGTCGCGGTGGCGCAGTTCGCGCCCGCGGCGTCGCGTGAGGCCAACCTCGCCCACATCGCGGATGCCACCCGCACGGCCGCCGCGCGCGGGGCCCGGGTGGTGGTGTTCCCCGAATACTCCAGCTACTTCGTCGACCCGTTCGACGCGTCGCTCGCCGAGAACGCGGAAGATCTCGACGGGCCTTTCGTTCGGGCCCTCACCGCGCTCGCGGCCGAGCTCGACGTCGTGGTCGTCGCGGGGCTGCTCGAGCGCGCCGACGACGGCCGGCGCGTGCGCAACACGGTCGTCGCGGTGGCGCGCGACGGCATCCAGGCGGTGTACCGCAAGCTGCACCTCTACGACGCCTTCGGGCAACGGGAGTCCGACTGGGTGGAGCCGGGCGAGATCGCGCCGCCCCAGACGTTCGAGACCGCGGGGCTGCGGTTCGGGCTCATGACCTGTTACGACCTGCGCTTCCCGGAGGTGGCCCGCACGCTGGCCGATGCCGCGGTCGACGTGGCCCTGATCCCCGCCGAGTGGGTGCGGGGGCCGCTCAAGGAGCATCACTGGCGCACCCTCGTGCAGGCGCGGGCGATCGAGAACACCTTCTTCGTCGCCGCGGCCGACCACTCTCCGCCGCTGGGCGTGGGGCACTCGATGATCGTCGACCCGCAGGGGGTCGCGATGGCGCAGATCGGCACGTCCACCGACGTCGCGGTCGCCCACATCGACCCGGATGCCATCGCCCGCGTGCGCCGCGTGAATCCCGCGCTGGCGCTGCGCCGGTTCCGCGTCACGCCGCGCTGACCGCACGGGGGCCCGTTTCCGCGCGCCTGGTCAGCGCGGATCACCCGGTGTGCGCCCGCCGGTCTCGGCGCAACGGTGTGCGCCGGCTGTCTACCCTCTCCCCCATGACCGCAGACCTGCACACCCCTCCGACCCCGATCGAGCCGGTGCGACGCCTGCTGGCGGCGATCACGGACGGCGACCTCGAGACCGCCGCTCGGGTATTCGCCGACGCAGCGCGCATCATCCGGGTGCGCTACGCCGACGGCCGGGCCTGCGGCGGCCGGACCCTCGCGGTGGGGAGCGACGAGATCCGCGCCTGGTTGGCCGAGATCATCTCGCGCGAGGTCTCGGTGGAGGCCACCGGAAGTCATCTCGAGGGGGCATCGCTGGTCGTGAGGACCGCGTGGTCGATGCGGGGCTTCGACGGCGAGCGCGTGCACTCGTCGAGCCTCGGCGTCTACGACGTCGTCGACGGGCGCATCGCGCTGCTGCGGGCGACGTCGAGCGAGGAGGAGGGGGCGGGTCGCCCCATCGCGCGCGTCTGAGGGAGGTCAGTCGCGCCGCATCCCGGCGAGCCGTTCCGCCGCGTCGGCGAGCACCTCCACCCGTTTGCACGCCGCGAACCGCACGAGCGTGGCGTAGCGATCGCGGTGCTCGGGCGAGACGAAGGCCGTGAGCGGGATGCCGACGACACCCGCGCGGGCGGGCAGCTCGCGGCAGAACGTGTCGGCGTCGGTGGCGCCGAGCGGGGCGGCATCCACCACCGTGAAGTAGGAGCCGCCCGGGGCGGACACCTCGAACCCCGCCGCGCGCAGGCCGGTGCCCAGCAGGGCGGCCTTGGCGGCCATCTCGGAGGCGACGGAGGCGAAGAAGGCGTCGGGCAGGCGCAGACCCACCGCGATCGCGGGCTGGAACGGCGACCCGCCGACGTAGGTGAGGAACTGCTTGACCGCCAGCACCGCCGACACCAGGTCGGCGGGCCCGGTCACCCACCCGGTCTTCCATCCCGTGAGCGAGAAGGTCTTGCCCGCCGACGAGATCGACACGGTGCGCTCGGCGGCCCCCGGCAGGGTCGTGAGGGGCACATGGGGGCCGTCGAAGACGAGGTGCTCGTAGACCTCGTCGGTGACGATGATCGCGTCGTGACGGTGCGCGAGGCGCACGATCTCGTCGAGCACCTCGCGCGTGAACACGGTGCCGGTGGGGTTGTGCGGATCGTTGACGAGGATCACGCGCGTGCGGTCGGTGACCGCGGATGTCAGCTGCGCGAGGTCGGGCTGGAAGTCGGGCCACTGCAGGGGCGCCGGGACGAGCTTCGCACCCGCGAGCGCGACGCACGCGGCGTAGGAGTCGTAGTAGGGCTCGAACACCACGACCTCGTCGTCGGGCCCGTCGACGAGCGCCAGCAGTGTGGCGGCGAGCGCCTCGGTGGCTCCCACCGTCACGAGGACCTCGCGGGCGGGGTCGAGCTCGATGCCGTAGAAACGCCGCTGATGCTCGGCGACCGCGGCGAGCAGGTCGGGGTAGCCGCGTCCGGGAGCGTACTGGTTCACTCCGTCGGCGATGGCCTTCCGGGCCGCGTCGAGCACGGCCTCGGGGCCGTCTTCGTCGGGGAAGCCCTGGCCCAGGTTGAGGGCTCCGGTGGAGGCGGCGAGCGCGCTCATCTCGGCGAAGATCGTGGGGACCGAGGAGCCGTCGGCGGCGAGGAGTCCCGCGCCGCGGGCGGTGCGCTGCCAGGCGCCGGGAATGTGCTGCATCCTCCCAGGATGCCGCACGGCGCGCAGCGCAAGCGGGAATGCCGTCACGGGGCGACGTGCTACACCTCGAGAGGGGCGTTCGGCGCCCCCGACCTCTCGCGGTGGCTTGCTGCGAGACCCATAGAGGCGACTCACGCTCGTCATAGGTGGCCCACAGGATCCGCGGTCATCGTAGAAGCGCCTGGAAGAAGGAGCATCCCATGAGCGACACCACGGACAACCGTCCCGAGGGTAACGACAACAGCCACAACGCTGAGGCGCCCACGTCGTCGCAGCACCACACCCCGACCCCCGCCGGCGCCGACGCCGCGCAGACCCCGGCAGCGCCCGCCGCCGACGTCCCGGCCGCCGCGCCGCGCGCCGACGTGCCCCCGATGCCGACGCGCTCGCCCGCCGCCGCTGCCGCCGCGTGGCCTCCGCCCGCCGCGGGCAGCGCCCAGCCCGGCCTCCCCGCCCAGCCCGGAGCGCAGCCCGCGCACGGCGGATACGCCTCCGCCCCCTCGGGCGCCACGGCCCCCACCGGCCAGGCCTTCGGCCCCGCCGCCACCGACGCCCACCCCACGCTGACGCTGCACGACCCGGCCCCCGCCGCCCCCCGCAAGAAGAGCTCGGCTCCGCGCATCGCGGCCCTCCTCGTCGCCGCCGCCCTCGTCGGCGGTGGTGCGGGGCTGGGTGGCGCGTACGCCGGCGTCAACCTCTGGGGCGGCTCCGACGCCTCCACCGTGTCGGGGCCCACCGCGATCACGGTGAACGATCCCAACAACGTCAACGACACCGCCGCTGTGGCCTCCAAGGTCGTGCCGAGCGTCGTCACCATCAGCGCGACCGGTACCTCGGCCGGCGGGACGGGCTCGGGCGTCATCCTGAGCGCCGACGGCTACGTGCTCACCAACACGCACGTCGTCACGCTCGACGGTCAGACCGGCGACGCGAAGCTCTCGGTGACCACCTCCGACGGACGCGTCTACGCGGCCACCGTGGTCGGCACCGACCCCACCTACGACCTCGCGGTCATCAAGCTGACCGACGCCTCGGGTCTCACCCCCGTCGAGTGGGGCGACTCCTCGAAGCTCAACGTGGGCGACTCGACCACCGCGATCGGTGCTCCGCTGGGACTGTCGAACACGGTGACCACCGGCATCGTCAGCGCGCTGAACCGGTCGATCCAGGTCGCGTCGTCGGCCGCCCCCTCCGACGGATCCGACTCGCAGCAGAGCGAGCCGGGACAGGAGAGCCCCTTCCGCTTCGACTTCGGCCAGGGGCAGCAGTCGCAGTCGGCCACCTCGACGATCAAGATCGCCGTGATCCAGACCGACGCGGCCATCAACCCCGGCAACTCCGGCGGTGCGCTGGTCGACGACGACGGCAAGCTGATCGGCATCAACGTCGCCATCGCGAGCGCCGGCGGATCGTCGGCGTCGGGCAGCCAGTCGGGCAACATCGGCGTGGGCTTCTCGATCCCCTCCGACATCGCCAAGCGCATCTCGGAGGAAATCATCGACACCGGTTCGGCGACCCACGGTCTGCTGGGCGCGTCGGTGCAGGATGCCAGTGGCATCCAGGGTGCGACGACGACCGGCGCGTACGTGGCCGAGGCCGTCTCGGGCGGTGCGGCGCAGGCCGCGGGCCTGACGAAGGGCGACATCATCACGAAGTTCAACGGCATCCCGGTGACGAACTCGATCGACCTCACCGCCCAGGTGCGCGCTCTCGCGTCCGGCGCGAAGGCGGAGGTCACCTACCTCCGCAACGGTCAGGAGAAGACCGCCGAGGTCACCCTGGGGACGATGACCCAGGGCTGAGCCCGGAAGACGAGACGCCACCCCGCGATAGGCTCGCGGGGTGGCGTCTTTCTCGTTCGGTGCGGGGAACGCCCGGAAACTCCGCCGCATCCCCCTGTACGTCGCCGGTCGTCTCGTCACCGCCGTCGTGCCGCGCTCCCGCGGCGAGTGGGTGTTCGGGTGCGCGGTCGGACTCGCCGACGGAGCGCTCGCCCTCCACGCCGTCGCCGCCGCCCACGGGGAGCACACGACCTGGCTCGTCGCCGACACCGATCAGGCCCGCGAGGCGGAGCGCCTCGGCATCCGGTGGGTGCGGCGCGACAGCGCGGCGGGATTCTGGCGCACCGCGCGGGCCCGCGTGATCGTCGTGACGCACGGCTTCGGCGACGTGCAGCGCTACGCCACCACGGGGGCCGTGATCGTGCAGCTGTGGCACGGGATCCCGCTCAAGCGCATCGGCCTCGACTCGGCGGAGACCACCCGCAGCCCCGTGCTTCCCGGGGTGCTCTCCCCGGTGCTGCGGACGCTGTACCGGCGTGCCACCCGGCGCATCTCGCTCCTGCCGGCGGCCTCGCACCTGGTGCGCGGGCGTCTCGAGAGCGCCTTCTCGCTCACCGACGAGCGGGTGCCGGTCACCGGTGAGCCGCGTGTCGACGTGCTGTCGGCCAGCGATGCCGAGTCGCGACGCCGGGTGGCGCGCGAGCGGCTCGCGCACCTGCTCGGGATGCCGCTGGGCGAGCGCCGCGTGGTGCTCTACGCGCCCACATGGCGCGATGGAGAGCCCGACCCGGCGGTGCCCGACCCGGAGGAGTGGGAGCGCATCGGCGCGACGCTCGATGCCGCCGACGCTCTGCTCCTGGTCCGCTCTCACCCCCTCGGCGCGGGCGATTACCGCCCTCCGCGGCACACGGACCGCATCGCCGACCTCGGCAGCGACCGCGTCGCCGACGTCACGCCGCTGCTGCCCGGACTCGACGCCCTCATCACCGACTACTCCTCGCTCGCCTTCGACGCCTCGCTCGTCCCGCTGCCGGTGGTGTTCTTCGCCCCCGACCTCGAGGCGTACACCGCGCGGCGCGGTCTCTACGGCCGCTACGCCGACGTGGCCGGAACGGATCCGGCCCGCTCGTGGGGTGAGGCCCTCACGCAGCTCGACGCCGTGCTCGCCGACCCGACGGCGGCGCTCGCCGCCTCACGCGAGCGCAGCGCGCGCGTGCACGCCCACCGCGACGGCCGCAACGCCGAGCGCGTGTACCGGGCCGCCCGTGCACGGCTGCGCTCCGCTCCCTCCCGGAAGGACGACCGCCCATGACCGACGCTCGCCTGTTCGACGACGCCGGGATGCCCGCGCTCGAGCTCAGCGGAGAGGGCGCCCGCCCGGCATCCGTCGTGCTCGAGGGGGCGCGGGCGCGCTCGTACGGCCGCCTGCACGGCCGCGGACGCACCTGGCGTGCCGTCGTCCCGCTGCACGTCTCGCGATGGGGCGGTGCCGATCTGCCTCTGCCCTCCGGACGCTACCGTCTGCGTGTCGAGCCGGGGGAGGCGACGGATGCCGATCCGTCGGCATCGTCGATCGCCGAGACCGGCCTCGTGGGCCTGCGTGCCGCGCTCGACGCCGGGGTGGTGACCATCTCGGCCCCCGTCGACCCGGTGTACCGGTCGGGGGAGGGGCGCGCCGCGATCGAACGGCGCTACGCCACGGGGCGGCGGGAGCCGCTCGAGAACGCCGTGTTCTTCGAGAGCTTCTACGGCCGTACCGCCGGGTGCAACCCGCTCGCGATCGACCGCGAGCTCGCGCGCGTCGCCCCGGGGGTGACGCGGTACTGGAGCGTCGTCGATCTGTCGGTCGAGGTCCCCGACGGGGCGATCGCGGTCGTCGAGGGCAGTCCCGACTGGTGGCGGGCCCGTGGAGTCGCGCGTCTGCTCGTGGTGAACGACTGGCTCCGTCGGCGGTTCGTGCGTCGTCGCGGACAGCGCGTGCTGCAGACATGGCACGGGACCCCGCTCAAGCGACTCGCCCTGTATCGCCCGGGCTTCGATCCGCGTCGCGCGCTCGCCGTGGTGCGGGAGAGTCGGCGTTGGAACGTCCTGCTGGCGCAGAGCCCGTATGCCGCGCGGGTGCTGAGCAAGGCCTACGCGTTCCTGGGCCGGCCGGTCTGGGTCGAGGGCTACCCGCGCGACGACGCCCTGCAGCACGACGACGGGCGCGAGACGCGTCGACGCCTCGGCATCCATCCCGAGGAGCGCGTGCTGCTGTACGCCCCGACCTGGCGCGACGATCGAGAGCGGATCGTCGACTTCGTCGATCCGTCCGCTCTCGCGCGGGCGGCCGACGCCGTCGTGCTCGTGCGCGGGCACACCCGCACGCTGCAGCCGGGTGCCGACCTCCACGGCCCCCGGGTCATCGACGTCACCGGCTACCGCGATACGTCGCGCCTGCTCGCCGCCGCGGACGCCCTCGTCACGGATTACTCGTCGGTGATGTTCGATTTCGCCGTCACGGGCAAGCCCCTGTACTTCCTCGTCCCCGACCTCGAGCGCTACCGGGGCGAGATGCGCGGCTTCTTCTTCGACCTGCTCGATCTGGCTCCGGGACCGGTGGTGCGCACGCAGCACGAGCTGGAGAGGGCGTTGATCGACGTGGATCCGTCGATCTTCGCCGAGCGGTACGCCCGGTGGAAAACCCTCTTCGTGCCGCGCGATGACGGTCGCGCCGCCGAGCGCGTCGTGGCGCGGATCCTCGATCAGGGATTCGTCGACCGCGGCTGACGTGCGCTCCGCGCGCGGTCAGGCGGCCGCGAGCAGCTGCACCCGGTGCGAGTCCTCCTGCTGCTGCCAGGTCTCGGCGTCGAGCAGGAGACCCGACGACATCGACGCGTGGTCGGCGAGCTGGCGGAGGTAGCCGCCCGACAGGGGAGCGGAGGCAGCGGATGCGAACTGGAAGCGCATCGAGATCGACGGCTGGATCCACAGCGTCGTGCGGGCGTGCCCGCCGGCGGTGTCGGTCCACGTGATCGTGAAGGATTCGCCGCGACGCAGCTTGGTCGTCAGGACGACCTGCAGATATTGCAGCAGGCGGTCGTCGATCTGGATCGGCTGCGTGTCGGCGCTGTAGAAGAGGGTGCCCATGGGAGTGCTTTCGGGGAGCGGGTGCGTCAGAGGAAGAGGGACAACACGACGGCGGCGCTGAGGCCCGAGGTCGCGATGCTGGCCCAGACGACGATCGTCGTCAGCCGCGCGGTCGACACGGCGCTCGGGCTCGGGACGAAGGTGGAACGGTGCCGCAGCGGTGCGGTGGTGAGGGCGGTGGTGGTCATCGGTACGTTCCCTTCTTCGTGGGGTGGGGTGGTCAACCCCGGTGATCAGTAGCCTAGCATCTAATTAAGCGCGTTAAACATCATGTGGGCGAACATTCACCAAGGATGACAGTCATTCGAGAAACCTTCTCCTGTTGGCTATAGTGACGGGATGCATCGAGTCGAGGAGGAGGAGCCGGTGACACCGCGAATCGACGACTCCTCGCCCCTGATGGAGGCGCTCACCGCCTACTCCCGCGAGCGCGAAGCGGCGGCCGCCAAGGCCCGCAAGCAGCTCGGGGTGAACGAGCTCGACGCGAAGGCCCTCGCGATCGTCGGGGCTCGCCCGGGGATGCGTCCGTCGGAACTCGCCGCCACCCTCGGCGTCACCTCGGCCGGAATCACCACGATGGTCGAACGCCTCGTGCGGCGGGGCATCCTCCGGCGCGAGGCGGATGACAGCGACCGTCGCGTGAACCACATCCACCTCGCGGTCGATCTCGAGAAGGAGCCGTGGTCGCAGCTCGCGCGCTTCGACGACGCCTGCCGACGCATCATCGGCAGTCTCGACGCGCAGATCGAACGCGACCTGGCCGATTTCCTGACGAAGACCACGGCCGCCGCGACCGAGGAAGTGGAGCGCGTCGACGCCGAGGCCGACGCGTCCGCTGCGGCCTGACCTCCTCCGAGGGGCGGCGCGTCCGGTCGACGTGGGTCGAGGGCGCCGCGTCCTCGCGTCCGTGACGATCGGGCGTCAGGGCAGGGGGGTGTTGCGACCGTCGAGACGCGAGGTGTCGACCGTGTCGCGGGCGCCGCGGACGAGCGCCCACAGGAAGCCCGCTCCCCACGAGACGTGCATCGACGGGAGTACGGCGGCTGTCCACGCCTTGTCGCGCCAACCGCGGCCTCCGGCACGGCCAAGCGCGCCGGTGGCGACGAGCGCCGCGTACGCCGCCACGGGCAGATGCAGCACCGTGAGTCGTCCGGGGCGACGTCGGGCGATCTGGGCGACCCCCGCCACCAGTGAGACCAGCGTCGCGACCAGCAGCGCCGGGGGAGCGAAGAAGCGCAGCGGCGTGCGCCGCGGGTAGCGCCGCACGAGCTCGCCGCGCCAGGCGCCGGTCGCACGGAACTGCCGGATCAGGCGGGTCCAGCTCTCACGCGGCCAGTAGACGACCGACAGGGCCGGATCGAACCACACGCGATAGCCCGCGCGACGGATGCGGAGGTTCAGCTCCCAGTCCTCCCCGCGACGGATGCTCTCGTCGAACAGCCCGACCTCCTCGAGCACGCTGCGGCGCATGACCCCGAGGTACGCCGACTCGGCCGGCCCTTCGGCGCCGCCGCTGTGGTAAGCCCCGCCACCGAGTCCGACGCGGGAGTTGTAGGCGCGGGCGACCGCTCGCTGGAACGGCGACCGGCCGTCGGCGCGCATCACCCCGCCGACATTCGCGGCTCGCACGCGGCGCAGGGTGTCGAGGGCGCGGCGGGTGTATCCCGGTGACAACTCCGAGTGCGCATCGACCCGCACGATCGTCGGGTACCGGCTCGTGCGGATGGCGAGGTTCAGTCCCACCGGGATGTCGGCCGCGGGATTGTCGACGAGGACGATGCGCCCGTCGGCATCCGCCAGCTCCTTCGCGATCGCGTCGGTGCCGTCGGTGGAGGGCCCGAGCGCGAGCACCAGCTCCACCGGTCCCGGGACGTCCTGGGAGAGAGTGGATGCCACGGCCCGGCGCAGATACCTCTGCTCGTTCAGCACGGGCATGACGAAGCTCACGCCGGCATCGTCGGGGGGAGCGGGCGCGTCTCTTCCGCCGGGGGTCGGGAGGGGCATCCGTCGATCCTGTCATGCGAGCCTGGCCGGTACCCTGGAACGATGCCTCTCGCCCGCGACGCCCAGCTGGCCGTGGGGCTGCTGCGCAAAGCCCTCGCCACCCGCAACGCCCGCCGCGACCTGCGCCGCGCCCTCGACGCGCGTGGTCCGCTGCCCGCCGGGCGCTTCACCATCGCGGTCTACTTCGCCGACGGCGCGGTGAACATGTACCAGATGCGCCAGTGGTACGCGCCCCTGCAGGAACTGGCGAAGACCTGGCCGGTCGTGGTCATCAGCCGAGCGATCCGCGGCGCGGACGCCCTGCTGAAGGATGACGCGCTCCCCATCGCCTACGCCCCCACCGTCGGCGCGGTGGAGGAGGTGCTCGCGGAGCAGGACATCCGCGTCGTGCTCTACGTCAACCAGAACACCCGAAACTTCCAGATGTTCCGGTACGGGCATCGATGGCACGTCTTCATCAACCACGGTGAGAGCGACAAGATGTACATGTCGACGAACCAGTACAAGGCCTACGACTACGCCTTCGTCGCGGGAGATGCGGCTCGCGCCCGCCTCTCGCGCGTGCTGTGGGACTACGACCTCGACCGCCGCACGTTCTCGATCGGCCGCCCGCAGGCCGACCACTACTCCGGCGACGTGCCGTACGAGCCCGACGACCGCACGGTCGTGCTGTACGCGCCCACCTGGGAGGGCGACCGTCCCTCCGCGCACTACGGGTCCGTCGTCACGCACGGGGAGACCCTCGTGAGGGCCCTGCTCGCCACGGGGCGCCACCGCGTCGTCTACCGCCCCCACCCGCGGTCGGGAGTGGTGGATGCCGCCTACGGCGCGGCCAACGCGCGGATCGTGTCCGCGCTCGCCGCGGCGAACGCCGCCGACCCCGACGCGCACCACGTCCATGACACGGGCGCCGAGCTCGGCTGGCAGCTCGCCGCGGCCGACCTGGCGATCGTCGACATCTCGGCGATGGTGTACGACCGGCTCGCGGTCGGCAGGCCCCTGATGATCACGCGACCCCTCGACCCCGAGGCCCTCGTCGATGACAGCGGTTACCTGTCGGACTGCGAATGGCTGGATGCGTCGGCATCCGGGTCGATCGTGGCCGAGGCCGACCGGGTGCTGGGGGATCCCGACGCGGTCGGGCGGCTCGAGCACTGGGTGCGCCACTACTTCGGCGACACCGGCCCCGGCGCCGCCACCGCCCGCTTCGAGGCCGCGATCGGCGAGCTGATGCAGCGGTGGGAGCAGTGGCACGCCGACTCGGCCGGCTGAGCGCACGCGGCGAACATCGCTGAGCCCGGCGAAGGGTCCGGGACCCGCGGCGCACCGGAGGTCCCTGAGCCTGTCGATTGGTCCGGGACCCGCTGCGTCGACGGGCTCAGCCCCCTCGCGCCACCGTCAGGTGAGGGGAGCCAGGCGTCCGATCGCGGCGAGCGGGATGCCGACCCAGTCGGGGCGGTTGCGCGTCTCGTAGATCGCCTCGTACACGGCCTTGTCGAGTTCGAACGCCGCGAGCAGGGCGTCGTCGACCGCCCGGTCGGGGCCCGCCGTCTCGGCGTATCCCGCGAGGAACGCCTGCTGGGCGGCGATGACCCACGCGCGCACCGCGGCACCGTCGTCGTCGGCGACCGCACCCGAGACGTAGTCGAACGAGCGCAGCATGCCCGCGACGTCGCGGACGGCGACGTCGGGCTGCAGGCGCTCGGCGATGGGCCGCAACGGCTCGCCCTCGAAGTCGAGCAGCACCCATCCGTTCGCGGCCGTGTCGAGCACCTGCCCGAGGTGCAGGTCGCCGTGCACGCGCTGCAGCGCGGGCCAGGGGGCGGCGGCCGCCACGGCGTAGACCTCCCGGATGCGGTCGGCGTAGGGGGCGAGCGCGGGGACCTCGGCGAGGGCGATCGACAGCCGTCGCTCCCATGCGCCGGCCACGGCCGCTCGGTCGGCGTCGTCGGGCTCCCGCGTCGGGAACTGCGCGGCGAGGGCCACGTGCATCCCGGCGACGCTCGCGCCGAGCGCGTGCGCCCGAGCGGCGAAGTCCTCATCGGCGGCCGCGGCGTCCAGCGCCACCCGCCACGCGTCCTCGACGCCGGCGAAGAACTCCTGCGCGAACGCCAGCGATCCGCTGACGGGCACGCCCTCGGGGGTCACCCACGATCCGCGGACCTCGCCGATCGCGGCGGGGACGAAGGCCGCACCGCCCGCGGCCAGCGCCGACTGCAGCTCCACGTCGGGGTTGATGCCGGGGTTCACCTGGCGGAAGAGCTTGCAGATGACCGGGATGCCGGCATCCTGCGCGTCCGCTTCCGCGCCGTCCGCCGTGGCGGGACGGAAGATGAGCGACGTGTTCGACTGCTCCCCGCTGAGGACCTTCGCCGTCGCGCGCGGGGCCGGGACCCGGGGGCCGGGGGAGGCGAGGGCGATGCCGAGGAATCCGTTCTCGGGTGTTCCGACCTCCCCGCCGACGGTCACCCAGGAGTACAGCTGATCGGTGAAGCCGGGGTCGGTGGTGGCATCGGCCCACACGTCGTCATCGGAGGCGGAGCCGATCAGGCTGCCGGGAGGCACCGATCCCTCGGGGCGCCGCGCGACCGGTACTTGGTAGACGATCGCGGGCTGCACCGCCTCGTCGCGGACGAGGAGGAGTCGCGTGTCGGCGTCGAGCGTCCAGTCGGCGACGACGGTGAGCCGAGGATCGCGGCCCTTCGTGCCGTACCAGCGCTGACGCGGCATCCAGACCGCGAGGAGATCGAGGAGGTCGCCCATGCGGCGAGGCTAACGCGCCCGCCGCCGCGACACGCGGGCCTTGCGCCGGTGCGGGTGTCGATGAGATGAGAGGGGAATCCGGTGGCGGTCGGGCGGCGATGCCGTCAGTCGAGCGCCGTATCGCCACCGGTGTCGGCGTGGGTCTCGGCTGTTGCGGCTCTCCGGCGCCGCGGGAGCGCCCCGCGAGCGGCGGATCCGGTCCTGCGTCCGGCGCCGGCGACCGCGGCAGAGAGCGCATCTCCCACGCGGCGCACGCCTCCGACCGCGGTCCTCTCGGGGCGCTCGGTTCCCGGGCGCGGTTCGAGGTCGGTCGGCAGGACGAGCGGCGGGGCGCCGAACGCGCGGCGGGCGGTGACGAGCACCCGGCGTCCGAGGACGTGGTTGCCGGCTCCGCCGACGACGGCGCCCACGCCGAAGGGGAGGGCCTTGCCGACCCAGGACGCGCCGCCCCGAGTGGCGAACTGGCGGACGAACATCGTCTTGAGCCGGTCGACGAGCGGTCCGACGGCCGCGCGCGGCAGGGTCTTCGTGATCGTCTCGCCCCACGAGCCGGAGCGGGTCGTTCCGCGACCGTCACCCTGCCGGGCGAGCTGCGCGACGAGGTCGACGCCCTCCTTGCCGAGCAGGAGGGCGAGCACGAGGGCGCGGGCGCGGTCGGGGTCGTCGACGGCGACGCCGTGCACCTCGGCGACCGACTGCGCGTAGAGCGCCGTCGCCTCGAGGAATCCGAGGGTCTCGACGCCGCTGAGGGCGAGGGTCACCCCGGTTCCGATACCCGGGACGACAGCGGTCGCCCCCACCGCTGCGCCGCCCGTCGTGACCGCGGCCAGGTAGCGACGCTCGAGGATCCTCAGGATCTCGCCCACCGCGGCATCCGGATGCCGCAGGCGGATGCTCCGCAGGTGCGCGAGCACGACGGGTCGCTGCACCGACAGCACGCGGTCGAGCAGGCGGATGGCCTGCGGGTGCTCCTCCGACCCCGCGGGAGGCAGTCCCCCCTGCCAGGGGGCGTCCGACGGGAGGGAGTGGATGCGGTGCACCTTCTCGGCCATGCGCTCATCCTCTCCCGCTGGGCTGAGCGGTGGGCGAGAGCTCTCGCGTGCGCCGAGGAGATCGGGGCCGACCTGCGGTGCGCTCGGCCCGCGGCGGGTTCAGACGAAGAGGTTCGCGCGCTCGAGATCCTCGGCGAAGTCGACCTCGACCGCATACAGGTCGGAGATGTCGAGGGGCTCCACGCGCACGCCGTCCTCGGCGATGGCCAGTTCGAGGCCGCGCTCGAAGTAGTCCTGGTCGTCGACCCGCTGCAGGTGGCGCTGCAGCGTCTTCTTGTCGCGCGACGAGATGTAGTTGATGCCCACGGCCTCGCCGATGCCGCCGACGACGACCTTCGACAGCTGGTGGATGAAGCCCTCGGCATCCACCGTGTATTTGACCTCTTCGTCGCTCACCTTGGCGGTGTCGACCGTGACGAACGAGCGGTCGTCGGCGACCAGGCGCGCGGCGCGACGGAGGACGAGGGGGTCGAACACGACGTCGCCGTTCATCCAGAGAACGCCGCCGCGGCCCGTCTTGGCGAGGGCGCGGAGCAGGCTCTTCGACGTGTTGGTCTGGTCGTAGCGGTCGTTGTAGACGTAGTCGACCCGGGGGAAGGCATCGACGATGGTCTCTGCGCGGTATCCGACCACCGTGGTGATGCGCGCGTCGGCGCCGAAGGCCGCGTGGATGTTGTCGTGCTGCTGCTGCATGATGCTGCGGCCGTCGGCGAGGGGCGTCAGCGGTTTCGGCAGGCTGCGGCCGAGGCGCGAGCCCATGCCCGCGGCGAGGATCACGATCTGGACTGTCAAGGCTGGCTCCTGGGGGGATGAGTCGTCATGTCCGGTTCACCGGAATGTCACGCCTTCGTGTTCGACCAACAGTAGCGAGGGGGGCCTGGAAGGTGGCAGGATTCGCGCCGGTCGTTGTGGTTTCGTGATGCCGGTGGATCGCTGCGCCGCGCGACCAGCCTGCGGGCGGTGTCGGAGGACGTTGATAGTTTGGTGCGATGACAGCCTCGCTGCCGGAATCGCCTGAACCCTCCTCGTCCTCCGCCGAGGGTGGTTCGGAGAGCGTCGAACCTTCTGCGTCGACGCCGGCGAAGCCGCGCACGCCGCGGGCTCCGCGCACCTCCACCCCGCGCACGACCACGCCTCGGACCACGACGCCGCGGACGCCCCGGCGGGCGCCGGGCTCCGCCGCGTCCGCGACGGCGGGCGACGCCGTCGAGAGTGCCGACGAGTCCGCGTCCCCCGCGCCGAAGCCGCGCGCGCCGCGCGCGAGCGGTTCCGCGACGACCGCTTCGTCGTCGCGCACGCCCGCCGCGAAGAAGCCCGCCGCGTCCAAGACCACCGCGGCGAAGACCACCGCGGCCAAGACCACCGCAGCGAAGACCACCGCAGCGAAGACCACCGCAGCGAAGACCACCGCAGCGAAGACCTCTGCGGCGAAGTCCTCAGCCGCGAAGCCCGCGGCGAAGCGTCCGGCCGCCAAGAAGCCCGCCACGCCTCGAGGATCGGCCTCCGTGGCGCCGACGCACGCGCCCGCTGATCCGGCCGAGCAGCCGAACACGGCGGCGGATGCCGCTGTGCAAACGCCGGAAGAGGGCGTCGCCGCCCCGGCCGCCGCCAGCGAGACCGTGACGCCGGTCGCGTTCCCCGATGACATCGTGGTGCCCCCGCGTCCGCCGCTGCCCGCTCCCGCCGCGAGCACCGTCTCCGGTGACGTGATCGCCGACCCGGCAGCCCCCCTCGCCGTGTCCGCCGACGCGGACCCGTCGGCGGACGCGGACGCCGGAGCATCGACACCCGCGGAGGGTTCAGCAGACGACGACTCGTCGGCACCTGCGGGCGTCGATATCGCACCGAACTCCGACGACGCGGCGTCGGCGGACGCACCCGCCGCCGATACCGATGAGGCCGCGCCCACGGGCGCGGATGTCGTCGCGGATGCCGCCGCGCCCGTCGACCCCACTCCGGCCGACGTCGCCGTGGAGGAGCCCGTCGTCGAGCAGCCGGTCGATGCGGAACCCATCAGCGCTGAGCCCGCCGCGACCGAGGCCGTCGATGGTGAGCCCGCCGGTGACGAAGCCGTCGACGCCGAGCTCGGCGGCGCGGAGCCGGGTAGGGCAGGACTGCCCGCCGACCCCGCTGCCCCGACGTCATCCGGCGACAGCACAGCCGCCGCCGGTGAGCTCATCAGTGCGGACACGCCCGCGGAAGAGGCGGACAACACCGCCTCGACCGACGCGCCCACCCGCCTCCTCGACACCCCGCAGGTTCCCGCGGGAGAGGCCGCCGAGGGCGAGGATCCCACGCCTCCCGAGGTCCGTGTCGAGGAGCTGACCGTCGACGAGACGCCGGACGCCCCCGTGCACGCCCCGAGTGCCGAGGAGCGGATCCTCGATGCGGACGAGCCCGGCGTCGACGAGTCCGGAGACACCCGGCCCGAAATCGACGAACCCGTGACCGACGACCAGGGCGCCGACGACGCGGCGACACACGACCCCGCGTCCGACGTTTCGGGGACCGACGTCTCCGCGACGGACGTTTCCGCCGCCGACGTCTCGGCGACGGACGTCTCCGCCGCCGACGTCCCCGCGACGGACGACCCCGACCTCGCGCTCGCCGCCGACACCGCCGTGATCGCCGACCGCCCGGCCGCCGAGGTCGACCCCGATGCCGTTCCCGTGCTGAGCCTGCGCAACGTGTCGAAGTCGTTCGGGGAGCTCCGCGCGGTCGACGCCATCGACCTGACGGTGCCCGCCGGCTCGTTCTACGGCCTGGTCGGCCCCAACGGCGCGGGGAAGACCACCACGCTGTCGATCATCGCCGGACTCCTGCGCGCCGACTCCGGCGCGGTCTCGATCAACGGCGTCGACGCGACGAAGCGCTCGCGCGAGGCGAAGAAGCTCATCGGGGTCCTGCCCGATCGTCTGCGCACCTTCGACCGCCTCACGGGGCGCCAGTTGCTGTCGTACTACGGCGCCCTCCGCGGGCTGCCCGCCCCCCTCGTCGAGAGTCGCACGACCGATCTGGCCCGTGCGTTCGACCTCGTCGACGCGCTGACCCGTCCCGTGTCGGACTACTCGGCCGGTATGACCAAGAAGGTCATGCTGGCCGGAGCGATGATCCATTCGCCGCGCCTGCTCGTGCTCGACGAGCCCTTCGAGGCCGTCGATCCCGTGTCGAGCGGCGTCATCCTCGACATCCTCGGGTCGTACGTCGATCACGGCGGAACGGTGATCCTCTCCAGCCACGGCATGGAGCTCGTCGAACGCGTCTGCTCACGGGTGGCCGTGATCGTGTCGGGTCAGGTGCTCGCCGAGGGCACCGTCGACGAGGTGCGCGGCGAGGCGAGCCTGGAAGAGCGCTACCTCGAGCTGGCCGGCGGCCTGGGCGACGTGGAGGGCCTCGAGTGGTTGCACACGTTCTCCGCCTGAGACTGGCGATGATGGCGGGCGCCCTGCGGGGCGACCCGCGCGAGGTGGTGCGCCGCGCGATCGGCGTGGTTCTGCTGATCGCCGCGACGGGAGTCGCCGCGGTCAGCGCCGCCGGCCTCGCCGACGCCGACCGTCTGACCACGGCCGTCGTGACGGTTCTCGCGGGTTCCGCCGTCACCCTCGGCTTCGCGGTGGGGCCTCCGGTGACCGCCTCGGTCGATCCGCTCGACCCGCGCCGCTTCGCCGTCGTCGGACCCGAGCCGCGTCCGCTGGCGGGTGCCCTCCTGCTCGCGGGTTTCCTCAGCGTCCCGGTCCTCGTCGTCCTCGTGCTCGGCATCAGCCTCGCCGTCGCCTGGAGCGCCCACGGTGCTCCGGCGGTGGCGACCGTGGCATCCGTCATCCTCGGGCTCACCACGTGCGTGCTGCTCGCCCGCGTCAGCATGGCCCTCGGCGCGCTCGTGCAGCGACCGCGGCAGTCCCGCGAGTTGATGGGCGTGTACCTCGTCGCCGTGCTGGTGGTCGTCGTGCCCGTCGGGGTGTTCCTCGGCTCGCTCGAGTGGCGCGGCGCCGTCCCCTCGCAGTTGGCCTCGGCGGCCGAGATCCTGGCGTGGACGCCGATCGGTGCCGCATGGGGCATCGCGCTGGCACCGACCGCGGGCGCCGCCATCGGCAGTCTCGTCGTGGCCCTCGTGACCATCGCCGTGCTCGGGCTGGCGTGGTTCGCTCTCGTGACTCTGCTCCTGACGACCACGCGCCGTCCGGCGGCGGCGCGCGAGCGCGGGGGGCTGGGGTGGTTCGCGATCCTCCCGGGCACGCCTGGGGGAGCTGTCGCCGCCCGCAGCCTGTCGTACTGGCTGCGCGACCGTCGGTACATCGTCAACGTGGTCGTCGTGCCGATCGCGGCCGTCGTGTCGACGGTGCCCCTGCTCGTGGCGGGTGTGCCCTTCGAGCTCGCGGTTCTGCTGCCCGTACCGATCATGGCGCTGTTCTTCGGCTGGCTCCCGCACAACGATCTCGCGTACGACTCGACCGCCCTGTGGATGCACATCGCCAGCGGCATGCGCGGCGCCCCCGACCGCATCGGCCGTCTCGTGCCGGTACTGCTCATCGGCATCCCGGTACTCGCCGTCACTCTTCCGCTCGCCGTCGTCGCCCACGGGCGGTGGGCGATCCTGCCCGCCATGATCGGCGTCTGCGCTGCCCTCTTTCTCGCCGGTCTGGGGCTGTCCAGCGTGTCGTCGGTGCTCGCCCCCTACGCGGTGTCGCGCCCGGGCGACAGCCCGTTCCAGCAGCCGCAGCGCACCGGCTCGGGCGGTGTCATCGCGCAGGGCCTCGTGATGGTGGGAGCCATCCTCGCGGCCCTGCCGTCGATCCTGCTGACCTGGCGAGCCGTCGGGGGAGACACCATCGATGCGATGTTCGCGATGTGGGTCGGTATCGGAGCCGGAGGCGTCGTCCTGATCGTCGGCGTCACGGTCGGCGCGGTGCTCTTCGAGCAGCGGGCGACACGACTCATGGAGTTCGCCGAGGCGACCTGAGCGCGAACCCGACCGAGCCCGGGGCCGGGGTCGCGGCTACACTGGCTCTCCATGAGCACGCCTCTCGACAGTCCGGACAGCGGGGGTCTCGCGACCCTCGATCGCGAGCTCGAAGAGCTCATCCGCGAAGAGAACATCGAGCCCGGCGATCATGAGCGCTTCTCGCATTACGTGAAGAAGGACAAGATCCTCGAGTCGGCGATCACCGGCAAGCCCGTGCGCGCCCTCTGCGGCAAGAAGTGGACACCCGGGCGCGACCCCGAGAAGTTCCCCGTCTGCCCCCAGTGCAAAGAGATCTACGAGTCGCTCGTCAACTGAGGACTCTCCCCCCGTGAGGGGTCAAGAGATGTCGCCCGTGCGTCCGCCCGGCGACACTTCTTGACCCCTCACGTGCGTCTCCGGCGTCTCGCGCGCTCCCCTCCCTGCGAAACTGCTCGGGCTCGTCTCCGCGTGGCCGCGCCGGCGACGATCCCCCGCACCTGACGCGGCCGGGGCTCGATCGCGGCGGGGCGAGGTCGTTTCTGCGGTCGTGTTTGCCGTAGTTGGCCGCAAAGGGGGCGTGGGGGCGGCCTTGTGGGGCAATCGAGGCCGCGCGGGGCCCGGCTCGCGGCGGGGCGAGGTTGTTTCTGCGGTTGTGTTTGCCGCTCCTGGTCGCGCCGGGGGCGTGGGGGCGGCCTTGTGGGGCAATCGAGGCCGCGCGGGGGCCCCGGCTCGCGGCGGGGCGAGGTCGCCTCTCGGATCGTGTTCGCCGCACATCGCCGCGCAGCGGCCGGCCGGGGGAGAACCCTCAGCCGTTCACGCCTCCGGGACCCGCGACCCCGCGTGAGGGCGGGGAGGGTCCTCCGCGCTTCCGACCGGCACACCACCCCGACCACGTGAGCACCGTGCGGGGCCACGGCCGTGCCGTACGTGCATCCGGTTCGTGAGCACCGTGCGGGGCCACGACCGTGCCGTACGTGCATCCGACCCGTGAGCGCGCGGTCCTCCGGGCGCGGCGCCCGGATCGCGTAATGGCCGAAGCCCTGTGTCAGACAGTGAGCGCCCCGTGCCTCACTGCGCCTCGCGATATTCCGTGGGCAGCGCGGGGTCGGCCTTGCTCAGCGCGAGCGCCCGCACGGGGAGCTCCTCCCGCACGCGCGCGTGGTGGGCCCGTGCGGCCTGCACGCCCGCGGCACCGAGGGCCGCGGCATCCGCTTCGCCGTGGTGCATGAGGGTCATCTGCAGGGGGCGGGCATCGGGGTGCTCGGCCGCCGTCGACAACTCCTCGAAGCCGTCGCTGACGACGACGAGTTCCGAGGTGGCGGTGCCCGCGTCGAGCGTGCGGAACGCCGCCTTGCGGCCGCCGTGCGACGCCTTCTGCGCCGAGGCCTTCGCCACGCCGACCCACGAGCCGTCGGCCGCCTCGCGCGCCACGAGCTTGAAGACCAGCCCCGCCGTGGGAACGCCCGACCCGGTCGCGACCGACGTGCCCACGCCGTACGCGTCCACGGGCGACGCCGCAAGCGCGGCGAGGGCGTACTCGTCGAGATCGCTCGTCACGGTGATGCGGGTTCCGGTGGCGCCGAGCTCGTCGAGCAGCTCCCGCACTTCGCCGGCGACGATCGGCAGGTCGCCGGAGTCGATGCGCACGCCCCCGAGCCCCGTGCCGGCGACGCGCACGGCGGTGCGCACGCCCTCGGTGATGTCGTAGGTGTCGACGAGCAGGGTCGTGGCGCTGCCGAGCGCGTCGACCTGCGAGCGGAACGCGTCCTCCTCGCTGTCGTGCAGGAGCGTCCACGCGTGCGCGGCGGTGCCCATCGTCGGCACGCCCCAGCGTCGGCCGGCCTCGAGGTTGCTGGTCGCCGAGAACCCGGCGATGTAGGCGGCGCGGGCCGCGGCGACCGCCGCCTCCTCGCTCGCGCGACGCGAGCCCATCTCGGCGAGGGGGCGGTCGCCGGCGGCGACGCTCATGCGCGCGGCGGCGGTCGCGACCGCCGAGTCGTAGTTCAGGATGCTGAGCGCCAGCGTCTCCAGGATCACGGCCTCGGCGAACGTGCCCTCGATGGTGAGAAGGGGAGAACCGGGGAAGTACACCTCGCCCTCGCGATAGCCGGTCACGGATCCCGTGAAGCGGTAGTCCGCGAGGAAGTCGAGGGTCGCGGCATCCACGACCTTCTCATCATGCAGATAGCGCAGCTCGT
The DNA here is from genome assembly GCF_040685155.1 of Microbacterium sp. NPDC089188. Lineage (NCBI taxonomy): Bacteria > Bacillati > Actinomycetota > Actinomycetes > Micrococcales > Microbacteriaceae > Microbacterium > Microbacterium sp. NPDC089188. Next base: position 575,959 of record NZ_JBFBHH010000004.1, on the reverse strand, counting down.
CGTCGCCGAAGCGGAAGTCCTGGATGGCATGGAGTAGGCGGCCCGTGCCGGCGACCACGCCGAAGCGGCGTCCGCCCGACAGGCGCCGCCCGAACACCTCGAAGACGCATCGGCGCTGCGCCGTGCCGTCGCGGAGGGCCGCGTCGAGCATCGTGAGTTCGTAGCGGTCGGTGTGCAGGGCGGTGCTGCGGCTCATCGCGCCAGCCTATTGCGGCAGCCGCGCGGAGCCCGCCCGTCCCGTCGGCGGTTGACACGGGCGCGACGGTTCGCCCCGGCCCACCGAGCTCGTCCTTGCCCGCCGGGTAGGCTGGACCCCTATGGATGACGCGCCGATCGGGATCTTCGACTCGGGAGTCGGCGGTCTCACCGTCGCCCGGGCCGTGTCGGCGCAGCTGCCGCGCGAGTCGATCCTCTACATCGGCGACACCGCCCGCTCGCCCTACGGCCCCAAGCCCATCGCCGACGTCCGCAAGTACTCGCTCGAGGTGCTCGACACCCTGGTCGAGCAGGGCGTGAAGATGCTCGTGATCGCGTGCAACACGGCATCCGCCGCCATGCTGCGCGATGCGCGCGAGCGCTACGACGTCCCCGTGGTCGAGGTCATCGGCCCCGCGGTGCGCACCGCGATGTCGACCACGCGTAACGGCCGCATCGGCGTCATCGGCACGACCGGCACGATCGGCTCCCGCGCGTACCAGGACATGCTCGAGGTCAACGAGCGCCTCACGGTGTTCGCGGAAGCCTGCCCGCGGTTCGTGGAGTTCGTCGAGGCGGGCGTCACCGACTCGCCCGAGGTGCTCGCCACGGCGGAGCAGTATCTGGCGCCGCTCCGGCACGCGGGCGTCGACACCCTCGTGCTCGGCTGCACGCACTACCCGTTCCTCGAAGGCGCCATCAGCTACGTGATGGGTCCCGACGTGAGCCTTGTCTCGAGCGACAGCGAGACCGCGAAGGACGTGTTCCGTCAGCTCGTCTCACGTGACCTGCTCGCGAGCCCGGATGCCGTTCCCCACCACCGCTACGAGGCCACCGGCTCGTCGGCCGACGATTTCCTGCGCCTGGCGCACCGCCTCATGGGCCGGGAGGTGCGCGAGGTGCAGCTCGTGCAGACCGGTGCCATCGACCTGCCGCGCTGAGGCGTGGCATCCATCTTCGTCCAGAGGAGGACCCATGACCCGCAAAGACGGTCGCGAGAACGACCAGCTCCGTCCCGTGACCATCGAACGCGGATGGTCGGCGCACGCCGAGGGCTCCGCGCTCATCACCGTCGGCGGCACGAAGGTGCTGTGCACCGCGTCGTTCACCAACGGCGTCCCGCGTTGGCTGACCGGCAAGGGCAAGGGCTGGGTCACCGCCGAGTACGCGATGCTGCCGCGCGCGACGAACAGTCGCAACGACCGCGAGAGCATCAAGGGCAAGGTCGGCGGTCGCACGCACGAGATCTCGCGCCTGATCGGCCGTGCCCTGCGCGCCGTCGTCGACACGAAGGCGCTGGGCGAGAACACCATCGTGATCGACTGCGACGTGCTGCAGGCCGATGGCGGCACGCGGACGGCGGCCATCACGGGTGCGTACGTCGCCCTGGCGGATGCCATCGCCTGGGGCCGCGAGAAGAAGTTCATCGCCCAGCGCTCCGAGGTGCTGCGCGACTCCGTCGCCGCGGTGTCGGTGGGCATCATCGACGGTGAGCCGATGCTCGACCTCGCTTACGTCGAGGATGTGCGGGCCGAGACCGACATGAACGTCGTCGTCACCGGACGCGGTCTGTTCGTCGAGGTGCAGGGCACCGCCGAGGGGGCGCCCTTCGACAAGGCGGAGCTGGACCGGCTGCTCGACCTCGCGGTGAACGGCTGCGCCGATCTGCGCGGCATCCAGTCCGCGGCTCTCGAGGCCTGAGATGGCGCGCGTCGTCCTCGCCACGCACAACCCGCACAAGGTCGAGGAGTTCCAGGCCATCGTCGCCGCCGTCCGCCCCGACCTCGAGGTCGTCGGATACGACGGGCCCGAGCCGGTCGAGGACGGCGTCACCTTCACCGCGAATGCGCTGGTCAAGGCGCGGGCGGCGGCGGCACACACGGGACTGCCGGCGTTGGCGGATGACTCCGGCGTCGCGGTCGACGTGCTCGGCGGGTCTCCCGGCGTGTTCTCCGCCTACTGGGCCGGCCACCGGAAAGACGCCACAGCCAATCTCGAGCTGCTGCTCGATCAGCTGTCCGACGTCGCCGACCCGCACCGCGCGGCGCAATTCGTGTCGGTGATCGCGCTCGTGCGTCCTGACGGGACGGAGAACGTTGTCGAGGGCCGCTGGCCCGGTCGCCTGGCGACCGCGCCCGCCGGCCCGGGCGGTTTCGGGTACGACCCGATCTTCATCCCCGACGGTCAGCCCGAGGGCGCAGAGCGCACGGTGGGGGAGTGGACCGCCGAGGAGAAGAACGCCGCCTCGCACCGCGCCCGGGCGTTCGTCGAGCTGGTGCCGCTGCTCGCGACGCTGTAGTCGGGCCCCGGAGGTGCTCGACGAGGGACACCGTCGGGGCGCCCGGCGGTCGGGGTCAGTCGACCAGCGTCGCGGCCAGTCCGCGGAGCGTTCCGCGATACATCGTGGTCAGGTCGCGCACGATACGTGAGGGGGCGCGGCGCGTGACCGTGTGCACATCGAGCAGCTCGCGCGAGTTGAACAGCGCGTTGCAGGTTGCGAGGGCGCGGTCGTAGAGCGACTCGTCGACGCCGTCGAGTCTCATGAGCTCGCGCACGGCGGGTCCCCAGGCCGCGTCGATGATGAGCGCGTGGCGTTCGCCCCGGGCCTTGCGGGTGAGGAACCCCTCGCGCGAGCGGATGAGCACCATGGCCGGTCCGTGGGCCACGACGAGTTCGAACCACTTGCCGAGAACCGCCTCGAAGAGGTCGGCGCCATCGAGGTCGAGATCTCGGGCGTAGCCGATGAGCTGTTCGAGGACGTCGAGCAAGTACTCGCGATGAAGCTCGTCGATGGTCGGGAAATAGCGGTACGCCGTGGCGACCGACAGGCCGGCCCGCGCGGCGATCGCCGGCATCGACGCGGCCTCCGGATCGGCCAGCAGCAGATCACCGGTCGCCGCCAGGAGAGCGGCCTTGTTCCGCGCCACATCCTGCCGCGGACCCCGCCGCCGTACCGAGCCGGCGACGCCGCCGCGGACCCCGCCGCCGGC
>NZ_JBFBHH010000004.1:0-572764 GCF_040685155.1 Microbacterium sp. NPDC089188 | reverse complement strand
TAACACGGGGCGCCGCCTGGAGGGCGCCGTGGTCCGGCCACAACTCCCCCGGCCCCCCCGGCCGCGTTCCCCCGCGCGGGGGGGGGTCCGCGGCGGCGTCGACGGGGGCGGGCAGGGGGGTCATGCAGAAAGGGTAGCGCGGGAGTCGGCGGCTCTGGGAACCGCCGACCCCCGCGTGCGTCACCGGTAGAGGTGGCTCGTGCTGTCGCGGCTGGGGCGCACCCCGGCGGTCACGAGGACGAGGCCCAGGAGGCCCGCCACGATGAGGATGAACGCCGGCATGTAGGTGTTGCCCGTGGCGTCGATCAGCCAGGTGGCGAGGTAGGGACCCGCACCGCCGCCGATCACGGCACCGACGCTATGGCCGACGGCCACACCGGTATGACGGATGCGGGTGGGGTAGAACTCGGAGACCGAGCCATAGGTGCCGGCCTGGCACAGAGCGTACGGAATCATTCCCAGAGCCAGACCGAGGACGGCGAGCCCGAAAGACCCGGTGTTCATCAAGGCGAACGAAGGCAGGGTGATCACGACGTACGCGATGTAGGCCACGACGAGGGTGCGCTTGGCGCCCACGCGATTGCCGAACACACCGGCGAACGGGATGAGACAGGCCGCCAGCAGCACCGCGACCAGCACGATCGTCGAGGCTTGGCTCTTGCTGAAGCCGAGCACCTCGGAGAAGTAGACGGCGACGAACACGGTCCCGACGTAGGTCCCGAGGTTCTGGACGGTCGAGATGCCCATCACCTTGAACAGCTGCGGGCGGTACTCGCGGACGAGGTCGAGGAACGGCTTCTTCGTGGTGGCGTCCTCCTGAGCGAGGGCGGTGAACTCGGGGCTGTCCTCGACCTTCAGGCGCATGTACAGGCACAGGATGCCGAGCGGCAGCGCCGCGAGGAAGGGCAGACGCCAGCCCCAATCCACCATGATGTCGGCCGGGATCAGCGCGGCGATCAATGCCGCGGCGCCTGCAGCCAGGCCCTTGCCGAGGTTGGCGACGCTGGGGATGAAAGAGATGTAGAGCGGTCGACGGTGCGGCGGTGCCCACTCGCGGATGTAGGAAGCCGCGCCGCCGATCTCTCCACCGGCGGAGAATCCCTGCAGCATGCGCAGCAGGACCAGGAGGGCGGGGGCGAGGATGCCGATCTGCGCGTAGCCGGGCAGCAGGCCGGTCAGTGTGGCCGCGGCGCCCATCAGGGTGATGCTCGCCACGAGACTGACCCGGCGTCCACGCCGGTCACCGAGCCGACCGAAGTACCACGCTCCGAGGGGGCGCACGAGGAATGCCGAGCCGAAGACCAGGAAGGTGTTGAGCAAAGCGACGGTCGGGTCGTCGCTCGGGAAGAACACCAGGGAGAGGGTCGCGGCGACGTAGCCGTAGACGCTGAAGTCGTAGTACTCGATGAACGTGCCGAAGATTGCGGCACCGGTGGCCTTCTTGGCGCCCGTTCGGCGTTTCTCGGTCACAGCGGTCATGAGTGAATCCTGTCTCCGTTGACTAAGTGCGCCTTGTGTCGCACTTTACGAGTTCAGCATGAGGGGGTTTCGGCATGCTGTCAAGACTCCCATGGCGTGAGTGCAGGAACCGCACCACGTGCGAGACGACGTTTGAGGACGACGCCGTTGCGACGTATGGTGTTTAAAACGAGAGCAGTGTCTCGATTAGCAAAGGTGCAGCGATGAGTCACATCCATGTCACGAACCCCATCGACGAGAACGTCTTGGCGGACCTGCGACGATCCCACCACGTCACCGTCGGGTTCGGGGACGACGCCCGGGGGTGGGGTGAGGTGGCGACCACGGTCGAGGCCACGATCGTCCGCGCGGAGACCATCGACGCGCGCATGATCGCGTCGGCCCCTCGCCTGAAGATCATCGCCCGGCACGGCGTCGGAACCGACAACGTCGACCTCGACGCCGCCGCTGCGGCGGGCATCTGGGTCACCACCACGCCCGGTGCGAACGCGCGCGCGGTTGCCGAGCACGTCTTCGCGCTGATGCTGACGCTCATACGACGCGTTCGAGAAGCCTCGTCGAGCGTTCAGCGCGGGCGCTGGAGCGAAGAGCGTCCCTCGCTCACCGGAGGAGAGTTGAACGGGCGCACCCTGCTGCTCGTCGGCGGAGGGGGGATCGCAGCCCTCGTCGCCCCGATCGCGCGTGGATTCGGAATGCGGGTCGTCGTCGCCGACCCCTATCTCGCGCCCGAGGCGGCTCACGAGCTCGGCGTGGGCCTCGCCGGCCTCGACGACGCCCTTCCTTCGGCCGACGTGGTCAGCCTTCACGTTCCGCTGACCGCCGAGACGCGGCATCTGCTCGACGACCGTCGCCTCGGATTGCTACCCGCGCGAGCCGTCGTGATCAACACCTCGCGCGGCGGCGTCATCGACGAGGCGGCCCTCGTCGCCCGACTGCGGTCGGGGGCGCTCGCCGGCGCGGGGCTGGACGTGATCGAGGCCGAGAGCATCGACATGAACGACCCCCTGACCCACACTCGCACCGACCTGACGCTCGGGAACCTCCTGGTCACCCCGCATGTGGCCGGTCAAACGGAGGAGGCGCTCGTCGTGGTCGGCCGACTCGCGGCGCAGAGCGTGGAACAGGCGCTCGCCGGACGTCGTCCCGACCGGGCCGTCCGCGATCTCGCCGCAACGGCGGTGGTCTGATGTTCATCGCCGCCGACGCTTCCTCCATCTCCGTCTCCCCGGGGTGGCGTCGCGCCCCGATCGGCCTCGTCGACGCTGTCGCCGCGTATCCCGTCGCCCTCATCGGCGACGTCACCGCGCGCATGGGCATGATGACTTCCGTGATCCGCCCGCAGAACGGTCTCCCTCGGTTCGCGGGTACCGTCCTGCCCGTCCTCACCCGCGACGGTGACAACCTCGCCATCCATCGTGGTCTCGACGAAGCGGCCCCCGGCGACGTGCTCGTCGTCGACGCGCACGCTGAGACGAACCGCGCGGTCTTCGGCGACATCCTCGGCGAGGTCTGTGTCGTCCGCGGTGTACGCGGCGTCGTGATCGACGGGGCGACCCGCGACGTCGATGAGCTCGAGAGACTCGGCCTGCCCGTCTTCGCGCGAGCGGTCAATCCGGCCGGCCCCTCGAAGGCCGGCCCGGGGGTGGTGGGAGCGCCGGTCGCCGTCGGCAATGTCGTCTGCCGCGCCGGTGACGCGATCGTCGCCGACCGTGACGGGATCGTCGTGCTCCCCGCTGCGGCCCTCGAGGAGGTGCTCGAACGGTTGTCGGCCCAGGACGCCTTCGAGAACGGCCTGCGCGCGCGCATCCGGGGTGGCGAGGCCGTCGACGGCGGCTGAGCGCGTCAGGCGGCGATGACGAGAGGGGTTCTCATTCCCGACTTCCCCGGAATCACGCGGATGTCGCCGCGCCGCGCCTAGCCTGGACCGATGCACGACCACGCCCCGTCCGGTGGCATCCGCGATGCCGGCAACCGGCGCCTGCTCGCCACCGCACTCGCGCTCACCGCGACGGTGATGCTCGTGCAGATCGTCGGGGCGATCCTGTCGGGCTCCCTGGCGCTGCTGGCCGACGCGGCGCACATGTTCACCGACGCGGCGGCGCTCGTCGTCGCGCTCGTGGCGACCGCGATCGCCGCGCGCCCCGCCGACGACCGCCGCACGTTCGGGTACCAGCGCGCCGAGGTGCTCGGAGCACTGGTCAACGGCGTCATCCTGATCGTCCTGTGCGCCTGGGTGGGGGGCGAGGCCGTGCAGCGGCTGCTCGCTCCCGCCGAGGCCGAGGTGCAGGGCGGGCTCATGCTCGTCGTCGCCGTGGTCGGCATGCTCGCGAATGCCGTGTCGATGTGGCTGCTCAGCCGCGCGCAGAAACGCAGCATCAACGTCCGCGGCGCCTACCTCGAGGTGCTGGGCGACCTGGTGGGGTCGATCGCGGTGATCATCGCCGCGATCGTGATCGTCACGACGGGTTTCGTGCAGGCGGATGCCATCGCCTCCCTGCTGATCGCGGTGCTCATCGTGCCGCGGGCCATCGGGCTACTGCGCGAGGTCGTCGTGGTGCTGACCGAGTCGGCGCCGGTCGGGATGCACGTCGCCGAGATCCGCGAGCACCTGCGCGGAGCGGACGGAGTGGTCGACGTGCACGACGTGCACGTGTGGCAGCTCACCCGCGGCGCGCCCGTGTTCAGCGCGCACGTCATCGTCGAGGACGCGGCTCTCGCGGACGGTCGCGCCGCGGCCATCCTCGCGTCGCTGCAGACGTGTCTGGCAGATCATTTCGATGTGGAGCACTCGACGTTCCAGCTCGAACCCGCCGGTCACGTCGAGCACGATTCGCGCCACGCCTAGGTCGCCGGACCAGGTGGCGTCGACGGGCTCAGCCACCTCGCGCCGCGGGCCGGAGGTCCCTGAGCTCGTCGAAGGGACCGGTCGCTCCCCGTCGCCGGGGGTTCCTGTGGCGTCGACGGGCTCAGCCACCTCGCGCCGCGGGCCGGGGGCTAGACCTCCCGCACGACCTCGTCGGGGCTCTTGTCCGGCCGCAGGCCGCGCCACCGCGCCTGGCGCAGGATGCCGCCGGGCGTGAATTCCGCGAACTCCACCTCTCCCACGAGCTCCGGCCGCACCCACAGCGCGTCGCGGGCGTCTGCCGCCGGAACCCCGACGAACGGGTCGGTCTCCGACCGGAGCGGCTCGAGAAGACCGCGGAGGCGGGCGAGCGTCTGCTCGCTGAACCCCGACCCCACGCGTCCCGCGTACCGCAGCCCGTCCGTCGACGGGACACCCACCAACAACGAGCCGATCGTGCCCGCGCGGTTCCCCTTGCCCGGACGGATCCCCCCGATCACCACCTCCTGCGTCCGCGAATGCTTGACCTTGAGCCACTGCTCCGACCGCGCCCCTCGGCGGTAGGTCGAGCCCGGGTCCTTGACCACGACCCCTTCGAGGCCGAACCGCTCGCTGGTGGACACGGCGGCATCCACGTCGTCGAAAACGGGCGGCACGACGATCGGCGCACCGGCCGCGGCGGCGAGGTCCTCGAGCAGCTCACGACGCTGAGCGAGGGGGAGGGATGCCACATCGCGCACTCCCACCGACAGCACGTCGAAGAGGTAGAGGTGCACGGGCGTCCGGGCCGCTTCCCGCTCGATCTCGCGGGGCTGCGTCAGGTTCATGCGCTTCTGCAGGAGCGGGAAGCTCGGTCGTCCCGTGTCGTCGAGGGCCACGATCTCGCCGTCGAACACGGCGGGCTGGGGGCCGAGGTGCAGATCGACGGCGGTCACCTCCGGGTAGGCGGCGGTGAGGTCGTTGCCGTTGCGCGAGCGCAGTCGCAAGCGGTCGCCGTCCCAGACCCCCAGACCCCGGATGCCGTCCCACTTCATCTCCACCCACGGGGTGCCACCCCAGCGCGCCGCCGCCGCGCGCGCGATTCCCGGCGTGGCGGAGGTGGCGAGCATGGGTCGAAGGTCCGCGGCGACGGGGGTGTCGCTCGCCGACCGGCCGACCACGGCGTCCGCGGCGACGGGCGCCGCCCGGTCGCGCGCCACGACCGGGGCTCCGTCGTTCTGCGGGTGGCCGTCGGCATCCGTCTTCATGCGGTGCAGCAGCCACTGCGACTTCTCGCCCCGCCCCTCGGTGCGGATCAGCGCGAGACGCACGCGCCCGAGCGGACCACCCTCTCGACCGGTGAGGGTGGCGATCACCTCGTCGTCGCGCCACTTCTCGAGGGCGTAGGTGCCGGTGTCCCACACCGTCATGGTTCCGGCGCCGTACTCTCCGCGCGGGATCTCGCCCGCGAAGTCGAGGTATTGCATCGGATGGTCCTCCGTCATCACGGCGAGGCTGTTCTTCGCCGTGGTCGGCGGGACGCCTTTCGGCACCGCCCAGCTGACGAGCACGCCGTCGCGTTCGAGCCGGAGGTCCCAGTGCAGCCGCGAGGCGTGGTGCTCCTGGATGACGAAGCGGGGCGCGCCTTCGCCACGGGGAGCGCCGTGAGGATGCTGGGGCACCGGCTCGGGCGTCCGATCGGCGGATCGTTTCGCGATGTACGCGCGGAGGGGTCCATGGACCTCGTCGACCGGGGCCAGGGGGTCCTCGGGCCTGTCGAGCACCTCGGTGAACAGCAGATGCCGCAGCTCGGGATCGTCGAGCTCGGCCCACGTGCGGGGAGCCGCGACGAACGGCTGCGTGCGCCCGCGCAACGAGTACGGAGCGATCGTCGTCTTCGAGCCGTTGTTCTGGCTCCAGTCGATGAAGACCTTCCCGGGCCGCGCGGCCTTGGACATCTGGCTGACCACGAGCTCCGGGTGATCCGCCTCGATCGCGCGCGCGAGCTCCTTCGCCACCGCACTCGCCGCGTCGCTCGACTGCCGCCCGTCGAGGCGCGCGTACAGGTGGATACCCTTGCTCCCGCTCGTGACCGGCAGGGGATCCAGTCCCATGTCGGTCAGGATGGCGCGCGCCCACCGTGCGACCTCGGCGCACTCCGCGAGCCCTGTGCCCGGACCCGGGTCGAGATCGAGCACCAGCCGGTCGGGGTTCTGACGCTCTCCCTCGCTCGAGAAGCGCCATTGCGGCACGTGCAGCTCGAGGCTCGCCACCTGCGCCAGGTAGACGAGGGTGGGGAGGTCGTCGACCAGCGGGTAGTCCTTGGCGCCCGAGGAGTGGTCGATCGGGAAGCGCCGCACCCACGCCGGCGCCCCGGGCTCGAGGGCCTTGGCGAAGAACGGCTCGCCCGGTGCGGACGCCGTGCCGACGCCGTCGGGCCAGCGCTTGCGGGTGAGAGGCCGATCGGCCACGTGGGGCAGCAGCAGCGGGGCGATGCGCGAGTAGTAGTCGATGACCTCGCCCTTGGTGGTCCCGGTCTCGGGGTAGAGCACTTTGTCGAGGTTCGAGAGGCGCAGGCGGCGGCCGTCGATCCGCACCGTCTGCTCCGTCATCGCCCCAGCGTAGGGCGGGGGAGGGTCCGGATGCCGAGGGGGTTGCGCCCCGTCGGCCCTCCCGATGGCGTCGACGGGCTCAGCCACCTCCGCGGGAAGGTCCCTGAGCGTGACGAAGGGACCGGGGCTCTCCCCCCGGCGCAAGGGGCTCGGCATCCGTCCCCCTCCGGGTGTTCACTGGGGTCATGCGATCGATCTGGAAGGGCGCCCTGACGTTCGGCCTCGTCAACGTGCCCGTCAAGGTGTACTCGGCCACCGAAGACCATGACGTCTCGCTGCACCAGGTGCACAACGCCGACGGCGGACGCATCCGGTACCAGCGCATCTGCGAGATCGACGGCGAGGTCGTGCCCTACAGCGACATCGACAAGGCGTACGACGACGGCGAGCAGACGGTCGTCCTCACCAAGGACGATCTGGCGTCGCTGCCGAGCGAGCGCAGCCGCGAGATCGAGGTCGTCGAGTTCGTGCCCAGCGAGCAGGTCGACCTGCTCACCCTCGACAAGGCCTACTACCTCGAGCCCGACTCCTCGTCGCCGAAGGCGTACGTGCTGCTGCGCAAGACGCTCGAGCAGACCGACCGCACGGCGATCGTCCGGTTCTCCCTGCGGCAGAAGACGCGGCTCGCCGCCCTGCGCGTCCGTGGCGATGTGCTGGTGCTGCAGACGCTCCTGTGGGCCGACGAGGTGCGCGAGGCCGCGTTCCCGGCGCTGGAGGAGAGCGTGCGCATCTCGGCGAAGGAGCTCGAGATGTCGGCATCCCTGGTCGACAGCTTCTCGAAGGACTTCGACCCCGAGGAGTTCACCGACGAGTACCAGGAGGAGCTGCGCACCCTCATCGACGCCAAGCTCGAGCAGGGCGACGCCCTCGACACGGATGCCACCTTCGGCAAGTCCGAGGACGACGACGGCGGCGAGGTGATCGACCTCATGGAGGCGCTGCGGGCGAGCGTCGAGCGGTCGCGCGCCGCGCGGGGCGAGAAGGATGCGCCCGCGAAGAAGGCTCCGGCGAAGAAGAAGACGTCGAAGGCGTCGTGACGGGGTCGGGTGCCCGAGGCGTCGGCGGCAGCAGAGCGCCGGCGGCGCCCACGGCATCAGCGCGTCGGCTGGTCTCCGTCTTCGAGGGTCTTCGGGTCGAGGGAGAGCGACTCCGCCTCGGCGGGGGTGACCGCGCCCTCGCGCTTGGCGGCGGCGCGCTCGCGGAAGTAGTGGACGACGACGAAGCCCACCGTGCCGACGACGACCGCGAGGAGGATGACGTCGATGTACTCGGCGACGAACTCGCCCACGCCGGGGATGAGGCTCAGCACGTACCCGAACACCGTCAGGCCGAAGCCCCACAGCACGGCTCCGATGAAGTTGTAGAGGGTGTACTTCCACTTGTTCATGTGGCCGACGCCCGCGGCGATGGGGGCGAAGGTGCGCACGATCGGCACGAAGCGCGCCAGGATGACGGTCAGACCACCGAAGCGCACGAAGAACGCGTTGGTGCGCTCGACGTTCTTGCGGCTGAACAGGCCGGAGTCCTTGCGCTCGAAGATCGCCGGACCGGCCTTGTGGCCGATGACGTAGCCCACCTCACCGCCGAGGAACGCGGCGAGACCGATGAGCAGCCCGGTGACCCACACGTTGACGCCGAAGACGCCGTGCGGGGGGTGCGTGACCGGGTTCGACAGGATGCCGGCCATCACCAGCAGCGTGTCGCCGGGAAGGAGGAAGCCGATGAGCAGGCCCGTCTCGGCGAAGATGATGAGGCAGACGATGGCCAGGGCCCACGGGCCGGCCGAGTCGATGATCGTCGCGGGGTCGAGCCACGGGAGCAGTGAGGCGGTGGTGTGGATCACATCGGTCCCGTTCGGGTCGGAGAGGCGGTGCTGGCGAAACGGTGAACGTGCGGAAGGGGGGACTTGAACCCCCACGCCCGAAGGCACAGGAACCTAAATCCTGCGTGTCTGCCGATTTCACCACTCCCGCGAGTGGGATCAGTCTAAGCGCGCGCACGCGCGCGCTCGATGTGAACGAGCCGTCAAACCCCCGCGATCTCACCCGCGGCCGCCGCGGGGGCGGGGGCCCGCCGACACGCCCACGGGAATGCCCCTGCGCCGAGGCGGTTTGACTCCGTATGAAGGCGATCACGTATACCCAGCCCGGTGACTCCTCCGTCCTGTCGCTCGTCGAGCGACCACTGCCCGAGCCGGGCCCCGGCGAGGTGCGCGTGCGCATCACGGTGTCGGGGGTGAACCCCACCGACTGGAAGGCGCGTGAAAGCGCCGGCCGCCCCCTCCCGTTCGACGAGATCACCCCGAACCAGGACGGAGCGGGCATCGTGGATGCCGTCGGCCCCGGCGTCTGGACCCTCTCGGCGGGCCAGCGGGTCTGGGTCTACCTGGCCGCCCACCAGCGTCCGACCGGCACCGCCGCCGAGTACGCGGTCCTCCCGGCCGAGCGGGCGGTGCCCCTGGCCGACGGAGCGTCGTTCGAACTCGGCGCGAGCCTCGGCGTGCCCGCGATGACCGCCCATCGCGCGCTCACCGTGCACGAGGACGGCCCCTCGCGCCTCGCGCCCGGTGCTCTCACCGGCCGTACCGTGCTCGTCCAGGGCGGTGCCGGCGCCGTGGGGCACGCGGCGATCCAGCTCGCCGCCTGGGCCGGCGCGAAGGTCATCGCCACCGTCAGCAACGACGAGAAGGCGAAGCTCGCCCGCGCGGCCGGCGCGCACCACGTGCTGCAGTACCCGAGCGCGTCGCTGGCCGACGGCATCCGTGAGATCGCCCCCGACGGGGTCGAGCACATCGTCGAGGTCGCCATCGCCGACAACGCCGCCCTCGACGTCGAGGTCGTCGCCAACCACGGCACGATCGGCTACTACGCCGACAACGGCGGTGACACCTTCGCCGCCCCCGTCCGCCCCAGCTTCGCGAAGAACGTGCGCTGGCAGGGACTGCTGCTGTACACCGTGGGGGAGCGCGCGCTGGCCGCAGCGGCCGAGGACGTCGCGGCCGCGGTGGCCGACGGTGCCCTCCCGGTGGGCGAGGCGCACGGCCTGCCGCTGACGTGGTTCGACCTGTCCGACACCGCCGCCGCTCATGACGCCGTCGCGGGAGGCGCCACGGGCAAGGTCCTCATCCGGGTGACCGACGCGGAGTGAGCCCCCCTCATCGACGAACCGCCGGGACCCGAACGGGCCCCGGCGGTTCGCGTTCGCCTGCTTACTGCTGAGTGCGACGGCGGGCGATCACGGTGCCGGCTGCGACGATCAGCCCCAGGGCCAGCATGCCGGCGCCGACCGCGGGCAGCGGCGAGCCGTCGACGTCGCTACCGGTGTTCGCCAGGTCGCCGCCGCGCGGGCCGCTTCCGGCCGGGCCCCCGGTGGCGCTGGGCGCGGGGCTCGGTGCCGTGGTCGGCGCCGCGGTGGGCTCAGCCGTCGGGGCGACGGTGGGCTCGGTGGTCGGCTCGGGCGACGGCTCACCCGGCGTGGGCTCGGGGGAGGGCTCCACCGCGGCGTCCCACGCGAGGGCGAACGCGGCGTGACCGATCGCGGGCGCGAAGATGTCGATCGCGTCGCGATTGACGTTCGCCAGCGTGTCGTCGATCGTGTGGTAATTGCGGTCCATGAACACCCCGGCCGTTCCGCCGAACAGGCGCGCCTGCTCCTCGGTCTTGATGTCGTCGGCACCCGAGAACAGACCGCCCGCGGGGATGCCGTTGTCGATGAAGGCCTGGTAGTCGCTGCGGCCCGAGTACTCGGTGTCGATCCACGGCTGATCGATCGCGTCGAAGTAATCGGTGTAGATCTGCTCGATCTCCGCCGAGCCCGCGGGGATCTCGACGGGCGCCTCGTACGTCGACTCGTTCGCGTCGTAGACGCCGACGGTGAAGTTCTCCGACCCGATCATGTCGTAGTTGAGGTAGGACGAGATGCGCTCGAGCTCGGCGGGGTCGTTGGCGATCAGATCGTCGACGTACGCGGTCGAGCCGACCAGGCCGACCTCCTCGGCGCTCCAGAGCGCGAGGCGGATCCGCTTGTCGTTGGGCGTCTCGGATGCCGCGATCTTCTCGGCCAGGGCGAGGATGGCCGCCGAACCCGAGGCGTTGTCGTTGACGCCGGGGCCCTCGGCCACACCGTCGAGGTGCGCGCCGATCACGACGGTGTCGTCGGGGTCGCCCGCGATGCTGTCGGCGATCACGTTGAAGGACTCGGTCACGAGGAACTGCTTCTCGATGACCGCCGTCCCTTCGACTGGAACGTCGGCAGGGGCCGCGGCGACGAGCGCCGCGATGGCGTCACCGCTGGCCTGGGGCAGCGTGGCGGCGGGGGAGTCGTCTTCGTTGCGCGGTCCCGAGGCGACGTTGGTCAGCTGGTCGTCCGGGGAAACGCCCTCCTCGGCGGGACGCTCGTTGTTGTAGACGAACACCGCTCCCGCCCCGGCCGCGGTGGCGTTGTCGATCTTCGCCTCGAAGGTGCAGATGCCGCGCTGGATCAGCACGATCGCGCCCGCCGGGACGGCGGCGAAGTCACCGGGCTCGCAGCCGAGGTGCGCGCCGTCGGCGTCGGAGGGCAAGGACAGCTGCGCGGTGTAGTCGCCCTCGATGCCCTCGCTGAGGTCGAAGTGCGACCCGGTGTAGGTGGTGCCGTCCACCGTGAGCGAGGCCTCGCCGAACTCCGGGGTGGGGACTTCGAAGGTCTGACGCGAGACGGTGAAGGCGCCGGTTCCCTCGAGGACCTGCTCGGCGTAGCGGGCGGCGGCCTCGTACCCGGGTCCGTTCCAGACGCGGTAGCCGTCGGCGGCGAACGACTCGCTGATGTCCGACAACTCGGTCAGGTGCGTCATGACGTCGGCGCCCGTGACCCCGAGGTCATCGGGCGGGGTGGCCGGGCCGGCGAACGCGGCCGGGGCGATCAGCAGGCCGCCGCCCACCAGGGCGCCGGTCGCCAGCAACGCCGACGCCCGTCGAGCGCGAGAGGGAGGGGAATGCAGGGTGTTTCGGAGCACGATGAATGCGCCTCTCCGCGGGCATCGATGCCCGCATCATCCAGGGGGAATGACGCGACGCCCAGAGAAGGCGATCGCGAGACGATTCTCATAGGGGATTCGTAAAAAACGCAATGGTGGCCGCATTCTTCACAGGGTTGAAACCTGGGGGTCACACGGCCGAGGACCCCGAGCGACCGGCCGCGCGATCAGCCGCGCCGCGGATTCCGCCCGACGATCGCCGCTGCCACGAGCATCGTCGCAGCGGCCGTCGCGAGCGCCGCGGAACTGCCGAGGTCGTGCGCGAGGGCGCCCAGGACGGCACCCGCGACGAGCGCCGCCCACAGCAGCAGGGGGCGGCGCCACGCGGTGCGAGAACGACCGGTCACGAGGGCGGCGAGACCCAGGCCGAGGCTCACGAGCGTGCCGGTGGAGTAGGTGATGGCGACGCGCGCCCGGTCCTCGGCGAGGAACAGCGTGTTGAGGGCTCCCATCGCCGCGGCGAGCAGGCCCGCGCGCCACAGTGTGGACGGACCGGCGGTCGCGAGCACCGCGGCGAGCCCCACCACGAGGGCCGATCCCGCGATGAGCGAGGCCTGCGCGCGCCGCGACCGCGGGCGCACCGCGCCGCCGACCGCGACACCCACGACGAACGACGCGATGAGGCCCAGCGGCACGAGGGCCAGGGCGAGCGAGCTCGGCACGTCGACCGCGCCCTGCGTGGAGTTGCCGCTCATGAACGACACGAACAGTCCGCCGGTGTCGAGGTACCCGACGGCGTCGACGAAGCCAGCGACCGCCGCCAGTGCGGCCGACAGCGCGAGGGCTCCCCGTCCGACGTTCTGCACCGTGCCTCCTCGCCTCGGTCGAGGGATCGAGGCGCTCCATCGTCGTCCCGGCACGGCGTACCCGGCAAATCCGTCCATCCGCGGCATCCACCGCCGCCGGGGTGCCGGGCCCCTCCGTCAGCGCACGCGGGGCACGTATCGCGGCACCCAGCGGATGAACCCCGCTGCGCCGAGGACCGCGATGACGCCCATGGCCCCCACGCCGATCGACAGCGTCGCCACCGCGGTGAGCGCCGACACGATCAGCGGGGCGACGGCACCGCCGGCATCCGTGAGCGTCCGCCACGAGCCGAGGAACGCCGCGGGCTCGTTCGGCGGTGCGATGTCGGCCCCGAGGGTGAGCAGGATGCCGCTGGACAGACCGTTGCCGACCCCGAGCACCGCGGCGAACATGGCGTACCACATGGCCGCCGAGTCCAGGTCGTGCGTGAACGACAGGGCGAAGAACCCCGCTCCCATCAGGATCATCGCGGGCAGTGCCGCCCACAGGCGTCCGAAGCGGTCCATGACCTGGCCGCTGGCGTAGAACAGGGCGAAGTCGATCGCGCCCGACACCCCGACGACCACCGCGATCGTCCCGGCATCCAGTCCGAGCGACACGCCCCACAGGGGCAGCACGACCTGCCGCGCCGACCGCACCGCCGACAGCGAGGCCGCGGCGAGCCCCAGCCGCGCGAGCACTCCGCGGAACCGCCACATCGTGCGGAACACCCCGGCGCGCTCGACTGTCGGGATCGCTCCCGTCACGGGTTCTCCGGTGTCCTCCGCGTCGCGCGAGTCGCCGTCGACGCGGCGCGCCCCCGCACCCACCGGCACCGCCTTCTCGGGATCGGGGCCGAAGAACACGAGGAGGACGGTGGCGACCTGGCACACCGCGAAGAAGACCACGGATGCCGTCTCGTCGCCGAAGATCCCCAGCAGTGCCGCCGAGATGAACGGGCCGACGAACATCCCGAGGCGGAACGTCCCGCCGAGCAGCGACAGGGCCCGCGCCCGGAAGTGCAGCGGCACGCGGGTCGTCATGAACGAGTGGCGCGCGAGCGCGAACGACGCGGCGCAGAACCCGATGAGGAAGACGGCCGCGGCGAAGAACGCCAGCGACTGCGCGAACACGATCCCGGTCAGACCCGCGAGCACGATGATCCCGGCCACGCCCATCGTGAGGCGCTCGCCGAAGCGGGCGACGGCCCATCCCGCCGGGATGTTGCCGCACAGCTGGCCCACGACGAGGGCGGCGGCGACGAGGGCGGCCACGGCGACGTCGGCGCCGAGGCGGTTGGCGATCACGGGGATGAGGGGGATCACCGCGCCCTCGCCGAGCGCGAACAGAAGGGTGGGGCCGTAGATCATCGGTGCGAAGCGCACCAGCACGTTCCGGGGAGAGTCGGCTGTCACCGTCTCCACGATAGGCTTGATGTCTCATGCTCGAACTCGATTTGACCGCCGACATCCAGGCGCTGCGCTCGACCTTCGCCGATATCCAGGCCGTGGTCGACGTCGACGCACTCAAAGCCGACATCGATCGCCTCAGCGAAGAGGCCGGTGCCCCCGACCTGTGGGACGACGTCGAGAACGCCCAGAAGGTCACCAGCCGTCTGAGCCACCGTCAGGCCGAACTCAAGCGGGTCTCGGAGATCGAGCAGCGTCTCGACGACCTCGAGGTGCTCGTCGAGCTCGCGATCGAGATGGACGACGAGGACTCCGCCGACGAGGCCCGTCGCGAGCTCGCGGCACTGAAAGACGTGATCGGCCAGCTTGAGGTGCAGACGCTCCTCGACGGGGAGTACGACCCGCGCTCCGCGGTCGTCACGATCCGTTCGGGAGCGGGCGGCGACGACGCGACCGACTTCGCCGAGATGCTCCTGCGCATGTACCTGCGCTGGGCCGAGCGCCACAAGTACCCCGTCAAGGTCATGGACACCTCCTACGCCGAGGGCGCCGGCATCAAGTCGGCCACCTTCGAGGTCGACGTCCCCTACGCCTACGGCACGCTGTCGGTCGAGGCCGGCACCCACCGCCTCGC
Source organism: Microbacterium sp. NPDC089188 (assembly GCF_040685155.1). Classification (NCBI taxonomy): domain Bacteria; kingdom Bacillati; phylum Actinomycetota; class Actinomycetes; order Micrococcales; family Microbacteriaceae; genus Microbacterium; species Microbacterium sp. NPDC089188. The sequence goes on along the minus strand of NZ_JBFBHH010000004.1, from coordinate 558,009 downwards.
GCGCATCAGCCCGTTCGGCGGCGCCGACAAGCGTCAGACGAGCTTCGCCGCGGTCGAGGTCATCCCCGTGATGGAAGAGGCCGTCGAGGTCGAGGTCCCCGAGGGCGACATCCGCGTCGACGTCTTCCGTTCCTCCGGCCCCGGCGGGCAGTCGGTCAACACCACCGACTCCGCCGTGCGCATCACGCACCTCCCGACCGGCCTCGTCGTGTCGATGCAGAACGAGAAGTCGCAGATCCAGAACCGCGCCGCCGCCATGCGCGTGCTGCAGACGCGCCTGCTCTTGCTCAAGCGCGAAGAAGAGGCCGCCAAGAAGAAGGAGCTCGCGGGCACGATCACCGCGAGCTGGGGCGACCAGATGCGCTCCTACTTCCTCTACGGCCAGCAGCTCGTGAAAGACCTGCGCACCGGCTACGAGGTCGGCAACCCCGCCGTCGTCTTCGACGGCGATCTCGACGGTCTGATCGCCGCCGGAATCCGCTGGCGCAAGCGCAAGGACGACAACGACTGATCATCCCCTTTCGACGAGAGTCCTATGGATGCCGGTACCCCCGGCATCCATAGGACTCTCTCGGTTTGGCGACACGGCGCGTCCTGACGGGCTGTTTCGCGCCCGCGCTTAGGCTCGTCGAGCCATGATCCGGTTCGAGAACGTCACCAAGAGGTATCGCGGCACCGCGAAGCCCGCCCTCAACGCCGTCGACTTCGAGGTGCAGCGCGGGGAGTTCGTCTTCCTCGTCGGAGCCTCGGGCTCGGGCAAGTCGTCGTGCCTGCAGCTCATCCTGAGGGCGGAGACCCCCACCGAGGGGCGCGTCGTCGTGCTCGGCCGCGACCTGCGCACCCTGTCGAACCGCAAGGTCCCCTACTTCCGCCGCCACATCGGGTCGGTGTTCCAGGACTTCCGCCTGCTGCCGAACAAGACCGTGCACCAGAACGTCGCTTTCACACTGCAGGTCACGGGCGCCTCGCGTGGGTTCATCCAGCAGGCCGTGCCGGAGGTGCTCGCGCTCGTCGGCCTCGACGGCAAGGAGAAGCGCCTGCCGCATGAGCTGTCGGGTGGCGAGCAGCAGCGCGTCGCGATCGCGCGAGCGTTGGTCAACCGCCCGCAGGTGCTCCTCGCCGACGAGCCGACCGGAAACCTCGACCCCGGCACCTCGATCGACATCATGCGCCTTCTCGCGCGCATCAACGCCGGCGGGACGACCGTCGTGATGGCCACGCACGAGGCCGGTTTCGTCGACCAGATGCAGCGCCGCGTGATCGAACTGCGCGGCGGCGAGATGGTGCGCGACGAACGCCACGGCGGCTACGGCGACACCTCCAGCCTCCCGCGACTCGCGCCCGAGGTCGAGAAGGGCGCCGCCGCGGTGGCCGCCCTCACCGCGGTGCTCGAGGTCCAGCGCGAGGTGACGAGCGTGACCAGCCCCGTGGAGCCGCTGCCGTCGGCGGCCGTCACCCGCCCCGCGGCCGCATCCGACCCGGATACCACGACCCCCGCCCCCGCGGTGACCACGCCGGCCGCCGAGCAGACGCGCGAGCCGGGCACCAACACGCGCTCCATCCCCGTCACGACCCCCGACGTCGAGGCCCTCGGCGTCGCCGACCGCCTCGGTCTGGGCGCGAAGACGGATCGCAACGACGAAGTGGGACCCACGTCATGAGGTTCGGGCTCATCCTCTCGGAGGCCTTCACGGGCCTGCGACGCAACGCCTCGATGGTGATCTCGGTCATCCTCGTGACCTTCGTGTCGCTCACCTTCGTCGGCGCGGCGATGCTCATGCAGATGCAGATCGGCAAGATGCAGTCGTACTGGGCCGACCGCGCCCAGGTGGCGGTGTCGATGTGCGCGACCGTGTCGGACGTCGACACCTGCACCACCGGTCAGGCCGCCACGCAGGAGCAGATCGACGCGGTGACGGCGAAGCTCGACGGCGACGCCCTCGCCCCGCTCATCCGCGACTACACCTACGCCACCAGCGAGCAGGTGTTCGAGAACGCCAAGGGCCTGCTGCCCGACGACATCATCGGCGTCGTCACCGCGGATCAGTTCAATGCGACCTTCAGCATCAACCTCGTCGACCAGAACCAGTCCGACGTCATCATCGAGGCCTTCAGCGGCCAGGCGGGCGTCGAAGAAGTCACGAACCAGATGCAGTACCTCGAGCCCCTGTTCCAGGCGCTCACGGTCGCGACCTACGTCGCGGTCGGCATCGCCGGGCTCATGCTGATCGCGGCGGTGCTGCTGATCGCCACCACGATCCGCCTCTCGGCCTTCGCGCGACGCCGCGAGCTCGGGATCATGCGTCTCGTCGGTGCCTCGAACCGCTTCATCCAGACGCCGTTCATCGTCGAGGGCGTGCTGGCGGCGCTGATCGGCTCGGCGCTGGCGAGCGTGGCGGTGTGGGCGATCGTGGGCGTGGGTGTCAACCAGTACCTGCGCGACCGCATCGGCTTCATCACGTCGTGGGTGGGTATCGGCGACGTCGCGTTCGTCATCCCGGTCATCGTCGTGATCGGCGTGATCCTCGCCGCCCTCAGCGCGAGCTTCGCGATCCGTCGCTGGTTGCGCGCCTGACCGTTCGCGACGGCGGGCTCCGGCGTCCTGTAGGCTGAGGGGCTCTGTGTGCCCATGATCATGAGGAGGTGGCACCATGCCTCGTGAGCAGGGTGAGAAGCTCATCGCGTCGAACAAGAAGGCGCGTCACGACTACGCCATCGAGAAGACCTACGAGGCCGGTCTCGTCCTGACCGGCACCGAGGTGAAGTCGCTGCGCCAGGGGCGGGCGAACCTCACCGACGGCTACGCGTACATCGACGGCGGTCAGGCGTTCCTCGATGCCGTGCACATCCCCGAGTACTCGCAGGGACACTGGACGAACCACTCCGCCAAGCGCACGCGCAAGCTGCTGCTGCACAAGGAGGAGATCGTCAAGCTCTCGCACGCGGTCGCCGCGGGCGGCTACACCCTCGTCCCGCTGCGCCTGTACTTCCTCGACGGGCGCGCGAAGGTCGAGATCGCGGTCGCGAAGGGCAAGCGCGAGTTCGAGAAGCGTCAGACCATCCGCGAGCGCGAGGACAAGCGCGAGGCCGAGCGTGCGATGCGCACCAAGAACCGCCTGGGCGAGTAGGACCCGTCACTCGGCGCGGAAGCGCCCCTCGACGACCGAGGTCACGACGATCTCCGGCGGCTGCAGGCTGAACGACGACCCTCCGGCCGACGCAGCCGCCATCATGCGGGCGCCCATCGGCGCGGGGGAATCGGGGCGGGTCGCGAGCAGCCCGGCATCCGCCACCTCGACGGCGGAGACGGATGCCAGCCCCAGGGCGTCGGCGTAGGCGGTCGCGCGCTCCACGGCCACGTGCACGGCCTCGGCGGCGACCTCGCGCTCGGTGCGTGCGCGCGTGTCGGGGGAGAGGCGCCAGTCGACGGCGGTGACCTGCACGTCGTCGGACTCGGTGACGTCGCCGAGCCACCACGACAAGGCGCCGGCGTCGATGAACGTGGCCGAGAGCTCGACGCTCGCGTGGTGGACGAGGGGGAGTTGCGCCCCCTCGGCGTTCCACGGCCGGTCCGACCAGACCGAGACACGGGCGCTCGACCATTCCGAGACCTCGCCCGAACGCAGGTGGGCGACGAGGCCGTCCTGCACCGACGATGCGCGCTCCTGCGCCTGCTCCACGACGGGGCCGCGAGACGGCCCGTCGACCGAGACCGTGACACGGACCGCCGCTTCTTCGGCGCGGACGCGGGCGTTGCTCTCGCCTCGGACGGTGATGACGACGTCGCTCATGCGGTGAGCCTACGCGACGGCGTCGACGGGGCGACGGGCGTGCGACGGTCCGATGCGCGAGTCGTCGACGCGGGGAATTCGCGGGCCGACGCGACGGGGCGACGGGCGCGGGGCGGTTCGATGCGAGAGTCGTCGACACCGGGAATTCACGAGCCCCCGATGCGTTGTAGACTGTGATGCTCGGGTGCTTTCCGCTCCCGGCATGGCAACTCAACAGCGTGACAACGGCCGCTCCTTCACGGAGTTCCCGGGGCTGATCGGTTTCGACAGCGCCTGCGAACCCGCGAGAAGCGGGCCGAGGATGTGGGGTTATCTCGTAAACGCTCCCTGCAAAACAATAAGTGCCAATGCTAAGCGCACTGACTTCGCCCTCGCTGCGTAAGCGAGCCCGATAGTCCGTCAGACCGTGTGTGACCCCGCCACGGATCCTGGCGTCATTTAGGGGTCTTGCTGCGTGACGGCGTCTGGACGTCACGCGGGACTTTTCCCAGGCTGGGCTCGTCGACTTAGGTGTCTGTGACAAAGGTCGGAGCCGAGCAGAACGTCTGCACAGACTGCGCCCGGAGAAAACGCGGAGACCCAGCGTTGGACGGGGGTTCGATTCCCCCCAGCTCCACGAGCCGTTGTCACGATGAGTCGTCAGAAAGCCCTCGCTCCCGCCCGTTTCGGTGGGGCGGGGGCTTTCTCGTACGCCGATGAGCGCCGCGCGGGCCTCTGTGCGGCGTGAGCGTCACCGGTGGGCGCGACGTACCCGGCCGTGTGCTCGGCCCGCCTGCCGGCGCCGCTCAGCTCGCGCTGCGCGTGTGGATGTCGCTCTCGCCCGAGGCGCCGTTCAGCTCGAGGTAGATGCGTCCCTCGGTGCGCGTCAGGGTGGCCGTGTTCCGTCGCTCGATCGACTCCGCGAGACGCTCGACGAACCCGGGGTCGAAACTGTGCAGCAGCACCTCGTCACCGCGGTGGATGCGCTTGCCCGCCCACGCGGCGGCGACCTTCTCGGGGTCGCGGTGGGTGTAGACCGCGACGCGTTCGGCCTTCATGCTCCCGGTGTGCAGGCGGGCGGCATCCGGTGCTCCCACCTCCACCCAGGCGACAAGCGCGCCGGTGAGGTCGCGCACCAGGACGGCGGGTTCGTCGGTCGCGGCGACTCCCTCGCTGAAGGCGATGCCCTCTTCGAACTCGAGGCAGTAGGCGAGCACGCGGGTGAGCATGTAGGGCGCGGTCTCGGACGGATGCCGCGCGACGCGCAGCTGCAGCTCGTCGTAGACGCCGCGGTCGACATCGGAGAGCTGCACGGTGAACGTGTGAATGGTCGCGCCGATAGCCACGAGGGTCGAGCCTACGTGAGGAGCGGGGATCCTCGTGCCTCCGGACTCCGACCGCGGAGGGACATTGCCCGGATGACTCCGTGCCGCCTAGCGTCGAAGGATGCCAGATCCCCGCGCCCTCCGCATCGACGTCGGTCCGTTCCACCTCGCCCCGACGCCCGACGCGTCCACGTGGACCGCCGAGCAGGAGCGCGGCGGACCCGGCGCCGCATCCGGGATCGACGCCGACGGGAATGACGCGGGACGGATCACGGCCGGGTGGACCGACTGGGTCGCGTTCGCGCAGCGGGTGCTGCAGGCCGATGCCCTGTGGCGCGATGTCGAGGCGCGGGGCGACGCGTGGGACGAGGGGTTCTCGGCGGCTCGCGACGCGGAGGCGCGCAACCCGTACCGGTGACGGGCGACGCCGAGCCGGCGACCGTCGGCGCCGTCGACTACCGGGGGCTCTGGACGAGGATCAGGCTCTGTCGGGTATCGGCGAGCTTCACGAAGCCGTCGCCGAAGAAGTAGGTCAGGCCGTAGCCGTCGGCACCGCGTCCGTTCAGCCAGTCGGGGTTCTCGGTCACGTAGACGCCGTCGGCATCTTGCTCGACCTTCCATCCCGCGGCGACGAGGTCTTTCTGCGCCGTCTTCGCGGTGGCGTCGTCGATGGGTGCCCAGCCGAAGATCTGCACACGGTCGGAGGCGATCTTCGTGTCGCCCCACTTGCACTGGATACCGTCGTCGAGAGCCGTGGCGCCCATGCGGAACTGGTCCTCCTGCGACGTCCAGCCGAGGCTCTTGAAGTCGTCGGCGGTGGCTTGGGGGATGATGTTCTCGCACGTGGGGTCTGCGGGCGGGGTCGCCGAACCGGATGGCGATGCGGCCGGCGCCGGCGTCTCGACACCGGCGGCGGGCGCGGCCGAGGAGGGTGCCTCTGCGGCCGGCGCGGGCTCGGGTGCGGGGGCCGCGCACCCGGCGAGGACGAGGGCCGCGAAGGCGCCGCCTGCGACGAGAGCGGACACGCGCGCACGGGCGGAGCGCCGCCGCGAGAGGGTGGTCGCGCGCATCATCGTGAACCCTCGCCGTGCAGCAGGGTGAGGAAGGCGTCGTGCAGCACGCCGTTCGTCGCGAGCGACGATTCGGCGTCGAGTCGGTCGGCTCCGTCGAACGCGGTGAAGCGTCCGCCGGCTTCGCGCACGATGGGAGCGATCGCGGCGATGTCGTACTCCTTCACGCCGAACTCGGCGACGAGCTCGAGCCGCCCCTCAGCGAGCCACATGTACGGCAAGGCGTCGCCGTAGGCGCGGTCGCGCCACACGGCACGGGCGAGGCGCTCGAGCGTCGGCACGAGGTCGACGTCATCCCACTGCTCGATGCTCTGGAAGCTGATGCTCGAGGCCGCGACGTCGTCGATACCGGAGACGTGGATGCGGCGGGTCTCCCCGGTGGCGGTGGTCGTCCACGCGCCCTGGCCGGTCGCCGCCCACCAGCGGCGCCCGATCGCGGGCTGGCTGACGACGCCGACGGTCGGGACGCCGTCGACGGTGAGGGCGATGAGCGTGGCCCACACGGGGATGCCGCGCATGTAGTTGTGGGTGCCGTCGATCGGATCGATCACCCAGCGCCGCGAGGTGTCGCCGGAGCTGCCGTACTCCTCGCCCAGGATCGCGTCGGCGGGGCGCTCGGCATCCAGGATCTCCCGGATGGCGCGCTCGGTGGCGAGGTCGGCCTCGGTGACGTGCGTGCGGTCGGGCTTGGTGTCGATGCGCAGGTCGGCGGCGTCGAAACGCTGCATCGCGACCGCGTCGGCGGCGTCGGCCAGGCGGAGGGCGAGTGCGAGATCGTCGGTCAGGTCCGCGAGGGTCGCGGCGGGCTCTTCGATGCGGGACACGGCTCCAGGATAACCGGCGCTCCTGGCTCGATTTGGTGTGGTCGCGTCACCCCTGGTAATGTCATTCCTCGGCGCGGAGAGCGAATCTCCCGCCGAACGGAACGCACCTCTAGCTCAATCGGCAGAGCAACTGACTCTTAATCAGTGGGTTCTGGGTTCAAGTCCCAGGGGGTGCACCACCACCGAAATCCCCTTCGCAGCCTCGCGGTTGCGGAGGGGATTTCGGCGTCTGCGGGGGAGGTCAGGTCAGGTTCGGTCGCAATCCCGTTGCGCGAGGGAATGCTCTCGGCATGATGGAATCCTGGCCGCTGGGCAGCGGCGCGAAGGCGGGAGGACACATGGCCGACGACGAGATGTGGGACGTGACCGACATTCAGGGCACGCCCACGGGCACCCTCCACCGACGCGGTGACGGCCCGGTGCCGGCCGGGTCATTCCATGTCGTGGCATCTGTCTGCCTCGTGTCATCGTCCGGCCGCGTGCTGATGAGCCGCCGCGCCGAGGGGAAGGACTACCCCCTCGCGTGGGAGTTCCCGGCCGGGAGCGCGCTGCGCGGCGAGACGAGCCGCACCGGTGCGGTGCGCGAGCTCGCCGAGGAGACCGGGATGAGGGTCACCGGCGACGACCTCGTGCTGGTCGGGCGGGTGATCGAGAAGCGGGCGCTCTTCGACCTGTGGGTCGCGCGCGTCGACGGCGAGCCTGTGCCCGTGCCGGATCCGGAAGAAGTGCTCGAGTCGGAGTGGGTCGGCCTCGACGTGGTGCGCCGTCGGTGGGAGGAGGGCCTGTTCGCGACGCCGTGGAACGCGCGGTTCGACCAGCTGTGGGACACGCTCCAGGAGCGCGTGGCGGATATGGGGGCGGAGATCGCTCGCTGATCCGAATGCAGCGGCTACGCCGGGGGGAGAGCTGCGATCAATCGCGAGCCGGATAGCGACACGGCGACGATGGCCGCGGTCCCGGCCAGCGGCAGTACCGCGAGCGGGACGGCGGCGCCGGGGCCGAAGGCGACCAGCATCACTAGGAACGTCACCCACGCCACCACCCCGATCGCCACCCACGCCCACATCATCCGCGTAGTGCGTTGTCTGAGAGCGGTCGCCGTCATCGGACGATCGTGATGGATGACGTCGTCCGTCCACCGGGTGCCGTCCCACGATCGCTGGGTGCGGGGCGCGACGACGTACCATCCCGGTTCGACGGGGGACGGGGTACTCATCCGGCGAACGCCGGCTTCGGCCACGCGGGCAGCGCGCTCGAGGTGAGGACCTCAGAAGTCGACTTCACGTTGTGCCCCCATATGTCGACCCTATGCAAACTGCTCGCCGGTCGCGAGGTCGTCACCGGCCCGTCCGCGGTCGGCAGCTGCGGGCATCGCATGCATTGCCGGTGCCTCGGTCCCGGTGTCGGGCCCCCGTGCCACGATGTCGCCATGCCGAACGAGAGCGCCTCGCCAGCCACGTACGTCACCCATGACCTCGCGGTCGCGGAGGGAGACCTGCGCGTCGGTGAGTGGCATCCGGATGCCGAGGGCACCCCGTGGCTGCTCGTGCACGGGGTCACCGCGTCGCACGTGGCGTGGGCGTGGGTCGCGGCACAGAGTTCGGCGCGGCTGATCGCCCCCGATCTGCGCGGGCGCGGGCGCAGCACGGCGTCGGCGCGGCGAATCGGGCTGGCGCAGCACGCCGATGACCTGGCAGAGGTGCTCGACGGCCTCGAGGTCGAGCGGGCGATCGTGGTCGGGCACTCGATGGGCGCGTTCATCTCGTTGGTGTTCGGCGAACGGCACCCCGACCGGGTCGAGCGGATCGTCCTCGTCGACGGCGGGCTGCCCCTGACCCTGCCGCGTGGAATGGAACCGCGCGAGGCGGTGCGCCACGTGCTCGGACCGACCGCGGCGCGGCTCGACATGCGCTTCCCGAGCGAGGGCGCGTACCGTGATTTCTGGCGGGCGCACCCCGCGTTCACAGGGCGCGAAGACCCGCTGCTCGACGCCTACTTCGCCTACGACCTGGTCGGTGAATCACCCGCGCTGCGGCCGGCGACGACGTTCGCCACGGTCGAAGCCGACTCCATCGACCAGAACGCCGGCGAGGCCATCGCGGGAGCGCTCGAACGCCTGCGCCGCCCGACGCGGCTGATCGCGGCTGAGCGGGGATTGCTCGGCGAGGTTCCGCCGCTGTACCCCGACCTCGACGGCATCCGCAGCCGATTCCCCCGGCTTGCGGCGACGCGCCGGGTGCCGGCCGTCGATCACTATTCGATCGTCATGTCGGCACCCGGCGCGCGGGCTGTGGTGCAGGAGGTCCTTGCGGGGGAGTGACGGTGTTACGCAGCGTCTCCGACCAGCACGGCGGCGCCTTCATCGGCGGCGTCGGGGTGCGAGCCGTCGACGTGGGCCAGCAGGCGACGGCCGAACAGGATGCACGCAGCGGCGATGAACACCGAGGCGGCGGCCATGAAGTACGGCACATCGGCGCCGTAGGCGTGCCAGAGCCACGCCGCGAGCGGCGGAGCGACGGCCCCGCCGAGGAAGCGGACGGCGGAGTACGCCGACGAGGCGACCGAGCGCGGCAGGTCGGTGGCCTCCATCACGGCCTCGGTCAGCGCGGTGTTGACCACGCCCAGCACGAGGCCACCCACGATGATGCACACGACGAGGGCGGTCGACGACGCCACGGTGAAGGCCGCGACCACCAGGTCGATTGCCAGCAGGGGCAGCGCGATCAGCAGCACGCTTGTCAGGCGCAGCCTGCGCAGCAGCAGCGGAGCGACCCAGACACTCGTGATCGCGAGGCCCACGCCCCAGCCGAAGAAGGTGAGGCCGATACCCATGGCACCGAATCCGAGGGGGAACGGCGAGAACGCCAGGAGGGTGAAGAAGCCGATGTTGTAGAACAGGGCGGTCGCCGCGAGGATCGCGAGCGCCGGGCGGCCCAGCGCGCGGAACGGGGCGCTGAAGGGAAGGGGCGTACGCGCGGGCTTCGGTCCGCGAAGAAGGACCGCCACCGCGATGAACGCGATCGCCATCAGGGCGACGACGCCAAAGAACGGTCCGCGCCAGCTGACCTCGCCGAGGACGCCGCCCAGCAGCGGACCGACGGCGATGCCGAGGCCGAGTGCCGCCTCGTACAGGATGATCGCCGACGATGTGCCGCCCGATGCGGCCCCGACGATCGTCGCGAGAGCGGTGGAGATGAAGAGCGCGTTGCCCAGACCCCACCCGGCGCGGAAGCCGATGACGGCGTCGACGCTGCCGCTCAGGGCGCAGAACAGTGCGAACACCACGATCAGCCCGAGACCCACCAGCAGGGTGGACTTGGCGCCGATGCGGCTGGAGATCCAGCTGGTGACGAGCATCGCGAGACCGGTCACCACGAGGTAGCTCGTGAAGAGCAGCTCGGTCTGCACCGGGCTCGCCTTCAACGACTCGGCGATCGCGGGAAGAATCGGATCGACGAGCCCGATACCCATGAACGCCACGACCGACGCGAAGGCGACTGCCCAGACTTGTGCGGGCTGTTTCCAGACGCTCGGGGCCTTATCGACCGGGTCGGCTGCGGTACCGGCGCTCACCGGACCACCTCTCTTTCTTCTTCGGAGCGACGTGCGGCACCGCGCGAGGCGCGTACCTGGTCGCTCGGTTTCTCGGTGTGTTCGTTCGACCCGACGGGCGCCATCCCGACCTGGCGCGAGAGAGCCGAGGCCGCCGTGCTGACGGCCTCCCACTCCGCGGGGGACAAGTCGGCCACGTGCGGCGCGAGGGCAGCGCGGAAGAGCTCGTACCAGCGCTCGAGGGCGTCGAGGCCGTCCTCGGTGGCCGCCACCACGCTCACGCGGGAGTCGTCGGGGTGACTGCGACGCGACACGAGTCCAGCGGCATCCATCTGCCGGATCAGCCGGGTCATACCGGGCTGCGTGACGCGGCTGAGCGTCGCAAGGTCGCCGAGGCGCTGCGGGCCGTGGTCACGCAGCAGCGTCAGCGTGCGCCACTGCGCCGCGGGAGCGTCGGAGTTCGTGTCGAGGGCGGCTACACGCGTGAGCGCATGCACGGCGAGCAGCAGGCGCTGGAGGTCGTCGTCCCGGGTCATAGGTGAAAGTATACCCCAGTTATATACCGTAGGTATCTATTGCGGGCTCCGCGCGCGCGGCCGGCGCCACACGTCGTGACAGGGCGCCGAGCGCTGGCGGCGCGCGCCCTGTTATCGCGCGGCGATCCGCGTCGACAACTGGTGCGCGTGCGCCAGCAGGATCCGCCCGAGTTCGGCGAGTCGCTCGCCGCCGAACCGGAACTCGACTCCCGTCAGGCTCAGCGCCCATTGCGGGTCGCCGGCCCGCGTGAAGACCGCGGCGCCCACACCCCAGCTGCCCTCGACGATCAAGCCGGGGTTGACCGCGTAGCCCCGCGCCTGTGTGTCGGCGACGCGCGCGCGTAGCCGCGCGGGGGAGTGGGAGGCTCCCCAGCGTTCGACGAGCTCCGGATGCCGTTCGAGGTAGGCGTCCACGTCCTGGGGCGGCAGGAACGCGAGGATCGCGAGCCCTGCCGACGCGACGCCCAGGGGGAAGCGCACCCCCTCCGACAGCACGAACGAGCGGATGGGGAAGCTCCCGTCCTCGCGGACGAGGCAGACGGTCTCGTCGCCGCGCCGCACCGAGAGGAACGCGCTCTCCTCGGTGCGGACCGCCAGCGAGCGCACGATGTCGCGCGCGGTCGCCGTGATGTCGAAGCGGGATGCCGCGACGCTGCCCATCAGGTACAGCTCGGGTCCCGGGAGCCAGTGCCCGGTCGCGTCGTCGCGGTCGACGAGACCTTCGGCTCGCAGGGCACTCAGCAGTCGGTGAGTCGTCGGACGTGTCAGATCGGCGTCGCGCGCGAGGTCGGCCACCGCGGCACCCGCCTCGCCGGCGGCTGTGACCAGACGCAGGAGGTGCGCTGCGCGGGCGATGGCCTGGGCTCCGGGGACGGTGGCCGGGGTCTCTCGCACCGCGGCACGATGTGGTCGCGGCTCCCTCGGAGTGACTTCCCCGGGTGATCCGGGCGATCTGGAGTCCACGATGTGGACGCTACGCCCGGCGGCATCCACATGGCAAGAACGGGCTGGCCGCGGCGCCGGCCCGCGCCGCAGGGTGGAGGGACGCCGCTACGAAGGAGTTCGCGTGATCGACAAGACCGTCGCCTCAGCTGCCGAGGCCGTCGCCGACATCCCCGACGGAGCATCTCTCGCTGTCGGCGGCTTCGGTCTCTCGGGCAATCCCATCGCCCTGATCGAGGCTCTGCTCGCCCAGGGAACCCGCGACCTGTCGGTCGTGTCGAACAACTGCGGCGTCGACGACTGGGGGCTCGGCATCTTGCTGGGCGCCGGTCGCATCCGCAAGATGACCTCGTCGTACGTCGGCGAGAACAAGGAGTTCGAGCGGCAGTTCCTCTCGGGCGAGCTCGAACTCGAGCTCACTCCGCAGGGCACGCTCGCCGAGAAGCTGCGGGCCGGCGGCTCGGGCATCGCGGCCTTCTACACGCAGACCGGAGTGGGTACCCAGGTCGCCGAGGGCGGCCTGCCCCGCCGCTACGACGCGGCCGGCGGTATCGCTGTGGCCTCCCCGGTCAAGGACGTGCGCACCTTCGACGTGAACGGCGAGCAGCGCGAGTTCGTGCTCGAAGAGGCGATCACCACCGATTTCTCGCTCGTGCACGCCTACCAGGGCGACCGCCACGGCAACCTCGTCTTCCGCAAGGCCGCGCGGGCCTTCAACCCCCTCGCCGCCATGGCTGGCCGTACCTGCATCGTGCAGGTCGAGCACCTCGTCGAACCCGGCGAGCTCGATCCGGATGCCGTGCATCTGCCCGGCGTCTACGTGCATCGGATCGTCGAGGTCGGGCCCGACATCCCCAAGCGCATCGAGAAGCGCACCGTCCGGGAGGGGAACCGGTGATCATGCCGAAATGCTGCCCCCGGTCCCTTCAACAGGCTCAGGGACCTGGAGAGGCTCAGGGACCTGGACAGGCTCGGAGACCTCGCGGTCAGGGGCCCCGCTTCGCGCCGATCTCGACCGTCACCGAGGAGAACTGAGATGCCCCTGTCCCGCATCGAGATGGCGGCCCGCGCCGCCCGGGAGCTCGCCGACGGCGCGTACGTCAACCTCGGCATCGGGCTTCCCACGCTCGTCCCCAACCACGTGCCCGACGGGGTGACGGTCGTGCTGCAGTCCGAGAACGGCATCCTCGGCGTGGGTCCCTACCCGACCGAGGACGCGGTGGACCCCGACCTCATCAACGCCGGCAAGGAGACGGTCACGACGTTGCCGGGAGCCGCGTTCTTCGACTCGGCCCTGAGCTTCGGCATGATCCGAGGCGGCAAGATCGACGCCGCGATCCTCGGGGCGATGCAGGTCTCGGCATCCGGAGACCTGGCGAACTGGATGATCCCCGGGAAGATGGTCAAGGGTCCCGGCGGCGCGATGGACCTCGTGCACGGCGCCGCCCGCGTGATCGTGCTGATGGAGCACGTCGCGAAGGACGGCTCGCCCAAGATCGTCGACTCCTGCTCGCTTCCGCTGACCGGTCGCGGCGTGGTCGACCGGATCATCACCGACCTCGCCGTCATCGACGTGACGGAGGATGGACTCGTGCTCGTCGAGCTCGCCCCCGGGGTGAGCGTCGACGAGGTGCGGGATTCCACCCAGCCCCCGCTGACCGTGGGACTCACCGAGAAGCGCACAGAGAAGCTCACAGAGGAGCAGAACGCATGACCACCGACAACGACGTCGTCATCGTCGCCGCCGCGCGCACCCCGCAGGGTCGTCTGAAGGGGCAGCTCGCGCCGCTCACGGCTGTCCAGCTCGGCGCCGCGGCGATCCGCGGGGCGCTCGAGCGCGGCGGCATCCCCGCCGACGCCGTCGACGCGGTGCTCGTCGGGCAGGTGCTGCAGGCCGGGGCGGGGCAGAACGCGGCGCGTCAGGCCGCGATCGCAGCGGGCATCGGCTGGAATGTGCACAGCGCCACGATCAACAAGGTGTGCCTCTCGGGGCTCACCGCGGTCATCGACGCCGCGCGCATGCTCCGCCTCGGAGACGCGAGCGTCGTGGTCGCCGCCGGCATGGAATCGATGACCCGCGCCCCGCACCTGCTCATGAACTCGCGCGAGGGGTACTCCTACGGCTCCGTCGAGGTCCTCGACCACATGGCTCACGACGGGCTGACCGACGCGTACGACAGCGAGAGCATGGGCGCGTCCACCGAGCGCGCGAACGCCCGCTACGAGGTCACGCGCGAGGCGCAGGACGCCGTCTCGGCGCGGTCGCACCAGCGAGCCGGCGCAGCCCAAGCCGACGGGATGTTCGAGGCCGAGATCGTGCCCGTCTCGATCCCGCAGCGCAAGGGAGACCCGGTCGTCGTCACGGCTGACGAGGGGATCCGCCCCGACACCACGGTCGAGACGCTCGCGAAGCTGCGCCCGGCGTTCGCCGAGGGGGGATCGATCACCGCCGGCAACGCCTCGCAGATCTCCGACGGCGCCTCGGCGGTCGTCGTCACCACGCGCGCTGTCGCCGCCGAACACGGCTGGGACGTGCTCGCGGTCGTCGGCGCCGCGGGGCAGGTCGCCGGCCCCGACAACTCCCTCCACGCCCAGCCCGCGCGGGCGATCGAGAAGGCGCTGCAGAAGCAGGGACTCTCGGCCTCCGATCTCGACCTCGTCGAGATCAACGAGGCGTTCGGCGCGGTCGTGGCGCGGTCGCAGGCCGAACTCGGGCTGTCCGACGACGTCGTCAACCCGCACGGCGGGGGCATCGCGATCGGTCACCCGATCGGCGCCTCGGGCAACCGCCTCGTCGTTCACGCCGTCCACGATCTCGTGCGCCGCGGGGGCGGCACGGCGGCGGTCGCCCTCTGCGGCGGCGGCGGCCAGGGCGACGCGCTGATCCTCACCCGCTGACCCGCAGACGGAAAGACGGATGCCACGACCCTCCGGCCGTGGCATCCGTCGGTGTCAGGGGGTCAGCGACCCAGGCGCTTCTTGAACAGCTTGTCCTGCTTCTTCGAGACGGGGGAGTCGCCCGCGATGACGCGGCCGCGGCGCGCGCGGCGGGTGTCCACGACGGCGCCGATCGCCAGCGCCAGAGTGATGCCCCAGCTGAGCCACGCCAGCGCCGTGCGCCAGGTGAACGGCTCGTCGTTCTTGAGGCCGCGCAGGAGCGTGACGCCACCGGTGATGGCGCTGAGGAGACCGGTTCCGAAGATGTACTGCCGCATGCGCCCAACCTATCGAGGAGGGCGATCGGATGCCGCGCCTTGACAGCGCTCGACCCGGGGGCGCCCTGAGCACCGCTTATCGCATCGCGTCCACCCCCGTGCGCGGACCGAGCCCGCTGTTAGCCTGAGGACGATCCCCGAGGAGGACCTGTGACCCAGGCCGATTTCGTCGTCGTCGCCAACCGCTTGCCCGTCGACCGCACCCCCGACGGAGAGGGCTGGCGCCGATCGCCGGGCGGGCTCGTCACCGCTCTCGAACCCGTCATGCGCCGCGCCGAGGGTGCCTGGGTGGGGTGGGCCGGTCAGGCCGACGCCACCGTGGAGCCGTTCGACTTCGAGGGCACGCACCTCGTCCCCGTGACCCTGTCGGCCTCCGACGTCGAGCTCTACTACGAGGGCTTCTCGAACGACACCATCTGGCCGCTCTACCACGACGTCATCGCGGCGCCGACCTACAAGCGGGCCTGGTGGGACGCCTACGTCAAGGTCAACCGGCGCTTCGCCGAGGCCGCGGCCGAGGTCGTCGCCGACGGCGGCATCGTGTGGGTGCAGGACTACCAGCTGCAGCTCGTGCCGAAGATGCTGCGCGAGCTGCGCCCCGACCTCACCATCGGCTACTTCCACCACATCCCGTTCCCCGCCTACGGCCTCTACGCTCAGCTCCCCTGGCGCAAGCAGGTGCTCGAGGGACTCCTCGGCGCCGACGTCATCGGTTTCCAGCGCGTGGCCGACGCGGGCAACTTCGCCCGCGCCGTGCGCCGACAGCTGCGGTACGAGACCAAGGCCAGCGGCATCCTGGTCCCCGAGGGCGAGACGACGCGCGTCGCGCTCGCCAAGGCGTTCCCCATCTCGATCGATGCCGACTCCTACATCGAGCTGGCGCAGAAGCCCGAGATCCAGCAGCGCGCCAAGGAGATCCGCGAGGGTCTCGGCAATCCGCGCAAGATCCTCCTCGGCGTCGACCGCCTCGACTACACCAAGGGCATCCGCCACCGTCTGAAGGCGTGGGGCGAACTGCTCGAAGACGGTCGCGCGACGGTCGAGGACGCCACCCTCGTGCAGGTCGCGAGCCCCAGTCGCGAGCGCGTCGACGCCTACGTGCAGCTGCGCGACGAGATCGAGATGACCGTCGGCCGCATCAACGGCGACCACGACACCACCACGCACACGGCGATCCGCTACCTCCACCAGTCGTACCCGCGGGAGGAGATGGTGGCGCTGTTCCTGGCCGCCGACATCATGCTCGTCACGGCGCTGCGCGACGGCATGAACCTCGTCGCGAAGGAGTACGTGGCCAGCCGCGTCGACAACCGCGGCGTGCTCCTGCTCAGCGAGTTCGCCGGCGCCGCCGACGAGATGGGCAGCGCACTGCTCATCAACCCGCACGACATCGACGGCATGAAGGATGCCATCGTGCGCGCGCTCGAGATGCCCGCCGCCGAACAGGGCCGCCGCATGCGGGCGTTGCGCAAACGCGTGCGCGACCACGACGTCGAGGACTGGTCGCAGGACTTCCTCGAGGCGCTCTCGGTGTTCCACGAGAAGGCCTCCAGCGCCGCGGCCGCCGCCGAGGTCACCCGCGGCGACGACGGCTCCGCTCCCGAACTCGAGCCCATCGACGAGACGGATGCCGGATGACGGGGTCGCAGCTCGACCCGATCCGCGTCGATGAAGGGATGGATGCCGGATGACCGCCGCCGACGCCTCCGTCGAGGCCGTCGCGACGACCGCGACGCTGCTGATAGCCCTCGATTTCGACGGCACGCTCTCGCCGCTGGTCGACGAGCCGATGTCGGCGCGCATGACGCCGGACGCCCGCGCGGTGCTCGAGGAGCTCGCGGGCCTCCCGGCGACGACCGTGGCCCTCGTCTCCGGCCGCACGCTCGCCGATCTCCGCGTCATCGCGGAGCACGACGACTCCTCTCCGTGGTGGCTGATGGGCTCGCACGGGGCCGAGGCCTGGGAGCCGGGCTCCGGTGCCGTCGAAGCGGACGACGACGCCGACGACCGCGCGCTGCGCGACCGCCTCACCGCCGAGGTCCGCGACGCCGTCGCCGCGTTCCCCGGAGCGCGGGTCGAGCCCAAGCAGTTCGGGCTCGGACTGCACACCCGGACGGCGGATGCCGATGCCGCCCGCGCCGCGCGGGAGGCGACCGACGCCGTCCTGGCCGCCCGAGCGCCGTCGTGGCGACGGCGCACCGGACACGACATTCTCGAGTTCTCGTTCCGGCACGAGGGCAAGGACTCCGCCGTCGCGCACCTGCGCGAGCGCGTGAGCGCCACGGCGGTGCTCTTCGCCGGCGACGACGTCACCGACGAGGACGCCCTGCGATCGCTGGGGGCGGGCGACCTCGGCGTGCGCGTCGGCGGGGGAGAGACGGCGGCGACGCTGCGGGTCGACGACATCGCGGCCTTCGTGGCGGTCCTCGAGCGGATCGCCCGATTGCGGAGCGCGCACGCGGGGTGAGCGCCGGGGGCAGCGGCCCTCGACGATGAATCCACCGTTCACCGCCCGGGCGGCGTCGCGCGCGTGCCGCTCGCAATAGACTTCGAGAATGCCCGCACCGCAGAATCCGAACACCGGCGAGTTCGACATCAAGCCCCGCAGTCGCGTCGTCACCGACGGCATCGAAGCCACCACGTCGCGCGGAATGCTCCGCGCGGTCGGCATGGGCGACGAGGACTGGGACAAGCCCCAGATCGGCATCGCGTCGAGCTGGAACGAGATCACCCCCTGCAACCTCAGCCTCGACCGGCTCGCGCAGGGCGCCAAAGAAGGCGTCCACGCCGGCGGCGGTTACCCCCTGCAGTTCGGCACCATCTCCGTCTCCGACGGCATCTCCATGGGCCACGAGGGCATGCACTTCTCGCTCGTCTCGCGAGAGGTCATCGCCGACAGCGTCGAGACCGTCATGATGGCCGAGCGCCTCGACGGCTCCGTGCTCCTTGCAGGCTGCGACAAGTCGATCCCGGGCATGCTCATGGCATCCGCCCGTCTCGACCTGTCGAGCGTCTTCCTCTACGCCGGCTCCATCGCCCCGGGCTGGGTGAAGCTCAGCGACGGCACCGAGAAGGACGTCACGATCATCGACTCGTTCGAGGCCGTGGGCGCGTGTCTCGCGGGCAAGATGAGCGAGGCCGACCTCAAGCGCATCGAGTGCGCGATCGCCCCGGGCGAGGGTGCGTGCGGTGGCATGTACACCGCCAACACCATGGCCTCCGTCGCCGAGGCGCTCGGACTGAGCCTCCCCGGTTCGGCCGCCCCGCCCTCCGCCGACCGTCGCCGCGACTACTTCGCCCACCGCTCGGGCGAGGCCGTCGTCAACCTCCTCCGTCAGGGGATCACCACGCGCGACATCCTCACCAAGGAGGCGTTCGAGAACGCCATCGCCCTCGCCATGGCGCTCGGCGGTTCGACCAACGTCGTGCTGCACCTGCTCGCGATCGCGAACGAGGCCGAGGTCGAGCTGAACCTCCACGACTTCAACCGCATCGGCGACCGCACCCCGCACGTGGCCGACATGAAGCCGTTCGGCCAGTACGTCATGAACGACGTCGACCGCCACGGCGGCATCCCCGTGATCATGAAGGCGATGCTCGACGAGGGTCTGCTGCACGGCGACGCGCTCACCGTCACGGGCAAGACGCTCGCCGAGAACCTCGCCGACCTGAACCCCGACCCGGTCGACGGCAAGGTCATCCACTCGTTCGACGACCCGATCCACGCCACCGGCGGCATCACGATCCTGCACGGCTCGATGGCCCCCGAAGGCGCGGTGGTGAAGTCGGCCGGCTTCGACGGCAACGTGTTCGAGGGTCCCGCCCGCGTGTTCGAGCGTGAGCGCGGCGCGATGGACGCCCTCGAGGCCGGCGAGATCGCCGCCGGCGACGTCGTCGTCATCCGCTACGAGGGCCCCAAGGGCGGCCCGGGCATGCGCGAGATGCTCGCCATCACGGCGGCCATCAAGGGCGCGGGGCTCGGAAAAGATGTACTACTCTTGACGGACGGTCGATTCTCAGGCGGCACAACCGGACTGTGCATCGGCCACATAGCTCCCGAAGCGGTGGACGCAGGTCCCATCGCCTTCGTGCGCGATGGTGATCTGATACGGGTCGATATCGCCGCTCGCACTCTCGACTTGATCGTCGATGACGCCGAGCTGAGTTCCCGCCGTGATGGCTGGGAACCGCTTCCCCCGCGCTATACCCGTGGCGTTCTGGCCAAGTACTCCAAGCTCGTGCACTCCGCCGCGGAGGGCGCGGTCACGGGCTGACGGCCGTCCCCTTCTCACCTTCTTACGGTTCTCGAGGTACTCCCATGTCCATCGATTCCCCTACGGCGGCCGTGCCCCGGCCCCCCGCCCGCACCGCCCCGGCGCCCGTGATGACGGGTGCACAGGCGGTCGTCCGCTCGCTCGACCTGCTCGGCGTCACCGATGTGTTCGGCCTGCCGGGCGGAGCGATCATGCCCGTCTACGACCCGCTCATGGACGACGAGCACGTCCGCCACATCCTCGTCCGTCACGAGCAGGGCGCCGGTCACGCGGCCGAGGGCTACGCCGCGGCCTCGGGCAAGGTCGGCGTCGCGATCGCGACGTCGGGCCCCGGCGCGACCAACCTCGTCACCGCGATCGCCGACGCCTACATGGACTCGGTGCCGCTCGTGTGCATCACCGGGCAGGTGTTCTCCACCCTCATGGGTACGGATGCCTTCCAGGAGGCCGACATCGTGGGCATCACGATGCCGATCACGAAGCACTCGTTCCTGGTGAAGACCGCCGAGGAGATCCCCGGCGCGATCGCGGCGGCCTTCGAGATCGCATCGACCGGTCGTCCCGGTCCGGTGCTCGTCGACATCACGAAGGACGCCCAGCAGGCCGAGGCGCCGTTCGTCTGGCCGCCCAAGATCGACCTGCCCGGCTACCGCCCGGTCACCAAGGCGCACGGCAAGCAGATCCAGGCCGCGGCCCACCTGCTCGCCACCGCGCAGAAGCCCGTGCTGTACGTGGGCGGCGGTGCGATCCGCGCCAACGCGGCGGCGGAGCTGAAGGTGCTCGCCGAGGCGACGGGCGCCCCCGTCGTCACCACGCTCATGGCGCGCGGCGCGTTCCCCGACTCCCACGAGCAGCATCTGGGCATGCCCGGCATGCACGGCACCGTCCCCGCCGTCCTCGCCCTGCAGGAGAGCGACCTCATCGTCTCGCTCGGCGCCCGCTTCGACGACCGCGTCACGGGCAAGGCGTCGCTGTTCGCGCCGAACGCCCAGGTGGTGCACGTCGACATCGACCCCGCCGAGATCTCCAAGATCCGCACGGCCGACGTGCCGATCGTGGGTGACCTGAAAGAGGTCCTCGTCGACCTGGACGCCGCGTTCCGCGCCGCCGACGCCGAGCACCCGCACGACTACAGCGAGTGGTGGACCTACCTGAACGGCCTCCGCGAGGAGTTCCCGCTGGGCTACACGCCCACCACCGACGGCCTCCTGTCGCCGCAGCATGTCATCCAGCGCATCGGCGAGATGACCGGACCCGAGGGCGTCTACGCCTCGGGCGTCGGCCAGCACCAGATGTGGGCGGCGCAGTTCATCAAGTACGAGCGTCCGAACGCGTGGCTCAACTCCGGCGGCGCCGGCACCATGGGCTACGCGGTCCCCGCGGCCATGGGCGCCAAGGTGGCCCAGCCCGATCGCGCCGTGTGGGCGATCGACGGTGACGGCTGCTTCCAGATGACCAACCAGGAGCTCGCGACCTGCGTCATCAACGACATCCCGATCAAGGTCGCGATCATCAACAACTCCTCCCTCGGCATGGTGCGCCAGTGGCAGACGCTGTTCTTCGACGGCCGCCACTCCAACACCGACCTCAACACGGGCCACGGCACGCGTCGCATCCCCGACTTCGTGAAGCTCGCCGAGGCGTACGGGTGCCTCGCGATCCGCGTCGAGAAGGAAGACGAGATCGACGCCGCAATCCAGCTCGCGCTGGACACGAACGACCGCCCCGTCGTGATCGACTTCGTCGTGAGTGCGGATGCCATGGTGTGGCCGATGGTCCCGCAGGGCGTCAGCAACAGCTACGTCCAGTACGCGCGCGATCACTCGCCCGCCTTCAACGAGCAGGAGGACTGAGATGTCTCGTCACGTTCTGAGCCTCCTCGTCGAGGACAAGCCGGGTCTGCTGACCCGCGTCGCCGGGCTCTTCGCCCGCCGCGGCTTCAACATCGAATCGCTCGCCGTCGGCGTGACCGAGGTGCCGGGTCTCTCGCGCATCACGGTCGTGGTCGACGTCGAGGGCCTGCCGCTCGAGCAGGTGACGAAGCAGCTCAACAAGCTGATCAACGTCATCAAGATCGTGGAGCTCGACCCCGCGGCATCCGTCCAGCGAGAGCACGTCCTCGTCAAGGTGCGCGCCGACAACGCCAGCCGCTCCAACGTGCTCGAGGTCGTGAACCTCTTCCGCGCCTCGGTCGTCGACTACGCACCCGATGCCATCGTGATCGAGATCACGGGCGACTCGGGCAAGGTCGGTGCGTTCCTCAAGGCCATCGAGCCCTTCGGCGTGAAGGAGCTCGCACAGTCGGGCCTTCTCGCCGTCGGTCGTGGCGGTAAGAGCATCACCGAGCGCGTCCTCCGCGGCTGACCCCGTCGGTCCCCGAGCCGGGCGGTCCTGAGCCTGTCGAAGGGTCCGACTCTCCGAATCCCGTCGGTCCTCGACCCTGTCGAGGGGGCCGACATCCGAACTTCATACGTCCCACAACCCCCGGTCCCTTCGACAAGCTCAGGGACCTGACTCAAGGAGAAACATCCTCATGGCAGAGATCTTCTACGACGACGACGCCGACCTCTCGATCATCCAGGGCAAGAAGGTCGCGATCGTCGGCTACGGCTCGCAGGGTCACGCCCACGCGCAGAACCTGCGCGACTCGGGCGTCGAGGTCGTCATCGCCCTCAAGGACGGCTCCAAGTCGGCCGCCAAGGCGCAGGAGGACGGCTTCGCGGTCAAGAACGTCGCCGACGCGGCCGAGTGGGCCGACCTCATCATGATCCTCGCGCCCGACCAGCACCAGCGCTCGATCTTCGCCGACTCGATCAAGGACAAGCTCACCGAGGGCAAGACGCTCGCCTTCGCGCACGGCTTCAACATCCGCTTCGGCTACATCGACGCCCCCGAGGGCGTGGACGTCATCCTCGTCGCCCCCAAGGCCCCCGGCCACACCGTGCGTCGCGAGTACGTCGCCGGCCGCGGCATCCCCGACATCATCGCCGTCGAGCGCGACGCCTCGGGCTCGGCCTGGGACACCGCCCTCTCGTACGCGAAGGCCATCGGCGGCACCCGCGCCGGCGTCATCAAGACGACCTTCACCGAAGAGACCGAGACCGACCTCTTCGGCGAGCAGGCCGTGCTCTGCGGTGGCATGAGCCACCTCGTGCAGGCCGGTTTCGAGACCCTCACCGAGGCGGGCTACCAGCCGCAGATCGCGTACTTCGAGGTGCTGCACGAGCTCAAGCTCATCGTCGACCTCATGTGGGAGGGCGGCATCGCCAAGCAGCGCTGGTCGATCTCCGACACCGCCGAGTACGGCGACTACGTCTCGGGCCCGCGCGTCATCTCGCCCGACGTCAAGGAGAGCATGAAGGCCGTCCTCGCCGACATCCAGTCGGGCGCGTTCGCCGAGCGCTTCATCGCCGACCAGGACAAGGGCGCCCCCGAGTTCCTCGAGCTCCGCGAGAAGGAGCAGGGTCACCCCATCGAGGCCACCGGCAAGGAGCTCCGCGGCCTCTTCGCGTGGAAGCAGCAGGACAGCGACTACGTCGAGGGCTCGGCTGCGCGCTGATCTCCCGATCGTCTCGAACGCCCCGGGGCTCCGGCCGCGGGGCGTTCGCCGTTCGGCGGGACGTCTTCGGTTCCGGATGCCGCGCACCCGGCGTGATCGGCGGGGCGCGACCCGGCCGAGGGAGAGCCCGCTACCGTGGGAACGTGAGCACTCCGCGCGATGACGACGCCCTCTCGTGGGGCGGTGACGACGACCCGACCCTCGACGTCGGCGAGAAGCGCGCGACCGAGGTGCGACCGTCGGATCCCGTGCAGCCCGTGTCGAGCGAGCCCGAGCCGCTGCAGCCGGCGGCCGAGCCGGAGCCGCTGCAGCCCGCCGCGACGTCGGCGTCGCGGACTTCGCAGGTGGCGGCATCCGCGGTGCACGACGCCCCCGCCGACGCCGGGCCGGCCGATGACGACCACGACGCGGATGCCGACTCCTCGGCGCCGCTGGGCAACGTCGGCCTCGTGGGCATCGGCATGGTCGCCGCGACGTTCCTGCTCTTCGCCCTCGGCTGGCTCCTCGCCGGTCTGCGACTGCGCAGCCTGGGGCTGCCGATCCCCGACGTCACGCTGATCGCCCTCACCGCGGGAGCCGTGCTGGCCCCGCTCGTGTGGTTCGTGGCGGTCCTGGTGCTCACCCGCGCATGGCGGACATGGCAGCGATTCCTGCTGCTGATCGTGGGAATCGTGCTGCTCGTCCCCTGGCCGTTCCTGTCGGTGGGAGCAATCGCATGAGCACCGCCACGCGCACGCGCGTCCTGCCCACATGGGTCGTCGTGGCCATCGCCGGCCTCTTCGGGCTGTTCTACGCCTACGTCGTCTGGAGCGCGGTCGCGCTGCTCATCACGCAGGCGACCGGTCCGCTGGGTCTCAACACCCTCGGGTGGGTGGTCTACATCCTCCCGATCATCTTCCCCCTGCTCACGTTCGCGGTCGCCTTCGCGATCGGTGCGCGCCGTGCGGCGGGGGCGTTCGCCCTGACGATGCTCGCGGGTCTCACCCTCTCGGCGGCGTTCTGGCTCGCGATCGTCGGCTACGGAGCGACGTCGTACGGGCTCTACGGGGGCTGAGGCGGGCGACTTCGGCCTCCGGCCGTGCGCCCCGCGGCGAAGCGGTGTCGTGCCGGCGTCCGATCGGGCGCCCCGCGGCGTGACGTCGTCGTGCCGGCATCCGTTCGTGCGCCCGCGGCGTGACGTCGTCGCGCCGGCATCCCGAACCGTGGGCAGAAGCCGAGCCGCCGGGAGATGCCGCCTCGCGGCGTGACCGAGGGGCCGCGCGAGCCCGTGCGTCGCCGTCGTCGACGGGCCGAGGCGTCCGGCGTCATACGGTCGGGCGCCGTCGCGGGGCCGCGCTAGGCTGACACACGGCCCGCACGGGTCGTGCGCCCGGTTCGCGCCGGCGGTGCGCGGCGGTGCGCGCCGGTCCCCAGCACCGTTTCGAAGGACGCATCCGTGACGAAGCCCGTCGTGCTCATCGCCGAAGAACTCTCTCCCGCCACGATCGACGCGCTCGGCCCCGACTTCGACGTGCGCAACGTCGACGGGACCGACCGCCCCGCGCTGCTCTCGGCCCTCGCCGACGCGCACGCGGTGCTCGTGCGCTCGGCCACCCAGATCGATGCCGAGGCGCTTGCCGCGGCTCCCTCGCTCAAGGTCGTCGCCCGCGCCGGGGTCGGCCTCGACAACGTCGACATCAAGTCGGCCACCGCCGCAGGTGTCATGGTCGTGAACGCCCCGACCTCCAACATCATCTCGGCCGCCGAGCTGACCGTAGGCCATGTGCTGAGCCTCGCGCGCCGCATCCCCGCCGCGCATGCCTCTCTCGCGCAGGGCCTGTGGAAGCGCAGCTCCTTCACCGGCACCGAGCTCTTCGAGAAGACGATCGGCATTATCGGCCTCGGACGCATCGGCGCCCTCATCGCCGCGCGCCTTCAGGGATTCGACATGCGCGTCATCGCGTACGACCCCTACGTCACGGCCGCGCGTGCGCAGCAGCTCGGCGTGCAGCTGGTCTCGCTCGACGAACTCCTCGAGCAGAGCGACTTCGTCACGATCCACATGCCGAAGACGCCCGAGACGACCGGCATGATCGGCGCCGAGCAGCTGCGCCGCATGAAGAACTCCGCGTACGTCATCAACGTCGCGCGCGGCGGCCTCATCGACGAAGAGGCGCTGTTCGACGCCCTCACCTCGGGCGAGATCGCGGGGGCCGGCCTCGACGTCTTCTCGACCGAGCCCCCCGCCGAGGGCGGCCCCGCCCGCAAGCTCCTCGACCTTCCGAACGTCGTGGTCACCCCGCATCTCGGGGCCAGCACGGAGGAGGCGCAGGAGAAGGCCGGCGTCTCCGTCGCCCGTTCGGTCAAGCTCGCCCTCGAGGGCGACCTCGTCCCGGATGCCGTGAACGTCGCCGGGGGAGCGATCGACCCGTTCGTGCGTCCCGGTATCGCCCTGGTCGAGATGCTCGGTCAGTTCTTCAGCGGTCTCGCCGACAGCGCGCTCACGAGCCTGGACATCGAGGTGCGCGGAGAGCTCGCGCAGTACGACGTGAGCGTCTACCGCCTCGCGGCGCTGAAGGGCTACTTCAGCCGCATCGTCAGTGAAACGGTGTCCTACGTGAACGCCCCGCTCTTCGCCGAGCAGCGCGGCGTCGAGGCGCGCTTGGTCGTCGAGGCCGAGAGCCCGCTGTACCGCAACATCACGATCCTCCGCGGCACCCTCGCGGACGGCTCGACCCTCACGGTGGCCGGTACGCTCGCCGGCACTCGCATGGTGCCCAAGGTCGTCGCGATCAACGGCTACGACATCGAGGTGCCGATCGAGCAGCACCACATCGTCATGCGCTACGCCGACCGCCCCGGCATCGTCGCGATCTACGGCCAGAAGCTCGGTGAGGCCGGCATCAACATCGCGGGTCTCCAGGTGGCGGCCCAGGATGCCACGGGCCGCGCGCTGTCGGTGCTCACGGTGGACTCGCCGGTTCCCGACGAGATCCTCGGTGCGATGCGCGAGTCCGTCGGCGCCGATCTGTTCCGGCAGATCGAGATCATCGAGGGCTGAGTCCCGGACGCATCACGGGGGAGGGGGTCGCTGCGGCGGCCCCCTTTTCTCATTCGAAGGGCGGTGCCGCGTCGCGTTGCGGACTGGCTGCCTCAGGTGGTGGCAGCCACCACGGCGTCGATGAGCTTGTCGAGCTCCGGTCCCTCGAGGGTCGGGCCGGGGACGGCGTTGAGGTCGAGGACCGCGTTGAAGTAGAGCCCGTCGCTGACCAGCAGCACCATCTGCAGCGCCGTCTCGTCGCGCGTGTGCGCGCGGAGGCTCTCCTCCCACAGTTCGCGCACCCGGCGAAGCGAGGCGGATGCCGCATCGTTGCCGTTCTGGGCGAGCCGTGAGACGGCGAGGATGGTCACATCGAGCGGGGACCCGGTGTTCTGCGACGAACGAAGATGCGCCGCGACGACGCCTTCGGCGGACTTCTCGATCTCGTCGACGTCTTCCTGCGCCAGGCGCTCGAGGCGGTCGACCAGTGCCGCTTCGAGAGCGCTCTTCGAGTTGAAGTGGTAGAGCAGGCCGCCCTTCGACACGCCGGCGCCGCGCGCCGTGGCATCCATCGTCGCGGCGCGCTCGCCCTCGTCGACGAGGATCCGTGTGAAGGCGTCGAGGACGGCTTCGCGGGCGAGAGGGGGGCGACTCATGACTCCTCGATCGTACTGGCGGGTGGGACCTCGGACCTGATACTATACCGGCTGGACGGTTAAGAAACGGATCGGAAGAATGCTCACCTCGTCGATGCCCACCTCAGAGATCACCGTGACCCGCGCCGGGTGGCGCGGGTGGTTCGCGCTGGCGGTGCTCATGCTGCCCGTGCTGCTGGTCTCGGTCGACAACACGGTGCTGAGTTTCGCGCTGCCCGAGATCGCACTGTCGCTGCAGCCGTCCAGCATCGAGCAGCTGTGGATCATCGATGTCTACCCGCTCGTGCTCGCGGGCCTGCTCGTCACGATGGGCACCTTGGGCGACCGGTTCGGCCGTCGGCGTCTGCTGTTGATCGGCGCGACCGGCTTCGCGGCCGTCTCCGCACTGTCGGCCTTCGCGCCCACGGCGGCCCTGCTCATCGCCGGCCGCGCCCTCATGGGCGTCTTCGGCGCCATGCTGATGCCGTCGACGCTGTCGCTCCTGCGCAGCATCTTCCGCGACCGCGATCAGCGGCGCTTCGCCATCGCCATCTGGGCGTCGGGTTTCTCGGCGGGCGCCGCCCTCGGGCCGATCGTCGGAGGCTTCCTCCTCGAGCACTTCTCGTGGGGATCGGTGTTCCTCATGGCGGTGCCCGTGCTCATCCCCCTCCTGATCCTCGCCCCGTTCTTCGTGCCCGAGAGTCGCGACCCGCACCCCGGCCGCTTCGACCCCGTCAGCGTGCTGCTCTCGCTCGCGACGATGGTCCCGATCGTCTACGGCATCAAGAAGCTCGCCGTCGACGGCCCGCTTTCGCTCGCCCCGGCGCTCTTCGTCGTCGGCATCGTCTTCGGATGGCTGTTCGTGCGCCGTCAGCGCTCGCTGCCCACGCCGATGCTCGACATGTCGCTGTTCCGTCGAGGCACCTTCTCCGGCGCCATCCTCGTGAACCTGCTCAGCGTGGTCGGACTCGTCGGATTCCTCTACTTCGTCGCGCAGCACCTGCAGCTGGTCGTGGGGCTGTCGCCGATGGTCGCGGGCTTCGCGCTCCTGCCCGGGCTCGTACTCATGATCGTCTCCGGACTCGCCGTGGTGCCGGTCGCGAAGCGGTTCGCCCCGCGCGTGGTCGTGCCCGTCGCGCTCACGTTCTCTGTCGTCGCGTATGTCCTCGTCGCGCTCTCGACCGCCGACCTCGTCCAGCTCATCGTGGCGTTCGGCCTGCTGGGCATCGGTATCGGTGCCGCCGAGACCGTGTCGAACGAGTTGATCCTGTCGAGCGCTCCCTCGGCCAAGGCCGGTGCCGCGAGCGCCGTCTCCGAGACGGCCTACGAGGTCGGCGCGGTGCTGGGCACCGCCGTGCTCGGTGGCATCCTCGCGGCCTTCTATCGGGCGCAGCTGGTGCTCCCGGCGGGGCTCCCGGATGCCGCGGCCCAGGCGGCCCGCGAAACCCTCGCCGGGGCCGTGGCGGTGTCGCAGACCCTCGACGACCCGGCGCTGGCGGACGCCCTGCGGCTCGCCGCCGCGCACGCCTTCGACTCCGGCGTGGTCATCACGGCCTTGATCGGCGCGGGGCTGATCGTCGTGGCCGCGGTGATCGCTGCCACTACCCTGGGAGGAACCCGCGGCGCGTCGACGAAGTGACGTGCCCCGAGCTCTGAGGAGAGCGATGTCGCGTGTCGTGAAGCTGGCCGTCATCCCCGGTGACGGCATCGGTCCCGAAGTCGTCGCCGAGGCCGTCAAGGTGCTCGACGCCGTCACCGCCGAGTCGGATGTCGTCTTCGACAAGACGCCCTTCTCGCTCGGCGCCGGGCGCTACCTCGAGACCGGCGACACGCTCACCGACGACGACCTTGCCGCGATCGCGGGCCACGACGCGATTCTGCTCGGCGCCGTCGGCGGGGTCCCCGGCGACCCGCGCCTGAAGGACGCGAACATCGAACGCGGCCTGCTGCTGAAGCTCCGCTTCGAGCTCGACCACTACGTCAACCTGCGACCGTCGAAGCTCTACCCCGGCGCCGCGGGCCCCCTGGCAGACCCGGGCGACATCGACTTCGTCGTCGTGCGCGAGGGGACCGAGGGGCCGTACGTCGGCAACGGCGGTGCCATCCGCCGCGGAACCCCGCACGAGGTCGCCAACGAGACCTCGGTCAACACGGCCTACGGCGTCGAGCGCGTCGTTCGGTACGCCTTCGCCCTGGCCGAGCGCCGTCGCCGCACGCTCACGCTCGTGCACAAGACCAACGTGCTCGTCCACGCGGGCGGCATGTGGAAGCGCATCGTGGATGCCGTGGCATCCGAGTTCCCGGGGGTCGACGTAGACTACCTGCACGTCGACGCGGCGACGATCTTCCTGGTCACGAACCCGGGCCGCTTCGACGTGATCGTCACCGACAACCTCTTCGGCGACATCCTGACCGACCTGGCCGGCGCCGTCACCGGTGGCATCGGTCTCGCCGCTTCGGGCAACATCAACCCCGACGGCGCGTTCCCCTCGATGTTCGAGCCCGTGCACGGATCGGCGCCCGACATCGCGGGAAGCCAGAAAGCCGACCCCACGGCTGCGATCCTCTCCGTCGCGCTGCTGCTCGATCATCTCGGGCTCACCGACGAATCCGCCCGCGTCACCCGCGCGGTGGAGGACGACATCGCCCGCCGCGAGGGCTCGCGCACCACCGCTCAGATCGGCGACGCGATCGCCGCGCGCGTCCAGGCGTAACCTGGACCGACCGGCCCGCTTCGCCCCTCGGCATACGAAGAGTTTTGGATCAAGATGACCACGATCGACACCGACCCCGACACCGGACTCGACCCGCTCGAGTTCTCCGTCACGCGCAACCTCGCGGCCAAGAGCACCGCCGACCGCGACGCGATCCTCGCCAGCCCCGGCTTCGGGCAGAGCTTCACCGACCACATGGTCGACATCTGCTGGTCGGTCCGCGGCGGCTGGCACCGCCCCCGAGTGTCTCCGTACGGCCCGATCTCGCTCGACCCCGCGGCCGCCGTGCTGCACTACGGCCAGGAGATCTTCGAGGGCATCAAGGCCTACCGTCACGCCGACGGGTCGGTCCACACCTTCCGGCCCGATCAGAACGGGCGACGGCTGCAGCGCTCGGCCCGCCGTCTTGCCCTGCCCGAACTGCCGGTTCCCTACTTCCTCCAGTCGCTGCGCGAGCTCATCGCCGTCGACGGTGCCTGGGTGCCCTCCGGCGAAGACCAGAGCCTCTACCTGCGGCCCTTCATGTTCGCGAAGGAGGCGTTCCTCGGGGTGCGCCCCGCCCACAAGGTCGCGTACTACCTGATCGCCAGCCCGGCCGGCGCCTACTTCAAGGGCGGCGTCCAGCCGGTCTCGATCTGGCTGAGCGAGGACTACTCGCGCGCGGGCAAGGGCGGCACGGGGGCGGCCAAGACCGGCGGCAACTACGCCGCGAGCCTCCTTCCCCAGTCCGAGGCCTACGAGAACGAGTGCGACCAGGTCGTCTTCCTCGACCAGGATCGCAATGTCGAAGAGCTCGGCGGCATGAACGTCGTCTTCGTCTACAAGGACGGCACCATCGTCACTCCGCAGTCCGACTCGATCCTCGAGGGCATCACGCGCGACTCGCTTCTGCAGCTGGCGCGCGACCGCGGCCACCACGTCGAGGGGCGCAACGTCTCGCTGACCGAGTGGCGCGAGGGCGTGGCATCCGGAGACATCGTCGAGGTGTTCGCGTGCGGCACCGCTGCCGTGGTCACCCCGATCGGCATCCTCAAGGGACGCGACTTCATCGACGAGCAGCCCTCGGGCACGCTCGCCCTCGAACTGCGCGAGGAGCTGACGAACATCCAGTACGGTCGCGCGGAAGACAAGCACGGCTGGTTGTACCGCCTCGACGCCTGATCCGCGTCGTCGGATGGAGGGGTTCCCGGATGCCGGGGGCCCCTTCGTCGCGTGCACAGAGAACTTCGACAAGCTCAGCCCCCGACGTCGCAGCCGCAACGGGAGCGAGGTCCCTGAGCCTGTCGAAGGGACCGGGCCCCGCCCGTATCGGACCTCGCGGATAGGCTGGCCCGGTGAAGATCGCTCGATTCAGCCACCAGGACGCCCTCCGCTACGGCATCGTCGACGACGACCACGTCGTCGTGCTCGAGGGTGACCCCATGTTCGCCGGGTTCGACACCACGGGTGAGCGCATCCCCCTCTCCGACGTGACGCTGCTGGCCCCCGTCATCCCGCGCTCGAAGGTCGTGTGCATCGGTAAGAACTACCACGACCACGCTGCCGAGATGGGGGGTGAGGCGCCCGCCGAGCCCCTGATGTTCCTCAAGCCGAACACCTCCGTCATCGGCCCGAACGACGTCATCGTGCGCCCGACGGCCCTCAGCTCGCAGACCGACTACGAGGGCGAACTCGCCGTCGTCATCGGCCGTATCGCCAAGAACGTCCCGGTCGAGCGGGCGGGTGAGTACATCTTCGGCTACACCGTCGCCAACGACGTCACCGCGCGCGATCTGCAGCGCAGCGACGGCCAGTGGTCGCGCGCGAAGGGGTTCGACACCTTCTGCCCCGTCGGCCCGGTCATCGAGACCGACCTCGACGTCTCATCGGCCACGATCGTGACCCGCGTGAACGGCGAGGTCCGTCAGGACGGCCCGGTCTCCGACATGATCCACGACATCCCGACCCTCGTCGCCTACGCCTCCGCGGTGTTCACGCTGCTTCCGGGCGACCTGATCCTGACGGGAACGCCCGCCGGGATCGGCTCCTTCGGTGCGGGCGACGTCGTCGAGGTCGAGATCGGCGGCATCGGGCTGCTGCGCAACACCGTCCGCGATGCCTGACACCGCCGCGCCGGCGGGTGTCGACCTCGTCGCCACGCAGCGCCGTACGGTGCGCGTGCTCGCGGCGGGGCAGGTGCTCACCGGCGTGGCCTTCGGGGCGACGCTCTCGCTCGGCGCCCTCCTCGCCGCCGACCTGTCGGGCCAGGAGGCGCTGTCGGGCTTCGCGACCGCCTCGGTGACGCTGGGGGCCGCGTTGACGGCGATCCCTCTCGCGCGTCTCGCTGCGCGCCGGGGGAGGCGCCTCGCGCTGACCACCGGCAACATCGCCGCGCTGACGGGCATCGCGGTGGTCATCGCCGCGGCGGCGTTGCGCGCCTTCCCCCTGCTGCTCGTGGGGATCGCGTTGATCGGAGCCGGCAACGCCGCGACCCTGCAGTCGCGTTTCGCCGCGACCGATCTCGCACCCACCGCCCGGCGGGGCCGCGACCTCGCCACGGTCGTCTGGGCGACCACGGTGGGTGGAGTGGTCGGTCCGCTCCTGCTCGCTCCCGGCGAACTCCTCGGGGCGAGCATCGGGATGCCGCGCCTCACCGGGGCGTACCTCTTCTCGTTCGCGGCCCAGGCGTGCGCCTTCGCGCTCTACGTGCTCGTCCTGCGCCCGGATCCGCTGCTGCTCGCCCAGCGCCTCGATCGTGAGAGCACGGCATCCGCCCCTGCCGTGCCGCAGGCCGACCGTCCCGCGCTCGCGCGCTTCGCGATGCTCGCGGTCGCCGCCTCGCACGTGACGATGGCGTCGGTCATGGCGATGACGCCCGTCCACCTGTCCCACATCGTCGCCCCGGACGCCGTCACCCTGGCCGTCGGCGTGACGATCGCCCTCCACGTGTTCGGGATGTACGGGCTGTCGCCGGTGTTCGGCATCCTGGCCGACCGCCGGGGGCGGATCCCCGTCATCGTGCTCGGGCAGGTGCTGCTCGCGGCTTCGCTCGCCACCGCGTCGGCTTTCGGTGGCTCCCAGGCTGGCGTCCTGGTGGCGCTGGTGCTGCTCGGCCTCGGATGGAGCGCGGCGACGGTGGCCGGCTCCGCCCTGCTCACCGAGGCGACGCCGGTGGCGCTGCGGCCGCGTCGTCAGGGACGCAGCGACACGCTGATGACGGCGTGCGCGGCTGCGGGCTCCGTGCTCGCGGGCGTGATCCTCGGCCTCGTCGGGTACGGCGGTCTCGCCCTCTGGGCGCTCGTTCCGGTGGCCGTGGTCTGCATCGCCGCCGTCGTGGCGCTCCGCACCCGCGCGTGAGTCCCCGAGAATAGTCGCTTTCGAGCCCTACCAGGCGACAATTCTCGGCACCTCGCACGGGGAGTGGGTCAGATCGCGTAGACCAGGCCGTCGAAGGCCGAGAGGTTCTCGATCCCGCGCACGCCGAGCGCATGCAGGGCGCGGTCGACGTCGCGCTCGTCGTTGAAGACGTGAAAGGCCACCCGGGCGCGACCCGCGCGGCCCGACGCTGTGATGCCGTGGGCGGTGAGCTGCGCGAGGGCTTCGCCGGTGGCATCCGGCCAGGTGACGATGGCCGAGGGGCGCTCGGGGTGAGCCAGGCCCAGGCCGTCGCGGAAGCGCGCGGCGAGGCCCGTGGTGTGCGTGTACGTCGCGGTGATGTCGGCATCGGCGAACAGAGCCAGGGCGGGAGCGGCGCCGACGAAGGCCTGCCACGCCGGCGAGACGTCGAAGCGGCGCGCGTCGGGGGCGAGCACGCCGCCCGTTCCGTAACACGACGACCACGGGTCGTCGCCGGAGTACCAGCCGGCCTGCACCGGTCGGATCTCGTGGGCGAACGCGGGTGAGATGGTGAGGAACGAGACGCCGCGGGGGCAGCACAGCCACTTGTAGGCGTGGCACACGGTCGCGTCGAACATCGTCGCGTCGACGGGCAGCCACCCTGCGGCCTGCGTGAGGTCGCAGAGCGTCCGCGCACCCGCGCGTGCGGCGGCGGCGGCGATGCCCACGGCATCCGCCACGTCGCCGGTGGCCGACTGCACGAGCGAGAAGGCCACGAGCCAGGTGTCGGCGGACACAGCGGCCGCGAGCTCCGAGAGGGGAGCGGTGCGCAACCGGATGCCTCGACCCGCGTGGGCGAAGGGCGCGACGAGCGAGGAGAAGTCGCCCTCGGCGCAGAGCACCTCGGCGCCGTCGGGAACCGAGGCGGCGATGAGCGCGACCTGCACCGACGTCTGCGATCCGATTGCGACGTCGCCCCGCGGCGCGCTCACCAGGCGGGCGTACGACGCGCGGGCGTCCTCCACTGCCTGCGAGGCCGCGACGACGTCGGGGCGACCGGATGCCGCGGCGTCGAGATCCGCGCGGACGGCGCGCACCGTCTCGCGCGACGGTAGGCCGAGGGTGCAGGCGGCGAGGTAGTCGCGGCCGCCGGCGAAGTGCGAGGCGAGGCTGCTCATGGAACCAGGTTCGTCCGTCAGCGCCTATTGCACTAGGGCAGGTGTTGCATGAGAAGCATCCATCCTGCTTATGTGTTCGGATGAGCGACATCGACGAGGGCCTCGACGCCCACGGCCTGCGGGTCGTCAAAGCGATCGCCGACACCGGATCGATCACCGCCGCGGCGCGTGCCCTCGGCTACAGCCAGCCCGCGGTCAGTCAGCAGTTGCGGCGCCTCGAGCAGCGCGCGGGCATGCCCATCGTCGAGCGCGTCGGGCGTGGGGTGCGCCTCACCGAGGCCGGCTGGGTGCTCGCCCGGCACGCGGCCACGGTGACGACGGCCCTCGATGCCGCCGCGGGCGACCTCGCGGAGCTGAGGGGGCTGCGCGCCGGACGCGTGCGGATCGCGGCGTTCCCCTCCGCCTCGTCGACCGTCGTGCCCCGCGTCATCGCCGCGGTCACGGCCCGCCGCCCCGGCGTCTCGATCAGCTTCGTCGAGGCGGAGCCGCCCGAGGCCATCTCGGCGGTGCGCGAGGATCGCGCCGACATCGCGCTCATCTACAGCTACCCCGGCGACCGCCGGGAGCAGCTCGCCCAGGCCGCCGCCGGGCTCTCGGTGCGCCGTCTCGGCGACGACGACACCGTCGTGGTCGTCCCCGCCGAGCACCCGGCCGCCACCGACGACCCGATCGACCTCTCGCAGCTCGCGGGGGAGCGATGGATCGCGGGCTGCCCCCAGTGCCGCGGGCACCTGCTCGAGGCCTGCGGGCGGGCGGGCTTCACCCCCGACATCGCGTTCGAGACCGACAACTACATCGCCGTCGAGAACCTCGTCGCGCTCGGCGTCGGCATGGCGATCCTGCCGCGCATGGCGGTGGCATCCCTTCCCCTTCCCGCCGGGATCGCGGTGCCGCGCCTCCCCGCCGCCGAAGCCCGGACGCTGCACGTCGTCACCGCCCGCGGCGCCGAGAGTGTGCCCGCGGTCGGTGCGGCCCTCGAGGTCGTGGCGGAGGTGCTGGCCGACCATCGGTCCGGTAACGCCCGCCGGTAGGATCGAGGGGATGTCTGCCACGCCCGATCCCCGCACCACGACCGCCACCGGCGCCGACGTTCGCGTCCGCTTCTGCCCGTCCCCGACGGGCCTGCCCCACGTCGGTCTCATCCGCACCGTCCTGTTCAACTGGGCCTACGCCCGGCACAACGGCGGCAAGCTCGTCTTCCGTATCGAAGACACCGACGCCGCGCGCGACAGCGAGGAGAGCTACCAGCAGCTCCTCGACGCGCTGCGGTGGATGAACATCGACTGGGACGAGGGCGTCGAGGTCGGCGGCCCGCACGCGCCGTACCGGCAGTCGCAGCGCCATGAGATCTATCGCGAGGTGCTCGACAAGCTCGTCGCGGCCGGCGCGGTGTACGAGAGCTACTCGACGGCGGAGGAGATCGACGCCCGTAACGAGGCCAACGGCCGCGCGAAGCAGCTCGGCTACGACAACTTCGACCGCGACCTCACCGACGAGCAGCGTGCGGCCTTCCGCGCCGAGGGGCGTCAGCCCGCGTGGCGTCTGCGCGTCCCCGATCACGACCTCAGCTACGTCGACCTCATCCGCGGCGAGGTGACGTTCCCGGCGGGGTCGTTCCCCGACTTCGTGCTCGTGCGCGCCGGCGGAGTGCCGCTGTACCCGTTCGTGAACCCGGTCGACGACGCGCTCATGGGCATCACCCACGTCATCCGCGGTGAAGACCTCATGCCGTCGACGGCGCGCCAGCTCGCGCTGTACTCGGCCCTGGTGGATGCCGGGGTCACGACGTTCATCCCGCGCTTCGGCCACATGCCCCTCGTGCTGGGCGAGACGGGCAACAAGAAGCTGTCGAAGCGCGACCCGCAGGCCGATCTGTTCCTGCAGCGCGAGAAGGGCTTCATCCACGAGGGCCTGCTCAACTACCTCTCGCTGCTGGGGTGGTCGCTCGCGAGCGATCGCGACGTCTTCTCGCTCGACGAGATGATCGCCGCCTTCGACATCGCCGACGTGAACCCGAACCCGGCACGCTTCGATCAGAAGAAGGCCGAGGCGATCAACGGCGACCACATCCGCATGCTGGATGCCGACGACTTCGCCGCGCGGATCGTCCCCTACCTCGCGGGCGCGGGGTATATCGGGGAGGAGCCGTCGGAGGAGCACCGTGCGATCATCGCCGCCGCAGCGCCCCTCGTGCAGGAACGCGTGCAGCTGCTCGGCGAGGTCCCGGGGATGCTCGGCTTCCTCTTCGTCTCCGACGTGTCGTACGCCGAGGACGCGCTGAAGGGGCTTCCCGCGAACGCGGCGGAGGTGCTCACGGCATGCTCCCGCGCCCTCGAGGGCGTCGACGACTTCACCGCCGCCGGTGTGCAGGCGGCGCTGTCGACGGCGCTCGTCGACGAACTGGGACTCAAGCCGCGCGTGGCCTACGGTCCGCCGCGCGTCGCCCTGACGGGCCGGCGGGTGTCGCCGCCGCTGTTCGAGTCGATGGAGATGCTCGGGAAGGACGAGACGCTGCGGCGCCTGAACGCTCTGGTGCAGCACCTGGGCTGAGCGTCCTCGTCCGCGCGACGCGCGCGGGCGGGGCGGGATTTGGCAGGGGAGCGGCTCTCACGTAAGCTTGATCCTCGGCACGAGTTCCGGCTCAGCGCCTTGGGGTATGGTGTAATTGGCAACACGGCGGTTTCTGGTTCCGTTGTTCTTGGTTCGAGTCCAGGTACCCCAGCTTCGAGAAAGGTCCCGACGGTCGAGAGATCGTCGGGACTTTTCCGTTTCTCCCAGCCCACGCCGAAGCGGCGGGCCCACACTGGTGCGATGGGACTCTTCGTACAGCGACCCGAGGAATCGAGCGAGTGGGCCGGGCTGCCCGGTGAGCCGGTGCGGCAGCGGACGCGCGCCGAGATGCTCCCCGACGATGAGCACCCC
Organism: Microbacterium sp. NPDC089188; assembly: GCF_040685155.1. NCBI lineage: Bacteria > Bacillati > Actinomycetota > Actinomycetes > Micrococcales > Microbacteriaceae > Microbacterium > Microbacterium sp. NPDC089188. Next base: position 521,159 of record NZ_JBFBHH010000004.1, on the reverse strand, counting down.
GAAGCCTCCCCGGCCGGTCTGCTGGGGCTCGTCGACGCGCCCATCGCTTCGATCGAGATCCCGGTCCCGCCCGCCGAGGGCGCGAGGGACTGAGCGCGTGATCATGCGTCGCGCCGCGACTCCGCCGTCGCGCGCCGAACGGGGGAGGCCGCGCGTCGTCGCCGCGGTGGCGGTCGGGCTGCCGCTCGTCATCGCGGGCTGCGCGCCCACGGCATCCTCCCCTGTCATTCCGGCCGAAAGCGCCCCCGCGCCCTCTCCGTCGGCGTCGCCGGGGGAGCAGGTGCCGGAGCCCGCCATCGCGTCGCCTGACGACCTCGCGGGGACCGATGTCCGCGTCGCCATCGGGAGCGCGCTCGTCGTCGCCGTCCCCGACGGCACCGAGGCGGAGTGGGCCGGTACCACCGCCGACGTGACGATCGCGGAATTCTCCGCCGGCGGACCCTCGGAGGGCGCGGTGTTCCGCCCCGGGTTCATCGCCCGCGCGCTCGGGACGACGGCTGCGACCGTCACCGGCCCTGACGGGAAGCAGGTCGACTTCACGATCTCCGTGGTGGCGCCTTAAGCACCGACCGCTCGTCATCTCGTGTCGGGCGGGGGTCTTCGAGGCCCGCCCGTTCGTCGCGCGGGGAGAGCGGTGGAGAACCGCGCGCCCGCGCGCCGCTGTGCCGCGCCTTTCCCGTGAGGACGCGTGGCGCCGTGTCGGTGCGCCGCGCATCTTCGCTGGATCCGATCATTATGTTGCCCTGTGTGGGTTCATGTTGTACTGTGTGGGAATCTTCGAAGGAGATCCCGTGTACGCAATGGAGCGCCAGCAGCTCATCGAGCGCGAACTGCGCGAAGTCGGACGCGTCAGCGTCGTCGATCTCGCCCGCCGCTTCGACGTGACGACGGAGACCGTGCGTCGCGACCTCGACCGTCTGGAGAGCCTCGGCTCCCTCCGTCGCGTCCACGGCGGAGCGGTCGACGCCGGTCGGGCCAGCACGGCGGAGTCCCCGCTCACCGAGCGCCGCGAACGTCACGGCGATGCGAAGCGCGCGATCGCCGCGACCGCGGTCTCGCTGCTGGGTCCGGACTTCCGCGGCTCGGTCTTCCTCGATGCGGGGACGACGCCCGCCGCGGTGGCCGCTCTGCTGCCCGAGGCTCTCGTCGCGGGTGTCGGCGCCGTCGAGGTCGTGACGCACTCGCTCGAAGCGGCGCACGTGCTCTCCGGCGATGACCGCCTGTCGCTGACCACCATCGGGGGCCGCGTCCGCGGGGTCACCGCCGCCGCGGTCGGCGCGCACACGGTCCGCACGATCGGTCAGCTGCGGCCCGACATCGCCTTCGTCGGCACGAACGGCCTCAGTGCGGGCTTCGGCCTCAGCACGCCCGACCCCGACGAGGCCGCGGTGAAGGCCGCCATCATCCAGTCGGCCCGCCGCGTCGTGCTCGTCGCGGATGCGGCCAAGTTCGGAGAGGAACTGCTCGTGCGTTTCGCCCAGCTCGACGAGATCGACGTCCTCGTCACCGATGCGACCCCGCCCGCCGATCTGGCCGACGCCCTCGCCGACGCCGACGTCGAGGTGCGTGTCGCATGATCGTCACCCTGACCGCCAACCCCTCGGCCGACCGCGCCGTCGTGCTGTCCGACGCCCTCGTCCCGGGCGAGGTCCAGCGCGCCGTGTCGTCGCGGGAGGATGCCGGGGGCAAGGGCGTCAACGTCGCGCGCGTCGTCACGGCTGCCGGCGCCCCGGCCCGCGCGGTCGTGCCGGTCGGCGCCCACGACCCCTATCGCGTCCTGCTCGAAGACACCGGCATCGGCCTCGACATCGTCGAGGTGGCCGGTCGTGCCCGCGCGAACCTCACCATCACCGACCCCGCCGGCGAGACGACCAAGCTCAACCTCCCCGGCGCGGAGCTGAGCGCCGCCGAGGCCGAAGCCCTCACGGCGGGTGTCGTCGCGGCGGCCGAAGGCGCGACCTGGCTCGTGCTCGCCGGTTCGCTGCCCCCCGGGGTCCCCGCGTCGTTCTACGCCGATCTCGTGTCCGCGGTCCGCACGCGGTGGGGTGTCGCCGCTCCGCTCATCGCCGTCGATGCCTCGGGTGAGGCCCTCGCGGCCGTGGTCGAGAGCGCGCGCCCCGACCTCATCAAGCCCAACCACGAGGAGCTCGCCGAGCTGGTGGGCGAGGATGCCGCGGACGACGTCGACGTGCTCGCCGAGGCGGTGCGTCGTGCCACGGCCCTCGTGCCCGGCCGTGTGGCATCCGCTCTCGTGACCCTCGGCGCCGATGGCGCCCTGCTGTTCACGGCCGAGGGAGCCTGGCGCGGACGCGCCCCCCAGATCCAGGTCGCCAGCACGGTCGGCGCGGGCGACAGCTCGCTCGCCGGCTATCTGCTGGCCGATCTCGACGGGGCCTCGGCCCCCGACCGTCTCGCACGCAGCATCGCCTACGGCGCCGCTGCCGCGACCCTGCCGGGGACGCAGGCCCCGACACCGGCCGATCTGCCCGCGGGCCCGATCGCCGTATCCGATTTCGCCACCCCCATCGCCACATCCTGACCACGGAGGTCACGACAATGTCCGACATCATCACTCCGGAGCTCGTCACTCTCGACGTGCCCCTGGGCACCGACAAGCAGTCGGTGATCCGCGCCCTGGCCGAGCGCGTCGTCGCGCAGGGCCGCGCGACGAGCGCTCAAGAGCTCTTCGACGACGCGTGGGCCCGCGAGCAGAAGGACGAGACCGGCCTGCCCGGCGGCATCGGCATCCCGCACGCGCGGAGCGCGTCGGTCACCGAACCGACCCTCGCCTTCGCCCGCCTCACGCCGGGCGTCGACTTCGGCGCCCCGGACGGTCCCGCCGACATCGTGTTCCTCATCGCCGCGCCGGCGGGCGCCGACGAGGCCCACCTCGCGGTGCTGTCGCAGCTCGCCCGCAGCCTCATGAACGACGGCTTCATGTCGGGTCTTCGTGCAGCGACGACGCCGTCCGACGCCGTGCGCATCATCACGGATGCCGTGAACCCCGCGCCGGCGTCCGCCCCGGCCGCCGAGGCCCCCGCCGCGACCCGCGCCGAGGCGCGCACCGCCACGGCGACCAAGACGAAGAAGATCGTCGCGGTCACCGCGTGCGCCACCGGCATCGCCCACACCTTCATGGCCGCCGACGCGCTCACCGCGGCCGGTGCCGAGACCGACGGCGTGGAGCTCGTCGTCGAGCCGCAGGGCTCGAGCGGCTACAAGGCGCTCCCGCAGAGCGTGATCGACGACGCCGACGCCGTGATCTTCGCGGTCGACGTCGACGTCCGCGAGCCGCAGCGCTTCGCGGGCAAGCCGGTCGTCCGCGCCGGCGTCAAGCGCGGTATCGAACAGCCGAAGCAGCTCATCGCCGAGGCCCTCGCCGCGTCCGAGAACCCGAACGCCGCACGCGTGCAGGGCGGCGCCGCCACGGCATCCGCCTCCGACGCTCCGGCGGCCCAGCAGTCGGTCGGCCGTCGCATCCAGCGGTGGCTGCTCACCGGTGTGAGCTACATGATCCCGTTCGTCGCCGGTGGCGGTCTGCTGATCGCCCTGGGCTTCCTGCTCGGCGGCTACCAGGTGACGCAGAACGCCGCGAACGTCATCATCCAGAACTCGCTGTGGGACCTCCCGACCGACGGCATCACCTCGCCGCTCGGCCCGATCGGCCAATACCTCGGCTCGGTGGCCTTCATGATCGGTGCGACGTCGATGGGCTTCATCGTCGCCGTGCTCGCGGGCTTCATCGCCTACGCGATCGCCGATCGCCCCGGTATCGCGCCCGGCTTCGTGGCCGGTGCCGTCGCCGTGCTCATGAACGCGGGCTTCATCGGCGGCATCATCGGTGGTCTGCTCGCCGGCTTCATCGCCTGGTGGCTCGGCCGCTTCGACGCGCCGCGCTGGTTGCGGGGCCTCATGCCCGTCGTCATCGTGCCGTTCCTAGGATCGATCTTCGCCTCGGGTTTGATGATCCTCTTCCTCGGTCGTCCGATCGCCGCCCTCATGGCCGCCCTCACCGACGGTCTCAACTCGCTCGCCGCCTCGGGCGCCGGTGCGATCCTGCTCGGCGTGATCCTGGGCCTCATGATGTGCTTCGACCTCGGTGGACCGGTCAACAAGGTCGCCTACGTCTTCGCCACCACGGGCCTCGCCGCCGCCACGCAGACCAACACGGCTCCGTACCTGATCATGGCCGCGGTCATGGCCGCCGGTATGGTCCCGCCGCTCGCGATGGCCCTGGCCTCGACGCTTCTCGCCCGCAAGAAGTTCACGCCGGTCGAGCGCGAGAACGGCGCGGCCGCGTGGCTGCTCGGCGCCTCGTTCATCTCCGAGGGGGCGATCCCGTTCGCTGCGGCCGACCCGCTGCGCGTCATCCCCGCGTCGATGGTGGGCGGTGCCATCACCGGTGGTCTGAGCATGCTGTTCGGCACGCAGTCGTTCGCCCCGCACGGCGGCATCTTCGTCTTCTTCGCGATCAACCCCTTCTGGGGTTTCGCCCTCGCGATCGTGGCGGGTACCGTCGTGACGGCGCTGATCGTCGTCGCCCTCAAGGGCATCGGCCGCAGCACCAAGGACGCCGCCGTCGCCGAGACTGCTCCCGCAGCCACGGTCGCCGCGTAACACCCCGTCGAATCGGAAGGATTCACCATGGCAGAACGTCAGGCCACCATCGCCAGCGCCTCGGGCCTCCACGCCCGCCCCGCCAAGCTCTTCGTGCAGGCCGTGCAGGAGAAGAAGGTCCCGGTCACGATCGCCGCCCAGGGCGGTCCCGACCTCAACGCGGGCAGCATCCTGTCGCTCATGGGTCTCGGCGCCGGCCACGGCACGGTCGTGACGCTCAAGGCCGAGGGCGAGGGTGCCGAGCAGGCGCTCGACGAGCTCGTCGCGCTCCTCGAGACCGACCTCGACGCGCAGTAAGCACTGGTTTCTCAGAACACCGGATGCCACGGGCCCCAGGGCTCGTGGCATCCGGTGTTTCTGTGTGCCCGGCGGGCCGTACACACCTACTCTGAACAGGCGCGAATTGGTCGCTCAGGACGTAAACGGCGTTGGTCTGCCGGAGTCGCGCCGTCTCGGGGCGTCAGACCTCGACCGAGTCGCCCGGCTTCAGATCGACGAAGGAGCCGCCGTTCTGCTCGACCGCCCACGTCAGGCGGGCGTCGCCCATCTGTTTGCCGGCGACCGACAGGGTCATGTCGTGGGTGGCGAACACCCGCTCGGGCTTGACCGCGAGGACGTAGTCGATCGCGTCGCCGATCTTGAGCCAAGGGGCCCCGACCGGCGCGGCGAGGAGCGAGACCTTCTTGTGCTTCGGCACCGCGTAGGAATCGCCGGGGTAGTAGAGCGTGTCGTTGACGAGGACGCCGACGTTGTCGACCACGGGGATCGACTCGTGGATCACCTCGTGACGTCCGCCGAAGAACTCGAGGTGGAACGGCCCGAGATCGAGCCGGTCGCCGGGTTTCACGACCATCACCTCGAACCCGGCAGCGGCGTCGCGAACGCCCTCGGGGCCGTAGATCGGCACGTCGGGGTGGGCCTTCTGCAGTCGCGTCAGGTGCTCCGGGGTCCAGTGGTCGGGGTGCTCGTGCGTGATGACCACGCCGACGAGACCCACCAGGTCTTCGAGGGGCGAGGTGAAGCTGCCGGGATCGATGACGAGCGTGTGCCCGGATTCGACGACGACGAGAGCGGCGTGTTCGTGTTTGGTGAGGCGCATACTCCGATCCAACTCCCGGATGCCAGGGGGCGGCAAGCGCTGGCGCGTGAGGTGAACAGCGTCTAACGCCTCTTCCGTTGACCGCCGGATCGCGGTACCGTGGCCGGACACGCCCGGGATATCGGCGGCTCGGCCCCGATTTTGCGTGCGCGTCATTCGTGGTGCATACTTGAACACGTTGCGACGCGGCCCCATCGTATAGCGGCCTAGTACGCCGCCCTCTCACGGCGGTAACGCGGGTTCGAATCCCGCTGGGGTCACCAACACGAAAAAGAGCTTCGACCGAATGGTCGGAGCTCTTTTTCGTTGTCGGCGACCTCGGTAGGACGAGGAGCCGCATGCGCGGGTTGGGCCCCACCGCCCGGAGGCTCCGCGCGCCGTGAAGCGGCGCGTGGAGGGGGCGGAGGGAGAATCCCGCTGGGGTCACCAACACGAAAAAGAGCTTCGACCGGATGGTCGGAGCTCTTCTTCGTTGTCGGCGACGTCGGTAGGACGAGGAGACGCATGCGCGGGTTGGGCCCCACCGCCCGGAGGCTCCGCGGCATCCCTTCAGCTCTCGCGTGCCGCGCGGCGGCGGCGGACGATCCGGCGCGCGCCCCACACCACCGCCGCGGCGATCGAGGCCACGGCGATCCACGGCAGCAGGAACCCGAGACCGATGACCGCCCCGTTCAGCGTCGCGACGAGCCCGTTCCACCCGGCGGAGAGGCCGTCGCCGAAGCCGGCCGGGTCGGCGGCGACGGATGCCGTGCGGGCGGTCAGCTGCACGCTCAGCGACGACATCGCCACCTGGGAGGACAGCGACTGCAGGACCTGCCGATCGCTGTCGAGCTGAGCCTGCCGCTCCGCGAGGGCGGACTCGGCGGCGATGAGGTCGGACACCGAGCCGGCCTGGGCCATCAGTTCGGTCAGCCGGGCCACCGAGGCCTCGCCGGCGGCCACCCGCGCGCGCAGATCGATCGCCTGGTCGGTGACGTCGGACCGGGTCACACTGGTCGCGGTGACCTCGCCCACGTCGCCGAGGCCGTCCATCACGCCGGTGAGCGAGTCCGCGGGCACTCGGACCGTGATCCACCCGGACGAGAGCGTCGCGCCGGTCGTGGCACCCTCGAGGGGCATCGCGACACCGCCGTCACCGAGTTGCGAGGATTCGACGTAGCCGCCGGCGGCGGTGGCGGTGTCGCCGATCGCCTCGATGGCGGTGCCGATGTCGTCGACGGCCACGGTGCTGGACCCCGTGGCGACGATCTCCCGCCCTGGGGTGGCCGTCGACGCGGAGGCTTCCGACCGGATTCCCGCGCCGCTCTGGTCGGGGGCGACCGGGGCGGAACCCGCCCCCGCGCCGGCGAAGCCCTGGGCGGACTGATCGGTCGTCCCGCTCTCCGGCGCCCTGTCGGCTGCTCCCACGGCGGTCGACGAACCGCTGAGGCCCGAGGTCGTGCCGAGCGAGGGGCCCACGACGGCGGCCACCACGACGACGGCCGCGGCAGCGCCGACGCCCGTCCACACGCCGCCGCGACGACGGCGACGACGGTCGCGCTCATCGGCGATCCGCCCGAAGACGGCCGTCTCGATGGCATCCACACGATCGGCGGGAAGGGTGGGGAGGGTGGGGCTGCTCATGGTGTCTCCGTCTCCATCGCGGTGGCGCGCATCCGTGAGCGGATGCGGGAGAGGCGGTTGCGCACCGTGCCGTGCGACACGCCCAGCGAGGCGGCGGCGGCCTCGTACCCGTAGCCCTCCGCCGCGCACAGCCGGAAGATCTCGCGGTCGAGCTCGCTCAACCGGTCGACGGCGGCCAGGATGGCGGCGACGGTCTGCACCTGCACGACCTGCGCTTCGACGTCGACGATGGAGGGGATGTCCGCGTCGAGTTCGGCGTGACTGCCGTGCCGCCGACGCGCCCGCAGGCGATTCTGCGCCTGCAGGCGGCAGATCGTCGCGAGCCACGGGAGGAGCGAATCGCCCTCCAGGCGCAGCGTCGGGATCTTCCGCCACGCGACGACGAAGGTCTCCTGGGTGACGTCCTCCGCGTCCGCGGCGTGGCCGACCAGCCCGAACGCGACCCAGTACACGGGCCGCACATAGGCGCGATACAGCTCCCGGAAGGCCACGTCCGACCCGGCGGCGGCGCGCGCGACGAGGGCTCTGTCGTCGATCACGGCGTCGGTCATCGGCATCCCTTCCCGGTCGGGCGAGGCTCTTCGAGCACTCTCTCATTGAGAGGTGTCCGCGCGCGGCGGATCGTCTCGCACAACTACGCACGCAATGAGAAGTACTTGCATAACCCGCGGGCCGACGAAGGGCGCTCGATAGACTCGAGCGTTTCCCCCGGAGAAAGGCCACGCGATGGAGCTGCAGCTCGACCCGCTCTTCCAGACGATCACGCTGGTGGTGCTGGTCGTCATCCTGATCGCCGACCTGCTGATCATCCTCAAGCGTCCGCATATCCCGGCGCCCAAGGAGTCGACGCTGTGGGTCGTCTTCTACGTCACTCTCGCGCTGATCTTCGCGGGCGTCCTGTGGATCGTCGCCGGGGGAGAGGTCGCAGGCCAGTTCGTCGCCGGCTGGCTCACCGAATACAGCCTGTCGATCGACAACCTCTTCGTCTTCGTGCTGATCATGGGCCAGTTCTCGGTACCGCGTCGCTACCAGCAGGAAGTGCTGATGGTGGGCATCATCATCGCGCTCGTCCTGCGCGGGGCGTTCATCCTGGTCGGCGCGACGATCATCGAGAACTTCAGCCCGATCTTCTACCTCTTCGGCCTGTTCCTGATCTACACCGCGATCCGGCAGGCGTTCCCGGGCGACGACGACGACGATGCGCAGAAAGAGAACCTCATCGTGCGGACGCTGCGTCGCGTGCTGCCCATGAGCGACTCCTACGACGGCAAGAAGGTCATCACCCGCGTGAACGGCAAGAAGCTGTTCACGCCGATGATCATCGTGTTCGTGGCGATCGGTGTGACCGACCTGCTCTTCGCGATCGACTCCATCCCCGCGATCTTCGGCATCACGCAGAGCCCGTTCATCGTGTTCACCGCGAACCTCTTCGCCCTCATGGGTCTGCGCCAGCTGTACTTCCTGCTCGGTGACCTGCTCGACCGCCTGAAGTACCTGCACTACGGCATCGCGTTCATCCTCGCCTTCATCGGCGTGAAGCTCATCCTGCACGCGATGCACGTCAACGAGCTGCCGTTCCTCAACGGCGGCGAGCCGATCGAGTGGGCGCCCGAGATCTCGACGTGGGTCTCGCTCGCGGTGATCATCCTGTCGATGGCGGTGGCCACGGTCGCGAGCCTGATCGCGGCGCGCCGGGAACCGGATGCCGATGGACGTCAGGATGCTGCGGCGGTCGTCGCCGACGAGAAGGGCACCCCCTCGACGGTGGAGCAGCCCGAGCGCGACTGATCCGGCGGCGCAGCAGGATTGCGCGAGACCGGGAGGACCCTGAGCTGGTCGAAGGGTCCGGACGTGCGCGGGGGACGGTGGCTTCGACAGGCTCAGCCACCTCGCGGGAGCTCGGCCACCGTCGGGGCCCCGGCCTCCCGACGTCCGGGATCTAGAACGCGCGCAGGTTCGCCTGCAGACCGCCGTCGACGTACTCCTCGCGGAGGATGCCGCGGCGTCGGAGGATCGGCACCAGGTCGTCCAGCACCCGGTGCACCGTGACCGGGTGCAGGTCGCCCCACAGGAGCACGCCGTCGTTGCCCCACTCGCCGAGCTCCTCGATGCGGTCGGCGAACTCGTCGGCCGTGCCCACGAAGCCGGAGCCGTCGTTCAAGCGGCCGAGGCGTGCGTGCGCAGCGAGGAGTGTGCGCAGCGGGGTGTCGGCGTCGTGCTTCCCGACGAGGCGCCGGATGCTGCCCTCCGACACGTGCTCGCCGAAGATCGAGCGATCGAGAGGGCGGTCGAGATCCAGACCCGTCAGGTCGGTCTCCAGGTCGCTCGACTGCTTGCGCGCGATCGCGATCAGGGCGTCGTCGGAGGGATCCGCGGATGCCGCCACCAGCCGGTCGGCTTCCTCCGGCGACGACACGAGCACGGGTTGGATCGCGAAGAGGATCTTGATGTCGGCGGCGGAGCGCCCGGCCGCCTCGGCAGCGGCGTGGATGCGCCCGCGATACGCGCGGATGCTCGCTTCGTCGAGCGGCGCCAGCGCGAGCTGAACGTCCGAGTTGTGCCCGGCGAACGACAGACCGCGGCCCGAGCCGCCGGGGGAGACGATGGCGGGCTCGCCGTCGGTGAAGGGGATGGCGTTCAGCGGCCCGTCGAACCCGAAGTACTCGCCGCGGTGATGCGTGGCATCCATTTTCGTGCCGTCGGCGTAGACGCCGGATTCCTCATCGACGACGAGGGCGCCCTCGCCCCAGCTGCGCCAGAGCTGCCGGATGCCGTCGAGCCACTCCTCGGCACGGTCGTACGCCGCATCGTGCCCGAGCCGGGGAGCCGTGGAGAAGTGGCGTGCGCTGCCGGTGTCGGTGACGACGTTCAGGCCCAGGCGGTGCCCGCTGAGGTGCTGGAGCGTCGCGAACTGTCGGGCGGCGGTGTAGGGCAGGGAGGCCGCGGGATTGACGGTCGGGACGACGCCGAGGTGCTGCGTCGCCGCGAAGAGGTACGGTGCGAGCAGCAGCGGGTCGTGCTTGGGGCCGCCGAAGGCGTGGCGCACGCGCAGGTCGATCGTGTCGGCGCTGCCGAGCGAGGGCGCGTCCTCGATGATCAGCAGGTCGAAGCCCGCCTGCTCGAGGGTGCGCGCGGAATCCTGGTAGAGCCCGGGCTCGGTCCATCGGTGGTTCCACCGCAGGTACGGGTGCCCCCAGCCGTGCGGGCCGAAGCCGCGCGCCAGGAACCAGCCGAAATGCTGCAGGCGGCTCACAGGACGACCGTCTTCCGCTCGAGGGAGGGCACACCGACGAGCGCCTGCTCGAGGTCGGCGATGATGTCGTCCACGTCTTCGATGCCGATCGACAGTCGCACCGTGCCCGGGAACACGCCGGCCCGCTCGCGCTCGGCGACCGTGCGTGCGGAGTGGGAGGTGCTCTGCGGATGCAGGATGAGCGATCGCACGTCACCGAGGTGCGTCATGTGCGTGATCAGGCGTACCGACTGCACGAGGTGACGCGCGGCTTCGAGCCCGCCGCGCAGGGTCACGGTGAAGACCGAGCCGTGCCCGGCTCGGAGATACCGCTCGCCGAGAGCGTGGTGGGGGTGCGATTCGAGCCCGACGTAATCGACGCGCTCCACTTCGGGGCGCCCCTCGAGCCACCGCGCGACCACCAGCGCGTTCGCGGACTGGCGCTCGACGCGCAGGCTCAACGTCTCGATGCCCTGGCCGATGAGGAAGGCGTTGAGGGGCGAGGGGGAGGGTCCGAAGCGCGGCGCCACGCTCTCGCGGATGTACTGCCCTCGCGCGCGGGGCCCGTGCTTCTCGGCGTAGCTCGCGCCGCCCAGCCGGTCGGTCTGCACCAGGTGGGGGAAGAGGTGCCCGGATGCCGCGGCGTCGAAGCGTCCGTCGTCGACGATGACACCGCCGAGCACCGCCCCCTGACCGGCCAGGAACTTGCTCGCGGAGTGCACCACGACGGCCGCGCCGTGCTCGATCGGGCGCAGGAGGTACGGCGTGGTGAAGGTGCTGTCGACGACGAGGGGGATGCCGCGCTCGGCACCCACCGCGGCGACGGCGGCGACATCTAGCACGTCGTTGCGGGCGTTGGAGAGGGTCTCGGCGAAGAGGGCCTTCGTCCGGGGTGTGACGGCTTCGCGGACGGCATCCCGATCGGAGACGTCGACGAAGGTCGTCTCGACCCCCAGCCGCGCGAGGTTGTCGAGCAGGAGTCCGCGCGTGCCCTCGTAGATGTGCTCCGAGACGACGACATGGTCGCCCGCGCCGGCAAGGGCGAGCAGGGCCACGGTCACCGCGGCCTGGCCGCTGGAGACGAGGACGGCCTGATCCCCGCCCTCGAGCGAGGCCAGGCGCTCCTCGACGGCCTGCACGGTCGGGTTGCCGGTGCGGCTGTACCCGAAGCCGGCGCCGGTCCCGAAGTGCTCGGCCGATTCGTCGAGGTCGCTGAAGGTGAACCCCGCGGTCAGGTAGATCGGTGTGGCCCGCGGCGTGGCGGGCGCGGTGGCCGAGCCCGCGTGCACCTGGCGGGTCGAGAATCCGGTGTCGGCACCTGCGGTCATGGGGCGCGCTCCTTCCTTCGGGATCGGGTCAGATTCGCACGCCTCGGCGCGGATCGACGAAATGTGCGGCGCCGTGTTACGCGGAAGGGGGTGTCGCGGCCGGTGGTATCGTGACCGGGTGCGGATCGCTCGCCTCCTCCTTAGCGGCCGCGACGAGACCTTGTCCTAGGCCTCTCTCGTCGCGGAGTTCGTCGCGGGCCTCACACCCCTTCCGAGGAGAAACGCCACCATGAGCAGCACATCGATCGACGGCATCCACGTTCCGGAGCGCCCCCGCACCCTGGCCGAGAAGGTCTGGGACGACCACCTCGTGGTCAAGGGTGAGAACGGCCAGCCCGATCTCATCTACATCGACCTGCACCTCGTGCACGAGGTCACCAGCCCGCAGGCGTTCGACGGTCTGCGCGCCGAGGGGCGTCCGGTGCGCCGTCTCGACCTGACGATCGCCACCGAGGATCACAACACCCCGACCCTCGACATCGACAAGCCGATCGCCGACCTCACCAGTCGCACCCAGATCGACACCCTCCGTCGCAACGCCGAGGAGTTCGGCGTGCGCATCCACTCGCTGGGCGACAAGGAGCAGGGGATCGTCCACGTCGTCGGCCCGCAGCTCGGCCTGACCATGCCCGGAATCACCGTGGTCTGCGGCGACTCGCACACCTCGACCCACGGCGCCTTCGGCGCCATGGCGTTCGGCATCGGCACGAGCGAGGTCGAGCACGTGCTCGCCACGCAGACCCTGCCGCTGAAGCCCTTCAAGACGATGGCGATCACCGTCGAGGGCGAGCTGAAGCCCGGGGTCACCGCGAAGGACATCATCCTCGCGATCATCGCCAAGATCGGCGCGAACGGCGGCCAGGGCTACGTGCTCGAGTTCCGCGGCAGCGCGATCCGCTCCCTCTCGATGGAGGGGCGCATGACGATGTGCAACATGTCGATCGAGGCGGGCGCCCGCGCCGGCATGATCGCCCCCGACGAGACGACCTTCGCCTACGTCAAGGACAAGCCGCACGCCCCGCAGGGGCAGGACTGGGACGACGCGGTCGCCTACTGGCGCACCCTCCCCAGCGATGAGGGCGCCGTCTACGACGCGGAGGTGTTCCTCGACGCGAATGAGCTCGAGCCCTTCGTCACGTGGGGCACCAACCCCGGTCAGGGCGTGTCGCTGTCGGACGTGGTCCCGACCCCCTCCGACCTCGCCGATCCCAACGAGCGCGCCGCCGCCGAACGGGCCCTGGAATACATGGACCTCGCCGCGGGCACGCCGATGAAGGACATCCCGGTGGATGCCGTCTTCATGGGCTCGTGCACTAACAGCCGCATCGAAGACCTGCGGGCCTTCGCCTCCGTCATCGAGGGCCGGTCGAAGGCCGAGAACGTCCGCGTGATGGTCGTGCCGGGGTCGGCGCGGGTTCGTCTGGAGGCCGAGGCCGAGGGCCTCGACAAGGTCTTCATCGCGTTCGGCGCGGAGTGGCGCTTCGCCGGGTGCTCGATGTGCCTGGGCATGAACCCCGACCAGCTGGCGCCGGGGGAGCGCTGCGCATCCACCTCGAACCGCAACTTCGAGGGACGCCAGGGCAAGGGCGGGCGCACGCACCTCGTGTCGCCGCTCGTGGCCGCGGCCACCGCCGTGCGGGGGACGCTGTCGAGCCCCGCCGATCTCGACCCGCTCCCCGCGGAGACCGTTTCGGCCGGGGCGGAGGCCTGACATGGAGAAGTTCACGACGCACACCGGTGTCGCCGCCCCGCTGAAGCGCTCGGCCGTCGACACCGACCAGATCATCCCCGCGGTGTTCCTCAAGCGGGTCACCAAGACCGGCTTCGACGACGCGCTGTTCGCCAACTGGCGGCAGGATCCCGACTTCATCCTGAACCAGGACGCCTACCGCTCGGCATCCATCCTGGTGGCGGGCCCCGACTTCGGAACGGGTTCCAGCCGCGAACACGCCGTGTGGGCGCTGCGCGACTACGGTTTCCAGGTCGTGCTGAGCCCGAAGTTCGCCGACATCTTCCGCGGCAACTCCGGCAAGCAGGGCCTGGTCACGGGCGTGATCACCGAAGACGATCTGGAGCGCATCTGGGCCGCCATCGAGGCGCAGCCGGGCATCGAGATGACCGTCGACCTGCAGGCCAAGACGGCGATGATCGGCGACCTCACGGTCTCCTTCGACATCGACGATTACACTAGGTGGCGGCTTCTCGAAGGGCTCGACGACATCGGGCTCACGCTGCGCGATGAAGACAAGATCACGCAGTTCGAGGCGCGCCGCGAGGCATGGCGGCCGCGGACCCTCCCGGTCCGCTGAATCCGATCGACCCGATCGGATCGATTCGCCGCCCCTCGTCCACGAAGTGAGGTCCACCCCCCTATGAGCACACTCGTCACCGATTCCGGAGACCGCACCCCCGGACAGCCGGACTGGGAATCCGCGGAGACCCTGGCCATCCGCGGCGGGCGCCCGCTGCGGGGGACGGTCGAGGTCAAGGGCGCGAAGAACCTCGTGACCAAGGCGATGGTGGCGGCCCTCCTGGGCGAGACCGCGAGCACCCTGCGCGACGTGCCGATGATCAGCGACGTCAAGGTCGTCCGCTCGCTCCTCGAGGTGCACGGCGTCACGGTCACCGAGGGCGACGAGGAGGGCACACTCCACCTCGACCCCTCGGGCGCCGTCGCCGCGCACTTCGAGGAGATCGACGCGCACGCGGGGGCATCTCGCATCCCGATCCTCTTCTGCGGCCCGCTGCTGCACCTGCTCGGTGAGGCGCTCATCCCCGATCTCGGTGGATGCCGCATCGGCGACCGTCCGATCAACTTCCACATGGACGCGCTCCGCGCCTTCGGCGCGGTCGTCGACAAGAGCTACGAGGGCATCCGCATCACGGCGCCCAACGGCCTGCACGGCGCGAACATCACGCTGCCGTACCCGAGCGTCGGAGCCACGGAGCAGGTGCTCCTCACCGCCGTGCGCGCGAAGGGCGTGACGGAACTGCGCAACGCCGCGATCGAGCCCGAGATCATGGATCTCATCGCGGTGCTGCAGAAGATGGGCGCGATCATCTCGTACGAGCCCAACCGCGTCATCTTCATCGAGGGCGTCGACAAGCTCGTCGGCTACGACCACCGCGCGATCTTCGACCGCAACGAGGCCGCATCCTGGGCCTGCGCGGCCCTCGCGACCGACGGTGAGATCTTCGCCAAGGGCGCGCGTCAGCAGGACATGCTGACGTTCCTCAACGTCTTCCGCAAGGCCGGGGGATGGTTCGACGTGCGCGAAGACGGCATCCTGTTCCGTCGTGGCGACGAACTCAAGCCCGTGATGGTCGAGACCGACGTGCACCCCGGCTTCATGACCGACTGGCAGCAGCCGCTCATCGTCGCCCTCACGCAGGCGGCGGGCACCTCGACCGTGCACGAGACCGTCTACGAGAACCGTCTCGGGTTCACCGCCGCGCTGAACAAGATGGGCGCCGACATCGTGGTGCACCCCAAGGGCATCGACAGCCCCGACCGTCGCGTCCCGCGTCGCGACCTCGAGCAGGCGGCCGTGATCAACGGCCCCACGCCGCTGCACGCCGCCGACGTCGAGGTCCCCGACCTGCGCGGCGGGTACAGCTACGTCATCGCCGCGCTGGCGGCCGAGGGCGAGTCGACGGTGCGCAACATCGGCATCATCCGCCGTGGGTACGAGAAGTTCCTCGAGAAGCTCACGGCTCTGCACGCCGACTTCGACGTCGTGGGCTGACGCCGGTGGCCTCGAACCCCGAGAAGAGCCGCCCGAGCGCCTTCTGGCCGCTCGCGGCGATCGTGGTGCCCCTCACCGGGCTCTTCGCCCGCATCGAGATCCGTGGTGCCGAGAACCTCCCGCGGGAGGGGGCGTTCGTACTCGCCCCCAATCACAACTCGGAGTTCGATCCCCTCGTGGTCGCCGTCGCGGTGTGGCGTGTCGGTCGAGCCCCCCGCTTCCTGGCGAAGGAGAGCCTTTTCCGCGCCCCCGTCCTCGGTGCGGCGCTCAAAGCGACGGGGATGGTGCCCGTTCCCCGCACCTCGACGAGCGCCAACCAGTCCATGAAGGCCGCCGAGCAGATCGCCCGCGACGGGCGGGGCGTCATCGTCTATGCCGAGGGCACGCTCACGCGCGACCCCGAGCTGTGGCCGATGCGCGGCAAGACGGGAGCGGTGCGGCTTGCTCTCGCGGGCGACCTGCCCCTCATCCCGATGGCGCAGTGGGGTGTGCAGCAGATTCTTCCGCGCTACGGCAAGCTGCGGTTCCCGCGCCGTTCGCGGGTGATCGTGGAGTTCGGACCGGCGATGGACATGTCGGACTACGCCGCCGCGCCCACCCAACCGGCGACGCTGACCCGGGCGACGGACGCGTTGATGAACCGCATCACGGAGATGCTCTCCGGCATCCGCGGCATTCCCGCGCCCACCGAGCGGTGGAACCCGTCTCAGCACGGGCAGAACGAAACGGGCCGCCTTGACTCGTAAGAACCTGCAGCCGGCCGCGGGTCCGAAGGTCGCCGTCGTCGGTGCCGGCAGCTGGGGCACGACGTTCGGCAAGATCCTCGCCGACGGCGGAGCCTCGGTCGTCATGTGGGCGCGGCGCCCGGAGCTCGCGGCCGAGATCACCGAGTCCAAGCGCAACAGCCGCTACCTCTCGGGCATCAACCTGCCCCGCTCCATGACGGCGACGACCGACCTGGCGGAGGCGTTGACCGGAGCCGAGCAGATCTACCTGTCGGTGCCGAGCCAGTCTCTGCGCGAGAACCTCGCCGCGATCCGCCCGCTCGTGGAGCGCACCGACGTCCCGCTCGTGTCGCTCATGAAGGGTGTCGAGAAGTCGACCGGCCTGCGCATGAGCCAGGTCATCGAGCAGGTGCTCGAGTGCGACCCGGCGCGCATCGCCGTGGCATCCGGTCCGAATCTCGCTCTCGAGATCGCGCGCGAGCAGCCGACGGCCGCGGTCATCAGCTCGCTGAGCCCCGAGACGGCCGAGGCCGTCGCCCGGCGCGCCCGCAACCGGTACTTCCGCTCGTTCGTGAACACTGACGTCATCGGCACCGAGTTCGGCGGCGTGCTGAAGAACCTCATCGCGGTCGCGATCGGCATCGTCGACGGCGTGGGCTACGGCGAGAACACGAAGGCCTCGATCATCACCCGCGGGCTCGTCGAGATGACCGACTTCGCGGTCGCCCAGGGCGCGCAGCCCGAGACCCTGCAGGGCCTCGCGGGCCTCGGCGACCTGATCGCGACGTGCCAGTCGCCGCTCAGCCGCAACAACACCGCGGGGCGGCTGCTCGGCCAGGGCTACGGCTACAAAGAAGTGGTCACGCAGATGCAGCAGACCGCCGAGGGGTTGGCATCCGTCGCGCCC
This sequence comes from Microbacterium sp. NPDC089188, assembly GCF_040685155.1. NCBI lineage: Bacteria > Bacillati > Actinomycetota > Actinomycetes > Micrococcales > Microbacteriaceae > Microbacterium > Microbacterium sp. NPDC089188. The sequence continues at coordinate 503,882 of NZ_JBFBHH010000004.1, read as the reverse complement.
GTGCTGCAACTCGCGAAGCAGGTCGGCGTCGACATGCCGATCGTGCAGCAGGTGAAGATGGTGCTCGACGGGACGATGGATCCCCGCGACATCGCCCCGCACCTGACCACAGACGACGACCAGCCGCAGGGCGAGAGGACGCAGAATGAGCAATCCGGTGGTGGTGGTGCTCTTCGGCGGGCGCTCCAGCGAGCATTCGATCAGTTCCGCCACGGCGGGCGGGGTGCTGCGGGCGATCGACCGTGAGCGCTTCCGGGTGATCCCGGTCGGCATCACCCGCGACGGCGCCTTCGTGCTCGAGGACGACGACCCCGACAAGTTCGCGCTGATCCCCGACGCGCTGCCCGAGGTCCGCGACAACGGCACGCGGGTACGCCTGCCCGATTCGACGCTGTCGCGCGAGTGGACGGTGACGGATGCCGACGGCACCCGCTCGCTGGGCGAGGTCGACGTGGTGCTCCCGATCCTGCACGGACGGTTCGGCGAAGACGGCACGGTACAGGGCCTGCTCGAGCTCCTCGGCATCCCTTACGCCGGCGGCGGCGTGCTGATGTCGGCGATCGGCATGAACAAGCACGTCACCAAGCAGGTGCTCCGCGCGGCCGGCGTGCCCGTCGTGCCGTGGGTGGCCGTCACGCGCGCAGACCTCGCCCGCGACCGCGGGCTGTGGGAGCGGCGGATGCGGGCGCTCGACCTGCCCGTGTTCGTCAAGCCCAACGAGGCGGGTTCCAGCGTCGGTGTGACGAAGGTCTCGCGCTGGGAAGACCTGGACACCGCCCTCGACACCGCCTTCGCCGAAGACGGCCTGGTGCTGGTCGAGAAGGCGATCGTCGGACGCGAGGTCGAGTGCGGCGTGCTGCCCGGGCGCGACGGCGGGCCGGTGCGGGTCTCGGTGGCGGGGGAGATCGTCGTCACGGGCCGCGAGTTCTACGACTTCGAGGCCAAGTACCTCGACGCCCCCGGCGTCGACCTGGTCTGCCCCGCGGACCTTCGCGACGGCGAGCTCGCCGAGATGCAGCGCATCGCCGCCCAGGCCTTCGAGGCGATCGGCGGTCAGGGGCTGGCCCGCGTGGACTTCTTCTACACCGGCACCGAGTTCTACGTGAACGAGGTCAACACGATGCCCGGGTTCACCCCGATCTCGATGTTCCCCACGTGCTGGATCGCCTCGGGCCTGGCGTACCCGGACCTCATCAGCGACCTGCTCGACGCCGCGCTCGAGAAGGCCTGACCCGTCGCGGGGTGCCGCGGCCGCGCACGACCGCGGGTCGTCGAGACGACACGGCGGGGGTGAGCGCCGGGACGAGGCGTGTCTGCGAACCGACCCGCGGTCGTGCTCGCGTCATCCCTCCGCGGGCCGTCGCCGGATTCCGCGCTCTGCCGATCTCCGCATCGTCCCCTTCCGTGCACAACGGCGGGCCGACGGTCCGGCACGCCGCGACTGGATGCCGGTGAGCGGCGTGTCGCCGTGTTCCACCGCCGCGGTGCTCATGGGTGCGCCGTGGCCCCCGGGCCGGGTCCGCTGTCGGAAGGGGGCGGGCTACGGCGCGGCGCTGGGGGTCGCCGTGGCGTCGGACGCCGAGGTGCACACCGAGCCGGTGGGCTGCAGATAGGTGCGGATCAGCGGTCCGAGCGCCTGGGCGACGTCGCCGCTGCTCGCCGCCTCGTAGTCGAGGTAGACCTGCAGGGCGGGGGTGCGACCGAACGTCGTGAGCGTGTAGCGGTTGTCGGCGGCCTGAGACTCGTCGACGAGCCAGTCGACGCCGTCGAAGGAACGGCACGGCAGCGTCGAGGGGCCGGGCGTCTCGAGCCCGCAGGTCATCAGGATCGCGGCGGGGTCGCCCCACGCTCCGGTGGCCTGGGCGTCGGTCCATCGACGTTCCTGGCCCGAGATGGTCTGCGGCAGGCGCGAGACGATGTCGGCGCACGCCGGGTCGTTCGCGTCCTTCGCCGGTTCCATCGCCACCGTCGCGCTGCACGCCGCGAGCCCCGGGAGCAGGGCGAGAGCGGTCAGCAGCGCGAGGGTACGGGGAGAGCGGGGCACCCCTCCAGGCTAATAGCGTGGGAGGGTGACCGACGCCGAGACCACCCCCGAGACAACTGTGGGCGAGCTGTCCGAGGGGCAGGTCCTCCGCGGCATCCTCGATCGCCTCCCGCCCTCGACCGCGCCCGTGGGCCCGGGCGACGACGCCGCCGTGCTCTCGGTGCCCGACGGGCGCGTGGTCGCCACGACCGACACGCTCGTGCACGGGCCCGACTTCCGCCTGGCCTGGTCGTCGCCGTTCGAGCTCGGTTTCAAGGCCGCAGCGGTCAACCTCGCCGACGTGGCGGCCATGGGCGCCCGCCCCGTGGCTCTTCTGGTCGCGCTGGCGATGCCCGACGCGACACCCGTGTCGTTCGTGCAGGGCCTCGCCGACGGTCTCGCGGCGGCGTGCGACGAGCTGGCCCCCGGCTGCGCGGTCGAGGGTGGGGACCTCACCGTCTCGGACACCCTCACCATCGCTGTGACGGCGCTCGGCAGCCTCGAGGGGCGCGACCCCGTTCGCCGTTCAGGTGCCCGCGTGGGCGACGGCGTCTACGTGATCGGCGAGCTCGGCGAGGCGGCGAGGGGGCTCGAGGTGCTGTTCCGGCGTTTCACCGACGCCGACGGCGCCCCCGTCTCCCTGACGCCGCAGGCCCGCGCGGCGCTCGACCCCCTCGACGCACGGGCCGTGTCGCGCCAACTCGCCCCGCGCCCGCCTCTGGCCGCGGCGCTGGCGGCCGCGGCATCCGGGGCGACGGCCATGATGGACGTCTCCGACGGTCTCGTCCTCGACGCCACGCGCCTGGCCGACGCCTCCGACGTCACGATCGAGATCGATAGTGCCACGCTCGGCGATGAGCCGGCGCGCGCCCTGGACGGGGGAGAGGACCACGGGTTCCTCGTCGTGTTCCCCCCGGATGCCGAGCCCCACGGCCGTCGCATCGGCACGGTGGTCGCCCGGGGCGACGACGCGGTGCGGGTCGACGGGCGCGCCTGGGAGGGCCCGGGCGGGTGGGACCCGTACCGCGATTGGGACGCGGGGCGCGGCTGAGGCCGCGGTCCCCGTCGGCAGGGCGTGACCACCGTGCGCGCTCCTGTCGCTCGAACGGCGTGGGCCGCGCGTTCTCCGGCCCTCCCGTCGACCGTGCGACGAGGCGCTCGTCAGGTCGCGGGGCGTCCCCACCACATCGTCGTGTCGCCGTACGCCCGGTCGCGGTCGGCCTCGAGGCCGGCGGCGACCCAATCGGGCGCGGGGGAGCGCTTCGCACGCTCGACGATCACGGTCGCCTCCGGGCTGAGCCGCGGCGCGAGCGCGACGAGCACGCTCGTGATCTCGGTCTCCGAGACGTCGTAGGGCGGGTCGATGAACACCAGGTCCCAGACCTGCGCGGATGCCGCGAGGTAGGTCGTGACGTTCGCGCGGTGCACGCGCGCGGGCGCGGTGACGCCCGCCGTGCGCAGACGGTCGGCGTTCTTGCGGATGAGGGCCGCCGCCGGGGCGGAGAGCTCGACGAGGTCGGCGGACGCGGCGCCGCGACTGAGGCTCTCGAGGCCGAGAGCGCCGGACCCGGCGTACAGGTCGGCGACGCGGGCGTCGTCGAGGACGCCCGCGGACTCGAGAGCGCCGAAGAGGGACTCGCGCACCCGGTCGCTGGTGGGGCGCGTGCCCTTCGGGGGGACGTCGAGGACGGTGCCGCCGGCGCGGCCCGAGATGATGCGCGTCACCGCTCCAGCCTACGGTTTACGGATGCCGCGGATCGGCCCCGCGACCAGGGGCCCGCTCCGGGCGGACCCGAGGTACGGGCGGGTCGTGTCCGAGGGGCTGCCTAGACTCGGAGCATGCCCGGACTCTCGCTCGCGTCCCGCCTCGATGGCGCCGTCGGCGGAAAGACGGCGACGGCGTTCGACAAGGCGTTCGGCGTCAAGACGGTCGGCGAGCTCCTCGAGCACTACCCGCGTCGGTACGCGCGGCGGGGCGAGCTCACGCCCATCGCGACGTTGCCGCTGGGCGAGCCGGTGACCATCGTCGCCGAGGTGGTCAGCGCGAACGAGCGGCGCATGCAGAACCGCCGCGGGTCGCTGCTGGAGGTCGTGATCAGCGACGGCGACGGCCGTATGTCGCTGACGTTCTTCAACCAGCCCTGGCGACTGAAAGACCTCACCCCCGGCCGACGGGGGATCTTCTCGGGGAAGGTGGGCGAGTACCGGCGGCAGACGCAGCTGACGAACCCCGACTACGAGCTGTTCGACGACATCGCCGAAGCGCGCGCCGAAGCGGAGGTCACCGCGAAGCGACCCATTCCGATCTATCCGGCCACGAGCTCCGTCCCGAGCACGCTCGTGCAGAAGACGATCGCGCTCGTCCTCGACGGGCTGGGCGAGATCGACGACCCCCTGCCCGACGATCTGCGCGCGCGCCGCGGCCTCCTCGACGCCCGCGCCGCGCTCGAGCGCATCCATCGCCCCGAGAGCGACGACGACATCCCGCCCGCGGTCGAGACGCTGCGCATGCAGGAGGCCTTCGTGCTGCAGACCGCGCTGCTGCAGCAGCGGCAGTTCGTGCGTGCGCTCTCCGCCGCCCGACGTCCCGCCGCCGCAGGAGGGCTTCTCGAACGCTTCGACGCCATCCTCCCGTTCGACCTCACTCCCGACCAGCAGAGCGTCGGCGCGCAGCTGGCGGCCGACCTCGTCGGCGACTGGCCGATGAACCGGCTCGTGCAGGGCGAGGTCGGGTCGGGCAAGACCCTGGTCGCCCTGCGCGCCATGCTCCAGGTCGCCGAGTCCGGCGGCCAGTCCGCGCTCATCGCGCCCACCGAGGTGCTCGCGGGCCAGCACCTGCGCTCGATCGCCCGCATGCTGGGACCGGAGCTGGCCCCCGAGCTCATGCCCACCCTCCTCACCGGGCAGATGCCGGCGGCCGAGCGTCGGAAGGCGGCGCTGCGGGTGGCCTCCGGTCAGGCGCGCATCGTCGTCGGCACCCACGCGCTGCTGAGCGCGACCACCACCTTCGCCGACCTCGGGTTCGTCGTGGTCGACGAACAGCACCGCTTCGGCGTCGACCAGCGCGAGGCGCTGCGCTCCAAGGGCGACTCTCCGCACACCCTCGTCCTCACGGCGACGCCCATTCCGCGCACCGTGGCGATGACGGTCTTCGGCGACCTCGACGTCTCGACCATCCGCACCATGCCGGCCGGGCGTGCCGGCATCCAATCGTTCGTCGCTCCGCTCGCCGAGAAGCCGGGCTGGTTCGCCCGGGTCTGGGACCGCGTGGCCGAAGAGGTGGCGCTCGGCCGGCAGGCCTTCGTGGTGTGCCCCGCGATCGACGCGGAGCAGGTCTCCGCCGACGGCAAGAGCGACGAGCCCGCCGACGCCCCGGTCGCCACCGCCGCGGGCGAGGGAAATCGCACCCGATGGGGCGTCGTGCAGGTCGACGCGCTCCTCGCACAGCTGCCGTCGTTCGCCGACATCCGCGTGCAGATCCTGCACGGCAAGATGGCCTCCGACGAGAAGGATGCCGTCATGCAGGCCTTCTCGCGCGGCGACATCGACGTGCTGGTCGCCACCACGGTGATCGAGGTCGGCGTCGACGTGCCCAACGCATCGACGATGGTGATCCTCGAAGCCGATCGCTTCGGCGTCTCGCAGCTGCATCAGCTGCGCGGGCGCGTCGGCCGCGGCGGTCTGCCGGGTCTCTGCCTGCTCGTGACGGAGGCTGCTCCGGGCACCTCCGCCCGGTCGCGGGTCGAGGCCGTCGCCGCGACCCTCGACGGATTCGCCCTCGCCGAGGTCGACCTCGAGCTGCGCGGCGAGGGAGACGTGCTCGGCGGCGCGCAGTCGGGGGTGCGGTCTTCGTTGCGGCTGCTGCGCGTGGTCACGGATGCCGCGCTCATCACCGAGGCCCGCGCCGAGGGCGAGCGCGTCCTCGCCGACGACCCGGCGCTCACCCGGCATCCGGGCCTCGCCGCCGCCCTGGAGCGGCGCGTCGGCGTCGAGGAGCGCGCCGCGCTGGCGAAGTCCTGAGTGGTCGGCCCCGCGGGGGAAGCTCCTCGCTAGGCTGGCCGAATGGACCCCCGGATCGCCGTCGTCCCCGGCTCGTTCGACCCGCCCACGCTCGGCCATCTCGACGTCATCCGACGCGCGGCCGGTCTGTTCGACCAGCTCCACGTGCTGGTGGTGCACAACCCCGGCAAAGAGGCCATGCTGCCCATCGCGCAGCGGCAGAGTCTGCTCGAGCAATCCATCCGCGAGGCGGGCATCGAGGGCGACGTGATCGTGGCGGCCTGGAGCATGGGCCTGCTGGTCGACTACGCGACCGACGTGGGCGCCAAGGTGCTCGTCAAAGGCATCCGTTCGCAGGTCGACGTGGCGTACGAGACCCCCATGGCGATCGTCAATCGCGACCTCGCGCACGTCGAGACCGTCTTCCTGCTGCCCGACCCCTCGCACGCGCTCGTGTCGAGCTCCCTCGTGCGGCAGGTCGCGGGACTCGGGGGCGACGTGTCGCCGTACGTGCCGGCGGCCGTGGCGCGGTTCCTCGACACGGGCGCGCGCGACCTCTGACGTCGCGGCGCCGCATCCGTGACACGCGCGCGGCGGGCGACATCGCAGGAGGCGGGCTCGCCGCGCGGCGCCCGGCCCGCGCCCAGGGGCGCGCGGGTAGCATTGTCGACCGTGAGAACCCACCGTCCCGGACCTTTCCAGCTCCCCGTGCGCGACATCGAGCGCAAGCCCGGAGAGATGCGCGAGCACTCGCTCGACATCCCCGCCCCCGAGAAATGGGGCGAGGGTCTCGTCTCGGTCCCCGAGGCCGAGGTGCTCGAACTCGACGTGCGTCTGGAGTCCGTGCACGAGGGCATCCTCGTGTCGGGAACCGTCGACACCACCGCCACGGGCGTGTGCGGACGCTGCCTCATCGACATCACCGAGCCTGTCGAAGTCGAGTTCCAGGAACTTTTCACGTATCCTGGGGGAGAAGCGAGTGACTTCGACGTTCAAGACGACCACGTGGATCTTGAAAATCTGGTCCGGGATGCCATTGTCCTGTCGCTTCCGTTCCAGCCGGTGTGTCAGCCGGATTGCCCCGGGCTCGACCCGAACACGGGCGAGAGGCTGACGGAAAGCCCCGGCGAACCGGAGCAGTCGCCCGTCGATTCTCGATGGGCTGCGCTCCAGCAGTACACCCCAGACCACGGCGATGCGCTCCGCGCCGCCCCCAAGACAGAGAAGAGCTAGACATGGCAGGTAACCCCCCGAAGCGGAAGGTCTCCCGCTCCAACACCCGTTCGCGTCGCGCCCAGTGGAAGGCTGAAGCCCCCGCCCTGGTCAAGACCATCGAGAACGGCAAGGTCGTCTACAGCCGCCCTCACCAGGCGAAGGTCGTCACCGACTCGCAGGGCACCGAGCTCTTCCTCGAGTACAAGGGCCGCAAGGTCGCCGACGTCTGATCGGCACTTCGTGACGCGTAACAACGTCGAGCGCGATGCGCTCACCGAGAAGCTCGGGGTCGACATCGACCCCGAGCTTCTTTCTCTTGCTCTGACGCACCGCTCGTTCGCCTACGAGAACGGTGGCATTGCCCACAACGAACGCCTGGAGTTCCTCGGCGACTCGGTGCTGGGCCAAGCCGTCACGGTGCGTCTGTTCACCGGGCATCCCGACCTCGACGAGGGCAGCCTGGCCAAGCGTCGTGCGAGCGTCGTCTCGACCGTGGCGCTGGCCGAGGTCGCCCGTGGCATCGCACTCGGCGATCACGTGCGTCTCGGCCGTGGCGAGATCCTCACCGGCGGGCACGACAAGGACTCGATCCTCGCCGACACCATGGAGGCGATCATCGGCGCGGCCTTCCTCTCGGCCGGACCCGAGGCGGCGACCGCGATGGTGCTGCGCCTGGTCGAGCCGCTTCTCGCCGATCCCGAGCGTTACGGCGCCGCGATGGACCCGAAGACGAGCCTGCAGGAGATCGCGGCCCGTCTCGGTCTGACCGCCCCCGTCTACGGCGTCGAAGCCGCCGGACCCGACCACGACCGTCGTTTCACCGCGACCGTCACGGTGGGCGACGTCGTGACCACGGGCCAGGGCTCCAGCAAGAAGCAGGCGGAGATGGCCGCCGCGCTGACCGCCTGGCGCGAACTCGACGCGCGTGCCTGAGCTTCCCGAGGTCGAGGTCGTACGGGCGGGCCTCGAGCCCGCCGTCCGCGGGGCGCTCATCACATCGGTCGACGTGCGCGACGACCGCGCCCTGACCCGCCACACCGGGGGAGCGGCCCACTTCGAAGGCGAGCTCACCGGCCGACGCATCGACGCGGCCGTGCGACGTGGCAAGTTCCTGTGGATGCCGGTGTCCGACGACGAGACGATCGTCACGCATCTCGGCATGAGCGGGCAGATGCTCCTGCGCGTTCCCGGGGCTCCCGAGGAGCGGCACGAGCGCATCCGGATCGAGCTCGAGCACCCCGTGCACGGTCCGCTGTCGGTCGTCTTCGCCGACCAGCGCACGTTCGGCTCGCTCGCGATCGACGAGCTCGTCGACACGCCCGACGGCGCCGCAGGGGGACGCGGTTCCGGACTCGCTCGGGTCCCCACGCAGGTCGCGCACATCGGGCGCGATCCCCTCGACCCGGCCTTCGACGCCGCGCGCTTCCGCGCACGGCTGGGGCGCACGTCATCCGGCGTCAAGCGCGTGCTGCTCGATCAGACGGTGGCCAGTGGCATCGGCAACATCTACGCCGACGAGTCGCTGTGGGCCGCGCGCATCCACCCCGAGACTCCGGCATCCGCTCTGTCGACGCGGGCGGTCAACCGCCTGCTCGGCGAGGTGCAGGCGGTGCTCGAGAAGGCTCTCGCCGAGGGGGGAACGAGCTTCGACGCGCAATACGTCAACGTCAACGGCCAGGCGGGGTACTTCGCCCACTCGCTCAACGCCTACGGGCGCACCGGCCAGCCGTGCCCGCGATGCGGTCGGCCGATCGTGCGCGTGTCGTTCATGAACCGCTCGAGCCACTTCTGCCCGCACTGCCAGCGCCCGCGCTGACCACGACTCGCGCGAGTCGCCAGGAATCGTAGCTCCGGGCTGCTCCCCGGCGACGATTTCTGGCGACTCACACGATCAGGCAAGGATCTTCTTCCACACGCCCTCGTACGAGATGGGGGCGAAGCCGATGCGTTCGTTGATCGAGAGCATCGGGCGGTTCTCCTCCGCGTTGTACGTCATGACGCGCGGGGACAGCGGCGCGACGTCGTGCCACGCGAGAAGCCCGGCGCACTTGACGAGCATGCCGAGGCGGTGGCCGCGGTGGGCGGCGACGACCAGGGTGTCCTCCTGGCTCGTCACCGTGGTGCGGTCCTTCCCGATCACGAGCTCGTTGAACGCCGCGAGCTCGCCGCTGTCGATGTGCTGGGCGGCGGTGACGAGCATGTGCCGCCCCGCGTCGAGGTATCCGGCTTCGTAGCGGCGGAGGCGGTCGGCATCCCACACCTCCTCGTCGAACTCGAGATCGGCCGAGGGCGCGTCGGTGACCATGCGCGACTTCATCCACGCGAAACCGTCGACGAACTCGTCGGGGGTGGGCAGCGTCCACTGCACGACGCGGTAGCCCGAGGCCGCCTCCTCCGCCTCGGCCAGCAGGGTTCCGAGGTGCGGGCGCGCGCCGGCCAGATCGAGTTGACTCACCCGCACGATCTGCTCGAGGGTGCACCCGGATGCCAACAGGAAGCGCGCCGCGTGGTCCTCGGGTATCGCCCCGAAACCCGTGGGTGCCGCGAGACGGGGGCCGTTTGCGGCGGGGTGCTCCGCCCACGCCTGCAGAATGGTGCGGCCTTCGTCGCGGGCGATGCGCTCGATCTCGGCGAAGGCGGCGCGGCCGATGCCGTGGCTCCAGGCGGAGCGCCGCAGTTCGATCAGCCAGAACCCGGTGCGGGCGCCGTCTTCCTGCGGGAAGTCGAGACCCACCCGGCCCACGACTTCGCCGTGGAAGACCGCGATCCAGGAGAACCGTTTCATCTCGGGTCGTGGCTGATAGAGGGGGAGCAGTTCGTCGGCGGGCATCGAGGAGTCGTCGTGGCCGGAGACCTCGGCATAGACGAGGTTGCGCAAACGCACCATGTCGAGGAAGTCCGCGGCATCGGGGCCGTCGAGGGAGGTCGGGATGTGGAGGGGGCGCAGCTCGAGGCCGGCCGGAAGGGTGGTCATGTCACAGCTTTCGGATCGAAGGGGGATGCCGGTGGGGCCGACGTCATCCGTCGGCCCCACCGCTCAGAAGGGCGGGCGGCTGAAGGCCGCAGCGCTTCGCCAGGCGCGTTCGCGCTTCTCGCGCTCGGCCTGGACCGTGCGGGCGCGGTACGCGCTGACCGCCTGGTGGTCGAGCGCTCGGGCTCGATCGGCGTGCCGCGTCAGCAGCCAGAGGCCGAGGCGCAGCGACAGCCGGTCGAGCAGGCCGAGCGGGCGGTAGGCGGTGGTGTCGAACGTGACCGTCGACGGGGTGGGTGTCGGGGTGGGCGCGGCCGAGGCGTGCTGCGGCGCGCGCGTGAACAGGGCGTTCATGCGGATACTCCGTGAGGATGAAATCGAGCGGATGACGCGACGAGCGCGTGGAGGGACCGGGAAGGTCCGGCGAGCACGGAAGGCTCGCGGACGCGGAGACGGGGAACGTCTCGACGCGACGGGGTTATCCGAGTCGGGAGGGCATGCCGACGGTGGAAGCCCCTTCGGACACGGATGCGGAGAGCACGGGGACGGCGATGAAGCCGGGGGCGGTGAAGCCGGTGGTGATGCGAATCATGGAAGGAACCTCCTTTCGACGTCGGTTGCGACCCCCGACGCTAGCGAACGCTTTCAGCGAATGTCAAGCTCATCCTCAGAAACGGCCGCATCCCGGGCGCGTCTGCGCGTCGAGATCGGCCCGCCGCCGCGGAATTCCGGGGGTGTTCGGATAGCGTGGAGCGCCGGGACGATCGAGGGAGGGTGACGTGCATCTGAAGAGCGTCACGCTCAAAGGCTTCAAGTCCTTCGCCCAGTCGACCACCTTCGCCCTCGAGCCGGGCGTCACCTGCATCGTCGGCCCGAACGGCTCCGGCAAGTCCAACGTCGTCGACGCACTCGCGTGGGTGATGGGGGAACAGGGGGCGAAGACGCTGCGCGGCGGCAAGATGGAGGACGTCATCTTCGCCGGCACATCGACGCGCGGTCCGCTGGGCCGGGCCGAGGTGCAGCTGACGATCGACAACGGCGACGGCGCCCTGCCCATCGACTACAGCGAGGTGACGATCAGTCGCACGCTGTTCCGCAACGGGGCGAGCGAGTACGCCATCAACGGACAGACCTGCCGACTGCTCGACGTGCAGGAGCTGTTGAGCGACTCCGGCCTCGGACGCGAGATGCACGTCATCATCGGCCAGGGGCGCCTCGACACCGTCCTCCAGGCCACCGCCGAAGACCGACGAGGCTTCATCGAAGAAGCCGCCGGCATCCTCAAGCACCGTCGCCGCAAGGAGAAGACCGTCCGCAAGCTCGAGGCGATGGAGACGAACCTCACGCGCCTGAGCGACCTGGCGGGCGAGCTGCGTCGTCAGCTCAAGCCCCTCGGCAAGCAGGCCGAGATCGCACGAGAGGCGGCGACGATCGCGGCGGTCGTGCGCGACGCCAAGGCGCGCCTGTACGCCGACGACCTCGTGCGCCTGCGCACCGAGCTGGCCGACGCGGCCCGCGCCGAGAGCGAGCGCCACACCGAGCGCCTCGGGCTCCAGGAGCAGGCCGACGGGCTGCGTCGGCGCGTGGAGCGCCTCGAGAACGATCAGCGTTCCGAGGCCGTCGATCGGGCCCGCAGCGTCGCCTTCGCCCTTCAGCAGGTGCAGGAGCGTCTGCGCGGCCTCTACACCCTCGCCGGGCAGCGCCTCACCCTGCTGAGCGATGACGACAGCGACGGGTCCGGGTTCACACCGACGGTGTCGCAGCGCACGATCGATGACGTCCGCTCCGAGATCGACGACATCGCATCCGGTCTGGGCGACGCCCAGGATGCCGCGGCCGATGCGGCACGCGCTGTCGTCCGTGCGCGGGCCGACCTCGATGCCCTTGACGTCGACATCGCCGCCCAGAGCGCCCTCGTGTCGGAGCACGACCTCAAGATCCAGGCTCTACGGGGAACGGCGGATGCCGCGAACTCGGCTCTCACCGCCGTGCGCGGCGGTCTGGAGCGGCAGCAGAGGGCTTTGGACGCCGCGCTCGCGCGTCGAGCGGAAGCGGAGGAGGCCCGGGCCGAGTTGGATCCCGATGTCGTCCCCGAGGCGTCGACGGCGGAGCACGCGGCCGCGTACGAGCGCGCGCAGCGCGACGCGAACGAGGTCGAGACGACCGTGGCCGGACTCCGTGAGCGCCTGCACGCCGCCGAGCGCGAGCGTGACGCCCTGGCCGCCCAGACGACGGCCCTCGGCCGGGCCCTCGACGTGCGCAACGCCGCTGCCGACCTCCTCGCGGCGGGCGGGCCCGGCGTGCGCGGGCTCGTGAGCGACGACGTCAAGGTCACCGCGGGCTTCGAGGCCGCCATCGCGGCGGCGCTCGGCTCGCTCGCGGAGGGCCTGCTGGTCGACGACGCGGCATCCGCCTTCGCCGCTGCGCGCGAGGCGTCGGCGTCCGACCTCGGCCTGGTCGAGATCGCCATCGCCGGGGATGCGGACGCGGTGTCGCCTCCCGACCTCGGCGCGACCCCGGCGACGGACGTGATCACGGCGTCCGACGGGGTGCGCGGCATCCTGAGCCGGACCGTGATCGTCGACGACCTCGCCGCCGCGCACGCGCTGCGCGAGCGGATCCCGCACGACGTGACCGTCGTCACGCGTACGGGTGAGGTGATGACCGCGCACACGCTCCGGGCCGGATCGGATTCGGGGCGCTCGCGTCTCGAGCTCGCGGCCGAGCGCGACGCCGCGGCCGAACGGCTCGACGAGATCGTGGTGGTCGCCGACTCGCTCCGCGAAGCCCTCACCGACGAGCAGCGGGCGCTGGCCGACGCGCGGCAGCGCACCAAGGAGACGCTGTCGACACTGCGCGCGCATGATGCCGCCCTGGCGGCCCACGCCGATAAGGTGAACCGCGTCACCGTTCGTCACGAGGCGGCGATGGCGGAGTGCGACCGGCTCGCGGCCGGTGTCGCTCAAGCGCAGACGGCCGTGGCCGAGGCCGAGGCGGCGGCGCGACGGGCCGACGACGCCCTCGCCCGTGCGCTGGACGCACCCCGGCCGCTGCTGGACGCAACGGCGAGGGAGCCCCTGGCCGCCGAGGTCGAGACGGCGCGCGAGCGCGAGATGCGCGCGCGCCTCGACATCGAAACGCTCAGGGAGCGGGTGCGTGCCGGTGAACTGCGCATCGTGCAGCTCGAGCAGCAGCGCGAACGCGAACGCGCCGCCGCCGACGAAGCCGCCCGCCGTGCCGTGATCCGCCGCGCCCAGCGCGAGGTGGCGGCCGAGGTCGCCGGGGCGCTCCCGGCCCTCCTGGACTCGGTCGACCGCTCGGTCAGCCAGGCTCGCGTGGAGCTCGCGGCGGCCGAGACCGCGCGCGCCGCGGTCACCGACGAGCTGACCCGCGCCCGTGCGGAGGAGGCGGCCGTGCGCGAACGCCTCGCGCGCCTGACCGAGAACGTGCACGGTCTCGAGCTCCAGATGCACGAGAAGAAGCTCCACGTCACGAGCCTGCTCGAACGCGTGCGATCGGAACTGGCGCTCGAGGAGAACATTCTCGTTTCGGAATACGGTCCCGACCAGGGTGTCCCCGCAGATGGCGATGGGCAGCCGACGGCCTTCGACCGCGCGGCTCAGAAACGCCGCCTCCAGGATGCGGAGCGCAAGCTCGGGCAGCTTGGCCGGGTGAATCCGCTCGCGCTCGAGGAGTTCGCGGCGCTGGAGCAGCGGCACGCCTTCCTCACCGAGCAGCTCGCCGACCTGCAGCAGACGCGCGCCGATCTGCAGACGATCATCGCCGAGCTCGACGAGCGGATGCAGACGATCTTCGTCGCCGCGTTCGAGGACACCCGGGCGGCGTTCACCGACATCTTCCCGATCCTCTTCCCCGGCGGTTCCGGCAGCATCTCGCTCACCGATCCCGACTCCCCGCTGACCACGGGCATCGAGGTGGCTGTGCGGCCCGTCGGCAAGAAGATCGAGCGGCTGTCCCTTCTCTCCGGCGGGGAGCGTTCTCTCGCGGCGGTGGCGTTCCTGACCTCGATCTTCACGGCGCGCCCGAGCCCCTTCTACATCCTCGACGAGGTCGAGGCGGCCCTCGACGACGCGAACCTCGGCCGGCTCCTCGGGGTGTTCGAGAAGCTGCGCGCCAGCAGCCAGCTCATCGTCATCACCCATCAGAAGCGCACGATGGAGATCGCCGACGCGCTGTACGGCGTCTCGATGCGGCAGGACGGGGTGTCGGCTGTGGTGGGGCAGCGCGTGGGCGACCGCGCGGCGTCGCGACCGGCTGCCCCCGCCGCCGCCCGCGACGAGGCCGCCCCCGTAAGCTGAAGCAATGGCTGAGAACTCCTGGTCGCTGGGCCGCGCGCTGCGCGGGTTGTTCGTCAAACCCACCATCGACGAGACGACCTGGGACGACCTCGAGACGGCGCTGCTGACCGCGGACTTCGGTCCCGACGTCACCGAGCGCCTCATCGACGAACTGCGCGAGAAGGTCGACCGCTATCGCACCACCGATCCCCGAGATCTGCAGCGCATGCTGCGCGAGACGCTCGAGGAGCACTTCGCGAAGTTCGACACCACGCTGCGCCTCACCGAGCGTCCCGCCGTCGTGCTCGTGGTCGGCGTGAACGGCGTCGGCAAGACGACGACGATCGGCAAGTTCGCCAAGTTCCTTCAGCGCTACGGCCGTACCGTGGTGGTCGGAGCCGCCGACACGTTCCGCGCCGCCGCCGTCGACCAGCTCGCGACGTGGGCCGAGCGCGGGGGAGCCACGATCGTGCGCCCGCAGCACGAGGGTCAGGATCCGGCATCCGTCGCCTTCCAGACCGTCGCCCACGCCAAGGAGACCGCCACCGAGATCGTGCTCATCGACACGGCTGGGCGCCTGCACACCAAGGGCGGACTCATGGACGAGCTCGGCAAGATCAAGCGCGTCGTCGAGAAGCAGGCCCCCATCAGCGAGGTGCTGCTGGTGCTCGATGCCACGACGGGCCAGAACGGGCTCATGCAGGCGCAGGCGTTCCTCGACAGCGCGGGCGTCACCGGGCTCGTGCTCACCAAGCTCGACGGTTCCGCGAGAGGCGGGTTCGTCCTCGCGGTGCAGGAGCGCACCGGCATTCCCGTCAAGCTGCTCGGCCAGGGCGAGGGCATCGGCGATCTCACCGGTTTCACCCCGCACGTGTTCGCCGCGTCGCTCGTCGACTGAGCGCCCATACCGCACCGTCGGCTCCGGGCGGGTCTCCTTCCCGAAGCCCGCGCGTGATGCTTACATGGGACTCATGGCGATCGAGCACGACTTCTTCGGACTCCTCGAGTCGGGCCCCGACGGGTCGATCTTCTGGAGCGAGAACGTCGAGTTCGGCGACCAGAGCGTGACGGTCGACCTCACCGCGCCCGACCAGGACGACGTGTCGACCGAGGCCCTCGACGTCGCCGCCTCGCTCATCTCGTCGCTCGAGGCCGTCGATCTCGCCGCCCGCAATGCCATGGTCAACGAGCTCGACTCGCGCACCAGCGAGGTGACCGAGTACATCCTCCAGCAGCAGGCGACCCTGGGCGACGAGCTCGACGACCTGCTCCTCGACGCGTCAGGCGACACCCATATCGACGTCATCAAGGCCCTGCAGTTGATGAGCATGACGATCCTCGCCGACGAGCACGGCGGCGCCGACCCGTTCGCGGTGCTCGAGTACGCGCTCGATCCCGATGCCACCGACGACGTGCTCCTGGTCAACCTCGCCTCCGACGGGCGGGTGCAGTCGGTCACCAGCGCCGACTGATCGTGCAGACCTTCCTGCCGTACCCGTCGTTCCGCGACTCCGCCGCCGCCCTCGACCCGAAGCGCCTCGGCAAGCAGCGCGTCGAGACGTTCCAGCTGCTCCGAGCGCTCACCGTGCCCGGTCACGGCTGGCGCCACCACCCGGCCGCGAAGATGTGGGACGGCCACCTGCCGGCCTTGGTCGCCTACGGTCTCGTGATGTCCGACGAGTGGATCGCCCAGGGCCACGCCGACACGGTGCGCGAGAAGATCCTGGCGTTCGCACCCGAGGTCGACGGCACCGCGCAGAGCGATCTCGACCTCCCGCCCTGGATCGGGGACGAGGCGTTCCACCTCGCGCACCGCTCCAACCTCGTCCGCAAAGACCCGGAGTTCTACGTCCCGCGGTTCGGCGACGTCGCCGACGACCTGCCGTACGTCTGGCCGGTCTGACGCGTCACGCCTCGGCTCG
Source organism: Microbacterium sp. NPDC089188 (assembly GCF_040685155.1). Taxonomy (NCBI): domain Bacteria; kingdom Bacillati; phylum Actinomycetota; class Actinomycetes; order Micrococcales; family Microbacteriaceae; genus Microbacterium; species Microbacterium sp. NPDC089188. The sequence goes on along the minus strand of NZ_JBFBHH010000004.1, from coordinate 487,454 downwards.
CGGATGCCGCGGCATCCGCTGCGGGGCGGACGCTCCCGGCATCCGTCGGCTCACACCGCCTGCGCGAAGCCGGCGTCGGCGGAGGCGATGTCCTTCGCGAGGTGAGCGAGGTGCGGGGGGATCTCGCGCCCCTTCGACACCATCGACTGCGCCCACAGGCGCCCCGCGCGGTACGACGAGCGCACCAGCGGGCCCGCCAGTACGCCGAGGAAGCCGATGCGTTCCGCCTCTTCCTTGAACTCCACGAACTCCGCGGGCTTCACCCAGCGCTGGACGGGGAGGTGGCGCGGGGTGGGGCGCAGGTACTGCGTGATCGTGATGATGTCCGTACCCGCTGCGTGCAGGTCTTCGAGCGCCCGCACGACCTCCTCGGGCTCCTCGCCCATGCCGAGGATGAGGTTCGACTTCGTGATGAGTCCCGCATCGCGCGCGGCGCTCAGCACCCCGAGGGAGCGGTCGTACCGGAAGGCGGGACGGATGCGCTTGAAGATGCGCGGCACCGTCTCGACGTTGTGCGCGAACACCTCGGGGCGCGAAGAGAACACCTCGTCGAGGTGCGCGGGGTTGCCCGAGAAGTCGGTCGCGAGGATCTCCACTCCCGTGCCGGGGTTCTCGGCGTGGATGCGACGCACCGTCTCGGCGTGCAGCCAGGCGCCCTCGTCGGGGAGGTCGTCGCGCGCGACGCCGGTCACGGTGGCGTAGCGCAGCTGCATGCGCGTGACGCTCTCGGCCACGCGGCGCGGCTCGTCGCGGTCGTAATCGGCGGGTTTGCCGGTGTCGATCTGGCAGAAGTCGCAGCGGCGCGTGCACTGCGAGCCGCCGATGAGGAAGGTGGCCTCGCGATCCTCCCAGCACTCGAAGATGTTGGGGCACCCGGCCTCCTGGCACACGGTGTGCAGCTCCTCGGTCTTCACGAGGTTCTGCAGCGCGGTGTACTCGGGGCCCATCTTGGCCTTGGTCTTGATCCACTCGGGCTTGCGCTCGATCGGTGTCTCGGCGTTGCGCACCTCGAGCCTCAGCAGCTTCCGCCCGTTCGGGGCGGTGGATGCCGGAGCCCCGGCGCCGCCGGTCCCGCAGGCGCTCATGCGGCGACCGCCGCGTACTCGGCGCGGAAGACGCGTTCGATGGCGGGCACGAGGTCGGCGGGGGAGACGTCGGCCCCGAGCACCTCGCTGACGGTGGTGACGCCGGCATCCGAGATCCCGCACGGCACGATGTGCCGGAACCCCGCCAGGGTGTTGTCGCAGTTGACGGCGAAGCCGTGCATCGTCACTCCTTTTTCGACGCGGACACCGATCGCCGCGATCTTGTCGACGCCGAGGGGGCGTCGGACCCAGACGCCGCTGCGTCCCTCCACGCGGAACCCGTCGACGCCGTTCGCACCGAGGGCGTCGATCAGCAGCGCCTCGAGGCGCCGGACGTGCGCGACGACATCGATCGGCTCGGGCAGGCGAACGATCGGGTATCCCACGAGCTGCCCCGGCCCGTGCCAGGTGATCTTGCCTCCGCGGTCGACGTCGACCACGGGGGTGCCGTCGTCGGGGCGCTCGTGCGCCTCGGTGCGCTTCCCCGCCGTGTAGACGGCCTCGTGCTCGAGCAGGAGCAGGGTGTCGGCGCGGGTGCCGGCCACGACGTCCGCGTGGATGCGACGCTGGTGTGCCCAGCCGTCGAGATACGGGACGTAGTGCGGCGCGAGGCCGGCGTCGTGGATGTCGATCATCGACCCCTCCGATGTTGGATTGAGTCCAACAATACATCCCGGGTCGCGACATAGTCTGGAGCGGTGACCCCCGAGCCCCGCAGCGGCAGACCGCGCGCCTCCTCGCGCGAAGTGCTGTCGGAGGCCGCGTGCGAGCTGTTCCTCGAGCAGGGGTACGACGCGACCTCCGTCTCGGACATCACCCGCCGTGCCGGCGTGAGCCGCTCGAGCTTCTTCAACTATTTCTCCGCCAAGAGCGATGTGCTGTGGTCGGGCTTCGACGAACGGGTCGACGCGGCGGTCGCCGACCTGCGCGACGGGGGCGCCCCTCTCGAGGTCCTCGCCGCGATCGGCGACGGGCTCGCCCCGGACGCCCTCGCACTCGCCATCGTCAACGCGGATGCCATGGGGATCGCCGCCGAGCTGGATCGCGATCGTGCGATCCGCCAGTTCCGCCTGCAGCGCGAGGCCGCCGCGCGGCTGGTCCGCGAGGGCGCCGCACCCCTGGCCGCGCAGGTGCGCGCGGGCGCTCTGTCGGCGGCCGTCCTCGCCGCCGTCTGGGCATGGGCCGATCACACCGCCGGCCGCTCGTTGACCGACGCGATGTCGGAGGCCCTGGCCGCGGCGTGAGGGGCCGGCATCCGGTGTCGGGCCGTCCCCGGCGGCGGTCCGGGCCGTCGCCGCGTAAACTCGACTCATCATGGCGACTTTCGGCACCCTTTCCGACCGGCTCACAGAGACCTTCCGCAACCTCCGGAAGAAGGGCCAGCTCACGCCCGCCGATGTCGACGGGACGGTGCGCGAGATCCGCCGCGCCCTCCTCGACGCCGACGTCGCGCTGCCCGTGGTCAAGGAGTTCACCGCCGCGGTGCGCGAGCGCGCCCTCGGCGACGAGGTCAACCGGGCGCTGAACCCCGCGCAGCAGGTCGTGCAGATCGTCAACGACGAGCTCATCGGCATCCTGGGCGGACAGCAGCGCCGTCTGCAGTTCGCCAAGAACCCGCCGACCGTCATCATGCTCGCCGGCCTCCAGGGCTCCGGAAAGACGACCTTCGCCGGCAAGCTCGCCAAGATGCTCGAGAAGGACGGCCACACGCCCCTCCTCGTGGCGTGCGACCTCCAGCGTCCCAACGCCGTCAACCAGCTGCAGGTCGTCGCCGAGCGCGCCGGTGCCACCATCTACGCCCCCGAGCCGGGTAACGGCGTCGGCGACCCGGTCAAGGTCGCCCGCGACGGCGTCGCCTACGCGACGCGTCAGCAGCACGACATCGTCATCATCGACACCGCCGGACGTCTGGGCGTCGACGCCGAGCTGATGAAGCAGGCAGCCGACATCCGCACGGCCACCCAGCCCGACGAGGTGCTCTTCGTCATCGACGCGATGATCGGTCAGGATGCCGTCAACACGGCCAAGGCCTTCCAGGACGGCGTCGACTTCACCGGCGTGGTGCTGTCGAAGCTCGACGGTGACGCCCGCGGTGGCGCCGCCCTCTCGGTCGCCTCGGTGACCGGACGCCCGATCATCTTCGCGTCGACCGGTGAGGGTCTCGACGACGTCGAGCCCTTCCACCCCGACCGCATGGCGTCCCGCATCCTCGACCTCGGTGACATCCTCACCCTGATCGAGCAGGCGCAGTCGGCCTTCGACGAGGCCGAGGCGATGAAGGTCGCCGAAAAGCTCGCGACGGAGACCTTCACGCTCGAGGACTTCCTCGAGCAGATGCAGCAGATGAAGAAGATGGGCTCCATGAAGAAGATGCTCGGGATGCTCCCGGGCATGGGGAACATGAAGCAGCAGCTCGAGGACTTCGACGAGCGCGAGATCGACCGCACCGAGGCCATCATCCGCTCGATGACGCTGGCCGAGCGTCGCAACCCCAAGATCCTCAACGGTTCGCGCCGTCTGCGCATCGCGCGCGGTTCGGGCATGACCGTCACCGACGTCAACCAGCTCGTCCAGCGATTCGACCAGGCCGCGAAGATGATGAAGACCGTCGCGCGCGGCGGCGTGCCCAACATCCCCGGCATGGGGCCGGTGGGCGGAAAGCCCGGCGCCTCGTCGAAGCGCGGCAAGCAGCAGAAGGCCAAGGGGTCGCGCTCGGGCAACCCCGCCAAGCGGGCGGCCGAGAACGCCGGGATCGCGGCGACCACCGCCCCCACGGGTTCGGGGTTCGGTCTCGGCGGTCAGAACGCACCGAGCGAGGCCGACCTCGCCGAGCTGCAGAAGATGCTCGGTCGGGGCTGACCGGCGCGATCCGAGGCCCTAGGGCAAAATGCCGGCGTCCTGCAACGCCGACATGACGGTCTGCTCGATCGCCCGCTGCCCGCGGGGGGTGGGGTGGACGTCGTCCTCCTGCATCCACTCGGGGTGACCTCGCAGCGGCTGGCCGATGTCGAGATAGGTCCCGCCCACCGCGTCGACGGCTTCGCGCAACGCGTCGGAGGTGACGGCCGTGTCGTCGGGCACGTCGTCCTCGTCGTTCCAGATGGTGCTGAGCCCGACGATGCGCGCATCGGGGGCGGCGTCGTGCAGTTCGGCCACCGTGTCCTGGGTGTCGGCGCGGATCTCGTCGGCATCCTCCCAGAAGTCGTTGCTCGAGGATTCGACGATGAGCAGCTGAGGCTGCAGAGCGGCGACCGCGGGGACGAAGCCCGCGTAGGTGGTTCCGCAGTCGCCCTGCACGACGAAGCCCGTCCCGGCACATGCGAGGTTCGTCATGGCCACCTCGCCGCGCGCGGCCAGCATGACCGGCCACGCCTCGGCGGGATCGAGACCGAAACCCGACATGAGCGAGTCGCCCAGGGCGACGGTGCGCACCGGCGCGGGGGTGATCGCGGGACTCGGCGTGACGGAGGCGGTGGCCTTCGGCGCCGGCAGCTGCGGGGCCGCCAAGGACGGCGTGGGGGCTGCACCGACCGGTTCGGCCGCGCACCCGGCGAGCAGGGCCACCGCTCCCGCGCAGAGGGCCACCAGCGAGGTCGCCCGGACGCGGCGCGCAGAATGCATGACGCGATCCTACGAGCGCGCGCCTATGAACACGCGCGGAGACCGCCCTCTAGACGCGCAGCGCGGCGAGGTGCTCGCGCAGCGTGGGGCCACCCCGGAACTCGCGGATGAGATGCTGCACGACCTCGCGCAGGTCGCCGTCGGCCGCGTCGGCCACCGCGACCTGTCGAGCGGAGCTGCCCCCGGTGGCGAGGATGGTCTCGAGGCTCGCGAACTCGCGCGCGCACTTCAGCTCCAGCGCCACCTCGGCGAGCTCCTCCATGGTCTCGCGCAGGTGCTCCACCACCGGGCGCTGCGTGCCCTCGCGGTCGACGATCACCCGGGCGTCGAGCCCGTAGCGAGCGGCACGCCACTTGTTCTCGCGCGCGTACCAGGGCGGGATGCCGGGCAACTCGCGCCCCTCGTCGAGCAGGCGCGAGAAGTGCTCGACCAGTGTCTGCGCGAGGGCCGCGACGGCGGCGAGCTCCGGCAGCGTCGACATCCCGTCGCACGCGCGGATCTCCACCGTTCCCCACTTCGGCGCCGGACGGATGTCCCACCGCACTTCGCTGGCATCCGCCATGACGCCGGTGCGCACCATGTCGTCGAGGTAGCCCTCGAAGTCGTCCCAGGTCTGCAGCTGCCAGGGGAGTCCCGCGGTCGGGAGCTGCTGGAAGACGAGGGCGCGGTTCGAGGCGTACCCCGTGCGTTCGCCGGCCCAGAACGGGCTCGAGGCCGACAGCGCCTGCAGGTGGGGGAGGAACACGGTGAGGGCGTTGACGATGGGGATGACCTTGTCGACGTCGTCGACGCCGATGTGCACGTGGATGCCCCAGATCATCATGTTGCGGCCCCACCACTGGGTCCGCTCGATGAGCGTGTGATAGCGCGTCTTGTCGGTCACCTGCTGGTCGTACCACTGCGCGAACGGGTGGCTGCCGGCGCAGAGCAGCTCGACGCCGCGCGGCTCGGTCTCCTCGCGCAGCGCGCAGATCGCGTCGCCGATGTCGTCGACGGCCTCGGCGACGGTGTGGCCGACGCCGCTGGTCACTTCGACGGTGTTGGTGAGCAGCTCCCCGGTGACCGTGAAGCGCTCGAGCGCCGACTTCTCCTCGAGTTCCTCGAGGACCTCAGGGGCGCGCGGGACCAGGTCGCCGGTCTCGCGGTCGGCGAGCATGAGCTCCCACTCCAGACCCACGGACGAACGCGTCGATGCAGCGAACGGGAGCCTCATGCGGTCAGTCTGACACGGGGCCCCGACGCGCGGATCCTCCGCTACCCTCCGTGTCGCGGCGTGTCGCCTGTCACCGCGAGGTCCGCGCGTCTGGCAGAATAGAGGGCTGGACCCGCCACTCGACCCTCTATCCAGTGTCGGTCCACCCTTTTGAGCTTCCGCCGGGTGTGCACCCCACTCTCCAGGCGTTCGGTTCGTTCATTTTCATCATTTGGAGTCATCGTGGCTGTCAAGATCCGTCTCAAGCGCCTCGGAAAAATCCGCGCGCCCTACTACCGCATCGTCGTCGCCGACTCGCGCACCAAGCGCGACGGTCGCGTCATCGAGGAGATCGGCAAGTACCACCCGACCGAGGAGCCCTCGTTCATCGAGGTCGACTCGGACCGCGCGCAGTACTGGCTGTCGGTCGGCGCCCAGCCCACCGAGCAGGTCGCCGCCATCCTCAAGCTCACGGGCGACTGGGGCAAGTTCAAGGGCGACAAGGACGCCGTTTCGACCGTCAAGGTCCGCGAGCCCAAGGCCGCGTTCGAGGCCGACGCCTCGAAGAAGTCGGTCGTCAAGCCCAAGGCCGAGAAGAAGGCCGACGCTCCCGCCGAGGCGCCCGCTGAGGACGCCGCCGAGACCTCGGCCGAGTAATCCCCGTGCTGTCTGCCGCGCTCGAACACGTCGTCAAGGGGATCGTCGATCACCCGGATGCCGTCACCATCCGTTCCAGCACCTCGCCTCGCGGCGACGTGCTGGAGGTTCGCGTGCACCCCGATGACCGGGGCCGCGTGATCGGGCGCGGCGGACGCACCGCCAAAGCACTTCGCACGGTGGTGTCGGCTCTCGCCGACGGCCGCCGCGTGCGCGTCGACGTCGCCGACGACTGATGACGAACGGCGAGACCGCGGGCGCCCAGCCCGCCAAGACCCAGCTCCGCGTCGGACGCCTCGTGAAGGCCCACGGCCTCAAGGGCGCGTTCAAGCTCGAGCTCTACACCGACGACCCCGATGGACGCTTCGCGCCGGGGAGCACGTTCACCCTCCAGGTTCCGGAGTCCTCGCCGTGGCACGGCCGCGAGCTGACGGTCCGCGAGTTCCGCTGGATGAACTCGCACCCGGTGGCCTTCTTCGAGGGCGTCGACGACCGCACCGCGGCGGAGGAGCTCGTCAAGGCGATCCTCTGGATCGATCAGGACACCTCCGAGGCGCCCGCCGAGGACGACGCGTGGTACGACCACCAGCTCGTCGGCCTCGACGTGGTCCGTGACGGGGCGGTCATCGGCCGCGTCGCGCGCGTCGACCACTTCCCCGCGCAGGACTTGCTGATCGTCAAGCAGTCCGGCGACGACCGCGAGGTGCTCGTCCCCTTCGTGAGCGCGATCGTGCCCGAGGTCGACATCGCGGGCGGCCGCGTCGTGGTCACGCCCCCGGCGGGGCTGTTCGAAGAGCTTCCCCCGGAGCCGGACGACGAGCAGGAGCCGACGTCCGAGCAGGCTTCCGCCGACGACGCACCCGCCGACGACGCTCCCACCCACTCCGAGGACTGACGTGCGCATCGACGTCGTGTCGATCTTCCCGACGATCTTCGACGCGCTCGAGGTCTCCCTCCTCGGCAAGGCCCGGCAGAGTGGTCTCCTCGACGTGCAGGTGCACGATCTCCGTGCGTTCACGCACGATCGACACCGAACGGTCGACGACACCCCGTACGGCGGCGGCGCCGGAATGGTGATGAAGCCGGAGCCGTGGGGCGAGGCCCTCGACGCCATCGTCGGCGAGGCCGATCCGCGCCCCGTGATCGTCTTCCCCTCTCCGGCGGGCGAGCGTTTCACCCAGTCGATAGCCCGCGAGCTGTCCACGGCCCCGCACCTGGTCTTCGGATGCGGCCGGTACGAGGGCATCGACGAGCGCGTCTTCGACTACGCGTCCGAGCTCGGCGACGTACGGCTTCTCTCGCTCGGCGACTACGTCCTGAATGGCGGCGAGGTCGCCGTGATGGCGATGATCGAGGCCATCGGCCGACTGGTGCCCGGCGTGGTCGGCAACCCCGAGAGCCTCGTCGAGGAGTCGCACGAGGACGGCCTGCTCGAGTACCCGTCCTTCACGAAACCCGCGACGTGGCGCGAGCGCGAGGTACCCCCGGTGCTGCTGAGCGGCAACCACGGCGCCGTCGCGCGCTGGCGCCGTGAGCAGCAGCTCGAGCGCACGCGGACGCGTCGCCCCGATCTGCTCGCCGACTGAGCGTCCGCGTTCCGGCTCCGGCGGCGTCCAGCCGCCACCTCGTGTTGGCCGCGCCCGACGTCGGCGCGTTCCGCGACCGGCGGACGCCGCGATTGCCGTGCGGTGCTGCGCGGCCCGAACGCGACGGATGCCGCGACCCCGGGGCCGCGGCATCCGGAACACGAACTCAGTCGACGCCGAGGAACGACCGGTCGGTGAGCACGATCGGGCCGGCGGCGGTGATCGCGACGGTGTGCTCGGAGTGCGCGCCGCGGGAGCCGTCGGCGCTGCGCAGCGTCCAGCCGTCGGGGTCGGTCACGAGCTCGTCGGTCGTCTGGAGGAACCACGGCTCGAGGGCGACGACCAGGCCGTCACGGAGGGGATACCCGCGACCCGCCTTGCCGTCGTTCGCGACGTGCGGGTCGCCGTGCATCGTGCGCCCCACGCCGTGGCCGCCGAAGTCGGTGTTGATGCTCAGGCCCTCGGCGTGCGCCACTGCGGCGACGGCGGCGGAGATGTCGCCGATCTTGTGACCTACCGTCGCGGCGTCGATCGCCGCGGCGAGGGCGCGCTGCGTGGTGTCGATGAGGGCGAGGTCCTCGTCGCGGGGCGTGCCGACCACGAACGATACGGCGGAGTCGGCGACCCACCCGTCGACGGAGGCGGCGAAGTCGAGCGAGACGAGGTCTCCGTCGCGCAGGACGTAGTCGTGGGGGAGCCCGTGCAGGACGGCGTCGTTGATCGAGGTGCACAGCACCTTGCCGAACGGGCTCGCGCCGAACGACGGGTGGTAGTCGATGTAGCAGGACTCCGCCCCGGCCGAACGGATCATGTCGTGCGCGCGACGATCGAGGTGCAGGAGGTTGGTGCCCACCTTGGTCTCGTCGCGCAGCGTGGCCAGCACCTCCGCGACGAAGCGACCCGCGGGGCGCATCGCGTCGATCTCGGCCGGCGTACGCAGTTCGATCATGGTGGTTCCCTTTCGTCGAGCTTCCATTCTCCCCGATCGATGCGGATGCCGTGGGCTCGGGCGCGGCCATGGACTTCTCAAAGGTGCCGCACATGGTCGCGCCCTAGCATCGGCTCATGGTGCTGCGCCGTCTGTTCTTCCGCTGGATGTTCCCGGCCGCCGTCGTGCTGCCGCTGTGGCTGTTCGTCGGCTGGATCGTCTTCTCGGGCGGGAGCGGGTGGGCGCTGCTCTGGCTGTTCGTCGCCATGCCCGCCGTCTTCGTCTCGCAGCTGCTGCTGTCGCTGCTGGTCCGCGCACGGGGGAGCGTCCGCGAATCCCGCGCGGTGTCCTGGCGCGACGCGGTCGGCATCGGGCTCTGGCACCTCGTCATCGTCGCGCTCGGACTGTTCGACTCGCGGGTGTTCTTCCCGCTCCTCGTGCTGTCGGTCGTGGGAGCGCTCGTGCTGTTCTGGTCATCGCTCGCTCAGGTGTGGAACGAGGCCCGCGGCGCCGTGACCGTGCTGCACGCGACCGATGGCACCGCGTACATCCCGGCGCCGCAGGAGCGTCCGCAGCAGAGGGTCGACGGTGACGTCATCGTCGTGTCGGAGTCGCGACGCGCGGAGTGATCGCCGCGGCGCCGCTGGCGCACGCACGTTTTGGTCGCGACGCCGGAACATGGCAGAATGATCCTTTGTGCCCTGACCGGCTCTGCCTCAGGGGAGTCCGCCGCATCCGCGGCTCGGGCACGCCTCACCTTTTCCCTTTTCATCGTGCGATCGACCTGTGGCGGTCGCAGGAAGTGACGATCATGCAGATCCTCGACTCCGTCGACGCGGCTTCGCTCCGCTCCGACATCCCCGTCTTCGCCCCCGGCGACACCGTCAAGGTGCACGTCAACATCACCGAAGGCAACCGCTCGCGTATTCAGGTGTTCCAGGGCGTCGTCATCGGTCGCTCGGGCGACGGCGTGCGCGAGACCTTCTGCGTCCGCAAGGTCAGCTTCCAGGTCGGCGTCGAGCGCACCTTCCCGGTCCACAGCCCCGTGATCGACCACATCGAGGTCGTCACCCGTGGTGACGTGCGTCGCGCGAAGCTCTACTACCTGCGCAGCCTGCGTGGCAAGAAGGCCAAGATCAAGGAGAAGCGCGACCGCTGAGTCGACTCTCTCGAACGCCCCGTGGGTTTCCCCACGGGGCGTTCGGCGTTTTCGCGGCGACGCGGTCACGGTGCGGCACGCGGGTGTGCGACCCTTGTTGCTGCGGTTCTCCGGTGTGCGGGAACCCGGTGAAGGAAACATGAGCGACCAGACCGCCTCGACCCCGGATGCCGTGTCCCCGGCATCCCGTTCCGCCGTCCGCCGTCGAGGCTGGGGGTCGTTCCTGCGCGACCTCGTCGTGATCGTGGTCATCGCGCTGCTGGTGTCGTTCCTGGTCAAGACGTTCGTGGTGCGATCGTTCTACATCCCGTCGGCGTCGATGGAGAACACCTTGATGATCAAGGATCGGATCCTCGTCGACGAGCTCACCCCGCGCTTCGGCGAGTACTCCCGGGGGGACGTCGTGGTGTTCCGCGATCCGGGTGGATGGCTTGACACGGCCCCGGCCCCGGAGCGGTCCGCGTTCGTGGAGGGCGTGGACTGGGTGCTGTCCCTCTTCGGCCTTTCGGCCCCCGACAGCGACGACCACCTCATCAAGCGCGTCATCGGCACGCCGGGCGACCACGTCGTCTGCTGCAACGCCCTGGGGCAGACAACCGTCAACGGCGTGCCGCTCGACGAGAGCTACGTGCGCCTGGCGCCGGGAGCCACGGCTCCCGAACCCGTTCCCTACGACGTCACCGTGCCCGACGGTTCCCTCTGGGTCCTCGGCGACAACCGCAACAGCTCGCGCGACTCGCGCTTCAACCAGGCGCAGCCGGGGCAGGGCTTCGTTCCGATCGACAACGTCGTCGGCCGCGCGTTCGTCATCACCTGGCCCTTCGACCGGTTCGGGCTGATCGATTTCCATCACGAGGTGTTCGCGGGGGTCCCCGCGCCGGGGCAGCAGTGATCGAGCCGACCCTCACCCTGGAACGCCGACTGCTCAAGCAGCACGCGATCGTCATCGCGTGCGACGAGGTCGGCCGAGGGGCCCTCGCAGGCCCGGTCGCCGTCGGCGCCGCCGTGGTCGATCCGGCCCGCTCGCGTAAGCGCGTGCCGGCGGGTCTGCGCGACTCGAAGCTCGTTCCCGAGGCGCGCCGGCCGGAGGTCGCCTCCCGCGCGGCGGCGTTCGTGCAGCACAGCGCGGTCGGGTGGGCGAGCTCGGTCGAGGTCGATGAGATCGGCATCATCCGCGCGCTCGGGCTCGCCGCGGTCCGCGCGATCGCCGACCTGCGCGCTCACGGCGTCGTCCCGGAGGAGGCCGTCGTCATCCTCGACGGCAATCACGACTACATCACGCCGGCGGGGGAGTCGGGTCTGACGGTGCGCCCGGTCATCAAGGCCGACCGCGACTGCGCGAGTGCGGCCGCGGCGTCCGTCATCGCGAAGGTCGCGCGCGACGCCCTCATGACCGGGCTGCACGACGACCTGCCCGTGTACGGGTGGGCGCGGAACAAGGGCTACGCGAGCCTCGATCACCGCGAGGCCATCTCCCTGCACGGCATGAGCACGCACCATCGCCATTCGTGGGCCATCGCGGCGGCGCCGACGCTGTTCTGACACCCGGGTGGACGCGCCCGGGCGGGTGCTCCCGTGCGGCTGCGGTCGTCGCGCGCGCCTAGGATGGGAAAACCATGGATGACGACGTCTTCGAGGATTACGACCGCGAACTCGAACTGGCCCTGTACCGCGAGTACCGCGATGTCGTGCGCCAGTTCACCTACGTGATCGAGACCGAGCGCCGGTTCTACCTCGCGAACGACGTCAACGTCGTCCGCCGCGACACCGAGCACGACTTCTACTTCGAGATCTCGATGACCGACGTGTGGGTGTGGGACATCTACCGCGCCGACCGCTTCGTGAAGTCCGTGCGCGTGCTGACGTTCAAGGACGTCAACGTCGAGGAGCTCTCGCGCCACGACTTCCAGCTGCCCGACGAACTGTCGCTCGACAACTGACGCCTCCTCCCCACTCCGGCCTTCCCTCGATCCATCCACCGACAGGGCTCCGGGCTCCACGGGGAGGATGAGCCTGCTGCCACGCTCTCGGGCATGGCAGCGAAAGACGACCTCGGCAGAGCCGGAGAAGACCGCGCGGTCGCCTATCTGATCGGCGACGGCTACCGCATCCTGGCGCGCAATTGGCGATGTCCACAGGGGGAGATCGACGTCGTGGCCGAGCGCAGCGGCACGCTCGTCATCGTCGAGGTCAAGACCCGACGCAGTGAGGACTACGGTCACCCGTTCGAGGCAGTCGATCGACGGAAGGCCGAGCGCCTCTGGCGGCTGTCGATGGCCTGGCTCGCCGAGCATCCGCAGCACGCGCGCGGGCGTCGTCTGCGGGTCGACGTCATCGGCCTGATCGGTGACGATCCCGCCGACGCGCGCCTCGAGCACCTCGAGGACGCCCTGTGACGGTTGCGCGCACGTGGGCGGTGGCGTTGACGGGACTGCGCGGCGACCTGGTCGAGGTCGAGGCGGACGTGTCGTCGCAGACTCCCGAGTTCGCGATCATCGGCCTGGCCGACAAGGCCCTGGGCGAAGCGGGCCGGCGGGTGCGCAATGCGTGCGCCAACCGTGGCCTGGACCTCCCCAAGCGGCGGATCACCGTCAACCTCTCCCCGGCGAGTCTGCCCAAGCGCGGCTCGGGCTTCGACGTCGCGATCGCCGTCGCGGCCCTCGCGACCTCCGTGCGGATGGATGCCGCTCACGTCGCCGACACGGTCCACATCGGCGAGCTCGGACTCGACGGTCGGCTGCGGCCCGTGGCCGGGGTGCTCCCCGCGGTCGTGGCGGCCCGCGCCGCGGGGCTGACCCGGGTCGCCGTACCGAAGGCGAACGCGGCGGAGGCGGCACTGGTCGACGGCATGGAGGTGTACCCGGCCGTCTGCCTCGCCGACGTGGTGCGCTGGCACGGGGGCAGCAGCGAGGCGCCCGACCTGGCCGCCGTCGAGCTGCCCGAATCTGCCGAACCGGCCGACGCCGTGCTCGATCTGGCTGACGTGGTGGGCCAGCGCGAGGCGGTCGAGGCCCTCGTGGTGGCGGCCGCGGGCGGGCATCACGTCCTCATGAGCGGACCACCGGGGGCCGGTAAGACCATGCTGGCCCGCCGACTGCCCGGCATCCTGCCGCCGCTCGACGACGAGGCGGCCCTGTCCGTCGCGTCGGTGCGCTCGCTCTCCGGCGAGACCGTGACCCGTCTGACGCGCGTACCGCCGTTCGAGAGTCCCCACCACGGGGCGACGGCGGCCGCGCTCATCGGGGGCGGCTCCGGAGTGATCCGCCCGGGCGCGATCGCGCGGGCGAGTGAGGGCGTTCTGTTCCTCGACGAGGGCGGGGAATTCCCGGCCTCGGTCTTGGACGCCCTGCGGCAACCGCTCGAGAGCGGGGTGATCCAGGTGCATCGCTCCGGCGTGGCGGCGACCTATCCGGCGCGGTTCCAGCTGGTGGTGGCCACCAATCCGTGTCCGTGCGGGCAGTACGGCGTCCCGGGAGCCACGTGCGAATGCGCCCCGCAAGCGATCCGCCGCTACACCCGGCGCCTGTCGGGACCGCTGCTGGACCGCATCGACATCGACCTTCGCCTGCAACGCGTCTCGTCGGTGCGCCGCGACTTCGCAGGCGCGACGATGACGACGGCGCATGCCCGGTCGCTGGTGGCGGAGGCACGCGCCCGTGCCGCGCGACGGTGGGACGAGACGCCGTGGCGGCGGAACGCCGATGTCCCCGGAACCTGGCTGCGCGGACCCGCTGCGCCGAGCTCCGAGGTGCTCGCGCCGCTCGACGTCGCGCTGCGACGAGGCGCCCTGACGCTGCGCGGATACGACCGCCTCATGCGCGTCGCCTGGACGGTCGCCGACATCGCCGGCCACGACCGCTTGGAGGCAGCCGACGTCGGTCGAGCGCTCTTCCTGCGGCGCGGAGCGAACGCCTCATGATCCCCATCGAACTGTCCGAGGCGTCGGCGCGCCGCGCGCTCGACGGGCTTCGCGAGGGCGTCGACCTCGGCGACGAACCGCTCGACCCGGCGGAGGTCTATGCGCGCGCGGTGTGGAGCGTGCTCGTCGAGCCGGGAGACAGCGAGGCGGGCGTGCTGATCGCGGCCGTCGGCGCCGCCGCAGCGCTCCGTGTGGTGATGGACGGCCGCGGTGACGCCCTCGACCGGGCACGAGCGCGATGGATGCCGAGACTCCAGGGTTCGGCGGTCGACGCCGCTCTCGACGCGGCTCGGCGATGCGGCGCTCGCCTCGTGGTTCCCGGAGATGAGGCGTGGCCAGCGCGCTTCGGAGATCTCGAGGCGCACGCCCCGGTCGCCCTCTGGCGACGGGGGAGAGGGACGCCGTCGGATGCGCCCGCGGTCGCTCTCGTGGGCGCGCGCGCCGCGACCGCGTACGGCGAAGGTGTGGCGGCCGATCTCGCCGCCGAGCTCGCGGCGGCAGGTGCGGTGGTGATCTCCGGCGCCGCCTACGGCATCGACGGCGCGTGCCACCGGGGTGCGCTGTCGATGGGTGGCACGACGGTGGCCTTCCTCGCCGGAGGGGTCGACCGCCCGTACCCCCGCGGACATGAGGGTCTTCTGGAGCGGATCGCGGCGACGGGGGCCGTGTGGAGCGAGACCCCGTGCGGAGCGGCGCCGACGAAGTGGCGGTTCCTCGGGAGGAACCGCCTCATTGCGGCGATGGCCCACGCGGTCGTCGTCATCGAGGCCGGCTGGCGGAGCGGATCCCTGAACACCGCCGGCCACGCCGCGATGCTCGGCAGGCGGCTCGGGGCGGTGCCCGGTCCGATCACGAGTGCGGCGTCGGCCGGATGCCATCGGGTGCTGCGCGAATTCGACGGCGTGTGCGTGACGTCGGCGGCGGACGTCCTCGAAATGCTGGGCGCGGGCGGCGCTCCCGCGGGCGACAGTGGGCGCGCCGCCGATGCCGACAGGACCGATGACACCACGAGGCTGTTCGACGCGCTGTCGCCTCGATCGGCGAGGTCGGTCGACGATGTGGCACGACGGAGCGGACTCGCCCGTGACGATGCCGCCGTCCTGCTCGGCTTCGCGGAGTTGGAGGGTCGTGCCGTCCGCGACGACGACGGCGCGTGGCGTTCGGTGACGCGGGGGAGTACTCGGTCATGAGAGGGGGCGACGCCGCGTCCGGCTGCTGCGCGGCGGTCCTGGGCGGAGCGCATCGTCGGCGACGGGCCGAGGGCCGGGGCACCGGCTCGCGCGCTTCCCGCGCGTCACCCGCGGCTCGGCGACGGCGGGAGTCAAAGTGGGAGGGTGCGTACATCCGCGGTGGTCGAGGGCTATCTGTCCCACCTGGCGGAGGTGCGCCGCCTCTCGGCCGCGACGGTCCGCGCCTATCGGTCGGATCTCGACGACCTGG
Organism: Microbacterium sp. NPDC089188; assembly: GCF_040685155.1. Taxonomy (NCBI): domain Bacteria; kingdom Bacillati; phylum Actinomycetota; class Actinomycetes; order Micrococcales; family Microbacteriaceae; genus Microbacterium; species Microbacterium sp. NPDC089188. Next base: position 471,867 of record NZ_JBFBHH010000004.1, on the reverse strand, counting down.
TGCGCGTCCTGAACGATCCGCCGATCGCCGAGATCGGGGTCGACGACCTTCGCGAATGGCAGTGGCGCGCCTCGCAAGCGGGCAAGAGCAAAGCCACCGCGGCTCGACGCACCTCGACGGTGCGCGGGATGTTCGCCTGGGCGGGCGACGCCGGCCTCGTCACCGTCGATCCGTCCCAACGGCTCGTCTCCCCCAAGCGCGGGCGGACGCTCCCCGCCGTGGCCACGCAGGACGCGCTCTCGGAGGTGCTCGCCGCGGTGGCCGAGTCGGCGACGCAGGGCGATGCCGTCGCTCTCCGCGATCACGCCCTTCTCGAACTGCTCTACGGCTCCGGGGCGCGGGTCTCCGAGGCATGCGGACTCGACCTCGACGACATCGACCACGAACGGCGGACCCTCCGGCTACGCGGAAAAGGCGACAAGGAGCGCGTCGTGCCGTTCGGACTGCCGGCCGAGCGCGCCCTCCAGGCCTACCTCGTCCGGGCTCGGCCGGTCCTCCGCGCCCGGAGGGAAGCGCAGGCGTCCGACGATCTCCCCCGCAGCGACCGGGGGCGCCCCGACGCAGCCCGTGGCGATGGCGGTCGGGCGGCCCGCTCCAGCTCGGGCGGCGCCGCACACGGCACGGACCGCGACGCGCGAGCTGTGTTCCTCGGAGCGAAGGGGTCGCGCCTGGGACCGCGCGCCGTCCATGCGCTCGTGTCGCGCACCGTCGGTCCGCGGCTGGGGACCGACGTGCTGGGCCCGCACGCGCTCCGGCACTCCGCCGCCACACACCTCCTCGACGGCGGCGCCGATCTGAGGGCCGTGCAGGAGATCCTGGGCCACGCCAGTCTGGGGACCACTCAGATCTACACGCACGTCTCGGCGGAGAGGCTCCGGGAGGCGTACCGTCTCGCCCACCCTCGAGCCTGAGCCCGGCGGCCCCCGGCTGGCGTGCGCGACCCCGCACCCCGTAGCGTGGGAGCCGTGCCGTCCCGTCGAGTCGTCGCCGCTGTCGCAGGTGCGTTGTTCGCCTGCGGTGCGCTCACCGCGTGTGCGATGCAACCCCAACCGGTCGAGACGCGACTCCCGCCCGGTTACGGAGCCTCGGACGCTTCGCCGACGGCATCCGTCCCGACGGCATCCGTTCCGTCGCCCTCGGTCGTGACGCGCTCGCCGGCCCCGGACGCCGATGCGACATCCGCGCCGCTGGTCACCGTCACTCCGCAGCCCTCGAGCCCCGTCGCCGACCCCGGCGCGCTCTCGTGCGGCGACGGCGGCAGCCAGAACATCTCGGGCTCCGAGCGATCCGTGCGTGTCACGGGCACGTGTTCGGAAGTGACCGTGTCGGGGTCGGCCCTCACCGTCGACGCCTCCGGGGCGTCCATCGGCACGCTCCGGATCTCCGGCGACCGGGCGCGTGTCGTCGCCGCCGGAATAGACATGGTCGTGGTGCAGGGGAACGACGGCTCGGTCGAATCCTCGGGCGGGATCGGAAGCGTCGACCTCAGCGGCGACCGTACGTCGATGCAGGCGGCGGGTGCCATCTCGGCGGTGACCGTTCGCGGGCAGGACAACGTGGTGCGCGCCGGTGGGGGCATCGGAACGACGACGATCGAGGGTCGCGGCAATCAGATCGGGTGATGCCGGTCCTCGACCGGGCGCCGGTGAGGCCGATCTTCGCCCGACACGGGGGAGCACGACGGGGCCCGAGGCGGCGCCCCACGAACGGGAGCGGTGAGGCCGACCTTCGCCCGACACGGGGGAGCACACGAGCCCTGTTGCAGCGCCCCGAACGGCAGCCGGTGAACCCGATCCTCGCCCGACACGGGGGAGCACCAGGATGTCCGAGCGGCGCCCTGCGACCGGGCGCCGGTGAGCCGATCTTGGCCCGAAGCGGGGCAGGACGGGGACCCGAGGCAGGGGCCCGGGGTGACGCCGACACGGGGAGGAGCGCCCCGGAACGACACCGCGAGTCATCCTCCGCCGCTCAGCAGCACGGCAGGAGCACAGCGCGTGGCACGCCGCCGAGAAGACGGAGCGGATTGACGTACTCGCCGTCGAGGCGGACCCCCAGGTGTACCGTCGCGGGCGCGGTGTGCCCGCCCTCGGCGACCATCGCGAGCGGCTGGCCCGGCGCCACGTGCTCACCGACCGCCAGGTCCGAGACGACCGGCTCGAACGAACTCACCAGGCCCCCGCCGTGGTCGATCGTGAGCACCCCGCGCCCCGCGACCGCGCCGACGAAGGCGACGACCCCGTCGGCGGGAGCGCGCACCTCCGTGCCGGCGAGGTCGACGCCCCGATGGCCCGGACCGTAGGGGTGCGCGGGGGCCTCCCACCCGCGCACGATCCTCACCGGAGAGACCGGCCACACCCAGCCGCGCTCGGCGAGGGGGGCCGCACCGTCCCCGCGAGCCGGGGCGTTCATGCCGACGAGCGCTGCGCACAGGGTCAGGATCACGACGATCGCAGCGAGGCGTCGGCGCGCGGAAGGAGGAGTCATGGCGGGGAGTCTGCCCCTCCCCGTCACCTCCGCGTGGCGGCCGCGGCGCGAATCGGGACGGACCCGTGCGCGCACGCGGTGGGGAGGAGGCGTCCTGTATGCTGGGGGATGCATCCCGCACGTCGGGATGACTCCGCGTGCCCACAGCGCATCGCGTCTTCTTCCCAGAAGCCGCACCGCGCGGCATCCACACCCCATGGTCCTCCGCTCCGGCGGGTGGCGGGTGTGCGCCGGGCACCAGGCTCGCCGGACGGTCCGTCCGGCGCGAATAACCGCAACCACGGCGCGAAAGCGCCCAGAAACAGGAGTACGACCATGGCCGTCGTCACCATCCGCCAGCTGCTCGACAGCGGCGTTCACTTCGGACACCAGACCCGCCGGTGGAACCCGAAGGTCAAGCGCTTCATCCTGACCGAGCGCTCCGGCATCCACATCATCGACCTGCAGCAGTCGCTCGGCTACATCGACAAGGCGTACGAGTTCGTCAAGGAGACCGTCGCGCACGGCGGCACCATCCTCTTCGTCGGCACCAAGAAGCAGGCGCAGGAAGTCCTCGCCGAGCAGGCGACCCGCGTGGGCCAGCCCTACGTCAACCAGCGCTGGCTCGGTGGCCTCCTCACCAACTTCCAGACGGTGTCGAAGCGCCTCGCCCGCATGAAGGAGCTCGAGGAGCTCGACTACGAGAACCCGGCCGAGAGCGGCTTCACCAAGAAGGAGCTCCTGCTCAAGAAGCGCGAGCTCGACAAGCTGCACAAGTCGCTCGGCGGTATCCGCAACCTGCAGAAGACCCCGTCGGCCATCTGGGTCGTCGACGCCAAGCGCGAGCACCTCGCGGTCGACGAGGCCAAGAAGCTCGGCATCCCCGTGATCGGCATCCTCGACACGAACGCCGACCCCGACGAGTTCCAGTACCCGATCCCCGGTAACGACGACGCGATCCGCTCGGTGAGCCTGCTCACGCGCATCATCGCCGACGCCGCGGCCGAGGGCCTCATCCAGCGTCACCAGCCCGCCGGTGAGGAAGAGGCCGCCGAGCCTCTCGCCGAGTGGGAGCGCGAGCTGCTCGAGACCAACGCCGAGACCACCGAGGCCGCGACCGAGTCGGCTGACGACGCCGCCGGCGCCGAGGCTCACGACGAGGCCGTCGCCGCCGAGTCGGGCGAGACCGCGACCGAGGTCGCGGACGCCGAGGCCACCGACAGCAAGTAAGCCGCACGACGCCGCCGTCACCCCCGCGTGCACGGCGCGTCACCCGCACAGGCTACGATCCGGCGGGGTCGTGACAGCCCCCTTCTCGTGAGGGCGGCGACACGGCCCCGCCGGGCCCACATCTAGAACGCAAACGACAAGGAGACCGCCACACCATGGCAAACTTCACGATCGCCGACATCAAGGCGCTGCGCGAGCAGCTCGGCACCGGCATGGTCGACACCAAGAAGGCGCTCGAAGAGGCCGACGGCGACGTCGAGAAGGCCGTCGAGATCCTGCGCCTCAAGGGCGCCAAGGGCAACGCGAAGCGCGCCGACCGTTCGACGAGCGAGGGCCTCGTGGTCGCTCGCGAGAACGCCGGCTCGGTCACGCTGCTCGAGCTCGCCTGCGAGACCGACTTCGTCGCCAAGAACGAGCGCTTCATCGCTCTGGCCGACAAGGTCGTCGACGCGGCGGCCGCCGCCGGTGCCGACTCGGTCGAGGCCGCTCTGGCCGCCGACGCCGAGGGCAAGACCGTCGAGCAGCTCATCTCCGACGAGGCCGCGATCATCGGCGAGAAGGTCGAACTGCGCCGCGTGCGCACCATCTCGGGCGACAAGTTCGAGGTCTACCTGCACAAGACCAGCAAGGACCTGCCCCCGCAGGTCGGCGTGGTCCTCGCCTACACCGGTGACGACGCCGAGACCGCTCGCTCCATCGCGCAGCACATCTCGTTCGCCAACCCCTCGTACCTCACCCGCGACGCCGTGCCCGAGGCCGACGTCGAGAAGGAGCGCGAGATCGTCACCGAGATCTCCCGCAACGAGGGCAAGCCCGAGGCCGCCCTGCCGAAGATCGTCGAGGGACGCGTTAACGCGTTCTTCAAGCAGGTCGCCCTGCTCGACCAGGACTACGCGAAGGACAACAAGCTGTCCGTCGCCAAGGTCGCGTCCGACGCCGGTCTCACCCTGACCGACTTCGCCCGCTTCAAGGTCGGCGCGTAACCCTTCGACAGGCTCAGGGCCCGTCATGAGGCCCGGGATGCCATGGCATCCCGGGCCTTTTCCCTGCCCGCGGCCCGTATCGGTCGGCGTCGGCGGGGGGATAGTTTGTTCAAGACGAGAGGACACCACACGTGATCGATGAAGCCACCAAGCGCCGCCGGGTTCTGCTGAAGCTGTCGGGGGAGGCGTTCGGCGGAGGCCAACTGGGTGTCAATCCCGACGTCGTCAGCCAGATCGCACGCGAGATCGCCGAGGCGGTGGACCGGGTCGAGATCGCGATCGTGGTCGGCGGCGGCAACTTCTTCCGCGGCGCCGAGCTCAGCCAGCGCGGCATGGATCGCGGCCGCGCCGACTACATGGGCATGCTCGGCACCGTGATGAACTCCCTGGCCCTGCAGGACTTCCTCGAGCAGGCGGGAGCCGCCACGCGCGTGCAGTCGGCGATCTCGATGACGCAGGTGGCCGAGCCCTATATCCCGCGACGGGCCGTGCGTCACCTCGAGAAGGGCCGCGTCGTGATCTTCGGCGCCGGCGCCGGCCTGCCGTACTTCTCCACCGACACCGTCGCCGCCCAGCGCGCGCTCGAGATCGGTGCGACCGAGGTGCTGGTCGCCAAGAACGGCGTCGACGGCGTGTACACGGCCGACCCGCGCGTGGACCCCAGTGCCACCAAGCTCGACCACCTCACCTACAGCGACGCGCTGCAGAAGGGCCTCAAGGTCGTGGACTCGACGGCGTTCAGCCTCTGCATGGACAACGGCATCGACATGCGCGTGTTCGGCATGGAGCCGGCCGGCAACGTCACCCGTGCGCTGCTGGGCGACGAGATGGGAACCCTCGTCACCGCGTGACGCGCCGCGCGGGCCCGGGGAGCCGGGCCCGCGCGCGACTAGACTGGCACCTCAGTCCAACGAATGGAGTCACCGTGATCGCCGATGTCCTCGCCGATGCCGGAGCGCGAATGGATCGCGCCGTCGAGGCCGCGAAGGAGGACTTCGCGACCGTCCGCACCGGACGCGCGAACCCCCAGATGTTCCAGAAGGTCCTGGTCGACTACTACGGGTCGCCCACCCCTCTCGCGCAGCTCGCGTCGCTGAACAACCCCGAGGCGCGCACCCTCGTCATCAACCCCTACGACAAGTCCGCGTTGAAGGCCATCGAGCAGGCCATCCGCGACATGCCGAACCTCGGCGTCAACCCCACCAACGACGGCACGATCGTCCGCGTCACCATGCCGGAACTCACGCAGGACCGCCGCAAGGAGTACGTCAAGATCGTGCGCGGCAAGGGAGAAGACGCGAAGGTGCAGGTGCGCAACCTGCGCCGCAAGGCGAAGGACGACCTCGACGCCCTGAAGAGCGACGTCGGCGAGGACGAGCTCGTTCGGGCCGAGAAGGAGCTCGACGCCGTCACGCGCACGCACGTCGACCTGATCGACGACGCGCTCAAGCGCAAAGAGGCCGAGCTTCTCGAGGTCTGACCCGCATGCCCGACGCCCCTGAGACCGGTGACGCCGAGCCGGTCGACCCGCTCGACGTCCGTCGTGCCGATCCGACGCGCCGTCCGACGACGGGCGAGGGGGTCACGGCGATCGAGTCGCAGCTGCGTGCCATGCGATCGGATGCCGAGCAGCACATCGCGCACGCGCGCGCCGAGTTCGACCAGGCGAACGAGCGTCTGAAGCAGCGCACGGGGCGCGACCTGATCGTCGCGACGCTCATCGGCGTGGGGATCGGTGCGATCGTGATCGCCTCGCTGATCTTCGTGAAGTGGGCCTTCGTCCTCTTCGCCGCGGCCGCGATGGTGCTGGGGGTCGTCGAGTTCAGCCGAGCCCTGCAGGTCGCCGGGCGGCGCGTCGACGTCGTCCCGCAGCTGGTCATGGGGTTCGTGCTGCTGCTCAGCGGGTTCTTCCTCGGCGCCTGGGTGCACTGGATCGCCACCCTCGTCGCGGTCGTCGTGGTCGTCGTGTGGCGGCTGGTGGCGCAGCTCTTCGCCGCCGACGGACGGCTGCGCATCGACGTCATCGGCGATGTGCTCGTCGCGGGGTTCGTGCAGCTGTACGTTCCGTTCCTCACCAGCGTCGCCATGATCCTGCTCGCTCAGCCGCGTGGGGAGTGGTGGGTTCTCGCGTTCCTCATCCTCGCCGTCGCGGCCGACACCGGTGCGTACATCTCGGGCCTCACATTCGGTCGGGGCGGGCGGCATCCGATGGCTCCGCGCATCAGCCCGAAGAAGACCTGGGAGGGTTTCGCGGGCGCGTGCGTGGCGGCTCTGGTCGCCGGGGCGCTTCTGGCCGTGTTCATGCTCCAGGTCCCGTGGTGGGCCGGGCTCATCTTCGGCGCGACCGTGCTGGCCACGGCGACCGTCGGCGACCTCGGCGAGTCGATGGTCAAGCGCGACCTCGGCATCAAGGACATGAGCTCGTGGCTACCCGGACACGGGGGGGTGCTCGACCGCCTCGACTCGATCCTGCCGTCGGCGACGGCCGCTCTGGTGATGTTCTATCTGCTCGCCCCGTTGGGAGTGTCATGACCGAGACCCCGATCCACGACAAGGTCGCCGCGACCCCTTTCCCCGAGACGACGGGACGCACCAAGGGCTACGAGAAGCGCGCCGTCGACGCATTCCTCGCCCGCGCGCGCGACGCGTTCGAAGCCGACGACCCCGGCGTCCTGCGCTCGTCGGAGGTTCGCGCGGTGTCGTTCCCGCTGGTCAAGGGCGGCTACGCCGTGGCATCCGTCGACGCGGCCCTGGGTCGGGTCGAAGACGCCTTCGCCGCACGAGAGCGCGAGCACGCTCTCTCCCGGCTCGGGGCGCGGGCCTGGGTCGCGGAGACGCGCGACACCGCCCAGGTCGTGCTCGACCGTCTCGGTCGGCCGCGCGGACAGCGCTTCGAGCGCGTGTCGCTGCTGCATTACGGGTACCGGGTCGACGAAGTCGACGTCGTCGCCGACCGCGTCGCGCGCTACCTCGCGGCGGGCGACCCCGTGACGCCCGACCAGGTACGCGCCGTCGCATTCCGCCTGCAGCGCGGTGGATACCGCGAGACCCAGGTCGATGCGGTGCTCGACGCCGTCGTCGAGGTCATGCTCGCCGTCGGATGAGGCATCAGGATGACACCCGTTCCGACTCGTCGGTAGACTCGGCCGCACTGTGACTTCTGGCTCGGAACTCTCGCGTAGATCATCGGACCGCGTCGCCCGTCGAGGCGTCGGGTCGGTCGACGTGGTACCCCCCGCTCTTCCGCGCCGCTCGGCGCCACGCTGGTCCCGTCGTCGCGGCGTGGTCGGCGTGTTCGGCGCGTGCGCGGCGGTCCTGTTCGCGGCCGCCTACGTCGGGCCCATGAGCGCCGCGTTCTCGCCGGCGCAGGCCGAGGAGCCCCGCACGGTCACCCTCTACGCGGAGGGCCTCGGTGACACGCAGGCGGTGTCGACCTCGGGCGAGAAGCAGGCCCCCGACCTGCAACGCTCGAGCTACAACGTGTACGTCAAGCCGAAGCCGACCCCCACCCCGACGCCCACGCAGACGCGCAGCAGCGACTCGGGTTCGTCGGCCGGCGGGGACGGCGGTGGCGGTGGCGGAGGGCCGCTGTATTACTCCGGCGGGGGAGCGCCCGCGGAATGGATGGCCGCCGCCGGCATCTCGGATGCCGACATGGGCTACGTCGACTACATCGTCAGCCGCGAGAGCGGGTGGAATCCGAACGCCACCAACCGCTCCTCGGGAGCGTGCGGTCTCGTGCAGGCCCTGCCGTGCAGCAAGGTCCCCGGCAACGGGTACGACCCGGTCGACAACCTGCGCTGGGCGACCGGGTACGCCACGGGCCGATACGGCAGCTGGGCGGGCGCGTACGCGTTCTGGACGAGCAACCACTGGTGGTGAGCGGCATCCATGCCCCGCTCACGTAAGCGCCGCCCCGATCCGGGTCGCGGCGACGACTCGCTCGATCGTCTGATCGCCGGGTGGAAGCGCACCGAGGTCAAGCGCGGATCGGAATGGACCGTGCAGCCGCTCTCGGGGCCGCAGGCGGTCAAGGACTACATCTGCCCCGGATGCGGACGCACGGTCGCTTCCGGCACCCCCCACCTCGTCGTCTGGCGCGCCGACGGCGTGCTCGGCGACGCGGCGGATCTCGCCGCACGTCGGCACTGGCACACCCACTGTTGGAGGATCGCCTGATGGAGATTCGCGGACCCGTCCTTCTGCCCGCACGCCGGGAAGACGTCGCCCTGCACACGGTCGATGAGCTCACCCTCGTCGGCGAGCTCGCCCTGCCCCTCGACCGCGAGCCGGTGGCGACCCTTGTGACGTTGCACCCGCTGCCCACGGCAGGCGGGTTCATGGACTCGCACATCCTGCGCAAGGCGGCCGGCCGCCTGCCGGCCCTCGCCGATCTCGCGGTGCTGCGGTTCAACACCCGGGGCACGACGTCTCCCCGCGGCACGAGCGACGGCGCCTTCGACGGGGGAGCGAACGAGTGCTTCGACGTGGCGGCGGCGATGGATTTCGTGCGCGAGCGCGGTCTGCCCCGCCCCTGGCTGGTGGGGTGGTCGTTCGGCACCGAGCTCGCGCTGAAGTACGGCCGCGACCACGACATCGAGGGCGTCATCCTGCTGTCGCCCCCGCTGCATCGGGCGACCGCCGACGAGGTCGCGGCGTGGGCGGGAGACGAGCGCCGGGTGGTCGTGCTGGTTCCCGAGTTCGACGACTACCTGCGACCCGACGAGGCCCGCGAGCGCTTCGCGTCGATTCCGGATGCCACGCTCATCGCCGTCGAAGGCGGGAAGCATCTGTGGGTCGGCGAGACGCAGACGCGCCGCGTGCTCACCGAGATCGTCGCCGCGGTCGCCCCCGACGCCCTTCCGCTCCCCACCGAGTGGGACGGCGACGTCGTCGGCTGAGCTCAGCGCTCGTTCTGCCGCGGGATGATGACCTCGCGGTAGATGATGAGGATGCTCGCGGCCACGGGGATCGCGATGAGGGCGCCCAGCAGGTTGAGCAGTGCGCCGCCGGCCAGCGCCGAGATCACGACGACCGAGCCCGGCACCGACACCGCGCGGTTCATGATACGCGGGGAGATGACGTACGCCTCGATCTGCATGTAGACGAGGTAGTAGATCGCCGCCGCGATGATCGCCCACCCCGGCGTTCCGAGACCCGGAATGAGGCAGGTGAGCACGATGATCGTCGAGCCCGTCAGCGTTCCCACCAGGGGGATGAGCGAGAAGAAGAACGCGATCACGGCGAGCACGGCCGGGAACGGCGCGTTGATGATGGTGAGGAAGATGGCGCTGAGCACGCCGTTGATGACGCCCAGGCTCACCTGCCCCATGACGTAGTAACCCACGGAGTCGGTGATCTTCTCGGCGAGCTCGATGAAGCGCGCGCGCTTGGACGCCGGGACCAGCTGGTACACCGCCGACTTGAGCGAGGGAGTGGATGCCGTGAAGTAGATGGTCAGGATCAGCACGATGAACGCGCCGCCGAGACCTGCTGCCACGGCGCCGGCGCCCGTGAGCAGGCTGTTGCCGATGACCGTGGAGATCGAGCCGACGTCGAGGGTCGTGAACCAGTGCTGGATGCCGGCCCAGACGTCGTCGATCTTGAGCCAGGGAAGGGAGTCGGACACCCACTGCTGCACCTGCGTGACGATCTCGTTCCAGCGTCCCGGCTGCAGCAGCTGCTCGACCTGGGAGATCAGCTGGGCGATCTGGCTGACGATGATCGGCACGACCATGAAGATGATGCCGGCGAAGACGCCGAGCACCGCGAGGATCGTCACGAGGACGGCCGCCCAGCGGGGCAGACCGCGCCGCTCCAGGAAAGACACCACGGGGTCGAGGCCCAACGACAGGAACAGGGCCGTCCCGACGTACAGCAGGATCGTCGAGAGGTTCTGCACGCTCCCGATGAGCAGCAGGCCGACGCCGACTCCGAGAGTCGCCAGGAGTGCGACCCGGAAGGGGTTGTGGATCTTCATGCCGAACGACTCCCGCCTCAGCCGGGCACGCGCCCGTCTCGTCAGGATAGTGACCGTGCGGGCGGGATCGGCGAGGCGCGAGCCTCGCCGCGAACTTTCAGCCGCCCTCCGATAGTCTGAAACGTCGATTCTTCGGTGGCGCCCGAGCTGCCGGTGGGGATGGTGTGAAGCGTGAGATTCGTCTGGGCCGTGGTGGCGTTCGTCATCGCCGCCGCCATGATCGGTGCCGGGATCGCTCAGCGCACGGTTTTCCAGGGTCCATCTGAGACCACCACGTCGGTGCAGACGGAGGGGTCGGCGGCGTACACGCTGATCGACGGCTCCGTGCTCACGAGCGTCCCGGGCGCCCAGACGCTGCGCGTCGAGGGCGACGGCGCGGTGTTCGTCTCCTACGGGCGCACGGCCGACCTCAAGGCGTGGCTCGCCGACGTCGACTACACCGCGGTGACCGTGGACGGTGAGGGGACGGTGCAGACCGCCGATCAGGCCCCGACCGTGACACCCACCTCCCACGCCGCCGCGGGGCGGAGTCCGATCGACAACGACCTGTGGCTGGACGAGTACGAGCAGACCGGGTCGCTGTCCACCACCCTGCAGCTGCCGGACGACATGAGCGTGCTCGTGGCATCCGACGGCACGGCTCCCGCGCCGTCGAACATCAGCGTCACGTGGCCCATCGACGACTCGACGCCCTGGGCGGGTCCGCTCATTGTCGGCGGCGGTATCGCCCTGCTCGCGGGCCTCGTGCTCTACCTGCTCGGCATCCGGCACGTGCGCCGTTCGCGGCGCCCGCGCCGGAAGGGATTGCCCCTGCCGGTCACGGAGCCCATCTCCATCGCCGAGTCGGATGCCGCAGCTCGCGACGCGTCCGCGTCCAAGGGGGTCGTGAGCGAGAGCCCCGCGCGCCGCGGGACAGGCTCGCGCGGCCGGCGCGCACTCGTCGCGGTCCCGGCCCTCGGCGTCTCCGTCGCGCTGCTCGCCGGCTGCTCGGCGGACGCCTGGCCGCAGTTGGCGGCATCCGAGACTCCGAGCCCGACGCCCACGGTCGTCGTTCCCGAGGGGCAATTCCCGCCCGCCGTGACCGAGGCGCAGGCGAAGCGGATCGTCGCGCGCGTGTCGAGCACTGTTTCCTCGGCCGACGCGGCGCTCGATCAGAACGCCGCCGCCCAACGCCTGTCCGGACCGGCGCTCGCCGAGCGCGCCACCAACTACACGCTGCGTGCGGCTCTGCCCGACCGCCCGGCGCTCCCGGCCATTCCCGCGGAGCCGGTTCAGATCGTGCTGCCGCAGACGACGGGCACCTGGCCGCGCACGCTCATGACCGTGGTGGAGTCGGCGGATGCCGCGACCCCGACCACGACGATCATGATGATGACGCAAGAGACGCCGTGGGACGAGTACAAGGCGTCGTACGTCGGGAACCTCGAGGCCTCCACCAACCTGCCGGAGCTCGCCGCCCCCTACGTGGGCGCGACGCAGGTGCCGCCGGACTCCTCGTTCCTCACCCTCGCTCCCGAGAAGGTCGCCGCCGCCTACGCCGACATCATCAACAACGGCGAGAACAGCACCTCGGCCGCGCTCTTCGACACCGCGAACGACCTGTTGCTCTCCGCGATCCAGGACAACAAGACGAAGCGCACCGACGAGCTCAACCAGACCGGCGCCGGAACGGCTGAGATCAGTTTCGCCGCCTCGGCGGGGCCCGCCGCCCCCATCGCCCTCGCGACGCTCGACACCGGCGCGATCGTCGCCGTGAATGTCTACGAGAGCGACACGGCGAAGCCCACGAACGCCGACGCGGTCATCAAGCTCGACAACAATCCGGCGGTCAAGGCCCTGACCGGTGTCGACCAGTCCGCGACAGGCTTCACCACGACCTACTCCGACCAGGTGTTCTTCTACGTGCCCAGCCAGGGCTCCGACGACAAGATCCGCCTGCTCGGCTACCGTTCCAGCCTCCTCGAAGCGAAGGTGTCCCCGTGAGCACTCCCGCCCCCGGCTCCGTCATGCGCGGTGCCGTCGACCTCTCGTCGCTGCGCAACCGTCCCGCCGCCCCCGCGGCCCCCGCGACCCCTCCCGCCGAGGGCGCCGCCCCGGCCGGTGCCCTGCCCCTGGTCTTCGATGTGACCGACGCGACCTTCGGCGAGGTGCTCGAGCTCTCGCGCACGGTTCCCGTCGTCATCGACCTGTGGGCCGAGTGGTGCGGGCCGTGCAAGCAGCTCAGCCCGGTGCTCGAGAAGGTCGTCACCGAACTGGCCGGACGCCTCGTACTGGCGAAGGTCGACGTCGACGCCAACCCGCAGCTGGCGCAGGGCTTCCGCGCGCAGTCCATTCCGATGGTCCTCGCGCTCGTCGCGGGTCAGCCCGTTCCGCTGTTCACCGGCGCGGTGCCCGAGCAGCAGGTGCGCGACGTCTTCGCTCAGCTGCTGCAGCTCGCCGCCCAGCACGGCGTCACCGGCACCGTTCCCGTCGCCGGGGCGGCCGATGCGGCTCCGGCAGAGGAGCCCCCGCTGCCGCCGCTGCACGCCGAGGCGTTCGCCGCGATCGAGGAGGGCGACTACGCCCGCGCGATCACGGCGTACGAGAAGGCTCTCGCCGAGAATCCGCGTGACTCCGACGCCCGTGCGGGCCTCGGTCAGGTGCGCCTGCTCGACCGCGTGCAGGGCGCCGACCTGCAGGCGGCGCGCGCCGCGGCGGCGGCCGATCCCACGGGCGTCGACGCCCAGTTCGTCGTCGCCGACCTCGATGTCGTCGGCGGACACGTCGATGACGCATTCGGGCGTCTGCTCGATCTCTTCGCGGCGCTCCCTGCCGACGAGCGCGCCCCGGTCCGCGAGCGCCTGCTCGAGCTGTTCGGGATCATCGGCGACGACGACGCCCGCGTCGTACGGGCGCGCGCGCGACTGGCATCCCTGCTCTTCTGACACGACCGACGACGCGGCCCGGTCCCTCTCGGGGGTCCGGGCCGTCGTTCGTCCTAGCCGGCGCGAGATGCGATCGTCGATCAACACGCGGGTGTCCCCTCCCACCGGAGGCCGGTCACGGACCCCGGGCACGCGAACGCCCCGCCCCGGTGATCGGGACGGGGCGTCGGACTCCGCGGGTCAGGACCCGGCGCGGTGGTGCAGCCAGAGCACCCCGAGCGGCGGGAGGGTGAGGGTCGCGCTCCCGCGGCTATCGGTCGTGACCGTGCCGAGGTTGCCCTGGCCAGAACCGCCGAACACCTCCGCGTCGCTGTTGAGCACTTCGGTCCACGACCCGGATTCGGGCAGGTCGAGCGGGAAGTCGGTGAGCGGGACGCCGGAGAAGTTGCACACGACCGCGATCGTGTTGCCGTGGTGGTCACGACGGGCGAAAGCGAGCACGTTCGGGTTCCACGCGGGCGCGCCGAGACGCGAGAAGGCCGCTCCGTCGTGGTCGCGTGACCAGAGGGCCGCCTGATCCTTGTACACGCGGTTCAGCTCGGCGACGAATTCGTGCAGCTGCTTGTGGGAGGGCTGGTCGAGCATCCACCAGTCGATCGACCGGGACTCGGACCACTCCGACATCTGGCCGAACTCCTGGCCCATGAAGAGCAACTGCTTGCCCGGGTGGCCCCACATGTACGCCAGGAAGGCGCGCATGTTGGCGAGCTTCTGCCAGTGGTCTCCCGGCATGCGGCCGAAGAGGCTCCCCTTGCCGTGCACGACCTCGTCGTGGCTGATGGGCAGGACGAAGTTCTCGCTGAAGGAGTAGACGAACGAGAACGACAGCTCGCCCTCATGGTGCGACCGGTACATCGGATCGCGACCGATGTACTGCAGCGAGTCGTTCATCCACCCCATGTTCCACTTGAAGCCGAAACCGAGTCCGGCGTGCGACGTCGGGGCGGTGACGCCGGGGAAACTCGTCGACTCCTCGGCGATGAGGGCGATGCCGGGGTAGCGCTTGTAGGACGTCGCGTTGACTTCCTGCAGGAAGCGGATCGCCTCGAGGTTCTCGCGACCGCCGAATTGGTTCGGTGCCCATTCGCCGTCGTTGCGGGAGTAGTCGAGATAGAGCATGGATGCCACGGCATCCACGCGCAGACCGTCGACGTGGAACTCCTCGAACCAGTACAGCGCGTTCGCGACGAGGAAGTTGCGCACCTCGTTGCGGCCGTAGTCGAAGATGAGCGTGCCCCAGTCCTTGTGCTCGCCGCGGCGGGGGTCGGGGTGCTCGTAGAGGGCCTCGCCGTCGAAGCGGGCCAGGGCGAAGTCGTCTTTCGGGAAGTGCCCGGGGACCCAGTCCATGATGACGCCGATGCCGGCCTGGTGAAGACGGTCGATGAGGTAACGCAGGTCGTCGGGGGAGCCGAAGCGGCTCGTGGGGGCGTAGTAGCCCGACACCTGGTAGCCCCACGACCCACCGAAGGGGTGCTCGGCGAGCGGAAGGAACTCGACGTGGGTGAAGCCCTGAGCGCCGACGTAGGCGATGATCTCGTCGGCCGCGTCGCGGTACGAGAGGCCCTGCTTCCATGAGCCGAGGTGCAGCTCGTAGATCGACATCGGGCGGTCGATCGGCGCGGTGCGGGAGCGCTCGTCGATCCAGCGGTCGTCGGCCCAGGCGTAGGCGGAGTCGGTGACGACCGACGCGGTGGCCGGGGGGACCTCGGCGAGGCGCGCCATCGGGTCGGCCTTCTCGATCCACTGGCCACCGCGGGTGAGGATCTCGAACTTGTAGCGTGCGCCGATCCCGACGCCGGGGATGAAGAGCTCCCAGACGCCGCTTCCGCCCATCGAGCGCATCGCGCTGCCCGACCCGTCCCAGCCGTTGAAGTCGCCGATCACGCGCAACGCACGGGCGTCGGGCGCCCACACGGTGAAGGCGGTGCCCGAGGACCCGTCGAGTTCGCGGACGTGCGCTCCGAGCACGCGCCACAGCTCCTCGTGACGTCCCTCGGTGATGAGGTGCAGGTCGAGCTCGCCGATGGAGGGGGCGTGGCGATAGCCGTCATCGGCCGCATGCTCCGACCCGTCGTACGACGCACGTACCAGGTATGCCCCGGGGAAGGCGTCGACCGCGGCCTCCCAGATGCCCCCGCGCACGTGCTCGAGCGGAACCGGGGTACCGTCGGCGAGCTCGGCGACGACGGTCGCGGCGAGGGGGCGCCGCGAGCGGATGACCCACCCGTCGCCGGTCTCGTGCACGCCCAGCACGCTGTGCGGGTCGTGGTGGGAGCCGTGGGCCACGGCATCCAGGATCTCGGGGGAGAGGGAGGTCATCGGTTCTCCTTGACGTGCAGGATGTGCACGGGCTCGCTGAAGGCGTCGAGGCGGACGAAGTTGTGGTCGGCCCAGGTCCAGACCTGGCCGGTCACGAGGTCTTCGACGTCGTACGACGCGCCGGGTTCGACGCCGAACAAGGTCGTGTCGAGGTGGACGGTGGTCTCGCGCGCCGAGTGCGGGTCGACGTTGGCGACGACGATCACCGTGTCGGAGGTGCCCGTGGGGCTGAGGGCGGCATCCAGGTGCTTGGAGTACACGAGGATGGCGTCGTCGTCGCTCCAGTGCACCTGCAGGTTGCGCAGCTGACGGAGGGCCGGATGGGCGCGGCGCGCGGCGTTGAGCATGCGCAGGTAGGGGGCGAGAGAGTCGCCCGCCGCCTCGGCGCCCGCCCAGTCGCGGAACTTGTACTCGTACTTCTCGTTGTCGATGTTCTCTTCGGAGCCCGGGCGCGCGATGTTCTCGTAGAGCTCGTACCCGGCGTAGACGCCGTAGGTGGGGGCGGCCGTCGCGGCGATCGCGGCGCGGATCTTGTAGGCCGGGCGCCCCCCGAACTGCAGGTACTCCGTGAGGATGTCGGGGGTGTTGACGAAGAGGTTGGGCCGCAGGAAGTCGTCGGTCTCGTGGGCGAGGCCGCCGAGGAACTCCTCGAGCTCCTCCTTCGTGTTGCGCCAGGTGAAGTACGTGTAGCTCTGCTGGAACCCGGCCATCGCCAGACCCTGCAGGGGTGCCGGACGCGTGAACGCCTCCGCCAGGAAGACGGCGTCGGGTTCTTCCGCGCTCACCGTGGCGATGAGCCACTCCCAGAACTGCAGCGGCTTGGTGTGGGGGTTGTCGACGCGGAAGATGGTGACTCCCTGCGCGATCCAGTGGCGCACGATGCGCAGCACCTCGGCGCGGATGCCCTCGGGGTCGTTGTCGAAGTTGACCGGGTAGATGTCCTGATACTTCTTGGGCGGGTTCTCGGCGAACGCGATCGAGCCGTCGGGGAGCGTCGTGAACCACTCGGGGTGCTCTGCGACCCACGGGTGGTCGGGCGAGGCCTGCAGCGCGAGGTCGAGCGCCACCTCGACGCCGTTCTCGCGCGCGGCGGCGACGAAGGCGCGGAAGTCCTCGAGCGTGCCGAGGTCGGGGTGCACCGTGTCGTGCCCGCCCTCCGCGGCGCCGATGGCCCACGGCGAGCCCGGGTCGCCCGGCTGCGTGACGAGCGTGTTGTTCGGACCCTTGCGGTTGGTCACGCCGATGGGGTGGATCGGCGGGAGGTAGAGCACGTCGAAGCCCATGTCGGCCACGCCGGGGAGGCGATCGACGGCGGTGCGGAACGTGCCGCTGACCACGGACCCGTCGTCGCGGCGCGTGGCGCCCTCCGAGCGCGGGAAGAACTCGTACCAGGCGCCCACACCGGCGCGCTCGCGCTCGACGAGCAGCTCGGCGTCTTTACCGACCGAGACGAGTCCCATCATCGGCCGGACCTCGAACAGCGCGGCGATCGCGGGGTCACGCACGATCTGCAGGGCGGTGTCGTCGTGCACCTCCGGGTCGCGCAGCGCGCGGGCGGCGTCGTACAGGCGGTCCTTGTCGCTGCCGGGGCGCTTCTTCTCGCCACGGGCGCGGTCGAACAGCTGGGCGCCCATCTCGCGCATGAGCGCGGTGTCGACACCTGCGGCGATCTTCAGGTCGGCCGCGTGCTCCCATGTCGCGAAGTCGTCGGCGAACGACTCGAACCGGAAGCGCCACACGCCCTGCTCGAGCGGGGCCACGAGGGTCGACCAGCGGTCGAAGCCGTCGTTGAGGGGGCTGAGTCGATGCAACGACTCGTCACCCGAGGGCGAGAACAGTCGCACCTGGACGCCGATGCGGTCGTGCCCCTCGCGGAATGCGGTGACCGTGAAGGGAACGGCTTCGCCCAGGTACGCGGACGGGCGGAATCGCCCACCCGGGACGCTCGGATGCGGCAGGGCCATCGGGATGCGCGGCGTGACCACGCTGCGCGAGGCCGGCGTCGGCTTGACCGGACGCACGGGAATCGAGGCGGCGCTGCGCCAGGGCAGCTCGGGCGAAGGAGTCGTCGTGGTGGCCACGATCCGAACCTACCGCGGGCCACCGACGTTGCCGCATCGTTTCGCGCGGCCTTGACAGGGCGCTGCGGTTACTCGACGCGGAACAGCATCATCGACGCGCCCGTCACCGGCACGACGTCTCCCGCGGCGAACCGGGCTGGGGCGGACGTGGGCGTCTCGTCGGCACTGGACCACAGGGCGAGGTAGGCGAGGTCGGGCTCTCCGTCGATGCGCGGCAGCACGATCTCGGTGTCCGCCTCGGTGCCGTGCACCACGAGAAGCACGCGGTTCGGGTCCTCGTCCTCGGGCGTCGACGTCGCGAGGTACTGCAGCGTGCGGTGGGCGGGGTCGTTCCACCGGTCGCTCGACATCGTGTCGCCGCGCTCGTCGAACCACTCCATGACGGATGCCGAGGGGATCCGCTCCCCGAGCCGGGCGAAGCGGCGGGGGCGCAGGGCGGGGTTCTCCCGCCGCACCTGCAGCAGGCGCTGGGTGTGGGCGAACAGGTCGCGCTGCCAGGGCGCGAGGTCCCACGACAACCACGTCAGGGCGGAGTCGTGGCAGTAGGCGTTGTTGTTGCCGCGCTGCGTGCGCCCCATCTCGTCTCCGGCCGTGATCATGGGGACCCCGGCGGACAGCAGCAGGGTGCCCATCAGGTTGCGCATGGCCTTGCGTCGCGTGGCGAGGACGCGCTCGTCGTCGGTGCGGCCCTCGGCGCCGTGGTTGAACGAGCGGTTGGTGTCGGCACCGTCGCGGTTCTGCTCGCCGTTGCCCAGGTTGTGCTTGACGTCGTACGACACGAGATCGCGCAGCGTGAAGCCGTCGTGGGCCGTGACGAAGTTGACGCTCGCGAGCGGGCCGCGCTCCTCGCTGAACGTGTTCGACGAACCCGCGAGCCGGGTGGCGAACCCGCCCACGCCGACCGGGGCGGTGTCGGCGCGGCGCGCGTAGTCGATGTCGCTCAACCAGAAGTTGCGCACGCGGTCGCGATACCGGTCGTTCCACTCCAGCCACCCGGGGCCGAAGTTGCCGGTCTGCCATCCGCCCATGCCGACGTCCCAGGGCTCCGCGATGAGTTTCGCGTCCGCGAGCCGCTCGTCGTCGCGGATGGCCGTGAGCAGCGGGTGATCGGGGGCGAAGGAGTGATGCGCGTCCCGCCCGAGCGTCACCGCCAGGTCGAAGCGGAAGCCGTCGATCTGCACGTCTTCCGACCAGTAGCGGAGCGAGTCGAGGACGAGCCGGGCAGCGGCATCCGTCGAGGTGTTCACCGCGTTGCCGCATCCGGTCTCGTCGATGTAGACGCCCTCGGCCGTCTGCCGGTAGTAGGCGCGGTTGTCAATCCCGCGCAGGCTCGTGCGGGGACCGCCGATGCCCTCTTCGGCGGTGTGGTTGTAGACCACGTCGAGCAGCACCTCGAGCCCCGCCTCGTGCAGGAGCTTGACCATCCCCTTGAACTCGCGCAGCACTGCGTCGGGGCCCTCGGCGCGGCTGGCGGCCGTGGCGTAGGGCGCGTGCGGGGTGAAGAAGTTGAGGGAGTTGTAGCCCCAGTAGTTCGACAGTCCGAGCTGCAGCAGGCGCGGTTCGGTGGCGAAGGCGTGCACGGGCAGCAGTTCGACGCTGGTGACCCCGAGCGAGAGCAGATGGTCGATCATCGCGGGGTGCGCGAGGCCCGCGTACGTGCCGTGCAGTGCCGGGGGGATGAAGGGATGCCGCTTGGTCAGGCCCTTCACGTGCCCCTCGTAGATCACCGTGCGGTCCAGGGGCACACGGGGCTTCGCCGACGAGCCCCAGTCGAACGAGCCGTCGACCACGACCGAGCGCCAATCGCCGAAGCTGCCCGACACGAGTCCGCGCGAGTACGGCTCGATCAGCAGCGACTGCGGGTTGAAGGTGTGTCCCGGTCCGTGCGGTCCGCCCACGCGGATCGCGTACCGTGCCCCGGGCCGCAGGAGCGGTGTCGACGCCTCGAACACGCCCCCGCCCACGGGAGTCATCGTGATCGTCTCGGTGGCCCAGTCGAGGTCGACGTCGTCGAAGACGAGCAACTGCATCGCGTCGGCGGCGCCCGACCACACGCGCAGCGTCCCGCCGTCGGGACCGAGACGCACCCCGAGGTCGTCGAGCGCGGGAGTCAGCAGGCTCGGTCGGGTGGAGGAGCGGGCGGGGAGGACAGTCTCGGGTCGGACCATGCGTCTTAGGGTAGTGAAGACGGACGGCGGAGCCGGGAGGGTGGCGGATGCGGGTCTACCTCGATCACGCAGCGACGACGCCTCTTCGCGCAGAGGCGCGGGAGGCCTGGCTCGCCGCGCACGAGGTGCTCGGCAACCCCTCGTCGATCCATGGGGCGGGTCAGGATGCGCGGCGCCTGCTCGAAGACGCCCGTGACGGTCTCGCCGAGGTCCTGGGATGCCAGAGCATCGAGGTCGTGCTGACCTCGGGCGGCACGGAAGCGGCGAATCTCGCCCTGAAGGGGCTCTGGTGGGCGCGCGAGCCCGGTGCGCGTGCCCTGGTGCTGCCCGACGGCGAGCACCACGCGACCCTCGACGTCGTCGGCTGGCTCGCGGCGTCGCAGGAGGCCGAGGTCCGCTCCGTGCCCCTCGATCCGGTCGGGCGCATCGACGGCGACTCCTTCGCGGCCGCCCTGCCCGGGGCCGCTGTCGCGACGGCGCTCGTGGCCAACAACGAGGTCGGGACGATCCAGGATGCCGCGGGCCTGGCGGCAGCGGCATCCGGTGCCGGAATTCCCCTGCACCTCGACGCGGTGTCGGCGCTCGGGCAGATCCCGGTCGACTTCTCCGCGTGGCGCGGGGCCGGCTCGGCGCGCGGGGGACTGGTCGCGATGTCGGTGTCGGCGCACAAGGTCGGCGGACCCGTCGGCGTGGGCGCCGCCGTCGTGTCGCGGCACGCCACGATGACACCGCTCCTGCACGGCGGCGGTCAGCAGCGCGGGCTCCGCGCCGGGACGCAGGACGTCGCGGGTGCGGCCGCCTTCGCCGCCGCCGCACGCGCGGCCGAGGCGGAGCGCGAGCGGGAGAGCGCGCGTCTGGCGGCCCTGCGCGACCGTCTGGTGAGCGGCATCCTGCAGTCCATCCCCGCCGCGCGGCTGCTGGGCGACCCCCACGACCGCCTTCCCGGCAACGCGCACGTGCTGTTCCCGGATGCCGCCGGCGAGACGCTGCTGTTCCTGCTCGACATGGCGGGGGTCGCGGTCTCGACCGGGTCCGCCTGCCAGGCCGGGGTGGCCGAGCCCTCGCACGTGGTGCTCGCCCTGGGCCACGACGACCGTGCGGCGCGATCGGTGCTGCGCTTCACCCTCGGGCACACCTCCACGGCCGATGACGTCGAGTCCGTTCTCGCCCGGCTCCCCGACGCGTACGCGCGGGCCGTGGCATCCGGCGCATCCGGCGCCCGTTCAGCGGGCCGTTCGTAGACTGGGACGATGCGAGTTCTGGCGGCGATGAGCGGAGGCGTGGACTCCGCGGTGGCGGCGGCCCGCGCCGTGGAGGCCGGTCATGACGTGGTCGGTGTGCACCTGGCGCTCTCGCGGGCCGGCGGGACTCTTCGCGCCGGGAGCCGCGGCTGCTGCACGATCGAGGACGCCATGGACGCGCGCCGCGCGGCCGACAAGCTCGGGATGCCCTTCTACGTGTGGGACTTCTCGGAGCGCTTCCGTGACGACGTCATCGAGGACTTCGTGTCGGAGTACCGCGCGGGCCGCACCCCCAACCCCTGCATGCGGTGCAACGAGAAGATCAAGTTCGCCGCCCTCCTCGAGCGCGCGATCGAGCTCGGCTTCGACGCCGTCTGCACCGGCCACTACGCCACCCTCGTCGACACTCCGGAGGGTCGCGAACTGCACCGGGCCTCGGATGCCGCGAAGGACCAGTCCTACGTGCTCGGCGTGCTGACGGCCGAGCAGCTCGCGCACACGTACTTCCCGCTCGGGTCGACCCCCTCGAAGGCGGTCGTGCGTGCGGAGGCCCAGGCGCGGGGACTCACCGTGGCGCACAAGCCCGACAGCCACGACATCTGCTTCATCCCCGACGGCGACACGCGCGGCTGGCTCGCCGACAAGGTGGGCGCCGAGCGCGGTGACATCCTCGACCGCACGGGCGCCGTCGTGGGCACCCACGAGGGGGCGCACGCCTTCACCGTGGGGCAGCGACGCGGACTGCAGCTGGGGGTTCCGGCATCCGATGGGAAGCCCCGGTTCGTGCTCGAGGTGCGCCCGGTGAACAACACCGTCGTGGTGGGACCGAAGGAAGCCCTGGCCTGCAGCGAGATCGCCGGGGAGCGCTTCACCTGGGCGGGCCGCGCGCCGTCGGCGTCGACCTTCGCCTGTCACGTGCAGATCCGGGCTCACGCCGATCCGGTGCCGGCCGCCGCCGTGCTCGAGGACGGGGTCGTGACCGTGCGACCCGAGACGCCGTTCGACGGTGTCGCACCCGGGCAGACCGCCGTGCTGTACGACGGGACGCGCGTGATCGGTCAGTTCACCATCGACCGGACGGTGTCGGCGGTTCCGGTCGAGGTCTGACGCGTTCGACGTCGCGCGGTGGTGCGCGCCCAGGGCAGAACGGCGCGCGGCAAGGGCCGCGGCGATGTCGGAGGCCCTCCCTAAGCTGGATGCCGTGACTGAGCTCCCCGACATCCCCCTCGACGCGGCGCGCGCCGAATGGACCGACCTGGCCCAGCGCGTGCTCGACGCGCGCGACGCGTACTACGGGCGCGACGCCGAACTCGTCGACGATGCGACGTACGACGGATGGATGCATCGGCTCGAGGCCCTGGAGCGCCGCTATCCCGAGCTGCAGGGGCAGGACAGTCCGACGCAGTCCGTCGGAGCCGCCGAGGCGACCGACCTCGTGACGATCGAGCACGCCGAGCGCATGCTGAGTCTCGACAACGTGTTCTCACCCGACGAGCTGCGCGATTGGGCGGTCAAGACGCAGGCGTCGGCGGGCCGGCCCGTGCAGTGGCTCAGCGAGTTGAAGATCGACGGGCTCGCGATCAACCTCCGCTACGAGAACGGCGTCCTGACGTCGGCGGCGACGCGCGGAGACGGCCGCGTCGGCGAGATCGTGACCGAGAACGCCCTGCGCGTGACCGGCATCCCTCGCGAGCTGTCGGGCGAGGGGCATCCGGCCCTCGTCGAGGTGCGCGGCGAGGTGTTCATCCCCGTCGCCGCGTTCGAGAACCTCAACCGTCTGCAGGGCGAGTACCGCGAGCGCGCGATCGCCGAGGCGCGCGAGCGCTCCGCGGGACGACGCGGAGGGCGGGCGTTCGACGAAGAGAAGGCGGAGCTCGCCGCGGCGCGCCGCTTCCCGGCCTTCGCGAATCCGCGCAACGCGGCGAGCGGCGGGCTGCGGCAGCAGATCGAGAAGAAGAGCGGTCTCGAGCTCGAGGCCGGGCTCGCCCGTATCGCCTCGCTGGCCCTGTACGTGCACGGAATCGGCGCCTGGCCCGATCCGCCGGTGGCGGCGCAGAGCGAGATCTACGATCTGCTGAAGGGATGGGGCCTGCCGACCTCGCCGTACAGCAAGGTCGAGGCCTCGATCGACGGCGTCCTCGACTTCGTCGCCCATCACGGTGAGCATCGGCATGACGTCGAGCACGAGATCGACGGTGTCGTCCTCAAGGTCGATGAACTTGCCCTCCACGACGAGCTCGGCGCCACGAGCCGTGCGCCCCGCTGGGCGATCGCGTACAAGTACCCGCCCGAGCAGGTCAACACGAAGCTGCTCGACATCGTCGTGTCGGTCGGCCGCACCGGGCGCGCCACGCCGTTCGCCGTGATGGAGCCCGCCAAGGTGGCCGGCAGCGTCGTGCGCCAAGCGACGCTTCACAACCAGGACGTCGTGAAGGTCAAGGGCGTACTCATCGGCGACACCGTCGTGCTGCGCAAGGCGGGCGACGTCATCCCCGAGGTGCTCGGTCCCGTCGTCGAGCTGCGCGACGGCACCGAGCGGGCCTTCGTCATGCCCGCCGACTGCCCGGAGTGCGGCACGCCGCTGCGCCCGGCGAAAGAGGGCGACATCGACCTGCGGTGCCCGAACGCGCGTTCGTGCCCCGCGCAGGTCCGCGGTCGCGTCGAGCACATCGGCTCGCGTGGTGCCCTCGACATCGAGGCGCTCGGCGAGGTGACGGCCGCCGCCCTCACGCAACCCGAGGTTCCCGAGCGCCCGCCGCTCGACACCGAGGCCGGGCTGTTCGATCTCACCGTCGACGAGCTGGTCCCCATCGAGGTCGTCGTCCGCGACTCCGAGACGGGGGAGCGCAAAGTCGACGCCGACACGGGCGAGCTGGTGCGACGCGCACCGTTCCAGAAGCTCGGCCCCGCGACCTACCCGCCCGGATCCGAGAACCTCGACCCCGCGGAGCGCCGCCGTCGTGGCATCCGGAAGGACTACCGCGAGGTGCGCCCCTCGGAGCAGGCGACCAAGCTGGTCGCCGAGCTGGAGAAGGCCAAGACCAAAGACCTGTGGCGCCTGCTCGTCTCCCTGAACATCCGTCACGTGGGTCCGGTCGCCGCGCGCGCTCTCGCGCAGTGGTTCGGATCGCTGGATGCCATCCGGGCGGCCACGCGGGAAGAGCTCGCCGCCGTCGAGGGGGTCGGCGGCATCATCGCCGACGCGGTGATCGATTGGTTCGAGGTCGACTGGCATCGCGAGATCGTCGAGCGCTGGCAGGCGGCCGGCGTGCGCTTCTCGATCCCCGGCCACCCGGGCCCGGGCGCCGCCGCCGCGGCGGGGGGCGTGCTCGCGGGCGTCACCGTGGTCGCGACCGGTTCTCTCGACGGGTACACGCGCGAAGGAGCTCAAGAAGCGATCATCTCGGCGGGTGGCAAGGCCGCGTCGAGCGTGTCGAAGAAGACGGACTTCGTCGCCGCCGGCCCGGGTGCCGGATCCAAGCTCGCCAAGGCCGAGGAACTGGGGCTGCGCATCCTCGACGCGGCGCAGTTCAAGATCCTGGTCGAGCAGGGGCCCGCCGCGCTCGACGGCGCGAGGTCGGAGGGTGACGCGGAGGCGCCGACCGAATGACGGGGAAGGGTGGGGCCGAAGCCCCGCCCTTCCGGCTCGCGGGACCGCAGCCCCGCCCTTCCGGTTCGCGGGACCGCAGCCCCGCCCTTCCGGCTGCTGCCCGTCAGCCGGCGCAGGCCGTGCCGGCCTGTGTGAAGCTCTCCTGCAGTGCGGTGATCTGCTCACCCAGCCCACTCGCTTTGCTCGGGTCGGCCATGACCCCCTCGAGGAACGTGACGTACTGGTCGAGGGTCTGAGTGGCGTTCTGCGCCGCGGGGGCGATCTCCGCGTTCGTGATCTGCGAGAAGTCGCCCTTCACCTTGCTCGCGAGCTCCTTGAAGCGGGTGACCGCAGCCTGGGGATCCGACGTGTCGATGTCGCCACTGGCGGAGGTGACGTCGTTGAACGACGTGATGATGATCTGGCAGGCGTCCTGCTTCGACTGGTCTCCGGCCGGCACGACCGATGCCTGCGACGGCGTCGGGGCGGAGCCCGATGCGACGCTGCTCGGCGCCGAGCTCTCCTGCGCGGCGGAGTCCGCATCCGAGGATCCGCCCCCGGAACACCCCGCCAGGAGCAGAGCGGTCGCGGCGATGGCGGCGAACGAGGCGCGTTTGACGATCATGTGAGTCCCCCCAAAGGTCACGGCCGGGCCAGGGATCGGCCCGTCGCCCCACGGTAGCGAAGCCGCGCTCATCGGCAAGGATTCGGTTACCCCCTTGCGCGGAGCGCGTCGCATCCCGCTCGGACGGTGGCGCGCCGAAGCCGGTCGCCCGGTAGCCCCTCGGCGCCCCCTCAGTCCGCCAGCAGCGTCTCCCGCACCTGACGGCGCAGGACTTTGCCGATGAGCGAGCGCGGGAGGTCGTCGACGATCACGATGCGACGGGGCACCTTGTACGGCGTCAGGATGCCGCGCGCGAACGCCCGGACCGCTTCGACGTCGAGTTCGCCGGCGACGGTCGGCACGACGGCCGCGACGACCTCCTCGCCCGAGTGCTCGCTCGGCAGGCCCACGACGGCGACGTCGGCGACGCCGGGGTGCTGACGCAGCACGTTCTCGACCTCGGTGGGAGCGACGTTGAACCCGCCGGTGATGATGAGCTCCTTGATGCGGTCGACGATGCGGACGAAGCCGCCCTCGTCGATCGTGACGATGTCGCCGGTGCGGAACCAGCCGTCGACGAACACCGCGTCGGTCTCCTCCGGCTTGCCGTAGTAGCCCGAGAACACCTGCGGTCCGCGCACGAGGAGCTCGCCGCGCTCGACGTCGGTCCGCGGGTCGTCGGGGTCGACGACCCGGCACTCGGTTCCCGGCAGCGGGAGTCCGACCGTCCCCGCGACACGGTTGTCGGCGACGGGGTTGGCCATGAGCACGGGGGAGCACTCGCTCAGCCCGTACCCCTCGACCAGGTATCCGCCCGTGGCCTCCTCGAAGGGGACGACCAGCTCGTGCGGCAGCGCCATGGCGCCGGAGATGGCCACGTCGGTGCCGGCGAGCGACACGCCCCGCTCCCGGGCGGCGGCCAACAACCGCTCGGCGATGGGGGGAACGAGCGGCAGAAAGGTCGCCGGATGCTTCTTCGTCACGGCGAGCACGAGGTCGGCGTCGAACTTCGGGAAGAGCACGAGCCGGGCGCCCATCGACATCGCGAAGGTGAGGCAGAGAGTGAGGCCGTAGGCGTGGAACATCGGCAGCACCGCGTAGACGACGCATCCCTCTCCCCGCACGATCTGCGGGACCCAGGCCCGCGCCTGCGCGGCATTGGCCAGCAGGTTGGCGTGGGTGAGCATGGCGCCCTTGGGCGTGCCCGTGGTGCCGCTCGTGTACTGGATGATGGCGAGGTCGGACGTGACCGGGCGCGGATGCGAGGCGGGCAGAGGTGCGTGGCGCACGACGTCGTCCCAGTCCACTGCGCCCTTGGTGGCGGCGTGCAGAGCTGCGCGGGATTCGCGGGCCTTCGCGACCGGCAGACGCAGCGCGAGACGCGTCGTCCATGGCATCGCCCGGGTCACGTCCACCGAGATGAGGGTGTCCAGGCGCAGATCGGCCGGGAACTCCTGCACGGTCGCCACGACCTTGCTCCACACGATCGCGTGCTTCGCCCCGTGGTCCTCGAACTGCTTGCGCAGCTCCCGCGCGGTGTAGAGCGGATTGTGCTCGACCACGACCGCTCCGAGCCGCAGCACGGCGTAGAACGCGACGATGTGCTGCGGGCAGTTGGGCAGCACGAGCGCCACCGGGTCCCCCGCACGCACACCGTGCGCGGCGAGGGCCGCCGCGGCGCGCGCGATCTGCTCCGACATCTCGGCGTAGGTGGTCTCGCGTCCGAAGAACTGCAGGGCCGGGGCGTCGGGGTAGTCGCGCGTGGAGGCGTCGACGATGTCGAGGAGCGACCCCGTCTGCGCTTCCAGGTCTTCGGGCACCCCCGCGGCATAGCTCGAGGTCCAGGGTCGCGGCGGATCGAAGCTCGTCACCCGGCCAGCCTAGGGCGGCGTTCCGGTGGGAGCCAGGCGGCGCGCGACGGGGAGGAGACCGTCTGCGAACTAGACTCGGAGGGTGTCTGAAATCACTCCTGATCTCGTGCGCCATCTCGGTGTGCTCGCCCGGATCCAGTTGAACGACGAGGAGGTCCAGAGCCTCACCGGCCAGCTGGATGCCATCGTCGACAACATCGCGAAGGTGTCCGAGGTGGCGACGCCCGACGTCGCGGCCACGAGCCACCCGATCCCGCTCGAGAACGTCTTCCGCCCCGACGTCGTCCAGCAGCAGCTGACGCGCGCGCAGGTGCTGCAGAACGCCCCCGACCAGGCCGACGGCCGTTTCCGTGTGACCGCGATCCTGGGAGAAGAGCAGTGACCGACCTCACTCGCCTGACCGCGGCCGACCTGGCCGCCAAACTCGCCTCGTCCGAGGTGTCGAGCGTCGAAGCCACGCAGGCGCACCTCGACCGCATCGCCGCCGTCGACGGCGACGTCCACGCCTTCCTGCACGTGAGCGATCACGCGCTCGAGGTCGCGGCCGACATCGATCGCCGTCGCGCCGCGGGCGAGCAGCTCCACGAGCTCGCGGGTGTCCCGCTCGCCGTCAAGGACGTGCTCGTCACCACCGACATGCCCTCCACGAGCGGATCGAAGATCCTCGAGGGCTACATGTCGCCCTACGACGCCACGGTCGTCGCGCGCTCCCGTGCGGCCGGCCTCGTGCCCCTCGGCAAGACGAACATGGACGAATTCGCGATGGGCTCCTCGACGGAGTTCTCGGCCTACGGTCCCACCCGCAACCCCTGGGACCTCGAT
This sequence comes from Microbacterium sp. NPDC089188, assembly GCF_040685155.1. NCBI lineage: Bacteria > Bacillati > Actinomycetota > Actinomycetes > Micrococcales > Microbacteriaceae > Microbacterium > Microbacterium sp. NPDC089188. The sequence goes on along the minus strand of NZ_JBFBHH010000004.1, from coordinate 443,592 downwards.
CGCATCCCCGGAGGCTCCGGCGGCGGGTCGGCGGCGGCCGTCGCCGCGTTCGAGGCGCCCCTCGCCCTCGGCTCCGACACCGGCGGCTCGATCCGTCAGCCCGCGCACGTCACCGGCACGGTGGGCGTCAAGCCCACGTACGGCGGGGTCAGCCGCTACGGCGCGATCGCCCTGGCATCCAGCCTCGACCAGGTCGGTCCGGTCACGCGCACCGTCCTCGATGCGGGCCTGCTGCACGACGTCATCGGCGGGCACGACGTAAACGACTCGACCTCGCTCTCCGACGCGTGGCCGTCGTTCGCCGCAGCCGCCCGCGAGGGCGCGACCGGAGAGGTCCTCAAGGGCCTCAAGGTCGGCGTCATCCGCGAGCTCGACGACCGTGGCTTCCAGAAGGGCGTGTCGGACTCGTTCCGCGCGTCGCTGGCGGCCATGCAGGCCCAGGGGGCCGAGATCGTCGAGATTAGCGCCCCGCACTTCGAATACGGCGTCGCGGCGTACTACCTGATCCTCCCCGCGGAGGCGTCGAGCAACCTCGCCAAGTTCGACTCGGTGCGCTTCGGTCTGCGAGTCACGCCGCAGGGCACCCCCACGGTCGAGAACGTCATGGCCGCGACGCGCGATGCCGGGTTCGGTCCCGAGGTCAAGCGCCGCATCATCCTCGGCACGTACGCGCTGTCGGCGGGTTACTACGACGCGTACTACGGCAGCGCCCAGAAGGTGCGCACGCTCATCCAGCAGGACTTCGACGCGGCGTTCGCGCACGTCGACGTCATCGCGACTCCGTCGGCGCCCACCACGGCGTTCCGCCTGGGGGAGAAGCTCGACGACCCGCTGCAGATGTACCTCAACGACGTGACCACGATCCCGGCGAATCTCGCCGGCGTCCCGGGCATCTCGATCCCGAGCGGCCTGGCGGACGACGACGGGCTGCCCGTCGGCATCCAGTTCCTCGCCCCCGCCCGCGAGGACGCGCGTCTGTACCGCGTCGGTGCCGCGCTCGAGGCGCTGCTGGTCGACCAGTGGGGCGGACCGCTGCTCGACAAAGCCCCTTCTCTCACGAACGGAGCGTCCCTCTGATGGCCAAAGACGCACTCATGGACTTCGACGAGGCGCTCGAGCTGTTCGAGCCCGTCCTCGGTTTCGAGGTGCACGTCGAGCTGAACACCGCGACCAAGATGTTCTCGGCCGCTCCCAACCCCGCCAACGAGGCCCACCACGGCGCCGAGCCCAACACGCTCGTCGCCCCGGTCGACATGGGCCTGCCGGGTGCGCTGCCCGTGGTCAACGCCGAGGCGATCCGCTCCTCGATCAGCCTGGGCCTCGCCCTCGGCTGCTCGATCGCGCCCTCGAGCCGTTTTGCGCGGAAGAACTACTTCTACCCCGACCTCGGCAAGAACTACCAGATCTCGCAGTACGACGAGCCGATCGCCTTCGAGGGCTCGGTCGAGGTCGAGCTCGAGGACGGCACCATCGTCACCGTGCCGATCGAGCGAGCCCACATGGAAGAGGATGCCGGCAAGCTCACCCACATGGGTGGCGCGACCGGTCGCATCCAGGGCGCCGAGTACTCGCTCGTCGACTACAACCGCGCGGGTGTGCCGCTCGTCGAGATCGTCACGAAGCCGATCTTCGGCGCGGAGCACTCCGCTCCGGCGCTTGCGAAGGCCTACGTCGCGACGATCCGCGACATCGTGCGCGGTCTCGGCATCTCGGAGGCGCGGCTGGAGCGCGGAAACCTCCGCTGCGACGCGAACGTCTCGCTGCGCCCCCGCGGGCAAGAGAAGCTGGGCACACGCACCGAGACGAAGAACGTCAACTCCATGCGCTCGGTCGAGCGCGCGGTGCGGTACGAGATCCAGCGTCAGGCCGCGATCCTCGCCAAGGGCGGGACGATCACGCAGGAGACGCGCCACTGGCACGAGGACACCGGTCGCACCTCTCCCGGTCGCCCCAAGTCGGATGCCGACGACTACCGCTACTTCCCCGAGCCCGACCTGCTGCCGGTCGTGCCCGCGCCCGCGCTGATCGAGGAACTGCGCGCCGCGCTGCCGGAGCCCCCGGCCGCTCGCCGTCGTCGCCTCAAGGCCGAGTGGGGCTTCACCGACCTCGAGTTCCAGGACGTCGCGAACGGCGGGCTGCTCGACGCGGTCGCCGACACGATCGCCGCGGGCGCCGCCCCCGCCTCGGCGCGCAAATGGTGGACGGGCGAGATCACGCGCGTCGCCAATGCACAGGAGCGCGACGCCGCCGACCTCGTGTCGCCCGCGAACGTCGCCGCGCTGCAGAAGCTCGTCGATGAGGGAACGCTCACCGACAAGCTCGCGCGCCAGGTGCTCGAGGGCGTCATCGCCGGAGAGGGCACCCCGCAGGAGGTCGTCGACGCCCGAGGCCTCGCCGTGGTCTCCGACGACGGGGCGCTCATCGCCGCGATCGACGACGCCCTCGCCGCCCAGCCGGACGTGCTCGCGAAGATCCGCGACGGCAAGGTGCAGGCCGCCGGCGCCGTCATCGGGGCGGTCATGAAGGCCATGAAGGGCCAGGCCGACGCCGCGCGCGTGCGCGAGCTCGTGCTGGAGCGCGCCGCGCAGTAAGACACCGGATGCCACGGCCCCGGCGCTCCACGCGCGCGGGGCCGTGGCATCCGTCGTTCGCGGGGCGTTCCGCGGGGTGCCGACGGGGATCGTCGACCCGCCCTCGGTCAGCTGAGCCGCGGAATCGCTACGGAGCGGGGCAGATCGCCGTAGGCGGATCGCTGACTCGAGGGGTCGTCGCCCGCGCCGACCTCGATGTCGGAGGTCCGGGGGACAATGGATGCCATGGGACGCGGAGACGGCACGGGGCGCATCGTCTCGCGACCCGACGCCGACGACACGGGCACCGGCATCCTGCACGTCGACATGGATGCCTTCTTCGCGTCGGTGGCCGTGCTCGACGATCCGTCGCTCGCGGGCAAGCCGCTCATCATCGGCGGTTCCGAGGGGCGCGGCGTCGTCTCGAGCGCCTCGTACGAGGCACGCCGCTACGGCGTGAAGTCCGCCATGCCCGTGGCGATCGCACTGCGCCTGTGCCCCACCGCGATCGTGGTCAACCCGCCGTACCACCGCTACACAGAGATGTCGCGGCAGGTGATGGCGATCTTCCACGACGTCACTCCGCTGGTCGAACCGCTCTCGATCGACGAGGCGTTCCTCGACGTGCGCGGGGCGCGTCGGCTGTGGGGGAGTCCGGGCACGATCGCGCGCGACCTGCGAGCCCGCGTGCTCGCGGAGACCGGTCTCACGTGCAGCATCGGCGTCGCGGCCACCAAACACGTTGCCAAGATGGCCTCCACCATCTCCAAGCCCGACGGCCTGCTCGTCGTGGCGGCCGCCGACACGGAGGCGTTCCTGCGGCCGCGGTCCGTCCGCGCCCTGTGGGGAGTGGGGCCCAAGGCCGCCGAGGCTCTGGAGGCCCGCGGCATCCGTCTCATCTCCGACATCCTCGACACACCGCGGCACGCGCTCGATCAGGTTCTGGGGGCGGCGATGGGGGAGCGCATCTGGCACCTGTCGCGCGGGATCGACGCACGCGAAGTGCACACGGGTCGGTCCGAGAAGAGCGTCGGCCACGAGGAGACGTTCCACACCGACATCTCCGACACGCGCACGCTTCACGTGGAGCTGCGCCGCCTCGCCGACCGGGTCGGAGCGCGCCTGCGGACGCAGCAGTACGAGGCCGCGACGATCTCGATCAAAGTCCGCTTCTCCGACTTCACCACGTTGAGCCGCTCGCGCACGCTGCCCGAGCCCACCTCGGTCGGACAACGCATCGGCGACGCGGCGATCGACCTGTTCGACTCGATCGACCGCCTCCAGGCCGTCCGGCTGGTGGGGGTGCGTGGCGAGAAGCTCAAGCCGGCGGCCATGGCCGCGACGCTCTGGGACGACGACGCCGAATGGCGACGGGTCGAGGGCGCCCTCGACGGCGCGGCTGCGCGGTTCGGCCGTGGAGCCGTGACCCGCGGGTCGTTGCTGGGACCGTCGCGAGGGGGCGGCGCCCTGCCGACGAACCCGCGGCCGTCGTACGACCACTGACGACGAGCGAGACCCTCGCACGAGCCGTGACGGCGCGCAACGCCCTGCGGCCCGGCGAGGCGGGCCGCTACGGTGGGGGCATGCCCAACATCGCATTGGAACTCGGCAAGCAGGCCACCAGCTTCGGCGTCACCTCCGCGTACGGGGAGCAGCAGGACGTGGACGGCGTGCGCATCGTCCCCGTCGCGCTCACCTGGGCCGGGTACGGCGGCGGCTCGGACGAGCAGGGCAACGGTGGAGGCGGGGGAGGCGGATACACCCTCCCGCTCGGCGCCTACATCCGCCGCGGCGACGACCTGCGGTTCGACCCGAACCTCGTGTCGCTGCTCGCCGTCGGCATCCCGTTCGTGTGGGTCGCCGGTCGCGCGCTCAGCCGTGTCATCCGCGCCCTCAAGAAGTAACACGGACCCGGTCGACGAGGCCCTCACCGCGGCGGTGGCCGCGGTCTCGGCGCGTATCACGGCGGTCGGCGCACCGAACCCGGCCGTCGTCATCGACGGACGCAGCGGCGCCGGCAAGAGCTCGCTCGCACGGCGGCTGGTGTCGGCGTGGCCCGGTCGCGGGCGCGTGCAGCTCGTCGCGCTCGACGACGTCTATCCGGGGTGGGACGGGCTCGCCGAGGGCGTGGCCTACGCCCGGGAGGTGATCCTGCTGCCCCATGCCCGTGGACTGCTCGGCGTCTGGGAACGGTGGGATTGGGAGGCCGGGACGCGCGCCGAGGCGTACGCGGTGGACCCCTCGCTTCCGCTGGTCGTCGAGGGGGCGGGCATCCTCACCCCCGAGGTCGCGCGGCTGGCCGACGTCTCGGTCTGGGTGGAGGCGCCGACCGACTCGCGCCGGCACCGCGCGCTCGAGCGCGACGGCGACACCTATCGCCCGCACTGGCGGCGCTGGGCGCTCCAAGAGGACGCCCACCTCGACGCCCACAGCCCGGCTGAGCGTGCCGACGTGCGCGTTCGCATCCCCTGACACCTCCGCCGAGGCCGACCCGACCCGGGCTCAGGGGCGTTCGAGAGCGGCCATGAGGCCGTCGAGGCGATAGCCGATCCAGTCATAGACCCCGAACCTCGGATCGTCGGGCTGGTGATCGTCTTCGTCCTGGATGCCGAGTCTCGTGGCGAGCACGAGGCGCACCGCCGACAGCGTGCGCATCCACGCGAGGGCTTCCCCTTCGCCCAGGGCGACGGCGATCGTCGCATCCGGGTCGCCCGCGGGGGTGGGCTCACCGCCGTCGGCGCCCAGCGTCTGAAGGACGGTTGCGGCATCCTGGGAGCGCCGCTCGATCAGGTCGCCTCCGGTGAGCCGACGGAACTCGCGACTGGCGGCTTCGTCGTCGGGGTAGGCGTCGGGCATCAGTCGCGCCACGGCCGGGTCGTCGTCGGTGCGGGAGTCGGCGAGGAGATCGCGGAACTGCCCGACGATGCCGGCGAGGTGGAGGGCTTCGAGACCGCTGATCTCGAGGACGACGATCCGCTCGCTCACGAGGGGTCCTTCCTGACGGTGGCCCAGAGACCGAAGTCGTGCATGGCCTGGGTATGGGCTTCCATGACCTCGCGCGGACCGCGTGCGACGACGGCGTGACCGTCGTGGTGCACAGCCAACATGAGGCGGTGGGCCGTCGCGGCGTCGAAGCCGAAGTAGGTGCGGAAGACGTGGCTCACGTAGCTCATGAGGTTCACGGGGTCGTTCCAGACGACCGTCTGCCACGACGACGGCGGCTGGGCGTCGAGGTCGCGTTCGACGTCGGAATCCAGGTCGGGCGAGGCGAGGCCGGCCATCACGCCCACCCGAGTTCGTGCAGGCGGTCGTCGTCGATGCCGTAGAAGTGCGCGATCTCGTGCACGAGAGTGGTGTGGATCTCGTCGCGCAGGTCGTCCTCGTCGGTACAGGCGGCGAGGTGCGGTTCGCGGTAGACGATGATGCGGTCGGGCAGCTCGCCGACGCCGTAACGGTCGCGCTCGGTGAGCGCCCATCCGTCGTAGAGCCCGAGGAGATCGAGCGAGCCGTCCTCGGGACGGTCCTCGACGACGAACACGACGTTGTCGAGACCCTCGACCATGTCGTCGGGGAGGCGGTCGAGTTCGTCGACGACGAGCTGCTCGAACGCCTCCGGCGACATGACCATCGCGGGGCGCGCGTCGACGTCGTCGTTCACGTGGCCTCCCGGGTGTCGAAGCGAGGGGCGGATGCCGCATCCGTGCGGGCGGCGTCCACCGAACGATTCTACGGGCGTGGGGGAGGCGGCATCCGGAAATGCAGAAGCCCGGCGCGATCTCGGCCGGGCTTCTGTGAGTGGGGTGGCTAACGGGACTTGAACCCGCGGCCCCCGCGACCACAACGCGGTGCTCTACCAACTGAGCTATAGCCACCATGTGTCCTCGGAAGAAGACAACTGAAAGATTATGTCACACGTCGAGGGCGAACGACGACACGGCCGACGCTGACACGGCCTTCGCCTCGTCGCTCGTGGGGCCGGGCTGCGGCACGAACACGGCGGCGCGGTAGTAGGCGAGCTCGCGGACGGACTCGCGGATGTCGGCGAGGGCGCGGTGGCCGCCGTTCTTCGCGGGGGCCTGGAAGTAGGCGCGCGGGTACCACCGGCGCGAGAGCTCCTTGATGCTCGACACATCCACGTTGCGGTAGTGCAGCCAGCGGTCGACACGCGGCATGTACTTCGCGAGGAACATGCGGTCGGTGCCGATGGTGTTGCCCGCGAGCGGCGCCTTGCCTTCGACCGGCGCGAAGCGCTGGATGTACTCGAGCGTCTGGAACTCGGCATCCGCGAGGCTGACGCCGTTCGGGATCTCGTCGAGCAGTCCCGACGACCGGTGCATCTCGGTGACGAACTCGCCCATGTTGGCCAGGGCGGAGTCGTCGGGCTTGATGACGATCTGGAAGCCCGGATCGAGCACGTTCAGCTCGAAATCGGTGACGACGACGGCGATCTCGACGAGCTCGTCGACGCCGAGGTCGAGGCCGGTCATCTCGCAGTCGATCCAGACGAGCCGGTCGTTCTCGGAGGCGTTTACCATCCCCACATCCTACTGAGGGGGTGCGACACCGGTTCTGGTCCCCCAGACACGATTCGAACGTGTGACCGGCGGATTAGAAGGCCGCTGCTCTATCCACTGAGCTACTGGGGGTCGTCGGTCCAGGATATCGGTCGCACTCTCGGCGCGGCACCAGCCCCTGGCGCCGGCCCCCGCGCGGGCGTAACCTCCGGGCGAAGGAGAGCAAAGGAGCACTCATGTCAGACACCGCGACACGACGACTCTGGGTGGCCTACGGCCCGGTGGGGGTCGTCGGCACCATCCAGAAGGATGCCGAGGGCTACAGCGTCCACATGACGGGTAAGGACGAGCGGCTGGGCGTCTACCCGTCGATGGACATCGCCAAGAGCGCGTTGCACGCGCACCTCAAGCCCGGCAGCGACCGCCCGGAGTTCCGCGAGCACTGAGCGCGAAGCGCCCCGCCCGCGCGGTATCCGTCGCGGGCGGGGCGCTCGTGTTAGACCCGTGCCGCCGACCGCGGGCGCGGCGCCGACCGGGGAGTCGCGAGAAGCGGCATCGCGATGTGCACGAGGGGTCCGATGCCCAGGGCGAAGACGACGGTGCCGATTCCCACGGTGCCGCCCAGGAGCCACCCGAGCACGAGCACCGACCCTTCGACGGTGAGCCGGCACGCCCAGATGGGCCAGCCGAAGCGTCCGTGCAGGCCGGTCATGAGCCCGTCGCGGGGGCCGGGACCGAAGTTCGCTCCGATGTAGAGCCCGGATGCGACCGCCACGAGCACCACGCCGGCGACGAGCATGAGAGCCTGGAGCCAGAAGACGTCGGGGTGCGGCAGGATGCCGAGGGCGAGTTGCAGGCTGGTGCCGACCAGGAGGATGTTCGCGATCGTGCCGACGCCCGGCTTCTGACGCAGGGGGATCCACAGGAGCAGGACGCCGAGGCCGATGATGTTGGTGACCCACCCGATGCCGACGCCCGTCACGCGGGCGATGCCCTGCGCGAAGACGGTCCACGGGTCCACGCCGAGCCCGGCGGCGACGGTGAGGGCGCAGCCGGCGCCGTAGAGGACGAGGCCGACGAGGAGGCGGGTGACGCGGGAGAACATGAGGCAATCCAATCATCGGATTGGACCGTTGCTTAGAGGCCAATCGGGATAGTGTGGCCGCATGGACTCACGGATCTCCGCGCGCGCCCTCGCCGCAGCCCTCGGCGGCTGGCGGGGGAGCGGCCCGGCGTACGAGGCGCTCGCCGACGGGGTGCGTCTGCTGTGCCTCGACAACCGCCTCGCGCCGTCGACCGCTCTCCCCGCCGAGCGCGAGCTCGCCGCCGCGCTGTCGCTCAGTCGGACGACCGTCGCAGCGGCCTATCGCAGCCTGCGGGAGACGGGGCACATCGAGAGCCTGAGAGGCAGCGGCAGCGTGACGCTCCCGCTGCGGCGGAGCGACCCCGGCCGCCTGGAGGCCGACGCCGACAGCATCGACCTGCAGCAGGCCAGCCCGGCGGCGTGGCCGGGGCTCCCCGCCGTCATCGCCGAGGCGGCGGCCCAGGCGCCGGCGCTCGTCGCCCGGATCGGATACGACGTCGTCGGCGACCCGTCGCTGCGGGCGGCCATCGCGGATCACTACACGGCGCGCGGGCTGTCGACCGCCCCCGATCAGATCCTCGTCACGACGGGGGCGCAGAGCGCGATCCATCTGATCGCGTCCGTACTCATCGGCCGCGCCGACCGGGTCATGCTCGAGACGCCGACCTATCCGCACGCGGCCGACGCCTTCCGCCGGGTGGGTGCGCGGCTGATCGGCGTGCCCGTCGACGCGGAGACCGGGTGGGACATCGAACGCGCCGAGCAGAGTTTCGCGCGCGCCCTTCCGTCACTGGCTTACCTCATGCCCGACTTCCACAACCCGACCGGCCGCACGATGGACCCCCGCGAGGTCGACGCGTTCTTGTCGGGGGCCCGCGGCGCCGGAACGCTCCTCGTACTGGACGAGACGACAGGGCAACTCGACATCGACCGCCGGGGGGATGCCGCGCCCTTCCCGGACGACGATCGCATCATCCGCGTCGCTTCGTTGGGCAAGACCGTCTGGGGCGGCCTGCGGGTGGGATGGGTGCGCGCCGCTCCCGACATCATCCGCCGCCTCGCCAGCGGGCGCCCCGTGCACGACCTGGGAACGCCGGAACTCGAGCAGGCCATCGCGACGCGACTGGTGCCGCGGCTCGACGAGATCGCGCGGCAGCGGGGAGAGCTGCTGCGGGCGGGACGCGACGCCCTGCGCAGCGCGTTGATCGACGCGTTCCCGGAGTGGGACGTCCCGCGGGTGAGTGGCGGCGTGTCGATGTGGGTCGGCATCGGAGAGCCGCTCAGCACTCCGCTCGTCATGAACGCGCGCTCACGCGGTCTCGCTCTCTCCGCCGGCTCGCGGTTCGCCGTGGAAGGCGGCCACGACCGGCGCCTGCGCGTGCCCTTCACCGCTCCGCCTGCCACGCTCGAGCGCGCGGTGGGGATACTCCGTGCGGCGTGGGACGACGTGCGCGGTGGACGAACGGTGCCCGCGCGGGAGGACTTCGCCACGGTCGTCTGAGCCGGTCGCCGTCGCGCTCGGTCGGGGCTCACCCGGGTGCGGATGCGTCTGCGCACGTCGATGCGCCCGCGTGTCGGATGTCGCCGCGTCGGTGCACCCGGATGTCGAGGCGTCGCCGTGTCGAGGCGTCGCCGTGCCGGTGCGTCGCTGTGTCGGTGCGTCGCCGTGCCGATGCGCCCTGGCGTCGATGTACCCCGTGGTCAGTGCACACCCGCGTCGATGCCTCCGGCGTCCATAGACCCCGGCGTCGAGGCGCGCCCCGTGTCGATGCTGCCTGTGTTGCTGCCTCGCGTCGAGGCGCCGTTCATCGGGCGTAGCGCAGACACTCGACGGCATCGCTCGACGACCAGAACTCGCCGAGGCGTCGGAAGCTGCCCGAGGCGGCGTGGAAGCGTTCGGCCGCGTACCGCCATCCTCCATCGGACGCGATGGCACGGATGTGGCCGACCATGACGCCGCGCGGGTCGGCGATGCGCCACAGACCGGCGGCGACATGCGTCGCCGCACCCCACCCGGCCGGGCGCGGTGCCGGAGCGAGGTCGTTCCACAGTGCGGTGCTCATGCGGACACCGTACGACCGACCTCCGACATCACCGTCGCCGTGCCCATCCCACTCCTCCTCCCCACCGCCTCGGCTGCCCCATCCGTCCACGGAACCGGCGGAATCGCCTCCGCCGCCCGGGCGAGTCGCGCGACGCTGACATGGCTCCGGCATCCGTCGGGCACGCGGATGCCGGAGCGTCACAACACATCGAGAGGACACATCATGAGCGATCACATCACCCTGGTCGGCAACATCGTCGGCGACCTCGAGCAACGCACCACCCGCGGGGGCGGGCCGGTCGCGGCGTTCCGACTCGCCGTGGGCGAGAGGAAGTTCGACCGGGAGAAGGGCGAGTGGGTGGACGGACACACGAACTTCTACGCCATCTCGGTCTTCGGCGACCTCGGCGCCAACGTCCTCCGCTCCTTCCGGAAAGGCGAGCGCGTGATCCTGAGCGGCCGCCTGCGTCTGCGCGAGTGGGGGACCGAGAGCAAGCGCGGGGTCAGCGCCGACGTCGTCGCAGACGCGATCGGCCACGACCTGCGCTGGGGGGTGTCGGTGTTCCACCGCGCCGCGAAGCCGCAGACTGCCACCAGCCCGTCTCCCGCTGAACCCGCACCGCGCGCCGAAACGGACGGCGACGGATGGAGCCTGCCGGGCGCCTCGCTCAAGACGGACGCCGGGGGTTCGGGTGAAGGGGCCGAACGGGCTCGGGCTGAGGTCGGCGTGGCGGCGGGGGAAACCGGTCGTGTCGAGACGCCCGCCGACGCCACCCCGTTCTGATCCGGGGCGGGTCACCCTCCGGTGGTGCGTGGACGGGTCCGTAGACTCGTGATCGTGCCTCGCTTCCCCGGACGACTCTTCGCCGCTCTGACCCTCGTGGCCGTGTTCGGGCTCGCGGGCTGCACGGGGAATTCGGCCGCACCGGGGCCGGATGCCGGCGACGCGGCGACGTCGACGGCAGGGGAGACGCCCGGCGCGGAGGCGACGACTCCGTCGTCCGCGGGCGATGCGTCGTCGACCCCGGCGGCCTCGTCCGCGAGCGAGGGCGCGCAGCGCCTTCCGCTGTTCTCGCAGACCGTGGCCTCGGTATGGGCCGGGCCGAATCCGGCGTCGGGGCGCGCGTACATCGACGCCCTGACGGCGGCGGGCTTCGACAAAGCGGCGATGCAGGTCACCGCCGATGAGTCCACCATCGGCAATGCGGCGGAGAGCATCGAATTCGCGGTGCGCCTGGGCGACGAGTGCCTCGTCGGACAGGTGGGCCCGTCGATCGGCGACCCTGTGACGACGGTGCTCCCGGGACTTGGCTCCGGTGGATGCCTGATCGGGCAGACGCGCGCGATCGATTGGTGACGGACCCGCGGCGGCCGCTGTGCGCTCGTCACGTCGGTGCGCAGGGGAGCCGCCCCTAGACTGGAACGGTTATGGCCGAATACATCTACTCCATGGTCCGTGCCCGCAAGGCGGTCGGCGACAAACTCATCCTCGACGACGTCACGATGTCGTTCCTCCCCGGCGCCAAGATCGGCATGGTCGGTCCGAACGGTGCGGGAAAGTCCACGATCCTCAAGATCATGGCCGGCCTCGACACGCCCTCCAACGGTGAGGCGCGCCTCAGCCCCGGCTTCACCGTCGGCATCCTGATGCAGGAGCCCGAGCTCGACGACAGCAAGACCGTGCTGGAGAACATCCAGGACGGCGTGGCGATCAAGCCCAAGCTCGACCGCTTCAACGAGATCTCCGCCCTCATGGCCGACCCCGACGCCGACTTCGACGCGCTGCTGGCCGAGATGGGCACGCTGCAGGAAGAGATCGACGCCGCCGACGGCTGGGACCTCGACTCGCAGCTCGAGCAGGCGATGGACGCCCTGCGCACCCCGCCCGCCGATGCGAGCGTCGTCCCGCTCTCCGGTGGAGAGCGTCGCCGCGTCGCGCTGGCGAAACTGCTGCTGCAGAAGCCCGACCTGCTGCTCCTCGACGAGCCCACCAACCACCTCGACGCCGAGAGCGTGCTGTGGCTCGAGCAGCACCTCAAGGCCTACAAGGGTGCGGTCATCGCCATCACCCACGACCGGTACTTCCTCGACAACGTCGCGGAGTGGATCGCCGAGGTCGACCGCGGTCACCTGTACCCCTACGAGGGCAACTACTCGACCTACCTCGACAAGAAGGCGCAGCGCCTCGACGTCCAGGGCAAGAAGGACGCGAAGCTGGCCAAGCGCCTGAAGGACGAGCTCGAGTGGGTCCGCTCCAACGCCAAGGGTCGTCAGGTCAAGTCGAAGGCCCGCCTGGCGCGCTACGAGGAGATGGCCGCCGAGGCCGAGCGCACGCGCAAGTTGGACTTCGACGAGATCCAGATCCCCGCGGGTCCGCGCCTGGGCAGCATCGTCATCGACGCGAAGAAGCTCGAGAAGAGCTTCGGAGACCGCTCGCTCATCAGCAACCTGAGCTTCAACCTCCCGCCGAACGGCATCGTCGGCGTGATCGGTCCGAACGGTGTGGGAAAGACGACGTTGTTCAAGACGATCGTCGGCCTCGAGCCCCTCGACGGCGGAACGCTGAAGATCGGCGAGACCGTCAAGATCAGCTACGTCGACCAGTCGCGCGCGAACATCGACCCCGAGAAGACGCTGTGGGAGGTCGTCTCCGACGGTCTCGACATCATCACCGTGGGCAAGACCGAGATCCCCTCGCGCGCCTACGTGTCGAAGTTCGGTTTCAAGGGCCCCGACCAGCAGAAGAAGGCCGGGGTGCTCTCCGGTGGTGAGCGCAACCGCCTCAACCTCGCCCTCACGCTGAAGGAGGGCGGGAACCTGCTGCTCCTCGACGAGCCGACCAACGACCTCGACGTCGAGACGCTGAGCTCGCTCGAGAACGCCCTGCTCGAGTTCCCCGGCTGTGCCGTCGTCATCACCCACGACCGGTGGTTCCTCGACCGCATCGCGACGCACATCCTCGCCTACGAGGGCACCGAGGAGAACCCCGACCAGTGGCACTGGTTCGAGGGCAACTTCGAAGCCTACGAGGCGAACAAGATCGAGCGCCTCGGAGCGGATGCCGCCAACCCGTCGCGGTCGACCTACCGCAAGCTCACGCGTGACTGACGCAGAAGCATTCCCCGACTCGGGCCCCGCCACCGCGGGGCCCGAGCGGCTTCACGTGCCGATCCCCCTGCGCTGGGGCGACCTCGACGCGCTCGGACACGTCAACAACACCTCGATGCTCAAGCTGCTCGAAGAGGCGCGTCTGCGCGCTTTCTGGCGCGGGGACGGCGAGGGCGAGGCCCTGCCGACGGCCGTCTTCGACATGAGCGTGCTCGAGAGCGGCGGAGAACGCGCGACGCTGATCGCTCGTCAGGAGATCGAGTACCTCCGTCCCGTGCCCTACAGCCAGCGTCCGCTGGACGTGCGCATGTGGATCGGTGCGATGGGGGGCTCGAGCGCCGACATCTGCTTCGAGGTGTTCAGCCCGATCGGCGACGCCGAGCAGGTGCTCTACGCGCGCGCCACGGCCGTCGTGGTCCTCGTCGACACCGCGAGCGGCCGTCCCATCCGCTGGAGTGCGGCCGAGCGGGCTGCGTGGGGGCCCTACGTCGGTGACCCGATCGAGTACCGTCGCCGAGCCGCGAAGGGCTGACTCCGGTCGACGCACGAGGTCTGCGCCTCGACGCCGCCGTGCGTCGACATGGCGCGGGACGGATGCCGCCGGGCGGCGGCATCCGTGATCGCGGTCACTCGCGCGGGACCCGCACCATGACCTCCTGCGCGACGCTCGCCAGCAGCGCACCGTCACGCGTATAGACGCGGCCCGTCGACAGCCCGCGACCGCCGCGGGCGTTCGGCGACTCCTGCACGTAGAGCAGCCACTCGTCCACGCGTCCGGGACGGTGCCACCACATCGCGTGGTCGAGGCTCGCCACGCGCAAGCCCGGTGCGTTCCAGGGCACGCCGTGGGCGCGCAGGATCGTCTCCTGGATCGTCAGATCGCTGAGGTACGCGAGGGAGGCCCGGTGCACGGCCGGGTCATCGGTGATGGGACGGCGCAGCTTCATCCACACGGCCTGCCGCGGCACTCGCGGCCCCTCGACCGAGGCGTACACCGGTGACGACACGTGACGCACGTCGACAGGGCTCGCCGACAGCATCCGCCGGCTGATGGGGTGCAGCGTCTCGACGTCGACGGGCGCCGTGTCCTCGGGCGGGGCGATTCCGTCGGGCATGGGCTCGAAATGCTCGAGTCCGGGGTCGTCGTCCTGGAATGACGCGATCATCGAGAAGATCGGAACGCCCGACTGGAACGCCTGCGTGCGCCGGGTCGAGAACGACCGGCCGTCGTGGATCCGGTCGACCGAGAACGTGATGCCGTCGGCCGGATCGCCGGGACGCAGGAAGTACCCGTGCATCGAGTGCACGGTGCGTGCGGCCGGGAGGGTACGCGAGGCGGCGACGATCGTCTGCGCGAGCACCTGGCCGCCGTAGACACGGCCGGTCGGCATCGCCTGCGACACACCCGTGAAGATGTCTTCGGTCGTCCGGGCGCCGGCATCGCGGAGGTCGAGGACCGCGAGCAACGACGCCACGGGATCGATGGCGTCGGTCACGCTGACTCCCGTTCCGGTGCGGCGAGGTGCGCACCGCTTGCTAGTTTAGAGCGGGTGTCCGCGCGCCTGTTGTTCCCCGACCCGCAGGCGGCAGCCGACCTGCTGACCTTCTCCAGTCGAACGATCCGTCTCGGCGACGGAACCGTGCGCCTGCGCGCCCGCGGGGGAGTGCTCGTCACGACGGCCGCGCCCCTCGCGCCGCGCGGCCTGATGGACGCGACGCCCACCGTGCTCGGGCTGCGCGCATCGGCGATCGACCCCGAGCTGGAATGCGACCTCGTCGTCGAGGCGTCCGCGCTTCTGCCGGCCCCCGACGACGCGAACGCGGTCGTCCTGCCCGAGACGGCGACCTCTCCGGCATGGGCGGGCATCTCGCCGCCGCAGGGCGGCTGGGAGCAGACGGATGCCGTCGACTCGGCCGTCCTCGCCGCGCGTGCCCAGTACGGTGTCGCCGCCGTCGCCGACGCGCTCCCGGCCGACGCGGGCGAGGACGTGGTGCGGGTGATCCGGGCCCAGGTGTGGGGACAGGCCGACGAGGCTTTGGGCGGACTGCCGCTCGGGGTGGCCTTCGCGGCGTTCGCGCTCGGGTTCATCGCCGGCGGCGAAGAGGCGCCCGTGCGCCGCAGCGGAGCGTGGACGCGGCTGAGCCTCACCCGCGGGCACGTGCTCGTGCGCGGGCCGGTGCGCTCGGGGCTGACGGCGGTGCGCGCCACCGGAAGCTGACCGCACGGCGGCCGAGCGTCATCCAGGAAGCACAAAGGTGCCCGCCCTACCGTGGAAGCAGCAAGGGGAGTACTCCCGACGCGGCGTATCCGTCATCACGAGTCCACGGTTGGATTCCGGGTACGTCGGCCCCGAGGGGCGGAGGAGACCTTGACGTCGCGGCAGCATGCCGCCCGTCGAGAGGTATCCCCGTGGTTTCATTCTCCCGTCTGTTCGACCTCGCCTCGAAGGCCGCCGGCAAAGCCTCGGCCGCCAAGAGCGGGTCCCCGTCTTCCGGGAATCGCGACTGGCGCGACATGGTGCGCTCGGCCGCCGACGCCGTGACCGGCGACTCGCGGCCGCGCAACCCGGGGGCGCCGCCCGCCACCCCCGCCGATCGGTACGCCCCGCCCGCGGCGGGCCGACGCCCGGCATCCGGAGGCGCCGTCTCGGCCGACGATCGCGCCGCCATCGCGCGCTACGACTACCTGCTGCGCACGGCCGACCCCGACCGCGTCGAGCAGATGCACCGCGAGGCCTTCGCTCGGCTCACCCCGGCGCAACGCGCGCACGTGCGCGAGCGGATGGATGCCGAGCTGGCGCCGCACGAGCAGCCCCGGTCCGACGCTCCTGACGACCTCGCCCGCACCGCGGCGCGGGCGGAGGCGGCGAGACCGGGTCGCATGTCGTCGCTGCTCGCGAGGGCCGGGAAGGGCGGACTCGTCGGCGCCGGTATCGTCGGCGCCGGCGGCCTGCTCGCCGCGGTCGCCGGAGGCGCGATCGTCAGCGCGGTCGCCGCACCCCTGCTCGCGCAGGCGATGCAGTCCGGGGTCGACTTCGCGGGACTCGCCGAGGGAGTGGACCTGGAGGCCCTGGCATCCGGAGTCGATCTCACCTCGCTCGCGGAAGGATCGGGCATCGGCGAATGGGCCGGAGGGGCGCAGGATGCCGTATCGGGAGCGGGCGAGCAGATCAGCGGGTTCGGCGAGGGCCTGTCGAACCTCGACCTCCCGGGCTTCGGCGACTTCCTCGGCCGCTGAGCCCGGGCGACGGGCGGAGCGGCACCCGCGGGCGGGGTGCACCGACCCCGCGGTTGCTCGGCGAGGCCACCCGCGCTCGCTGAGCGGCGCGGGCCGGCGGGGCGGACGGCCGTCAGTCCGCTGAGCGGACCGGCAGCCCCGTATCGGGGCGTCCGTTCTGCTGCGGGCCGATCCCGCGCGCCTCGAACGTGTTGACCATGGCGTAGGCGGCGCGTTCGAGGTAGTCCCACAGGGGGGCCTCGAAGGCCGGCGGCAGGGCGATCTCATCGACGGCGGCGCGCATGTGTCGCAGCCAGCGGTCGCGCGCGTCGGGATCGACGTGGAACGGCATGTGCCGCATGCGCAGGCGCGGGTGCCCGCGCGTCTCGCCGTAGGTCGTCGGTCCACCCCAGTACTGCGCGAGGAAGAGCGTCAGCCGGTCGGCGGCCGGGCCGAGGTCCTCTTCGGGGTACATGGGCTTGAGAACCTCGTCGGAGGCGACGCCGCGATAGAAGGCGTCGACGAGTCGGCGGAAGGTGTCCATACCGCCGACCTGATCGTAGAAGCTGACGGGTTCGGTCATGACGTGCTCTCTTCGTCGGCGCGCACGGCCGGGGGAGTCGGCTTCGGCGTGTCGGCGCCCGGCGCGGCGGGCAGATCCACGACCGAGGTGGGGGTGTCGTCGCGCAGCGTCTTGGTCTTCTTCGTCTTCGGCGCCGGCGCGCCGTCGTGCTCGGTGTGGTCCTCCACCGTCTCGGAGACGTCGATGCGACGCCCGCGCGGCTTCCACCGGGGACGGTCGTTCACAACGGCGACGGGCGTCTCCTTCGTCTTCGGCGGGTGGGCGCCGCGCACGCTCTGCGCGCCCTCTGCTCCGGTGAGCACGATGGAGTTCAGCTGTGGCAGCGCGATCCCCATCGCATCGATGGCGCGCTTGAGGCGCGCGCGCAGCTCGCGGGCCACGTCGTCCTTCGCGCTCGAGCGCGTCTTCATCACCAGGCGGATGAAGAGGGCGTCACCGCTGATGGACTCCAGGCCCCAGATCTCGGGCTGCTCGATGATGCGCGAGCGCCACTTCTGCTCCTTCGACATCGTCTTCGCCGCGGTGAGCATGGCCTGCTCGACGTCGTCGATGTCGGCATCCACCGGCACGGCGAGATCGATGATGACGCGCGACCAGCCCTGCGACATGTTGCCGATGCGCGTGATCTCCCCGTTGCGCACGTACCAGAGCGTGCCGTTGACGTCGCGCACGTGCGTGATGCGGACGCTCACGAACTCCACGATGCCCGTCGCCAGGCCCAGGTCGACGACGTCGCCGATGCCGATCTGGTCTTCGGCCACGATGAAGATGCCGTTGAGGACGTCTTTGACGATGTTCTGCGCGCCGAAGCCGAGGCCGGCGCCGATCGCGGCGGTGAGCAGGGTGAGGGATGCGAGGGCGTCGGGCGCGACGATGCCGGCGATCCACACGAGGGCGACGATCACGAGCACGACGTTGACGATGTTCTGCAGGATCGTCCCCAGGGTGCGCGTTCGCTGCACGAGGCGGACGGCGCTCAGGGGAGATCGGTCGAGGGCCTGCGTGTCGTCGACCCGCGCCTTGACCTTGGCGCCGTTGACGATGCGGTCGACCACGCGGCGGATGACCACGCGCAGGATCCATGCGGCGATGGCGATACCGACGACAATCCCCAGGATCTGCAGGAGCACGCCGCCGAAGTCGAGCAGGCGGCCGCCGATCCACGTCCAGGTGTCGAGGTTGGCGAGGTCCGAGGGCGAGGTGATCGTGGGAGACGGACTGGGGGAGGGATTTTCGGCGAGAACGAACATCGGGATTCAGACTAACGACGGATGCCTCGGCGCCGGCTGAGCGTCGAGGCATCCGTGGAGGGTGCGAAGGATGGGGAGGAACGATCAGGCGTCGCGTGTGCGCAGCGCGATCCATCCGAGCGCGAGCGGACCGACGACCCACCCCGCCAGCGTGAGCGCGGGCTCGATCAGGTCCTGCGCTCCGGGTTGCGTCAGCGCACCCGCCGCGTTGACGGGAAGGTACTTCGCCGACTCGACGATCCACATCCACTCCGGCCCCGCGATTGAGAAGAGGCTCAGGACGATGGGCAGCACGAACAGCACGCCCACCGTGACCGCGATGGCCCCCGCGCCGCTGCGCAGGAGGAAGCCGAAGCCGACGCCCATCAGGGTGAAGCACGCCATCGACAGCACGCCGAAGCCGAGCGGGACGACCGAGTCCGCCGGGGTCGCCCAATCGACAGGGGCCTGCATCATCGGTGCGGTGACGGCCATCGCGACGGCGTAGATCACGACCGTGGTGACCATCATGGTCGCGGCCACGACCATCGCCTTGGCCAGCAGCACGGCGCCGCGACGCGGTTCGGCGGTCAGGGTCGAGCGGATCATGCCGGTGGAGTATTCGCCGGTGACGACGATCGCGCCGAGGATCCCCGCCACGAGCATGGTGAACTGGGTGGGAGCCAGGATGACGTTGGTCGGCGCCATCGCCCCGCCGGTGTCGCTCGTGGCCAGGGCGATGAGGAGCGACATGCCGACGGACATCGCCGCGGTCACTCCGAGCGACCACCACGTCGATCGGAGGCTGAGGACCTTGACGGCCTCGCTGCGCAGCAGGTGGGCGAAGGTCAGACGGTGAGCCGGAGTGTGCGTGGACCTGCGGGGTCCGGCGGCGAGCGTGGTCATGCGATCTCCTTGGTCTTGTACTCGACCGAGTCATCGGTCAGGGCGAGGTAGGCGTCCTCGAGGGACCCGACGCGCGGACTGAGTTCGTACAGGGGGATGCCGCGGGCGGCGGCGATGTCGCCGACCGTCCGGGCCGTGACCCCGGTGATCTGGGCCGCGCCCGGCTCGATGGCCGTGACCGTGGCATCCGGGGTCTGCAGCGCGGTGACGAGGTCGTCGAGCCGGGGCGAGCGCACGACGAGGGTGGTGGTGGTCCACGCCCCCACGAGGTCGGCGAGAGGGGCGTCGGCGAGGACGCGGCCGCGCCCGAGGACGATGACGTGGTCGGCGGTCTGGGCCATCTCGCTCATCAGGTGGCTCGACAGCAGCACCGTGCGACCCTCCGCGGCCAGGTGCCGCACGAACTGGCGCACCCAGCGCACGCCCTCGGGGTCGAGGCCGTTCACGGGCTCGTCGAGGATCAGCGTGTGCGGGTCGCCGAGGAGGGCCGCCGCGATGCCGAGGCGCTGTCCCATCCCGAGCGAGAACCCGCCCGCGCGCTTGCCGGCGACCGCCCCGATGCCCGTGAGCTCGATGACCTCGTCGACGCGATCGCGACCGATGCCGTGCGTCGCGGCCAGAGCGCGGAGATGGTTCCTGGCCGAGCGGCCGGTGTGCACGGCCTTCGCGTCGAGCAGCACCCCGACCTCGGTGAGCGGCGAGCGCAGGTGGCGGTACTCCTGGCCCGCGACCGTGACCCGTCCGGCCGTGGGACGGTCCAGTCCCACGATCATGCGCATGGTCGTGGACTTGCCCGCGCCGTTGGGGCCGAGGAAGCCGGTCACCCGGCCCGGGGCGACGGTGAACGAGACGCCGTCGACGGCGGTCTTCGCGCCGTAGCGCTTGGTGAGGTTGTCTGCAACGATCATGCGTTCGACGCTACGGATCGGCCCCCGGACCGGTCATCGTCCGCGGGGATGATCCCGCGTCGCCGCGAGGATGACCGGAGACGACGGATGCCCCCTCCCGGGGTGGGAGAGGGCATCCATCGGGGGGCACGACTTACTGCGCGTCGCGCTCCTGCACGGCCAGCGCGCGCTCGACACCGGCGAGGTTCTCGCCGACCAGGCGACGCAGCGCGGGAGCGGCGTCGGCGTGCTGCGAGAGCCACTTCCGCGTCGCGTCGCGCAGCGCCGTGTTCGCGAGGGCCGCGGGGTACAGACCCACGATGAGGTACTGCGCGATCTGGTAGCTGCGCGATTCCCAGATCGGCAGCAGCATCGCGAAGTAGGGCTCGACGAAGTCGGCGAGCACGTCGACCGTGGTCGGGTTCGTGAACCCGGCCGCGGTGGACCGCACGATCGTGTTGGGGGCGTCGGAGCGCGCGATGAGCGAGTCCCAGGCCTCCTGCTTCGCCTCGTGCGAGGGCAGCGACGCCTTCGCCATCGCGGCGAACTCGCCGCCCTTGGCGGTGTTGTCGGCGGCGCGGGCCTCGTCGATGTCGGCGGCGGTGACGGCGCCGGCCGCGGCGAGCGAGACGAGCAGCTGCCACGACAGGTCGGTGTCGATATCGAGACCCTCGAGGGTCGTCGCGCCGTCACGCAGGGCCTTGACCGTCTCGGCGTGGGCCGGGGTGGATGCCGCCGACGCGAACGCCGTGACGAACTGCAGCTGGCTGTCGCTCCCGGCCTCCGCCTGCTGCGCGAGCGTCCACAGCCCGTCGGCCACGCGCTCGCGCGCGGCGTCGCGGGTCGCCGGAGCGACGTAGGAGTTCGCGGCGAGCTGCAGCTGGGCGAGGGTCGTGCGCACCGTGGTGGACTCGGTCTCGGAGCCGATGTTCTGCAGCACCAGATCGAGGTAATCGGTCGCCGAGGCCTCGGCATCCCGGGTCTGATCCCAGGCCGCACCCCAGACGAGCGAGCGGGCGAGCGGGTCGGAGATGTCCTTGAGGTGGGCGATCGCGGTGGCCAGCGAGCGCTCGTCGAGACGGATCTTCGCGTACGCGAGGTCGTCGTCGTTGAGCAGCACGAGGTCGGGACGACGGATGCCGCGCAGCTCGGCCACCTCCGTGCGGTCGCCGTCGACGTCAAGCTCGATCTGGTGCACGCGCTCGAGCGCTCCCGCGTCGTTCAGCGAGTAGAAGCCGATGCCGAGGCGGTGCGGGCGGATGGTGGGATAGTCGCTCGGCGCGGTCTGCACGATCGCGAAGCGCGAGATGGTGCCGTCGGCGCCCTCCTCGATGAGCGGGGTCAGCGTGTTGACGCCGGCCGTCTCGAGCCACTTCTTGGCCCAGTCGCCCAGGTCGCGGCCGCTCGTGGTCTCGAGCTCGGTGAGCAGGTCGCCGACCTCGGTGTTGGACCACTGGTGCTTCTGGAAGTAGGCGGCGACCCCGGCGAAGAACTGCTCGATACCGACCCAGGCGGCCAGCTGCTTGAGCACCGACCCGCCCTTGGCGTAGGTGATGCCGTCGAAGTTGACCTGCACGTCTTCGAGATCGTTGATCTCGGCGACGACGGGGTGCGTGGAGGGCAGCTGGTCCTGGCGGTACGCCCAGGTCTTCTCCATCGCGTTGAAGGTCGTCCAGGCGGCCTCCCACTCGGTGGCCTCGGCGGTGGCGATCGTCGACGCCCACTCGGCGAACGACTCGTTCAGCCACAGGTCGTTCCACCACTTCATGGTGACGAGGTCGCCGAACCACATGTGCGCGAGCTCGTGCAGGATCGTGACGACGCGGCGCTCCTTCACGGCATCCGTCACCTTGGAGCGGAAGACGTAGGTCTCGGTGAAGGTGACCGCGCCGGCGTTCTCCATCGCGCCCGCGTTGAACTCGGGCACGAAGAGCTGGTCGTACTTGGCGAAGGGGTAGGGGAAGCCGAACTTCTCCTCGAAGTACGCGAAGCCCTGGCGGGTCTTGTCGAAGACGTAGTCGGCATCCAGGTACTGCCACAGGCTCTTGCGGGCGAAGACCCCGAGCGGGATGACACGGCCGTCGGCGCTCGTCAGCTCGCTGTAGGTGGCCTCGTAGGGGCCGGCGACGAGCGCGGTGATGTACGAGGAGATGCGCGGGGTCGCGGGGAAGTCCCAGCGGGCGGCGTCGTCGGAGACGGCGACCGGCTCGGGCGTGGGGGAGTTGGAGACGACCTTCCAGCGTGCGGGCGCCGTGACCGAGAAGGTGAACTCCGCCTTCAGGTCGGGCTGCTCGAACACCGTGTACATGCGACGCGAGTCGGGCACCTCGAACTGCGAGTAGAGGTAGACCTCGCCGTCGACGGGGTCGACGAAGCGGTGCAGGCCCTCGCCCGTGTTCGTGTATTCGCAGTCGGCCTCGACGACGAGCTCGTTCGAGGCTTCGAGACCGTCGAGCGCGATGCGCGAGTCGGCGAAGACGGTCGCCGGGTCGAGCGAGCGACCGTTGAGCGTCACCGAATGCACGGTGCGGGCGATGAGGTCGATGAAGGTCGACGCTCCCTCGGTCGCGGCGAAGGTCACCGCGGTGCGGGAGGAGAACACCTCGTCTCCGCGGGTCAGGTCGAGCTGCACGTGGTACTCGTGCGTGTCGACGATCGCGCGGCGCTCCTGCGCTTCGATGCGGGTCAGGTTCTCTCCTGGCACTGGCGTTCTCCCGGGGATGAGGGTGGGATCGTCGCGGATGACGCGCCGGCGTGGGTGACGACGGACGCCGTCGGCGACGACGACAACCGTAATAGCCTAGTCGCGAGATAACTCGCGTCCAGGCCCATCGGGTGGATGGGAAGATGACTGCGTGAGCACGACCGACACGGACACCAGCCCTGAGACCGTCCTCTACGCGTCGCCCGCCGCGTCATCCGGACCCAAGTGGGTCGAGACGCCCGTGGCGTACGACGGCATCCTCCTCGCCGGCTTCGGCGGACCGGAGGGCCAGGACGACGTCATCCCGTTCCTGCGCAACGTCACGCGCGGGCGCGGCATCCCCGACGAGCGCCTCGAAGAGGTCGCCCATCACTACCGCCACTTCGGCGGAGTGAGCCCGATCAACCAGCACAACCGCGAGCTCAAGGCCGCCCTCGAGGCGGAGATCGCCAAGCGCGGGCTGGGGCTTCCGGTGTACTGGGGCAACCGCAACTGGTCGCCGTACCTCGAAGAGGCCGTGACCGAGGCGGCCGAGGCCGGCGACACCACCCTCCTGGCCATCGCGACCAGCGCGTACAGCTCGTTCTCGAGCTGCCGCCAGTACCGCGAGGACTACGCGCGGGTCCTCGAGGCCACCGGCCTCGGCGAGACCGTGACCATCGACAAGGTGCGCCAGTTCTTCGACCACCCCGGCTTCGTCTCGACCTTCGTGACGGGCGTCTCCGAAGCCGTGTCGGCATTCGTGGCCGAGGGCATCGCCCCGGAGAAGATCCGCGTGCTCTTCTCCACCCACTCCATCCCCACCGCCGACGCCCAGCGCTCCGGCCCGCGCGACGTGGACTTCGGCGAGGGCGGGGCCTACGAGGCCCAGCACAAGGCCGTCGCCGCCTTCGTCATGGCCGAGGTCGCCGCCGCCGTCGCCGACGTCGAGTGGGAGCTCGTCTACCAGTCCCGCTCGGGCCCGCCCACGCAGCCCTGGCTCGAGCCCGACGTCAACGACGTCATCGCCGAGCTCCCCTCGCGCGGGGCGGAGGCCGTGGTGATCGTGCCGCTCGGCTTCGTCAGCGACCACATGGAAGTGCTGTGGGACCTCGACACCGAGGCGATGGAGGCCGCCGAAGAGGCCGGCATCCGCGCCGTGCGCACGCCGACCCCCGGCATCGACCCCGCCTACGTGTCCGGCCTGGTCGATCTGGTCGAGGAGCGACTCAAGGGCACACCGAAGGCCGACCGCCCGCACCTGACCGACCTCGGGCCCTGGTACGACGTCTGCCGCCCCGGATGCTGCGAGAACATCCGCGCCGGCTTCAAGCCCGTCGCGGCGGGTCTGCGCCCCTGACGCCCCCAATGCCGCCCGTCCCTCGCGAGGGGGCGGGCGGCATCGTCATCCCCACCCGCGTCGCCCGCGGCCCTCAATAGGATTGGCCCCATGCGCATCCACATCGGCACCGATCACGCCGGTCTCGAGTTCTCCACCCAGATCCAGCACCACCTCGCCGCCCAGGGACACGAGGTCATCGACCACGGGCCGGTCGAGTACGACCCGCTCGACGACTACCCGGCGTTCTGCATCCGCGCCGCGCAAGCCGTCGTGCGCGACCAGGCGGCGGGCGTCGAGGCCCTCGGTGTGGTCTTCGGCGGCTCGGGCAACGGTGAGCAGATCGCGGCGAACAAGGTGCTGGGCGTGCGCGCCGCGCTCGTGTGGAACATCTCCACCGCCGAGCTCGCCCGCGAGCACAACGACGCCAACGTCATCTCCATCGGCGCGCGCCAGCACACCTTCGACGAGGCCGCGTCGTTCATCGACCGCTTCATCGCGACGCCGTTCTCGGGAGAGGAGCGCCACGCGCGCCGCATCGGCCAGCTCGCCGCGTTCGAGCAGGACGGGGTGCTTCTTCCCGACCCGCGCGCCGGCCGATCGGAGAACACCATGACCGACGCGAGCGATTCGTTCGACCCCGAGGCAGGCTGATGCCCGAAGGGCATTCCGTCCATCGGATCGCTCGGCAGTTCGAGCGCAACATCGTCGGACGCACGGTCTCGGCATCCAGCCCGCAGGGCCGATTCGCCGAGGGTGCCGCTGTGCTCGACGGACGCGAGGCGCTCGAGGCGCGGGCGGTCGCGAAGCAGATGTTCCTCCGCTTCGACGGCGACGTCTGGCTGCGGGTGCACCTAGGCATGTACGGCGCGTGGGACTTCTCGGGCGAGGTCTCGGTCGACGCCACCATCGCGTCGTCCAACGGGCGCATGGGCCAGACGAACCAGCGGGGGACCGTCGTCGACGAAGCGATCATGGATGCCGCGGGCGAGAACTCCCTGAGCTCGATCGGCGCCCCGCGACGTTCCCGCGTGCGGATGTCGGAGCAGACCACCGGCCTCGACGAGGAGACGGAGTGGCCGCCGCCGCCCGTGGGAGCGGTGCGTCTGCGTCTTCTCACCGAGACCACGTGCGCCGACCTGCGCGGCCCGACCGCGTGCGCCCTGCAGACGCCCGACGAGGTGCAGGCGACGATCGACAAGCTCGGGCCCGACCCGCTGGTCGACGACCTCGCCGAGGGCGAGGAGCGCTTCACCGCGACGGTGAGGAAGAAGCCCACCCCCATCGGGCTGCTGCTCATGGACCAGTCCGTCGTCAGCGGCATCGGCAACGTCTACCGCGCCGAGCTGCTGTTCCGCGCCCGGCAGAACCCGCACACCCCCGGTCGCGAGGTGCCCGAGGAGGTGGTGCGCGATCTGTGGCGCGACTGGGCGCGGCTCCTGCCCATCGGCGTCGAGACCGGCCAGATGATGACGATGGACGATCTCGATCCCGAGGCGTACCGCCGCGCGATGGCGCACCGCGACGACCGGCACTGGGTGTACCACCGCGCGGGGCTCCCGTGCCGGATCTGCGGCACGACGGTGCTGATGGAGGAGGCCGCGGGGCGGAAGCTCTACTGGTGCCCCAACTGCCAGGCGTGACGGCGTCCCGAGGAGGTCGAGCCCGGTCGAGCCTCCAGGCGTTTCGGGGGTTCCGGTCCCTGCGACGGGCTCAGGGACCTGAGTCGCGGAGGAGGTCGAGCGCGTCGGAGCCCGGCTCCGTTCTAGGCTGATCCGGTGCGCCAGAATCCGAGCTTCGCGATGACCGACGTCGGTGAGATCCGCCGTCTCATCGACCTCCATCCGTGGGTGACCCTCGTGAGCCAGACCGATGACAGCCTCGTCGCCTCGCACTACGCCGTCATGCTCGACGACACCCGCGACGACCTCACGATCGTGGGGCACGTGGGCAAACCCGACGATGTCATCCTCGGTCTCGGTGATCGCGAGCTGCTCGTGGTCGTCCAGGGCCCGCACGGCTACATCACCCCGCGCTGGTACGGCGACGTCCCCGCCGTGCCGACCTGGAACTTCGTCTCGGCGCACCTGTCGGGCATCCCGGAACTGCTGTCGGCGGAGGAGAACATCCGCGTGCTCGACCGGCTCGTCGACCGCTTCGAGGGTGACGGCGCCGATGCGCGCGGGCTGTACACGCTCCCGAACGACGCCGCCTTCGTCGAGCGCCTCGAGCGCGGCACGGTCGGCTTCCGCCTGACGCCGACGCGCGTGACGGCGAAGCGCAAGCTCAGCCAGAATCGCAGCCCCGAGGTGATCGACACGATCATCGCGGGACTCGGGTCTGACAACCCGGGGCTCGCGGCGGAGATGCAGCGCGCCGCCGACGCACGGGTGCGCCCGTGATCGGGGAGAGCGTCGGCTTCGTCCGCGGCGTGCGCGTGGCCGGCCCCGGGCGCGAGCTGCTGCCCACCGACGAACCGGTCGACCTCGTCCTCGCCGACGGGGTCATCGCCGACATCGCGCCGACCGGCAACCTGCGCCCCGCCGGTGTCGTCGTCGAGGGCGAGGGCGGGTGGCTCCTCCCGGGCCTGTGGGACCACCACGTGCACGTGCTCCAGTGGGCCCTCGCGGCGAATCGCGTCCCGTTGGGCGGGATCTCCTCCGCGCATGAGGCCGCGGCCGTCATGGCGCTCGCGCCCCTCAGTGACGGGCGACGGATCGGTTCCGGCTTCCGCGACGGGTTGTGGGCCGACGCGCCGCGCCTCGACCTGCTGGATGCCGCGACCGGCGACGTCCCGACCTATCTCATCAATGCCGACGTGCACAGCGTCTGGATGAACTCCGCGGCCTTCCGTCGCGAGCGGTTCGCTCCCGTGGCATCCGGGATGCTGGTCGAGGAGGACGCGTTCGAGATCTCCCGTCGCCTGAACGCCGTGGAGGCCGACGTCGCCGACGGCGCCGTCGAGCGCATGGCGCGAGCCGCGGCGGCCCGGGGCCTCGTCGGGCTCGTCGACCTCGACATGACGTGGAACGACGAACCGTGGCAGCGTCGCGCGGCGCGGGGCTTCGACGCCCTGCGGGTGTCGTACGGCACCTACCCTCAGCACCTCGACCGGGCGATCGCCGAGGGCCTGCGGACGGGTGACCGCGTGCGCGGCGGGCGGAACGACCTCGTCCGCGTCGGACCGCTGAAGGCCATCACCGACGGCTCGCTCGGCACGCGAACCGCCGCGTGCGCTCACCCCTATCCCGGCGATCCCGCCAACCGCGGTCTGCTCACCGTCGCCCCCGACGACCTCGTCGAGATGATGACGCGAGCGACCGCCGCCGGTCTCGCGTGCGCGATCCACGCGATCGGCGACGTCGCCAACAGTCACGCGCTCGACGCCTACGCGGTGACGGGTGCGGTCGGGACGATCGAGCACGCGCAGCTCGTGGCCCACGCCGACATCCCGCGTTTCGCCCGCCTCGGCGTGGCGGCCAGCGTGCAGCCCGAGCACGCGCTCGACGACCGCGACATGACGGATGCCATCTGGGCCGGGCAGTCGGCGCAGCCCTACCCCCTGCGGGCCCTTGCTGACAGCGGCGCCAACCTCCGCTTCGGATCCGATGCTCCGGTGGCGCCGCTGGATCCGTGGGCGGCGATGGCCTCCGCGGTGTTCCGCACCCGCGATGGGCGCGAGCCCTGGCAGGCGCATCAGAGGGTGGAGATCGGCACCGCGATCGCGGCATCCACCGCCGGGGGATCCACGACACCGGCCGAGATCGCGCCGGGGGCGGTCGCCGACCTCGTGATCGTCGGCGTCGATCCGCTGACCGCCGATGAGCGCGCGCTGCGGTCGATGCCCGTGCGCACGACACTGGTGGCCGGCCGGGTGACCCACGGCGTCTGACGGCTTCTCCCGCGTCGCGACGGTCCGGCATCTCCGGGACCGCCCGGATGACCGAGGGCGCCCGGGCATGACGAAGGGGGCGGTGCTCACGCACCGCCCCCTTCGTCGACGTCTTACGCGGCGAGGTGCGCGAAGAGGAACCAGCGGTCCTTGTCGAGGCCGCGCTTGATCTCGATCGCGACGTCCTGGCTCGACATGTCGATCTCGTCGAGGCCCTCGATGGCGGCCTCGATGTCGACGAGAACTGCGTCGATGTCGGCGATCACCGCACGGATCACGACGTCGGACTGCGCGAAGCCGGCAGGCACTTCGGTCGCCTTCGCCTTGGCGGCGACGGTGGACAGGCGCGAGTCGATCGGCAGGCCCAGGGCCACGATGCGCTCGGCCGCGAGGTCGGCCCAGTCCTGCGCGTGGGCGACCACGGTGTCGAGCAGCTCGTGCACGCCGATGAAGTTCGAGCCGCGCACGTGCCAGTGCGCCTGCTTGCCGTTGACGACGAGGGCCTCGAGGCCGATCACGACGGGGGAGAGGAACTGGGCCGTGCCGGCGGCCATCGTGGGGTCGACGGTGGTGGCGGCGGGGGTCTGAACGGTGCTCATGTCTGCTCCTTGTCGCAGTGAACGAAGTCTGATGGGTGCAACGCTACTCACGCCCGAGCATTCCGCAAGCAAGATGAGGCTCGGCTAAATCCCCGGTGAGGAGGCAATCCTTACCTTCCCTCCGCTCCTCTCCGACGTCCTGCCGCGGCGCCGGCTATCAGGGCGGCGGTAGCCACGATGACGAGCCCGACCGGAGCCGCGGGCGCACCCGTCCGGGGGAGCTCTGCGGAGGTCGGCCGCCCGGGGAGCACCGCACCCGCGGTCGCCTGGGTCAGCTGCACCACCGGGGTCACCGTGGCCCGTCCCCGGCGGGAGTCGTTCTGCGCCTCCGCGTCGAGACGCAGTGCCATGTCGAGGCGCACCGTGCGCCCCGCCGGAATGATCTCGCTCACCCACGCGCCGCCGGGCGGCACCGGGACCGACGCCACGACCAACCGCAGGGCGTCCGCCAGCGCTCGGCTGGCAGGGTCGCCGTCGTCGGTGGTCTCGAGCCGCAGTCCCGCGCGAGCGGGGTCGGCACTGCCGTTGCGGATCCAGAGAGTGGCGACGCTGCTCGTCCCGGGGACGAGCGGTCCATCCGGTGCGAAGAGGCGGATGGAGCCGTCGGCGACGAAGTGCTCGCCGTCGTCGCTCACGAGGAGCCGCGCTGGAGAGGAGCCGACGGTGTCCGCCCTCGCGGGCGCCGGGACCGCCACCGAGCACGACGCGGCCAGGATCGCCGCGACGACCGCCATCGGGGTGCGCGAGCGGCGTCGAGGACGACGCAGGTCGAGAGCGAACATCACCGCGTTCCACGCGATCACCGCGACGCCGACGACGGCGATCGCCGCCCCGCGCTCCTGGCCGCCGAAGACGGCCGAAGGGTAGCCGAGCAGCGGGAGCGCGAGCACGACCGTGCCGCGGAGCTGTTCGCGTTGCACGGGAGGGTCGTCGAGGTCGTTCGCGTCACCACGGGTGATGAGAAGTCGGTCCCCGCTCGTGCTCGAGGTCGTCCCCACGACGCGATGCGTCACCACGGCCGGCTCGCCCGACCGGATCTGGTAGGTCACGACATCGCCCACGCGTACGGCGTCGAACGGCGTCGGGCGCACCGCGATGAGGCTCCCCGGCGGCATCCCGGGATTCATGCTGCCGGTGAGCACCGTGTAGGTCTGCGCGCCGAGGACGGTGGGCACGACGACGGTCAGGAGGGCGAACGCCGAGACGGCGATCAGGAGGATCGTCGACAGGATGCCGCGCGCCCGCGCCATGCGTCCGGGGGAGGGCGGGGCGGAACGGCGATCGCGCCGGAGGCCGACGTTCACGGACACGTCGCACCCCCGAGGACGAAACCGAGGCCGTTCCCGGGGACGACGGTCTGCGCAGCGCTGGGCGACGACCGCCAGAGGCCGTTGATCGACACGGCGGCGACGGTGGGATTGCCGGTCAGCAGGGTCACCACGCCGCCGAGCAGTCCGCCCTGCACGGTGACAGAGAACGTCTCTCCGGTCACGGTGGCATCCTGCACGCGCGCGAGCTCGGGGGGCTGACCCGTCCGCACGTTGGTGGCGATCACGGAGTACTCCTTCGCCCCCGTCACCCGCGCCCAGGTGAGGCGCGCGGCGGCGAGCCCGTTGACGGTCGTCGGTGCGCACGACAGCAGCGTCGGCGCACCGAGTGCGCCCGCATTCAGGGCGGGCAGCGGGACGGGCGCGCTCACCTGCCACGCGGCGGATGCCGGGCTGGCGCCCGCCAGGGCCAGGATCAGCGCGGTCACCGCGACCGTGGCCCGCGCGTGTCGACGCCGCGTCGTCACTGCACGACCTGGTCGGCGGTGACGACGACGGTCGGCGTGAGCGCCGTGCCCTGGAGGGAGGCGGGGGCATCCGCCGCGAGGGTGGCGCGCACGCACAGGTCGACCGACTGTCCCGGGCTGAAGCCGCCGGCCGGTGCGTAGGACGTACCCGAGGCGATGACCGTCGCGCTTCCGCACGAGCCGAGGTAGACCCGCGTCGTGACGTACGCCGGGGCGGTGACGGTGGGCGTCAGACGCCAGCGCAGCGTCGTTCCGCCGGCGCCGGTCTCGGTGACTCGCAGCAGGGGGGTGTCGCTGGAGCGGTCGGGGTACAGCGGCGTCCACGTCGACCAGTCCCCGATCCACTGGGTGGCGAGGTCGAACGACCCGGATGCCACGGGTCCCGCCGTCAGCGATGCCTGAGCGCGCCAGGAAGCCTGGGCGGCAGCGGTGCCGGTACCGAGCACCAGGGCCGCCGCGAGCACCGCCGCTGCGCGCAGTCGTCCGCGGGGGGACGCATCACGCGTCGACATCGAGGCACCGGGTCAGCTGGACGCCTGCGTGAGCGTGAAGGCGATGTCGTTGAGGTTGACGCTCTGGGTGGCTCCGGCACGGCCCGTCGTCCCGGGCTTGAAGGTGATGGTGAGGGTCGCCGTGGCGGCGCCGCTGTTGGCCGAGGTGAGGCGGTAGGTGTTCGTGCCGGTCGCCGTGCCGTAGCTGCTCACCGTGAGGACCACGTCGAGGTTGCTGCCCAGGGCTCCCGACGTGAACGTCGACCCCACCTCGGCCTTGAGGTCCGCGGCGATGGTGGTGCCCACCAGCGTCACGTCCAAGGGCTGGGTCAGGGTGAGGACGTCTCCGGGGACGATCTTGACGGTGGTCAGGTTGCTCACCGATTGCGCCGAGCCCAGCACGCCCTTCAGGCTCCACGTGCCCGTGCCGAGCGAGAGGTTGAGATCACCCGCGCTGACGGGGCCAGCGGTGAGCGCGGTCTGGGTCGACCAGTAGGCATACGTCCCACCGCCTGCCGACAGCAGGGCGGCACCGACGGCGATTGCGAGGATGGCGGTGGTGCGCCGGTGCCGTCGGACGGGTCGGGCGGTGGGGGTGGGGGCGGGGGCGGGTGCTGTCGACGATGACATGACGACTCCAAGAGCGGCTGCGACTGAGGTGGCTCCGAACCTACGAGGGCTCCGGCCGGCTGCCACTACCGGTTCTGGGTCGCCGGGTACCGTTCCGCTCGTCCCTCGGTAGTCGTCAGTAGTGCCCCGCGACGGCTAGCCTCGGCCCATGACGATCGCCCCCGATGCCTCCGTCCTGACCCTCGACGGCGCGACGCCCTCCCTGCACGGCAGTGCGTTCGTGGCATCCGGGGCCCGTGTCGTGGGTGCGGTGACCCTCTCCGAGGGGGCGAGCGTCTGGTACAACGCCGTCCTTCGCGCCGACAGCGCCCCGATCGTGGTCGGGCCCCGCAGCAACCTGCAGGACAACGTCTCCGTGCACGTCGATTCCGGCCACGGGGTCGTCATCGGCGCCGACGTATCGGTCGGCCACAACGCGGTCGTGCACGGATGCAGGATCGACGACGGATCGCTCATCGGCATGGGTAGCGTGGTGCTCTCGGGTGCGCACATCGGCGCGGGATCGCTCGTGGCCGGGGGCGCGGTGGTGCTCGAGGGGACGATCGTGCCGCCGGGGTCGCTGGTGGCGGGTGTTCCGGCGAAGGTGCGCCGCGAGCTCACGGCGGCGGAGCGCGAGGGGATCGTCCGCAATGCGGAGACCTACCTCAGGCACACGGCGCGCCACGCCCACGCGCAACACGTCTGATCCATCACGCGGGACCGTCGGTGCTCGGGACGCGGTGCGCAGTGAGCGCGGCCCGCTGTTTCGCTCGCCGTCCGCCACTCGCGATGGGTGGGCGTCGCGAGCGAGGCGTGCATAGGGTGGGGCGATGACCATCACCACTCTCGAGCCCGGTGAGGTCTTCGTCTTCGGGTCGAACGCGGCCGGCGCGCACGGCGGGGGAGCGGCCCGGTTCGCCCTCGATCGTTTCGGGGCCGTGTGGGGACAGGGCGAGGGGCTGCAGGGTCGGTCCTACGCGATCGACACGATGTCGGGGCCGACCGTCTTCGAGGAGCAGGCGCGCCGATTCGTCGCGTTCGCTGCCGACCACCCGGAACTGCGCTTCCTCCTCACCGAGGTGGGCTGCGGGATCGCCGGATACCGCCCCGAGCAGGTGGCGCCGTTCTTCACGGGGGCCGGTCGCAACGTCGAACTGCCCGCGTCGTTCCGCCGCGTCCTGGCCCGCCGTGCCCCCGATGCCGAGGGAGAAGTCCCGTGATCATCGCCCTCAGTACCGCCGTCCCTCTGCTGATCGCCGGGGCGCTCATCGCATGGTTGGCCTACCGGTCCTCCCGCGGCACGCTGACCCGCAACCTCTGGATGGGCATCCGCACGACCTCCACGATGCGCAGCGACGAGGCGTGGCGGGTCGGACACACCGCGGCCGTCGTGCCGATGGCCGTGTCCGGGGCCGGTCTCATCGCGGCGGGAGCCGCGGCGGTCGTCGCGGGCGAGGACGCGGCTGTGTGGACCGCGATGGCCGGCTGCGCGTGGGCAGTCGTGTGGCTTCTCGTCGCCGCGGTCGTGGCCGGGCGCGCGGTGGAACGGATGGATGCCGATACCGGGCGCTGATCGGAAGGAGCCGTGATCGTCGCAACGACGGGGGAGTGGAGGGGCTGACGAGAATCGAACTCGCATCATCTGTTTGGAAGACAGAGGCTTTACCACTAAGCTACAGCCCCGAATTCCGCCGCTCATGACGAGCCGCGGAGTCGGACTCGTCTACTGTACGACACGGCGCAGGCGGTCGCGAACGCACCCGGTCGACTCGGATGCCGATTTCGCCCCGCACCGCGAGAAAACCGGCGGTCCCAGGTCGATCGACTAGACTTTCCGAGGTCGTTTCGTCGAACGCGTTCGCGCGCGTCGCCCCGGGGCGTAGCTCAGCTTGGTAGAGCGCCCGCTTTGGGAGCGGGAGGCCGCAGGTTCAAATCCTGTCGCCCCGACGCAACGGCCCCACAGACCACAGGCCCACACGGCCCCCGCGTGCGCGCGGGCCACACGAGGAGAACACACCGCATGGTCAACAGCACCGTCGAGCAGCTCAGCCCCACCCGGGTCAAGCTCCACATCACGGTCTCGCCCGACGAGCTCAAGCCGAGCATCGCCCACGCCTACGAGCACATCGCCCGCGACGTGCAGATCCCCGGCTTCCGCAAGGGCAAGGTCCCCGCGCCGATCATCGACCAGCGCATGGGCCGCGGCGCCGTCATCGAGCACGCCGTCAACGAGGGTCTCGACGGGTTCTACCGTCAGGCCGTCGAGGCGCAGGACCTCCGCGTCATCGGCCGCCCGAGCGCCGAGATCGTCGAGCTCCCCGAGCTGAAGGACTTCTCCGGCGACCTCGTCGTCGATGTCGAGGTCGACGTGCGCCCCGAGTTCGAGCTGCCCGCGTACGACACCATCACGGTGACCGTCGACGCGGCATCCGCCGACGAGGCCGGCATCGACGCCGAGCTCGACCGCCTGCGCGCCCGCTTCGGCACGCTCGTCACCGTCGACCGTCCGGCCACCAGCGGCGACTTCGTCGAGCTCGACCTCGTCGCCACGATCGACGGCAACGAGATCGACCGCGCCGAGGGCGTGTCGTACGAGATCGGCTCCGGCGAGCTGCTCGAGGGCATCGACGAGGCGATCGAGTCGCTCACCGCCGACGAGCAGACCACCTTCCGCTCGAAGCTCGTCGGTGGCGAGCACGCCGGCGAAGAGGCAGAGGTCGCCGTCACCATCAAGGCCGTCAAGGAGCGCGAGCTCCCCGACGCCGACGACGACTTCGCCCAGATGGCGTCCGAGTTCGACACCATCGCCGAGCTCCGCGAGTCGCTCAGCGAGCGCGTGTCGCAGCAGGCCGTGTTCACGCAGGGTTCGGCCGCGCGCGACAAGTTCATCGACGCCCTCCTCGAGGCCGTCGAGATCCCCGTGCCCCCGCAGCTCATCGAGGACGAGGTGCACAACCACCTCGAGGGCGAGAACCGCCTCGAAGACGACGAGCACCGCGCCGAGGTCACCGAGGCGAGCGAGAAGCAGTTCCGCACGCAGATGGTGCTCGACAAGATCGCCGAGGACGCCAACGTCCAGGTGTCGCAGGACGAGCTGACGCAGTACCTCATCCAGTCGGCTGCGCAGTACAACATGGCGCCGCAGGACTTCGTCAACGCGCTGCAGCAGGGCAACCAGCTCCCCGCGCTCGTCGGCGAGGTGGCCCGCAACAAGGCCCTCGCGATCGCGCTCGGCAAGGTCACCGTCGTCGACACCGACGGCAAGCCCGTCGACCTGACCGGTTTCGTCGCCGTCGAGGGCGAAGAGCCCGTCGAGGGTGACGACGTCGCGGACGAGGGGCCGGCCGAGGAGGCCGCCGCTGAGGAGGCCCCCGCGAAGGCTCCGGCCAAGAAGCGTGCCCCCGCGAAGAAGAAGGCCGACGCTGACGCGGCTCCCGCCGAGGAGGCCGCCGCTGAGGAGGCCCCCGCGAAGGCTCCCGCCAAGAAGCGCGCCCCGGCCAAGAAGAAGGCCGACGCCGCCGACGGCGAGTAAGTCATGACGGAGGGGGTGGATGTCACGGCATCCGCCCCCTTCTTCGTTCCCGGATTCCGGTGAGCGTCCCCGACACGCCCTCCAGCGCACCGCTCGCGCGTCGTGTCCAGACGCTCGACATCCGGGTCACCGACCCCTGTTGAGTGTCCCGAACACGCCGCGCGTCCCGACGGTCAGCGGCGTGTCCTGGACACTCGACATGCCTGACGAGAGATGGATGCGACACATGGACGACTGGCAGAGCAGAGTGGATGCCGTCTGGGCAAATGATGCGCTCAGCCCCACCGAGGTGATCTCGCGGATCGACGAGCTCGCCGCCGAGCGACCCGACGACGATGCCGTGGCGCTCTTCGAACGGGCGGGAGCACGCGACTCGGCGGGCGTCGAGGACGAGGCCGAGGTGTTGTACCGTCGCGCGCTCGAGATCGGCCTCGACGACGAGCGCCGCACCCGCGCGACGATTCAGCTCGCCAGCACCATCCGCAACCTCGGCAAGACGGAGGAGGCGCTCGGGATGCTCCGGGCGGAGTACGAGCGCGAGCCGCGCGGGGAGCTGCACGACGCGGCTGCCGCCTTCTACGCCCTCGCGCTGGTGTCGAGCGGGGAGCCGGAGCGGGCGGCATCCGTCGCTCTCCAGGCCCTCGCGCCGCACCTGCCGCGCTATACCCGTTCCGTGACCGGATACGCGCGAGAAATCGCCGACGATCCGCGCTGATCCGCCCGCGGCGAACACGGCATCCCGCCCACGGACCCGCCGGTAGATTCGTTGCAGATCACCGGAAGAGGAGCACACATGCCCGAACCCCTTATGGCAACGAGCGTCTTCGACAGGCTGCTGAAGGACCGCATCATCTGGCTCGGTTCGGAGGTGCGCGACGAGAACGCGAACGAGATCTGCGCCAAGATCCTGCTGCTCGCGGCAGAGGACCCGCAGAAGGACATCTACCTCTACATCAACTCGCCCGGCGGCTCGATCACGGCCGGCATGGCGATCTACGACACGATGCAGTTCGTGCCGAACGACATCGTCACCGTCGGCATCGGCATGGCGGCGTCGATGGGCCAGCTGCTGCTGACCAGCGGCACCAAGGGCAAGCGCTACATCACGCCCAACGCGCGCGTGCTGCTGCACCAGCCCCACGGCGGCTTCGGCGGCACGTCGAGCGACATCCAGACGCAGGCGCAGCTCATCCTCGACATGAAGCGCCGCCTCGCCGAGATCACCGCGAACCAGACCGGCAAGAGCGTCGAGCAGATCAACGCCGACGGTGACCGCGACCGCTGGTTCACCGCTCAGGAGGCCCTCGAGTACGGCTTCGTCGACCACATGCGCGAGCACGCCACCGACGTCACCGGCGGCGGCGGAACCGCGGCCTGAGTCGAGAGGAAAAGGACACCGACATGAACATCCCCACCTTCGGCGGCGCAGCGGCCCACATGCCCTCGAGCCGCTACGTCCTTCCTCAGTTCGAGGAGCGCACGGCCTACGGCTACAAGCGCCAGGACCCCTACAACAAGCTGTTCGAGGACCGCGTCATCTTCCTGGGCGTCCAGGTCGACGACGCCTCGGCCGACGACGTCATGGCCCAGCTGCTCGTGCTCGAGTCGCAGGACCCCGACCGCGACATCATCATGTACATCAACTCGCCCGGCGGCTCGTTCACGGCCATGACGGCGATCTACGACACGATGCAGTACGTCTCGCCGCAGATCCAGACCGTGGTTCTCGGTCAGGCCGCGTCCGCGGCATCCGTGCTCCTGGCCGCCGGCGCGCCCGGCAAGCGTCTGGCCCTGCCGAACGCCCGCATCCTGATCCACCAGCCCGCCATGGGCGAGGCCGGTCACGGGCAGGCGTCCGACATCGAGATCCAGGCGCAGGAGATCCTCCGTATGCGCACCTGGCTCGAAGAGACGATGGCCCGCCACACCGGTCAGGACGTCTCGAAGGTCAACAAGGACATCGACCGCGACAAGATCCTCTCCGCCGCCGAGGCGATGGAGTACGGCATCGTCGACCAGGTGCTCACGACCCGCAAGCGTCAGCCCGCGGCCCTCACCGCCTGACACGCTCGCGACACGACGAAGCCCCGCAGACCCGTTTCGGTCTGCGGGGCTTCGTCGTGCGCGGGGCGCTCCGTGTGAGTCGCCGGAATTCGCCGTCCCCGGCGATGCGGGAGCGACAGATCCTGGCGACTCACGCGGGGGACGGAGGGTCCGCCGTCGGCGATCACGACACCGCCGGGCGCGCAAATGCCCTCGGATGTCGCGGGCTCGGGTTAGGCTCGGGTACACACCGGCGGGGGCCGGGTGACGGGAGGAACCGGCATGGCACGCATCGGTGAGAGCGCCGACCTGTTCAAGTGCTCCTTCTGCGGCAAGAGCCAGAAGCAGGTGCAGCAGCTGATCGCCGGTCCCGGCGTGTACATCTGCGACGAGTGCGTGGAGCTCTGCAACGAGATCATCGAAGAGCGCATGGCCGAGTCCTCGGCCGGCGAGGTCGCCGAATTCGACCTGCCCAAGCCGCGCGAGATCTTCTCCTTCCTCGAGGAGTACGTCGTCGGTCAGGAGCCCGCCAAGCGCGCCCTGGCCGTCGCCGTCTACAACCACTACAAGCGCGTCCGCGCGCACGGCACGCTGCAGCCCGCCGAGGCGCGCGCCGAAGAGATCGACATCGCCAAGAGCAACATCCTGCTGCTGGGCCCCACGGGCTGCGGCAAGACCTACCTCGCCCAGACGCTCGCGAAGCGCCTCAACGTGCCGTTCGCGGTGGCGGATGCCACGGCCCTCACCGAGGCCGGCTACGTCGGTGAAGACGTCGAGAACATCCTCCTCAAGCTCCTCCAGGCCGCCGACTTCGACGTCAAGCGCGCCGAGCAGGGCATCATCTACATCGACGAGGTCGACAAGATCGCCCGCAAGGCCGAGAACCCCTCGATCACGCGCGACGTGTCGGGTGAGGGCGTGCAGCAGGCGCTCCTGAAGATCCTCGAGGGAACCGTCGCCTCGGTTCCGCCGCAGGGGGGCCGTAAGCACCCGCATCAGGAGTTCATCCAGATCGACACGACGAACGTGCTGTTCATCGTGGCCGGTGCCTTCGCGGGGCTCGAGGAGATCATCTCCGCTCGCGTCGGCAAGCACGGCGTCGGCTTCGGCGCTCCGCTGCAGCGTAAGGAGGACGCGCCCGATCTCTTCAGCGAGGCGCTGCCCGAAGACCTGCACAAGTTCGGTCTAATCCCCGAGTTCATCGGTCGTCTGCCCGTCGTGGCATCCGTCTCGCCGCTGGATCAGGACGCGCTGATGGAGATCCTCACCGCGCCCCGCAACGCCCTCGTCAAGCAGTACCAGCGCATGTTCGAGCTCGACGGCGTGCAGCTCGAGTTCGACGACGACGCGCTGCGCGCGATCGCCGACCTCGCGGTGGCCCGCAAGACGGGTGCGCGCGGTCTGCGCGCGATCCTCGAGGACGTGCTCGGCCCCATCATGTTCGACGTGCCCTCGGCCGACGACATCGCGAAGGTCGTCATCACCCGCGCGGCCGTCGAAGACGGAGCCCAGCCGACGATCGTGCTGGCGCAGAAGCGCCGCAGCGCCTGACCACTCCGCTCGTGTTCCACGGGCGCGGTGAGCGGCTGCGGGTGAGCCCTCTCGCCGTCGGGGGAGTGACGCGCGGAGCGCGGCTGGTCGTGCGTGACGATCCGGGGGCTGCGCTGTCGACTCTCGTCGACGCCCTGCGTGCCGAGCGGTTCGACGTCGGCGACGACCGCATGTCGCGGGCCCTGTCGGCGCGGGGGTCGGAGTGGATCGCGCAGGACGTGCGCATCGGGGATCCCTCCCCGACATGGTCGTCGGGGATCATGGATGCCGCGCTGCAGCACACCCCGCTCGCCTTCCTACCCGGGCTCCGCCGACGCGCCACCCCGACGGTCGTCGTCGCGAGCGCCCGCGCTCACGACGAAGGGGCGGAGCTCGTGGCGTTCTCGCACCCGACCCTGGTCGGCTGGACCACGACGAACGACGCGGCGCACCTCCTCACCGCTGCCCTCGACCGCGTCGAGGCGCGGTATGCCGCGGGGCTCCTGGTGGCGCGAGAGGCCCTGCGCGGCATCGCGAACGACGGAGCGCCCGCCTCGCAGCAGATCGTCCGCGACGTGCTCGGCTGGCGCTGAGATCCTCCGCTCGCGCGTCCGCGGCGCACCGGTGCGCGGATGCCCTCCGGCGCCCGGGCCGAGGAGCGCGCAGTCGGCGCGCCACCCGACGAACGCCGAGCACCGTCCTGCACCCCGAGGCCGAAGAGGTTCCGAGGCGGGCAGGATGGAGGGATGCTGTCCGCTCTTGCTGTCCCCGTCGCCCTGTCGAGTCGAGCCGGGGAGGTGCAGCTGCGTCGGGCCGTTCCGGCCGACCTGTCCGGGCTGATGGTCCTTCTCGCGGATGATCCGATCAGTGCGGCGCGCGGCGATCGCGGTGACGATTCCGACGGCACGGCCTATGCGGCGGCGCTGCGAAGCGTGCTCGAGGCTCCGTTGAACGACCTCCTCGTCGTCGACGATGCGGAGGGCCGTCTCGTCGGCACCCTGCAGCTCACCGTCATCCCCGGCATGGCCCGACGCGGCGCCACCCGCCTGCTGGTGGAAGCCGTGCGCGTGGCCTCGACGGAACGCTCGGCGGGCATCGGCACGGCCGTGATGCAGTGGGTGATGCACGGGGCCGCACCGGCGACCGGCGCGAGCCTCGTGCAACTGACCTCCGACGCGGCGCGCGTGGATGCCCACCGGTTCTACACGCGTCTCGGCTTCGTCGACTCGCACATCGGGTTCAAGTACGCGCTCTGACCCGGCGTCCCCGGACGCCGGGAGCGGCCGCGCGCACCGACCTCAGCCGGCGAGACCGCGCCGCTCGAGGAGCGGCTGGATCTCGGCATCCCGACCCCGGAAATCGCGGTAGGCGGCGAGGGGATCGCCGGACCCGCCGACCCCCAGCAGCCTCCGGCGGAAGCGGTCGCCGTTCGCGCGCGTGAGTCCGCCGTTCTCGCGGAACCACTCCACGGTGTCGGCGTCGAGCACCTCGCTCCAGATGTAGGAGTAGTACCCGGCGCTGTACCCGCCCGAGAACACGTGCGCGAAGTACGTCGAGGCGTAGCGGGTGGGAACGGCGGGGTTGTCGAGGCCGATGTCGGCGAGGGCTCGCGCCTCGAAC
Source organism: Microbacterium sp. NPDC089188 (assembly GCF_040685155.1). Classification (NCBI taxonomy): domain Bacteria; kingdom Bacillati; phylum Actinomycetota; class Actinomycetes; order Micrococcales; family Microbacteriaceae; genus Microbacterium; species Microbacterium sp. NPDC089188. The sequence goes on along the minus strand of NZ_JBFBHH010000004.1, from coordinate 403,317 downwards.
TCCGCCACGTCGATACCCGCCGAGGCCTGGTCGACCGAGAGGCCGTGCCACGCCTGGTCGATCCAGGACGCTGCGAGGTACTCGCTGGTCGCGAAGCCCTGGTTGAACGCCTCGGAGGCGTGCAGTCGTTCGACGACATCGGCGGGGAGCGGCTCGTCGGTGTCGATGTGGCGGGCGTAATTCGTGAGGATCTCGGGCCAGAGGATCCACATCTCGTTCACCTGGCTGGGGAACTCGACGAAGTCGCGGTAGACGGCCGTGCCGCCGAAGTGCGGATAGGTCACCGTCGCGAAGAGCCCGTGCAGGGCGTGGCCGAACTCGTGGAAGAGGGTGGTGACCTCGTCGAGCGTCAGCAGCGTCGGGGTTCCGGGAGCGGGCTTGTTGACGTTGAGGTTGTTGACCACCACCGGGGCCGTGCCGCGGAGCCGGGACTGCGTCACGATCGAGTTCATCCACGCGCCCCCGCGCTTGGTGTCGCGCGTGTACAGGTCGAGCAGGAACAGCCCGAGCTCGCCGCCGTCGGCGTTGTGCGCCTCGAACACGCGCACGTCGGGGTGGTACCCCTGCAGGTCGTGGCGTTCGGTCATGCGGATGCCGTAGAGCTGCTCGGCGGCGAAGAACACGCCGTCGCGCAGCACGCGCTCGGCCTCGAACCACGGCCGGAGGGTCGCGCGATCGAGGTCGTACCGTTCGGCGCGCACCTTCTCGGTGTAGAACGCCCAGTCGTGGGCTTCGATCCGGATGCCGTCGGCATCCGCGATCTCCTGCAGGGCGTCCTGCTCGGAGCGGGCGTTGGCCGCTGCGGGGGCGGCGAGCCGTCGCAGCAGGTCGCGCGCGGCATCCGGAGATCCCGCCGTCTGATCCGCGAGGACGGCCGCCGCGTGCGAGGGGTAGCCGAGAACGGCGGCGCGCTCGGCGCGCAGGCGCACGATCTCGCGAAGGACCCCGCGGTTGTCGTTGTCATTGCCGCGCGCGGCGCGGGAGCGCGACGCCTCGAGCAGGCGGCGGCGGCTCTCACGATCCGTCAGAGAGGCGAGAAGCGGGTGCCCCGTGTACAGGGTGAGGGTGACGACGTAGCGGCCGTCGAGTCCGCGGCTGGTCGCTGCCTGAGCGGCGGCGGACAGCTCGCCGTCGCTGAGTCCGTCGAGTTCGGCGGCGGTGTCGAACACCACGGCGAGGTCGTTCGTGTCGGCGAGGAGGTTCTTCTCGAAGGTGTTCGTGAGCACCGACAGTCTCTGATTGAGCTCGGTCAAGCGCTGCTTCTCGGCGTCGTCGAGGCCGGCGCCCGCGAGCGACATCTCGCGGTGGTAGCGCTCGACGAGGTAGCGGCTCTCGGCGTCGAGATCGAGGTCGTCGAGCTGCGCGTGCACGGCGGCGATGCGGGCGAACAGCGCGGAGTCGAGCTGGATGGCGTCGCGGTGTGCCGACATGAGCGGAGCGAGCTCCTCTTCGACGGCCTGGATCTCCGCGGTGCCGTCAGCACCGGTGACGGTGTAGAACGTGCGGCTCACACGACCGAGCAGTTCGCCGCTGCGCTCGAGTGCGACGAGCGTGTTCTCGAAGGTCGGCGCATCGGACTGCGCGGTGATCGTGTCGATCTCGTCGCGCTGTGCGGCGAAGCCGGCCTGGAACGCGGGCAGGTAGTGCTCGACGCGGATGCTGCCGTACGGCGGCAGATCGTAGGGGAGCGAGGGCGGCGCGAGGAGGGGATTGGGGGCATCCGTCATCGGTCCAGCCTAGGCGGCGTGCCGTCCGCGGTCACGGCCGCGGCTCCTCCGCGGCGACGGTATCGACGCGCTCAGCCAGCCGGGGCGGAGGCTCCTGAGCCTGCCGAAGGGACCGGGACCTCTCGACGTCGAACGAGAGAGCCCGCCGTCCGCCCGGAGGCGGCGGCGGGCTCTCGCCGGCGACGACGGCTCAGGCGAACTCGGCGTCGTCGCCGTACCGCACGACGACCTCGCCCGAGGCCTCCTGCGAGACGATGACCCCCGTGTCGAGCTCGGCCACGGGGCGTCCTTCGAGGAAGGTCAGCGTCCACCGCGGCGCGGGGGCGCTCAGACCATCGGGGTTGAGCGCGGCCTCGACCGCGGCGATCTGGGCGTGCAACGCCTCGGGAACGGCCTTCGGCGGCTGCTCACGGGCGGTCCAGCGGGTTCCGAGCTGCATCAGGCCTCCTGGGGTGCGAACACGATGTCGGTGACGGTGGTGGTGTCGGCCTCGGCGAACGAGATCGTCTCGATGCGCCCGACCGCGCGCAGGTCGCCCTCGGCGAGACGCAGGGCCGCGACGTTCGGACCCGACACGATCAGCGAGGTGACCGGCGTCTTCTGCGAGGCCTTGGCCTCGGTCTTGGCGCGACGGATGCCGATGAGCGCGGCGCTCACCGCGGTCAGCACCGCGGGGTCACCCTCGATGCCGAGCGGCTCGGGCCAGGAGGCGATGTGCACCGATCCCTCTTCGAACCACGACCACACCTCTTCGGACGCGAACGAGAGCACGGGGGCGAACAGGCGCACGAGCGTCGACAGGGCCGTTCGCAGCGCGAGGGCCGCCGAGGCCTGACCCACGTCGGTCTGGTCGTAGGCGCGCTCCTTGACGAGCTCGAGGTAGTCGTCGCAGAACGTCCAGAAGAACGACTCCGTGATCTCCAGCGCGCGTGCGTGGTCGTACGCCTCGAACGCGGCGGTGGCGTCGCGCACGACGGTGTCCAGGGTCGCCAGCATCGACGCGTCGAGCGCGTGCGTGACCTGGGCCCCCTCGGGGACGGGGAACGACAGCACGAACTTGGCCGCGTTCAACAGCTTGATCGCGAGGCGCCGACCGATCTTCACCTGCGTGGGGTTCTGCGGGTCGAACGCCGCGTCGGTGCCGAGGCGGCTCGACGCCGACCAGTAGCGCACGGCGTCGGAGCCGTGCTGCTTGAGGATGTCGGCGGGCGTCACGACATTGCCCTTCGACTTCGACATCTTCTTGCGGTCGGGGTCGACGATGAAGCCCGAGATCGCGGCATCCGACCAGGGGCTCCGGTCGTCCTCGAGCGCGCTGCGCAGCATCGTGGAGAAGAGCCAGGTGCGGATGATGTCCTGACCCTGCGGGCGCAGGTCGAACGGCGAGACGAGGTTCCACAGCTCCTCGTCGCGCTGCCAGCCACCGGCGAGCTGCGGGGTGAGCGAGGACGTCGCCCACGTGTCGAGGATGTCGCGCTCGGCGTCGAAGCCGCCGGCGACGCCCCGCTGATCCACCGTGTAGCCCGGGGGCACGTCGGTCGTCGGGTCGACGGGGAGCGAGGCGAGGTCGGGCGTGAGCACGCGCGAGTAGTCCCGCTCGCCGTTCTCGTCGAGGCCGTACCAGACGGGGATCGGCACGCCGAAGAACCGCTGGCGCGACACGAGCCAGTCGCCGGTGAGGCCGTTGGTCCAGTTCTCGAAGCGCACGCGCATGAAGTCCGGATGCCACGACATCTCGCGGCCGAGGGCCACCAGACGCTCGCGCAGCTCGGCATCCCGAGCGCCGTTGCGGATGTACCACTGGCGCGTCGACACGATCTCCAGCGGGCGGTCGCCCTTCTCGAAGAACTTCACGGGGTGGGTGAAGGGCTTGGGGGCGCCCTCCATGGCGCCGGACTCCTGCAGGAGCTCGACGATGCGCTTCTTGGCGCTGAACACCGTCTTGCCCGCGAGTTCCGCGTACGCCGTCTTCGCGGCATCCGTCACGATCACATCGGGGGCCTCGGCGACGATGCGACCGTCCTTGCCGATGATCGTGCGGTTCGGCAGGTCGAGCTCGCGCCACCAGATGATGTCGGTCACGTCGCCGAAGGTGCAGATCATGGCGATGCCCGATCCCTTGTCCTTCTGCGCGAGGGGGTGCGCGAGCACGGGCACCTCGACGTCGAACAGCGGGGTGCGCACCGTGGTGCCGAACAGCGGCTGGTAGCGCTCGTCATCCGGGTTCGCCACGAGCGCCACGCACGCCGGCAGCAGCTCGGGACGGGTGGTCTCGATGAACACGTCGCCCGAGCCGTCGGACTTGGCGAAGCCGACGCGGTGGTAGGCGGCGGGCTGGTCGCGGTCCTCGAGCTCGGCCTGGGCGATCGCGGAGCGGAAGTCCACGTCCCACAGCGTGGGGGCGAGCGCCTGGTAGGCCTCGCCGCGCTCGATGTTGCGCAGGAACGCCAGCTGACTCGTGCGGATCGAGTCGTCCGAGATCGTGCGGTAGGTCTGGGTCCAGTCGACGCTGAGGCCCAGCTCGCGGAACAGCTCCTCGAACTGCTTCTCGTCTTCGATGGTGAGCTGCTCGCACAGCTCGATGAAGTTGCGGCGGCTGATGGGCACCTGGTCGGCGGCCTTGCTGCTCTTGTTGTCGCCGCCCGCGAACGGCGGGGTGAAGTCGGCGTCGTAGGGGAGCGAGGGGTCGCAGCGCACGCCGTAGTAGTTCTGCACGCGGCGCTCGGTCGGCAGGCCGTTGTCGTCCCAGCCCATCGGGTAGAACACCGTCTTGCCGCGCATGCGCTCGAAGCGCACCTTCACGTCGGTGTGCGTGAACGAGAACACGTGGCCGATGTGAAGGCTTCCGGATGCCGTCGGCGGGGGGGTGTCGACCGAGTACACGCCCTGACGGCCGGCCTCTGCGGCGCGCAGGCGGTCGAAGACGTACGTGCCGCGCTCGTTCCACGCGGCGTCCCACTTCTGCTCGAGGCCTTCCAGCGCGGGCTTGTCGGGAATGGTGGCAGCCATGGGGTACTCCTCGAGCGATATGGGCGGCACTGTGTGAGCGTGCCTGATGGGTGTGGGGTCCAGGATACCGGGATCGCGGGCGGCACGTGGGTCTGCGGAGGGTGTGGCGGGAGCTGGCCGTGAACGAGACAGGGCCAGGGCGCTCCCGCCGCCGCCCTAGCGTTCGCGATCTGCCCAGCGTCAGTCGTGTTCGAGGTTCGGTGACTGAGCGGAGGCGGATTGCGAACGGGGAGCGGTGATAGGAGAGGGCGGACAGTGTCAATGCCTGCGGAGTGGACGGGAGATCGGGTTCGACAGTCGCTCGGCGACCCTTCCTCCCCAGGGCTTCGTGGTTCCACGGATCGTCCCATCGGCCCCGGTGGCTCTCCGCGAGCGGACACGATGGACGGTATGCACCCTCCGCCGATTCTTCGAATCGCCGATCGTGTGGCGCTGCTCGGCGGCGTCGCCCGCTCGACACGGCTCCTCGACGAGGGACACAGCAAGCATCACCTGGCCCGCGCGGTGGAGAAGGGACTGCTCTTCCGCGTGCAACGCAACTGGGTGGCCGTTCCGGGTGCGGATCCGCTTCTCGTCGCAGCGGCCCGTACGGGCGTCGTGCTGTCTTGCGTCACCGCGGCTCGGCGTCTGAAGCTCTGGATCGCAGAGTCGCCCGAGCTCCCGCATGTCGCGTACCGCGGGTCGGGTCGGGTGCGTGGGCCCGCAGCCGTCGTCCATTGGCAGCGACCGGTCGTCCCGAGGCATCCTGACGCCCTCGAAGACGGGGTGGAGAACGTGCTCATGACGGTCGCAGCGTGTCAGCCCTACGAACGGGCGCGAACGGTGTGGGACTCGGCGCTCAACCAGCGACTCATCGACGTGGAGGTTTTGCGGCGGCTGCCGTGGACGGGAGCGGCGCGGCGCCTCGCTCACGAGTCGTCACCGTGGGCCGACTCCGGGCTCGAGACCATCTTCATCGTTCGGCTGCGGTGGTTGCATCTCCCCGTCCGCCTGCAGATCTGGATCGCGGGTCACCGCGTCGATGTGCTGATCGGCGAGCGTCTCGTGGTTCAGATCGATGGCGCGCATCACGTCGGCGCACAACGGACTTCCGACATCGATCACGACGCGCAGCTCATGCTGATGGGCTATCACGTCATCCGAGTCGGGTACGCCCAGGTCATGCACCAGTGGGAGGACGTGCAGGAGCGGATCATGCACGCCATCGCGCAAGGTCTGCACAAGGCCTGACGCACGGCCGACCGGGAGAGTGGTGGGCGCCGTCCTGGCGAGGGTCGAGGCCCGGTGCCGTCGCAGGGTCAGTTATCTGCCCTGAGGCGAGTGCCGTGGCAAGGAGGCGACTGATCGGGCGCCGATCACTGACCCCGGCCGGATCGCTGACGTGGGCCGGGGTCGAAGCTCGGTGCCTCTGCAGGCTCAGTGATCTGCTCCGGGTAAGTGCGGTGGCGGGGAGGCGACTGATCGGAGGCCGATCACTGACCCAGGGCAGACGACCGCACAACGGCCGATCGCCCCGCACGGGCAGATCGCGCGGCGCCGCAGCCGCCACTTTCCGCACCCGGTCCAGGAACACCGGTAGGCTGGGGGTTCCCCACCCGATACCTCGAGGTTTCGTCATGCCCTCTCAGCTTTCCCGCCGCGTCCTCTCGGCCGTGGCCGTCGGCGCGGTCGCCGCTCTGTCCCTCTCCGCCTGCGCCGGGTCCGACCCGGCGGCATCCGGTGACGGCGAGATCGTCTGGGCCATCGAGGGCGCGAACCTCTCGGCCGGCAAGATGGACCCGCAGACCAGCCAGCTCGACGTCACCGCGATGGTGCAGCGGGCCGTGCTCGACTCGCTCGTGTTCCAAGAGGCCGACGGATCGTTCTCGCCCTGGCTCGCCGAGTCATGGGACATCGAGGACGGCGGCGCGAGCTACCTCTTCCGCCTGCGCGACGACGTGACCTTCCACGACGGCACGCCCTTCGACGCGGCCGCGGTCAAGGCGAACTTCGACCGCATCGTCGACCCCGACACCGCCTCCGCCCAGGCCGCGAGCATGCTCGGCGGCGAGCTGTACGCGGGCACCGACGTCGTCGACGAGCACACCGTGCGCGTGCGGTTCACGCAGCCGTACGCGCCGTTCCTGCAGGCCGCGAGCACGGCGCTCCTCGGCTTCTACTCCCCGAAGGTGCTCGAGACCCAGGCCGACCAGCTCGCCGCGGGCGGTCCCGACGTCACCGTCGGCACGGGCCCCTTCGAGCTGACCGAGTACACGCCCGACCAGGACATCGTCTACACCCGCAACGACGACTACACCTGGGGTCCCGACGGCGCCGGCGCGCCGACCTTCAAGACGCTTCGCGTCGACATCCTCCCCGAGGCCTCGGTGCGGGTGGGGGCGCTCTCCAGCGGCCAGGCGGACGTCGTGACCAACCTGCCGCCGAACCTCGTGTCGCAGGTGCCGGCCGACGACACCGTCCAGTCGATCGCCTACCCGGGCCTGCCCTACTCGCTCTTCCTCAACGAGAAGTACGGTGTCTTCGCCGATCAGAAGGTGCGCCAGGCGTTCACCCGTGCGATCGACGTCGACACCGCCGTGAGCGAGATCTTCTTCGGCCAGTACCCTCGCGCGTGGAGCATCCTCGGCGCCACCACCCCCGGCTACGACGCGAGCCTTGAGAACTCGTGGCCCTTCGATCCGGCCGCCGCGAACGCCCTGCTCGACGAGGCCGGCTGGACCGGACGGGATGCCGACGGCATCCGCACCAAGGACGGCCAGCGCCTCACGGCCCGCTGGATCGCCTGGACCCCCGTGCCCGATGACCGCGCCGCGCTGGCCAACGCCGTGCAGAGCGACCTGAAGGCCGTGGGCTTCGACCTGCAGCGCGAGGTGCTCGAGCCGGGCGCGTACAACGAGCAGTACGGCCCGAAGACCTACGACGTCACCGACTGGGGCTTCTCCGGCGTCGACCCCGACCTGCTGCGCAGCCACCTCGCGACCGACGGGTTCCAGAACGCCTCGCAGGTGAGCGACCCGGCGATCGACGCCCTCCTCGAGCAGGGCGCCTCGACCACCGACACGGCCGCGCGCAACGACGTGTACGCCCAGGTGCAACAGTGGAACGCCGAGCACGCCGCGATCGTGCCCCTGTACAGCCCCACGCTGATCAGCGCCGTGCGCCCCGACGTCACCGGGCTGAGCTTCGACCTCTACGGTCGTCCGCTCTTCGCCACCGCCACGCTCGGCTGAGCGCCCCTGCGACGACGGATACCGGATGCCACGCTCTCGCCCGCGCGCGATCCTCACGCGCGTCGGCGGGCTCGTGGCATCCGTCGTCCTGGTCCTGTGGGGGGCGGCGACCCTGGCGTTCGTGGCCTTCCGCGTCATCCCGGGCGATCCCGTCGAGGTGATGCTCGGGCCGCAGGCGCAGGTGAGCGATGCGGTCAAGGCGGCGATGCGCAGCGATCTCGGCCTCGACCGCCCGGTGCTCGAGCAATATGCGGCGTTCCTCGGTCGCCTCGCCCGCGGCGACCTGGGCGAGTCGTACCAGCTGCGCCTGCCCGTGACCGAGGTGATCGGCCGGCAGCTCGGGCCGACGCTGCAGCTCTCGGCGCTCGCCCTGGTGATCGCGCTGGTGCTGGCCCTGGCATCCGCTCTGCTCGTGCGCGGGCGGACGGGCCGGGCCGTGGCATCCGGAATCGAGCTCGTGGTGCTGTCGTCGCCGGTGTTCTGGACGGGGCTCGTGCTGCTCAGCGTGTTCTCGTTCCAGCTGCGGTGGTTCCCGGTGTCGGGGGCGCGGGACGGCGCCGCGATCGTGCTCCCCGCGGTGACGCTGGCCCTGCCCGTCGCGGCCCTGCTGTCGCAGGTGCTGCGCGACGGCGTCGAGGCGGCCGAGCGCGAACCGTTCCTGCTGACCGTGCGGGCCCGCGGCGCCGGGGCGGTGCGCGAGAGCGTGCACCACACGCTGCGGCACGCGGGCGTCGGGGGACTCACCCTCGCCGCCTACCTCGTCGGATCCCTGCTGGGCGGGGCGGTGCTGGTCGAGACCGTATTCGCCCGACCGGGCATCGGCCGCGTGACGCTCACCGCCATCACCGACCGCGACCTGCCCGTGATCACCGGGGTGATCCTGCTCAGCGCGCTTGTCTTCGTCGTGGTCAACACGATCGTCGACCTCGTCGTGCCCCTCATCGACCCGCGGCTGCGTTCCGCGGGACCTGCTCTGCGCACGCGGACGGCGGTGCCGTCGTGAGCGGTCGCGCGACGAGCCGCGCCGGACGAACGGCGGCGCTGGGCGCAGCGGGCGTCGTGCTCGCGGCCATCGCCCTCGCCGCCGTCGCGCCGACGCTGCTGGCGACCCATGACCCGCTGCTCACCGACGTGCGCTCCGCGTTGCAGCCGCCCAGCGCGGCGCACTGGTTCGGCACCGATCAGAGCGGCCGCGACGTCTACTCGCGCGTCGTGCACGGGGCGGGGCGCTCGGTCGGCATCGGCCTGCTCGCCACCACCCTGGCGCTCGCGGTCGGCGTCGTGGCGGGCTCGCTGTCGGCCGTGGCGCCGCGCTTCGTCGACGCGGCCACGATGCGTGTGGTCGACGTGCTGCTGGCCTTCCCCGAGTTCCTCGTGGCGCTGCTCGTGGTGGCGGTACTCGGTCCCGGCGCGGTCAACGTCGCGATCGCGGTGACGATCGCGGCGGTTCCGGTGTACGTGCGACTCGCGCGCGCGCAGACGCGCTCGCTCGCGGCGGCGGAGCACGTCGAAGCGGCGCGCCTCATCGGCGTTCCCGCCGCGGTGGTGCACGTGCGCCACGTGCTGCCGGGGGTGCTCGGTGCCGTCAGCGTGCTCGCGACCATCGGGATCGGGACGAGCATCCTCGCCGCCGCGGGGCTCAGCTTCCTGGGACTCGGTCCCACCGAGCCGACGCCGGAGTGGGGCCTCATGCTCTCCGCGGGGCGCAACCTCCTGCTGCAGGCCCCGTGGGTGGCGCTGTTCCCGGGGGTGGCGATCACCGCGACCGTGGTGAGCGTCAGCGTCATCGGCCGCATCCTCCGCGCACGGGTCGAGGAGCGGGGCGCATGAGCGGCGTGCGGGTGCGGGGCTTGCGCATCGACGGTCCGTCGGGCGCGATCGTCAGCGGTCTCGACCTCGACGTCGCGCCGGGGGAATGCGTCGCGATCGTCGGCGAGTCGGGCACCGGCAAATCGGTGAGCGCCCGGGCGCTGCTGGGGCTCACACCGACGAACCTGCGAAGCACGGCCGACGAGCTCGAGATCGACGGCGTCGACGCGCGCGGCTTAGGCGAGAGGCAGTGGAGAGGGCTCCGCGGTCGTCGCATCGCACTGGTGTCGCAGGACGCCATCGTCTCGCTCGATCCTCTGCGCCGCATCGGTGCCGAGGTCGCCGAGCCGGTCCGCATCCACGAGCCCGCGGTGCGCGGTGCCGCTCTCGCCACCCGGGTGCGCGACAGCCTCGAGCGCGTGGCGATGCCGGAGCCCGACGAGCGTGCGCGGCACTACCCGCACGAGCTGTCAGGGGGCCTTCGTCAGCGCGCGCTCATCGCCTCCGCGCTGGCGGCGCACCCCGCGGTGCTGGTCGCCGACGAACCCACGACGGCACTGGATGCCACCGTGCAGGCCCGCGTGCTGGGCCTGCTCCGCCGCATCGCCGACGACGGCGTGGCGGTCGTGTTCATCAGCCACGATCTCGGTGCGGTCGCCCGGGTCGCCGATCGCATCGTCGTCATGCACGAGGGACGCGTCATCGAGACCGGTGCGACGGCCGAGGTGCTGGCATCCCCTCGCGATCCGCACACGCGAGCGCTCGTGGCGGCGGTCTCGCACGAGCCGCTCGGCCGGGCCCCGCGCACCGACGAGCCCCTGGTGAGCGCCGAGGGCCTCGTCAAGCGTTTCGACGATCGCGTGGCGGTCGACGGCGTCTCGCTCGCGGTGCGCCGCGGGCGCACCCTCGCGGTGGTGGGGGAGTCGGGCTCGGGCAAGACGACCCTCGCCCGCATGATCGTGGGGGTGACGGATCCGGATGCCGGGTCGCTGCGCTTCGACGCCCGTCCCTGGTCATCGCGGGTCGCCGTCGGCGCCGCGCGCACGCGCGTGCAGCTGGTGCAGCAGAATCCGTGGGGCGCGCTCGACCCGCGATGGACGGTCGGACGAACCCTGACCGAGGCCGTCGCCGCCGGAGGGGTGCCGCGCAGGGGGCGCCGCGCCGCCGTCGCCGCGCTGCTGGACGAGGTCGGGCTCTCCCCGGGGTTCGTGCGCCGTCGTCCCGCGCAGCTTTCCGGCGGGCAGCGGCAGCGCGTGGCGATCGCTCGCGCCCTGGCGGTGTCGCCCGATCTTCTCGTGCTCGACGAGCCCGTGTCGGCCCTCGACGCCTCGGTGCGGGCGCGCATCCTCGACCGCCTCCTCGCGCTGCAGGCCGAGCGCGACCTCGCGATGGTGTTCATCACGCACGACCTCGACGTGGTCGCCGCGATCGCCGACGACGTCATCGTGATGAAGGACGGTCGAGTGGTCGACTCGGGCGCCGTCTCGTGCGTCTTCGCCGACCCCGGGCACTCCTTCACGCGCGAGCTGCTCGCCGCCGCCGGCCTGGGCCCCGCGGCATCCTGAGCCCGCTCCGGGTCGCCGGCCCCCGCAGCCGCTTCCCTTCCCGCGCGCCCGCCCCGCGGCCGCACGCCCTCCCGCACGCCGCGCCCGGCGCCCGGGCCCGCCCCCGTCGAGCGTCGAGCGTCCACGACACGCCGCTTCGCTCCGTGCCGTGCGGCGTGTCGTGGACACTCGACCTGGAGGGCGTCCGGTACGTCCTGACAACCGCCGCTTAAGACGCCCGGCTCGCGTAGAATGGGGGGAACGGCGTCGATCCGGCCATCACCGGGGAGCTCGTGGAAGAAACGGGTCCAGGCCCGGACTAGAACCGCGCGGGGCAGGCCCGTCACAGCCGCAGTGAGAGTGGCGCTCCGTCGCGGGGCGCAATGCAGGGTGGTACCGCGGTCCCCACAGGATCGTCCCGGCGAGCAGACCTCGACCCGCGGAGAGACATGACCTACCCTCGCCCCTCATCCTTCGGCCCCGCCGCTGACCTCAGCGCCGCGGAGACGGCATCCGTCGTCCCCAGCCCCCGCTTCCCGACCATCGAGCAGGACACGCTCGCGTTCTGGCGGAGCGACGACACCTTCCGTGCGTCGATCGCGAACCGCGAGGGCGCCGAGGAGTGGGTGTTCTACGACGGCCCGCCGTTCGCGAACGGCCTGCCGCACTACGGTCACCTGCTCACCGGCTACGCGAAGGACGTCTTCCCGCGCTTCCAGACCATGCGCGGCAAGAAGGTCGACCGCGTCTTCGGGTGGGACACCCACGGCCTGCCCGCCGAGCTCGAGGCGATGAAGCAGCTCGGCATCACCGAGAAGGACGAGATCGAGGCGATGGGCGTGGCGACCTTCAACGCCAAGGCCCGCGACTCGGTGCTCGAGTACACGCGCGAATGGCAGGACTACGTCACCCGCCAGGCCCGCTGGGTCGACTTCGAGCGCGGCTACAAGACGCTCGACACGACCTACATGGAGAGCGTCCTCTGGGCCTTCAAGACCCTGCACGACAAGGGCCTCGCGTACGAGGGCTACCGCGTGCTGCCGTACTGCTGGCGCGACGAGACGCCGCTGTCGACGCACGAGCTGCGCATGGACGACGACGTGTACAAGATGCGCCAGGACCCGTCGGTCACCGTGACGTTCCCGCTCGTCGGTGCCAAGGCCGAGGCCCTGGGCCTCACGGGTGTGTGCGCCCTGGCGTGGACGACGACGCCGTGGACGCTGCCGACGAACCTCGCGCTCGCGGTGGGTCCCGGCATCCGGTACGCGGTCGTCGAGGGCGGACCCCACGGCGCCGCCGACGTGCACCGGGCTCCCGACGGCACGGCCGACGAAGCTTTCGAAGCGGTCGCGCACCGCTACCTGCTGGCCGAGGACCTGCTGCCGAACTACGCCAAAGACCTGGGCTACGAGAGCCCGGATGCCGCTCGCGCGGCCGTGCAGACCACGGTCCTGGGCGCGGAGCTCGAGGGCGTGTCGTACGACCGCCTCTTCGACTACTACGCCGACGCCGAGACGTGGGGCACGCAGAACGCGTGGAAGATCCTCGTCGACGACTACGTCACCGTCTCCGACGGCACCGGCATCGTGCACCAGGCTCCTGCCTACGGTGAGGACGACAAGCGTCTCGCGGATGCCGCGGGCCTGCCGACCATCATCTCGCTCGACGACGGCGGCCGGTTCCTGTCGGCGGTCACCGACGTCGCGGGGGAGCTCTGGATGGAGGCCAACCGGCCCCTCATCCGCTTGCTCACGCAGGCCGGCCGCCTGCTGCGCGAAGCGTCGTACGAGCACTCGTACCCGCACTGCTGGCGCTGCCGGAACCCCTTGATCTACAAGGCCGTGTCGAGCTGGTTCGTGCGCGTGACCGACATCAAGGACGATCTGCTGGCGAACAACCAGCAGATCACCTGGGTGCCCGAGAACGTCAAGGAGGGCCAGTTCGGCAAGTGGCTCGAGGGCGCGCGCGACTGGTCGATCAGCCGCAACCGCTACTGGGGTTCGCCGATCCCGGTCTGGAAGAGCGACGACCCGAACCACCCGCGCGTCGACGTGTACGGCTCGCTCGCCGACATGGAGGCCGACTTCGGCCGCCTCCCGCGCAACGCCGACGGCGAGGTGGATCTTCACCGTCCCTACATCGACGATCTGACGCGCCCGAACCCCGACGACCCGACGGGTGAGTCGACGATGCGCCGCATCGAAGACGTCCTCGACGTCTGGTTCGACTCGGGTTCGATGCCGTTCGCGCAGGTGCACTACCCGTTCGAGAACCACGAGTGGTTCGACGAGCATGCCCCCGCCGACTTCATCGTCGAGTACATCGGACAGACCCGCGGCTGGTTCTACGTCATGCACGTCCTGTCGACCGCGCTCTTCGACCGCCCGGCCTACACGGGCGTGTCGTGCCACGGCATCGTGCTCGGCAACGACGGGCAGAAGATGTCGAAGTCGCTGCGCAACTACCCCGACGTCCGCGAGGTCTTCGACCGCGACGGCTCGGATGCCATGCGGTGGTTCCTCATGTCGTCGAGCGTGCTGCGCGGGGGGAACCTCGTCGTAACCGAGGAGGGCATCCGCTCGGGCGTGCGCGAGTTCCTGCTGCCGCTGTGGAATGCGTGGTACTTCTTCGCGACCTACGCGAATGCGTCAGGCACTGAGGGGTACACCGCCGAGTGGCGCACCGACTCGACCGACGTGCTCGACCGGTACATCCTCGCGCTCACCGGCGACCTCGTGACGAACGTCGCGGCCGATCTCGAGGGCCTCGACTCCACGACCGCGGCCGAGCGCCTGCGCGACTTCGCCGAGGTGCTGACGAACTGGTACATCCGCCGCTCGCGCGACCGCTTCTGGGTCGGCGTGACCGACGACCCGACGAGCCGCGAGGCCTTCGACACGCTCTACACCGTGCTCGAGACGCTCACCCGCGTCGCCGCCCCGCTCATCCCGCTCGTGTCGGAGCGCGTGTGGCAGGGGCTCACCGGCGGGCGCAGCGTGCACCTGACCGACTGGCCCGACGCCTCGGCGTTCCCCGCGGCGGAAGACATCCGCACCGCGATGGACACCGTCCGCGAGGTCTCCAGCGTCGCCAACGCCCTGCGCAAGAAGGAGGGCAAGCGCGTGCGCCTGCCGCTTCCGCGTCTGACGGTGGTGACCCCGGATGCCGCGGGCCTCGCGCAATTCGACGACATCCTGCGCGAGGAGCTCAACGTGAAGAGCGTCGAGCAGGTCGCGCTGCAGGACGGCACCGCCGCCGAGTACGGGATCACGCACCGCCTGTCGGTCAACGCGCGCGCCGCGGGGCCGCGCCTGGGCAAGCAGGTGCAGCAGGCGATCAAGGCCGCCCGCGAGGGCGACTGGAGGGAGGTCGACGGACAGGTCGTCGCCGGCGGCATCCCGCTCGAGCCCGCCGAGTACGACCTGGTCGTCGAGACGGCGGGCCGGCCGGAGGGCGAGGCGCTCGCGGTCCTCGCCGGCGGTGGTTTCGTGCTGCTCGACACCGTCACCACCCCCGAGCTCGAGGCCGAGGGCCTGGCGCGCGACATGATCCGGGGCATCCAGGACACCCGCAAGGCCGCCGGCTTCGACGTGAGCGACCGCATCTTCCTGTCGCTGACGTTCGTCGAGGACGCCGACGCGCAGGCGGTGGCACAGGCGTTCGACGCCGCGGGCGTGGCATCCGAGACGCTCGCCGAGGCCGTCGTGCTGGCGGGACCCGAGGGCCGGCTCATCGAGCACGGCTCCGCCCTGCCCGCCGAGTACGAGACGCAGATCGCCGCGAAGACCTACGCGAACGTCGGTGCCGTCACGGTCGCCGTCGCGCGGATCGGAGCGTCCGCATGAGCGACCGCACCCGGGCCGACGCCGTCTACAGCGCCCTCCTGCAGCGACAGGGCGAGCAGTGGGTGCAGCCGCGTGTCGAGCGCACGCGCCGCGTGCTCGAGCTGCTCGCCGACCCCCAGCGCACCTACCGCGTCATCCACGTGACCGGCACGAACGGCAAGACCTCGACCAGCCGCATGATCGAGAGCCTGCTGCGCGCGATGGGCCTGCGCACCGGCCTGTTCACCAGCCCCCACCTCGAGCGCTTCACCGAGCGCATCCTCATCGACGGCGAACCCGTGGCGGATGCCGCGATCGCCGACGCGTGGGACGAGATCCAGCCGTTCGTCGACATGGTGGATGCCGAGCTCTCGGCATCCGACGACGCTCCGCTGACCTTCTTCGAGCTCCTCACCGTGCTCGCCTTCGTCGTGGCGGCGGACGCCCCGATCGATGTGCTCGTGCTCGAGGTCGGCATGGGCGGCGAGTGGGATTCCACCAACACCGCCGACGGAGACGTGGCGGTGTTCACCCCGATCGACATCGACCACGCGGACCGCCTCGGGTCGACGATCGCCGAGATCGCGACCGTCAAGGCCGGGATCATCAAGCCCGGTGCGGCGGTCGTCACGGCCGCCCAACCGCCCGAGGCGCTGCGGGCCGTCCGCGCGCGCGCCGAGAAGGAGGGCGCCACCGTCTCCGTGGCGGGCGACGGCTTCGCCCTCGAAGACCAGACCCTGGCCGTCGGCGGGCAGCAGGTGTCGATTCGCGGCGTGGCCGGGAGCTACCGCGAGGTGTACCTCCCGCTCTACGGGGCCCACCAGGGCGCCAACGCCGCCCTCGCCGTCGCCGCGGTCGAGTCGCTCATCGGCGGGGGAGAGCAACCGCTCAACGCCGACGTCGTGGCCGACGGCCTCGGCAACGCGACCTCGCCGGGCCGCCTGCAGCTCCTCGGTACCGCGCCGACCGTGTTCGTCGACGCCGCCCACAACCCGCACGGCGCCCGCGCCCTGGTCGCGGCGTTGAAAGAGTCGTTCGACATCGACGAGTGGGGCGCCGTGGTCGGCATCCTGGAGGGGAAGGATGCCGCGGGCATCATGACGACGCTCGCCCCGGCCGTCGCCCGGGTCTTCGCCACCGCGCCCGACAGCGACCGCGCGACCGATCCCGATGCGATCGCCGATGTCGCCGAGGCCGCCGGCCTGCCGGTGACGGTGCACCCGACGCTCGAGGACGCCGCCGACGCGGCGCGCTCCTGGGCCGTCGAGTCGGACCGACGGGCTGTCGTGATCGCCGGGTCCGTCGTTCTCGCGGGAGAGGCTCTGCGCCTGTCGGAACTCGAGGACTGGAAGGCCGGGTGGCAGGGATGAGCCCGCGCGAACCGCGTGCCCCGCGGCCCCGTCGTCAGCGCGGCGCGCAGGAGTCCCTCGGCGCGGTGGTCCTCGGCTTCGAGTCGATCATCGTCTTCCTCGGCGGTCTCGTGGTCTACGGCCTCAAGGTGCTTCCGTTCGGCATCGAGCCGTGGTGGGGGATCGTCGGCGGTGTCGTCCTCGCCGTCGCCATGGTCGCGGTCTCGGGCTCGTTGCGGCACCGCTGGGCGCTGTTCGCCGGGTGGGGGCTGCAGGTGCTCCTCCTGCTCGGGGGGTTCCTGGTTCCGGCCCTCGCCGTGGTCGCTCTCATTTTCGGCGGCATGTGGGCGTATGCGACGATCAAGGGAGCGGCCCTCGATCGTGCGAACGCGCGGCGGGCCGCCGACCCCGACCTCTCGAACGGAGAATGACCCATGGCCACCGAAGAGACCCTCGTCCTGGTCAAGCCCGATGGCGTGGCTCGCGGCCTGACCGGCGCGATCCTCGCCCGCATCGAGGCGAAGGGCTACGCCCTCGTCGACATCCGCCTGGTCGAGCCCGACCGTGAGACCCTCGCCCGGCACTACGCCGAGCACGAGGGCAAGCCCTTCTACGAGCCGCTGCTCGAGTTCATGATGTCGGGCCCCTCGGTCGCGATCCGCCTCGCGGGCAACCGCGTCATCGAGGGATTCCGCTCCCTCGCCGGCACGACCGACCCCACCACCGCCGCCCCCGGCACCATCCGCGGCGACTTCGGCCGCGACTGGGGCCTCAAGGTGCAGCAGAACCTCGTGCACGGCAGCGACAGCGTCGAATCCGCGGAGCGCGAGCTCGCGATCTGGTTCGCCTGAGCCTGAATGCCGAGAAGGCCGCCGCCCGAGAGGGTGGCGGCCTTCGTCGCTCCCGCGGGCCTGTCGTGACGCACCGCTGGCCTTTCGCGGCGTGAGGTGGCTGAGCCTGTCGACGCCACCGCCTCGGCGGTTCCCGGCCCCTTCGACGGGGTCAGGGACCTCCGCTCGCGACCCGGGTGGCTGAGCCTGTCGACGCCACCGCCCCCCCCGGGACTCTGTGCCGCCGGGTGCGCTCGGGCCCCGCGTTTCAGACGCGCGGACGACTCACCGCGCTCCGGCGACCCGCCGTGAGCCAGGCCACCGGACCCAGCACGGGCACCAGCACAATGAGCGCCGCCCACAGTGCCACCGCCAGTGACGACGCCGAGCCGGCCGTGCGCGAGAGACTGACCAGCCCCCAGATCGCGAGCCCCAGCGCGACGACGGCGCCACCCGACCACACGAGGTCGCTCGTCGCGGGCACCAGGGGGTTCGCGGCATCCATGTCCCGAACGCTACCGCGCTCGCGTCAGAGCTGCGACAGCACGTCCAGGCGCACCTGCGCCAGCACGGCGACGACGACGTAGCACGCGAAGCTCATGAGGGGCACCCACACCATCAGTCGGTCGGCGATCTCCCGCACCTTCGGCGCGCCCGGGATCACGCCCTCGCGCAGCACGTGCAACGTCACCACGAAGAACGACGGGATGACCACCGACCACGTGACCATGCACCACGGGCAGAGGGTCGCGAGGACGAACAGGCTCTGCGCGATGAGCCAGACGACGAAGCCGATGGCGAAGACGAACCCGAGCCAGAACAGCACCCAGAACCACCGGGCGAACCGGGCACCCGCCAGCAGCGCCATTCCGACCACGATCGGCGCGATCCACGCGGCGAGGCCGATGATCGGGTTGGGGAAACCGAAGACGCTGCCCTGCGACGATTGCAGATTGGTCGAGCACTGCACGAGGACGCTGAAGTCGCACGAGGCGGCGGCCCCCGGGTTCATGAGCTGATGGAAGCGTTCCATGGTGAGCGAGAACGCCGCCCACCATCCGACCGCGCCCGCGAGGATCAACCAGATCGCGACGCCGATCGGACGACGGGGGGTGACACTTTCGCTCATGGGGCGATTCTGCCACCGTCGGCATATCGGCCCGCTGTGGGCCTCTCGGCGTCGAGCGAACGCCGGGAGACGCGCCACGGGAGGGGGCGGATGCCGCCGCGTGTCGCCCGTCGCCGTCGATCGGGCCGCTCGACGGGCCCGTCCGCTGGCTGTTTCGCCGGTCCGTGCGATAATGAAAGCTGATGTGACCGCGGCCGCGCCGCAGGAACATCACCCAGAAGACTTCGGGCGATGACCGCCCTTCGCAGCACGAGCCGCAGGCCTGCTGCAGACCGAGTGAGTTCGCAGCCCCGCCGGGTGCGGCGCTGCATGAGATTTCGTCGGGCGACGCGCGGTGTCGCCCGCCAGGGAGAACCCCGAATGGCCGAAGTGACCGACGATCAGACCCCCGCCGAGCAGGCGCCGATCGAGAACCCCGAGACCGAGACCCGCGAGACCGAGGCGGTCGCCACGTCCGACCCCGCCGATACCACGCCTGCCGCGACCTCCGGTGTCGACGAGGAAGAGGCTGCGGTCCAGGATGCCGCGCATGCCGCCGCCGAGGACACCCGGGCGCCGGCCGTGCTCGAGGGCGACACCGCCACGGGCGACACCGCCACGGGCGACGCCGCCACGGGCGAGCAGCCCGAGGGCGAGGCCGACGCGGAGGCTCCGGTCGACCCGTCCGCCGTCTCGGCAGACGATGTCGCCATCGGCGGCGACTCCGACGCCCCCGCCGACGCGCTCGTCGAGCGGAGCGGCACCTCTTCGACCGCCGAGGCGACTGCCGCCCTCGAGGAGCCCGCCTCCGCGGAGCCCGCCCCCGAGAAGCTCGCGAAGGCCGAAGAGGCCGTCGCGGTGGAGCCGGAGAAGTCCGCCGAGACCGAGAAACCCGCGCGCCCGACGGCGGTGTCGCTCGGCCTTCTGCCCGAGAACTTCGTGTCGGCCGTCTCGACCGCTCTGCACTTCTACGCTCCCGCGCTCCCGCCGCTGCCCGTCCGCGAGGAGTCGTGGGATCGCGACGACCGCGACGATGAGGGTCCCGCCGAGCGCGGTTCGTCCAACGCCCGTCGACGCAACCGCCGCCGTGGGGGAGCGGGCACCGGCGCCGCCGATGACGCCCCTGAGGCTCCCGCCGCCCCCGTCCGCCAGCGCGCGGTCGAGGTCATCACCGAGCCGCAGCGCATCAAGGGCTCCACGCGTCTCGAGGCCAAGAAGCAGCGTCGCCGCGACGGACGCGAGGCCGGCCGCCGCCGGCCCGTGGTGACCGAGGCGGAGTTCCTCGCCCGCCGCGAGGCCGTCGACCGCGTCATGGTCGTGCGCTCGAAGGCGGGTCGCATCCAGATCGCCGTGCTCGAGGACAACGTGCTCGTCGAGCACTACGTCGCCCGCAACCAGGACGCCTCGCTCATCGGCAACGTCTACCTCGGTCGCGTGCAGAACGTGCTCCCGAGCATGGAGGCGGCGTTCGTCGACATCGGCCGTGGCCGCAACGCGGTGCTGTACTCCGGCGAGGTCGACTGGGATGGCGTCGAGACCAACAACCAGCCCCGCCGCATCGAGCTGGCGCTCAAGTCGGGCGACCGCGTGCTCGTGCAGGTCACGAAGGATCCCGTGGGCCACAAGGGTGCACGCCTGACGAGCCAAATCTCGCTGCCCGGCCGCTACCTGGTCTACGTGCCGAACGGCACGATGAACGGCATCTCGCGGAAGCTCCCCGACACCGAGCGCGCCCGTCTGAAGAAGATCCTGAAGGAGGTGCTCCCCGAGTCCTCGGGCGTGATCGTGCGCACCGCCGCCGAAGGCGCCACCGAGGAGCAGCTCACCCTCGACGTGCAGCGCCTCACCTCGCAGTGGGAGCACGTGTCGAGCCAGGTCAAGACGATCCAGGCCCCGGCCCTGCTGCACTCCGAGCCCGATCTGCTCGTCAAGATCGTGCGCGACGTCTTCAACGAGGACTTCACGCGCATGCTCATCCAGGGCGACGAGGCGCTGCAGACGATCTCGTCGTACCTCCAGGGCGTCGCCCCCGACCTGCTCGAGCGGGTCGAGAAGTACGAGGGCGAGCAGGACCCGTTCGACGCGTTCCGCGTCACGGAGCAGATCGAGAAGGCTCTCGACCGCAAGGTGTGGCTGCCCTCGGGCGGTTCGCTCGTCATCGACCGCACGGAGGCGATGACGGTCGTCGACGTCAACACCGGCAAGTTCGTCGGTTCGGGCGGCAATCTCGAAGAGACCGTCACGAAGAACAACCTCGAGGCCGCCGAGGAGATCGTCCGTCAGCTCCGCCTGCGCGACATCGGCGGCATCATCGTCGTCGACTTCATCGACATGGTCCTGGAGTCCAACCGCGACCTCGTGCTCCGACGCCTCATCGAGTGCCTGAGCCGTGACCGCACGAAGCACCAGGTCGCCGAGGTCACCTCGCTCGGCCTGGTGCAGATGACGCGCAAGAAGCTCGGCCTCGGCCTGCTCGAGACCTTCAGCGAGGCGTGCGAAGTGTGCGCCGGCCGTGGCGTCATCGTGCACCACGATCCCGTGGTGCGCCATCGCGCCACGGGATCGGCGGGCGGCAACGGCGGCGGTAACGGCAACGGCGGTTCGTCGAACCGACGCGGTCGCGGCGGAAACGGACAGAACGGCAACGGCCAGAACGGCGGCAACGGAAACGGCTCGCCGCAGAACGGCGGCAACGGCGGCAACACCGGGGCAGCCGCCGCGCAGGCGGGCGGAACGCACGTCATCACCGAGGGGGTGAAGTCCGCGCTCGCGCAGATCGCGGCATCCACCGTGAAGCCCACCATCGACGACCCGGCGGTCGTCGAAGCCGCGGTCGTCGCCTCGGTGGAGGCCGTTCTCGAGGCCAAGTCGGAGTCCGAGGCCCCCGCGGCACCGGCGCGCGAGAAGCGTCCGCGCAAGAAGCGCGAGCCCAAGGCCCCCCGCACCGAGAAGGACGCTCTCCTCGAGTCCGTGCTCGAGGCGCTTCCCGAGCCCAAGGCCCCGGGACAGGGTCGTTCACGTCGGCGCGTGACCACGGCCGCCCTCACCGGCACCCCGGTGAACGCGCAGCCGCCCGCCGACGCCTGAGCTCCCGGCATCCGTCATCGAGGTGTCGGACGTGTCACTCCCGCTCGTCTGCGGAGGGCGCGTCCGGCACCTCACTCGTGGGGGCGACGCCGCTCGCGCGCGGTGATGCGCAGCCCCGAGGCGCGCAGGCGGCGCACGAGCTCCTTGCCGCCCACGTGCTGGGCACCCGCGGCGACGAGGTCGGCGTGCCGCTCATCGGGCACGTCGTAGTGGTCGAGATCGAAGGCGCGCGGAGGGATGCCGGCGGCGGCGGCGAAGGCGTGCAGCTCGTCGAGGTCGCTGTCGCTCACCAGGTGTGCCCACAGCCGTCCGTGCGCGGGCCACTGCGGGTCGTCGATGAGGATCGCCATCCCGCGATCCTACGGTCGACACGCGGGGCGGATGCTTTTGCCGGATCCTCCCGGGTGAGCTAAACTTGACCCTTGGTGCGTCGCGTCCGCTCTCATCGGAGCGTGACCCCGCTGACTTTCGTCGGCCGGATCGCACCGAGACTTGGGTCGTCAGACCCTCCGACGTCATCAGACAACCGGAGCCGTGCGCTCCCGAACGAAAACAGGTGTGAAGTGGTTTACGCAGTTGTGCGCGCCGGCGGCCGCCAGGAGAAGGTCCAGGTCGGCACGGTCGTCGTGCTCGACCGCCAGAAGGCGAAGGTCGGCGAGAGCATCCAGCTGCCCGCCGTCCTGTTCGTCGACGGCGACGCGGTCACGACCGACGCCGACAAGCTCGCGAAGGTCTCGGTCACGGCCGAGGTGCTCGGCGAGGAGCGCGGTCCGAAGATCGTGATCCAGAAGTTCAAGAACAAGACCGGCTACAAGAAGCGCCAGGGCCACCGTCAGGACCTCACGCGCGTCAAGATCACCGGCATCAAGTAAGAGCCAGGAGACGCAGAGATGGCACACAAAAAGGGCGCAAGCTCCACCCGCAACGGTCGTGACTCCAACGCACAGCGCCTCGGCGTGAAGCGCTTCGGCGGCCAGGCCGTCAACGCCGGCGAGATCCTCGTCCGCCAGCGCGGCACGCACTTCCACCCCGGCGCCAACGTCGGTCGTGGTGGCGACGACACGCTGTTCGCTCTGGCCGCCGGTGCGGTCGAGTTCGGCAACAAGGGCGGCCGCAAGGTCGTCAACATCGTCGCTGCTGCGGAGTAATCCTCAGCGCTCCGGCGCTTCCGAGGGGGTGGGCACTGCCCGCCCCCTCGTCTTTTTTCCCGTGCACGGCTGACCCGAACCCCGCCTGCACCGACGGCATCCCCGTCTCCGCCGCGTCGGCCCCGCCGCCGCCCACCCGGAAGGACCCGCCATGGTCACCTTCGTCGACCGCGTGACCCTGCACCTGCGTGCGGGCAAGGGCGGCAACGGCTGCGTCTCGGTGCGCCGTGAGAAGTTCAAGCCGCTGGCCGGTCCCGACGGCGGGAACGGCGGCAGCGGCGGCGACGTCGTGCTCGTCGCCGACCCGCAGGTGACGACCCTGCTGTCGTACCACCACTCGCCGCACCGCTCCGCGGGCAACGGCGGTTTCGGTATGGGCGATCACCGCTCGGGCGCCTTGGGCGAGGACCAGGAACTCCCCGTCCCGCTCGGCACCGTGGTGAAAGACCCCGACGGCAACGTGCTGGTCGACATGCTCAGCCCCGGCATGCGCTTCGTCGCCGCGCCCGGCGGCCTGGGCGGTCTCGGCAATGCGGCCCTGGCCTCGCCGAAGCGAAAGGCCCCCGGCTTCGCCCTGCTCGGCACCCCCGGCTGGGAGGGCGATGTCGTCCTCGAGCTGAAGACCGTGGCCGACGTGGCGCTGGTCGGCTTCCCGTCCGCCGGCAAGTCGAGCCTCATCGCCGCGGTCTCCGCCGCGCGGCCCAAGATCGCCGACTATCCCTTCACCACCCTCCACCCCAACCTGGGCGTGGTGCAGGCGGGCGATGCGCGGTACACGATCGCCGACGTACCCGGCCTCATCGAGGGCGCGAGCGAGGGCAAGGGTCTGGGGCTCGAGTTCCTGCGTCACGTCGAGAGGTGCACGGCGCTGGTCCACGTGCTCGACTGCGCGACGCTCGACCCGGGCCGCGATCCGCTGAGCGACCTCGACATCATCCTCGCGGAGCTCGCTGCCTACCCGGTGCCCGAGGGTCAGGTGCCGCTGCTCGAGCGCCCGCAGATCGTCGTGCTCAACAAGATCGACGTGCCCGAGGCGCACGAGCTCGCGGACTTCGTCCGTCCCGACATCGAGGCGCGCGGCTTCCGGGTCTTCGAGATCTCCACCGTCAGCCGCGCGGGTCTGCGCGAGCTCACGTTCGCCCTCGGCGACATCGTGGAGCAGCACCGCCTCGCCACCATCGACGACGCTCCCGCCGAGCGGGTCGTCATCCGTCCCAAGGGCGCGGAGAAGGACTTCGAGATCAAGGTGGAGGGCGGCACGTACGGCCCCCTTTACCGCATCCTCGGCGACAAGCCGGTCAAGTGGGTGCAGCAGACCGACTTCCAGAACGAGGAGGCGGTGGGTTATCTCGCCGACCGCCTCGCCCGTCTGGGCGTCGAAGACGGTCTCTTCCGCGCCGGCGCGGTCGCCGGTGCGACGGTCGTCATCGGGCCCGGCGACGGCATCGTCTTCGACTGGGAGCCCACGCTCACCTCCGCCGCGGAGCTCATGACCGCGCCGCGCGGAACCGACCCCCGCCTGGTGCAGAACAACCGCCGCACCTCCTCGGAGCGTCGCGAGCAGTATCACGAGCGAATGGATGCCAAGGCCGACGCCCGCGCCGAGCTCGAGGCCGAGCGCCGTGCGGCGCGTGCCGCGGGGATCTCGCCCGACGGCGACTCGTCCGCCCTGACGTCCGAGGACGAGGAGCGGTGACCGCGACGACCCGCGCCGATATCCCCGGCGCATCCCGCGTCGTGGTCAAGGTCGGGTCGTCGTCGATCAGCGGCGACGGCGCTCACCGCATCGACACGATCGTCGACGCGCTGTCCCGCGCCCACGGAAGCGGCACCGAGGTGGTCCTCGTGTCGTCGGGCGCGATCGCCACCGCCCTGCCCCTGCTCGACCTGGAGGGGCGGCCGAACGACCTCGCGACGCAGCAGGCGGCCGCCGCCGTGGGCCAGAACGTGCTCATGTGGCGCTACCAGACCTCGCTCGACCGGTTCGGACTGCTGGCCGGGCAGGTGCTGCTGACCGCCGGCGACCTCGAGAACGCCACGCACCGCTCCAACGCTCGGCGTGCCATGGAGCGGCTGCTCGGTCTCGGCATCCTGCCCATCGTCAACGAGAACGACACCGTCGCCACCCACGAGATCCGCTTCGGCGACAACGATCGGCTCGCAGCCCTCGTGGCCCAGCTCATCGGTGCCGACGCCCTGGTGCTGCTGAGCGACATCGAAACCCTCTTCACCCGCCCGCCGAGCGAGCCGGGCGCCCGCCCGATCACCGATGTGGCCTGGGGCGACGATCTCTCCGACTTCGAGTTCGGTGCCGGGGTCGTCAACGGTGTCGGCACCGGGGGAGCGGCCACGAAGGCGTCCGCGGCGAAGCTCGCGTCGACCGCCGGCGTCGGTGTGCTCGTCACGAGCGCCGACCTCGTGGCATCCGCCCTCGCGGGAGACGCGGTGGGCACCTGGTTCGCTCCGAACCCCGATCCCGTCACCCTGGCCACGGGCCCCGTGGGCGCCGTGAGCGCGCCGGTACACTGAGCCCATGACCGTGATCGCCGCCTCCGTCGACGAGCGCCTGCGTCTGGCCAAAGACGCCGCGCGCGAGATCGCGCTGCTCGACTCGGCGCGCAAGAGCGCGCTGCTCGTCGCCGTCGCGGACGCCATCGACGAGGCCTCCGCCGAGATCGTCGCGGCCAACGCCGACGATCTCGAGCGCGGTCGGACGGATGCCATCGGCGAGTCGCTGCTCGACCGTCTGCGCCTCGACGCGGGGCGCGTCGCGGCGCTGGCCGCCGCCGTCCGCGCGGTCGCCGAGCTCCCCGACCCGGTGGGTCGCGTGCTCGACACGCGCACGCTCCCCAACGGTCTCGCGCTGCAGAAGGTCGCCGTGCCGTTCGGCGTCGTCGGCTCGATCTACGAGGCGCGCCCGAACGTGACCGTCGACATCGCGTCGCTCGCGCTGCGCTCAGGCAACGCCGTCGTCCTGCGGGGCGGTTCAGCGGCGCAGAGCAGCAACGCCACGCTCGTCCGGGTCATGCGCGATGCACTGAGCGCCCAGGGCGTCGACCCCGAGGCGATCCAGAGTGTCGACGACTTCGGGCGAGACGGTGCGCGCGCGCTCATGAATGCTCGCGGTCTCGTCGACGTCCTCGTGCCGCGGGGGAGCGCTTCGCTCATCGAGACCGTGGTGACCGAGTCCACCGTCCCCGTGATCGAGACCGGCGCGGGCGTGGTGCACGTCTTCCTCGACGCCACGGCGCGTGACGACTGGGCGCGCGACATCGTCCTGAACGCCAAGGTGCAGCGGCCGAGCGTGTGCAACGCCGTCGAGACGGTCCTCGTTCATCGCGACGCCGCCGACCGTCTGCTGCCCGAGCTGCTGGCATCCCTCTCCGACGCCGGGGTGACCGTGCACGGCGACGACGCCACCCGCGCGCACGACGACCGAGTCGTGGCCGCCACCGACGACGACTGGGCGCGCGAGTACGGGACGCTCGACCTCGCGGTGCGCGTGGTCGACGACCTCGACGAGGCTCTCGCGCACATCCGTCGCTATTCGACCCAGCACACGGAGTCCATCGTCACGGCCGACCAGGCCGCCGCCGACCGGTTCCTGGCGGAGGTCGACTCCGCCGTGGTGCTCGTGAACGCATCCACGCGTTTCACCGACGGAGGCGAGTTCGGCTTCGGCGCCGAGGTCGGCATCTCCACCCAGAAACTGCACGCCCGCGGACCCATGGGTCTCGCCGAGCTGACGAGCACCAAGTGGCTCGGGCGCGGCGACGGCCAGGTGCGCGCCTGACCGCCTAAAATGGCAACGCGCGTTGCGATGCGCGGATCTTTCGAACGGAGCACTGATGACTTTCGTGTCACTTCTCGCCCAGGCCGCTGAAGAGGGCGCCCACCACGGGGGCAACGTCCAGGCCTCGACCTTCTGGTACGGCGTGGTGGCCTTCGTCGTCTTCGTCTCGCTGAGCCTGGTCACGCTGTCGTACCGCAACGTGTCCAACCGTCACGCGCACAAGGCCGCGGCCTACACGCAGAAGCACGGCACGCCCACGCCCGAGGCCCACGGCCACTGAGGGCCACCGTATGTCGGTGACGCGCGCCCCTCGTATCGGGGTCATGGGTGGGACGTTCGATCCCATCCATCACGGTCACCTCGTCGCGGCCAGTGAGGTCGCGCAATCGTTCGATCTCGACGAGGTCGTCTTCGTGCCCACGGGTCGTCCCTGGCAGAAAGACGACGTCACCGAGAGCGAGCATCGCTATCTCATGACGGTGATCGCGACGGCATCCAATCCGCAGTTCACCGTGAGCCGCGTCGACATCGATCGCGCGGGCCCCACCTATACGATCGACACGTTGCGCGACCTGCAGGAGCAACGCCCCGGCGCCGAGCTCTTCTTCATCACCGGAGCCGACGCGGTCGCGCAGATCCTCAGCTGGCGCAATCACCAGGAGCTGTGGGACCTGGCGCATTTCGTCGCCGTCTCGCGTCCGGGTCATGTGCTCACCACGGAGGGACTCCCCTCCGAGAACGTGAGCCAGCTGGAGATCCCGGCGTTGTCGATCTCGTCCACAGACTGCCGCGCGCGTGTGCGCCGAGGACACCCGGTGTGGTACCTCGTGCCCGACGGCGTCGTGCAGTACATCGCGAAGCATCACCTCTACCGGAGTAAGGCATGAGCTCTTCCGAGACCCCAGAGACGCCCGCCCTGACCCGTCGTCAGCTGCGCGAGCTGCGTCAAACCGGCGCGACCCCGATCATCCCGCCGCAGCCCGAGGGCGAACAGGCTCCGGATGCCGCGACCTCCGCACCCGCTGAGGTCATCGACGCAGTGCCCGCCGCCGCGGGCGACGAGGCGGCCAACGGCTCCGCGGGTGACGAGTCGACCGCCGATTCCGCGGGTGACGTCGTGGACGACGGCGCCGTGGGCACGCCCGCCCAGGAGCCCTCCGTCGAGAACACGCCGGTCGAGGAGGCCCCCGCCGAGGAGGAGGCCTCCGTCCCGGCACCCGCCGAAGAACCGGCCACCCCCGCCCTGCGGCCCGCAGTATTCGACTCGCCCTTCGCCGACGCGGGCGCCGAGTTCGGTGTGTCGGGTCTGACCCGACGCCAGGCGCGCGCGCAGGAGAAGATCCGCACGGCGGCCGTTCCGATCATCAGTTCCGACCTCGAGCCCGCGCAGCCCCGCCAGGCCGCCCCGCAGGCCCCGGTCGCCGAGGAGACCGCGCCTCCCGCGATCTTCCGTCCCGCCGCCTCCGAGACGGACGAGAGCCCGGTCGCGACCACCGAGGAAGCGCCCGCGCCGTCGGTGGTCAATCCGGCACTGGGCTCCGACCTGCTCGACGGGCAGACGCCCGACATCAGCCTGCCGGCGTCGTTCGATCAGCTCATCTCGCGCAACACCGGCGCCACGGGCGCCGTCTCCACCCCGAACGCACTGATCCTGTCGCAGACCCCGACCGGCGTGCCGCTGGTCGGCCCCATCAACGGCACGGGCGAGATCATGATCACCGGCACCTTCGCGCTCCCCGAGGGGCTCGGATCCGTCGGCCACGCACCCGGCACCACCGACGGCCGTGACGCCGACGCGGTGCTCCTCGACGGCGAGCTCCCGCCCGCCTCGTCCCCCACGCCGATCGCCGCCAGCGCCGCGATCAGCACCGTCAAGCAACCCGGCGAGATCATTCGCCCCCCGGCGCCCGAGAAGGGGAGCAAGCTCCTCGTCGGCCTCATCATCACGACCGGCGCCCTCGCGCTGGCGGTGGCCGTCACTCTCGTGCTCGCCTTCACGACAGGAGTCTTCCGATGACAGCCACCGACAACGGGCGGGAGATGGCGCAGATCGCCGCTCTCGCCGCCGACTCCAAGAGCGGCGACGACATCGTCGCCCTCGACGTGTCTGAGCCTCTTCCGCTGGTCGACGTGTTCCTGCTCGTCACCGGCCGCAACGAGCGCAACGTCGCGGCGATCGCCGACGAAATCGAAGAGAAGCTGCTCGAGGCCGGCCACAAGCGCCTGCGCCGCGAGGGCCGCCAGGAGTCCCGCTGGGTCCTCCTCGACTTCGGTGATCTGGTCGTGCACGTGTTCCACGAGGAGGAGCGCGTCTACTACGGTCTCGAGCGTCTGTGGAAGGACTGCCCGGTCATCCCGATCGAGCTGCCCACCCCCGCGACCGCGTCCGAGTGACCACGCCGCGAACATCGCCCTCTGCCGATCGGCAGGGGGCGTTTTCGTGTGGCCGGAGCGGGCGAGCCGACGTGCCCTTCGAAAGGCCCCGGATCGGCATCCGTTCAGGCATCGAGATCGGATGCCGGGATCCGGATCGCCCCGATTCCCGAGGCGTCCCGGGAAGCTAGGCGGCAGGGAGAGGGCGACTGGCGGGAACGCCGCCGCAACCAGGAAAGCCCCCGCCGAAGCGGGGGCTTTCTCTACCGGGTGGACCTGAGGGGACTCGAACCCCTGACCCCCTGCATGCCATGCAGGTGCGCTACCAGCTGCGCCACAGGCCCGTATTTTTGTTTTCCGCCCCGTTTGAGGCAACTCCATGAGCTTACAACACGGATCGCAGACGAGGAAAATCGACGCCGCCGGGCGTGTCGTCGGACGACGTCACGGCAGCCAGCAGTCGCTGTCGAAGCTCCTGACCACGGGCGCTGAGCGCGCGCTGTCGCGCGACGTACGCGGCTTTGCCCTTCGGCGTTTCGATGGCCACCGCGTCGTAGCCCCAGTCGGTGAGGTCGTACGGCGACGCTTCCATGTCGAGGGTGCGGATGTCGCGGGCGAGTGCGAACGCGTCGAGGAGCACGGAGCCGGGGACGAGAGGGCCGAGCTTGACCGCCCACTTGTAGACGTCCATGCCGGCGTGCAGGCAGCCCGGCTGCTCCCACTCCACCTGATCGTCGCGCCGCAGCGTACGGCGGTTGAGCGGCACGGCGTCGGGGGTGAAGAATCGGAACGCGTCGAAGTGGGTGCACGTGAGGTCATGCGCGTCGACCACCGCGTCGGTGCCGGCACGGCCCAACCGCAGCGGAACGGCGTGGCGCACCTCGTCGGCACGGTAGGCCATCGCCCACTCGTGCAGACCGAAGCACCCGAACTGCGGGGCGCGATCGCGCGTCGCGCGCAGGAGGTTCACGATCCCGCGGTACATCGAGCCCCTGTCGGCGCGGAAGCCGGCGGCATCCACGCGCACGTCGTCGCCGTCGGCGCGGTACCAGCGCCAGGAGGTGCGTTCGGCCGCGTCTCGCAGGATCACGTCCGGTCCCGGATGCCACCGCCGCAGGATCGCGGGCTTGTACGAGTAGTACGTGAACAGGAAGTCCTCGACGGGGTGCTTCTCGCCGCGGCTCGCGCGCGCGCGGTGCGCGGCGGTCATCGCGTCCGCGCGCTCAGCGTGGGCGGAGGCCAGCGGCGTCCATTCGTCGCGGGCGAGGACCGCGTCGGTGTCGATGGTCACGGTCATTCGACGGGGGCGATGAGCTCGGGGGAGTCGTTGCGCACGTTGCCGACCGCCGACGACACGACGTGGTCGTCGAGCGTCTCGGCCACGTCGGGGGCCGCATCGATCGCGGCGTCGAGGATGTCGCCGACGTTCTCGGTGGTCGGGTCGAGCCACGCATCGGCGACATCGGGGTCCATGAACAGCGGCATGCGGTCGTGGATCGAGCCGAGGCGGCCGATGGAGTCGCGCGTGAGGATCGTGCAGCTCAGCACCCATCGCGCCGGATCGTCCTCGGCGCGGGCAGGGTCTTTCCACCACTCGTAGAGTCCCGCGAAGAACAGCGGCGACCCGTCGGCGGGGTGGATGTAGTGCGGCGTCTTGCCCGCCTCGGTGGTCTTCCACTCGTAGTACCCGGATGCCGGGATGATCGCGCGCCGCTTGATGAGCGCGTTGCGGAACATCGGCTTGTCTTCGACCTCTTCGCTGCGGGCGTTGAAGGCCCGCGCGCCGATTTTCAGGTCTTTCGCCCAGCCCGGCACGAGACCCCAGCGGGCCACTTCGAGGCGGCGCACCGGCGGCTCGCTCTTGAGCGAGTCGAGCACGATGGCCACCGGCGAGGTGGGAGCGATGTTGTACGACGGCTGAGGCAGGTCATCGGCCTCGACGTCGACGCGCAGCACCCCCACGAGTTCACTGGCGACATTGGCCACGACGAATCGACCGCACATACCTCCACCGTACGCGGACCCTCCGACATCGGCGCGACCGTCACCCTTCCCGCGCTCTCGGCGAAGCGCAGAGCCGCGCGCATCCGACGGTCTCGCGACGTGCGGGTTCTCGGCACACCACCGGATCGCCGATTACCTCCGAGACCCGCCGAGGCTGCGCGACTCCTCGAGGTTCCGCACGGCGCGGGGCGCCGCGGCATCCGGGATCAGGCGTCGCGGGAGATGACGCCGACGTCCTCCAGGCGGTCGAGCAGGGCGGCCCCGTCGGAGCCGGTGACCCACGGCACCTCGGCCGCGGAGTGATCGTCGACGACGGTGCGACCACCGGCGAGCACGGCCTCGGCGGGCAGGAGGCGGCGGATCGCGACGGCCTCGACGTTCTGCGGGTGCTCGATGGCGAAGCCGGTGTAGATGGCGTCGTCGTGCTGGCCGTCGTCTCCGACCAGCAGCCACTTCACGTGCGGGAACTCGGCGGCGAGGCGGCGCAGGTTGAGCTCCTTGTGGTCGCGGCCGCTGCGGAACCAGCGATCGTGCGTCGGACCCCAGTCCGTCAGCAGGAACGAACCCGCCGGGAACAGGTGACGGCGCATGAACCGGGTGAGCGTCGGGGCGACGTTCCACGCGCCCGTCGAGAGGTATACCACGGGCGTACCCGGGTGCTCGCGGGTGAGACGCTCGAGCATGACCGCCATGCCGGGGACGGGCTGTCGCGCGTGCTCGTCGACGACGAAGGAGTTCCACGCCGCCAGGAGGGGGCGGGGGAGAGCCGTCACCATGACGGTGTCGTCGATGTCGCTGACCACGCCGAAGCGCACGTCGGAGCCCACGATGAAGACGCGGACCTCCGCCGGGGTGCTGCCCTCGACCGACATCGTGACCGTCTGCCAGCCGGGCTTGAGCGCGGCGGGGAGCTTCGCGTCGATGACACCCCCGCGATCGGCGGCGACCTGGTGCGTCACCCCGTCGATCACGACGGTGACGTGCGCGAAGCCCACCGGAACGGCCGCGAAGCTGCGCCACCCGCGGAGGCTCTCGAGTTCACCCGTGGAGGTGCGCTTGGTCGGCGGGGCGATCAGGACGCGGCCCAGGACGCGCACCCATTCCTCGGTGCCGTAGCCGGGGAAGCCGGTGACGGCGGGACGGAGGCCGCGGGCGCGTGCGCGTCGTTCGCGCCAGCGGTGGAAGCGACGCTCCAGTCGGGCGAACCAGAGCACTTTGGCGCGAGGATTGCGAGGCATCCGCCTCAGTCTTTCACGTCGCCGTCCGCGGATTCCAGGACGTGCCCGTCATCGGTCAGGTGACGACGTTCCATCCGTTCGATGACCTTCTTGCCCACGAAGACCAGCACGAGGAAGACGACGAGGATGCCGACGAAGACGTAACCGGCGTAATGGATGCGGTCGCTGAGCTCGCGGTAGGTGCCCGCCGCCCCCGCGGCGACCGTGACGTAGAGGCTCGCCCAGACGACGCACGCGGGCGTGGTCCACGCGAGGAACCGGCGGTAGCTGTACCCGCTCATCCCCACCGTGAGGGGGACGAGGGAGTGCAGCACGGGGAGGAATCTCGAGAGGAAGATGGCCGGCCCCCCGCGCCTGCGCAGGTAGCGGTCGGCGCGGTCCCAGTTGCGCTCGCCCAGTTTCTGCCCCAGGCGCGACGCACGGATGCGCGGGCCGAAGTACCGCCCGAGCCAGAAACCGAAGCTCTCGCCGATGAGCGCCCCCACCACGATCGCGGCGGCCAGCACGACGCCCTCCAGCGGAGAGGCGACAGCCGTGCCGGCGACGATGACCATCGTGTCGCCGGGGACGATGAGGCCGACCAGCACGCTCGTCTCGAGCATGACCGCCAGACCGGCGATGACCGTGCGCAACACGGGGTCGACGTTCTGGACGACGTCGAGCAGCCACGTGAGGATCTCGTTCACCTCCCTCAGCCTAGAGCCGCCGGGCACGCCTAGCCTGGGAGCGTGC
The DNA here is from genome assembly GCF_040685155.1 of Microbacterium sp. NPDC089188. Classification (NCBI taxonomy): domain Bacteria; kingdom Bacillati; phylum Actinomycetota; class Actinomycetes; order Micrococcales; family Microbacteriaceae; genus Microbacterium; species Microbacterium sp. NPDC089188. The sequence goes on along the minus strand of NZ_JBFBHH010000004.1, from coordinate 370,512 downwards.
CCCACTCCGCCTCTCCATTCACCCGGCACGCATGGATCGACCCCGAGGCGGTGTTCCTCCACGTCTTTGCCACGGCCGCTCACGCGTTCTGGCTCGACGCCGGAGTCGATGCCGAGACGGGATGGAGCTGGATGGGGGCGGGGAGCCCGGCGGGGGAGGTCGGCCCCTCCGGCGTCGATGCGGCGCGGGCGAGCGCACCCGACGATGACGGGGCCGGCGCCTTCCGCGGGGGATGGGTCGGCTGGCGCACGTACGAGGGCGCCGGGGCGTGGCTGCGCGTGGACGCGTTCCTCGCGTTCGACCACGCTTCCCGCCGCCTCTTCGTCTTCGGCGACGCGGCGGCGGCGGAGCGCCTCGTCTCCGTTCCCCCCGCCGACCCCGTTCCGGACGCGCCGGCCCGGGGCGTGGCATCCGCGCGTGTCTCGCCCGACCGGTACGCCGAACTCATCCACGCGTGCCGCGAGCGGATCCGCGAGGGCGACGCGTACCAGCTGTGCCTCACCACCCGGTTCACCGTGCCGGGAGTGGTCGATGCGCTCGACGTGTTCCGCCGTCTGCGCCGGGCGTCGGGGTCGCATCACGCGGGATTCCTGCGGCAGGGCGGGACCGCCCTCGCCAGCGTGTCACCCGAGCGCTTCCTCACCGTGCGCGACGGAGACGTGCACACGCACCCGATCAAGGGCACGCGGCGCCGCGCCGCCGATGCCGAGACCGACCGGGCGCTGGCCGAGGAGCTGCGGACGGATGCCAAGGAGCGCGCCGAGAACGTCATGATCGTCGACCTGATGCGCAACGACCTGTCGCGCGTGTGCGAGCCGTCGACGGTCGGCGTCGATCGCCTCCTCGAGGTGGAGACCTACCCGAGCGTGCACCAGCTCGTGAGCGAAGTGTCGGGGAGATTGCTGCCCGGAACGACGATCGGGGAGCTCCTGTCCGCGACCTTCCCGGCCGGGAGCATGACGGGCGCCCCCAAGCAGTCGGCGATGGACATCCTGGCCGGGCTCGAGGGAGCGCCCCGCGGCGTGTACTCCGGCGCGTTCGGCTGGGTCGGCGACGACGGCTCCGCCGACCTCGCCATGGTCATCCGCAGCGTCGTCGTGGAACCGGATGCCGCCTGGGTCGGCGCCGGCGGCGGCATCACGTGGCGTTCGGTCGCGGCATCCGAGGTGGCCGAAGTGGGGCTCAAGGCCCGCAGTCCGCTCGCCGCTCTCGGGGCCGACGTCCCGCCCGGGTGGTGACCGGGACTCCGATAGCCTGGGAGCCGGCCCTCGTGGCCTCCCGACCTTCACGATTGGCTTCACCCGTGTCTCAGAATTCCGCAGCAGACCCCCGCGAGGGGGGCTTCGACACCCACGCCATCCAGGCGAAGTGGCAGCAGGCTTGGGCCGAGAAAGACCCCTTCCGCGCCGGTGGCGACGACGACACGCGCCCGCGCAAGTACGTGCTCGCGATGTTCCCCTACCCCTCGGGCGACCTGCACATGGGTCACGCCGAGAACTACCTCTACTCCGACATCGTGGCGCGCTTCTGGCGCCACCGCGGCTACAACGTGCTCAACCCCATCGGGTGGGACTCCTTCGGCCTGCCGGCCGAGAACGCCGCGATCAAGCGCGGCGCCGACCCCGTCGAGTGGACGTACGCGAACATCGACCAGCAGAAGGCGAGCCTGAAGGACTACGGCGTCTCGTTCGACTGGAGCCGGGTGCTGCACACGAGCGACCCCGAGTACTACCGCTGGAACCAGTGGCTGTTCCAGAAGTTGTACGAGAAGGGCCTGGCCTACCGCAAGGACGCCCTGGTCAACTGGGACCCGGTGGATCAGACCGTGCTCGCCAACGAGCAGGTGCTGCCCGACGGCACGAGCGAGCGCAGCGGCGCCGTCGTGGTGAAGAAGAAGCTGACGCAGTGGTTCCTGCGCATCACCGACTACGCCGACCGTCTGCTCGACGACCTGAACCAGCTCGAGGGCTTCTGGCCGAGCAAGGTCATCCAGATGCAGCGCAACTGGATCGGTCGCTCGGTCGGTGCCGACATCGAGTTCGAGATCGAGGGGCGCGCCGACAAGATCACGGTCTTCTCCACGCGCCCCGACACGCTGCACGGCGCGACGTTCTTCGTCGTGGCGCCGGAGTCCGATCTCGCGGCCGAGCTCGCGGCATCCGCTGATCAGGGGGTGCAGGAGACGTTCCGCGCCTATCTGGAGCAGGTGCAGCGCGCGACCGACATCGAGCGTCAGTCGACCGACCGGCCCAAGACGGGCGTGTTCCTGGGGCACTACGCCGTCAACCCGGTCAACGGCGAGAAGCTGCCGATCTGGGCCGCCGACTACGTGCTGGCCGACTACGGCCACGGAGCGGTCATGGCCGTGCCCGCGCACGACCAGCGCGACCTCGACTTCGCGCGCGCCTTCGACCTGCCCGTCAAGGTGGTCGTCGACACCAACGCGCCCGTCACCGGGGCGATCCCGGTCATCGAGCTGGATGCCGACGGCGTGCCGATCGATCCGCTCGGCGACGTCGATGACCTCGATCCGGTCAAGACCGGGGTCGCGCTGACCGGTGACGGTCGCATGATGAACTCGGGTTCGCTGAACGGGCTGAGCAAGCGCAACGCGATCGCCCGCATGATCGAGGAGCTCGAGGCGAAGGGCGTCGGCCGCGCGGCCAAGACGTACCGCCTGCGCGACTGGCTGATCTCGCGCCAGCGCTACTGGGGCACGCCGATCCCGATGCTGCACGGCGAGGACGGCTCGATCACCCCGGTGCCCGCCGACCAGCTGCCGGTGCGCCTGCCCTCGGTCGAGGGTCTCGACCTCAAGCCCAAGGGCACCTCGCCCCTGGGGGCGGCGACCGAGTGGGTGCAGGTCACCGACCCCGAGACGGGGCAGACGCTGCTGCGCGACCCCGACACGATGGACACCTTCGTCGACAGCTCCTGGTACTACCTGCGCTTCCTGTCGCCGAACAACGAGACCGAGGCGTTCCCGACCCGCGAGGCGTCGAAGTGGGGTCCGGTCGACTTCTACATCGGTGGCGTCGAGCACGCGATCCTGCACCTGCTGTACGCGCGTTTCATCACCAAGGCGCTGTTCGACATGGGCCTGGTGGAGTTCACCGAGCCCTTCTCGAGCCTCATCAACCAGGGCATGGTCATCCTCGACGGCGCGAAGATGTCCAAGAGCAAGGGCAACCTGGTGCTGTTCCAGGAAGAGCTCGACGCCCACGGCGCCGACGCGCTGCGCGTCGCGCTCGCCTTCGCCGGCCCGGTCGAGGACGACAAGGACTGGAACGACGTCTCGACCACCGGTGCGGCGAAATTCCTCGCCCGCGCCCTGCGCATCGCGCACGACGTCGACAGCGAGACGGACGTCGTCTGGGCCGAGGGAGACGCGTCGCTGCGCCGCGTGACCCACCGCCTGCTGGCCGAGGCGCCGAACCTCATCGAGCAGACGAAGTTCAACGTCGTCGTCGCACGTCTCATGGAACTGGTCAACGCCACCCGCAAGGCGATCGACGGGTCCGCCGGGGCGAGCGACCCCGCCGTGCGCGAGGCCGCCGAGGTCATCGCCATGACCCTCGACCTGTTCGCCCCGCACACCGCGGAGGAGATGTGGCAGACGCTCGGCTACGAGGGATTCGTCGGCCTCGTCACCTGGCGCCAGGCCGACCCGACGCTGCTGGTCGAAGACACCGTCACCGCCGTCGTGCAGATCGACGGCAAGGTGCGCGGCACGCTGCAGGTCTCGGCCAAGATCGGCGCCGACGAGCTGGAGAAGCTCGCCCGCGCCGACGAGAAGGTGCTGCGCGCCCTGGGCGACCGCGAGATTGTTCGCGCGGTCGTGCGCCCGCCGAAGGTGGTCAGCTTCTCGACGAAGTGATCGTCGCCTCCGGATGCCACGTCCTGACGCTCCCCGGAGCGTTGGGGCGTGGCATCCGGTGTTCTCGGGGTGGGGGCATGAGCCGTGGCGCCTCGTGAGCGGGTGAGCGGGCCGGCGTCGATGCGGTAGCGGCGACGCCGTCGGGGAACTCCGCCTCAGGCGGTTCCTCCCCACGGGGCGAGATGGCGGGCTCGTCCACGGATGCCGTCGGCGTGCCCACTCGGGAACGGTGCTCCTGCCTACCGTGAGCGCATGACCGCCCGTCCCGTGCAGACCCCGGATGCCGACTCGTCCGGTGCGCGCCGGAAGCTCGGCGTCGGTGCGGTCATCGTGCTCGTGTTGGCGGCCTTCGCCATCACCATCGGGATCGGGATGTTCCGCGCAGCGACCGGGGCCGAGACCGTCACGCCCGGCCCGTCGCCGTCGCGCAGCGCGATCGTGCCCGTCCCGTCCGGCATGTACGTCCATGTCGCCGGTGCCGTCCGCCGGGCGGGGCTCTATCGGCTCGATGCCGGTGGCCGGGTAGCTGACGCCGTCGCGCTGGCCGGCGGGTTCGCCGACGACGCGGACCGCGACGGCGTCAATCTCGCCCGCACGGTGACCGACGGGGAGCAGATCGTCGTTCCGGTGGCGGGTGCCGCTCCGGAGACGGGCGCGCCGGCGACCGCGGGAGGCGCGAACATCCTCATCGACCTCAACACGGCGACGGCCGAGCAGCTCGACACCCTGCCGCGGGTGGGGCCCGCGATAGCCGACCGCATCATCGCCTGGCGGACGGAGAACGGACGGTTCACCAGCGTCGACGACCTTCTGTCGGTGCCGGGCATCGGCGACAAGATGCTGGCCGCCATCCGCGACCTGGTGCACGTGTGAACGTGAGGCGGGCACTGCTGCGGCGGTCCCTGCGGCCGGTCGCTGTGGCGGGGGGCACGTGGGCGGCGGCCGCCGCGGCGACCGTCCTGACCGATCCCGGCCTTCTCGCGGCGGGCCTTGCGGCGGCCGCGGCCGGAGCGGTGGCGCTCCTCACCCGGGTGCGGCATCCGATCCTGGTCGTCGCCGCTGTCGCGCTCGGCTGCGCGGGCGCCTCGGCCAGCACGGTGGCGTCCCTCGTCCCCACGCGCGAGGCCGTCGCGCATCTGCAGGTGGAGGGCGGGCGGCATCTGCGCGTCACGGCGACCGTGACGGGACATCTCCCCCGCAGTTCCCAGGGCGGGGCGTGGGCGGATGCGACGGTCTCCCTCGTCGCTGCGGGCGACACCGCGGTGCGCGGGCTGATCCCGGCCCGGATCGGCCTCGACTACGAGACACTGGACGACGCCGCTGCACTCGGGCCCGGCAGCGAGCTCGTCGTCGCGGGAACGGGTATCCCCACTGATCCCGCCGACCGCGCGATCCTGGCGCTGCGGGTGACCGAGGTCGAGCGGGCGGCTGCGCCCGAAGGTCTCTGGGCGACATTCGAACAGCTGCGAGACGGGCTGGTCGACTCGACTCGCGGCCTGCCGCAACCGGGGGCGGGCCTCATCCCGGGACTGGCCGTCGGAGACACCTCCAGCCTCGACAGCGCCACCGAGACCGCCATGAACGCCGCCTCCCTGTCCCACCTGACGGCGGTGTCGGGTGCGAACTGCGCCTTGGTCGTGGGGTCCGCGTTCGGTCTCCTCTCCCTGTGCGGGGTCGGCCGCGGCATCCGGGTGGTCGGCGCGCTCACCGTCCTGGCCGCGTTCGTCATCCTGGTCACACCCGAGCCCAGCGTCGTCCGAGCCGCGGTGATGAGTGCGATCGCGCTGCTGGCGGTCGCCCTGGGGCGACCGGCCGTCGGCATCGCCGTGCTGGCGGGGGCGACGACCGCGCTGCTGATCGCCGACCCGTGGCTGTGCCGATCGCTCGGCTTCGCCCTGTCGGCCGCGGCGACCGCGGCCCTGCTCGTGTTGGCGCGCCCGCTCGCCGACGGTCTCGGGCGATGGATGCCGGCACCCCTCGCTCTGGCGCTGGCGGTGCCCTCGTCGGCTCAGGTCGTGTGCGGCCCGCTGATCGTGCTGATCGACCCCCACGTTCCGCTGCTCGGGGTGGTGGCGAACACACTCGCCGATCCGGCCGCGGCGCCGGCGACGATCGCGGGGGCGCTCGCATGCATCGCCCCCATCCCCTGGTTGCGCGATGGTCTGACGGTGCTGGCGTGGATCCCCGCCGCCTGGATCGCCGCGGTCGCGCACACGACCGCCGGTGTGCCCGCGCAGAACCTGCCGTGGCCGGACGGGACCACGGGTGCTGCGCTTCTGGCCGTCGTCGGTGCCGCGATCATCGTGGCGATCGTCCGCCCTCAGCGGCTGCCGCGCCTGACCGCCGTTGCGACGGCGATGGTCGCGGTCCTGGTGGGGGTGTCCGGCGCCACGGGAACCGTGCGCTCCGTGGCCGGGCCGCTCACCGTCCCGGTGGCCTGGCAGGTGGCTATGTGCGACGTCGGGCAGGGCGATGCCACGCTGTGGCGGTCCGGTGCAGCGGTCGCCCTCGTCGACACGGGGCCGGACCCGCAACCGCTCGCGGACTGCCTGCAGACCCTCGGCATCGCGCGCCTCGACCTGGTCGTGCTGACGCATTTCGACGAGGACCACGTGGGCGGGTCGGCAGCGGTCGTGGGCCGAACCTCGCTGGTGCTCCACGGCCCCCTGGGAGAGTCGACCGATCAGAAGCTGCTCGACCGCTTCTCTGCCGGTGGGGCGCGGCTCCTCGCCGCCACGATGGGGATGACGGGCGAGGTGGGCGACACGCGGTGGCAGGCGCTCGGGCCCCTGCCCGGAATGGAGCCGGGAAACGCCGCGAGCGTCGCGATCGACGTCGCCGGCGAGAACTTCCCGCGTACCGTTCTGCTCGGCGACCTCGGCGCCGAGCCGCAGGCGGCGTTGCTGCGCCGCATCGAGCTGCCGCGGGTGGAGATCGTGAAGGTGTCCCACCACGGTAGTGCCGACCAGGACGCCGAGCTCTACCACCGGTTGCACGCCGCCGTCGGGCTCATCGGCGTCGGAGCCCACAACACCTACGGACACCCGACCGCGCGTCTGCTCGACATCCTGCAGAAGGAGGGCACGATCGCGGCACGGACGGACACCGGCGGGATCCTCGCCGTCTGGCATGACGATGAAGGACGACTCGCGCTGTGGCGCCAGCGCGAGGCATGACCGGACCGGCGCCCGTTCGGCGCTCGACCCGGGCCGCCACGCGCTGAGACGCCGACCGACCACGGTGTCCGAGGGCATCGGTAGGCTGGGGGAGTGACCCCGGCCCCTCGACGCGCAGCGCCCGCCAAGGCCAAATCGGCCATCCCGCAGGTGTCCTGGCGTGCCCCGCAGCCGGCGCCCATCGTGCTGGTCTCCGGCCCCGAAGAGGTCTGCGCCGAGCGTGCCATCGCCGGCATCCGCTCCCTCCTGAAGAGCGAAGACCCCAGCCTCGAGGTCACCGACATCCGTGCCGACGACTACGCCGCCGGCACCCTGCTCTCCGTCACGTCACCGTCGCTCTTCGGCGAGCCGCGCCTCGTCCGCGTCAGCGGGGTCGAGAAGTGCAGCGACACGTTCCTCACCGAGGCCGTGTCGTACCTGTCGCAGACGCAGGAGGGCGCCACGGTCGTCCTGCGCCACACCGGCGCGAGCGTCCGCGGGAAGAAGCTCCTCGACGGCATCCGCGCGGGTCAGGGGAGCGGCATCGAGATCGCCTGCCCCGCCGTCAAGCGCGACTCCGATCGCTTCGACTTCGCGGTCGGCGAGTTCAAGGCGGCCCAGAAGCGTATCGCCCCCGTCGCGCTCCGCTCGCTCGTGTCCGCTTTCGCCGATGACCTCACCGAGCTCGCCGCCGCATGCCAGCAGCTCATCGCCGATGTGCCGGGCGACATCGACGAGCGCATCGTCGAGCGCTACTACGGCGGGCGCGTCGAGACCTCGGCGTTCACCGTCGCCGACACGGCCATCGCCGGGCAGTACGGCCCGGCGCTGCTCGCGCTGCGGCACGCCCTGGCATCCGGAGCCGACCCCGTGCCGCTCGTCGCCGCTGTTGCGATGAAGCTGCGCACCATGGCGCGGGTCGCGGGGACGCGCGAGTCGTCGTCGGCCACCGCGCAGCGCCTCGGCATGAAGGACTGGCAGGTCGACCGCGCGCGCCGCGACCTCGTCGGCTGGACCGGCAACACCCTCGGCATGGCGATCCACGCCACGGCGCGCGCCGATGCCGAGGTCAAGGGCGCCTCGCGCGACCCCGTGTTCGCGCTCGAGCGGATGATCACCGTCATCGCCACGCGCGCGCCGTACGGCGACTGAGGCGGCGCCCGGCGTCGGGGCCCCCGTGAGCAAGCGCCTCAGGTACGGGCGACGACAGCGCATCGTTCGGAGACAGGTCCGATCCGGCCGGGATGCCCCTGTCACGGAACGATCCCCTGTCCTCGAGTGCGAGCCGCGTCGGCACCCGATCACGCCCGCGCGATGTGGCGCGCCAGGAACGTCGCCGCCCGGAGCGTGAGTCGCGGCTCCGCTCGCCGCAGGTCGCGAACCACGACCACCTCATCGTCATCCGGTGAGGACACCGCCCGCGCCCACCGGAGCGCCGGTTCCGGAGGCTGCCCACCCGCCGGCATCTCACCGCTGAACAACTGCACCAGCCGGGACCGTGGATCCTCCCGGTCGCCGAAGACCTTCGCCGCTCGTTCGCTCTGCATGCTGCACCTCCCGGCATCCACGCTACGAACGCCGGTGCGCGGGTGCCTCCGCCGCGAGGAGGAGATCGCGTACGCCCAGGCCTGAACATGCCGCGGACATCCCGGACGCGACGAGACCCCCGAATGCGCTGGACCGAACCTCTCGCTCCGGGAACGACGAAGCCCGCCCCGCTGAAGCGGGACGGGCTGTCGAAACGGCTGCGGCTCAGAGAGCGTTGACCTGCTTCGCGATGGCCGACTTGCGGTTCGCGGCCTGGTTCTGGTGGATGACACCCTTGCTCACGGCCTTGTCGAGCTTCTTGCCGGCGAGGACGAGCGCCTTCTCGGCGGCTTCCTTGTCACCGGCCAGAACGGCCTCGCGGGTGCGACGCACGTGCGTCTTCAGCTCGCTCTTGACGGCCTTGTTGCGCTCGCGCGCCTTCTCGTTGGTCTTGTTGCGCTTGATCTGCGACTTGATGTTCGCCACGTCGACGGTCTTTCGTTTGAGTGAGTGTTGGAAGTGCCGGTCGAGCGGTAGAGGGGCGCTGTACCGGCGGTCGTGGAGGTCGGGAAAAACCCCACACGCAAGCCAAGAGACGAGTCTAACAGGTCGAGGTCTCGACCGTGGTGAGCGCCACCTCGAGCAACGCGTTGAACACGCGGGGCCGCATCGCCGTGACGAGGTGGGTCGTGCGCGGGACCACGATCAACTCGGCATCCTTCGCGATCGACGTGAAGAGCTTCTCGTTCACGCGGAGTTGGTCCCACTGCCCGTTCACGAACCACAGCGGCACCTCGATGCGCCGCAGCGCCGCGAGCAGGTCGAGCACCGACAGCGACGCGAGAGCGGAGTCCTGCGCGTCGAACGCGTAGCCGCCGGCACCGAAGTCCGGCCGCGTCTCGGGCGGGAGCGTGCGGTCGAGCACCCGGTTGGTCAGACCCAGGCCGCGGTCGGGCAGGCTGTCGAATCGACGCGCGAGGAACCGATACGCGGCGAGCCCCACCCCGCGCGGGATCGAGGTGCAGGACGCCGCGATGAACGCCGCGACCGGCGGCGGGTCTTCGCGCCCGACGTATTCGATCGAGAGCAGACCGCCCATCGAATGGCCCACGAGCAGCACGGGACCGCGGGTCGCGGCATCCCGGACCGCCCGATCAATGGTCGCGAAGGCTTCGTCGAGGGTGAACTCCTCGCCCCGACGCGTGCCGTGCCCGGGCAGGTCGACGGCGGTCACCGGGGTGCCGCGCTGCTCGAGGTGGGCGACCTGCGCGCGCCACATGGTCGCCGACGTGCGGATGCCGTGCACGAGCACGACCTGGACCGCCATGGCATCCACCTTAGAAGCGCCGTCGAGGCGCAGCCTGAGCGTCCGCGGACGGCGATGTCGGCGCGCCACCGTAGAATCGACGGAACATGTCACCGCGCGCCCTGAAGCCCCTCGAGCCGTCCGCCACCCCGCCGGCGCAGATTCGCAACTTCTGCATCATCGCCCACATCGACCACGGCAAGTCGACGTTGGCCGACCGCATGCTGCAGATCACCGGCGTCGTCGCCGACCGCGACATGCGCGCGCAGTACCTCGACCGCATGGACATCGAGCGCGAGCGCGGCATCACCATCAAGTCGCAAGCGGTCCGGATGCCGTGGTCCACGGCCGACGGCACGTTCGCCCTCAACATGATCGACACCCCCGGTCACGTCGACTTCACCTACGAGGTGAGCCGTTCGCTGGCCGCGTGCGAGGGCGCGATCCTGCTCGTCGACGCCGCTCAAGGCATCGAGGCGCAGACCCTCGCCAACCTCTACCTGGCGCTCGAGAACGATCTGACGATCATCCCGGTGCTGAACAAGATCGACCTCCCCGCCGCCGACCCCGACAAGTACGCGGCCGAGCTGGCGGGTCTCATCGGCGGCGACCCCGCCGACGTGCTGCGCGTCAGCGGCAAGACGGGGATGGGCGTCGAGGAGCTGCTCGACCTCATCGTCGAGAAGATCCCCGCTCCCGTCGGCGTGGCGGACGCGCCCGCGCGCGCGATGATCTTCGACTCGGTCTACGACGCCTACCGCGGCGTGGTGACCTACGTCCGCATGATCGACGGGGCACTGCAGCCGCGCGAGCGTCTGCAGATGATGTCGACCGGCGCGACCCACGAGGCGCTCGAGATCGGCGTCTCCAGCCCCGAGCCGATCCCCACCCAGGGGCTCGGCGTCGGCGAGGTCGGCTACCTCATCACCGGCGTGAAGGACGTGCGCCAGTCGAAGGTCGGCGACACGATCACGACGCACCGCAAACCCGCCACCGAGGCTCTCGCGGGGTACACCGACCCGAAGCCCATGGTCTTCTCGGGTATCTACCCGATCGACGGCAGCGATTACGCCGAGCTGCGCGAGGCCCTCGACAAGCTCAAGCTCTCCGACGCCTCGCTGCAGTACGAGCCCGAGACCTCCGTCGCGCTCGGCTTCGGGTTCCGTTGCGGCTTCCTCGGCCTGCTGCACCTCGAGATCATCACCGAGCGCCTCTCACGCGAGTTCGGTCTCGATCTGATCACCACCGCTCCGTCGGTGACCTACGAGGTCACCACCGACACCGGCGAGACCGTGTCGGTCACGAACCCGAGCGAATACCCCGACGGCCGCGTGGCCTCGGTCTCGGAGCCGATCGTCAAGGTCGGCATCCTGCTCCCGAAGGACTACGTCGGTACCGTCATGGAGCTGTGCCAGTCACGCCGCGGCACGCTTCTCGGCATGGACTACCTCAGCGAAGACCGGGTCGAGCTGCGCTACAACATGCCGCTCGGCGAGATCGTCTTCGACTTCTTCGACCACCTGAAGTCGCGGACGCAGGGCTACGCGAGCCTCGACTACGAACCGGCCGGACAGCAGACCGCCGACCTGGTGAAGGTCGACATCCTGCTGCAGGGCGACAAGGTCGACGCGTTCAGTTCGATCGTGCACCGCGAGAAGGCCTACAGCTACGGCACGATGATGGCCGAGCGGCTGCGCAAGCTCATCCCGCGCCAGCAGTTCGAAGTGCCCATCCAGGCCGCGATCGGTGCGCGCATCATCGCGCGCGAGACGATCCGCGCGATCCGCAAGGACGTCCTCGCCAAGTGCTACGGCGGTGACATCACCCGTAAGCGCAAGCTCCTCGAGAAGCAGAAGGAGGGCAAGAAGCGCATGAAGATGGTCGGTCGCGTCGAGGTCCCCCAGGAGGCGTTCATCGCCGCGCTCTCCGGCGACGTCGAGGCCAAGAAGTAGAACGCACGCAACCGAGAGGGGTGGATCATGCGCAGGCAGAACTTCACCGATGACACGGTCGACTACGCGGCGGTCGGTGCCACCCAGGCGCCCGACCTCATGCAGTATCCGCCGGAGCACTCCGTGCCCGCCGAAGACGCCTGGCGCATCGGCAGCGGCGAGGAGCGTTTCGCCGCCGCGAGCGAGCTGCTGCTGTCGTGGGCGCCGTTGCGCGGCGAGGAACTCAGCATCACCGACGTGCGCCCGGCATCCGGGGAGGGCTACGCGGGCGTCGGCTTCGACGCCGAGGGCGCGCCCGTCGCGCCGAGCCGGCTCGAAGCAGAGCAGCGCTTCGCCGCCGACGGCACGCCGTTCGTCCGCCCCGGCACCGGCGTGCGCCTGCACGGCAAGGTCGACGGACACCGCGCCGACGCCGAGCTGCGCGTCATCTCGGTCTTCGAGGAGCCTCGTCGTGTCGGCTTCATCCTGGGCACCGTGGGGCACTCGATCGTGAGCGGCGAGGAGCTCTTCAGCCTCGAGTGGCGCGAGAACGACGAGGTCTGGTTCGTCGTACGCGCCTTCGATCGGCCCACCGCCCCGTCGTACCGCCTCTTCACCAGCCGCGTCCGGCGTCGGCGCAAGGCGTTGTTCGCGCGCTACCTGCGCGCGATCTCGCCGCTGTACTCCTCCTGATGGGCGGGCCCCTCCCGCTCGGAGACCCCGCGCCGGTCGACGGACGCCTCCCCGACGACCTCGTCATCGATCCCGGCGCCGATTTCGGCGTCTACCTGCACGTGCCGTTCTGCCGCGTGCGCTGCGGCTACTGCGACTTCAACACCTACACGGCGAGCGAGCTCCGCGGAGCGCGGCAGGACGACTTCGCCGACACCCTGGCCACCGAGGTGCGCCTGGCGGGCGCAGTGATGGATGCCGCGGGCGGTCGGCGCGCGGCATCCACGGTGTTCTTCGGGGGAGGGACGCCGACGCTGCTGCCGCCGGGCGACCTCGCCCGCATGCTCGACGCGGTCCGCGACGAGTTCGGCATCGCGCCGGGCGCCGAGGTGACCGTGGAGGCGAACCCCGACACCGTGGACGACGCGGTCGCCGACACCCTCGCCGCCGCCGGGGTGACGCGCCTGTCGATCGGCATGCAGTCGGCCCGGCCCCACGTGCTCGCGGCGCTCGACCGCACCCACGATCCGCTGAACGTCGCCACCGCGGTCGCGGCCGCGCGCCGCGCGGGTCTCGACGTCTCCGTCGACCTGATCTACGGCGCGCCGGGGGAGTCGCTCGACGACTGGCGCGCCTCGCTCGAGGCGGCGACCGCTCTCGAACCCGACCACGTGTCGGCGTACGCGCTCATCGTCGAGGACGGGACGAAGCTCGCGCGGCAGATCCGCTCCGGCGCCGTCGCGACGCCGGACGACGACCTGCAGGCCGACATGTACGAGCTCGCCGACGATCTGCTCGCCGCCGCGGGCTACGACTGGTACGAGGTGTCGAACTGGTCGCGGGGCGTCGCGCACCGTTCGCGCCACAACCTCGCGTACTGGCGCGGCACCGACTGGTGGGGCTTCGGTCCGGGCGCGCACAGCCATGTCGCGGGGCTGCGCTGGTGGAACGTGAAGCATCCCGCCGCGTACGCCCAGCGGCTCGCCGCCGCCGAATCGCCCGCCGCGGCGCGAGAGCGTCCCGACGAGACGGCGCGTCGGCTCGAATCGGTGCTCCTGCGCAGCCGCATCCGCGAAGGGCTCGCGGTGTCGGAGATCCTCGGCGAGGGGCGCAAGGCCGTGGCATCCCTCATCGCCGACGGGCTCATCGAGGGCCCGGATGCCGTTCGCGGGCGCATCGTGCTGACCCGTCGCGGACGCCTGCTGGCGGATGCCGTGGTGCGCGCGCTGACGGCCTGACCCGGGGACGCCTCTGCTGCCCACGGGCTGAATCGTCGGGCGTGACGATGCCCGCGGCCCGTTGGCGCGTCGGTGCTTCGTGCAAACGCCCGGCGAGGCGTAAACGCCCTGTCCGGGGGTTTGCCGCTCGGAGCGGCGTTCACACGCATGCCGCGCCGTCCGACCGCGCCGCCTGACCGCGACGCCGCCGACCTCCGCGAGCCGCTCGACGCACGGGCGGGGCGATCGTCGTAGAATTGGCACTCAGTCGAGTCGAGTGCCAAACGGGAGGAGCAGCCATGGTGTCGGAACGCGGCCTCCAGGTCTTGCGCGCGATCGTCCAGGACTACGTCGACACGCGCGAGCCCGTCGGCAGCAAGGCCATCGTCGACCGCCATGCCTTCGGGGTGTCGGCGGCGACCATCCGCAACGACATGGCCCTTCTCGAGGACGAAGACCTCATCGTCGCGCCGCACACGTCGTCGGGACGCGTCCCGACCGACAAGGGCTACCGCGTCTTCGTCGACCACCTCGCCGAGCTCCGCCCGCTGTCGAGCGCCCAGCGCAGCGCCATCACCTCCTTCCTCGATGAGGCGGGCGACCTCGACGACCTCCTCGCACGCACGGTACGGGCGCTGACGCAGCTGACCGGCCAGGTCGCGATCGTGCAGTACCCCTCGTTCGCTCGCGCCAACGTCACGCACGTCGAACTCGTCGCCCTCGGCGGGCCCCGGGTTCTCGTCATCCTGGTCACCGACACCGGTCGGGTGTCGCAGCGCATCGCGCTCGTGCCCGCCGAGCCCGGCGAGAGCGACATCGCCCTGCTGCGCGCGCGCGTGGGCGCGGTGCTCGTCGGACACAGCGTCGCCGAGAGCTCCCAGCGCGTCTCCGAGGCCCTCACTGCCGGCCCGCGCCCCGGGGTCGTGCTCGACGCGATCGCCGACGCGGTCCTGCGCGTGGTCGGGGAGGAGCTCGAGGCCTTCCGTCAGGACCGTCTCGTCATGGCCGGCGCCGCGACCCTCGCCAAGCGCGAGCAGGACTTCCGCGGCAGTATCTACCCGCTCCTCGAAGCGATCGAGGAGCAGGTGACCCTGCTGCGCCTGATGAGCGAGATGGTCGCCGACGAGAAGGGGCTGTCGGCGAGTATCGGGCGCGAGAACGAGCCTTTCGGCCTCGTCGAGGCCTCCGTGCTCGCGAGCCGTTACGACGGCTCCACCGGCGGGGCCCGCGTGGGTCTGCTCGGGCCGACCCGCATGGACTACTCCTCCAACCTCGCGGCGGTCCGCGCCGTCGCGCACTATCTGACCCGGATGCTCGAAGACGACGACAGCTCGCGCTGACGTCTCGCGCCGCGAGCACTCCCCACGAGAACGACCCCGCGCGAGCGGGCAGGAAGGCGATTGTGGCTGACCACTACGAGGTCCTGGGCGTCGAACGCGACGCCAGCCCGGAAGACATCAAGAAGGCCTACCGGCGTCTCGCGCGCCAGCTGCACCCCGATGTGAATCCCGGCGAGGACGCGTCCGAGAAGTTCAAACTCGTGACACACGCCTACGACGTGCTGAGCGATCCCGAGCAGCGCCGCCGCTACGACATGGGCGGCGACCAGAGCCCGTTCGGGGGCGGGGGAGCGGCCGGGTTCGGCGGTTTCAGCGACATCTTCGAGACGTTCTTCGGCGGCGCGCAGGGCGGCGGCGGAGGCCGCGGCCCGCGACCGCGGTCACGCCGGGAGCGCGGCCAGGACGCCCTCGTCCGCGTCACGCTGCAGCTCGGCGACGTCGTCTTCGGTACGCACCGCGACCTCGAGGTCGACACGGCGGTCCTCTGCGAGACGTGCCAGGGAGCGTGCACGCAGCCCGGTACCAGCGAGGTCACCTGCGACATCTGCCACGGTTCCGGTCACGTGCAGCGCACCGTGCGGAGCCTCCTCGGCAACGTCGTCACCGGCCAGCCCTGCACCGTGTGCCACGGTCACGGCACGACCATCCCCTACCCCTGCGGCACCTGCCAGGGTCAGGGCCGGGTGCGCGCGCGCCGCACGGTGTCGGTCGACATCCCCGCGGGCGTCGAGTCGGGCCTGCGCCTGCAGCTCCCCGGCTCGGGCGAGGTGGGCCCGGCCGGAGGCCCCAACGGCGACCTGTACCTGGAGATCACCGTGGAGGCGCACGACGCATTCAGTCGCGAGGGTGACGACCTCGTCGCCACCCTCGAGGTGTCGATGCCCGACGCCATCCTCGGCGCCACCACGACGATCGAGTCGCTCGACGGCTCCGTCGACCTCGAGGTGCGCCCGGGCGTGCAGTCGGGCGACGTGCTGACGATCAAGGGCCGCGGCATCACGCCCCTGCGGGGCAGCCAGCGCGGCGACCTGAAGGTCGGTGTGCACGTGGTGACCCCCACGCGCCTCGACCACAAGGAGCGGGCTCTCATCGAGGAGTTCGCCAAGCGCACCAAGGCTCCCGGGCCCCGCCTGGCCGAGCACCAACAGGGCATGTTCAGCAAATTCCGCGATCGCTTCCGCCACTGAGCATGGCGCTGCACTTCGTCACCGACGACGCCACCGACGCACAGCCGGGGGATGCCGTGACCCTCACCGGGCCGGAGGCGCATCACGCCGCGAGCGTGCGGCGCGTGCGGGTCGACGAGGCGGTCACGCTCGGCGACGGACGCGGCGTGTGGCTCTCGGGAGTCGTGACCGCTCTCGGCCCCAAGCAGGTCGACGTGCGCGTCACGGGCCGCGAGGAGGTCGCGGCGTCGGTCCCGCGGTTCGTGCTCGTGCAGGCATTGGCGAAAGGCGACCGCGACGAGCTGGCCGTCCAGGCGGCGACCGAGCTCGGCGTCGATGAGATCGTCCCGTGGCAGGCGGCGCGCAGCGTCTCGCGCTGGGATGCCAAGGCCGACAAGGGGCTCGCGCGCTGGCGGACGATCGTCCGCGAGGCTGCGAAGCAGGCGCACCGCGCGTGGGTGCCCGAGGTCGAGGGCGTGGCCCGGACGGCCGACCTCGTCGCCCGTGCCGGTGCCTATGTCGTCCTCGTGCTCGAGCCGACGGCATCCGTCCGCCTCACCGAGGTGGCCGCGGAGGCATCGGACGGTCGCGACGTGGTGCTCGTGGTGGGCCCGGAGGGCGGGATCGCCCCGGAGGAGCTGTCGGCGCTCGAAGACGCCGGCGCCCGCCTCGTGCGGCTGGGCGACACCGTGCTGCGGACCTCCACCGCCGGGGCCGCGGCCATCTCGGTGCTGTCGGCGGCGCACGGGCGCTGGTGAGCCGGGCCGTGCCGGGCGCTTCTCGCATCCGGCGCGGATACGGCAGATCGGGGCGTCGATTCTCCGCCCCGAGCGGCGGGATCCGCCCCGATCCGGGTCGGTGAGCGCCGAGAGGGCGTCGGCGAAACGGCCGAGCCCCGGTGTCGGAGGCCCTCACTAGACTGGATGCCATGAGCGAACCGTCGATCTTCACGCGCATCCTGCAGGGCGAGATCCCTGCCGAGATCGTGGCCGAGACCGAGAACGCCTTCGCGATCCGCGACATCGCCCCTCAGGCGCCGGTGCACCTGCTCGTCATCCCCAAGACGCAGCAGTATCGCAACGTCGTCGAGCTCGCGGCCGGCGACCCGGAGCTGCTGACCGAGGTGATCGGTCTCGCGAACAGCGTCGCCGCCGAGCACGCCGACGGCGATTTCCGTCTGATCTTCAACACCGGCGAGGGTGCCGGACAGACCGTCTTCCATGTGCACGCCCACGTTCTCGCGGGCGGCCTGAACGAAAAGAGCCTGGGTGGCTGATTCCCCCGAAGAGACCGTCTCCGAGCAGATCGCCGTCGACGGCGTGGCCATGGTGCAGCTGCTCGGTCCGCAGGACCGTCTCCTGCGCGTCGTCGAGAAGGAGCATCCCGACGTCGACGTGCACGTGCGCGGCAACGAGATCACGCTGTCGGGCTCTCCCGCGGCGGTGCGGGCCGCTCGCGGCCTGGTCGACGAGCTGGTCGCCATGACCCGCTCCGGCCACGGCCTCGACCCGGCCGACGTGACGAGTTCCAACCGCATGCTCCGCACCGACGGCGGGCCTCGCCCGTCCGAGGTGATGGGCGAGGCGATCCTGTCGTCGCGCGGAAAGGTGATCCGCCCCAAGACGGCCGGCCAGAAGGAGTACGTCGACGCGATCGACGAGAACACGATCGTGTTCGGCATCGGCCCCGCCGGTACGGGCAAGACCTACCTCGCGATGGCCAAGGCCGTGCAGGCACTCCAGCGCAAAGAGGTCAACCGCATCATCCTGACCCGACCCGCCGTCGAGGCGGGCGAGCGACTCGGGTTCCTCCCCGGAACACTGACCGACAAGATCGACCCGTACCTGCGCCCGCTGTACGACGCGCTCAACGAGATGATGGACCCCGACATCGTGCCCAAGCTCATGGCGACGGGCACGATCGAGGTCGCCCCGCTGGCCTACATGCGCGGTCGCACGCTGAACGACTCGTTCGTCGTGCTCGACGAGGCGCAGAACACCACGCCCGAGCAGATGAAGATGTTCCTCACGCGCCTCGGCTTCGGCACCCGCATGGTGGTCACCGGCGACATCACGCAGGTCGACCTCCCGCAGGGCGCCTCGGGTCTGCGTCTGGTCACCCGCGTGCTCGGCGACATCGACGACATCCACTTCTCGCGCCTGACCAGCGACGACGTCGTGCGTCACTCCCTGGTCGGCCGTATCGTCGACGCGTACAGCGAGTACGACGAGAAGCGCCTGGCCGCGCGTCGCGAACGCGACGAGGCCTCCGAGTTCGCCAACCGTGCGGAGCGACGCGGCCCCGGTGCCGCCGGTCCCCGCGATCACCTCCCGAGACGAAACCGCTCATGACGATCGAGATCAACAACGAATCCGGCCACGAGGTCGACGAGCAGGTCCTGCTGCGCCTGATGGAGTACAACCTGGCGGAGCTGCACGTCAGCGCCGACGCCGACG
Source organism: Microbacterium sp. NPDC089188 (assembly GCF_040685155.1). NCBI lineage: Bacteria > Bacillati > Actinomycetota > Actinomycetes > Micrococcales > Microbacteriaceae > Microbacterium > Microbacterium sp. NPDC089188. The sequence continues at coordinate 351,865 of NZ_JBFBHH010000004.1, read as the reverse complement.
TGGCGATCGTGCTCGTCGACGAGGGGGCCATGGAGTCGCTCCACGTGCAGTGGATGGACGAGCCCGGCCCCACCGATGTGCTGAGCTTCCCGATGGACGAGCTGCGTCCCGGCTCCGAAGACGCCCCCACCCCCGCGGGGCTGCTGGGCGACATCGTGCTGTGCCCCGCCGTGGCCGAGACGCAGGCGGTCGCCGCGAAGCACTCGACGCAGGACGAACTCATCCTCCTCACCACGCACGGGTTGCTGCACCTCCTCGGATTCGATCACGCCGAACCCGACGAGGAGCGCGAGATGTTCGGGCTCCAGCGGGAGCTGATCACCGGGTTCCAGGCCGTCGAGCGCCAGCGTCGGGCATGACCGAAGCGCTCCTCCTCGTCGCCGCCTTCCTCCTCGTCGCGTTCGGCGGCCTGATGGCGGCCTCCGAGGCGGCGCTCGGCGTGACCTCGCGCACCGACCTCCTCGAGCTCGGCGCCTCAGGCCGCAACGCCCGATCGCTCCGGCGGATCGCCGACGACACGAGCGCGCACAACACCGCGGTGGTGTTCATCCGCGTGCTCGCCGAGACGACCGCCGCCGTGCTCGTCGCCGCCGCATTCATGCTGATCTTCGACGACATCTGGTGGGCCGTGATCGCCGCGGCCGTGCTCATGACGGGCATCTCGTTCGTCGCGGTGGGGGCGAGTCCGCGTACCGTCGGTCGCCAGCACGCGCGCGGTCTGCTGCGCGGCGTCGCCCCCGTCATCCGGGGCATGCGCATCCTGCTCGGCCCGCTCGCGCATGGTCTCGTCGCCGTCGGCAACCGCGTGACGCCGGGGGTGTCGCACTCCACCTCGTTCGCGTCGGAGGAGCAGCTGCTCAGCATCATCGACGAGGCGGCCGAGAACGAGTTGATCGAGGAAGACGATCGCGAGCTGATCCACTCGGTCTTCGACTTCACCGATCGCTACGTCCGCGAGGTCATGGTGCCGCGCACCGACATGGTCAGTGTGGATGCCGCGGCCACCTCCCGCGAGGCCCTCGCGCTGTTCCTCGAGAAGGGCGTCTCCCGGGTGCCCCTCGCCGATGACGACGCCGACGACGTCGTGGGCGTGCTGTATCTGAAGGATCTCGTGCAGTTCGGCTTCCGCGACGAGGCCGGCTGGCGCGACGCCCCCATCCGCCGCATCGCCCGGCCGGCCGTCTTCGTCCCCGAGTCGATGAAGGCCGAGACGCTGCTGCAGCAGATGAAGAAAGATGCCGTCCACGTCTGCCTGGTCGTCGACGAGTACGGCGGCGTCGCGGGTCTCGTGACCCTCGAAGACCTCATCGAGGAGCTGGTGGGCGAGATCGCCGACGAATACGACGCTCCCAACACTGAGATCGTCGAGCTCGGCGAGGGCCGCTACCGCATCAACGCCCGCCTCGGGCTCGACGAGGTCGGCGACCTGTTCGGTCTCGAGCTCGACGACGAGGACGTCGACTCGATCGGCGGCCTGCTCGGCAAGGCGCTCGGCCGCATCCCTCAGCCCGGCGCCACCGCCGAGCACTCCGGCCTCGTGATGACCGGAGGCGCGTCGCGCGGCCGGAACCGGGGCATCGCCACCGTGATCGTCGAGCGCAGCGAGGTCTCCGCCGACGACGACGCCGACGCAGAGCTGTCGGCGCGTGAAAGGAACGACAGATGACCGACACCCGCTCCGGGTTCGTGACCTTCGTGGGGCGACCCAACGTCGGCAAATCCACTCTGACCAATGCGCTCGTGGGCGAGAAGGTCGCCATCACCAGCGAGAAGCCGCAGACGACGCGCCGCGCGATCCGCGGCATCGTCAACCGCCCCGGCGGTCAGCTCGTGGTCGTGGACACCCCCGGCATCCACCGCCCGCGCACCCTGCTCGGTCAGCGCCTGAACGACCTCGTCGAGCAGGTGCTCGGCGATGTCGACGTCATCGCCTTCTGCGCACCGGCGACCGAGAAGGTCGGTCCCGGCGATCGCCGCATCGCGGAGTCGCTGTCGGGCTACCCGCGCGCGAAGAAGGTCGCCCTCGTGACCAAGACCGACGCCGCGACCCGCGATCAGATCACCGAGCGTCTCGTCGAGGTCGATGCACTTCGCGAGGACTGGGCGGCGGTCATCCCGCTGTCGGCGGTGACCAACGATCAGCTCGACGTGCTGAGCGACGAGCTGCTCGCCCTCATGCCCGAGGGCCCCGCGCTGTACGCCGACGACGTGGTGACCGACGAGACGCTCGAAGACCGCATCGCCGAGATCATCCGCGAGGCGGCCCTGCACGGCGTGCGCGACGAGCTCCCGCACTCGATCGCCGTGACGGTCGACGACGTCGCGCCGCGCGAGGACAGCGACCTGACCGACGTGTACGCGAACATCGTCGTCGAGCGCGACAGTCAGAAGGCCATCATCATCGGCAAGAAGGGCTCGCGCCTGGCCGATGTGGGCGCGCGAGCACGCGCGGGCATCGAGCCGCTCGTGGGCGGCCGCGTCTATCTGTCGCTGCACGTGCGGGTGGCGAAAGAATGGCAGCGCGACCCGAAGCAACTCGGACGCCTCGGCTTCTGAGCCCCGGAGACCGCGCGACACCCGCTCGGCCCCCGACCGCGTGACCCCGACCGTGCCGAACGCGCGGTCGCAACGAAAGGTGCAGGCATGGCGAAGAGGTGGACGGCTCCGGCTCCGGGGCCCATCGAGACGTGGAGCTTCGACGAGGTCGACGTCGCCGCCCCCGGACCGGGCGAGGTGACGATCCGCGTGCGCGCGGCCGGCATCAACCCCGCCGACGCGAAGCACGTCGCGACGCAGCGCCCCGGCGCGACGTTCCCGGTGCCGATCGGGTACGAGCTGTCGGGTGAGATCACCGCGGTCGGCGATGGCGCGGTCGGCGGCTCGGGAGAGCTCGCGGTCGGCGACGAGGTCGTGGCGTTCCGGGTGCAGGGCGCCTACGCGACCGACCTCACCGTGCCCGCCCGCGACGTCTTCGCGAAGCCTGCGGCCCTCTCGCATCCCGAGGCGGCCAACCTGCTGCTCGCCGGAACCACGGCGGCCGAGATGATCCAGGTCACCCGGGTCGTCGAGGGCGAGACGGTGCTGCTGCACGCCGCCTCCGGCGCCGTCGGGGTGAGCCTGCTCCAGCAGGCGCGCGAACTCGGCGTCCGCGTGATCGGCACGGTCGGGGCGGATGCCGACGACTCGGCCGAGCGCGTTCGTCGCTACGGCGGGATCCCGGTGGCCTACGGCGACGGGCTGCGCGAGCGCGTCGAAGCCGCGGCCGACGGAGCGGCGATCGTCGCCGCCTGGGACGCGGCGGGGACCGACGAGGCCATCGACGTCTCGCTCGAGCTGGTCTTGGACCGCGACCGCATCGTCACCATCGTCTCGCCCGATCGCGCGAAGGCCGACGGCTTCCTGTGGATCGCCGGAGCCCGCCCGGAGAGCGCCCGTTTCCGCGACATCGCCCGCGCTCGGGTGTTGGAGCTCGCGGCATCCGGGGCCCTGGAGGTTCCCCTCGCCCGCACGTACCCGCTCGCCGAGGCGGTCGAGGCCGTGCGCTTCGTCATGACCGGGCACCCCGGCGGCAAGGTCGCCCTCCTGCCGTGAGCACGTCGCCGTTCGCCCTGCCGCCCGCGCCCGAGACCCTCGAGGTGACGGGGGAGCGCGTGCGCCTGCGCCCTTTCGAGGAGCGCGATCTCGAGGCCATGGCCGGCTACCGCGGCGACGCCGAGGTGTGCCGGTTCCTCCCGTTCGACCCCCAGTCGCCCGACGACATCCGTCGCCGCATCGGGCATCTGTTCGGCGGGACGAGCCTGGAGGGCGAGCGCGGCGGTGTCGTCCTGGTCATCGAGAGCGAGGGCGCCGTCATCGGCGACCTCGTGCTGTTCCACCTCGACACGGACGCGGGATCCGCCGAGATCGGCTGGGTCGTGAGCCCGGGGGCATCCGGCCGGGGGCTCGCCACCGCCGCGGTGCGCGCTCTCATCGACACCGCCTTCGTCGTCTACGGTCTGCGGCGGGTGGAGGCCCGGATCGATCCCGACAACGCCCGCTCGGTCGCACTCGCCGAACGCCTCGGCATGCGCCGGGAGGCGCATTTCGTCGAGAAGGAATGGTTCAAGGGGCGCTGGGGCGACCTGCTCGTGTACGCCGTGCTGGCGCGCGAGTGGGCAGCGCCCGCGGCCTGACGTCGGCGGCTCGCGACGCGGACGCGGCGGAGGCCGCGGTGCGGGGCTGCTACGATCGCTCCATGCGCTTCGGTGGCCTTCTTCTTCTTAGCTGCCGCGACGAGTCCTCGTTCTAAGGGCCTTCCTCGTCGCGGAGATCGTCGTCGGCCCCACCGAACGAATCTAAAGAAGCGACACATCATGAAGAACACCCAGAAGCCCACGTCCGCTCCGGTGCACAAGTACCGTCCCTTCCACGAGCAGATCTGGGTCGACCTGCCCGACCGCACGTGGCCGAGCAAGCGCATCGAGGTCGCACCGCGCTGGTGCGCCGTGGATCTGCGCGACGGCAACCAGGCCCTGATCGATCCGATGAGCCCCGAGCGCAAGCGGGTCATGTTCGACCTGCTGGTGAAGATGGGCTTCAAGGAGATCGAGGTCGGTTTCCCCAGCGCCAGCCAGACCGACTTCGACTTCGTCCGCCAGCTGATCGAAGAAGAACTCATCCCCGACGACGTCACGATCCAGGTGCTGACGCAGGCGCGCGAGCACCTCATCGCCCGCACGTACGAGGCGATCGCCGGCGCGAAGCAGGCCATCGTGCACCTGTACAACTCCACGAGCGTGCTGCAGCGCGAGGTCGTGTTCCGCACCGATGAGCAGGGCATCGTCGACATCGCGCTCGAGGGCGCGCGCCTGTGCAAGAAGTACGAGGCGACGATCCCGCAGACCGAGGTCTATTACGAGTACTCGCCCGAGAGCTACACGGGCACCGAGCTCGCCTTCGCGCTGCGCATCTGCAACGAGGTGCTCGAGGTCTTCCAGCCGACGGCCGAGCGCAAGGTCATCCTGAACCTCCCCGCCACCGTCGAGATGGCCACGCCCAACGTCTACGCCGATTCCATCGAGTGGATGTCGCGGAACCTCGACCACCGCGAGAACGTCATCCTGTCGCTGCACCCGCACAACGACCGCGGCACGGCGGTGGCCGCCGCCGAGCTGGGCTACATGGCCGGCGCCGACCGCATCGAGGGGTGCCTGTTCGGCAACGGCGAGCGCACCGGCAACGTCGACCTGGTGGCCCTGGGCATCAACCTGCTGACGCAGGGCATCGACCCGCAGATCGACTTCAGCGACATCGACCAGGTCAAGCGCACCGTCGAGTACTGCAACCAGCTGCCCGTCCCCGAGCGCAGCCCCTGGGCCGGCGACCTGGTCTTCACCGCGTTCAGCGGTTCGCATCAGGATGCCATCAAGAAGGGCTTCGAGGCGATGGAGGCTCGCGCGACGGCCGAGGGCAAGACGATCGACGAGATCGAGTGGGCGGTGCCGTACCTGCCGATCGACCCGAAGGACCTGGGCCGCTCCTACGAGGCCGTCATCCGCGTCAACTCGCAGTCGGGCAAGGGCGGCGTCGCCTACCTGCTGAAGGCCGACCACGCGATCGACCTGCCGCGCAAGCTCCAGATCGAGTTCTCGGGGGTCGTGCAGGCGCGCACCGACGCCGAGGGCGGCGAGGTCTCGAGCGCCCAGATCTGGGACATCTTCACCGACGAGTACCTGCCCGCGACCGACGACGACCAGCGCTGGGGCCGCTTCGAGCTGCTCTCGACCCGCTCCTCGAGCGACATGTCGGGCGATGTGCACCTCGACGTCTCGCTGCGCGACGGCGACACCACGCACCCGGCCTCGGCCGTGGGCAACGGTCCGGTCGCCGCGTTCCTCGAGATCGTCCGTTCGCAGGGGTTCGACGTGACCCTGTACGACTACGTCGAGCACGCCCTCAGCTCCGGCGGCGACGCGCAGGCCGCGGCCTACGTCGAGCTGCAGGTCGACGATCAGCGCCTGTGGGGCGTGGGGATCGACGGCGACATCTCGACGGCGTCGCTGAAGGCGATCGTGTCGGGCGTCAACCGCGCGATCCGCACGCGTCAGGCCACCGGCGCCCTCGCGGGCGTCTGACCCGACCGGAGCCTCCGGCCGTGGCCTACGCCCACGGACACCACGAGAGCGTGCTGCGTTCCCACGCCGCGCGCACCGTCGCCGACTCGGCGGCGTACCTGGTGTCTTCGCTGTCGGCCGGCACCCGCATCCTCGATGTGGGCGCCGGTCCCGGCACCATCACCGTCGACCTCGCCGACCGGGTCTTCCCGGGAGAGGTCGTCGGGGTGGATGCCGCCTCCGACGTCGTCGAGATCGCCCGCGCCGCCGCCGGCGAGCGCACGAACGTGACCTTCCGCACCGGCGACGCCTACGCCCTCGACGTGCCCGACGCCTCGTTCGACATCGTCCACGCCCATCAGGTGCTCCAGCATCTCGAGCGGCCCGTCGACGCCCTGCGGGAGTTCCGCCGCGTCGCGGGACCCGACGGCCTGGTGGCGGTGCGCGACGTCGACTACGGCGGGGTGATCTGGCATCCGCTCATCCCCGCCCTCGACGAATGGCTCGAGATCTACCACGGCGTGCACCGCGGGTCGTCGGGAGAACCCGACGCGGGGCGCGTGCTGAAGGCGTGGGCGCGCGAAGCCGGGTTCTCGCGCGTCGAGGCGAGCGCGAGCGTGTGGGTGTTCGACACGCCGGAGAAGCGCGCCTGGTGGGGCGGTATGTGGGCCGACCGTGTACTCGCCTCGGCGTTCGCGGGGCACGCCAGGCGACTGGGCCTCGCGGATGGGGCGACGCTGCAGCGCATCTCCGACGCGTGGCGGGAGTGGGCCGCGCACCCCGACGGGTGGATCCTGCTGCCGCACGGCGAGGTGCTCGCCCGGTGGTGACGGCGGTGGAGGGCGTGGATGCGAGGATGAGCGATGTGATCCGCGTCGACGCCCTCTACCGCTACCCCGTCAAGGGCTTCACGCCCGAGAAGCGCGACAGTCTCGTCGTCCAGGACGACGGTCGCGTGCAGGGCGATCGATCGCTCGTGTTCCGCTTCGCCGATGCCCTCGAGCCGGCGGATGCCACCTTCCCGAAGAGCCGCGGACTCGCGCTCATGTCGTTCCCCACGCTGGCGCGCGTGGAGCTCACCTTCGACGATGAGGCGCGGACGCTGCGACTGCGCGTCGACGACATCGACGTGACCGCCGATCTGAGCGACGAGGGCCGTGCGCGGCTCAGCGAGGCGGTCACGGCCTACCTGCGTTCGACGAGCGATGCGAAGCTGCTCGAGGCCGACGGCATCCTGCCCCTGGGACTGCTCGGAGACGGGGTGACGGCACGCTTCCAGGACCGGCCCCGCGGATACGTCTCGCTGCATGGAGCGCCCTCGGTGTCCGACCTGGATGCCGCGGTGCCGGCGCCCGTCGACGACCGCCGGTTCCGCTCGAACATCGTCGTCTCGGGCGCTGCCCCGTGGGAAGAGCTCGCGTGGCGCGGTCGCGTGCGGATCGGCGAGGTGGAGTTCGAGGTGCAGAAGCCGATCGAGCGGTGCGCGGCGATCACCGCGAACCCCGACACCGGCGTGCGCGACGCGCGCCTGCTCCGCGTGCTGACCGGCGAGTTCGGCCAGGACGAGCCGACCCTCGGCATCCTGTTGCTCCCCGTCGCGGCGGGCGGAACGATCCGCGTCGGCGACGAGGTCGTCCTCGACGCGTGAGTCGCCGGGATTCGTCGCCGCGCGCGCCCGAGGCGACGAATCGCGGCGACTCGCGCGGTCACTCGTCGGTGCGGATGATGGGGATGCCGGTGGTCTCGACCGCGACCTTGCGGCGGTAGAGCTTGCGCTGCTCGGGCAGCGAGAGGTCGAACAGCACGGCGAGCACGCGGATGACGGTCGTCACCACCACACCGATCACCGCGGCGATCGGCAGCGGCACGCCGAAGGCGGCGGTCGTCGCCAACACGACGCATCCGCCGCCCGCAGCCACGGCGTAGAGCGAGCCCACGTGCATGATCGCCACCGGCAGGCCCATCAGCACGTCGCGGAGCACGCTGCCGCCGGCCGCGGCCAGCACCCCCACGAAGATGGCGGGTACCGCGGGCATCCCCAGGGCCAGCGCCTTCGAGGTGCCGAAGGCGCCGAAGAGGCCGATCACGACGGCGTCGAGCATCACGATCGCGCGGTTGAGTCGCTGGAAGATCCCCGACAGCAGCATGCCCACGATCGAGGCGAGCGTCGCGGTGATGAGGTACCAGTTGCTCTGCAGCGTGGCCGGCGTGAGACCCAGCAGCAGGTCGCGGATGAGACCCCCGCCCATCCCGAGCAGGATGCCGATGATCGCCACCCCGAGCAGATCGAGCCGGCGCTGGCCCTGGAACCCCGAGGCGAAGAGGGCTCCCTGGACGCCGCCGAGCGCGACGGCGGTCAGGTCGGCCCACAGGGGGATGACGAAGGTCGGGGAGTCCACGGCATCCATTCTCCGGCCCGTGCCTGGGCGGGTGGGGGAGGCGCGTCGCGCAGGCCGCTCACGGGTGCGCGGACGGATAATGGACTGTGCCCACCTACCGCGACGAAGTCGTGGTCCTGCGTACCCACAAGCTCGGGGAGGCGGACCGCATCCTCACCCTCCTCAGCCGCCGCAACGGAAAGATCCGCGCGGTCGCGAAGGGCGTGCGGCGGACGTCGTCGAAGTTCGGCTCGCGCCTCGAGCCCTTCATGGTCGCCGACGTGCAGCTGTTCAAGGGCCGCAACCTCGACATCGTGCAGCAGGCCGAGTCGCTCGGCTCGTACGGAGCCGAGATCGTGGCGAACTACGACGTGTACACCACGGCCAGCGCCATGGTCGAGACCGCCGATCGTCTCAATGAGGCCGAGGCGACGCCCCAGCAGTATCTGCTGCTGGTCGGTGGACTGCGTTCCCTGGCGCGCGGTGAGCATTCCGAGCGGAGCGTGCTCGACTCGTACCTCCTGCGCGCCATGGCCCTCTCGGGCTGGGCGCCGGGGCTCACGGAGTGCGCGCGCTGCGGCACGATCGGCGACCACGATTACTTCCTCGCCCAGCTCGGCGGCGTCGTCTGCTCGACGTGCGCGCCCGCGGGCTCGCCGCGCGTCGCGCGCGACACCGTCGACATGCTCCGCGCGCTCATGGCGGGGGAGTGGGAGACCATCGACACCGCCCCCGGCCGCACGGTGGCCGCCGCCTCGGGCCTCGTGGCCGCGTACGCGCAGTTCCACCTGGAGCGCGGCATTCGTTCCCTCTCGCACCTGGAGTCGCATCGATGACACCGAAGCCGTTCACGCACCGCGACGCCGTGCCGTACCGCCCCCTCGACTGGACGGGCGAGTACCCGCCCAGCTATCCCAAGGGGGCCGTGCCCGAGCATGTCGCGATCGTCATGGACGGCAACGGCCGCTGGGCCAACCGCCAGGGGCTCACGCGCGTCGAGGGTCACCGCGCGGGAGAGGCCGCGCTGCTCGACGTGGTCGCGGGAGCCATCCAGGCCGGGGTGAAACACCTGTCGGTGTACGCCTTCTCGACCGAGAACTGGTCGCGTTCTCCCGATGAGGTGCGCTTCCTCATGGGCTTCAACCGCGAGGTCCTGCACCGTCGTCGCGATCAGCTGAACGAGTGGGGCGTGCGCATCCGCTGGTCGGGTCGTAAGCCGCGCCTGTGGGGCTCGGTCATCAAGGAATTGCAGCACGCCGAACGACTCACCGAGGGCAACTCGACTCTGACGCTGACCATGTGCGTCAACTACGGCGGGCGTGTGGAGATCGTGGATGCCATGCGCCGGATCGGCGACGACATCGCGGCCGGGAAGCTCAAGCCGTCGGCCGTGACCGAGAAGCTCATCCGCAAGAACCTCTACCAGCCCGACATGCCCGACGTGGATCTGTTCGTGCGCTCCAGTGGCGAGCAGCGCACCTCGAACTTCCTGCTGTGGGAGTCCGCGTACGCCGAGATGGTGTTCCTCGACACGCTCTGGCCCGACTTCCGCCGCACGCACCTGTGGGATGCCATCGGGCTCTACCTCTCGCGCGATCGCCGCTTCGGCGGTGCGGTCGACGCGCCGACGGCGTGACCGCCTACGGCGCCAGCTCGGCCCGGAGGGAGGCGGCGGCCTCCATGGCCACGCGACGCATCGCCTCGCGCGTCTGCCCGCCGATGTGAGGGGTGACCACCACGTTCGCCCGATCGCGCAGCGGGTGGTCGGCGGGCATCGGCTCGACTTCGGAGACGTCGAGGCCCGCTCCGCCCACCTCCCCGGCGTCGAGCGCGGTGGCGAGGGCGTGCTCGTCGACGACCCCGCCGCGAGAAGTGTTCACCACGACCGCGTGAGAGCGCATGCGCCGGAACTGCGCGGCGCCGAGCAGCCCTCGCGTCGCGGGGACGAGGGGGACGTGCACGCTGACCGCGTCGGACTCGGCGAGCAGTTCGTCGAGGGCACGCGGGTCGGAGCCGTCGGCGCGGACGACGTCGTCGGGCACGGCGGGATCGAACGCGAGGATGCGCATGTCGAAGCCTCCCTGGGCGATCCGCGCGACGCGGCGTGCGATCCGGCCGTAGCCGATGAGCCCGAGCGTCGAGCCGCTCAGTTCGCCCCCGACCAGGGCGTCACGGTCGGCGGTGCCTGCGGCCGCGGCCCCGATGCCGCGCCGCACCGCCATGAGCAGGGCGATCGCGTGCTCGGCGACCGAGAGCACGTTCGCTTCGGGTGTCGTCGTGACCCGGATGCCGTGCTCCCGGGCGAAGGCGGTGTCCACGGTGTCGGTGCCGACGCCGTGCCGCGCGACGATGCGCAGCCGTGGCATCCGGCTCAGCTGTCCGGCATCCATCCGGGCGGTGCGCAGGAGCACGCCCTGTGCAAGCGGCGCGATGTCGGCCTCGGTCGCGGCATCCTCCCCCCAGCCTCGGCGGACCTCCGCCCACGTCTCGAGCTCGCCGATCGCGTCGGGGTGCACCTCGCGGGGGATCCAGATGAGCGGGCGGGCGGTTGCCACCTCAGACACGCGGCACCAGGGCGCGGTTGGCGCTGCGGCGGTCGGCCTCTGCGCGCACCAGGGCGTCGGCGGCGGACATGACCTCGGCGATGCGCTCGCGAGGGACGATCGTGATCCCGTCGGCATCGCCGACGACCCAATCGCCCGGCGCCACGGGAACCCCGCCCACGGTGACGACGCCGCCGAGGCGGTAGGGGCCGGTCTTCCACGGCCCCGCGGGCGTCACCGCGCGGGCGAAGACCGGCACCCCCACCTCGCGGAGCTCGACCGCATCGCGGGCGGCCCCGTCGAGCACGATGCCGGCGACGCCCAGCGCCTTGGCCTTCTCGGCGACGAGTTCGCCGATGAGCGCGCGCGTCTCATCCGCCCCGCCGTCGACGACGAGGACCTCGCCCGCGCGGATCTGCTCGAACGCCGCGTGCACGCCCTTGTTGTCACCGGGGCGGGTGAGGAGCGTGGCCGCAGGTCCGGACACGACCGCCCCCTCCCACAGGGGGGAGACGCCGCGGGCGACCCCGAAGCGCTCCATCGCATCGCCGACGGTCGCGGCGGCGTAGGCGCCCGGAGGCGGGTAGACGGTGCTGTCGGGGATCGTGCTCGTCATCGGGCGGTCCTCTCGATCGGGAAGGGGGTCAGTCCAGGGCGGCGGGCAGGCCGGTGCGCCGGATGTCGGCGGCCGCCGCCGTCAACGCGTCGAGGAACACGGGCACCCGTTCCTCGGTGAAGCGCGCGGTGGGTCCGCCGAGCCCGAGCACGACCGCCGGTCGGCGCTCGTCGCCCTCGCGCACGATGACCGCGACGCCGCTGTTCCCCGGCTCCCGTGCGCCGTGCGAGACGGCGTACCCGTCGCGACGGGCTTCGTGGACCGCGGCGCGGAAGGAGGCGACGTCGACGGCGGACCGCTCGGCCGCGGGAAGCGCCTCGAGGACGTGGTCGGCGGCGTCCGGCCCGCTCGCCGCCACGAGGAGCGTCGAGGCGGCTCCGAGCACGAGCGGCATCTCGTCGCCGACCTGGACGACGTGGCGGAGCGAGTAGGGGCTGGGCGACTGCCCGACGGCTACGCGCCGCAGGCCGCTGCGCGCGTAGAGGCTCGCGGTCTCGCCGGTCTCCTGTGCGAGCCGCGTCATGCGGTCGGCGGTCTCGTCGGGGACGGCCCACGCGGCCTCGGCGAACGCCGCCAGACGGATCAGGCGCGCCCCCACCGTGATGCGTCCGTCGGCGGCGTGCCGCAGCATCCGCTCGCCGACGAGGGTGTCGATCAGGCGCAGCACCGTAGTGCGCGGGAGCCCGCTCTCGCGGACGATCTCGGCGAGCGAGAGCACGGGCCGGGCCGCGGTGAAGCACTGCAGCACCTCGAACGCGCGGGTGACGGCGCGCACGCCCCCTCCCTCGGAAGCAGAACGCTCGGATGCCTCGGTCACGGTGGACACGGTCGCTCCCCTCCGCGGTGCGCCGGTTGCACCTGCTCGGTCCCGAGTGTACCGTCTGGTGGACACCGGAGTCCACTAGATGGACACCTGACATCTTCACGAAGGAGTGACGACGTGAGAACCAGACGCGTCCTGTGGAACGCCCTCGGGATCGCCGCCACCGCGGCGCTCGTCGGCGTGGCCGCAGTGAATGCCAGCGGCTCGACCGCCGGAGTGGACCCCCGCGCCAAACTGACCATCATGGCCCCGGCCGCACCCGGCGGGGGGTGGGACCTCGCCTCCCGCGAGTCGCAGCAGGTCCTGCGCTCGACCTCGGTCGTGAACAACGTGCAGGTGGTGAACGTCCCCGGAGCCGGCGGCACGATCGGTCTCGGCCAATTCACTCAGCTCGGCGACGATCCGACGAACCTCATGATGACCGGCACGGTGATGGAAGGCGCGATCACGGTCAACGGATCGGAGGCGACCCTGGGCGACACGACCCCCATCGCCCGGCTCGCCGAGGACTACATCGTCTTCATCGTGCCCGCGAACTCGCCCTTCCAGAACCTCGACGACTTCATCCGGGCCTGGCGTGCCGACCCGCACGGCCAGGCCGTCGGCGGCGGCGGCATCGGCGGCACCGACCATCTGCTCACCGGTCTGACGGCGCAGGCCGCCGGCATCGACCCCGGAGCGATCAACTACGTCTCGTACGCCGGCGGAGGCGAAGTGCTGACCGCCCTGCTGTCGAACACGGTGGCGGTCGGCGTCAGCGGCTACAACGACTTCAGCGATCAGATCGAGGCCGGACGCCTCCGGGCCCTCGCCGTCTCGGCCGAGGAGCCGGTGCCCGGCATCGACATCCCCACCTTCATCGAGCAGGGCGTCGACGTGAACCTGCCGAACTGGCGAGGACTCGTGGCACCCCCCGGCATCACCGACGCGCAGCGCGACGAGCTCGTCGCGATCGTCGAGGAGATGGCCGCGACCCCCGAGTGGACCGAGGTGATGGAGCGCAACCGCTGGCGCGACGCACTGCTGACCGGCTCCGAATTCGCCGACTTCATCGAGCAGGACCAAGCGCGTGTGAACGCCATCATCGAGGAGCTGGGCCTGTGAGCGGCGTCATCCCCACCATCCCGCGGACCCACCGCGTCCGCACCTCCGACGGGTTCTGGCGCCGCCGCTCCGGACTCGTCGTCCCGGCGGTGATGCTCGCCATCGGCGTCGCGCTCATCATCGGAACGATCACGATGACCGTGCCGGCCAACACCGCACCCCCGGGCCCGCAGCTGTTCCCGGCGATCATCGCGGTCGCCGTGATCGTGCTCGCGGTGCTGCTCGCGGTCGACATCCTGCGCCGGCCCGAACCGGTCGACGTGGCCGACGCCGGCGCCACCGACGATGACGCCGACGTCGACGACGAGGCGCTCCTCGCCGCCGTGGAGGGCCGCGAACCCGAAGCGCCCGCCGTGCGGCCCCGCAGCAACCTCTGGGCCATGCTCGGCGCCGTCGGGACGGTCGTCGTCTTCATCGCGGCGCTCACCCCGCTGGGGTGGCTGCTCTCGGGAGCGTTCCTGTTCTGGGGGATCGCGCGCGCGCTCGGCAGCCGCCGGCCGGTCTTCGACATCTTCCTGTCGCTGGCGATCTCCGCCCTCGTGCAGATCGCCTTCTCGGGCGGCCTCGGACTCAATCTTCCGCCCGGAATCCTGGAGGGACTCTTCTGATGGATGCGCTCGTCAACCTGGGGGAGGGCTTCGCCGTCGTCCTCACCCCCATCAACATGCTGTGGGTGCTCATCGGCGCCGTTCTGGGGACCGCGGTCGGTGTGCTGCCGGGCCTCGGCTCGGCGATGGCCGTCGCCCTGCTGCTGCCCGTCACCTTCTCGCTCGACCCCATCGGCGCGTTCATCATGTTCGCCGGCGTGCTCTTCGGCGGCCTCTTCGGCGACTCGATCGCCGGCATCCTCATGAACACCCCCGGCAACAGCACCGCGATCGCGGGCTCGATCGAGGGTCACCGCATGGCCAAGAGCGGCCGCGCCGCGCAGGCGCTCGCCACCTCGGCGATCGGCGCCTTCATCGGTGGGATCGTGGCATCCATCCTCGTGGTGTTCTTCGCGCCGCGACTGGCGGAGCTGGCGACCCTCTTCGGCCCCGCCGAGTACCTCGCGCTCGCCGTGTTCGCGTTCGTGGCGATCTCCGCCGTGGTGACCGAGTCGGTGGTGCGCGGTCTCGCGGCCCTGGTGATCGGCCTGGCGATCTCGGTCGTCGGCATCGACGGCGCCTCCGGCACCTCGCGCTTCACCTTCGGCCTGCCGGAACTGTTCGACGGCATCGACATCGTCGTGATCACGGTCGGGCTCCTGGCGCTGGGCGAGGTGTTCAGCGTCGCCGCACGACGCGGCACGCCCGACGAGACGAAGCTGCTGCCCTCGACCGGCCGGCTCTGGCTGTCGTTCCGCGAGCTGCGGCAGGCGCTTCCCGCGTGGCTGCGCGGCACGGCGATCGGCATCCCGTTCGGCATCATCCCCGTCGGCGGCTCCGAGGTGCCCACGTTCCTGTCGTACGGCGCCGAGCGCAAGCTCGACGGTCGCCGCAAGAAGCCGATGTTCGGACGCGGAGCGATCCAGGGTGTCGCCGGTCCCGAGGCGGCCGGCAACGCCACCGCCGGAACGGCGATGGGCGCCCTGCTCGCGCTGGGCCTTCCGACCTCGGCCACCGCGGCGATCCTGCTCGCGGCCTTCCGGCAGTACGGACTGCAGCCGGGGCCCCTGCTGTTCGACCGCGCGCCCGACCTCGTGTGGGCTCTGCTGGCGAGCTTCTTCGTCGGCATGGTCGTGCTGCTCATCCTCAACCTCCCGTTCGCGCCGTTGTGGGCGAAGCTGCTGAAGGTGCCGCGTCACTACCTCTACGCCGGCATCACGGTCTTCGCGATGCTGGGCGTCTACGCCACCAGCAGCAAGATCCTCGACCTCGTGCTCGTGCTCGTGGTGGGCCTGCTCGGCTTCCTCATGCGCCGGTACGGGCTGCCCGTCGCGCCGATGCTGATCGCGATCATCCTCGGACCGCTCGCCGAAACCGAGTACCGCCGTGCGATGGCCGTCAGCGAGGGGGATGTCGGCATCCTGGTGTCGAGCCCCATCTCGATCACCCTCTACGCGGTGCTCGCGATCGCGATCGTCGGGGTCGTCTTCACCCGCGTCCGCTCGGCCCGCCGTTCGAAGGCCGCGGTATGACCGACACGGATGCCGGGACGCCCGGGCCGCTGGCCGGAGTGACGGTCCTCGATCTGACGAACGTGCTCGCGGGCCCCTATGCCGCGTACCAGCTCGCGCTGATGGGCGCCGACGTCATCAAGGTCGAGACCCCGCACGGCGGCGACCTGGCCCGACGGCTCGGCACCTCGGCCGAGCTGAACGCACGCCACCTGGGCATCTCCTTCCTCGCCCAGAACGCGCAGAAACGGTCGATCACGCTCGATCTCAAGACCGAGGGCGGCGCGCAGGCGCTGCGCCGGCTGGTCGCGACCGCCGACGTGCTCGTGGAGAACTTCCGGCCGGGGGTGCTCGAGCGGCTCGGGTTCGGCTGGGAGCAGCTGCAGGCCCTCAACTCCCGCCTCATCCTGTGCCAGATCTCCGGATTCGGCCAGACCGGACCGATGCGGACGAAGCCGGCCTACGACCAGATCATCCAGGGCTACTCGGGGATGATGAGCGTCACGGGGACCGAGGAGACCGGCCCGCTGCGCGCCGGCTTCCCCCTCGCCGACACCATCGGCGGGCTCGCCGCGGCCTTCGCCGTGTCGAGCGCCCTCGCGGGCCGGGCCCGAACGGGGGTCGGCAGCGTCATCGACGTGTCGATGCTCGAGACCGCCGTGACCGCGATGGGCTGGGTGGTGTCGAACCTGCTCGTCGACGGTCACGAGCCGCGGCCGCTCGGCAACGACAACGGCACCGCGGCTCCCTCGGGCGCCTTCGCCACCGGCGACGGGCTGCTCAACATCGCCGCGAACAAGCAGGAGCAGTTCGAGACGCTGTGCGCGCTCGTCGATCGGGCGGAGCTCAGCACCGACCCGCGGTTCGCCGAACGCGAGAGTCGCAAGACCCACCGGGCGGCCCTCACGGCCGAGCTGGAACGCGCCCTCGCGGCCAGGCCCGCGGCCGAGTGGGAGGACCTCCTGAGCTCGGCCGGGGTCCCGGCCGCGGCGGTCCTGCGCGTGGACCAGATGCTCGCGAGCCCGCAGATCCGCGATCGCGGGCTCGTGCACGAACTGCCGTTCCCGGGCGGCGGTGGTGATCCGTTGCGGGTGCTCGGCAACGGCATCCGCATCGACGGCGCTCCCTCCACCCCGCGCACCCCGCCCCCCGTGCTCGGCGAGCACACCGACGAGATCCTGGCGGCGCTCGGCTACTCCGCCGACGACATCGCCGCCCTGCACGAGGAAGGCGCCGTATGACCGACGACCAGCTCGCCCCCGTCACCGCCTGGTGGGCGACCGCCATCACCCGCATCCAGCCCGGGGAGATCGCCTTCCGCGGTCGCCCGGTGCAGGACCTCATCGGCACGACGGGCTTCGTCGACACGATCTGGCTGCTCGTGACCGGTGGCGACCTCGCGCCGGCGCGCCGGCACCTCCTCGAGGCGACCCTGGTCGCCAGTGTCGATCACGGACCGCAGGCGCCGTCGATCGCGAGCGCACGCATGGCGGCCACGTGCGGCGTCGGCATCAACTCGGCGATGGCGAACGGCATCAACGTGCTCGGCGACACCCACGGCGGCGCCGGCCAGCAGTGCGTCGCGATGCTCGGCCGCATGGTGGACGCGCACCGCGAGGGCGCCGGGAACTGGGACGACCTCGCCGCCGACGAGATCGCGCAGCACCGCGCGCGCGGCGCGTTCGTGCCGGGCTTCGGGCATCGCTTCCACCCCGTCGACCCGCGCCGCGATCCGCTGCTCGCGCTGGTCGAGCAGGCCGCGGCGTCGGGAGACGTCGTCGGCGACCATCTGCGTGCCGGCCTCGCGATCGAACGGGCGCTCGCCTCGCGCGGAGTGCCGATGAACATCGACGGCATCTCGGCGATCGTGTACGGCGAGCTCGGGGTCGAGCCGGAGCTCGCGCGCGGACTCTTCGTCCTCGCGCGCTCCGTCGGGATCCTGGCCCATGCGTGGGAGGAGAGCCGCTCGGGTCGGCGCATCAAGGGTCCGCTGCCTCCTCCGCTGCTCGCGGACTACACGGGGCCGGCGGTGCCGGAGCGATGACCCGCCGGTGATGAACGGCGAGGGATCCGGGAGAAGGATGCCGCGCGGGGAATAGACCGACGAGTCGCGCCGTTGCACGCGATATGACGGATGCCATCAAGATCGACGTGTGGAGCGACATCGCCTGCCCCTGGTGCTACATCGGCAAGCGGAACCTCGAGAACGGCCTGGCGGCCACGGCCGCGGACGACGACGCCCCGGTCGTCGAGATCGAGTACCACTCGTTCGAGCTGTCGCCCGACACCCCCGAGGACTTCCACGGCGGCGAGATCGACTACCTCTCGCAGCACAAGGGCATCTCCGCCGAGCAGGCCCGCGAGATGCTCGACCGCGTCACGGGTGTCGCGGCCGACGCGGGGCTCGCGTACCGCTTCGACATCCTGCAGCACACCAACACCGTGAAGGCGCACGAGCTGCTGCACTTCGCGAAGGAGAACGGCAAGCAGCTGGAGCTCGCGGAACTGCTCATGTCGGCGTACTTCCTCGAGGGCAAGCACGTGGGTCGTGACGACGACCTCGTCGCCCTCGCGGTCGAGGTCGGTCTCGACGAGGCCGAGGCCCGCGAGGCCCTCTCCTCCCAGCGCTACCGCGCCGCCGTGCGCGCCGACCAGGAGCAGGCCCGCCAGTTCGGCATCACGGGCGTTCCCTTCTTCGTGATCGACGGCAAGTACGGCGTGAGCGGTGCACAGCCGGTCGAGGCGTTCTCGCAGATCGCCCGTCAGGTGTGGGGCGAGCGTCGTGAGGTCGCGGAGACCGCCGACGCGTGAGGCTCCTCCCCACCCGGTGCCCGTCCCCGCATCCGTCGGGGGCGGGCACCGTCATGAGCGCACGTCTGGGAGAATGACATGGTGAACACGGCACTGGCCCCGGCGCGGACGCTCCGCATCGGCAACATCGAACTCGACGCCCCCGTCGTGCTCGCCCCCATGGCCGGCATCACGAACACGGCGTTCCGTCGCCTGTGTCGCGAATACGGTGCCGGGCTCTATGTGAGCGAGATGATCACGACGCGCGCCCTCGTGGAGCGCAACGACACCACGATGCGGCTCATCCGGCATCACGAGTCCGAGACGCCGCGCTCGATCCAGCTCTACGGCGTCGACCCCGCCACGGTGGAGGCGGCGGTGCGCATGATCGTCGACGAAGACCACGCCGATCACATCGACCTGAACTTCGGCTGCCCCGTCCCGAAGGTCACCCGTCGCGGCGGGGGAGCCGCGCTGCCCTGGAAGACCTCGCTGTTCCGCGAGATCGTCGAGCGCGCGGTCGCGGCCGCGGGCGACAAGCCGCTGACGGTGAAGATGCGCAAGGGCATCGACGCCGACCACCTCACCTACCTCGAGGCCGGTCGCATCGCCGAAGGGGCCGGGGTGGCATCCATCGCCCTGCACGCCCGCACCGCGAGCGAGTTCTACTCGGGCCACGCCGACTGGGCGGCGATCACGAAGCTGAAAGAGACCGTCTCGAGCGTGCCGGTCCTCGGAAACGGCGACATCTGGTCGGCCGACGACGCCGTGCGCATGATGGACGAGACCGGCTGCGACGGCGTCGTCGTCGGTCGCGGCTGCCTCGGTCGCCCGTGGTTGTTCGGCGACCTCGCCCGCACCCTCGGCGGCCCCGGTGCCGCGCACGGAGAGCCCGTCGACGCCACGCTCGGATTCGTGGCGAAGGCCTTCCGCCGCCACGCCGAGCTGCTCGTGGAGTTCTTCGACGACGAGGGCCGCGGATGCCGCGACATCCGCAAGCACGTCGCCTGGTACTTCAAGGGCTACCCCGTCGGCGGCGAGCTTCGTGCGAGCCTTGCGACCGCGTCGACGCTAGAGGAGATCGACGAGCTGCTGGCCACGATGGAGCTCGACGCGCCTTACCCGGGCGCGGCGGCGGAGGGGCAGCGCGGTCGCGCCGGCACTCCCAAGCGCCCGGCCCTTCCCGACGGCTGGCTCGACTCCCGCGAGATCGGCCACGACGCCGGCCGCGCCCTCGCCGATGCGGAGCTGCACCACAGTGGTGGTTGAGGCGTCGGCCACGGCCGCCCGTCCGGCCGGCTACGACGATGACGACGCCGGCCGTTTCCACGTCGAACGGCACCGCTCGCAGCGCGACGACTTCGCGCGCGATCGCGCCCGCGTGCTGCACTCGGCCGCTCTGCGCCGCCTCGCCGCCAAGACGCAGGTGCTGAGCCCCGCGAGCCCCGCCGATTTCGCCCGCAACCGCCTCACGCACTCGCTCGAGGTCGCTCAGGTGGGCCGCGAGCTCGCGACCGCGCTGCAGCTGTCGCCCGACGTCGTCGACACCGCGTGCCTCAGCCACGATCTCGGTCACCCGCCCTTCGGGCACAACGGCGAGCGGGCGCTCAACGAATGGGCCGACGACATCGGCGGGTTCGAGGGCAACGCGCAGACCCTGCGGATCCTCACGCGCCTCGAGCCCAAGGTGTTCGGCGCCGACCGCGAACCGTTCGGTCTGAACCTCACCCGCGCCAGCCTCGACGCCACGTGCAAGTACCCGTGGACGGTCGACGAGCCGGTGCCCGACCCGGGCGGTCGGCTGAAGTTCGGCGTCTACCCCGACGACGAGCCGGTGTTCCACTGGATGCGCGGGGGCGCCCCGGCGCGACAGCGCTGCATCGAAGCCGAGGTCATGGACCTCTCCGACGACATCGCCTATTCGGTGCACGACTTCGAGGACGCCGTCGTCAACCGCTACGTCGATCCTGCGCGACTGGCCTCACGGGTCGGTCGCGAGGGGCTCCTCGACGCCATCCAGCGCTGGGTCGGGTACGACTTCGTGCGCGACGACCTGGCCGCAGGGCTCGAGCGGCTCATGGCCATGCCGGAGTGGATCCACTCCTTCGACGGCACCCGGCCCGCGCTCGCGCGGCTGAAGAACCTCACCTCCGACCTGATCGGCCGGTTCGCCCGCGCGGCCACCGCGGCCACGCGCGAGGCGTACCCCGCCGACGAGCTCACCCGCTACCGCGCGCATGTCATCGTCCCGGCCGAGGTCGAGGTCGAGATGGCGGTGCTGAAGGGCATCATCGGCGCGACCGTCGTCTCGATCGACGGCCGCAAGGTGCTGTACCGCGAACAGCGCCACGTGCTCAAGCGCCTGGCCTCCGCGCTGTGGGAGAACCCCGGCGCGCTCGACGCCCTGCACGCCCCCGACTTCGCCGCCGCGGCCGACGACGCCGCGCGCCGCCGCGTCGTCGTCGACCAGGTCGCGAGCCTCACCGACCAGCTCGCCATCTCGTGGCATGGGCGTCTCGTGGGCGAGGTCGACGCCGCCGAGCTCGGTGTGTGGGCCCCCGGCGCGCGGGCGTCGCGCGGAGCGGATGCCTGATGGCCGGACGCATCCGTCAGGCCGACGTCGACGAGGTCAAAGCGCGGGTGAACATCGCCGACGTGATCGGCGAACGGGTCGCGCTCAAGCCCGCCGGCGTCGGGTCGATGAAGGGACTGTGCCCCTTCCACGACGAGCGCAGTCCGAGCTTCAACGTGCGGCCGCAGGTCGGCTACTACCACTGCTTCGGCTGCGGCGAATCGGGTGACGTCTACTCGTTCCTCCGCGCGATGGACCACGTCTCGTTCACCGAGGCGGTCGAGCGCATGGCGGCCCGTGTCGGCTACACCCTGCACTACGAAGACGGGGGAGCGGCCCCCGAGACGTCGGGGCGATCGCGCCTGTACGCCGCGAACGCGGCCGCGGCGGAGTACTTCCGCGCGCAGCTGATGACCCCCGAGGCCGAGACCGGCCGCCGTTTCCTCGGCGATCGTGGGTTCGACGCGGGGGCGGCGGCGCACTTCGGTGTCGGATACGCACCCAAGGGCTGGTCGCATCTGCTCGACCACCTGAATGCGCAGAAGTTCACGCGCGACGAGCTGCTGCAGGCCGGGCTCGTCTCCCAAGGGCAGCGCGGGGTCTACGACCGGTTCCGCGGGCGCCTGGTGTGGCCCATCCGCGACATCACCGGCCAGGTGATCGGCTTCGGGGCGCGCAAGCTCTACGACGACGACCAGGGCCCGAAGTACCTCAATACCCCCGAGACCCCGCTCTACAAGAAGACCCAGGTGCTCTA
Source organism: Microbacterium sp. NPDC089188 (assembly GCF_040685155.1). NCBI lineage: Bacteria > Bacillati > Actinomycetota > Actinomycetes > Micrococcales > Microbacteriaceae > Microbacterium > Microbacterium sp. NPDC089188. Next base: position 330,092 of record NZ_JBFBHH010000004.1, on the reverse strand, counting down.
CGGGCTCGACCTGGCCAAGCGCGACATCTCGCGATCGCACCGCGTGGTGGTCGTCGAGGGCTACACCGACGTCATGGCCTGCCACCTCGCGGGCGTGACCACCGCCATCGCCTCGTGCGGCACGGCCTTCGGCAGCGAGCACATCACCGTGCTCCGCCGCGTGATGGGCGATGACAGCAGCTCCGGCGAGGTCGTGTTCACCTTCGATCCGGATGCCGCGGGGCAGAAGGCGGCGCTGCGCGCCTTCGCCGACGAGAAGCGATTCGCGGCCCAGACGTACGTCGCCGTGGCTCCCGAGGGCCTCGACCCGTGCGACCTGCGCCTCCAGCGCGGCGACGGCGCCGTCCGCTCGCTCATGGAGACCAAGGCCCCCATGTTCGAGTTCGTTATCGACCAGCGTCTCAAGGACTTCAACCTCTCCAGCGTCGAGGGGCGCGCCGGTGCCCTCCACGCGGCGGCGCCCATCGTGGCCGACATCCGCGACCCCGCGCTGCGGCCGGGTTACGTCCGCGTGCTGGCGCGCCGACTCGGACTCGACATCCCCGAGGTGCAGGCCGCCGTCGAACGTGCCGCCCGCGGCGCCGACCGCGCCGAGAAGCGCGACGCGCAGCGCACCGCCGAGCCCGCCCCGGTCGCCGTGTCGGTCACGATGGCTTCGCTCCCGCACACCCGCGACGTCGCGCTCGAACGCGGGGCCATGATGGCGTTCCTGCAGTACGGGCACCGGATCGATCCCGACCTGTTCCTGCGTGCGCTGCAGACGCCGTTCGGCCACCCCGCTCTCGAAGCGGTCCGCAGCTCCCTGGCATCCACCGATCTGTCGCAACCGGGCTGGGCCGTCACGGCCGTCGAGGCGGTGCGCGAGCCGTTCCGTTCGCTCGCCGCCGAGCTGCTGACGGCCGAGTTCCCGGCGCGCACCGAGGAGGGCGCGGTGGCGTCGGCGAACGACCTCGCGCGCGGCCTGCTCGTGCGCGAACTGCAGCGCGAGAAGGACGAACTGCTGCGCGGGATCCAGCGTGTTCCCGCGGAGTCCGAGGAGGGGCGCCGCCTCCGCCTGCGCCTGCGCGAACTGGATGCCGATCGCCAGCGTCTCGTCGCCGGCTGAGACCGACGCGCGCTACCGCACCGGCGTGTCGCGAGGAAGCCCCGCGACGGGGAGGCGGATTCTCGGCGAGGATGGGGGGCATGCCCCGGTCACTCGACACCGACGTCGCCCTCCGCACCGACGACCTCTCGCTCGCGCGCAGCGGCGTGCGCGTGATCGACGGCATCACCCTCACCCTGCCCGCCGGGCGCACGCTCGTGGTGCGCGGGGCGACCGGGGCGGGGAAGACCTCGCTCGTGTCACTGCTGGCCGGTCACCCCGACGACGGCCTCACGGTCGTCGGCGGAGACGCGCGCGTGCACGGCATCTCGGCACGGCGTCCCGGTCGTGCCCGTCGTGAGTGGACCTTCCACACCGGCTACCTGCCGCAGGGAGCCGGTGCCGGATTGCCCTCCCGCCTCACCGTGCAGGATGTCATCGCCGAGCCCATCACCAGCCGCGACCGCCGGGTCAACACCCGGGCGCTGGCGGTGCGCGTGGCGACGCTGCTCGATGAGATGGAACTGCCGCTGGGCACCGCGCCCAAGTACCCCTACGAACTGAGCGCCGGCATGCGCCAACGCGTCGCCCTCGCGCGCGCCCTCGTTCTCGAGCCGCGCCTCTTCGTGGCCGACGACCTCTACGCCAACCTCGACGTCGAGGTGCGCGCCGCCGCGCGCGCGTCGATCCTCCGCCGCCGCGACGAGCGGGGGATGGCCTCGCTCATCGTCACGAACGACGCGGATGCCCCGCGCGATCTGGACGCCGACGTGCTCGTGCTGCACGCCGGCCACGCCGTCGCCCTGGGACACGGCGACCAGACGCTGCAGTGGACACCCGACGGCACGCCCGAGCGACGGATTTCGGCCCGCTGATTTTTCCGCCGCCCCCGCGTGCTGTTAGTATCGTGGGGTTGCCCGCCGCGAGGTGAGCATGATCCTCGGTAGCTCAATTGGCAGAGCAATCGGCTGTTAACCGATAGGTTCTTGGTTCGAGTCCAAGCCGGGGAGCCGCAGAAGGCCCGACGTCCGCGTCGGGCCTTCGTCGTCTCACCCGACGGCGACGGGCAGGTCTTCGTCGGAACGCGGCGGATGCGCGACGAGGTCGCGCGCCTGCGCGGCGTCGAGGTGCGTGGGGAACAGCGTCCGCGAGAACTTCCCCGTCGGATCTTCCTTCGCGCGGGGCAGCTCGATCGCCGCGGCGTCCACCAGGGCGAGCGCGGCTCGTCGCTGCATCGGAGTCATCGCGAGCGCGCCGTGGCGACGCAGCAGCAGGGGGACGCGGAGCTTCTCCGGCCCCTCCAGGATGAGGAACAGTGATCGCGTCCCGCCGATGATCATCGCGGTGGCGCTCAGGCGCGCCGAGGTCAGCTCGCTCCCCGCGACGACCCGCGACCCGACCCGCGCGCGTCCTGCCTCGACGTCGACCCAGACGTCGGGGACCTGGCGCCGCGCCCACGCGACGCCGCCCGCGACGGCGGCCACCACGCCGACCCCGAGGGCGACGAGGATCCCCGCCGGCGCCTCGCGAACGGTCAGCAGCACGAGCGGCACGAACTGCCACACGCCCCACACCCCGGCGACGAGGGCGGGAACGGCGAAGAGGAGCAGGGAGCCGCGATCTCGCCGCGAGACGAGGATCCACCCCGAGGGGAGCGGACCGTCGTCGGGTGCGGCATCCTCTTCTTTCCGACCCCGCCCCGTCGCGCGCTCGGTGACGATGCTCACGGCGCCGAGGATCAGCAGGCCGACCCCCAGAGCGCCGAGGCGCACCGTCGCGCGTTCGCCGTCATCCATCCCGTGCGAGAGCACCAGGATGCCGAGCCCTCCGGCCACACCCACCCACCCCTGCACCCGCAGCAGACGGCGTGCGCGGCGGTGCGCCGCGGCGCGGTCGGGGGCGCGCGGGGAGGCGGCGGGCTCCGGCTCCCACGACGAGCGGGTCGCCCAGACCAACGCGACGCCGACGCCCGTCAGGCCCGCGGCGAGCCCGAGGGCCGACACCAGGCTGACGACGCCGCCCGAGGGGAGCGAGACGAGGGATGCCACCACCACAGGCAGTGCGACGACGGCGACGACGATCGCGGCTCTCCTCGGCGACATTCTTCCCCCCGCGCACAGTGAAGCGCGATCCGCGCCCGCACGCGAGGGGTTGCGGTCGGCCCGCTCCGGATGCCACGGCCGTGAACGGGGGAGGCGGCTTCGCGCCGCGGAGCAGGCATACGCGCCAGAGCGAGATCGGCGGGTCAGGCCCGGTCGTCGAGGCCTTCGGTGCGTCGGGCCTCTTCCTCGGCGGGGTCGGCGTCCATGTCGGGGACGATGGAGGTGTCGTCGCGGTCGGTCTTCTGCGCGGCGGGGTCGGGGACGGGGAGACGGTCGGGATCACTCATGCCGGTAGCGCATCATGCTGCCGCGTCCGGCGTCACGACCGTTGACACGCAAGACCCGCCGCGCCGATCCGCACGACGTCGCATCACCGCTTCCCGGGGCCGCCGTTCGCGTTACCGACGCCCGCGCCGTTTCCGTTGCCTGAGCCGTTGGCGTTCCCGTTCCCGTTCCCGTTCCGGTTATCTGCGCCGTTCGCGTTGCCTCGGCCCGATCCGGGCCCCCCGCCGGCATCCCTCCCCGGCTCGGCTCCTGACCCCGGACCGGGGTCCGTTCCCGGGTCCGACACGGGCGGGTCGGCGGGCGCGGGCTCGAGCGGCACGACCTCGACGGGAGTCTGATCGGCGGGTGACGTCTCGGTCGTTCGCTGGTCGGTGTTCACGACCGGATCGACGAGCGTGTCGGAGACCGGTGCCGAGGGAGTCGACTCCGGGGTCTCGGCCACGAGCGAGGGCGCGGGGGAGGGGACGCCCCCGGTGGCGGGGACGCCGCCCGCTCCCGCGAACGAGAACGCGACGAGGTGGCCCCCGACCACGACGGCGGCGGCCGTCCCGACCCCGGCCCACGCCCACCGGCGTCGGCGTGAGCGCACCGAAGCCGGAACCGTCTCTCGCTCTGCCGGGTCGGATGCCACAGGCGAGGGGTGATCTTCGTCCAGCGCGGCCGACCTCGCCGTGGAGGATGCTGCGTCGAGGAATGCAGGAGCTGCCACCGGCCCGGCGGGCCGGCTGGCAGCCACAGCCGGAACGGGTGCCGTCACCCGCGCGGTGGGGGAATCGTCATCCGGCGTCGGATCGGGCAGGCCGAGGTCGGCCCATGTGGTGCCCGTCGCCACGGTCAGCGGACCCGTGTCGGCCGCGATCGCCTGCTGGCCGACCGCGAGCGCCGCCGCTCGCTCGGCCACCGCGGACGCACGGGGGCGGGCGGACGGATCGTGGGCGGTCATCGCCGACAGCAGGGATCTCCACTCGTAGCCGAGCGTCGACGGAACGTCGGGTTGCCGCGCGAGCCGCGCCAGCAGGGTCTCCTGCACGGATCCGCCGCCGAACGGGTGAAGGCGGGTGAGGGCCTCGATCGCCAGAAGGCCGAGCGCGTAGACGTCCGCGGCAGGCTGCGGCGCCTCACCGCGCACCTGCTCGGGGGCGAGGTACGCAGCGGTGCCGATGACCGTCCCGGGTGTCGTCAGCCGCGTGGCATCCATGAGGTGGGCGACGCCGAAGTCGGCCAGCACGGCTTCGACGGCGCGGTCGCTTCCCCGCAGGGGTCGCAACAAGACGTTCGAGGGCTTGACGTCGCGGTGCACGATCCCCGCCTCGTGGACGACGGCGAGGGCTGCGGCGAGGTCGGCCATGATGCCGGCGACCTCGGCGGGGGCGAGCACCCCCTGCTCGATACGCCGCTGGAGCGACGGACCGTTGATGAGCTCCATCACGAGGTAGACGTGATCGTCGGTGTCGAGGCGGGCGTCGTAGAGCGTCACGAGCGCCGGGTGATCGAGGGCGGCCAGTGCGCGCGCCTCCGCCATCCGACGCAAGGACTCGGCCTCGTCGGTGCGGTCGGTGAAGAAGATCTTGACCGCGACGTCACGGCGGAGCACCTCGTCGCGGGCGCGGAACACCCGTCCCATCCCTCCGGCGCCGATGCGCTCGGCGAGCACGTAGCGCCCGCCGAGGATGTCACCGGCGTGGGGCATCGTCAGGTCGGGAGCGTGGCTCATCGGTTCCTTCACAGGGGGTGCCGCGAGGGCGAGCAGCGGGCGGGCGTCGGGCGACATCCACCGATCCGAACGCTACGGGCCTCCGCCGCTCGCACAGCAGGGGTAGCGGCGGGCGCGGGGGGCGCGCATAATGACGGGCCGATCAGTTGCCGCCGCTGTCGCTCGACCACACCGCTCGCGCCCCGCTGTCGCCCACTTGCACGACCGAGTAAGTGGTCGCTCCGGCGACCAGCACCGCGACCACCGCGATGGCGATCGTCGCCACGCGCGCCCCGGGTCTGGTCGTGCGCGCCGCGTCGTCGGTGCGTCGTGCTTGCAGTCGGAACCACAGCCACTGTCCGGCGGCGACGACGAAGAGCCCGATCGCCCACGGCAGGAGCTGGTCGCCGAGCTCGGTGTGCCGTTCGAGCACGGCGGATTCCGGCACCTGCCGCTCCAGCGCCTCTCCGGCCTCCTTCGCCAACGGTACGAAGACGAGGGCGACGAGCGCGACGATCGGGGTCAGGATGCCGAGCCGTCGGCGCGCCGCCGGCCACACGCTTCCCACGACCAGCATGAGGGCGGCGAGGGGGATGAGCACCACGACGGCGTGGACCAGGAGAGGGTGGGCGGGGAGCCCGGCGATCTGCCACATGCGCTGATCGAAGCACCACCGCACGGGGGAATCTGGGGCTTGCACGTGGTCAGGCTCCGTGCTGCGTAATGAGGACACCGGTGGCGTTCATATGGGAGCGCTTCCACTATGCTCTTCCCGGCCGCTTCCCACCGGTCGGAAGGGACTCCCGTGACCGCTGGTGCCCCGCGCGTGCGCCGCGACCTCCAGGGGCTTCGAGCGGTGGCCGTTCTCGCCGTCGTCGCGACGCATCTCACGGGGTGGCCGCGCGGAGGGTTCGTCGGTGTGGACGTGTTCTTCGTCTTGTCGGGGTTCCTCGTGACCGGCATCCTTCTCGCCGATCTGCGCGCCGAGGGGACCGTTCGCCTGGCAGCCTTCTTCGCGCGGCGGGTGAAACGCCTGCTCCCCGCGGCTCTGCTCGTCATCGGCGTGGTCGTGGCCGTGGCATCCGCGCTCTTCTCCGCCACCCGGGTCGATCGCACCCTCGGCGACGCCCTGGCCGCGGTGGGCCTGGTGTCGAACTGGCGCTTCGGGCTCGAGGGCCGCGACTACTTCGCCACCGGCGACGTCTCACCCCTGCAGCACTTCTGGTCGCTCTCGGTCGAAGAGCAGTTCTCCCTCGTCTGGCCCCTCCTGGTGCTGCTGGCGGTGGCGCTCCTGCCCGCAGCTGCCCGTCGCGGACGCATCGCCCGCGCGACGATCGCGGTCCTCGCGCTCGCGGTCGTGGTGGCATCCGGTGCCGCCGCCGTGATGCTGACGCCGGGCGACCCCTCGTTGGCGTACTTCTCGACCGTCACGCGGGTGGGGGAACTCGCCGTGGGTGCGGTGCTCGCCGCGAGCGCCGGCCCGCTCTCCCGCGTCCCGGCCCCGATGGGCGGGGCAGGGGCCTGGATCGGTGTGGCGGTCATCGTCGCGGCGTTCTTCGTGGTGGACCCCGCCGCTCCCTTCCCCGCGCCCTGGGCGGCGCTGCCCGTAGCCGGTGCTGCTCTGGTGATCGCGGGCGGAGTGGCCGGCGACCCGCGTCACCGCCATCTCTTCGTGTTGACCAATCCCCTCTCCGTCGCCCTCGGCGACATGTCGTACTCGCTTTACCTCTGGCACCTCCCGGTCATCGTCTTCGCCGGCGTGGTGCTGACGCCGGGGCCGGCGGCCCTCGCGATCACCGCTCTCGCGATCGTCGTCCTCTCGGTCGCGACCTTTCTGGGCGTCGAGCAACCACTGCATCGCCTGCCGTGGCCGCGCGGTCGACACGTCGCCGTCGATGCCCCGGCCTCGGCGCGCACCACCCCCGCCGCGCGCACCACCCCCGCCGCGCGACCCACGACCGCCGCGCCTCCCGCGGCCGCCGCGCCTCAGGCCCGTGTCGGCGCCCTCGCGTCGCGTCCCGCGGGCTGGGTGCCCGGTCAGCGGTACTACCCGGGCGCGCGACCCGCCGCCCGCGCCGAGGTCGAGGCCGCTCTTCCCGCGTCCGAGGAAACCGCCTCCGCCGAGCGCTCCGCCCCCGCGGCGCAAGCGCCCCCGGCCGCCCCCGCCGAGCCGGATCGTGCGACCGCCTCGCCCGTACGCACCCCCGCCGCGACCTCCTCGCTCGCGACCGGCGCCCCGACCACAGTCCCGTCCACCGCCGAGGCATGGGCGTCGTGGCGCTCTCGTTTCGCTCCGCGCGTCGGAATGGCCCTCGCCACCCTCGTCATCGGCGCCGGCGCGACCCTCCTCGCCGTCTTCGCGAGCTACGGCGCCCCCACCCTTCCGGGCATGCCCGTCGCCGCGCCGGCCCCGGCCGAGGTCGACGCCGTGGCCGGAGACGTGCTCGCCACGCTGCAGAGCGACCTCGCGACCGCGACGACGGCGAGCACCTGGCCCAGCCTGCATCCGTCGCTCGACGACGCCATGCGCGACTCGTCGGCCGCCAACCGCGCGCACGACTGCTTCACCCCCGATCGTGCCCCCGATCTCCGCGGCTGCACGTGGGGCGATCCCGGCGCCGCGCACCACCTCTACCTCGTGGGCGACTCCAGCGCGATGGCCTACGCGCCCGCGTTCGCGCGTCTGGCCGACGAGAGCGGCGGCGCCTGGCGGGTGACGACCGTCGGCATGTACGGATGCCGTTTCATCGACGTCCTGATCGAGAGCCGTGACCCCGCGGTCACGGCCGGCTGCGGCGCACGCAAGAGCGACGTGGCGGCGATGGTGGCGTCCGACCCCGCGGATCTGCTCGTGGTGTCGAACGCGTTCACCCTCGCGCGCACGATCGACGGTCGGGACCTGAACGCGGGCGAACTGGCATCCTCCACCGCCCGGGAGGTCGCCGGCTGGGCTCCGCCGGGACGCACCGTGTATCTGGCGCCTCCGCCGCACGGCGCCGACCTCGGCCGGTGCTTCTCGCCCATCATGGGACCGGCATCGTGCCTGTCCGCCGTCGACGACGTCTGGACCGCCATGGAGGAGGCGAGCGAGAAGCAGGCGGCGTCGACCGGCGACGCCGCGATCAGCGCGCTGCCCTTCACCTGCTGGCAGGGGGTCTGTCCCGCTTTCGCCGGCGACACCCCCGTGCGCTACGACGACACGCACGTGACGCCGGCTTTCGCCGAGCGCCTGACCCCGATCCTGCGCGGCGAACTGGCGGCGCGCGGCCTCTACTGACCGCCGGAAAGCGCAATCGCCCGCGCCTGCGCCGGGGAGGGCTGCGAGGGTGGGGGAGTGACCCCTCCCGCATCGCCGTCTCCTGCCGACCCCTCCCGTTACGACGTCGAGGCGCTGCGCACGCGCCTGCGCCCCCACCGCGATGGTCGGGTCGACGACAGCATCCCGGCTCTCGCCGCCGCCGACCCCGACCTGTGCGCCATCGCCCTGGCCCTGCCGGACGGCAGCGTCCGCGGCAGTGCCGAGGCCGGTGTTCGCGTCAGCGTGCAGTCGGCGGTCAAGCCGTTCCTGTTCGCTCTCGCCCTGCTCGACACCGATGGCGGTGCCCTGGAGCGCGTCGGCATCGAACCGACGGGGGAGTCCTTCGACGCCATCACGCTCGAGACCGGCACGGGTCGTCCGCCGAACCCGATGGTCAATGCGGGTGCGCTGCTCACGGCATCCCTCGTCGACGGCACGGGCCCGGAGGGGCGGATGCAGCGGATCGCGGCCGGGCTGGCGGCATTCGCCGGCCGCGAGCTCGACGTCGACGACGAGGTCGCCCACGATGAGCACCTGCGGGGTGACCGCAATCACGCCCTCGCCCACCTCCTGCGCGCGGAAGGCGTGCTCGACGCGTCGGCCGACGACGCCGTCGCCGTCTACGCACGGGCGTGCGCGACGCTGGTGGATGCCGAGACCCTCGCCATCATGGGCGCGACGCTGGCGGGAGGCGGCGTCAACCCGCGCACGGGAGACCGCGTGATCCCCGCGCGCGTCGCTCGAGACGTCGTGTCGGTGATGGCGACGTGCGGGATGTACGACGGATCGGGACGATGGATGCGGGCGGTCGGTGTCCCGGCCAAGTCGAGCGTGTCGGGCGGGATCGTCCTCGCCGCACGCGGCGGTCTGGGAGCCGCGATCATCAGCCCGCCGCTGGACGCTCAGGGCACGAGTGTGCGAGGACACGTGGCGAGCGAGCTCCTCAGTGAGGACCTCGGGCTGCACGCCTTCGGCGGGTGAGGTGCGGGGCGGTCCCGGGCGCACGACAGCAAACGGGGCCGTCGGTCGGCCGCTCGTATGGTCCGGATCGCCGCGTCCCCCGGATGCCGGGACCGGCGGGGACGGTCAGGCGTCGATGTCGTCGACGCCCGGCATCCACGAGGCGCCCGGCTTCCCCCACTTGCGCTTCTTCGCGATCTTGGCGACCACGCGCGCGTCCTCGTCATCGAGACGGTCGATGTGCAGGATGCCGTCGAGGTGGTCGAATTCGTGCTGCAGGATGCGTGCGCGCCACCCCGACACCTCGATGCGCACCGCGTGGCCGTCGAGGTCGGTGCCCGTGAGCACAGCGGCCTCCGACCGGCGGAGCGGGAAACGCTCGCCGGGGAACGACAGGCACCCTTCGCTCTCGTCGTCGGGGTCGGGGTAGCCCGGCTCGAGCGGACGGATCCACAGCTCCGGGTTGATCACGACGCCGCGCCACGGGAGGCCCTCGTCGTCCTCGTACGTGTACGTGAAGATCCGCAGACCCACGCCCACCTGGGGGGCGGCGAGGCCGACGCCGGGGGCGGCATCCATCGTCTCGAACATGTCGGCGACGAGCTGACGCACCTCGTCGGTGATCTCGTCGACGCGGGAGGCGGGAGCGTGCAACACGGGATCGCCCATGATGCGGATCGGGAGTACGGCCACGTCACCAGCCTATCCAGCGAGCGGACGGCTATCGTCGAGGGGTGATCCCGCTCGATGCAACCCTCAGCGACGGAATCGACCAGCTCGTCGGCGTGTTCCGCGATCCGCGCATCCTGCTCGGCATCCCGCTCGCCCTGCTGGGTGCGGTGTTCATGTCGTTCGGGGCGCAGTACCAGCACCGCGGGGTGCAGAAGGTGGAGCGCCTGTCGGGCAAGACCACCGGGGGGCTCTCGCGCTCGCAGCTCGCCTCGTTGCTGACGCGCCCGTCGTGGGTGGCGGGCACGCTCATGCTGGGCCTCGCGATCGTCTGCCAGCTCTCCGCGCTCTCGGTGGCGCCGCTCATCCTCGTGCAGCCCCTCGGCGCGATCGCCCTGGTCATCACGACCGTGCTGAATGCGCGCGTGTCGCGCCACAAGCCGACCAAGCAGTCGCTGTTCGCGATCGCGCTGTGCGTCGGCGGCATCTTCATCTTCGTGACGATCGCCGCGTTCTTCGCCACCGAGCACGTCATCACCGAGCGCGAACTGCTGATCATCCTCGGCATCCTCGCCGTGGTCGTCATCGTGTTCGGCGTGTTCTGGGTGCTCGTTCGTCGTCGCGCGCAGGCGCTGTTCTACATCATGGCCGCGGGCGTGATCTACGGGTTCGTCGCGACGCTCGCGAAGGTCGTCATCAGCCGCGCCCAGGCCGGCAACTTCGAGTGGCTGACGCTTCTCTGCCTCGTGGCGCTGCTCGCCGCGGTCGCGGTCGGCGCGTACTTCGTGCAGACGGCCTACTCGGTCGGTCCGCCCGACCTGGTGATCGCGGGACTGACCGTCATCGACCCCATCGTCGCCGTGCTCATCGGCCTGCTCGTCCTCGGCGAGGCCTCCACGGCCCCCGCCTGGGCGCTCATCGGGTTCGTCATCGCGGGGGCGATCGCCACCTGGGGCGTCATCCAGCTGACGAAGCACCACCCGCAGATCACCGCCGACGGCAAGCCCGCCGCACCCCGCGTGCACTGACGAGGCGACGGGATCCGGCGGTGTCGTTGCGTTCGCCGACCGCACGCCTGGCCGGTCGCACGTACTTCGCGCTGCAGGCGGTGGCCGGCGCCGCCTGGTGGGTGTCGGTGTTCACCGTGCCCTTCGTCCGTGAAGCGACCTTCGGCGGGCTCGACCCGGTCGTCGTGGCCGTGGTCGACATCCCGCTGTTCGTCGTGTCGTCCGCCCTGGCGGCCGTGCTGCCGGGCCGGGCGTCACGGGTGGCAGCGGGAGCGGCGACCGCCTGGACCCTGGTGGTGACGGCCCTCCTCGCGCTGTACGCGACGATGACGACCCTCGCCGGGGTGGGGGTGATCCTCATGATCGCGGCGAGCGCCGCCTCCGTGGGCGCGTGGCTGCTGCTCGTCTTCGGCCGCATCCCGACCTCGCTGCTGCTGGTCGGTCCGTTCGCCTTCCGACCGGCTCGCTCGCGCGCAACGCCCCTGGCCCACGTCATCGCGACGGCCGCGCAGATCGTCGTGTTCTGGGGACTCTTCCTGGTCGTGTTCCCCCTCGTCATCCGTTTCCTCGAGGAGCGGTGGCGGCTCGTGCTGCCGCTGCCCCACGGCGTGGTCATCACGGGGGTCGCGGTCGTGGTCGCCGCCAGCGCCCTCGGGCTGTGGTCGGCGGCGGCCATGACCGTCAAGGGGGACGGCACGCCCCTGCCCTCCGCCATGCCGAACCGTCTGGTGGTGGCGGGGCCGTACCGTTTCGTCCGCAACCCGATGGCGCTCGCGGGCATCGCGCAGGGCGTGGGGGTCGGACTGCTGATGTCATCGTGGATGGTGGTCGTCTACGCTCTCGCGGGCTCGCTCATCTGGAACTACGCGATCCGTCCCCACGAGGAGTCCGACCTGGTCCGGGCCTTCGGCGACGACTACCTCTCCTACGCGCGCGACGTGCGGTGCTGGATCCCCCGCCTGACGCCGGTGGGCTCTCGGCGCTAGCCGCGCGCGTCACGGAGGGCGCCGGCCGCGACCGCTTTCGAGATCGGCATCCGGATGCCGGTAGGCTCGTTTCCGCTGGGGGCGGTGGCCAAGCTGGTCAAGGCAGCGGGCTCATAACCCGACGATCGTGGGTTCAAGTCCCACCCGCCCTACTTCTCCCCTCGGGGCTCACGCGGGTCCCGCCCCTCCGGGGCGTGCGCGCGAAGGAGCTCGACACCGAGCCGCACGCCACCGGCGATCACCAGGGCGAGCCCGAGAGCCATGATGTTCCACCGCCACAGCCCGTCGGTGTCGAACAGCGCGACCGCGGCGAAGGCGATCACCGCGGCGGTGCACAGCCACATCGACAGCGGGACGGATCGGCGCGGGGGAGTCGTCATCACTCGACACTAGGCGCCTTCACCCGGCCCCGCCTCCGTCCCGCGGGGGCCGGCTCCCGCGCGCCGACGATTCCGCGACTCTTCCGTCGGTGTCGGGGGTCGGCGCTACCGTCGGGCGCGTGCCAGAGAGAGTGCAAGCGTGGTGGGCCCGCAGGCAGTGGTCGAAGGGGCTCGAGGTGCCCTACCCCCTGGGGGCGTACCGCGCGGCCTGGGCCACGTTCCCGGCTCTCGTGCGGCAGTATCATCCCGACCTCAACGACGGGATCGCGCTGAGCCAGGTCCCTCCCGCCGCCGACGTCCTGCTGCTCTGGCAGTGCGACGCCGGACACCGGTTCGCCGCCACCCCGGCCGAGCAGCGCCTGCGCCCAGGGCGGGAGCGCCGTCGCAGCGCGTGGTGCCCCGACTGCAGCGAGCGGGCGAACCCCACCCGCGCCGTGGCGCTGCCCCTGCGCGACGACGTCACGAAGCCCGCGGTGTCCGCCAACGCGGTCCTGCGGGCGCGACGCGCCCCGCGCCCGCAGCGTCTGTGCGGCAAGACGCCCGACGTGACCGTGGGGGAGGCGTTCGTCTCGGTGTGCGCTCCGAAGCCCGCCTCCGCCGTCGAAGGGCGGGTGCGCGCTGACCTGCGCGAGCGGCTGAACCTGAGCGAGAAGCTGAACGCGGTCCGCGTGGCGCGGCCATTCTTCGATCACCTGGAGGTGTGGCCCGACTTCGTCTTCCCCGAACTGCGCATCGCCGTCGAGTACGACTCGATCGGCCGGCACGGCCTCGAGCACGTCGGTCGTCGCGAAGACGCCGATCGGCGCAAGGACCGCGCGCTCCGCGGGGCGGGGTGGGAAGTCGTGCGGCTGCGCACCGGGAGGCTCGAGCCACTCGGCCCCCACGATCTGCAGCTCGCGAGTTGGAACCGCGCGGCGCTCGATCGATTGGTCGAGGCGTTCCGCGGCATCCGGGGGTCTTTTCTCGTCGACGCTTACGTGCGCTGACCCACCCGCGGCGCGACGGCGTTCGATGGAGCGTCCGTCGAGGCGCACGTGGCGAGACGAGCGCCGATCGCTCAGGTCGACTCGCGCGTGTGCAGCACGGGGAGGACGTACGTCCGCTGGACCGGCCGGCTCGCTCCCTCGCTCAGGCGTCCGACCATGGTCTCGACAGCGAGACGTCCGACGTGCTGCTTCGAGGGGCGCAGGGCCGTGATCGGCGGTTCGGCGCTCTCCGCGACCTCGTCGTCGTAGGCGAGTATCGCGAGGTCTTGGGGAACGTGCCAGCCGTGGTCGCGCGCGTACTGCTGCACGAGCACCGCCTGCGGGTCGGAGTGCACGAGCAGCGCTGTGGTGCCGGTGGCGCGGCACTGGGCGAGCAGGTCGGCCACGACCGCCTCGCGGGCGGTGCCGTCGAGGGCGTCGAGCGAGGCGTCGACGTCGACGGGGCAGTCGAGCCCGAGTTCGGCGAGCGAGCGTTCCCATCCGCGCCGCAGCTGCGACGAGGTGGGCGATCCCGCCGAGGTGAGGATCCCCACGCGGGTGTGTCCGCGCGTCGCGAGGTGATCGGCCGCGAGCGACCCGCCGAAGACGTGATCCGTCGTGACCCATTCGAGCTTCGTGAGGGCGAGGGCGGATGCCGCCCGGCGTTCGGCGAGCACGACGGGGAGCGGGAGCGACTCGAGCCAGTGCAGGAAAGCCCGCCCGTCGGCGCCGGTGGTCTCGGGGGCGACGATCAGGCCGTGGAGGCTCCCCGAGTCGACGAGCGAGGCGATCTGCCGCCGCTGATCGGCGACCGAGTAGCTGGCGCCGCGCAGCACGAGCTGCACACCGAGCTCGGTGGCGGCGGCGCGGGCGCCGACGATGATGTGCGGCCAGTAGTACGTGAGCGACGGGGTGACCATTCCGACCCGAAAGCGGATGGGCGCCGACGTCCGAGCCTCGGCGGGAACGCTGGTGTCGAGCCGGCTGCGCAGCGTCGCTCCGCCGTGCACCCGGGTCAGCAGTCCACGGTCGGCGAGTTGGCCGATGTCGCGCCGGATGGTCAGCTCGGCGACGCCGAGATCGCGGGCGAGGTCGGCGACCCTCACGGATCCGGTGCGGCGAAGCTCGTCGAGGATGCGTTCACGGCGCGACAGTCCGAAGGGCGGAGAACCTGCGCTCATGATCGGCCAGCGTAGGGCAATGTACGTATCGATTCAAGAGTGATCGAACGTGTTCGTTTTGCTTCCGCGCGACATACCTGGTGACCGACGATGTGGGCGGGCACACGGGCGTGCCCTGCGGCGATCGGAACGGACCGACGCTGCGCCCCCGTCGAAGGAGACTCCCCATGGTCACGGCACCGATCCCCCCGGTTCGACCTCATCCCCGTCCTACGGTCCGCACTGCGGCGGCGGCCGCACTCGTCACGGCGACGATGATCGGCGCCCTTCTCGTTCCGACCGCGGCACAGGCGGCCGGCGCCGATCCCGTCACCGTGACGGTGCGCGGCAGTGACGTCGCCGCGGCGGCGAAGAACGTCAACGGTCTGACCTTCAAAGGCTTCGGGGTGCTCAGCGCGAACTCGACGAGCGCCCTGCTGCTGGACTACAAGTCGCAGCACCCCGAGAAGTACTGGGAACTCATCGAGACGCTCTTCGGTGGCGACCATCCGATCATGAACACCGTAAAAATCGAGATGGGCAACGACCGCAACACCTCGACTGGAGCGAACGCCTCGACCATGCGCTCGCGCGACGAGTACCCCAACGTGCTCCGCGAGCCCGGATTCCAGCTCGCCGCCGATGCGAAGACCGTCGCGCACGGTCCGGTGCACGTCAGCATCCTCCGCTGGAACCGCCCGACGTGGGTGACGAACCACCAGGACCAGTACGTCTGGTTCAAGAACACCACCCTGGCTGCCTACCGGCAGTTCGGCTACATGATCGACTCGATCAACCCCGACGCGAACGAGACCTCGAACCCCGACCTGCAGCTCTATAAGGACTTCTCCGGGTGGCTGCGGAACGACACGAAGGGCTACGAGGGCGCCACCGCGGGCGACCCGAACAACGGCTTCGCCTCGCCGACCGAGCGCGAGCTGTACACCTCGATCCGTACGATCGCCGGCGACACCGTCGGCACCCCGCCGGTCGCCCTGGGCGATGCGATGACCGGCAGCGACTCCTCGTTGCGTGACGCCGTCGATATCGTCGGCTTCCACTACAGCAGCGCCGACGACCGCAACGGCAACATGAAGAAGATCGCCGAGCAGCTCGATCGTGAGGTGTGGAACTCCGAGGGCCAGTCGACGTTCTCGAACTCCGCCGACCGCCCGAACAACACCAACAGCAACGAGCAGGGCGGGGTGGGCACCTCGATGGGCGGCCCCGGCAGCGCGCTCGAGATGGGCAACTGGGTCACCACCGGCTTCTCGGCGTCGCGCCGCACGCTCAACATCTTCCAGCCGGCGATCGGGTCGTTCTACGACGGCTTCCAGTACTCCTCGAAGGAGCTCGTGAACGCCCGTGAACCCTGGTCGGGCTGGATCTCGTACGACGGCGGCCTTGCGGTGCTCGAGCAGTTCACGCAGTTCGCCACGCTCGGGTGGGAGAACGACGACAACACCGCGGGCATCTGGCGCGCGATCCCGCAGGCCTCGGGCAGTGAGCTCGGCACGGGCAACCCGCCGAGCGGCGCCCGTTCGGGCGGGGCGTCGTACACGACCCTCGCCGACCCCGACGGTGCGGACTTCTCCACCGTCATCGTCAACGACAGCTCGTTCACCAAGACCTACCGCGTCGCCGTCGACGGGATGCCCCTGGGCGACGACAGGACGCTGGAGGTGTGGGAGACGCGCGCGGCCGACGCCGGGCAGGCGGCGGATGCCAACTACGTCCGCCCCCTCGCCGAGATGGCGCCCGCCGCTGACGGGAGCTACACCGTCACCGTGAAGCCGTGGTCGACGGTGACGGCCACGACGCTCGATCACGCCGAGACACGCGATGGCGAGATCGCGCCGCGCGAGGGCTTCGGACGCACCGCCCCCGCGACGACGGAGTACACCGCCACCGACGGCGGCCGCGACGTGCTCGATACCGATTCGACCGGCGACGTCAACGGTGTGGTCGACGACGGCTACCTGTACGCCGACGACTTCGACTACCGCGGCACGGGCGACGTGCAGGGCTACGACCCTGACACGCGCACCCTCGTCGACAGCGGCGAGGGCTACCTCTCCAGCAGGGGAGCGGCCGACAAATCGTCGGGCAGCCCGAGCGTGCAGGCCGAAGACCAGGGTGCGACCCCGCGCTACACCAACGACACGAACGGCGCCTTCGAATCCGTCGCGACCTCCGACGCCGCGCACGGGCGCGTGCTGCGCCAGCAGATCGGTTCGGGCATGGCCGGCGGCGCATGGAACGGCGGTGACCCCAAGACGACCATCGGCGACGCGCGGTGGGCGAACTACGTGGTCGGCGCCGACGTGATGTTCGAGGCCGACGGGGCTCAGTACGCCACCATCGGCGCGCGCGAGCAGGGCGGCACGGCGAACGGCCAGGCGGTCTCGGCCGCCGAGCTGCGCGTCGAGCCCACCGGGGCGTGGGCCCTGCAGCGCTACGGCACGGTGATCGCCACCGGCAACACCTCGACGACGGCGGGCGTCGACTTCCGCACCGGCTCGGGCGTGTGGAACCGCATCGCCCTGAAGGTGGCGGGAGAGGTCTACACCGCGCAGATCAATGGGGTCGAAGTGGCCTCGTACACGGATGCCGCCCCCCAGGCGACCGGACGCATCCAGCTCGGATCGAGCTTCAGCTTTGTGCGCTTCGACAACCTCACCGTCGAGACGGTGCCCGGGTACACGCCGTACTACACCCAGATCATCGACGGCATGCACCAGACCAGCTGGAGCGACACCTCGGCATCCGTCCTGCGTTTCGACGACGGGTGGAGCCATGTCAACGGCCAGGGCATGTACGAGTGGCAGCGCACCGCCTCGAAGAGCACCCGACAGGGTGCGACCATGGCGTACACGTTCGCGGGGACCGGTCTCGACATCGTCGGCACCAACTCCGGAGCTCCGACCCTCGACGTGATCGTCGACGGCGAGCAGCTCGTCGCCGCCGCACCGACGCTGGCCGCGGGCAGCGAACGCACCGCGTACATGCTGCGGGGGCTCCGCAACGGCACCCACACGGTCGAGATCCGCACCGCGAACGCCGACGCGCTGAACGTCGACGCGGTGGGGGTCGTGACCGCGAACGCCGACGCGAGCAAGGTCGACACCTCGGCTCTGGCCGCGCGCGTGGACACGGCACGCGCCCTCGACGAAGACGAGTACAGCGTCGACTCGTGGGCGCGGCTTCAGTCGGCGCGCGACGCCGCTCGCGACGCGGTCGCCGATCCGGGAGCGTACGGACTCGACGCCGAGGGCGCCCGCGCTCTGGAGGCGCGTCTGGCCGTCGCCGTCGATCAGCTCACCCCGCGCGACGTCAGCGACGACGTGAAAGACGTCGGCACGCTCTCGATGACCCTCCCCGCTCGCACCCTCCCCGCGACGGTGTCGGTCGAGGGCACGGATGCCGCGATCACCTGGACCGCCGGTTCGGTGAGCGCTGCGGGCTCCGCCGCCGAGCTGAGCTCGTTCACGGCCACCGGACGCACGTCGGAGAAGACCGCCGCCGGCGTGTACCAGCGCATCACCGCGTCGGTGCTGACCCTGCCGGCCGATCTGACGTACTTGATCGACTCCGGTTCGTCGGGCGCGGCCGCCGGCTCGGTGTTCGCCACGGCGAAAGCGGCGTTCCCCGACCTGCGCAACGACAGCGCCGACCAGAAGTGGGACGGCACCAGCTCCGCGGCGACCTGGGGCTACGCGACCACCGCGACGACCGTCGCGGCGGGTTCACCGACCGATTGGGGCTCGTCGTACCTCGGCGCCGACTTCAACAAGCCGATCGTCTACAGCCTCACCCTGCCCGCCGGCTCCTACAACGTGGTCGCCGTGCAGGCTCCGCGGGCGGGGCTGACGACCAACGTCTACAGCAAGGTGCGGGCTCCGGGCGCAGCCGAGACCACGCAGTCCGCGGTCTCGAACGGCGCGGCCACGCCGGTCGCCCAGCGCATCACCCTCGCGGCGGACGGTGTCGTGCGCATGGAGTTCGGCACCACGGGGACGTCGGGTTACAACGCCCGCCTCGCCCTCGTCTACGTGCAGGCGCTTCCGCGCGATCTCGGCGTGGTCGGCACGCTGAAGGCCGACGACGAACTGCCCGCAACGGTCCCGGTCGACGGGGCCGACATGGCCGTGACCTGGGATGCCGACTCGGCCGCCCAGAAGCGCACCGACCTGCAGAAGCTGGTGTTGACCGGGCGCTTCACCGAGGGCGGTCAGAAGGTGGTCGCCGCCTATGAGGTGATCCCCTCGGGGCTCGTCTACTACATCGACTCCGGAACCGGCACGACGCCGTCGCCGCAATTCACCGCGGTCCAGAAGGCCGTACCGACGCTGCGCAATGACGAAGTCGATCAGGTCTCGACCTCGGCGGGCGAGTGGGGATACGTCGCCGACGGCATGAAGGTGAAGGGCTCGACCGACATCACCGACAAGTTCTCGACCGGGCTGTACCAGGACACCACG
The DNA here is from genome assembly GCF_040685155.1 of Microbacterium sp. NPDC089188. Lineage (NCBI taxonomy): Bacteria > Bacillati > Actinomycetota > Actinomycetes > Micrococcales > Microbacteriaceae > Microbacterium > Microbacterium sp. NPDC089188. Next base: position 311,022 of record NZ_JBFBHH010000004.1, on the reverse strand, counting down.
CGACTCACCTACCGCCTCCCGCTGCCCGCGGGGCAATACACGCTGACCGGCGGGTTCACCGAGTGGTGGGGTCTGAACCGCACGATGAATCACACCGTGTCGTTCGGCGGGACCGAGCTCGCCAAGGGCAATGTGCCACTGACCGGGGTGAGCGGACCGCTGACGGGCGATCTGACGTTCACCCTGACCGAGGCGGCGACGGTCGACTACGTGATCACCAACGAGGGCGCGGGCAGCGAGAAGCCCGTCATCTCGTGGCTCGCCGTGAGGGACACCACCCGCGCGACGGCACCGCAGAAGGTCACCGCCACCGCGGCATCCGACACCTCGATCACTGTCGCGTGGGAGGCGCCGGCGCAGATCGGCGCGGCGCTGTCGGGCTACCGGGTCTACGAGGCCGGCGCCACCGAGCCGGTGTGCGAGGTGGCCGAGACCACTTGCACGCTGTCCGACCTCGCGCCGGGTTCGGCGCACGCCTTCGAGGTGGCGGCCGTCAACGCCGTCGGCGAGGGAGACCGCTCGGCCGCGACGTCGACGATCACCCTGCCCGAGGTCCCGTCGAACGACGGGGCCACCGCCGCCCCGGGCGCGGGCGTGCTCTCGTCGAACGACGGCTGGGACACCGGCCTGAAGGACGGCACCTTCCAGCTCACGATGAACCTGTGGTGGGGCTCGAACGGCTCGCTGTTCAAGCTGTACCGCGACGGGGAACTGGTCGCGACAATGCCCCTGACGATGGCGACGCCGAATGCGCAGAAGAGCGTCGTCGACATCGCCGGGCTCGGCAACGGCACCTATCAGTTCACGGGTGAGCTGGTGAACTCGAAGGGGACGACGGCGACCAAACCGCTCACGGTGAAGGTGACGGATGCCGCTCCGGGAGCGCCCGTGCTCTCCTCCGACAACAGCGACCGCGACGGCGCGTACTCCCTGACGGCGAACCTCTGGTGGGGCACGAACGCGACCTCGTACCGCCTGCTCGAGAACGACGTCGAGATCGCGTCGGGCGCGCTCACCGCGGCGACCCCGGCCGCGCAGAAAGTGGTCGTTCCCGTCACCGGCCGCGCGGTCGGCACGTACACCTACACCATCGAGTTCGCGAACGCCGGAGGAGCGACCACGAGCGCTCCGTTGAGGGTGGTGGTGGCGAAGTAGAGCGGCGCGAGATCGCCCCGCGGGTGCCTGCTCGGGCGCCCCCGGGGCGGTTCACGTGTACCGGGGCGCATCCCGTGCGCCGGGGCGGTCACCGGACGCCCCGGCGCACGGACGGCGCGCCGGAGACGCCGGACTCGCGATTACGAGCCGTGCGCCTCTTCGGACACCGGCTGCCATTCGCGCCACGTCTGCAGACGCGACTCGTAGTCGCGCTCGGCGATGCCGAGGGGCGCCTTGCCGAAGAAGATGCGCAGCGGCGGGTTCTCGGCATCCACCACCTTCAGGATCGCGGAGCGTGTGGCTTCGGGCTTACCGGGGTCGTTGGCCGACGGACGCTTGGCCGCCTCCTCGCGCACGGCGGAGTATGCGTCGATCTCGTCGCTGCGCTTGGCCGACGGACCCGACCAGTCCGTGGAGTACCCGCCGGGCTCGATGAGGGTGACATGGATGCCGAAGCCCGCGACCTCTTGCGAGAGCGACTGCGACAGTCCCTCGAGCGCCCACTTCGACGCGTGGTAGGCGCCGACGGTCGGGAACGCGCTGATGCCGCCGATGCTCGAGACCTGGATGATGTGGCCCGAGCCCTGCTCCCGCATGATCGGAAGAGCCGCTTGAGTGACCCACAGCGCGCCGAAGAAGTTCGTCTCGAGCTGAGCGCGCACCTCGTCTTCGGTGAGCTCCTCGACCATGCCGAAATGCCCGAAGCCGGCGTTGTTGACGACCACGTCGAGTACGCCGAACTTCTCGTGCGCCTTCCGCACGGCGTCGATGTCCGCCGAGCGGTCGGTGACGTCGAGCTGCAGGGGCAGGAACGTGTCGGGGTGGGAGTCGACGAGCTCCTGCACGTCGTCGAGGTTGCGGGCCGTTCCGGCGACGTTGTCGCCGCGCTCCAGCGCCGCCTCGGCCCATTCGCGGCCGAAGCCCTTGGATGCACCGGTGATGAACCAGGTCTTGCTCATGGATGTCCTCCGAAGAGATGAGGGGGTGAATGCGGGCGACGGTACGCCGCGTTCCTCATCCCTCCGGACGGCTTGACAGCCCGACCTGACTCTCGCGCTCCGGCATCACCCGACCGGTTCGGGGCGGAATCCTCGCCTCGGGGCGCGCGATTCTCGCCCCGAACGGAAGGATCCGCCCCGAACCGAGTCATCCCGCGGCGACGACCTCGGGCTCGCCCGGCCCGGGCAGGATCTCGCGCAGCAGGTCGTCGAGCGTGACGACGCCGACGAGCCTCTCGCCCTCGACCACGGTCGCGAGCTGCACCCGTCCGCGGCGCATGCGGGCGAGGGCGTCGTAGGCGGATGCCGAGGGCTCGAGCAGCAGCGGATCGCGGGCGATGTCGCGCGCCGGCGTCGACGGATCGATGGCAAGCGTGTCGCGCACGTGGATCACGCGAGACGCCGCACCCGAGCCCACCAGGATGCGCAGGTGCGTGGACGACGCCGCGACGGCCTGGACGTCGGCGACCGTGGCGTCCATCGCAACGGCCGTGGGGGAGCGGTCGGTGCGCACGATGTCGCCCACGGTGAGCGTGCCGAGCGCGATCGCCTGGGCGATGGGTTCGGAGTATTGCTGCTCGAGCGTGCCCGCCTGACGCGAGTGCGCGACCAGTTCGCGGATCGTGTCGGCGTCCTGCCCACCCGCCGCGGCCTTGTCTACGGGCTCGACGCCCGAGGCCTTCACCAGGCGGTTCGCGATGTGGTTGATCCACAGCAGGAACGGACGCAGCGGCCAGGTGAGCGCACGGGCCAGGATGCCGGTGGCCTTCGCCGCGGTCTCGGGGTGCGCGATCGCCCACGACTTCGGCGCCATCTCGCCGATGACCAGGTGCAGGAACGTCACCACGATCAGCGCGAGCATGAACGCGATGATGTCGGCCAGGACGTAGGGGAGACCCCACGCCTCGAACACCGGGGCCAGCGCGTAGTCGATCGCGGGCTTCGTGATCGCTCCGAGCAGGAACGTGCAGGCGGTGATGCCGAGCTGCGCGAACGCGAGCATGACGGTGAGCTCGTTGACCCCGCGCAGGGCCGCGCGGGCGGACGCGCTCGTGGCGGCCTCCTCCTCGAGCCGGTGACGACGGGCCGCGAGGAGGGCGAACTCGACGATGACGAAAAAGGCGCTCGCGATGATGAGCGCGGCCGTGATGAGCGCGACGGTCCAGCCGTTCATCGGGCCACCTCCTCGCCGTGGGCCGGGCCGTCGACGGCGGCGGCATCCCGATCCACCTCGTGCAGCTGCACGCGCAACTGCGACGGCACGTGACGGTCGACCTCGACGACCTCGACCGCGAGCCAGCGCTCGTAATCGAGTCCCTGCACGGTCTCGGACGCCCGCTCGGGCAGGTCGATCCGTACGACCCCGCCGACGGGCGGGAGGTCGCCGTGCGTTTCGATCACGAGACCCGCGACGGTCTCGACGTCGCTGTGGGCGAGGTCGTGACCGATGAGCCTCTCGAGCTCGTCGAGGTGCAGGTCGCCCGGTACGCTCCACGCGTCGTCGCCGACAGCGGACACCTCGGCCACCTCGGCGTCGTGCTCGTCCGAGAGCTCGCCGATGACCTCTTCGGTCAGGTCCTCGATGGTCAGGATGCCGTCGAAGTTGCCGTACTCGTCCACGACGCACGCCAACTCGTTGCGCGTCTGCCGCATGCGCTCCAGGGCCACCGGGAGCAGCATCGATGTCGGGATGACGACCGCCGACCGCATGACGGATGCCACCGGCGCGGCATCCGCGGAATCCTCTCGGAGGATGTCGATGAGCTCGACCACGCCGACGGGGGAGTCCTCCGCGCCGATCACGGGGTAGCGCGTGTGGCCGGTGGCCATGAGAGCGCGCACCTCGCCGACGGTGGTCTCGGGCGTCACCGATCCCACCTGCGATCGCGGCACCATCGCATGCTCGACGTCGCGCTGGGGGAAGTCGAGGATGCGGTCGATGATCATCGACAGGTCGTCGGGCAGGTCGCCGCTCTGGCGCGACTCCTCGATGATCGCTTCGAGGTCTCGCGCCGTGGCGCTCTCGTCGACGTCCTCGAGGGGCTCGATGCGCAGGAGGCGCAGAAGCGCGTTGGCCGCGACGTCGAACACCGTGATGAGCCAGCCGAAGAGCAGCAGGTAGATGCGCGTCGGCACGGCGAGGGCGCGCGCGAGCGGCTCGGGGTTCGCGATCGCCAGGTTCTTCGGGTAGAGCTCGCCGAAGATCATGGTGACCACGGTCGCGAGCAGCAGCGCGCCGACGGTTCCGATCAGCACGGACACGGCCGGGTCGACGCCGACGCCGCCCAGCAGCGTGCCGATCGACTCGCCGATCAGCGGCTCGGCGACGTACCCGATGAGCAGTCCGGTCACCGTGATGCCGAGCTGGGCACCCGACAGCATGAACGACGTGCGCTTGGTGATCGCGAGAACACGTTTCGCTTGCGCGTCGCCCTTCTCGGCCCGCGCGGTCAGCCGCGCCCGGTCGACGGACATGTAGGCGAATTCCTGCGCGACGAAGAATCCGCAGGCGACGATGATCGCCAGGGTCACGATGATCCCCAACAGAAGCGTCAGGGCCGCAGCCAGCATCAGATCTCACCCCCTCTCGAGAAGAGGGGGCTCGAAGATCGGCCCTCCTGGTCGGGGGAGGTGCGGTGATGGCTCACGGGTTTCTCTCTCGTGGGTCGGATGATCGCAGATCGTGACCCAACTTAGCGACCCTGTCGTCGGACAGCCTGGGCATTCGCCGCGACCTCTAGAACGGCCCCCGAGGCGCGACACACCCGGTGAGCGATATATCGCTCGCGGAGTATCCCCACGGCGTGCGGAGTGGAATACTGGAACTCCCGCATTGCCTCGCTTCCCGGCGTGGTCCCGCCCTTGCTCTACCGGTACGTTTCGGCGCGCCAGAAAAGGACCTGTCGTGGGAAGACTTATCTACCGAGACCGCGCATCGTTCGACATCGACGACCGCATCCTCGCTCACCTCCGCATCGTCGTCATGAACAAGTTGCGACGCAATGAGGGGTTCATGCTCCAGCTGCCCGTCAACGAGGGCGTGCGCCAGGCGAGCCTGTGGATCCACGCCTCGAACGCGTTGGTCATGCAGTTCTACGGCGGTCGGGAGCCCGCGATCGACCGCGAGCTCATCGATCAGATGATGCACGACGCCAGCGGCGCCGACGGTCTCACACTCACGGCCGCGGGAATCGCCCCGCCGCCCGCCCCGCCCCGCCGCCCGGTGGGTCGCACGGCGAACTGACGCATCCCCGCCCCGGGCTGACGGCGCGGGCGCCGTTCACGCTCCGCCCGCCGGGCGGACGGCGCCCGCGCCCGGCGCGCGCTCATCGTCTCGCCTCACGCGCGGCGCGCTGATCGCGCCGCGTTCAGGCGACGGTGAACGGCAGCTCGACTTCGAAACGCGCCCCCGTCGGCAACGCGACGTACTGGACGTCGCCGCCGTGCGCGCGGGCGATCCCGCGGGCGATCGGCAATCCCAGTCCGACGCCCGCGGCCGAGGCCCGCGCGGCATCCAGGCGCACCAGCCGGTCGAAGATCCGCTCCCGGTCGGCGGCGGGCACCCCCGGGCCGTCGTCGGTCACCGAGATCACGGCGCGTCGGTCGTCCATCCGCAGGGCGAGTTCGATCTCCCCGGTCCCGCCCGTCGCACGGGCGGCGTTCTCGATCAGGTTCGCCACGACCTGGGCGATGCGATCGACATCCACGGTCGTCCGGACCGGCTGGTCGGGGACGGCCGTTCGCAGCCGCACCGAGGGGTGCACCAGCGGCATGCGACGCGCTTCGGCATCCACGAGCGTGCGCAGATCGATGTCGACGAGTTGCAGATCGAGTCCACGATCCACTCGCGCCATCGTCAGCAGGTCGTCGACGAGGCGCGACGCGCGCGTGGCCTCCCGTGCCACGTGCGCGGCGAGCATCTCGCGTTCGGGCCCGTCCAGGTCGGCACGCACGAGGGTGTCGGCGGCCGCCCGGATGCCGGCGACGGGCGTGCGCAGCTCGTGAGCGGCATCCGAGAGGAACGCCCGCAGCCGCTGCTCGGCCTCGCGGGCCGTCTTCTCCGCGCCCACGACATCGTCGAGCATGTCGTCGAGCGCCGTCGCCACTCGACCGATCTCGGTGTCAGTGCGCGTCGGGTGCAGTCTCCGCTCCCGTTCGCCCGCGCCGATCGCTCGGGCAACCTCCGAGACCCGGTCGAGGGGGCGCAGGCTCCGCCGGACGACGAGTGTCACGGCGCCCGCCGCGAGGACGAGCACCCCGATCGACGACACGGCCATGATCCATCGCACTTGCCCCAGGGTCTCGCCGACACCGACGGCCGAAGCGGTGAGCGTTAAAGTCGATCCGTCGCTGAGCGTCGAGCGCAGGGTGATCAGTTGATCGTCGCCCGACACCTCGGATGCCACGACATCCACGCCGCTGGAGGGCGTGGGCTGCGGTACCGAACGCTCCCCGGGCGCCCCGCCCCCCGGTCCTCCCGGCCCGCCCGGCGCCTCGCGCAGCTGCTCGGGGCTCGGGCCCGCCACCACCGACCCGCCCCCGGCGGAGTCGATGCGGACGGCGAGGCCCTGGTCCGACAGACGCTCCGCCAGGTCGGAGTCGTCGACGATGCCGACCAGCGACGCTGTGGCGGCGGCGCGATCACGCAAGCGCTCCTCGATCTGTCCGCGCAGTCGCGCGCCGAGCGCCAGGTCCACCACGACCGCCAGCACCACGAGCAGCAGCGCAACGAGAGCCACGACGGCGACGATCGTGCGGCGTCGCAGCGACCCGGAGCGTAGGACCGCGGAACTCACGCGACCGCGCTCAAGCGGTAGCCCAACCCGCGCACGGTGTGGATCAGCCGGGGCCCGTGCTGCTCCATCTTGCGACGCAGGGCGCTGAGGTGAACCTCGACGAGGTTGGGGTCGTAATCGTCGTAGCCCCACACCTGGGTGAGGATCTGCGCTTTCGACAGCGTGCGTCCGCGACTCTCCGCGAACAGCTGCAGCAGGCGGAACTCCGTCGCCGTCAGTTCGAGCGGCGCTCCCGCGCGGTGGGCGGTCGCGGCATCGGGATCCACCAGCAGGTCGCCGACCGCGATGGTCTGCGGAAGGCGCCCGCGCCGACGGAGCACGACCCCGGCGCGCGCGACGAGCTCGGCCATCGTGAACGGCTTGACGACGTAGTCGTCGGCGCCCTCCGCGAAGCCGCGCAGACGGTCGTCGACCTCGTCGCGCGCGGTCAGCATGATCACCGGGATGTCGCCCGTCGCGCGGACGAGGGGCAGCAACCGGATGCCGCTCGGTCCCGGCATCATCCAGTCCAGGATGACGAGGTCGGGACGGAATCGATCGAGGCGGGCGCTCAGGTCGCTCCCGTCGGGGGCGGCCTCGGTGACGAAGCCCTCCGCCCGCAGCGCGGTCTGCACGGACACGCGGATCGTCTCGTCGTCGTCGAGGACGAGCACACGGGCGGGAGCGGACATCCGAGTGACGATAGGGCCGCCCCCTGAACGCGAGATATGGCTTGCGTATGCGCTCGCCTCTCGAGCACCGGCTTCAGGTTCGCTTCAGTCCCGGCTCGAAGTCTGGTCTCAGAGCCGGTGACAGCCACCGGCGCAGGAGGACATCATGAACGACGACGAATACCCCACCCAGCCGCTCCCGCGTCTGGAGGAGACCACCGAGCAGCGCCGCCGCTCCTGGCGGCGACCCGCCCTCATCGCGGGGGCCGTGATCGTGGCGGCGGGGCTCACCGGCGGCAGCGCCGCCCTGGCCGCGCAAACCGGGGGAGCGACGCTCACCGCGGCGACCTCGGCTCCGAGCGCCGACGGGGGCGCGACCGGCCCCGGCACCGCTCCCACGCCGGGCTCCACGCCGAGCGGAGCCCCCGCCGAGGGCACCGCGCCCACGCCCGCACCGGCTCCGACCGACGGTACCGCGCCCGCCGGCCCCGCCGCTCCCGACGGCACCGGCCCCGGTGAATGCGGCCCCGGCGACGGCTCGGGCGCGAACGTTCCCGGAGCCCACGGCCCCGAGGCCGGCGGAGAGAAGCCCGCCCCGCCGACCGACGGCTCCGCCCCGACGCCGCCCGCTCCTCCCGCCGAGGGATCCGCTCCCACCCCTCCCACCGACGGCAGCGCGCCCACCCCGCCCGCACCGCCCGCAGAGGGCTCGGCTCCCACGCCGTCGGCTCCGTCCGGCAGCTGAGTCGGGATCGCTCCGCCCCCCTCACCGCGCTGACCGCCTCGCCACGCCATCCCCGTGCGTGCAGCGAGCGGTCAGCGCGGTGCGGCACGATCGAGGGGTGGCGAAGAGACGCAGGCGACGGCCTTCCGCGGCCCGCGCGCGCGTGCTCCGCCGTCGCCGGATCACCGTCGGCGTCACGGCCGTCGTGCTCGTCGCTCTGATCGTGGTCGCCCTCGTGCCGCTGGTGTCGCTCACGCGGGCGTGGAACGCCGCGTGGAACGCCGAGACCCGACGCGACGCGGTCGACCTGGCGTCCTTCGACCCCGGCACCCTGATCGGCGACGACGACTTCTACGACGGTGACGCACTGACCGCCGATCAGATCCAGGCGTTCCTCGACGACCAGGTGGGCGCGTGCACGGGCGACACGTGCCTCGCCGATCTGCGCGTGGACTTCCCCGCGCGTGAACCGATCGTCTCGGATGCCACGGGCGAGACGGTTTGCGACGGGTGGGACGGGGGAGAGCTATCCGCCGCGCAGGTGATCGACCGCGTGCAGCGCGCGTGCGGCATCTCGGCGAAGGTCATCCTGGTGACCCTGCAGAAGGAGCAGAGCCTCGTCGCCGGTCGCTCGGCCCGCGCCCCCCGCGCCGAGCAGCTGGGGGCCGCGATGGGGGCGCGCTGCCCCGACGACGCCGCGTGCGACCCGGGCGCGGCCGGCTTCGCCGAGCAGGTCGCCCAGGGAACGACCGATCTGAAGTCGTACAGCGCCTCGGGCTTCATGCGCCAGCCCGGAACGCACTACATCGCCTACTCGCCCGACCCGGCCTGCGGCGGCACCGACGTGACGATCACGAACCGCGCCACCGCGGCGCTGTACAACTACACGCCCTACCAGCCGAACCCGGCGGCCCTCGCCGCCCGGTGGGGCACGGGCGACGCCTGCTCGGCCTACGGCAACCGCAACTTCGCGTTGTACTGGGCACTCTGGTTCGCCTGACAGCGCCTCCGTGACGGGCGGCTGAATCACAGTGTTGTGATTTCGTTATGCACGGGCGATAATTGCCGGGACAAACGAACAGCCGCCGTGCTCCATCACAGGTCGTAGGGGAAGACGTACCTGACGAAGGAGAGACCATGGCGATCACGTCTTCGCGCGGAGTGATCCTGATCCACTCCGCGCCCCGCGCGTTGTGCCCCCACCTCGAGTGGGCGGTAGGACGCGCGCTCGGCCGTGCCGTCAACTTCGACTGGGCCGACCAGCCCGTGCTGATGGGCAGCCGCCGCGCGGAGTTCTACTGGGAGGGCGCGGTCGGCTCCGGCGCCGCGCTCGCGAGCGCGATCCGCGGATGGGAGCACCTGCGCTTCGAGGTGAGTGAAGACCCCACGCCGCGCAGCGACGGCGGTCGCTGGATGCACACGCCGGGGCTCGGCATCCACTACGCGCAGACCGACGCCTCGGGCAACGTCGTCATCGGCGAGGACCGCGTGCGCTACGCCATGGAGGTCGCCGCGGGCGATCCCTTCGAGTTGCAGCGCGAACTCGACGTCGCCCTCGGCTCCGCGTGGGACGAAGAGCTCGAGCCGTTCCGCCACGCGGGCGACGATCAGCAGATCGTCTGGCTGCACAAGGTCGGCTGAGACCCCCGGGCGGGGAGGCGCCACTACCGGAGGCCGGTGTCCATACCCGGCACCGGGACCGCGTATCCCCACCCGGATGAAAGAGAACGCCCCCTGGCATCCCCGATCGCAGTCGGGGGGATGCCAGGGGGCGTTCTTCTGCGGTCAGACCGAGGCGATCGCGACGACGGCGTTGTGCCCGCCGAAGCCGAACGAGTTGCTGATGGCGAGCTGGTCGCCCGCCCCCAGCTCGACGGGAGAGCCGGAGAGGGCGAACGGGACCTCGGGGTCCTGCTCGGTGAGGTTGATCGTCGGCGGCGCGACGCGGTTCTGCAGAGCCAGCACGGTGAAGATCGCCTCGAGGGCACCCGTGCCACCGAGCAGGTGGCCGGTGGAGGCCTTGGTCGCCGAGACGGGGATCTCGTCGACGCGGTCGCCGAAGACGGAGCGCAGTGCCTTGTACTCGTTCGGGTCGCCGACGGGCGTCGAGGTGGCGTGCGCGTTGATGTGGGTCACGTCGTCGACCGAAGCTCCGGCCATCTCCAGCGCCATGTGCACCGCGCGGGCGGCTCCGTGGCCCTCGGGGTCGTTGGCGGTGATGTGGTACGAGTCCGCGGTCACGCCGCCGCCCACGATCGAGGCGTAGATCTTGGCGCCGCGGGCCTTGGCGTGCTCCTCTGTCTCGAGGATGAGGACGCCGGCGCCCTCGCCCATGACGAAGCCGTCGCGGTCGATGCTCGCCGGGCGCGAGGCGGTCTCGGGGGAGTCGTTGCGCTTGGACAGCGCCTGCATCGACGCGAACGAGGCGATCGTGATCGGGTGGATGGCCGATTCGGTCCCGCCCGCGATCACCACATCGGCGAGGCCGTCGCGGATGTGCTGCACGGCGTTGACGATCGACTCCGTGCTCGAGGCGCAGGCGGACGCGACCGTGCGTGCGAAGGCGCGCGCGTTGAAGTGCAGCGAAAGGTTGCCCGCCGCGGCGTTGGGCATGAGCATGGGTACCGTCATCGGCATGACGCGACGCGGGCCCTTCTCGCGCAGGGTGTCCCAGGCATCGAGCAGCGTCCAGACACCGCCGATGCCGGTGGCGAAGTCGACGCCGAGACGGTCGGGGTCGATGTCGGGGCTGCCGGCGTCTTCCCATGCTTCCTTGGCCGCGACCATGGCGAGCTGCGACGAGGGGTCGAGCCGCTTGGCGACGGGTCGCTCGAGCACGGTCTCGGGACGCACGAGCGCCTCGGCGGCGAAGGTGACGGGCAGGTTGTACTGCTCGACCCATTCGTGCTCGAGGGATCGGGCGCCGGAGGTTCCGGCGAGCAGGGCGGACCAGCTCTCGGGTGCCGTTCCGCCGATGGGCGAGGTGGCTCCGATGCCGGTGACGACGATGCGGGGTGTGCTCATGAGCGAGAGATCCTTGGTGCGGCCGACAGGTCGTGACCGGTGGGGGCCGAAGCCCCCACCGGGAGGTGTCAGGACTGGTTCGACGTGATGAACGTCACGGCGTCGCCGACGGTCTTGAGGTTCTTGACCTCGTCGTCGGGGATGGTGACGCCGAACTTCTCCTCGGCGTTGACGACGATCGTCATCATCGAGATGGAGTCGATGTCGAGGTCGTCGGTGAACGACTTCTCGAAGGCGACCTCGTCGGCCGAGATACCGGTCTCGTCGGTGATGAGCTCGGCAAGGCCGGCGAGAACCTCGTCGTTGGTGAATGCCATGATGTCTCCTGTTTCTTGGGGGCGGGCCTGACAGGCCCCGATCAGTCTAGGGTTCGACGCTCTCGCGTCAGGGAAGCACGACGACCTGCGCGCCGAACACGAGCCCGGCGCCGAAGCCGATCTGCAGCGCGAGACCGCCGCTGAGCTCGGGGTGCTCCTCGAGCAGACGGTGGGTGGCGAGCGGGATGGATGCCGCGGAGGTGTTGCCCGTGGTCTCGATGTCGCGGCCGATGACGACGGTCTCGGGCAGGCCCAGCTGCTTGGCGAACTCGTCGATGATGCGCATGTTGGCCTGGTGCGGCACGAACGCCGCGAGGTCGCCGGGCTCGATGCCCGCGGCCTCGATCGCCTGACGCGCGACCTTCACCATCTCCCACACGGCCCAGCGGAAGACCGTGGGGCCCTCCTGGCGGAGGGTGGGCCACGGCGCCGTGCCGTCGCGGAACTCGTTGAGCGTGGCGTTCATGCCCACGGCATCCGCCTTCGAGCCGTCGGACCCCCAGACGGTCGGGCCGATGCCGGGGGTGTCGCTCGGTCCGACGACCACGGCGCCCGCGCCGTCGCCGAGGAGGAACGAGATGCTGCGGTCGGTGGGGTCGACGATGTCGCTGAGCTTCTCGGCTCCCACGACGACGACGTGCGTTGCGAGACCCGCGCGCACGAGAGCGTCGGCCTGGCCGACGCCGTAGGCGAAGCCCGCGCACGCGGCGTTGACGTCGTAGGCGGCGGCGGGGTTCGCGCCGATCCGGTCGGCGACGATCGCGGAGGCCGAGGGCGTCTGCTTCGGGTTGCTGATGGTGGCGACGATCACGGCGTCGATGTCGGCGGGGGAGACGCCGGACTTCTCCACGGCTTCGCGTGCGGCCTCGGCGGCCAGGTCGATGGCATCCGTCTCTTTGTTGGCGCGGACGCGCGTGACGATGCCGGTGCGCTGGCGGATCCACTCGTCGCTCGAGTCGATGGGACCCACGAGGTCGTCGTTGGGGACGAAGTTCTCGCCGCGGGCCGCGCCGTACGAGTAGATGCGGGTGTGGGCCGCGCCCTGGGTCTGGCGGAGGGTGGGGGTGCTCATGCCTGGTCTTCCTTCAGCAGTGAGACGGCCGCGTCGAGGTCGTCGGGGGTCTTGACCGCCACGGTCGGGGTGCCGCGCAGGGCGCGCTTCGCGAGCCCGGTGAGCGCCCCCGCGGGCGAGAGTTCGATGATGCCGGTGACGCCGCGCTCCGCGAACGAGGCCATGCAGCGATCCCAGCGGACGGGCGAGGCCACCTGCGCGACGACGAGGTCGAGCGCGCGGCGGCCGTCGGAGACGACGGAGCCATCGGAGTTGGTCCACAGCGTCAGGTTCGGGTCGGCGACCTCGACGTCGGCCGCGGCGGATCGCAGCGTCTCGACCGCGGGCTCCATGAAGCGGGTGTGGAAGGCACCGGCGACCTGCAGGGGGATGACCCGCGCACCGCGGGGAGCCTCCGCGGTGAGCTCGGCCAGGGCCGGCAGCTCCCCGGCGGCGACGATCTGCCCGCCGCCGTTGTAGTTGGCGGGGGTGAGGTCCAGCGCCGCGAGGCGTTCGAGAACGGCCTGTTCGTCTCCGCCGACGACGGCGCTCATTCCGGTGTCGACCGCCGAGGCCGCCTCGGCCATCGCGCGGCCGCGCAGACCGACCAGGCGCAGCGCGTCCGCGTCGCTCAGGACCCCGGATGCCGCCAGAGCGGCGATCTCACCGACGGAGTGCCCCGCGACACCGGCGACGGGTGTGCCCGTGCGCTCGTTCAGTGCCGCCCACGACAGCAGGGACGCGGCGACGATGAGCGGCTGGGCGACCGCGGTGTCGCGGATCCGGTCGGCATCCCATTCGGTACCGGCGGCGATGAGGTCGACTCCGGCCTGATCGGAGAAGGCGGCGAGGCGCTCACGCGCCCCGTCGATCTCGAGCCACGGCGAGAGGAACCCAGGGGTCTGCGAGCCCTGTCCGGGGAAGACGGCGATGATCACCGTCCCATCCTGCCAAGGATCGGGCCGGTGCTTATGGAGATATCGGCACAGATATGCGGCGTGTCTTTGTGCGCGCCGTGCATCAGCACGGCCGCCACCCCTCCGTCGAGTGTCCACGACACGCCGCCCGCCCGTGCGCGGAACGGCGTGTCGGGGACACTCGACGGGAGGAAGCCGAGGGGCGCGTCAACGGGACGCGAGCGGTCGCCGACCGGCGAGACCGCGCCGGCGGGTGGCATCCGTGCCGATCGAGCCCAGGATCAGCGCCGTCTGCAGGATCAGCGCCTCGCGGGGGCCCGTGGCATCCCAGCCGATCACCTCGGAGACGCGCTTCAAGCGATAGCGCACCGTGTTGGGGTGCACGTAGAGCTCGCGGGCTGTCGCCTCGAGCGACCGGCCGTTGTCGAGGTAGCTCCACAGGGTCGCGACGAGATCGGCGCTGTGCGCCTGCAGGGGGCGGTAGACGCGGTCGACGAGGGTCTGCTTGGCCACTGCGTCTCCCGCGAGGGCTCGCTCCGGGAGCAGGTCGTCGGCCTCGACCGGACGCGGGGCGTGGCGCCATGCCCGGGCGACGGCGAAACCCGCCAGCGCGGCGCGGGCGCTCTGTCCTGCGTCGACCAGAGCCGGAACGGCCGGGCCCAGCACGAGGTGCCCCGACCCGAAGCCGGGCTCGAGGCGCTTCGCGATCTCGGGGAAGGGCAGTTCAGCGGTGTCCTCTCCGCTCGAGCGTGCGGGCAGATCCGCACGGCCGACCACCAGCACGAGCCTCGACCCCTGCACGCCGATGAGCACATCCACGCCGAGCTTGCGCGCCGTTCGCCGCACCTGATCGACGTCGAGCTGCGGGGGAGTGGTGCCCACGAGCACCGCGACCTCGCCATGACCGTGCCACCCGAGGGCGGCGATGCGACTGGGGAGTTCGTCGTCGGCCTCGCCCGTGAGGATCGAGTCCACCACGAGCGCCTCGAGACGCGCGTCCCACAGGCCCCGGGCCTCGGCCGCCCGGGCATAGACGTCGGCGGCGGCGAAGGCGACCTCGCGCGAGTACGACAGCATCGCCTCGCGCACCTTCTCGCTCCGCCCGGCGACGCGTTCCTCCATGACCTCGACGGTCACGCGCACAAGCTGCAGCGTCTGCGTCAGGCTCACACTGCGCAGCAGTTCGCGCGGGGCCGCGGCGAAGATGTCGGCCGCGATCGCGGGGGTGGATGCCGGTTCCTCGAACCACTGCAGGAACGAGGTGATGCCGGCCTGCGCGACCAGCCCCACCGCCGATCGCCGCGCGGGGGGCATCTCGGCGTACCACGGGAGCGTCTCTTCGAGGCGCTGGATCGTCGCGGTGGCGAGATCGCCGGAGATGCGCCGCAGCCACGTGAGGGTCTCGGCCTTCTCGACCGCGGCGTCGCCCGCCGAAGACCGGTCGGACCCGGCCCCGCCCGCGGTGCGGGGGGAACCGGGTCCGACGGTGGAGCCCGTCACCGGACTCAGGCCTCGCCGCCCGCGTTGCCGCTGGTGCCGGCGTTGACGTCGTGCAGGCGGTACTTCTCGATCGCCTGACCGACGACGGCGCGGTCGACCTTGCCCTCTTCGGCCAGGGCCTGCAGGGCGCGCACGGCGAGCGAGGGGCCGTCGATCTTGAAGAAGCGACGGGCCGCGGCACGCGTGTCGGAGAAGCCGAAACCGTCGGCGCCGAGCGTCCAGTAGTTCTGCGGGACCCACTGGCGGATCTGGTCCTGCACCGCGTGCATCCAGTCGCTGACGGCCACGACGGGACCCTCGGCCTCCTTCAGCTTGTCGGTGAGGTAGGCCACGCGGGGCTCCTCATCGGGGTGCAGGAAGTTGTGCTCGTCCGCGGCGAGACCGTCGCGCCGCAGCTCCGACCACGAGGTCACCGACCACACATCGGCTTTCACACCCCAGTCGTCCTTCAGCAGACGCTGCGCCTCGAGGGCCCACGGCACACCGACGCCCGACGCGAGCAGCTGGGTGCGGGGACCGTCGCCCTCACCGGTGGAGATGTGGTGGATGCCGCGGACGATGCCGTCCACGTCGACGCCCTCGGGCTCGGCGGGCTGCACGTACGGCTCGTTGTAGACCGTCATGTAGTACATGACGTTCGGGTCGGAGTGCTCGCCGCCGTACATGCGCTCGATACCGCTGCGCACGATGTGGGCGATCTCGTAGCCGTAGGCCGGGTCGTACGACACGGTGGCGGGGTTGGTCGAGGCCAGCAGCTGCGAGTGACCGTCGGCGTGCTGCAGACCCTCACCCGTCAGCGTGGTGCGGCCGGCGGTGGCGCCGATGATGAAGCCGCGCGCCATCTGGTCGCCCGCGGCCCACTGGGCGTCGCCCGTGCGCTGGAAGCCGAACATCGAGTAGAAGACGTAGACCGGGATGAGCGGCTCGCCGTGGGTCGCGTACGCCGTGCCGGCCGCAGTGAACGCCGCGAGGGCGCCCGCCTCGTTGATGCCGACGTGGATGATCTGGCCCTCGGGGCTCTCCTTGTACGCCAGCAGCAGCTCGCGGTCGACGGAGGTGTAGTGCTGGCCCTTGGGGTTGTAGATCTTCGCCGTCGGGAAGTACGCGTCCATACCGAACGTGCGCGCCTCGTCGGGGATGATCGGCACGATGCGGTGGCCGAAGCCCTTGACGCGAAGCAGGTCCTTCAGCAGACGCACGAACGCCATCGTGGTCGCCACGTCCTGGGTGCCGGAGCCCTTCTTGGGCAGCGCGTACGCGGCATCCCCGGGCAGTTCCAGACCCACGTGGGTCGTGCGACGCTCGGGCAGGAAGCCGCCGAGCGAGCGACGACGCTCCAGCATGTACTGGATCGTCTCGTCCTTCTCACCGGGGTTGTAGTACGGCGGCTGGTAGGGGTTCTCTTCGAGCTGCGCGTCGGTGACGGGGATGTCCATCGCGTCGCGGAACGACTTGAGGTCGTCCAGCGTCAGCTTCTTCATCTGGTGCGTGGCGTTGCGGCCCTCGAAGTGGGGACCGAGGCCGTAGCCCTTGATGGTCTTGGCGAGGATGACGGTGGGCTGTCCCTTGTGCTCGGCCGCCGCCTTGAACGCCGCGTAGACCTTGCGGTAGTCGTGGCCGCCGCGCTTGAGGCCCCAGACCTGCTCGTCGGTGTAGTCCTTGACGAGTTCGAGCGCACGGGGGTCGCGACCGAAGAAGTTCTCGCGGACGTACGCGCCGTTCTCGGCCTTGTAGGTCTGGTAGTCGCCGTCGGGCGTGGTGTTCATGAGGTTGAGCAGGGCGCCCTCGGTGTCGCGGGCGAGCAGGTCGTCCCACTCGCGACCCCAGACGACCTTGATGACGTTCCAGCCGGCGCCGCGGAAGAAGCTCTCGAGCTCCTGGATGATCTTGCCGTTGCCGCGGACGGGGCCGTCGAGGCGCTGCAGGTTGCAGTTGATGATGAAGTTGAGGTTGTCGAGGCCCTCGTTCGCCGCGACCTGCAGCTGGCCGCGGCTCTCGACCTCGTCCATCTCGCCGTCGCCGAGGTAGGCCCACACCTGCGAGCCGCCGACGTCCTTGATGCCGCGGTTGGCGAGGTACTTGTTCGACATCGCCTGGTAGATGGCGTTGATCGGACCGAGCCCCATCGACACCGTCGGGAACTGCCAGAACTCCGGCATGAGACGGGGGTGGGGGTAGGAGGGGATGCCGTTCGGCGCCGCCGACTTCTCCTGACGGAAGCCGTCGAGCTGCGCCTCCGTGAGGCGACCCTCGAGGAAGGCACGCGCGTACGCGCCGGGCGAGGCGTGGCCCTGGATGAAGATCTGGTCGCCACCGGACGGGTCGTCGAGGCCGCGGAAGAAGTGGTTGAAGCCCACTTCGTACAGGGCCGCCGACGACGCGTAGGTCGAGATGTGGCCGCCGACGCCGATGCCGGGACGCTGCGCGCGGTGCACGGTGACCGCCGCGTTCCAGCGGATCCACTTGCGGTAACGACGCTCGAGCTCTTCGTCGCCCGGGAACTCGGGCTCGTTCTTCTGAGCGATCGTGTTGATGTAATCGGTGGTCGGAACCATCGGCACGTTGAGGTGCAGTTCCTTCGAGCCCTTGAGCAGGCTCAGCATGATCTCGCGAGCGCGAGCCGGACCCTTCGCCTGGACCAGCTGTCGCAGGGATTCCTGCCACTCCCCGGTCTCTTCCGGGTCGCTGTCCTGCGGCCCCTGCGAATACGGATCCTGGTCGTGAACAGTCACGGAAGACCTTTCGTCGTCTGGCAGGTCATGCCAGAGAATCGCCATACGAGTGCGGCAACCCTTGTTCGCTCCGCACAATCAACCAGCGTCCAGCCTAGCGAGTCGGCGCGCCATCGGGTGCGCGGGGAGCCCGCGGTCCTGCTCCGACCGTCACGACCCTTCGACGTCGAGGAGTCCCGTCCCGGCTGTGGAGGAGCGATGAAGGACGCCGGAGCCCGGGCCCGAGGGCGGGACGGGTCTAGCCTGAGCGCGTGAGCCCGCAGGATCCCTCCGCGTTCCGCACGCGGCCCGAGCACCGCTGGCCGGTGCTGATCGCCCTCGCCGTGGGGGCGGGACTGTACGCCTTCCTGCCCACGGAGGCCGCCGGCATCCTGAGGTACGTCGTCGTGGGCGCCGGCGTGCTGTGCGCCGTCCCCATGGTGGTGACGAATCCATCGCGACTCACGCGCGAGTCGCGATGGGGGCGCGGCTTCGCGCTGGCGTTCACCGCCGTGCTGCTGCTCGCGAACCAGGTGGCGCTGGTGCTGCTCGTCCACCAGCTGTTGCAAGGACAGGGCGACGGGGCCGGAACGCTGCTCGGCGCCGCACAGGTGTGGGCGATCAACGTGATCGGCTACGCCGTCGTCTACTGGGAGATGGACCGGGGCGGGCCGATCGCCCGCCGCCGGGACCCCCGAGACGAGCTCCCGGCCGCCGATTTCCAGTTCCCGCAGGACAGCGACCGCGACGCCGTCAGCGAAGTGCGCCGACGCTCGTCCGACGTGGAGGACTGGGCGCCCGGGTACGTCGACTACCTGTACTTCTCGGCATCCAACGCCATGGCCTTCAGCCCCACCGACGTCATGCCGCTGTCGAGTCGGGCGAAGCTGTTTATGATGGTGCAGGCGGTCTCGGGGTTCATCCTGCTGGCACTGGTGATCGCGCGGAGCGTGAACATCCTGAACTAGCGCTCGGCGGCCGCGGGGGCCGTCAGCCACGAACCGTCGGCCAGAAGCTCGCGCAGTTCGTTCACGAAGCGGGCGGCGTGGAAGCCGTCGGCCGCGGCGTGGTGGATCTGCAGGGCGACGGGCAGCAGCACGCGGCCGTCGCGGTCGACGTACCGGCCGAGCGTGACGATCGGCGCGAGATGCGCCCAGCCCTTCTGGATGTTCAGCGTCAAGCCGGTGAAGTCCGTCCACGGCAGGCTCGAGACGTCGAAGGTGTTGCGCGGCGGTTCGCCCTGCGGGAAGAACTCCTCGGATGCCGCGTGCTCGGCGATCGTGCGCACGGCGGCATCGTGGAACGCGGCGAAGTCCGGGTCGAAGGGAACCCAGAGGCACGAGAAGGTCTCGCTCTCGGCGTGGAAGACCGTGAAGGCCGGGTGCACGCGATCCCACACGGCCGGCGCGCCCGTCTCGTCGAGGCTGAGGCGGAACTCGGGATGCCGATCGACGATCGCCGAGAGGGCCCAGATCTGCGCGACGTACGTGCGACGCTCCGACGCCCGCACGGCCGCGACGAAGTCGGTGACGTCGACCTCGACGGTCAGCGCGTACGTGCACGGCGACGCGTGCAGGTAGTGATCGAAGTGCTGCCGACGCGGCCACGAGTCGAGGTCGATGGGGGTGCGGTGCTCCATCGCTCCATGATGCGCGACGTGAGCGGACGGTGTACGGCACCGCGGAGGTGGTGGGCCCTGCCGGGATCGAACCGACGACATCCACGGTGTAAACGTGGCGCTCTACCAGCTGAGCTAAAGGCCCGGGATGCCCCGAGTCTAGCCGCGGGCCCCCGCCGCGTGCGCACCCGCCGCTTCGATCGCCGGCCGACGCGCGCGAGATGACACGTCCGGCGCGAGGTCGCACCGAAGAGCGCGGCCCTACGCAGTGATCTCGCGCCGAAGGTGTGATCTCGGCACCGGGCGCGCGCGGGCCGCGCTGTCGGCGCGTACCGCCGATGTCCGACCCCCGGGGTAGCGTTGCATGCGTGAATGCCGATCCCGCCGACCAGCGCAAACTGCTCGATCTCGCCGACCTCGACGCCCGCATCCGTCGTGATGAGCGCGTCGCGGCGAACCCGCCGCAGGCCGAGCGCGTGCGCGAGCTCATCGCCCAGCGGGCGACGCTCGCTCAAGAGCTCGGTACCCGGGCCAACGCGCGCGACGACATCACCGCCGAACTGAAGCGCCTCGAATCCGACGTCGCCGTCGTCGACGCCCGCATCGCACGCGACACCGAGCGTCTCGCCGCCTCGTCCAACCCCAAGCAGGCGCAGGGCTTCGAGAACGAGCTCGTGTCGTTGAAGCGCCGCAAGGGCGACCTCGAAGACATGGAGATCGCGCTCATGGAGCGCCTCGAGGCCGCCGACGCCGCGGTCGCCGAGCAAGAGGCACTGATCGCCGACACCAACGCGCAGGGCGCGCAGCTCAGCGCCGAGGCCAAGACCACCGTGTCCGACGCGACGACGCGCCTCGACGGTGCGCGCCGCGATCGTGACGCCGTGGCCGCGTCCGTCCCCGCCGACCTGCTGGGGCTCTACGAGCGTCTCGCCTCCCGCGGCAACGGTGCGGGCCTGCTGCGCGCCGGCGCCTGCGAGGCCTGCCGCATGGTGCTGCCGCCGAGCGACCTGGCCTCGGTTCGCCGGGCACAGACCGACGAGGTCGTGTTCTGCCCCGAGTGCGGCGCGATCCTCGTCCGCACCGAAGAATCGCGATGACCCCTCCCGGCGCCCGTGCCGTCTGACACGGTCGTCGTCGGGCGCACCGGCCCCGGCCGCTTCGCCCTCCAGTCGCTCGACGTCGACGCAGCCCCCACCGACGTCCCCGCCGACCGGCTCGCCGAAGCCGTTTCCAATCGTGAAGAGCGCGGAGACGTCCGGTGGGTGTGGGCCGATACGGCGAGCACGTACCCCGCTCTGCTGTCGGCGGGGGTGCGTCTGGCCCGCGCCTGGGATCTGCGACTGGTGCACGGCATCCTGCGCGACGCCGAAGGCGTGGTCGACGATCACGGACTCCGTTCCCATCGGGAGTGGGATGCCGGCAGCGCCGCGCCCGCGGCGGGCGACACGCTCTTCGACCTCGGCGATCCCTCGACCGTCCTGCCCGACTCGCTCGACGACGCTGTCGCCGAGTTTCGACGGCAGCTCGCCGCCATCGACTCGGCGGCGGCCCCCGGCGCCCTGCGCCTGCTGTGCGCCGCCGAATCGGCCGGCGGATTGATCGCCGTCGAACTCCACGCGGCCGGTGTGCCGTGGAGCCGGCGCGCGCACGAGGAGATGCTCGAACGCGAGCTCGGCTCGCGTCGCGGCGGAGGTCTGCCGGAGCGCATCGAGCGCACCGCGGCGATCGTCCGGGCCGCTCTCGAGGATCCGACGGCCTCCCTGGACTCGCAGCCTCGCCTGCTGCGCTCCCTGCACCGGGCGGGGCTCCAGGTGACCTCCACGAGCCGGTGGGAGCTCGCCGAGCACGACCACCCCGTCGTCGCCCCTCTGATCGCCTACAAGAAGCTCATGCGCCTGTACACGGCCAACGGGTGGGCCTGGATGCAGGAGTGGGTGCACGACGACCGCTTCCGCCCCGTGTACGTTCCCGCCGGAGTCGTCACGGGCCGATGGGCGTCGTCGGGCGGCGGAGCGCTGCAGATCCCGCGCTCGCTCCGCACCGCCGTCCGCGCCGATCCGGGCTGGACCCTCGTGACCGCCGACGTGGCCCAGCTCGAACCGCGGGTGCTCGCGGCGATGGCGCGTGACACGGCGCTGGCGGAGGCGGCATCCGGTCGCGACCTCTACGCCGGCATCGTCGAACGCGGGGCCGTCGCCAGCCGCGCCGAGGCGAAGCTCGCCATGCTGGGCGCGATGTACGGCGCCACCACCGGGGAGAGCGGGCGTCTGCTCCCGCGTCTGCGTCGCACCTTCCCGCGGGCGATGCAGCTCGTCGACGACGCCGCGCGCACGGGTGAGAACGGGGGAGTGGTCCGCACGTGGCTCGGGCGCACCTCACCCGCCGCGGGAGAGGCGTGGCAGCACCTGCAGTCGCGCGCGAGCGACGCCGCGGCATCCGGAGTCGACGAGAGCCGCGCGCGTCGATCCGCTCGCGACCGGGGCCGCTTCACCCGCAACTTCATCGTGCAGGGCACGGCCGCCGAGTGGGCCCTCGCGTGGCTCGCCGACCTGCGCGCGCGTCTCGCCGTCCTCCCCGCGGTGGATGCCGCCCACGCGGCGCCCGCCTCGGGTCCGGTGTTCGCGCGGGTGCCCCACCTGGCGTTCTTCCTGCACGACGAGATCGTCGTGCACACCCCGCTCGAACACGCCGACGCCGTCGCGGATGCGGTGCGGGAGTCCGCGGCATCCGCGGGCCGTCTGCTGTTCGGGACGTTCCCCATCGACTTCCCCCTCGACCTGCGGATCGGCGAGACGGCCGAGAAGGGCTGAGCGGCCCGCGTAGACTCGACCCTGCGAATGGGTCGGCTGGACGGTCGCGTCACGGGTTCGCTCGTGCCGAGGAACGTCCGGGCTCCACAGGGCAGGACGGTGGGTAACGCCCACCCGGAGCAATCCGCGAGACAGTGCCACAGAGAGCAGACCGCCGCGGTCCGTCAGGACCGGGGTAAGGGTGAAAGGGTGGTGTAAGAGACCACCGGGGTCGTGGTGACACGACCCGCGAGGTAAACCTCGTCCGGAGCAAGGCCAGACAGGGGATGACGACGCGGCTCGCCGAGTCCCCGGGTAGGCCGCTGGAGCGGCACGGCAACGTGTCGCCGAGAGAGATGACCGTCCACGGGGTCCCCCGGGACCCCCGGACAGAACCCGGCGTACAGGCCGGCCCATTCGCATCCCGGTCCCGATCGAGTCGAAGCCGCGCTCTCGGACTCCGGATGCCACCACCCGCGACGGACGAAACCAGTAGTCGCACGGGGGATCTGTTCGCCTCCACAGTCCGAAGAGGAGTCGTGACCCAGCGTGATGCCCGCGACTTCCTGATCAATCTCATCGACCGTGCGGATGCGACCGGCCGACCGTTCTGGGACGCATCGCCGGAGGAACGCGCGCTCGTCCGCGCGCGCTTCGGAACACCGACTGCAGCGCTGCAGACAACGGCGACCGCCGACGGCGACACGCGGACGATCGGCGCTGCCGACCTCTTCCTCGGCACCGCGATCCTCGTCGAGATCGCGGCCGAGCTGCTGCAGGGTCCGAGCACCGGGCGCACGCGGGAGGAGGCGGTGGACGTTCTCCGGAACCGCGTGCATCTGCTCCTCGGGTGAGGCACCGCGCATCCTCACCCGGTCGAGTGTCGGACATATGTTCTAGACTCGATCACGGCCGGGGAAGGGGTCCGGTGCATGGGGTCGACGAGAGTCAGCGACGAGATGGTCGCGCGGGTGCTGGCATCCATCGCCCCCTGCACGCTGCAGCCCGAGACCTGGGGCGTCCGTCCCATCGAGTGGTACGCGCAGAAGCGCCCGGTGTGGGCGTGGGTCACCTGGCCCAACCGGGCTTCGACGCGCGAGGCGGCCTGGGCGACCGGGGGCAACGACCGCGTCGTCATGCTCGAGGTGCCCTGCGAGGGCGGCCACTGGGCGCCCGTGGTGTGGCGCAATGCCGTCAGCGTCCGCGACGCGGCTCCGTGAGCGGGCTCAACAGAGCGATGTGCGGGCGGCCCGCACGACGGCACCGATCTCTTCGCCGTCCGTCAGCAGCCGACCTCCGACGGTGATGACGATCGGCTCGCCCGGGTTCAGGTCCGTGTGATCCACGCAGTACTGCCAGGCCCCGGCGAGGACGTCCTCATCTCTCGACATCGCCACCACTCCTCCGTGCGGGGCGGCCGCGCGCACCGCGTCGAGGAAACCATCGGGATCGGCCGCGCGCGTGGCCAGGTAATACCGAGGGGCGGCCACCGTTTCCGTGTACTCGACGCCGGCGGAGACGACGGCCGCGACGACGACCAGGGCGACCAGAAGCCGCCGCCGACTCACCCGCACAGCGACACGGACGCGGCCTCGATGATGGTGAGGGCATCGTCGCCGCCGCGGGGCAGGGCCGACCCGGCGAGATTCAGCGCCATGCCGGCCGGGACGAGGGAACGCTTCACGCGTGCAACCCTACCGAACCTGTGAGCCGGCTGAGTGCCCTCTCAGTCGGAGGGGCAGAGGACGCTCCGCGCTGCGCTCGCGATCACGACAGCGTCATCGGCTTCGACGCGCATGCCGCCGACGACCTCCGGAAGCGGCGGCCTGTCATCGACCTCCGCCGCGAGGAAGCAGAAATCGTCCCCGGCCTCCGCGAGCGCGTCATCGGAGGACGCGCGCAACCGACTCGAATCCGACAACGCCGCGCGGACGGCGTCCACGAAGTCGCCCGGCGCCTCGTCGACCTCAGGGCTCGGCCGCTCCGGCTCCTCGACGAGAGGGGCTGCGTCGCTCCACCACCCGTGCTCGGTCACGATCGACCCCGTCTCCGACGGAGCGGCGTTAGCGGTGGACGCGCAGCCGTCAGAGTCGCGACCCCGAGTCCGACGAGCGACAGGATGCCACCCGCCCGGCGCCTCACTTGACGGCGGGCAGCGCCTCGGGAACCGGCACGGCGAGGGAGGCGGCACCGATGATGCCGGCGTTGTTGCGGTGCTTCGCCGGGACGATCGGCGCCCGCAGCTTCAGCAGCGGCAGGAAGTTCTCGGAGTGCTTCGACACGCCGCCGCCGACGACGATGAGGTCGGGGCTGAAGAGGAACTCGACGTAGTCGTAGTACCACTGCAGGCGCTTGGCCCACTTGTCCCACGACAGTTCCTCGCGCTCCATCGCGGAGTAGGCGGCGAAGTGCTCGGCATCCTTCTTGTGCCCGGCGCGCTGGAGGTGACCGAGCTCGCTGTTGGGGACGAGGACGCCGTCGTAGATCATGGCCGACCCGATGCCGGTGCCGAGCGTGGTGAGGATGACGAGACCGTCGACACCCTTCGCTGCGCCGTACCGCACCTCGGCGATACCCGCCACGTCGGCGTCGTTGGCGAAGTGGATGTCGCGCGAGAGCCCGTGCTCGAAGAACTTCTCGGCCTCGAATCCGATCCACGACTTCGACACGTTCGCCGCCGACAGCGTGCGCCCGCCTTTCACGATCGCCGGGAACGCCACGCCGAGGGGCAGGTCGGCAGGAGCTTCGAGCGTTTCGAGGACCTGTCTCACCGCCGCCAGCACGTCGGCGGGCTCCGCGCCTTCGGGGGTGGCGACCTTCACCCGGTCGCTGACGAGCTCGCCGGCATCCAGGTCGACGATCCCCGCCTTGATGCCGGTTCCGCCGATGTCCACTCCGACCGCACGAGACGCATTCGTTGCCATGCCCCTCAGCCTATCCAGCCGCGGGGTCGGCATCAGTAGGATCGGGAGAGCACCGGCGGGACCGCGCCGATCCGCGAGACCCACGTGAGGAGCCATCGTGAGCGACGACAACGAGAAGTACTGGTACAACCTCGAGACCGGCCAGGTCGAGAAGGGGTACGAGTCGCCCGCGATCGACCGCGCCGGTCCCTTCGACACCGCCGAAGAAGCGGCTAACGCGCCGCAGCTGCTGAAGCAGCGCGCCAAGCAGTGGGCCGACGAAGAGGCCGAGAACGACTGAGGCTCGGATCCGACGGACCGACCGCCCCCGAAACGAAGGATGACGATGGACAAGCAGCGTGATTTCGTCCTGCGCACGATCGAGGAGCGCGGCGTCAAGTTCGTGCGCCTGTGGTTCACCGACGTGGTCGGCACGCTCAAGTCGGTGGCGATCGCGCCCGCCGAGGTCGAGGGCGCCTTCACCGAGGGCCTGGGCTTCGACGGATCGGCGATCGAGGGCCTCACCCGCTCCTACGAGTCCGACCTGCTCGCCCACCCCGACCCCACGACGTTCCAGATCCTGCCGTGGCGCGGTGAGATCGACCCGACGGCGCGCATGTTCTGCGACATCACCACGCCCGACGGTCAGCCGGCGGTCGCCGACCCCCGTCACGTGCTCAAGCGCACCCTCGCCAAGGCGGCCGACGCGGGCTTCACGTTCTACACGCACCCCGAGATCGAGTTCTACCTGCTGAAGTCGTCGCAGCTCGGCGCCGACGGACGCCCCCAGCCGGTCGACTCGGCCGGCTACTTCGACAACGTCCCGGGCGGCACGGCCCACGACTTCCGTCGACGCTCGGTGCGCATGCTCGAAGACCTCGGCATCTCGGTCGAGTTCAGCCACCACGAGGGCGGCCCGGGTCAGAACGAGATCGACCTGCGGTACGCCGACGCGCTGACCACCGCCGACAACATCATGACGTTCCGCACGGTGGTGAAGGAGGTCGCGATCGAACAGGGCGTCTACGCCACCTTCATGCCGAAGCCCATCAGCGGGCAGCCCGGCAGCGGCATGCACACGCACCTGTCGCTCTTCGAGGGCGACATGAATGCGTTCTACGAAGAGGGCGCGCAGTACCAGCTGTCCAAGGTCGGCCGTCACTTCATCGCGGGTCTGCTGCGCCACGCGAACGAGATCTCGGCGGTCACCAACCAGTTCGTCAACTCGTACAAGCGCCTGTGGGGCGGCGACGAGGCCCCCAGCTTCATCTGCTGGGGCCACAACAACCGCTCGGCGCTCGTGCGCGTGCCGCTGTACAAGCCGAACAAGGGCCAGTCGACGCGCGTCGAGTACCGCGCCCTCGACTCCGCGGCGAACCCCTACCTGTCGTACGCGCTCATGCTCGCGGCCGGCCTCAAGGGCATCGAGGAAGAGTACGAACTCCCCGCCGAAGCCGAGGACAACGTGTGGTCGCTCAGCGACACCGAGCGCCGTGCCCTCGGCTACGCACCGCTCCCGTCGAGTCTCGACCACGCCCTCGAATACCTCGAGGAGTCCGAGCTCGTCGCCGAGACGCTGGGCGAGACCGTTTTCAAGTACGTCCTGCTCAACAAGCGTCGCGAGTGGAACCAGTACCGCGCGCAGGTGACGCCGTTCGAGCTCGCGAGCAACCTCGAAGCGCTCTGACGGACCGCCGATGACCTCGGGCGATCGCACCACCGCGCTCACCGCCCTCGCCCGCACCGGCTTCTCGCAGCTCACCGAAGCAGACACCCTGCTCGGCGAGCTCGAGGAGTCGGTGGGCGTTGACCGGGCGGATGCCATGCGGCTCGCGCAGCGCGTGGCCGACCCCGACCGCGCGCTGCGGGCGATCCTCCAGGTGGCGCGGCGCGACGTCGCCGCGGTTCGCGCCGCGGCCGCCGACGCCGGCGCCTGGCGTGCCCTGTGGGACATCGTCGGGGCGTCCGACGGCTTCGCCGAGTTCTACCTTCGGCATCCCGATGAGCTCGTGCACCTCTCGGGCGCCGGCCTCACCCTGCCCGACGAGCCCACGATGCGCAGTGAACTGCTGACATCCGTGGGGGACGACGAGGGTTTCGCGGCGGACGCGACGGATGCCGCCTGGGTCGCCCTGCGCGTCAGGTATCGGCGGCTGCTCGCCCGCATCGCCGCCTACGACCTGGGTCAGGACGACCCGGCGGGGGCGATCGACGTCGTCTCGTCGTCACTCGCCGACCTCGCGGGTGCAGCGCTCGAAGCCTCGCTGAGCGTCGCACGCTCGCGGGTCTCGGGAGCCGGACCCGGCGCTTTCCCCCGCGCGCAGGTCGAGGCGACCCGGTTCGCCATCATCGCCATGGGCAAGACCGGCGCGCGCGAGCTCAACTACGTCAGCGACGTCGACGTCATCTTCGTGGGCGGCTCGGCGGACGAGGAGATCGTGAGCGAGGCGCGTGCGATCGACATCGGCACACGACTCGCGGTGCAGACGATGCGAGGCATCGCCGGGCCCGAGATCGAACCGCCGCTCTGGGAGGTCGACCCCAACCTGCGCCCGGAAGGCAAGCAGGGCGCGCTGGTGCGCAGTCTCGCCTCGCACCAGCAGTACTACGCGCGCTGGGCGAAGAGCTGGGAGTTCCAGGCGCTGCTCAAGGCGCGCGCGATCGCGGGTGACGCCTCGCTCGGCGCGGAGTACGTCGCCGCGGTGCAGCCTCTGGTGTGGCACAGTGCGGCGCGCGAGAACTTCGTCGAGGGCGTGCAGCGCATGCGCGAGCGCGTGACCGACCACATCCCCGCCGCGGAGGTGAACCGGCAGCTGAAGCTCGGCCCCGGCGGCATCCGCGATGTGGAGTTCACCGTGCAGCTGCTGCAGCTCGTGCACGGCCTCACCGACGAACGCATCCGGCAGCGCGGGACGCTCGAGGCGCTCGACGCCCTGGTGGCCGAGGGCTACATCGGCCGGAGCGAAGCCGAGGCCTTTGGTCGCGACTACCGGCTCCTTCGTCTGCTCGAGCACCGTCTGCAGTTGCGCGGGCTCCGTCGCACGGCGCTGCTGCCCGAGAAGGACGACGATCTGCGGGTGCTCGCGCGCGCGTCGCGGCTGGCCGAGTCGGCATCCGGGGTGCAGGCGGTGTGGGAGGGCATCAAGCGCGAGGTGCGCGACATCCACGTGCGCCTGTTCTACCGCCCGCTGCTCTCCGCCGTCGCGGCGCTGCCCGAGGGCGAGCGCACGCTGTCGACCGAACAGGCGCGCGATCGCTTGGCGGCCATCGGATTTCGCGACCCCGCCGGAGCACTCCGGCACATCGCCGCGCTCACGAGCGGCCTGAGCCGGAAGGCGACCATCCAGCGGCACCTCATGCCGATCATGATCCGGTGGTTCGCCGACGGCGTCGACCCCGACTACGGCCTGCTGGTCTTCCGTCGCATCAGCGAGCGGCTGGGCAACACGCCGTGGTTCCTGCGGATGCTCCGCGATTCCGCCGGCGCCGCCGAGAGCCTCACACGCGTGCTCTCGGGTTCGCGATACATCGGCGAATTGATGGAGTGGATCCCGGAGTCGGTGGCGTGGCTCGACGACGACGCTCTCCTGCGCCCGCGCTCGGGCAAAGCCCTCGAAGACGAGGCGCGCGCCATCCAGACCCGCTGGCAGAACATCGACGATGCGATGCGCTCGGTGCGCGCGCTGCGCCGTCGGGAGATGCTGCGTGTGGCGATGGCCGCGGTCCTGGGCACCGTTTCGCTCGAGGAGCTCTCCGACGCCCTCACCACGATCACCGAGGTGACGATCCAGGCGACCCTGCGTGCGGTGCGTCGCGTCGTGGTGCCGCCCGAGGACGACGACCTCGACTTCGCCGTCATCGCCATGGGGCGCTTCGGCGGACGCGAGCTCGGTTTCGGGTCGGATGCCGACGTGATGTACGTCTACCGCGCGAACGGCGTCGATCCGCAACGAGCGAGTCAGCTGGCGCTGAAGATCGTCGCGGGGCTGCGCGAGCAGTCGGAGGACCACCGTCTCCCGCTCGACCTCGACGCGGAGCTGCGCCCGGAGGGACGCAGCGGCCCGCTGGCCCGCTCGATCGAGGCCTACACGGAGTATTACCGTCGGTGGTCGCTGTCGTGGGAGGCGCAAGCGCTGCTGCGGGCGCGCGGCGTCGCCGGCAGCGTCAAGCTGATCGCGGCGTTCATGGAGCTCGCCGACGAGGTGCGGTACCCGGTCTCAGCCGATCAGAACGGTCTGCGCGAGATCCGCCGCATCAAGGCGCGCGTCGAGAACGAACGCCTCCCGCAGGGCGCCGACCCCGCGCGGCACCTGAAGCTCGGTCCGGGCTCGCTGAGCGACGTCGAGTGGCTCGTGCAGTTGTTGCAGCTGCAGCATGCGCGTGCCGTGCCCGACATGCGCACGACCTCGACGCTCGGAGCCCTCGAGGCGGCGACCGTCGCCGGACTGGTCGAGCGCGACGCGAGCGACAAGCTCGCCGCCGCCTGGCACCTGGCATCCCGCCTGCGATCCGCCAACACCCTGCTGTCGGGTCAGACCAGTGACATCCTCCCGGTGGACCGTGGCCGCCTCGACGGCATCGGACGCATCCTCGAGTACGCGCCCCGCTCCGCGACGCAGGTCGAGGAGGATTACCTCGGCGCGACGCGACGGGCCCGGCGGGTCTTCGACAAGCTCTTCTACGGCTGATCACCCGTCGGCGGCAGCGGCGGGGCGGCCGGCCCGACCGGGGCGTCCCTTCACCCGAACGCTCGAGGCATCGAGCGCCCCGCCCCCGGCGCAGCAGCGATGGATGCCGTTCCGGCCGGGCGGTCGGCATCCGTTGCTGCCGTCGTGCTCAGGACATGAGACGCTCGCGCACCTCGCGCCGCTGGACCTTGCCGATGAGCGAACGCGGGAGGTCGTCGACGACGACGACGCGCCGCGGCACCTTGTACGCCGCGAGCCTCTGCTTGCAGAAGTCGCGGATCGCGTCGGGTTCGACCTGGACGCCCTCGCGCAGCACGATCGCCGCGGCAACGTCTTCGCCCCCGCTCGACTTCGGCAGCGCGACCACAGCCGCCCCGGCGATGTCGGGGTGGGAGGTGAGAACGTCTTCGACCTCGCTCGGCGAGACGTTGAAGCCACCGGTGATGATGATCTCCTTCAAGCGGTCGACGATGGTGACGAACCCGTCGGGGGATACCGACGCGATGTCTCCGGTTCGCAGCCACCCGCCGTCGAGGAGGGTGGCCGCGGTGTCGGACGGCCGGTTCCAATAGCCCTGGAACACCTGCGGACCGCGGAGGAGGAGCTCGCCGGGTTCGCCGAGGGGAAGATCGACGGTCGGGTCGTCGGGATCGACCACCCGGATCTCCGTGCTCGGGAACGGCACGCCCACCGTGCCGGGGCGTCGGGAGGGGCCGATCGGGTTGCCGAGCGCGACCGGCGACGACTCGGTCATCCCGTAGCCCTCGACGAGCAGCCCGCCGGTGGCAGCCTCCCAGCGGTCGACCGTGGCCACGGGCAGACTCATGGCGCCCGAGATCGCGAAGCGCACGCTCTTCAGATCGATCGTGCCGCGTGCCGCCGCGCGGGCGAGCTGGTCGTAGATGGGCGGCACGGCCGGGAGGAAGGTCGGAGGGCTCTTCTTCGCGGCGGACGCGACGAGGTCGAGGTCGTACTTCGGGAACAGCACGAGCTTCGCGCCGATGCTCATCGCGAACGTCAGGCACAGGGTCAGGCCGTAGGCGTGGAAGAGCGGGAGGACCCCGTAGAAGGTCTCCTCGCCGTCGTGCAGCCCGGGCACCCAGGCGCGGCCTTGCATCGCGTTGGCGCGCAGGTTCGCGTGCGTGAGCACCGCACCCTTCGGACTCCCGGTGGTGCCGCTGGTGTACTGCAGGAGCGCGATGTCGTCGAGCGCGGGACCGCCGTGCCGGCGCGAGAGCGAGCCGTGGGTCAGGAGCTTCTTCCACGCGACCGGCCGCTTCGACGTGGGCGCGGATGTGAGCTGGGCGCGGGCCGCCCGCGCCTTCGCCACCGGCAGACGCAGCGCGAGCCTCTTGCCGAGGGGGAGCGCCTCGGTGATGTCGACGCTCACCACGTGCTCGAGCGCCAGGTCGGAGGGGAACTCCGCGACGGTGTCGGCCAGCTTGTCCCACACGATTGCGAAGCGCGCGCCGTGGTCTTCGAATTGGTGCCGCAGCTCGCGGGGCGTGTAGAGCGGGTTGTGCTCGATGACGATGGCCCCGAGCCGCAGCGCGGCGTAGAAGGCGACGACGTGCTGCGGCGAGTTCGGCAGCACGAGGGCCACTCGGTCGCCCGCTCGCACGCCGAGCCGGCGCAGTCCCTCAGCCGCACGGGCGACCTGCTGGCCGAGCTCCGCGTAGGAGGTCGATGCGCCGAAGAACTCGAGCGCCGTCTTCTTCCCGTAGCGGGCCACCGAGGCGGACAGCATCTCGGGAAGCGTCTGCGAGGGCTCGTCTATCTCCAAGGGAACGGCCTCGGCATACGAGGTCGACCACGGACGCGAGGCGTAAGGGGAGTCCGGCATCCCTCCATCCTGGCGTGCCCCCGTGACATCGCGGCGGAAGGGCACCTGTGCGGATGCCGGGAAGCGGATGCCGGCAAGCCGACGCCTCGGGGACGGGCCTGTGCCGGAGACCGCCGAAGGCGTGCTTCGATGGAGCGGTGCCGCCGCCTCCGTGCCTCACCCGCCCCGACCGGACCCTGTACGTCCCCGACGAGCGGATGCGACGGGCCGCGAGGGAGTCGTCGTGACACCGTTTCGGAAGCGCTGGACCGACGGGCTCGACGCGAGCCTGCTGCGCCTCGGGCGCGGGCGGGCGCTGCTCCTGGTCGCCACGGCTCTCGTGATGGGTGCGATCATCGCCGCGTTCGCCCTCTCCACTCTCGCCCAGATCGCCGCCGGTGACCTGCAGTGGACCGACGCCGTGGGATCCGGCCGACGCCGCATGCCCGCGATGCTCGTGGTCGGCATCGGCGGCCCCGTGGCCGTGCTGTTCGTCGTCTACGGCGTCGGCCTGGCGGGGCGTCTCGTTCGCCGGTGGCCCGACATCCCCGCTCGCCGCACGCGGTGACCTCGCGCGTCGCGCGCGAGGGGCCTAGCCTGTCGGGCATGTGCCGCAACATCGTTCCCCTGCACAACTTCACGCCCCCGGCGACGGATGCCGAGTGCCACGACGCCGCGCTGCAGTTCGTCCGCAAGATCGTGGGCACGACGACGCCGTCGCGGGCCAATCAGGACGTCTTCGATCGCGCGGTCGCCGAGATCACGGCATCCGTCCGGCATCTCCTCGACGACCTCGTCACGAGCGCACCACCGAAGGTGCGCGAGGTAGAGGCTGCCAAGCGGCAGGCCCGCTCCGCCGAGCGATACGAGGCGATCCGGGTGTTCCAGGAGCAGAAACGCGCGGCGCGAACCACCGGCTGACGTGCCGGGCCACCGCATCCATCTCGTCCCCGGGGAGGAATGACGACGCCCGCCCCCGCGAAACGGCGGGGACGGGCGTCGTCGTGAGGATCGGGCGATCAGACCCCGAAGTACAGCTCGTACTCGAAGGGGTGCGGACGCTGGGCGATCGGCTGGATCTCGTTCTCGATCTTGTACTCGATCCAGGTGTCGATGAGCTCCTGCGTGAACACGCCACCGGCGAGCAGGAACTCGTGGTCGGCGCGCAGGGCCTCGAGCGAGTCGAGCAGCGAGTTGGGAACCTGCGGGATGTTCTTGGCCTCTTCGGCGGGGAGCTCGTAGAGGTCCTTGTCGACGGGCTCGTGCGGCTCGATGCGGTTCTTGATGCCGTCGATGCCGGCCATCAGCTGAGCCGCGAACGCGAGGTACGGGTTGCCCGAGGCGTCGGGCGCACGGAACTCGATGCGCTTGGCCTTGGGGTTCGTGCCCGTGATCGGGATGCGGATAGCGGCGGAGCGGTTGCCGGCCGAGTACACCAGGTTGACCGGCGCCTCGAAGCCCTTCACCAGGCGGTGGTAGCTGTTGAGGGTCGGGTTGGTGAAGGCGAGCACGGCGGGCGCGTGCGCCAGCAGACCGCCGATGTACCAGCGGGCGATGTCGGAGAGTCCGCCGTAGCCGGTCTCGTCGTAGAAGAGCGGCTTGCCGTCGTTCCACAGCGACTGGTGGGTGTGCATACCCGAGCCGTTGTCACCGAAGAGCGGCTTGGGCATGAAGGTCGCGACCTTGCCCCACTGCTCGCAGGTGTTCTTGACGATGTACTTGAACTTCAGGATGTCGTCGGCCGCGTGCAGCATCGTGTCGAAGCGGTAGTTGATCTCCTGCTGACCACCGGTGCCGACCTCGTGGTGCGAGCGCTCGAGCGCGAAGCCCGCCTCGATCAGCTTGAGGGTGATGTCGTCGCGGAGGTCCGCCGTCTTGTCGACGGGGGAGACGGGGAAGTAGCCGCCCTTGTAGGGGGTCTTGTTGGCGAGGTTCCCGCCCTCTTCCTCGCGGCCGGTGTTCCAGGCGCCTTCCTCGGAGTCGACCGAGTAGAAGCTCGAGTTCTGCTTCACTTCGTAACGCACGTCGTCGAAGATGTAGAACTCGGCCTCGGGGGCGAAGAACGCGGTGTCGGCGATGCCGGTGGAGGCGAGGTACTTCTCGGCCTTCTTGGCAACCTGGCGCGGGTCCTTGCCGTAGATCTCACCGTTGCGCGGGTTGTAGATGTCGAAGACCATGACGAGGGTCTTCGCCTCGCGGAACTGGTCGACGTACGCGGTCGTCACGTCGGGGATCAGCTGCATGTCCGACTCGTGGATGTTCGCGAACCCGCGGATCGACGAGCCATCGAACAGCTGTCCGACGGTGAAGAACTCCTCGTCGACGGTCGAGGCGGGGATGTTGAAGTGCTGCTGCACACCAGGAAGGTCCGTGAAACGGATGTCGAGGAACTTGACGTCCTCGTCCTGGATGAACTTCAGCACCTCGGACGAATCTTTGAACATGAAGACTCCAGAGGTAGAACATTCGGGATCATGCCGGCCTCGGCCAGCCTCCTCGACCCTACCCAGAACCGGTGTCCCGGTCATATCTCGCATGTTTCCGGGATGTTACGACGGCCCGATTACGCTGGATGCCGTGAGCGTCCCCGCCGAGAACGAATACCCGGGCCAGCGGCTCGGCCTTCCCCGCGAGGGTCGCGGCTCCATCGCCCGTCCGGGACGCCGCATCGCGGCCCTCCTGATCGACGTCGCGAGCGCCGGATTGATCGGCTTCGCATTCTTCTCCACCCCCGACCCGGTGACGGGGGTGCCGTTCGCCAACCCCATCGCGACGAACCTCATCTTCTTCGCGGTGCAGATCCTCTTCATCCCGCTCATCGGCGGAAGTCCCGGGCACCGGCTGATGGGCATGCGCCTCGAATTGGCATCCGGGGGCTGGGTGGGGCTCTGGCGCCCCATCGTGCGGACGCTCCTGCTCGCCGTCATCATCCCCGCGGTCGTGTGGGACGCCGATCAGCGCGGTCTGCACGACAAGGCAGTCGGGACGGTCCTGGTCCGCAGCTGACGCAACCCCGCGCCGACGAGGAAGGCCCCCGCTGAGCGGGGGCCTTCCTCGTGTGATCAGCGCGGGCGCGGAGCGCGCATCTTCGTCGGGTCGACGCCCTTCGGGATGGGCAGCGACGACAGGCCCTGCGAGACCGACGAGACGCGCTTGATGACGGCGGCCATCGTGGCGCGATCGACCTTCTTGGGCAGCGCCTTGATGGTCGAGGCGAGCTTGGCGATCGGCACCTCGTCGTCGCCGTGACCGACGTAGAGGACGGTGACCGGCACGCCCGCCGCGACGCGGAGCACACGGGAGCGCTCCTCGCCGACCAGACGGGTGAGGCGGCTGCGGTTGCCCTCGCCGATCAGCACGACGCCTCCGCGACCGATCGCGCGGTACAGCGCCTCCTGGGTGCGCGGGTTCACGCCGACCGGGGCCTCGGAGGCCTGCCAGTTGCGGCCGAGCGACGACGAGAGCACGTGGCCGGTGGCGCCGGGCATGCCGTCGATCTTCTTGTACATCGCCGTGGTCGACAGCCGCGTCATCGTGATCATCCCGGCCAGGATGCCGGCGAGAAGACCCGTGACACCCCACAGGATGATGCTCCACACCGCCAGCGGCGGGATGAGGAAGCCGACGAGCACACCGAGGGCGATGCCCACCAGGACGATGCCCGCGAGCAGGAAGGGCAGCCAGCGGTACTCCTTCTGCGTGAAGGTGTAGAGCGTTTTGAGCTGCGAGAAGAAGCCCGGACGCTTCTCGGGCGTGGTGGTGCGAGCGGCCATGAAGACGATTCTATCTTCGCCGCGAACGGTTCCTCCCCAGGGGCGCCGTCGCAGCGGTCATCCCCATCCGGCCCCGGCCGTCCCGCGCGCACCTCCCTCGCCGGCGCACGATCGGGGAATGAGCACCTCCCTCTCATCGACCCCCGTCGAGCCGTTCATCGTCTACCTGCGTCGCCGGGGCGCCAGCGCGACCGCGTTGACCCCCGGCGAGGTCGTCACCGCCGCCGTCGGTCTCCTGCGCGGATGCCGGAGCGCGGCCGTCCGAGGCGGGGGAGCCGCGTGGTGGTTGACGGCGGAGGGGCGACCCGTCGTCGTCGAAGATCACGGCGCTCCGGACGTCGTCGCGTCGACCGCCGACGGCCTTCGACGGCTCGCCGTGCTCGTCCCCGATCCGACGACGCGCGGCCTGATCGACCGAGCGGGAGAGGTGGTGGCGACCCGCCCGCCGCGGGAGTGGGATGCCGTCGAGAGGCGGCTCTTCGCACACGCCGACCCGGCACCGCTCGTGCTGGGACCCCTGACACCGGTGGTCATCGAGGAACGGGCGGAAGATCGCGACGACGCGCTGACGGGCGGTCCGCTCGGACTCCTCGACGACGACTTGTTCCGCACGATACGGAACGGCACGGCGGGCCTCCGCGAGCGATGGGCATCATCGCCTCGTTTCCGCGCGGCCGTCATCGGGGTGGGCGTCCTCGCGGTCGCCGCCGTCGTGTCATCCGTCTTCCTCCCCGAGGTGCGGGAACCCGCGCCGGTGGCATCCTCGACGCCCCACGTGTCCCGTATCGCGCCGCCGACCATGTCGATCACTCCCCGACCCTCGGCCACGTCGCCCTGGCCGGCGGACGATCGCGTTCCGCTCTCCGACGACATCGTCGAGGTCGCACGACGCGTCTTCGGCGAGATCTCCCGGTGCGGAGACGATCCCGAGTGCCGCAGCGCATTCGACGAGGGGTCGACGTTCACACGGGAGCCGCTGCTTCCCGATGCCGAGCACGCCGATATCGCGCTCCTCGAGGACTTCGGGGGTGTCGCCGTTGTTAGCGTCGCGGATGCGGACAGGGCGCAGTACGTCACGCTCGTCCGGCACGACGACAAATGGCTGGTCCGCGCCGTCGAAACGGTCGCGGACCAGCCATCATGAGCCGGCGGTCGGCGGTGTCAGATGCCGAGGTCGCCCTCGAACTGCGCCGCCTCGAGGCGGGCCTTGACGGCACCGAGGAAGCGGGCCGCGTCGGCACCGTCGATGATGCGGTGATCGTACGACAGGGCCAGGTAGACGTAGGAGCGCACCGAGATGGCATCCTTACCGTCGACCGACACGACGCCCGGCTTCTTCACCACGGCACCGAGTCCGAGGATCGCGGACTGGGGCAGGAACACGATCGGCGTGTCGAAGAGCGCGCCGCGCGAACCGGTGTTGGTCAGCGTGAACGTGCCCCCCGCGAGCTCGTCCGGCTTCAGCTTGTTGTCACGCGTGCGAGCGGCCAGGTCGGCGATCTCGCGCGCCAGCTGAGCGATGTTCTTCTCGCCCGCGTCCTTGACGACGGGGGTGAGGAGGCCACGCTCGGTGTCGACCGCGATCGCGACGTTCTCCTGGGCCGGGTAGACGATCTCGTCGCCCTCGACCGTGGAGTTGATGATCGGGTACGTCTTGAGGGCTTCGATGGCGGCGATCGCGAAGAAGGGGAGGAACGACAGCTTGTCGCCCGTCTTCTGCTGGAACTCGCCCTTGAAGCGGTCGCGCAGCGCCGCGACCTTGGTCACGTCGACCTCGACCACGGTGGTCAGCTGAGCGGTCGCCTGCATCGACGCGACGGCACGCTCGGCGATGACCTTGCGCAGACGCGACATCTTCTGCGTCGTTCCGCGCAGCGGCGAGACCTCGACCGGGGCGGAGGGCGCTGCGGCCGGGGCTGCCTGCGCGGCGGGGGCTGCGGAGGCGGACTTCGCGGCCTCGGCCGCCTTGAGCACGTCTTCCTTGCGGATGCGACCGCCGACGCCGCTGCCCTTGACCGTCGTCAGGTCGACGCCCTGCTGCTGCGCCAGGCGACGCACCAGGGGGGTGACGTAGGTGACGTCGTCGTTCGACGAAGCGGCGGGTGCCGGAGCGGCGGGTGCCGGAGCGGCGGGCTTCTCCGCGGCGGGCTGCTCTGCGGGCTTCTCCTCCGCGGCGGGCGCGTGCTGCTCGGCCGGCTTCTCCTCCGCAGCGGGCGCGGGCTGCTCGGCCGGCTTCTCCTCGGCGGCGGGAGCGGCGGGGGCCTCCTCCTGCGCGGGGGCGGCCGCACCGCTGCCGATGCGGGCGAGGGCGGCTCCGACGTTGACCGTCTCGTCCTCCTGGACGAGGATCTCCTGCAGCGTGCCGGCGACCGGCGAGGGGATCTCGGTGTCGACCTTGTCGGTGGAGATCTCGAGCAGCGGCTCGTCGACCGCGACGTCGTCGCCGACGGCCTTCAGCCAGCGCGTGACGGTTCCCTCGGTCACGCTCTCGCCGAGCTCGGGAAGGACGACCTCGGTGGAGTCGCCGGAGGCAGCGGGAGCCGACGCGGCCGGAGCGGGCTGCTCGGCGGGGGCCGACGCGGCCGGAGCGGCGGGAGCGGACTGCTGCTCGGCGGGAGCGGACTCCTGCTCGGCAGGGGCGGCCTGAGGGGCGTCGTCGCTGGACGAGGCGCCGGAGCCATCACCGATCTTGGCGAGGACGGCACCGACCTCGACGGTCTCGTCCTCCTGGACGAGGATCTCTTCGATCACGCCCGCGACGGGGGAGGGGATCTCGGTATCGACCTTGTCGGTCGAGATCTCCAACAGCCCCTCGTCCTCCTGGACGGTGTCACCGACCTGCTTCAGCCAGCGGGTGACCGTTCCCTCGGTGACGCTCTCGCCGAGAGCGGGGAGGACGACGGATGTGCTCATGGATATGTCTCCTTCGTACCGGATGCGGTATCTAGCTTAGTGACCGGTTGTCGGTCAGAGTGCGTGCAGCGGCTTGCCCGCGAGCGCCAGGAAGGCCTCGCCGAGCGCCTCGCTCTGGGTGGGGTGCGCGTGGACGAACGGCGCGATGTCTTCGGGATGCGCTTCCCAGCCGACGGCGAGCTGGGCTTCGGAGATCAGCTCTCCCACGCGATCGCCCACGAGGTGGGCCCCGACGACGGGTCCGTCGACACGACGCACGATCTTGACGATCCCCGAGGTCCCGATGATCTCGCTACGGCCGTTACCGGCCAGGTTGTACTCGTATGCGCGGACGGCCTCGGATCCGTAACGATCCTGAGCCTGGGCCTCGGTGAGTCCGACCGACGCCACCTCGGGGTGCGAGTAGGCGACCCGCGGCACGTCGACGTCGGGGACGAGCACGGGCGAGAGCCCCGCGATCTCCTCGGCGACGAAGATGCCCTGCTGGAAGCCGCGATGCGCGAGCTGCAGACCGGGCACGATGTCGCCCACGGCCCACACGTGCGCCGCAGCGGTGCGCAGGCGGGAGTCGGTCTGCACGAAGCCGCGCTCGAGCACCACCCCGGCCTCCTCGAAGCCGAGACCGGAGGTTGCGGGACCGCGGCCCACGGCCACCAGGACGTAGTCGGCGACCAGCTCGCTGCCGTCGTCGAGGGACACCGTGACGCCGCGGTCGTCCGAGGTGAGCGACGTGAATCGCCGGCCCAGCTGGAAGGCGATGCCGCGTTTGCGGAAGGCGCGCTCGAGAGCCTTGCTCGACGAGACGTCCTCGGCGGGGAGGAGGTGGGGGAGGGCTTCGACGATCGTGACCTCGACGCCGAACGAGCGCCACACGCTGGCGAACTCGACGCCGATGACCCCGCCGCCGAGCACGACGACGCGCTCGGGGATGACGTCGAGATCGAGAGCCTGCTCGCTGGTCAGGACGCGCCCGCCGATCTCCAGGCCCGGAAGGCTGCGACTGTACGAACCCGTCGCGAGGATGACGTCCGTTCCGCGGTACAGGTCGTCTCCGACGCGCACAGCAGGCCCTGCCTCGAGCGTCCCCTCGCCCGAGACGACGCGGATGCCGCGGGCCGAGATGAGACCCTCGAGACCCTTGTACTTCTTGGCGACGATCCCCTCGCGATACGCGCGCACCCGGGCCGGGTCGATTCCGCTGAACGTCACGTCCACACCGATGTCCGACGCACCGCGGGCGGCATCGGCGACCTCACCGGCGTGCAGCAGGGCCTTCGTCGGGATGCAACCTCGGTGCAGGCAGGTGCCGCCGAGCTTGTCCTTCTCGATCAGGACGACATCCTTGCCGAGCTCGGCGAGGCGCAGCGCGGCGGCGTATCCGCCGCTGCCGCCACCGAGGACGACGACGTCCGCGGTGTACTCGGTCACCGCGCGCCGTCCGAGACGAGCAGTTCCACCAGCGAACGGACGGTCGCACCGGTCACGCCCTTGTCGGTGTATCCGAACGGGGCGGACTTATTCATACCGACCCCCGCGATGTCGAGGTGCACCCACGGGATGCGAGGCGCGTCGGCCTCGTCGGACACCCTGCCGACGAAGTGGCGCAGGAACAGGCCGGCGAAGAGCGAACCGCCTGCGGGGTCGCCGATCTTCGCGTTCTGCAGGTCGGCGATGGGGGAGTCGAGGTCGTCGACCATGTGGTCGGGCAGCGGCAGCTGCCACGCCAGCTCCGCGACGCGACCCGCCGCTTCGAGGTACGACGCGACCGCGGCGTCGTCTCCCATGACCCCGGTGTGGCGGTTGCCGAGGGCGACGGTGATCGCTCCGGTGAGAGTGGCGACGTCGACGATCAGGTCGGGGTTCTCGCGGCTCGCCGCGGCGAGACCGTCGGCGAGCACGAGGCGACCCTCGGCGTCGGTGTTCAGCACCTCGACGGTCGTGCCGTCGAGGGTGCGCAGCACGTCTCCGGGGCGGGTGGCCCGACCCGACGGCATGTTGTCCGCGATGCAGAGCCACGCGCTGACCTTGACGGGCAGGGCCATCTCGGCGGCGGCCTTCAGCACGGCGAGGACCGTGGCGGCGCCGCACATGTCGTACTTCATCCCGACCATGGATGCCGGCGGCTTCAGCGACAGACCACCGGTGTCGAAGGTGATGCCCTTACCGACGAGGGCCACGTGGCGCTCGGCCCCGGCGGGCGAGTACTCGAGGCGGACCATGCGGGGCGGGCGATCCGAACCCTGGCCGACGCCGAGGATTCCGCCGTAGCCACCCTGGCGCAGCGCAGCCTCGTCGAGCACCTCGACCTCGACAGGCAGATCCTTCACGGCCGCGACGGCGGCATCGGCGAAGTGCGCGGGTCCGAGCCACTCGGCGGGCGTGGTCACGAGGTCCTTGACGAGCGCGACGGCTCCCGAGATCGCGGCGACCGCGGTGACGTCGGTCTCGGCCGGCGCTTCGCTCGTCGACACACTCACGCGCTCGGCTCGCGCCTTCGCGG
Source organism: Microbacterium sp. NPDC089188 (assembly GCF_040685155.1). NCBI lineage: Bacteria > Bacillati > Actinomycetota > Actinomycetes > Micrococcales > Microbacteriaceae > Microbacterium > Microbacterium sp. NPDC089188. The sequence continues at coordinate 270,173 of NZ_JBFBHH010000004.1, read as the reverse complement.
CCTTCTTCTTGTAGTCGGCGAAGCGGTATCCGCCGAGTGCGGCACCCTCGGCGATCGGACGCCACGGCGCCGCCACCAGCGACTGGATCGCGACATGCGCGAAACCGGTGAGTTGGCGCAGGCCGACGCCGGCGGCATCCCGGACGGACGCGTCGGTCGCGTCGGAGCCCGCACCGACCACGGCGACGGGCTTGTCGACACCGGGCACGTGCACGCGCTGGTAGGACCCGACGGCCCCGGTGAATCCGACCGCGGACAGCGCCGCCCCCAGTCCGTCCCAGCCATCGGGGTCGGACGTTCCCTCCGCAGTGGTGGGGACGATCAGCAGGATCGCGTCGGCATCGGATTCGAGGACGGGGGCGTCGGTGTACGCCACGGAGGGGAACGGCATGACATCCATCCTAGGTTCGTGCGTGTTCGCTAGCAGCGGGACGCACCGCGACCGGGCATCCGGGAGCGCTCGTAGAGTGGATGCATGCCCTCCTCCGCCCCGCTGTACGACCGCGCCCCCGCGGCGCCGCCCGTGCCGTCGGGCCTGCCGCTCGTGATCGCCCTCACGGGGTTCACCGACGCCGGCGGGGCCGTCACCCGACTGGTCGAGTACTTTCGCGACGACCTGGAGCCGAACCCCGTCGTCGTGTTCGACAACGACGTGCTGCTCGACTACCGCGCGCGGCGTCCGGTCATCACCTTCGTCGAGGACCACCTCACCGACTACCGACCGGCTCGGCTCGAACTCTCGCTCGCGCACGACTCGCTCGGGCACCCGTTCCTGCTGCTGGCCGGCTACGAGCCCGACTTCCTGTGGGAGGCCTTCGCCGAGACCATTCTCGAGCTCTCCGCCGGCATGCAGGTGTCGTCGGTCACGTGGGTGCACGCGATCCCCATGCCGGTGCCGCACACGCGGCCCATCGGCACCACGGTCAGCGGCACGCGACCCGACCTCGCCGAAGCGCACTCGGTCTGGCGCCCGCACACGCAGGTCCCCTCCACGGCGGGTCATCTGCTCGAATACCGCTTCGCGGAGGCCGGCGCCAAAGTGGCCGGCTTCGCGCTGCTCGTTCCGCACTACCTCGGCGACACGGAATACCCGGCCGCCGCCCTGGCCGCTCTTGACAGCCTCACCGTCGCGACGGGACTCGTGTTCTCCGGAGAGGTGCTGCGCGAGGAGAACCGCGAGTTCATCGGCAAGGTCGCCGAGCAGGTCGAGGGAAGCGAAGAGCTCACCCGCATGCTCGAGGGGCTGGAGGAGCGCTACGACTCCTATATGGCCGGCTCCACGCACGCGACCCCCATCATCCACACGGGCGACCTGCCCAGCGCCGACGAGCTCGCGGCGGAACTCGAGCGGTTCCTCGCCACCCGCCCCGGCGACGACGACCGGCGCGGCAAGCTCGGCTGAGTCCGGCGGAGTACGGCGACGCGCCCAAGACGCGGCGACCGCGCGGCGACCCCGTCACCGGATGCCGCAAGGTACGGCGTCCGGAGGGAATGCGGATGGCCGGAAGGGCGTTGTCTACGCATAGATCCCCGGTCCGCGTCAAGTCCCGGTCGGGGGATGTGAGACAATGAAGAACCTGACCCGTTGTCATCCGGTCAAGGAGCCACGCTCCTCGGCTCGGTACTTGACAAGGGTCTTACTAGTGTCCGAGAACGACCGGTGGCCGTGCAACGTACGTTCCCGGTGAAAGGCGAAACGTGGCAGGCACGACAACCAAGACCCGCTCCCGGGGTGCGAAGGACACCGAGCTCGAGAACTCCGAGGAGACCGTGACGGCGTCGACGACGACGACCGCGAAGAAGGCTCCCGCCAAGAAGGCCCCCGCCAAAGCCAAGGCGACGCCCGCCAAGGCCAAGACCAAGGCGAAGAAGGACGACGACCTCGAAGACGAAGAGGACGTCGAGGACGAGGGCGACGTCGAGATCGACGTCGAAGACAGCGACGACGCGGAGGAGTCCGACGACGCGGCCAAGCCCGGCGCCAAGAAGTCCGACGACGATGAGGACGACGAGACCCCGGCCGCGCCCGCCGAGGCCCTGCCGTCCGGCGCGATCGTCATCTCGTCGAGCGATGAGGACGACGTCCCCGTCTACTCGGCGCAGATCACCGGCGCGACCGCCGACCCGGTCAAGGACTACCTCAAGCAGATCGGTAAAGTCCCGCTGCTGAACGCCGCCGAAGAGGTCGAGCTCGCGATGCGCATCGAGGCGGGCCTGTTCGCCGAAGAGAAGCTGTCGAACATGTCGGCCGCCGAGAAGACCGGTCAGCTGGGTCTCGACCTGCAGTGGGTCGCCCGCGACGGCCAGCGCGCGAAGAGCCACCTGCTCGGCGCCAACCTCCGCCTCGTCGTCTCGCTCGCCAAGCGCTACACAGGTCGCGGCATGCAGTTCCTGGATCTCATCCAGGAGGGCAACCTGGGTCTGATTCGTGCGGTCGAGAAGTTCGACTACACCAAGGGCTTCAAGTTCTCGACGTACGCCACCTGGTGGATCCGTCAGGCGATCACCCGCGCCATGGCCGACCAGGCCCGCACCATCCGCATCCCGGTGCACATGGTCGAGGTCATCAACAAGCTTGCACGTGTCCAGCGTCAGATGCTGCAGGACCTCGGTCGCGAACCCACCCCGGAAGAGCTCAGCCGCGAGCTCGACATGACCCCCGAGAAGGTCATCGAGGTGCAGAAGTACGGCCGCGAGCCCATCTCGCTGCACACGCCCCTCGGTGAAGACGGCGACAGCGAATTCGGTGACCTCATCGAGGACACCGAGGCCGTGGTCCCCGCCGACGCGGTCGGCTTCACCATGCTGCAGCGTCAGCTGGAGTCGCTCCTCGACTCGCTGAGCGAGCGCGAGGCGGGCGTGATCCGCATGCGCTTCGGCCTGGGCGACGGTCAGCCCAAGACCCTCGACCAGATCGGCGACACGTTCGGCGTCACGCGCGAGCGCATCCGCCAGATCGAGTCGAAGACCATGGCGAAGCTGCGTCACCCCAGCCGCTCGCAGTCGCTCCGGGACTACCTCGAATGAGTGCGGAGGCCAACGCCGGCAAGGCGCTCACCCGTACCGTCGACGGCACATCGTACGCCCGCATCCCGATCCGCACGCGGGTCGTCATGCCGGGCGACGACCTCGACGCCTTCATCCTCGAGTACGCGAAGGATGCGGTGCAGCCGGGCGACCTGCTGTTCGTCACCGAGAAGATCGTCGCGATCACGCAGGGACGCTCGTTCAAGCTCGACTCGATCACGCCGCGCAAGCTCGCTCTGTTCCTGTCGAAGTACGTCACGCGCACTCCCTACGGCATCGGTCTCGGGATGCCCGAGACCATGGAGATGGCGCTGCGCGAGTGCGGCACGCCCCGCATCCTGTTCGCCGCGGCGGTCTCCGCCGTGACCAAGGCGTTCGGGCGCAAGGGCGACTTCTACCGCATCGCCGGCGACAAGGCCCGCGCGATCGACGGTCCGACCAAGGGCACGATCCCGCCGTACAACCAGGCCGTCGTCCTCGGCCCGGAGCGCCCCCGAGAGGTTGCGGCCCGTCTGAAGTCGCTGCTCGGCATCGACCTCGACGTCGCCGTCGTCGACATCAACGATCTGGGCGGTAACATCCTCGGCTCCACCATGGACAAGGCCGGTGAGAAGCGACTCGTCGCGATCCTGAAGGACAACCCGCTCGGTCAGGGTCACGAGTCGACTCCGCTGGGTATCGTCCGCCACAGCTGACACGTGTTGCACGGAAGGCCCGTCCCGTTCGCGGGGCGGGCCTTTGCTGTGTCCGGATGCCGAGGGGCGTCGTGCCGTGCATTGACCCTTCGTCGAGCTCAGGGTCCTCCCCACCCAGGTGGCTGAGCCCGTCGAAGCCACCGAAGCCACCGGAACCCCTGACGACCCCAGCGCCCTCCGGGCACGCGTGAGGCCCGCCCCCGCGCGGGGAACGGGCCTCTCGGCATCCGGGATCAGAACCCGATGGCTGCCTGGTAGCGCGGCTTGTGCCCGGTACGGATCCCCGTCACGCTCGGCTTGTTCTCGTAGACGCCCGCGCCCCAGTTGCCCTCGACGAGCACGGGACCCTCGGGACCGACGACGATGTCCCAGCCGACGTACTGCACCTGCGGCACGACACGGGCGACCTGGTCGACGAACGCCTTGACCTCGTCGATCATCGGCAGCTGGAAGTCGGCGATGCGCACGCGCGAGTCGGGGTGCAGCTCGTGCACGTGGCCGTGCGAGTCGTACCCGGCGCCGAGGGCGTGGCCGTTCTCGTCGAGCATCGTGTAGAAACCGCCGAACGTCATCTGGTCGCTCACCGCGCCGCGGCCGAACTTCTGCGCCATCGCCAGGATGTGGGTCTTCTCCCCGTCGAAGAACGCCGTGACGCGCGTGGTGTTGACGGTTCCGGGGCAGACCGCCGCGAGGTCGTCGTGCTGGCGGATGACCTCTTCGACGAGGATCTCTCCGCGCTCGAGGAGCCCGCGGTGGAACTGCGTCCAGTCCTCGACCTCGGCCGCGTGGTAGCGGTGCACACCGGTTCCGGCCTGGCCCACCGGCTCCTTCGTGACGATGGTGCCCAGCCGCTCGGTGAAGGCGCGCAACTCGTCGGCGTTGCCGGCATCCACCACCATCCAGTCGCGGCGGAGGAAGTCGCTGAACTTCCGGTCGAACTCCACCTTGTCCTGGAACAGACCGCGGTAGTCGGGATGGTCGTACTTCTGCGAGATCTGGTTCGAGACCGGGTGCGTCATGTACGTCGCGCGCTCGGCGGGCGTGAGGATCGCGAAGTCGTAGTCGATGTAGTCCTGGAAGCCGACGTTCTTCACGCCGGCCTGGAAGAGCATGTCGGCGACGACCAGCGGCAGGGACTTGCCGTGCTGGGCGGAGGCCTCCTTGGCGCGCTCCACGACGGATCCGACGTCGATGCGACGGGCGCGTCCGGCGAGGTAGCGCAGACGGGTGACGGGGGAGAAGCCCTGGCTAGGCATGCACGCTCCGGGGTCGGGGACGAAGGACCCCGTTAGTCTAAAGGGGTGACCTCCACGCTCCCTGCCCGCACGCCCGGGGCCGGGGGAGTCGCTCCCGTCGCGGCTCTGTCCACCGCTGCTCTGCGCGCCAACGCCCCGCTCTCCCTGGCGCCGAACGGCGCCGACGCCCTCGCCGCCGACGCCTGGGGCCACGGTGCCGCATGGGTGGCATCCGTCCTCGCCGACCTCGGAATGGATGCCGCGGCCCTCGACCCGGTGGCGCTGTACGGCCTCCCGGGGGCGCACACGCGCCCGGTGATGTCGCTGCGCGGGCGCGCTCTCGGCACCAAGCCGCTGCTGCGCGGGGAGGGGGTGTCGTACGGCTACACGCACCGTGCCCCGCACGACACGACCGTCGCCCTGGTCACCGGGGGCTATGCACAGGGCGTCGTGCGCGCCCTCGGCAATGCCGCGACGGTGTCGATCGACGGGCGGCGTCATCGGATCGTCGGGCGCGTGGCGATGGACGTCAGCGTCGTCGATGTCGGCGACACGGCGATCACCCGCGGAGCAGAGGTCGTGTTCTTCGGCGATCCCGCCGACGGGCACCCCTCCCTCGAGGAGTGGGCGGATGCCACGGGCCTCACCGCAGCCGAGATCGTCGCCATGGTCGGCGCGCGTGCCGAACGGGAAGTGATCGCGTGACCGCCTCGTACCGCATCGACCTCGACGCCTTCTCCCGCAACCTCCACCGCGTGCGCGAGGCCGTCGCCCCCGCCGCCCACATGCTGGTGGTCAAGGACGACGCCTACGCGCATGGACTCGAACGCCTCGTCGCCCACGCGTTCGCGCAGGGCGTGCGCTGGTTCGGCGCGTTCGACGTCGTCACCGGCGCGGCCGTCCGGGCGGTGGTCGGTCCCGAGGCCCGCATCTTCGTCTGGCTCATCGGCGGGGCCGATGACCTCGCCGCCGGCATCGCGGCCGATCTCGACCTCGGCGTCGGCGACGAGGCCCTGCTCGACGACCTCGCCGGCCTGACCGTGGACGGCGTGGCGCGCATCCACCTCAAGATCGACACGGGCCTGCACCGCAACGGCATCCGTCCCGAACGGTGGGGCGAGGCGCTCGATCACACCGCCGCGCTCGTCGCGCGGGGGCGCGCGGAGCTCGAGGGCATCTGGTCGCACATCTCCGAGGCATCCGACGCCGACGACGATGAGGCCCGAGCGGTGTTCCTCGCCGCGCGCGAGTCCGCCCGCGTCGCCGGTCTCGATCCTCGCTTCTCGCACCTCGCCGCCAGCGCGGCCGGGTTCGCCCGCGGGGAGTTCCGAGAAGACCTCGTGCGCGTGGGGGCGTTCTCGTACGGCATCCGCCCCGCCGGCGGCCCCGACGAGGCCTCACTGGGGATCGAACCGATCGCGGCTCTCGTGGCGACGGTGACCGACGTGGACGCCGCGGGGGTCCGCCTCGATGTCGGCAGTCTGCACGGGCTGCCGAGTACCCTCGCGGGGCGCTTCGACGTCGACACCCCGGCGGGTCCCCGGCGGGTCGAGGCGATTACCCCCGTCTCCGTGTCCGTCGCGCCCTGGCCCGGGGCGGCCCCGGGAGACGAGGTCATCGTGTTCGGACGGGGATCACGCAACAGCGCCACCGATCTCGCCGAACTCATCGACACGATCGGCGAGGAGATCGCCCTCCGCGTGTCTCCCGCCGTATCGCGCCGCTACGTCTCGAGCTGACCGGACGGTCGAGCGGGCGCGAGTCGGACAGGCATGCCGTCGCGCGGGGGTCGGACGGCCGGCCGCCGGTGCGCGTGAGATCGCCGTGCCGGAACGCGGAACGGGCCCCGGACCGGCTCCCGGGGGAGACGGCACGAGGCCCGTTCGGACGGTGTGTCAGTCGGCGGCGTTGAGGCGCGCCGTCTCGTCGTGCCAGGAGGTGGCGACGCTGCGGAGCTTCTCTTCGTACTTGCGGCCGTGGTGCGCGCAGAACAACAGTTCGCTGCCGTTCACCTCGGCGGCGATGTAGGCCTGAGCGCCGCAGGAGTCGCAGCGATCCGCCGCCGTCAGGCGGTGGTCGAGAACAGACGCGTCGGGTGCGGTCGTGGTGGTCATCTCGGGTGCCCTCCTCAGGTGATCGTGGGCGAGTCCACACATATAACCACGCGGATGTTTCCCCTATGCCGCGGCTTGATCACATTTCGCTGTGCGCGTACGGTGACCCGACCCCGCTGTGTGTCTGGCAGGCGATGTCGGTGGCCCCGATTACGCTGAAAACCGTGACGTCCGAGTACTCCGCCCACCACCTGCAGGTCCTCGAGGGCCTCGAAGCCGTGCGCAAGCGCCCCGGAATGTACATCGGCTCGACCGACTCCCGCGGCCTCATGCACTGCCTGTGGGAGATCATCGACAACTCCGTCGACGAGGCCCTCGCCGGCCACGGGACGCGCATCGACATCGTGCTGCACGCGGACGGCAGTGTCGAGGTGCGCGACCGCGCGCGCGGCATCCCCGTCGACGTCGAACCGCGCACGGGACTCACCGGTGTCGAGGTCGTCTTCACGAAGCTGCACGCGGGTGGCAAGTTCGGCGGCGGTTCGTACGCGGCATCCGGTGGTCTGCACGGCGTGGGCGCGTCGGTCGTCAACGCCCTCTCCGAGCGCCTCGACGTCGAGGTCGACCGCTCGGGCAAGACCTACGCCATGTCGTTCCATCGCGGCGAGCCCGGCCTGTTCGCGGGCGACGGACCCGACGCGCCCTTCACGCCCTTCGAGCGCAGCAGCGAGCTGCGTGTGGTCGGCAAGGCCGCCCGGGGCGTCACCGGCACGCGCATCCGCTACTGGGCGGATCGGCAGATCTTCACGAAGGATGCCGCCTTCGGCCACGACGAGCTCGTCCAGCGCGTGCGTCAGACGGCGTTCCTCGTGCCGGGGCTCGAGATCGTCGTCCTCGACGACCGCGGCGAGGAGCGCGTCGAGACGAGCTACCGCTTCGACGGCGGCATCTCCGAGTTCGCCGACTTCCTCGCCCCCGACGCGGCCGTGACCGACACCTGGCGCCTCACGGGAACGGGGACGTTCACCGAGACCGTACCCGTTCTGCAGCCGGGCGGGTCGATGATCCCCACCGAGGTGCAGCGCGAGTGCGAGGTCGACATCGCCGTGCGGTGGGGGACCGGGTACGACACGACGGTCCGGTCGTTCGTCAACATCATCGCCACGCCCAAGGGCGGCACGCATCAGCAGGGCTTCGAGCAGGGTCTGATGAAGGTCCTGCGCTCGCAGGTCGAACAGAACGCGCGCAAGCTCAAGGTCGGAAACGACAAGATCGAGAAGGACGACATCCTCGCCGGACTCTCCGCGGTCCTCACCGTTCGCCTGCCGGAGCCGCAATTCGAAGGCCAGACCAAAGAGGTCCTCGGCACTCCTGCCGTGCGCCAGATCGTGGCATCCGTCGTGCAGAAGGAGCTGGCGGCGTTGTTCGCCTCGACCAAGCGCGACGACAAGGCGCAGACCGCGCAGCTGCTCGAGAAGATCGTCTCCGAGATGAAGGCGCGCATCTCGGCGCGCACCCACAAAGAGACCCAGCGGCGCAAGAACGCCCTCGAGTCCTCGTCGCTGCCGGCCAAACTGGTGGACTGCCGTTCCAATGACGTCACCGATTCGGAACTGTTCATCGTCGAGGGCGATTCCGCGCTCGGGACCGCCAAGCTCGCCCGCAACAGCGAATACCAGGCGCTGCTGCCGATCCGCGGCAAGATCCTCAACACGCAGAAGGCCTCGATCAGCGACATGCTGTCCAACGCCGAGTGCGCCTCGATCATCCAGGTGATCGGTGCGGGCTCCGGCCGTTCCTTCGACCTCGACGCCGCCCGCTACGGCAAGATCATCCTGATGAGCGACGCCGACGTCGACGGGGCCCACATCCGCACCCTGCTGCTGACGCTGTTCTTCCGCTACATGCGACCGCTCGTCGAAGAGGGGCGGGTCTTCGCCGCCGTCCCGCCGCTGCACCGGGTCGTGGTGATGAATCCCGGGACCAAGCCCAACGAGACCATCTACACCTACAGCGAGCAAGAGCTGCACGCCCTGCTCACGAAGCTCAAGCGCTCCAACAAGCGCTGGCAAGAGCCCGTGCAGCGCTACAAGGGTCTTGGCGAGATGGATGCCGACCAGCTCGCCACGACCACCATGGACCGCGGCGGGCGCACCCTCCGTCGCGTGCGCGTGCAGGACATGGAGGCCGCGGCCTCCGTGTTCGACCTGCTCATGGGCAGCGACGTCGCGCCGCGTCGCGAGTTCATCATCGACTCCAGCGACCGGTTGGCGCGGGAACGCATCGACGTCTGAGTCCGTGGCGGGTCGACCCGCTGTACCGGCCAGCGTCGAGACCGACTCGCGGAGCTGAGCCCGCGGTGCCGGTACCTCCGGTGAGAGGCCGGCCGCGGCTCTCGACGCGGGACGGCGCGGACGCGCGAGGTGTGCACACCAGCGGGCGCCGGCCCGCGAGGCGTGCACAACGGCGAGCACCCGGGACGCCGCGCCGGGGATCCGACGGCGCACCCGGCGTTTCCCCGAAGACCCTCGCGATCGTGCACGCCGGTGCCGGCACGGGCGACCCCCGCCCGGCCCGACTCAGCGGACCACGGTGCCGATCGCGCCGACGGCGGCCTCGAGAGGCTGACCCGACGCGTCGCGCTTGGCTCCGGACTCCGGCAACGCCCGGACGGAGCCGTCCGAGCCCACGGCCCGGGGGTCTGTCCCGACCCAGGCCAGGGTGAGGGCGTCTTCTCCGCGCAGCAGGCGTTGCGCGCGCACGCCGCCCGTGGCCCGACCCTTCGCGGGGAACTCCGTGAATGCCGACACCTTGGCCGTGCCGGCGTCCGTCCCGGGCAGGGCCGCCGACGACCCTGCGACCGTCACGACGACCGCGTCGAAGGCCGAGGCGCCGACGACCGCGAACGCGATCACGCGCGCGCCGTCGGAGAGACGGATGCCGGCCATCCCGCCGGCGGATCGCCCCTGCGGTCTCACGGAGGAGGCATCGAAGCGCAGGAGCTGCGCATCGCTGGCGACGAACACCAGCTCGGCGTTGTCACCCGCCGGTGCGGCCCCCACCACCCGGTCGCCGTCGCGCAGCGAGATGATCTCGATCTCGTCCTTGGTGCCGAGCTCGGTCGCGGCGACGCGCTTGACCACGCCCTGCACGGTGCCGAGCGCGATCGTCGGTGCGTCGACGAGGGGGACGAGGGCGACGAGGGTCTCGCCCTTGGCGAGGGCGAGGTACTGCTCGACCTTCGTGCCCGCGCTCAGGTGCACCGAATTGGCCGGAACGGAGGGCAGATCGACGGGGGAGAACCGCACGAGGCGCCCGGCCGAGGTGACGGCGCCGACGTCACCGCGTGTCGTGGTGTCGACGGCCGAGCGGACGGCGTCGTGCTTCGACCGTCGCGTCGGGGCGATCACCCCTCCGCCCGGCGCGTCGGCGACGAGCTCGGCGCGCACCATGCGCCCGGTGGCCGACAGGTACACCCGGCAGGGGGCGTCGGCGATCTGCAGGTCGGCGGCGGCCGCGGCCCGCGCGGATCGGGGCTGCACCGGTCCACCGTTGAGCAGCATGGTGCGGCGAGGGGTTCCGTACGCCTCGGCCGCGGCATCCAGTTCCTTCGCGACCTGCTGGCGCAGGAGCGTCTCGCTTCCGAGCAGTTCGACGAGCTGGGCGATCTCGGCGTGCAACTGGTCGCGCTCCGCCTCGAGTTCGATGCGCGAGAACTTCGTGAGGCGCCGCAGGCGCAGCTCGAGGATGTACTCGGCCTGCGGATGCGAGAGGTCGAAGACCTCCTGCAGCTTGGTACGGGCCTGCTCGCCGTCGTCGGAGGAGCGGATGACCTGGATGACCTCGTCGATGTCGAGGATCGCGATGAGCAGTCCCTCGACGAGGTGCAGGCGTTCGCGCTTGCGCGCGAGGCGGTACTCGCTGCGACGCGTGACGACGCGGATGCGGTGGTCGATGTAGACGCGCAGCATGTCGCGCAGGCCGAGCGTCTGCGGTTGCCCGTCGACGAGCGCGACGTTGTTGATGCCGAACGAGTCCTCGAGGGGGGTGAGCCGGTAGAGCTGCTCGAGAACGGCCTTGGGGTCGAAGCCGGTCTTGATGCCGATGACGAGCCGGAGTCCGTTGTTGCGGTCGGTCAGGTCGGTGACGTCGGCGATGCCGGCGAGCTTCTTCGCCTGCACGGCGTCTTTGATCTTCTCGATCACGCGCTCGGGGCCGACGAGGTACGGCAGCTCGGTGATGACGATTCCCGTGCGGCGCGGCCCCAGCGACTCGATCGACGCTTTCGCCCGCGTGCGGAACGTGCCGCGGCCGTTCGTGTAGGCGTCCTTGATCCCGTCGAGACCGACGATGATGCCGCCCGACGGGAGATCGGGTCCCGGGACGAACTCCATGAGCTCCTCGACCGTGGCATCCGGATTCTGCAGCAGGTGGGTCGCCGCGGCGACCACCTCGATGAGGTTGTGCGGCGCCATGTTGGTCGCCATGCCGACCGCGATGCCCGTCGCGCCGTTCACGAGCAGATTGGGGAAGGCCGCCGGGAGCACCTCGGGCTGCTGGAACTGTCCGTCGTAGTTGGGGATGAAATCGACGACGTCTTCGTCGAGATTCTCGGTGAGGGCGAGGGCCGGGGGAGCGAGGCGCGCCTCGGTGTAGCGGGGTGCCGCCGGGCCGTCGTCGAGCGAGCCGAAGTTGCCGTGCCCGTCGACCAGGGGGACGCGCAGCGAGAAGTACTGCGCGAGGCGCACGAGGGCGTCGTAGATGGGCGCGTCACCGTGCGGGTGGAGCTTTCCCATCACCTCGCCGACGACGCGCGCGCTCTTGACGTGGCCGCGGTCGGGGCGCAGCCCCATCTCGGCCATCTGGTAGAGGATGCGACGCTGCACGGGCTTGAGCCCGTCGCGGGCGTCGGGCAGCGCGCGCGAGTAGATGACCGAGTAGGCGTACTCGAGGAACGAGCCCTGCATCTCGGTCGAGACATCGACGTCCTCGATGCGCTCGGTCACGGGGGAGCCCGTCGCGGGCGAGGAAGAACGGGAAACGGGCATATCAACAGCCTCGGGTCGGGCGGGCGTCCGGTCGGGACGGGGTCGGGAGCCGTGTGGAAGACTTGCTCCGATGTCACTCAGCCTACCGGCGGACCCGCCGCGCTCCCGGAGCCTCACCGGTGTGGTGGAGCAGTCGATCGCCGCACTGTCCGGCTCGTCGGAGTGGTTCGCGCCCGCCCAGAGCGCGATCGTCTTCGTGATCGACGGCCTCGGCGCCCACAACCTCGCGGCGCGACGCGGTCACGCGCGGTTCCTCGGTTCGGTGGGCGGGCGCCGCGACGTCGCCCGCACCGTCTTCCCGTCGACCACCGCCGCCGCGCTGACGAGCCTGCTGACCGGAACCGCCCCCGGCGCCCACGGGATCGTGGGCTATCGCGTCCGCATCCCCGGGACCGACCTGGCGCCGAATCAATTGCACGGCTGGGAGACCGACGGCCTCGACCCGCGTCTGTGGCAGCGTCGGACGCCGTTGTTCGAGACGCACGCGGCGGCCGGCCGGGAGGCCTTCGTCGTGTCGCGCACGAGCTACACGGGTACCGGCTTCACCGAAGCCACCCTCCGCGGCGCGTCCTTCTTCCCCTCCGACGACCTCGACGAGCGCGTGCGGCTGGCGGCCGATCTGGCCGCGCGGCATCCGGGATCCATCACGTACCTGTACGCGCCCGAGCTCGACACCGCCGGTCACCGCGACGGCTGGGAGTCCGACCGGTGGACCGACGCGCTCGAACGCGTCGACGCGGCGGCCCGCCGCCTCGCGGAGTCGATCGGCCCCCGCACCGGTGTCATCGTCACGGCGGATCACGGCATGGTCGACGTGCCCGCTCACAAGCACGTCCTGCTGCGCGACGGAGATCCCCTCCTCGACGACGTCGCCCTGCTCGGCGGCGAGCCGCGAATGCTCCATCTCTACTCCCACGATGGACGGGCGGATGCCATGGCCTCGCGCTGGAAGAGCGACGAGGCCGCGCGGGCGTGGGTGCTGACGCGCGACGAGGCGATCGCGGCCGGTCTCTTCGGCCCCGTCGACGACGAGGTGCGCGAGCGCATCGGCGACGTCGTCGTGGCGGCGCGCGGGCGCTTCGCGTATTACGACGACCGCGAGGTCGACAAGCGACCGCAGCGCATGATCGGCCAGCACGGCTCCCTCACCGACGAGGAGCGCACGGTGCCGCTGCTCCGCCTGGGCGCTTTCGCCTGAGGCCCGGCGCCCTCAGCTCTCGTCGGTGCGTGCGCCGAAGACGATCTCGTCCCACGACGGCATCGACGGGCGACCCTTGGCGCGTCGTACCGTGTCGGGCTGCGGGCGTTCCGGTTCGACGGTGTCGTCGACGGAGTCCTCGACGTAGCCCGGCTCGACGGCGTCGAAGAGGGCGACCGGCGGCGACGCGGGCCGCGGCTCGGGCTCGACATCCGACGTCCCGGGCAGAGGCTCGCGCTGTCCGCGGCGTCGACGGAGGGCCTCGAGCAGATCGGCGGTCTCGGACGAGGCCACCGGGGCGTCGGGGGCGCGTTTGATGGCGGCCGCCTGAACCGCCGGGGCCACCGGTCCGGTCGCTTCGACGCCGGGTTCGTCGTCGATGTCGAGACGCCGGGGACCGAATGCGCCGCTGTCGAAGCGGGAGTCGTCCTTCGCCACGTTGTCGAGGGCGCGCAGACGCGGGATGAGGCCTTCCGGCAGCGATCCCTGGCGGGACAGCTGGATCGCATCGGCGTTCTGCGGGGAGAGGCTGCTGCGGCGCGGCTCGAAGCCCCACCGCGCGTCGTGCTCGATCCCGTTGGCGGTGAACTCCAGCTTGACCATCCAGCCGGAGCCCTCCTTCCAGCTGGTCCATCGCTCGGCCGAAGCCCCGGCCTCGGCGAGCTTGGCCCGCACCGCTGCTCCGAAGGTGATGGGGGCGTCGTGCTCGAGGGTGCCGCCCAGCAGGACGGGGACCGCGAGGGCCTGCGCCACGACATGCTCGCGCTCGGCGAGCACCGGCCCCTCGAAGCGCTCCACGTCCTCGACGCGGGCGTTCAGAAGCGTCGCCACCTCGCGCGCCGACAGACCCGCCCGGATGTGCGCCTGGATCTCGCGGGGGCTGGGACGCGGGGCGCGGTCGTCGTCTTCACGGTCCCGGCGCGCGCGGCGAGCCTCGGCGCGCAGCACCTCGTCGAGCGCCAAAGCGAAGCGTTCACCCGATTGCGTCGCCACGACGAGGACGTCATCTTCGGTTCCGATGACTTTGAGCTGTTCCATGCGAAACACCCCTCCGATCTGCGGTCAGCGCCCATGCTGACATGCGCGTCGCCCGGTTCCGGGAATATCCGGGGCGCGCCGCGAGTTTCCCGTCTCGCCCGACACGCAGGCGCGCCCGCGAGCATTTGCTAATCGCAGACGTGTCATGCAAACTATGGCCGCCCGATCGGGCACCCGATGGGGCACAGCACCACGAAAACCGGAAGTAGAGACCCGCACGCATGGCAACCGATTACGACGCACCGCGCAAGACCGAGGACGACAGCGAGTCGATCGAGGCCCTCAAGGAGCGCGTGCCCGACAAGGCGTCGGGGTCGATCGACAACGAGGATGCCGACAACCCCTCGGGCTTCGAACTGCCCGGCGCCGACCTCTCCGACATCGAACTCGATGTCGTCGTCCTGCCCCCGCAGGAGGACGAGTTCACCTGCATGAACTGCTTCCTCGTGAAGCACCGCTCTCAGATCGCAGAGGAGAGCGGCCCCGGCTTCATCTGCCTGGAGTGCGCAGCCTGAGCTGAGCACGCTGGATCGCCGCGACGAGGCGATCCGGCGTGCGGGTGGACACCACCCACGACGGGGTCGGGTCGTCGGGATCGGTCACGGGAACCGTGACGATGCCGTCGATCCCGCCCCGGATGACATGCCAAGCCCGATGGTCGAGACCACTCCCACGGGCCATGCGGGCCTCCTCGGCGACGACGCCGGCGGGAACGCCCAGGAACTCCACCGGGATGTGCGCGCGACCGGCGCGCAACTCGCCGTCGCGCACCTCGACGACGGGTGAGATCGCGAGGAGACCGACCACGATCGCCACCGACACGATGAGGCCGATGAACAGCGCCAGAGTCGTATCGAGCGGCGAAAAGACGACGGCGGCCATGGGACCGCACACGGCGGCGGCGACGAGCGCCCACAGCGACGGGCTCAGACGCTCTCGATACTCGGCTGCGGTGCGGATGCCGCACCCCCTCTTCTGCATTACCCTCGTGGGGTGACCGAAACGGTGGACGTCCCAATTGTCGCATCCGAGCCCCCGGTCTTCGCCCACCCCGGCGACGCCGGCGCCGACCTGACCGCCGCCGAGGCGGTTCGTCTCGAGCCCGGACGCCGCGCCCTCGTGGGCACCGGTGTTCGCGTAGCCCTTCCCGAGGGCTACGCCGCCTTCGTGGTTCCGCGCAGCGGTCTGGCCGCCAAGCACGGCATCACCATCGTCAACGCGCCCGGAACGATCGACGCCGGATACCGCGGCGAGATCAAGGTCGCGCTGCTGAACACCGACCTCGACGAGGCCTACGACATCGCGGTCGGAGACCGCATCGCCCAGCTCATCGTGATGCCCGTCCCGCCCGTGCGC
The DNA here is from genome assembly GCF_040685155.1 of Microbacterium sp. NPDC089188. Lineage (NCBI taxonomy): Bacteria > Bacillati > Actinomycetota > Actinomycetes > Micrococcales > Microbacteriaceae > Microbacterium > Microbacterium sp. NPDC089188. The sequence goes on along the minus strand of NZ_JBFBHH010000004.1, from coordinate 254,522 downwards.
TTCGTCCCCGTCGACGAACTCCCCGAGAGCGTGCGCGGCGAAGGCGGTTTCGGATCGAGCGGATACCAGAGCCTGCAAGGGAGCACCCGATGACCGACGAGTCGCAGACCACCCCCACGCCCGAAGGGTCCGAGACCACGGAGCCCGGCACCGAGCTGGCTCCGCCCGCGAAGAGCGCCCCGGTCGACCGCGACAGCGCGGGACCCTTCGACGAAGCCGAAGCGAACCCCGTCCGCCCCTACATCGACCTCGGCGGTATCAAGATCCTTCCGCGCGAGGGCCTGAACCTGCGTCTCGAGGTGGAGGAGCAGACCAAGCGCATCGTCGCCGTGGGGCTCGACTACGCCGACTCGACCCTGCAGGTGCAGCCCTTCGCCGCTCCGCGCTCGAGCGGCCTGTGGGAGGAGACGCGCGAGCAGATCCGCCAGCAGGTCAAGCAGCAGGGCGGACGCGTCGAGGAGCGCGAAGGCCCCCTGGGTCCCGAACTGCTCGCCGAGGTACCGGTCATGGCGGGAGCGGACGGCGCGGGGAAGCGTCTCGCGCGCTTCGTCGGCGTCGACGGCCCGCGCTGGTTCCTGCGCGGAGTGGTCGGGGGAGCAGCGACGAGCGACGTCGAGGCCGCCGCCGCGGTCGAAGACCTCTTCCGCTCGATCGTCGTCGTCCGGGGAACGTCGCCGATGCCGCCGCGCGACCTGATCCCCCTGCGGATGCCGTCGAGCCCCGCGACCGCATGAGCGAGGAGTCCTCGCGCTCGACGTCGGACTCCGACCGCGTGCCGTTGCAGCCACCGTCCGCCGCCGACAGCATGGGAGCAGCCCTCGGCAACGCCGCGCGGCGCGCCGGCCTCGACCCCGCGGCGCACGCCAGTACGGGAGCGGCGGTGTGGTCCGCGATGGGCGGGTGGCGCGGCATCCTGGAGTCGGTGCTGCCGTCGCTGGCGTTCGTCGTCCTCTTCACCGTCACGATCGACCCCGAGACGCGACAGGGCAACCTGTGGCTGAGCCTCGGCGTCTCCGTCGGGCTCGCCGTGGTCTTCACCCTCGCCCGGCTGATCGCGAAGTCGCCCCCGAGCGCCGCGATCGGCGGACTGCTCGCCACCGTCGGAGCCGCCGTCCTGGCCCTCGTCACCGGTCGCGGGCAGGACAACTTCGTGCTGGGCTTCTTCACCAACGGCGCCTACGGCACGGCGTTCCTCGTCTCGGCGCTGGTCGGATGGCCGCTCATCGGCCTCGCCGCGGGATACCTGCTGGGCGAGGGGACGCGCTGGCGCTCCGACCGGCGCAAGAAGCGCGCCTACACGTGGCTCTCGTTGGCGTGGGCGGCCCTCTTCGCAGCGCGCCTCGCGGTTCAGCTCCCGCTCTACTTTGCGGGCGACGTGACCGCGCTCGGGACGCTGAAGATCGTCATGGGCCTGCCGCTCTTCGCGCCGATGCTGGCCGTGACGTGGCTCGTGGTCCGATCTCTCTCGCCACGCCGCGAGTCCTGATATTATCTTGACATCAAGATAAATCCGTCCCCCCGATCGGTTAGGCCGACCTTCCTGGAATCGGCTGCGCAGCGCGGGGAAGATGGAGAAATGCGGGCCGACGCCTGCGCATTCGCCGACGAAGGAGACGATCGTGTCCACGGTTGACAGCTTCGGTGCAAAGAGCACCCTGACGGTCGGCAGCACCGACTACGAGATCTTCCGGATCGACACGGTCGCCGGTCACGAGAAGCTCCCCTTCAGCTTGAAGGTGCTGCTGGAGAACCTGCTCCGCACGGAGGACGGCGCCAACGTCACCAAGGAGCAGATCGAGGCGCTCGGCTCGTGGGTGCCCACGGCCGACCCCGACACCGAGATCCAGTTCACGCCCGCCCGCGTCGTGATGCAGGACTTCACCGGCGTCCCGTGCATCGTCGACCTCGCCACCATGCGCGAGGCCGTCACCGCTCTCGGCGGCGACCCGAACAAGATCAACCCGCTCTCGCCCGCCGAGATGGTCATCGACCACTCGGTCATCGCCGACCTCTTCGGCAGCGAGAACGCCCTCGAGCGCAACGTCGAGATCGAGTACGAGCGCAACGGCGAGCGGTACCAATTCCTCCGCTGGGGCCAGACGGCCTTCGACGACTTCAAGGTCGTCCCCCCGGGAACGGGCATCGTCCACCAGGTCAACATCGAGCACCTGGCCAAGGTCATCTACGACCGCTCGGTCGACGGCGTGCTGCGCGCCTACCCCGACACCTGCGTCGGCACCGACTCGCACACCACGATGGTCAACGGCCTGGGCGTGCTCGGCTGGGGCGTCGGCGGCATCGAGGCCGAGGCGGCCATGCTCGGCCAGCCCGTCTCCATGCTCATCCCACGCGTCGTCGGCTTCAAGCTCAGCGGCGAGATCCCCGCGGGCGTCACCGCGACCGACGTCGTGCTGACGATCACCGACATGCTGCGCCAGCACGGCGTGGTCGGCAAGTTCGTCGAGTTCTACGGCGAGGGCGTCGCTTCGGTGCCGCTCGCCAACCGCGCCACCATCGGCAACATGAGCCCCGAGTTCGGCTCGACCGCGGCGATGTTCCCCATCGACGACGTCACGCTCGACTACCTGCGCCTCACCGGTCGCGACGAGCAGACCGTCGCCCTCGTCGAGGCGTACGCCAAGGAGCAGAAGCTCTGGCACGACCCGGCCCGCGAGCTCGTCTTCAGCGAGTACATGGAGCTCGACCTCGGGACCGTCGTCCCCTCGATCGCCGGACCCAAGCGTCCCCAGGACCGCATCCTGCTCTCCGAGGCCAAGAACCAGTTCGAGAAGGACATCCTCAACTACGCCGGCACGTCGGTCTCCGACTCGATCGTCGACCTCGAGGTCGACGGCACGTTCCCGGCATCCGACCCGGGCTCGGTCCCCGGTGAGGAGCACGAGGAGGTCACCGAGAGCGAGGTGCTCATCTCGTCGGGTCACCCCGCGAACGCGTCGAACCCCGTCAAGGTCACCACGCCCGACGGACAGTCGTACCTGCTCGACAACGGTGCCGTCACACTCGCGGCCATCACCTCGTGCACGAACACCTCGAACCCCTCGGTCATGATCGCGGCGGGTCTGCTCGCCAAGAACGCCGTCGACAAGGGTCTGAAGCGCAAGCCGTGGGTCAAGACGACGCTCGGCCCCGGCTCGAAGGTCGTCACCGACTACTACGAGAAGTCCGGTCTCGACAAGGCGCTCGAGGGTCTCGACTTCTACACCGTCGGCTACGGCTGCACGATCTGCATCGGCAACTCGGGCCCCCTCATCGAGGAGGTCTCCGAGGCGATCAACGAGAACGACCTCGCCGTCACGGCCGTCCTCTCGGGTAACCGCAACTTCGAGGGTCGCATCAGCCCCGACGTGAAGATGAACTACCTGGCCTCTCCGCCTCTGGTCGTGGCCTACGCCCTCGCCGGCTCGATGAACTTCGACTTCGAGACCGACGCCCTCGGCAAGGACCAGAACGGCGACGACGTCTTCCTGAAGGACATCTGGCCCGCGCCCGACCAGGTGCAGACCATCATCGACGCGTCGATCTCGCGCGAACAGTTCATCCAGCAGTACGCCACCGTCTTCGAGGGCGACGAGCGCTGGAAGAACCTGCCCACGCCCACCGGCCCCGTCTTCGAATGGGATGCCGACTCCACCTACGTCCGCAAGGCCCCGTACTTCGACGGCATGTCGATGGAGCCCTCGCCGGTCGCCGACATCACCGGTGCGCGGGTCATGGCGACCCTCGGTGACTCGGTGACGACCGACCACATCAGCCCGGCCGGCAACATCAAGGCGGGCACGCCCGCCGCGCAGTACCTGACCGAGCACGGCGTCGCGCAGAAGGACTTCAACTCCTACGGCTCGCGCCGCGGGAACCACGAGGTCATGATCCGCGGCACGTTCGCGAACATCCGCTTGAAGAACGAGCTGACGGCGGCGGTCAACGACGGCGCGGTCGTCGAGGGCGGCTACACCCGTGACTTCACGCAGCCCGGCGGCCCGCAGTCGTTCATCTACGACGCGAGCCAGAACTACCAGGCGCAGGGCACCCCGCTGGTGATCTTCGGCGGCAAGGAGTACGGCTCGGGCTCGTCGCGCGACTGGGCGGCCAAGGGCACGAACCTGCTCGGCGTCAAGGCCGTCATCACCGAGAGCTTCGAGCGGATCCACCGTTCGAACCTCATCGGCATGGGCGTCGTGCCGCTGCAGTTCCCCGCGGGCGAGAGCTGGAAGTCGCTGGGCCTCGACGGCACCGAGATCGTCTCGATCGAGGGCATCGAGCAGCTCAACGAGGGCGTCACGCCCAAGACGGTGAAGGTCACCGCCGAACCGAGCGAGTTCTCGCCCGAGGGCAAGCAGACCGTCACGTTCGACGCCGTGGTCCGCATCGACACCCCCGGTGAGGCCGACTACTACCGCAACGGCGGCATCCTGCAGTACGTGCTGCGCTCGCTCGTCTGAGCGACACCCGTCAGGTGCCCCGGGAGCCTCGCGCTCCCGGGGCACCTTCGTTTTCCCCTCGGGTAGATTCGACGGATGACGATCTGCCCACGCCAGCCCCGCCCAAGGCCGGCGACGAACGAGGGGACACCTCTGTGCGCAGATCATTCGCCAATGCCGTCTTCCGCCTGACGGGTCACCGTCTCTGCTGCGGCCGCATCCCGGAGTGGGCCGCCCACGTCGGTCAGCCCTGGCGGCCCATCGACGAAGCCCCGCTGAATCTCTACAACGTGATCTGGCGCCTTCAGACCACGCTGCGGGGGTGGATGGACTGACCAGCGGGGCGACACCGCGGCTCTCGCGGTGTCGTCCCTGCGCCCGCGAAGGCGGACACTACCGGAGCGCGATCGGCAAGCCGTTGCCGGGCCCTCCGCACCCCCCGAGACTAGAATCGACAGACGCGCAGACCCCTGCGCGCCCCGCACGAGAGGAGTCACATGGCTCTCCTACCCGGCATCCACGGCCCCCGTGACCTCGACAGCCTGAACCCCGACGAGCTGCGTCAGCTCGCCGCCGAGGTCCGATCCTTCCTCGTCGAGAACGTCGCCCGCACCGGCGGGCACCTGGGTCCGAACCTCGGCGTCGTCGAGCTCACGATCGCCCTGCACAAGGTGTTCGACTCGCCCGCGGATCCCATCATCTTCGACACCGGACACCAGTCCTATGTGCACAAGATCCTCACCGGGCGCCAGGACTTCGAGAACCTCCGCTCGCGCGGTGGACTCGCCGGCTACCCCCAGCGCTCCGAGAGCGTGCACGACGTGGTGGAGTCATCGCACGCCTCCAGTTCGCTCAGCTGGGCTGACGGCGTCTCCCGGGCGTTCAGCCGCACCGGCCGCCGCGATCGCCACGTCATCGCCGTCGTGGGCGACGGTGCCCTCACCGGCGGCATGACGTGGGAGGCGCTGAACAACATCAGCGACGACAACGACCGCAACCTCGTCATCGTCGTCAATGACAACGGACGCTCGTACGCCCCCACCATCGGCGGCATGGCGCGCTACCTCAACCGTGTCCGCACGAACGAGGCGTACCGCACCCTGCACCGCGGCTCCGACACGCTCTTCCGCCGACTGGGTCCGGCGGCCCGCGCCGTCTATCGCGGCGTCCGTGGAGGCACCCACGGCTTCCTCTCGCGCTTCACCAACAACGAAGCGCTCTACAGCAACCTCGACATCAAATACCTCGGCCCGATCGACGGGCACGACTTCGAGTCGCTCATCGAGACGCTCGAACTGGCGAAGTCGTACGGTGCCCCCGTCATCGTCCACGCCATCACCGACAAGGGCAGCGGCTACGCGCCGGCTATGAGCGACGAGGCCGACCAGTTCCACGCGGTGGGCAAGATCGATCCGATCACGGGCGAAGCACTCGGTTCCGGTGGCGGGGTGCAGTGGACCGATGTCTTCGCGGAGGAGCTCGTCACGGTCGGCGCCGAACGCGATGACGTGATCGCGATGACGGCGGCGATGCTGCGCCCCACCGGCCTGCAGAAGTTCGCCGAGCGCTTCCCCGAGCGGGTGTACGACGTCGGCATCGCCGAACAGCACGCCGTGGCATCCGCCGCCGGCCTCGCCTTCGGCGGGCTGCACCCCGTCGTCGCCATCTACGCCACCTTCATGAACCGCGCGTTCGACCAGGTGATGATGGATGTCGCGCTGCACAAGGCCGGCGTCACCTTCGTCCTGGACCGCGCCGGTGTGACCGGCCCCGACGGCCCCAGCCATCACGGCATCTGGGACCTGGCGATGCTGCAGCTGGTTCCCGGTATCCGGATCGCGGCCCCGCGCGACGCCGCCCGTCTGCGCGAGGTGTTCCGCGAGGCCACCGCGGTCGAGGATGCCCCCACTGTCGTGCGTTACCCCAAGGGCAAGGTCAACGACGACGTCGAGGCGATCGAGCGCCTGCATGACGGAGTCGACGTCCTCAGTCGCGGTTCGGGTGAGGACGTCCTCCTGGTCGGCATCGGCCCGATGGTGCACCTGGCCCTCGAGGTCGCGGAACGGCTCAAGGCGCAGGGCATCGGCGCCACCGTGATCGACCCGCGCTGGGCCATCCCCGTGCAGCCCTCGATCGTCGACCTGGCGCGGGAGCACCGTCTGGTCATCACCATCGAGGACGGCATTCGCGTGGGCGGTGTCGGCACGCGGGTCCGTCAGGTGCTGCGCGAGGCCGGAGTCGACACGGCGGTCGACGAGCTCGGCATCCCCGATGAATTCATCGATCACGCCACGCGTGAGCAGATCCTCGAGGATGCCGGTCTCACGGCGTCGAAGATCGCCCACGACGTGGTGGCCCAGGTGCTCGGCACCCGCATCCCCATGGCCCGCCAGACGCCCACCGGCTCGATCCCGACGATCGAGGAGTGGGAGAAGTCGCGCCCGTAGGCGCGTGAGCAAGCGCGAACGGGCCGGGATGCCGATATCCCGGCCCGTTCTGCATGTTCGGCGCCGATCCGCCGTCACCAGTACAGGGGAGGCGACGAGAACAGGCTGAGATCGCAGCAAACGGCCTGTCCTCGTCGCACAGCCTGTTCTCGTGATCATGCCGCGGGCGCGCCTCGCGCACCCTCGCCGTCACGAAAACAGGGCGCTGCACCGAGAACAGGCCGAAACGGCCGGAATCGCCCTGTCCTCGTCGCGCACCCTGTTCTGGTGACGGCGCTCGACTTGCGCGAACGACGACGGCGCCGCCCCCGAGGGGACGACGCCGTCGCGAGGGAGAGTCTCAGCCTCCGATGCCGCGGATGGGCGGGTGGTGGAACGTGTCGCCGAAGGCGCGCTCCGACGCCCCCTCGCGGTCGAGGTAGGGCGAGGCCCCACCGTCGATGAAGGGCCAGCCGGCGCCGAGGATGAGGCACAGGTCGATGTCCTGCACCTCGGGGACCACGCCCTCGTCGAGCATGATCTTGATCTCCTGCGCGAGGCCGTCCTGCACGCGGGCGAGGATCGTCTCGGGCGCGACGGGCGTCTTGCCGGCGACGAGCACCTTCTGCGCGGCCTTGGTCCAGCCGGTGACACGGCCGCCCTTGTCCTTCTCGACGACCTCGGGGAGAGCGGCGAGCTCGTGGAAGTTCTCCGACGAGAAGAATCGGTCGGGGAACGCGTGCGCCATGGTGTCCTGCACGTGCGCGGCGACCTTCCAGCCGACGAGGTCGATCAGCTGGAACGGACCCATCGGCAGGCCGAGCGGCGCGAACGCCTTCTCGACGACCGTGATCGGCGTTCCCTCGTAGACCGCCCGGGCCGCCTCGCCCATGACCTTGGCCAGCAGACGGTTCACGACGAAGCCCGGGGCGTCGGCGGTGAGCACCGCGTTCTTGCCCAGGCCCTTTGCGACGACGAACGCCGTCGACAGAGCGGCGTCGGAGGTGGCATCCGTCTTCACGACCTCGATGAGCGGCATGACCGCGACGGGATTGAAGAAGTGGAAGCCCACGAGACGCTCCGGGTTCTGCAGCACCGAGCCGATTTCAGCCACGGAGAGCGACGAGGTGTTCGTGGCCAGGATGGCGTCGTCGGCGACGATCTTCTCGATCGCAGAGAACACCTCCTGCTTCACGCCGACCTCTTCGAAGACGGCCTCGATCACGAAGTCGCAGTCCGCGAACTCGCTGCGGTCGGTCGTGCCGTGCACGAGCGCGCGCAGCTGGTTGGCGGTGTCGCCGTCGAGGCGCCCCTTGGCCTCGAGCTTGCCGATCTCGTCTCGAATGGATGCCACGCCCTTGTCGACGCGTCCCTGGTCGAGGTCGGTGATGATCACCGGAACCCGGAGCTTGCGCACGAACAGCAGCGCGAACTGCGAGGCCATGAGACCCGCGCCGATGACGCCGACCTTCGTGACCTTCTTCGCCAGCGCCTTGTCGGGGGCCCCGACCGGACGCTTCGCGCGCTTCTGGACGAGGTCGAAGGCATACATGGATGCCGCGAACTGGTCGCCCGTGATGAGCTCGGCCAGCGCCTCGTCCTCGCGCGCGAAGCCCTCGGCCTTCGTACCGCTCTTCGCCTTGTCGAGCAGGTCGAGCGCGACGTAGGGGGAGCGGGGCACGGTGCCGATCTTCGACTCGAGCATTCCGCGGGCCATCTTGATCGCGATGGGCCATTTGGTGAGGCGCTCGAGCTTGCCCGGCTCGTTCTTGCGCTCGACCTTCACACGCCCGGTGAGCACGCCGTCGGCCCATCGCAGCGAGTCCTCGAGGTAGCTGGCCGCCGGGAAGATGGCATCCATGATCCCGAGGTCGAAGGCCTGCTGGGGCTTCAGCATCCGGTTCTGCTTGAGCGGGTTCGAGATGACGACCTCGAGCGCGTTCTCGATGCCGATGAGGTTCGGCAGCAGGTAGGCGCCGCCCCAGCCGGGGATGATCCCGAGGAACACCTCGGGCAGCGCGATCGCCGCCGCCGAGGAGTCGACCGTGCGGTAGGTCGAGTTCAGCGCGATCTCGAGGCCGCCGCCGAGGGCGAGGCCGTTGACGAACGCGAACGAGGGCACGCCCAGCTCCGACAGCGAGCCGATCACCTGGTGTCCGCGCTGCGCGATGAGGCGGGCGACCTCCGTGGAGGGCAGCTTCGCGACATCGGACAGGTCGGCACCGGCGGCGAGGATGTACTGCTTGCCGGTGATCGCGACGGCGTGGATCTCGCCCGCGGCGGCGCGCCTCTTGAGCGTCTCGAGCGTCTGCCCGAGTTCGGCCAGGGTCGCGGGCCCCAGGGTGTTGGGCCGGGTGTGGTCGCGCCCGTTGTCGAGCGTGATCAGCGCCAGCACGTTGCCCGAGGGCAGACGCACGTCGCGGACGGGGGAGTGGGTCACGACCTCGTCCCCGGTCAAGGCGTCGAGAGGCGAGAAGTCGATCGAGGTGTAATCGGTCACTTGCGCTTCTTCTTTCCGTCGAAGAACGGGTTCTCCCAGATGACCGAGCCGCCCTGGCCCAGACCCACGCACATCGCGGTGAGGCCGTAGCGCACGTCGGGTCGCTCGGCGAACTGCGCCGCGAGCTGGATCATGAGGCGGACTCCGGATGCCGCGAGCGGGTGCCCGACGGCGATCGCGCCGCCCCACGGGTTCACGCGCGGGTCGTCGTCGGCGATGCCGAAGTGATCGAGCAGCGAGATCACCTGGATCGCGAACGCCTCGTTCAGCTCGAAGAGCCCGATGTCGTCGATCGTGAGTCCGGCCTTCTTCAGCGCCTTCTCGGTCGAGGGGATCGGACCGATGCCCATGATCTCGGGCTCGACGCCCGCGAACGCGAACGACACCATGCGCATCTTGGGCGCGAGACCGAACTCCTTCACCGCGTCGGCGCCGGCGAGGAGGCTGATGGTCGCCCCGTCGGTCAGGGGCGACGACGTGCCGGCGGTCACCCGACCGTGGGGGCGGAACGGTGTCTTCAGCGTCGCGAGACCCTCGACCGTGGTCTCGGGACGCCGCCCCTCGTCCTCGGTCGCGAGGCCCCAGGCACCGTCGGCATCCTTCACCGCCACCGGCACGAGATCGGGCTGGATCTTCCCGGCCTCGTATGCCGCCTGGACCTTGTGCTGACTCGCGGCGCCGAAGCGGTCGGCACGCTCCTTGGTCAGGTGCGGGAAGCGGTCGTGGATGCGCTCGGCCGTTACGCCCATGTTGAGGGCGCCCGGGTCGACGAGCTTCTCGGTCACGAAGCGGGGGTTGGGGTCGACGTTGCCGCCGATGGGGTGGCGTCCCATGTGCTCGACACCGCCCGCGAGGGCGAGGTCGTACATGCCGACGCCGATCGAGGCGCCCATGGTCGTCACGCTCGTCATGGCGCCGGCGCACATGCGCTCGATCGCCAGCCCCGGCACGGTCATGGGCAGACCCGCGAGGATCGCCGCCGTGCGCCCGAGGGTCAGCCCCTGGTCACCGGTCTGCGACGTCGCGGCGATCGCCACGTCGTCGATCCGGTCCTTCGGCACGTCGCCGTTGCGCTCCATCAACCCGATGATCGCTTTGACGACCAGGTCGTCGGCGCGGGTGTTCCAGTACATGCCCTTCTCGCCGGCGCGCCCGAAAGGGGTGCGCATTCCGTCGACGAAGAAGACGTCCGTCATCTCGGCCACTCTGCCTCCATAGTTTGGGATGACCCCAGCCTAGGAAGAGCACTCGACCGCGCCGAATCGGTTGTCCGAACCTACGAATCCGTGCCAGGGGCCTCGTCGGCCGGTTTGAGGGAAGCTACAAAGCTATCGACGATCACCTGTGCAGTCTGGTCAATCTGCCACGGGCGTGCGCCGAGTTCCGCGAGAGCGGCCCCGACGTTCTCGACCGTGAGGTCGGCCGGGGGCGCCCATGCCAGACGGCGCAGCGACTCGGGGGTGAGCAGGTTCTCGGTCGGCATCCGCAGCTCCTCCGCCCGCGCCTCGACCGCGGGACGCGCGGCCTTGAGGCGACGGTCGGCCTCGGGGTTGCGGTCGGCCCACGCGCGCGGCGGCGGAAGGGTGTCGCTGGGTACCCGGTCGGCGGGGAGGTCCGTGGTCTCGCGTCCCGCCACGATGGCGTTCCACCAGCGGTCCAGCTGCGTACGGCTCGCCCGACCGTTGAACTCCTTGACCGCCGCGAGCGCCTGCTTGCTCGAGGGATCCGCCAGGACGGCCGCCACCAGGGCGCGATCGGGCACGAGCCGACCGGGAGCGACGTCCTGCTCGCGGGCGTAATCCTCGCGCGCCTGCCACAGTGCCCGGGCGATCGCGAGGGAGCGGCGCCCCCGCACGGTGTGCAGGCCGCTCAACCGGCGCCACGGGTCATCGCGCGGAGGCTTGGGCTCGCGATCGAGCACGGCCTGGAACTCCTGCCGCGCGAATTCCGTCTTCCCCTGCTCCGCCAGCTCGGCGACGAGCACGTCCCGCACGTCGATGAGGTGCTCGACGTCGAGACCGGCGTACTCGAGCCAGGATGCCGGCAAGGGGCGCGTCGACCAGTCCGCGGCAGAGTGCGCCTTGGCGAGCGTGATGCCGAGGGTCTGCTCGACGACGGCGCCGAGACCCACCCGCTCGTGGCCGAGCAGGCGCGAACCGAGCTCGGTGTCGAAGATCACCGGCGGCTCGAGACCGCGCTCGCGCAGCGACGGCAGATCCTGGCTGGCCGCGTGGAAGACCCACTCCGCCTCGCCGATCGCGTCCTGCAGGGGGGAGAAGTCGTCGATCGTCGTGGGATCGAAGAGGAACACGCCGGCATCCCGGCGGAACACCTGGATGAGATAGGCGCGCTGCGAATAGCGGAAGCCCGAGGCCCGCTCGACGTCGACCGCGACCGGCCCCGTTCCGGCGGCCAGCGCCTCGCACGCGGCAAGGAAGCCCGCAGCATCCTCGATGACGATGTACTCAACCACGCGTGGGCCTCCGGGCTCCGAACACGGCAACGCCCTCCGACCCCGGGGGGAGGCCGGCGAGCATGCACACGAGCTCCGCCCACGCCTCGAGGTGCGGGCGGAAGGGACCGCGCGGCGACCATGACGCGCGAAGTTCGATCTGCGACCCCTCACCCTGGGCGGCGAGAGCGCCGAACCCGGTCGAGAGGGTCTTGGTGGCGGTGCCCGACTCGGAATGACGGTCGGCTCCGCGCGAGTCCAGCGCGTCGATGAGCCACGACCAGGCGACGTCGGCCAACAGAGGGTCGACCCCGATCTCCGGCTCGAGCGGCGCCTGGGCGAAGCAGACGATGCGCCACGCCCCTCCCCAGGGCTCGGGCTCTTCGGGGTCGTGCAGGAGGATGAAGCGACCGGTGCCGAAGGGCGAGTCGGTGGCGTGCTCCTCGGGGCGCACATCACCGGCGAGGGCGAGCGAGAAGGGCGCCAGACCCGCCGGGGAGGGGATCTCCCGCACGACGAGGTCGTCACGGAACGTCGTGGCACGCACCTCCTCGGCGGCACGCGCGAACGGTCCGGCGGCCTCCGCCGGGCGATGGTCACTCACGGCAGCAGACTAGAGTGAGGCCTCGATGAACGCTCCCAGGCGCGCCGCGGGTCCCCGCGCATCGCGGCGCCGCATCACCGGTTTCCGCATCGCCCTCTCCTCCCTGGGTCTCGCCCTGGCCGCCTCGGCGGGCGCACTCAGCGCCGTCTCGCTGCGCGTCGCCCGCACCGTCGTGCGCCCGGCCGGCCGTCGCCCCGACACCCGCATCCTGCGCCTGGACGCCGCCGCGCAGACCATCACCCTGGCGCGAACGCCCGACACCGCGCTTCCCGGCCGATACGGACTCTTCACCGTCGGTTCGGCCGAGTACCTGCGCCTCGGCGCCATCGTCGGCAGCGAAGAGACGAGCGTCACCCGCAAGCTGCTCACCCACGTCGCCGCCGGCGGTGATCTCGCTGCCGAGGCCGCATTCAGCGGCTGGTACTACGACCAACCCGGTCAGCTGCATCTGCCGTTCCATGATGTCGACATCGAGACCGGAGTGGGCCCGTGCCCCGCGTGGGAGTTCCCCGCCTCCGACCCCACCGACGTCTGGGTGATCCAGGTGCACGGTCGCGGCACCACCCGCGCCGAGACCCTCCGCGCCGTCCCGGTCTTCCACGCGCTCGGCATCACGAGCCTCGTCGTGTCGTATCGCAACGACGGCGACGCCCCGACGAGCCCCTCGGGCACCTACGGCCTCGGCGCGACCGAGTGGCGCGACCTGGATGCCGCGATCGGGTACGCCCGACGGCAGGGGGCGCGCCGCGTCATCCTCATGGGATGGTCGATGGGCGGTGCGCTCGCCCTGCAGGCGGCCCTCGAGTCGCCGCACGGCGACGTGATCGCCGGTCTCGTGCTCGACTCGCCCGTCGTGGACTGGCGCACGGTCCTCGCGTTCCAGGGACGCATGATGCGTCTGCCCGCGCCGGTCATCGCGCTGGCCCAGACCACGATCCGCTCCGGCTGGGGCGCGGCGATGCTGGGCGCTGACGAACCCATTCCCCTCGATCGGCTCGACGTGGTCGCCCGCGCGCGGAGCCTTCGGCATCCCCTGCTCATCCTCCACAGCGACGACGACGGCTTCGTCCCGTCGGACGCCTCGCACGCGCTCGCGACGGCCCGGCCCGACCTCGTCACGATGGAGACGTTCACGACCGCCCGCCACACCAAACTGTGGAACTTCGACGAGACGCGCTGGTCCGACGCCATCGCGCGATGGCTGCGCGAACGGGGTCTTTCCCGAGAGAGCTGATCCCGGATGCCGGAACCCGGCGGGATCACCGAGATCGGCTCGCCCCCGAGGGCGGAGCGCTTCAGGCGGCGCGCTTGGCGCGCACCTGGCGCTTGGCACGCATGAGCATGCCGGTCATGCCGGCGATGCGGAGCGGGCTCACGGCGCGGGTGAGACCGATGCTCTGCGGGAAGTCATCGGGCACGGCGAGCATCTCGTCGGCGCTCAACCCGGTCAGCCCCTGCGCGAGGATGCTGGCGAACCCGCGCGTGGTCGGCGCCTCGGCGGGCGCCGTCGCGTGCATCGCGACGCGGTCGTCATCGTCGACGGTGACGATGATGAACACCGGCGACTGGCATTCCGCCACCCGTTCAGCGAGCTCCGGGTGATCCGCGTACTCCGCGGGCACCTCGGGCAGCTCCTGGGAGAACTCCAGCAGCAGCTGCAGGCGGTCGGGCTCGTCGAGCTCGAGGAACTCCTCGCGGATCTCGGCGAGGCGGGCGGGGAGGGCGATTTCGGACATCACCGTCATCCTCCCACGCCCACCGCGGCCGGGCTCAGCGACCCGGGACCTCACCCGGCTCGGCGCCGGCGACGATCGGCACGCGCACGGCGCTGCCCCACTCGGTCCACGAGCCGTCGTAGTTGCGCACGTCGTCGAAGCCGAGCAGGTGCTTGAGTACGAACCAGGTGTGGCTCGAGCGCTCGCCGATGCGGCAGTACGCCACGATCTTGTCGCCGTCGGCCAGGCCCGCACCGTCGCGGTAGATGGCATCCAGTTCGGCACGCGACTTGAAGCCGCCGTCCTCGGCGACCGCCTTGCCCCACGGCACGCTCTGCGCGCTCGGGATGTGACCGGCGCGCAGCGCGCCCTCCTCGGGGTAGGCGGGGGCCGTGGTGCGCTCGCCGGAGTACTCCTCGGGGGAGCGCACATCGATGAGGGGGTTGCCGAGGTGGGCGAGCACGTCGTCCTTGTAGGCACGCAGCAGGGAGTCGTCGCGCTCGACGACCGGGTAGTCGGTGGGCTCGACGACGGTCTTTTCGGTGGTGAGGGGGCGTCCCTCGGCGATCCACTTGTCGCGGCCGCCGTCCAGCAGCCGCACGTCCTCGTGGCCGAACAGCGAGAACACCCAGAGGGCGTACGCGGCCCACCAGTTGTTCTTGTCGCCGTAGATCACGACGGTGTCGTCGCGGGAGATGCCCTTGCCGCTCAGCAGCTTCGCGAAGCCCTCGCCGTCGACGTAGTCGCGCACGACGGGGTCGTTGAGCTCGGTGTGCCAGTCGACCTTCACCGCCCCGGGGATGTGACCCGTCTCGTACAGCAGCACGTCCTCGTCGGACTCCACCACGACGAGCCCCGGCGCCCCGAGACGCTCCTGCAGCCATTCACCGGTGACGAGTCGGCCGGGCTCGGAGTACTCGGCGAATTTGGGGGAGGTGGTGTCGATCTCGACGGTCACGGAGAACTCCTCTTGTCGGGGCGGCAGGAACGGCGGCATAGGGTGGACACCGCACCATCGACCCTAGATCCGCGGCAGGGGGCACGCACCCCTCCCGTAAGACTGCGACACAGGACGGCCATGACCTCTACGCCCGCGACGACCGGCCTCATCCACCTCACCGATCGCGAGCCCGCGGTCACGGGCGCCGAGATGGTGAGTGCACTGGTGCCGCCGCCGCAGTTCGACGGGGCGACGTTCGAGTCGTACCGAGCGGACGACGCGTACCCCTCGCAGCAGGAGGCCAAGGAGCTGCTTCAGGCCTTCGCGGGCAAGCAGTCGGCCCCGGCCAAGAAGGGCGGGTTCTTCCGCCGCGCCGAGAAGACGCCGCCCATCAAGCCCGGGGTCTACCTCGACGGCGGGTTCGGCGTCGGCAAGACGCACCTCCTCGCGTCGATCTACCACGCGATGCCCGCCCGCCGGAAGTACTTCGGCTCCTTCATCGAGTACACCGCCCTCGTGGGCGTGCTCGGCTACGCGAAGGCGGTGGAGCTGTTCCGCGGTTCCGACCTGCTGTGCATCGACGAGTTCGAGCTCGATGACCCGGGCGACACGATGGTCATGACGCGGCTCCTCGGCGAGCTGGTCGCATCCGGAACCCGACTCGCCGCGACCTCGAACACCCCGCCGAACGCGTTGGGCGAAGGTCGCTTCGCGGCGCAGGACTTCCTGCGCGAGATCCAGTCGATGTCCGACAGCTTCCGCACGATCCGCATCGACGGCACCGACTTCCGCCAGCGCGCCATCGACGGTGAGGCGAAAGCGCTCTCCGGCGACGAGTACCGGACAGCGCTGGATGCCGCGGCCTCCGGCTCGGTGGCCTCCGACGACGCGTTCACCGACCTCGTCGGGCATCTGGCTCGGGTGCACCCGTCGCGCTTCATCCGCCTGATCGACGGCGTCGACGTCATCGGTCTGCGCGATGTCGAGGTGCTGCACGACCAGTCGGCCGCCCTTCGCCTGGTGGCCTTCGTCGACCGCGCCTACGACGCCCAGATCCCGATCCGCGCCACGGGGGTCGCGCTCAACTCGGTGTTCGGCGACGAGATGCTCGCCGGGGGATACCGGAAGAAGTACCTCCGCGCGGTGTCGCGCCTGGTCGCGCTGACGCACTCCTGAACCCGGTTCATCAGTGCCTCCCATCGGCGCGAAACGCGATGTTTACCGGAGGGCCGCGCCTGTAACCTTCGCGAAACACGGGGCGGACGGCGGTGGTAACCGCGACTGGGAACACTGAGGGGACCCGACGCTTTACCTGCGTCCCTGCAGAGAGGTTTCCTCCGAGATGGATCAAGGCAACACCGCATTCATCCTGATAGCAGCGGCACTCGTGCTGCTCATGACGCCAGGACTCGCGTTCTTCTACGGCGGCCTGGTCAAGGCCAAGAGCGTCATCAGCATGATGATGATGAGCTTCGGCGCCATGGGCCTCATGGGGGTCCTCTGGGTGCTCTACGGCTACTCGATCGCGTTCCCGACCACGGCTGAGGGCACCACCCAGTTCCCGTGGGCGATCGACCCCAGCAACTTCAGCCTCGCCGGCGTCCTCGAGACGCCCGAGGGCGCGGCCTACCCGCCGCTCGCCTTCGTCGCGTTCCAGGCCACCTTCGCCATCATCACCGTCGCCCTGGTCTCGGGTGCCATCGCCGACCGCGCCAAGTTCGGCGCGTGGATGATCTTCGCCGGCATCTGGGCCACCGTGGTGTACTTCCCGGTCGCCAGCTGGGTGTTCAACTTCGGCCTCGCCGACGACGCGTCGTTCTCGTACGGCGGCTGGATCACGCACGGTCTGCAGGACGTCTTCGGCGTCGGCGCGATCGACTTCGCCGGTGGAACCGCTGTGCACATCAACGCCGGTGCCGCCGCCCTGGCCCTCGCTCTGGTGCTCGGCAAGCGCGTCGGCTTCCAGAAGGGCGCCCACGTCCCCCACAACCCGCCGTTCGTGCTGCTGGGCGCCGGTCTGCTGTGGTTCGGTTGGTTCGGCTTCAACGCCGGCTCCGAGCTCGCCGCCGACGGCACCGCCGCGCTGGCCTTCGTCAACACCATCGCCGCACCGGCCGCCGCGCTGCTGGCCTGGCTGATCGTCGAGAAGATCAAGGACGGCAAGCCCACCTCGGTCGGCGCCGCCTCCGGTGCCGTTGCGGGTCTGGTCGCCATCACGCCCGCCTGCGCCGCCCTCACGCCGTTCTGGGCCATCGTCCTGGGTCTGCTCGCCGGTGCGGTCTGCGCCCTGGCCATCGAGCTGAAGTTCAAGCTCGGCTTCGACGACTCGCTCGACGTGGTCGGCATCCACCTCGTCGGCGGTCTGATCGGAACCCTGTACCTGGGCATCTTCGCCACGGGCACGGGCCTCATCAACAGCGGTTCGTTCAACCAGCTGATCGTCCAGGCGATCGCGGCCCTCGCGGTGCTCGTGTACTCGTTCGTGCTCGCCTTCGTCATCGGCTTCGCGATCGAGAAGACGATCGGCTTCCGCGTGAAGAACGAGGACGAGATCGCCGGTATCGACACCGTCGTCCACGGAGAAGAGGGCTACGTGCTCTCCGACGTGCGCGGCTGAGTCCGCTTCACCCCGAGCGGGGCGCCACCGATTCGTCGGCGGCGCCCCGTTCCGCGTGTCTAGGGTGGGCCCATGGGAACGACTTCTCGCGTGCTGTCGGCGCTGCTCGGCCTCTTCCGGTCCGGATCCGCGCCCGCCACCCCCGCCCGCCCCCCGCGCCCCGCCACGGCCCCTACACGGCGCCCAGCGAGCCCCTCACGGCCCGCCACCGCCTCGACCGCGCCCGCAGGCACCGAGACCGTCGAGATCGATCCTCCGCGGCGCCTGACGCTGTCGTACGCCCCCGAGCGCGACGACGCACCCGACGGGGGAGAGATCATCTGGACGTGGGTGCCCTACGAGGAGCGGGACGGCCGCGGAAAAGACCGCCCCGTGCTCGTCCTCGGCAGAGCGGATGCCACCCGGTCCTACGCCGTGCGCCTGACGAGCAAGCCGCACGACGGCGACCGCCAGTACCTGTCGCTCGGCACGGGGGAGTGGGACCCGCAGCGCCGACCGTCGTGGGTCGACGTGGAGCAGGTGTACCTCGTACACGACGCGGGCATGCGCCGCGAGGCGGCCGCCCTCGACCGGAAGCGCTTCGACGCCGTCGCGGCAGCCCTGCAGAAGCGGTACGGGTGGTCGCGGGCGTGAGCGAGATGCTCCTCGATGGACCGAGGGGACGACGGCTGTGTCTCGAGTACGCGTGTCGCGATCCGCGGCTCGCCGACCTCGTGAGCTCCTACGCCTTCCACCATCGGGACGAGCGGTCCACGGTCATCGCGTTCGACGATGGGGAGCCGGCACCGATCCCCGACCCCGGCGTGGGCGACATCGCCGACGTGCTGGCCGCGGCATCCGCGGCTCCGCTCGACGACGTCGCCCTCGCGGCCGCGCTGCGCGCGACGGTCGATGTCGCGCGGTACTGGCAGGAGCCCGACACCCTCGACGAGCTCTGCTCCGATCCACGCGTCATCGGAGCGCTGAGCCCGCTCGCCCGCGACCTCCTCCGCCACGCGGGGGGCCGGTGGAACCGCGAGCGGAACGAAGAGCAATGGGCCGTGCAGTGGCGGCGGCCCGAGGCGACCGGGCCTCTCGCCCACGACGCCGCCGGCGCGCTCGCGGCGTGGGACGCCGAGATGCGCGCTCTGGAGGAGAGCGCGCGTGAGGAGTGGCCGAGCGATCCGACGGCCCGCCTGTCGGGCGAGTGGTGGTCGGTGCCCGTGCGGCTGCTGTCGACGCGAGGGAGCGTCGACGCGGCGCTCGACCTCGTCGAGGACTCCCTCGGCGAGGAGGTCGCGACGGTCGTCCCGGTCGTGGGATCGGGGCGCACGCTCGAGATCCGCGGCGCCGCGGACTGGGCGGCGCTCTGCCGGCGGTACCCCGTCGAGGTGACGGCCTCGCGCCGGCACGACTGGTTCCGCACGACGGGGCGCGACGGGCGCTGGCTTGTACCCGACTGGGGCCGCGTCGCCCACGAGTGGGAGGCCGTGCACCTGACCACCCTCGGCTACCTCGCCGGCGCCACACGAGTCATCACCGTCGACGACGAGTACGCGAGCGTCATCGCGGGATGGGAACCGGATTCGACGATCTGGCTCGCTGATGCGGTGGTCGAGAGCGGTGATCGACAGGAGTGGAGACGCGATCATCCGGATGCCGCGTGGAGGCGGGTCGCGCGAGTCGACACCCCGGGAACAACGAAGGCCCCCGGATGACCGGGGGCCTTTTCGGTGGGCGATACCAGACTCGAACTGATGACCTCTTCCGTGTGAAGGAAGCGCGCTACCAACTGCGCCAATCGCCCGCATCCCGAACGGGACTCATCGATCGTACCGGATGCCGAGAGGTGCTCCCGACCATTCCGGGAGACACGCGCGGGGCGCACCTCGTTTTGCGCGCGCGCTCAGATCGGGTAATGTCTTACGAGTGCTCGGGGCAAGCCCCGGGAACAAAATGCGGATGTAGCGCAGTTGGTAGCGCACAACCTTGCCAAGGTTGGGGTCGCGAGTTCGAGTCTCGTCATCCGCTCGAGTGGAGGGAACTGTCATCAGCACGGCTGATGAACAGATCACGACACGTGGGTCGAACCACATCACGGTGGCGTGGCCGAGCGGCTAGGCACCGGCCTGCAAAGCCGTTTACACGGGTTCGAATCCCGTCGCCACCTCAACTCACAAGAGAACAGCCTGTATAGGCGCGATTGGCGCAGCGGTAGCGCGCTTCCCTGACACGGAAGAGGTCACTGGTTCGATCCCAGTATCGCGCACCATGAAACCCCCGGATTTCCGGGGGTTTTTTGTTGTTCCTGGACGTGCGTGCAACACCCGTGCGATACCGCTCTGAGACGCCGTGCAATAGTGCATGCGCTCCGCTGTCCCAGTACTAAAGCCCTATGACCAGGGATAAAGACGCCGAGTCCGGCGCAACAACACAGAATCCGGCCGGTTCCGTCAACTCGATCGCATTCGGGCCGGGTGGGGAGACCGCTCAGTACGTCTTCGTGACGCCCGACATGGCTGCCGAGTTCCTCTCAGTGAACATCGACCGCAACCGGAACATCAAAAAGAGTCGCATCAGCGGGTACGTACGCGACATACAGACTGACAACTGGATTCTCACGGGGGAGGCCATCAAGTTCGACGTCAACGGGCGCCTCATCGACGGCCAGAACCGCTGCCACGCGATCGTAGGCGCCGGCAAGGGAGCCTGGGCGCTCGTCGTCCGGGGGATCAGCGAAGAGGCGCTGGTGGTGCTGGACTCCGGGTCTGCCCGAAACACGGGAGACATGCTCATCGTCACCGGACTTGCCGAGAAGGCAGACGCCAAAGATGTAGGCGCGATCGCGCGTCTGTGGGTTGCATGGAAGAGCGGCGACGTGAGGCACGCAGCGTCGAACCTCGGCGGAAGCTCGCAGCTCACGAAGACAGAAATGGCGGAGGCAGTGATGGGCATCGCAAACATCGAGTTCGCCGCCCGTCACGCACGCCTGATGTACCGCTACCTGCGCCTGCCGGTTAGCGCGCTCGGTGTCGCGTTCCTCGAGTTCTCCGCGCTCGACGTCGACGACACCGCCGAGTTTTTCAACCGCATCCGCGACGGCATCCAGAACGGCCCCGGCGACCCGTTCCTGACGCTCGCGCGGCGTGTTGTCAACGATCTGCAGGCAGGTGCCTCACGTCGCATCCTGCCTGGCCAAGCACTTTTCTATCTGTTCCGCACCTGGAACGCGTACCGAAGCGACGAATCACTCATCAAGCTCCAGGTTGGTTCGCCGCAGGCCGGTTTCACGCCCGTCCCGACTCCGAGGTGACGTGTGAGAACCCGCACCGGCTGAGTTGTGCAGGACCGACGAAGGGGAAGAATCACGATGGTCTCTAGCTCGTCGAGCCGCCTCATTCTTCCCTGTCCACCCGAAGCAGGTCGGCGGCGAGCATGTACGTCCATGAGATGCAGGATTCCGCCTCGGAAAGGGTAATGCGAGCATGAACCCCCTTGCTCGCAAGATCGTCGAGCGACTTGAGCCGAGTCGTAAAGGAACTCAAATTCGAGATCACTAGGTCGGCGTGCGTAGAACGCCCTCGGTGCTGACGTACGTATTCGACCAGACGGTTCCGGTAACGCTCGTCATCCAGCACTCTTCTCGCGCCGTCCTCGTCAATAACCGGCGCGGTCGGGGGAAACAGCGCGTCCGCGAGGGCTTTGATCGCACGGCGACACGACGCTGTCGCATGGCTCAAGGCCTCGTCATCGCCCTGCGCTACCCGCTCCTGCGCTGACGTTAGAGCAGTGAGTGCATCGGGCGCTCGCCTGGCTAGTTCGAGCTCGACAAATGCGTGCCCCCTCGCAACGACGTCTGGAGCAATCTGGCCCGCGAGGATCTGTGATTCGGCGTCGATGAGGTAACCATAAGCGGCGTCCCGAATGCGTTCCAAGACGAAACGTTCCTGGGCAATAACGGGGGCCAGCACAAGGCGGACCTTGTTCCTGTCGATCGAAGCCAGGCCTGTATCGATCTGTGTCATGCCGGGCGTCACGGGTTCGTCATGGGCCTTCGTGAGTTCCTGTAAGTGCGCCTCGACCGACGCAACTCCGCCGCTCATGACAGAGTCTTTGCCGTCCCGCTCGACTTTCCGGCGGGCCATCAGACGCTCGAACGCCGCCTCACGCTGTTTGTCCGCCTCAGTGCGTCCCACAAGAGCCACCAACCGATTTAGCAGCATCACACCCTGCGTCTTGTCCGTCCCCACGTCGAGACCTTCTGCCTCGATGCGTAGCCAAAACTCACCGAGCGCGTCTTGTCGGAGAGTCGCCACGCGGAGAGCAGCTCTCACTATCGCGCTAGCCGGGGCATCGCCGGAAGCGGCCGCCAGGCCGCCATCTAGGGCTGCGCTCACTCGTTCGCTGATGTCCACCGTCCGAACCTATCCATTACAAACGTCGGTGGTTCGTCTTAGCCTGGTGTTCTCTCGGCCGGAGGAAGGATCCGGCGCACCCGTGAGTGAGTGGCATCCCATCATGGCGGCCGTCGAGGGCCCCACCGGCACTTGGCGGATGATCGACCCGCAGGACCGCGAGTACGGGGTGATCGAGATACGGCGCGTGATGAACGGTGAACAGGTCGCTTACAGGGTCATCATGCGCGGTGAGGTCATCGGCTGGGCGCACACGCTCCGTCTCGCCTGCCATAAGGTGCATGTCGCCTACCTCGCCACGATGGGCAACCCCGGTCCGCCGGCCGCTGACTGGGGCGAGAAGACGGGAAACGGACGCCAACGGTAGTGCTCCCGTCGGCGCGACTCCAAATGTCTCATCTGCGACACCTTCGCCGAAGACGACAAGCACGGCCCCTGCCTGCTTCGTTGAAGGCCGGGGCCGTGGTGGTGGACCTGCGGCTAGGGCGTCGCGGGCGTGCGAATGAAGGCAATCCGGGCGGCTTTCGCGCCGATGGCTTCGGCTCGGGATCCTTCGGCTTCTGCCGCTGCTGCCAGCCGTGACTGCTGAGCGAGACGTTCCTTCTGCAGGCTCGCTGTGATCGCGGCAAGGTGGTCGGCGATGAAGGTTGCCAGACCGTCCTGAAGTTGGTCGAGGTTCGTGTTCTTGATTTCGAGACGCCTGTCCGACACGCGCAGCGTGACCTCGGGGTACCCGGCCGCGCTGAGCGCTGTGAGGCTGTCCGGCGAATGGATCGCGGAGACTTCCTGGGGCTCTGGGCGTCGGCTGAACACAGCGTCCACTTGGTAGGTCTCGGGGGCGTTGAGCGTCCCAAGACTGGGCGGCAGCGAGCCGGGAAGAACGGAAGTCAGCCCGAGGGGGTTGGGGTAAGCGGTCGGGGTCGGAGCCCCGTGCGTTGCGTGGTTCGGAGTGGACATGGGTTTGGAACCCTTTCAGGGTCAGCGCGTAGAGCGTGCTGCGGGTGTACCGATTAGGAGGTTTGACGGCCCGCGCGTGTGCGGATGATGCCGAAGATGATGGTGGCGACGAAAAGGATGATGCCGATGATGGCGAGCCACAGCAGCCCCTGGAACGTGAAACCCACGATCGTCAGCACCGCCCAAGCGACCAGTAAGACGAGAAGAGTTATCCACATATTCGTGACCATACGCTGTTCTCGTCGAATAGATAGGGGGCACTATTTGCAGCGAGAAAGTGGCCGCATTTCGGTTGATTGCACTTTCGCAGTGTCTCGTCAAGGCCCTCCGCTGGTGGCCTACTGGCCCGCGCCGGATCGATCGGCTCTCGAACGTGAACTCGTCGCCTGCCGCCCCTCGATCGGCGGGAAACAACGCACGTCGAAGTGTCTACCAGTAATACCGCAGCGAAAGATACGCCCCCCCATTTGGGGGACAGGGCCGATAGCGTGCGAAAGTCCCCGTCGTCAGGCAACCTTTGATGCCCCTCTTACTGGCGGCGGGGACCTTCGCGCATGAATCTATTCTCCATCGCTGCGAACCGGGTCGGGACTTGACTAACAGTAGGTTCGCGCCTACTCCCTCTGCTCCCGATCCACTTCTACGTCACGCCGAGCCTTACGCTCCGCGCGGCCACCTCGCCACAATGGTCAACCCGCGCCCGTCCGTAGGCGACTAGCAGTGACCGCCTAGTCGGCAGCCGCCTCACTCGGCGCATCTCTCTGCGCCATGAGGCGCTTGCGTGCTTCTAGGTGGTCTCCGATGTGGATGCCCCACAGCACGGCCTGCACGTTGGCGCAGTCCTCCTCGGCGAGAAGGTCCCACACCGAGGCCCACGTGCTGGCGTCAGTGGGCTTGCCCTGGAGCTTGATCCGCTCGGCGGGAAATGCTCGGGATACGGCGGCGCAGTCGTACCCGTACGGGCGGTCAGAGTCGCGCTTAGGGGGGTTCGAGCCGCACAGGTGCATCCACGTGTCGCCGCTGGTCTCGCCGAATGCGACGGCGACGATCTCGCCGCCGAGGATGATTTCGAGGTCTACCCAGTTGGCGTCTCTCATCCGTCTTGCTTCGGCGATCAAGAACTCAAGGCCCTCGTTGACGGGGGTTGTGGCTGCGGGCGGTTCTGGTTCCGCGGGGGGCGCGTCGAACTGCCGTTGCCGGTCGATGAGCTCATGAATGCCGGTCATGCGTTGCCGCCGTTCATCGCGGCGAGGTGTTCTTCGTAATCGGGGAATCGGTAGAGGTGTTCCGTGCCGATGAGCCCGTCCTGGACGGTCGTCAGGAAGAGGTCGCCGCCGATCTTCACCGGCTCAGGTGACGCTCCCGAGTCGTTCTCTTCACGCACGCGGACGGCAAGCTGAATGAACTCATCACGCGTGTTGGGATATTCGGGCTCGAATGTCTCCGGTGCTGGGCGGACTGCGACTGCCGGCCCGGTGTCGGACGTTGAGGCGTAGTCCAGGACGGATCGGTAGGTGTAGCGGGTGATTTGTGTCGAGCCGGTGGGGAACCCGAAGACGTAGACGGTAGAGCTTCCGATTTCTCCATGCGCCGCCCGAACGTAGGCATGGATGGTGCGCAGGAGGTCGGGGGCGATCTCGTCAAGCTCGGTGACGTCCCGGGGGCCGTGGATGGTCGAGAGATACCGATAGAGCTCGTCCCCAACAGTGGAGGTCCCGGTGAGAGCGATGGCGAGATTCATCGTCGGAAGCGCCCACACTTTGTGAGCGAACATCGCGGGACGATCGACTGCATCCGTTGCGAGCGTATCTGTGACGATGAGTGCCTCGGTGTCGGACTGGTCGAACATGAAGTAGCTCATGCGTCCTCCTTGGTGTAGATGCTGATGAAGTGCTCGGGCTTGCTGTTCTCGGCCGTGCGCGAGTGGAGAAGCTGCTGTCGTAGCCGCATCACACCGGTGTGACCACCGGCCGCGGCCACCTCTTCGGCGGTGAGAACGTGCTCACCGTTCGAGAGCAAGGCCGGCACTTTGTCATCGCGGGGTCCACCAGGGCCGAAGATTGGCCCACCTCCCGCGAACTGACCGACGTTCACCGGCCGACCCGATTCGGTTTTCATCTGCTGCACGTACACGGGAATGGTGCGGCCAGAGTAGTCCCGAATGAAGCCATCAATTTGAGTTCTTGCTCGCTGCGTCTCCGCGATGACCTTCCACTCCGTCTCCGATGGGATGCGGAAAATCTGGTCGGCAAGAGCACCCGCCTGGTCGGCGTTCATGCCGAGCTGCTCGGCACGGTCAATGAGGGCCTGGCGGCCGTTCTCGAGAGTGGCTCGGTAGGCGTCCGTGTTCCCGTCCAGCGCGAATTGCTTGTCAGCGGCGTCCTGAGCCTGTTTGGCGAGCTCATTCAGCATGTCCGTGTTGTCGCGCCCAGCCTGCGTGCTCGTGTCCAGTGTGGCGACGTACCCATCCGCCCCGTCACGGGCCTCCTGAAGGTACTCGTCGACCTTCGCGAGCGCGTT
Organism: Microbacterium sp. NPDC089188; assembly: GCF_040685155.1. Taxonomy (NCBI): domain Bacteria; kingdom Bacillati; phylum Actinomycetota; class Actinomycetes; order Micrococcales; family Microbacteriaceae; genus Microbacterium; species Microbacterium sp. NPDC089188. The sequence continues at coordinate 228,958 of NZ_JBFBHH010000004.1, read as the reverse complement.
CTGATAATCGACGTTCGCGGAAACCGCATCCTGACCGACGCCATTAGCCTCATTGATGGTCCCGATGAGCTGCGAGAGCTCATCGTTCATCGAGGAGACTGCGCTCACCTCGTCGAGGTACTGACCCGCCGCGGTCTGAGCCTGGTTACCGGCTTTCTCCGTGGCGTCTCCCATCCCGCGGGACGCGTCAGCTTTCTGCTGGTTGACCTTGATCGCCTCTTCGATGGACTGGTTCTCCCCGAGAACTCCTTCCCGCACCAGCGTGGACGCGGCCGATACATCCGTCAGCGAGACGCCGAGGTCATCGGCGACTCGCTGGGCGGCGTCCATTTCGCCTCCACCAGCCCGGATGACGTCTTCGAGCTGGCGGAGGGCATCAATGTTGCCTGTCGCGGCGTCAGTGACGGTATCGAGCGAAAGGCCCAGCTTCTCTGCGGCGTCGTAGACGGACCCTCGTTGCATCCAGAGGAAGGACTTCTCAGTGGCGAGGTTTTCCTGTGCCAGCTTCCGGCTCGCTGCCGTGATCTGGTTCGTGCCATCTTCGAGCGTTTCTGCGTAGGCACGGGCATTCGATCGGGCCTCAGCCTGCACGCGAGCTACCTCGCCGATTACGGCGAGCAGACCGCCCAGAGCAAGGCCAACACCGCCCGCGGCGAGTGACAGGCCACCCATGCTCAGGCCTGCAGCGCGGACCGTGGCCGACATCTCTAGGAACTTCGGAACAGCGAGAAGGGCCGTGCCGCTTGAGAGAGCGACGGCCGCCGTCGCCCCACCAATCAACAGGGTTGCGTCCTTCACCGGCTCAGGAAGGCCGTTGTACATGTCCACGAGACCGGTAAGGGCCTGCACCATTGCCCGGAGAGTGTCGTTCGCGGCGCTGCCGGTTTCGATGAGCGCGGAGTCCATCGCGCCGCTCAGTGCTTCCAGGTCGCCCTTGAGGTTGTCGAGTCGGGTGCGAGCCTGTTCCGCCGCGTACCCGGAATCGTCTACCGCTTTCGTCCATTCATCGACGCCCTCTGCGCCGGCCTGGTACAGCGCTGTGGCGGCGGTAACCGTCTCACGACCGAAAATGATGCCTAGCGACGCGTCACGGGAAGCGCCATCCATGGTCCCGTACGCCTTCGCGAGCTGCCCTGCGGCGTTCTCGAGCCCCAAGAAATTGCCCTGGCTGTCGTAGAGGGTGACTCCGAGGCGTTCGATCTCGGCGCGAGCCTGGGACGACGGCGACGTAAGCGACGACAGCACGCCGCGCAGGGACGTGCCCGCCTGCTCGCCGATGATGCCCTGCTGAGCAAACAGTGCAAGCGCCCCTGTCGTCTCCTCGAGAGATACACCCATCGACGCTGCGACCGGGCCAACAAACTTGAGGCCCTGCGCCAGATCATCGACGGATCCCATTGCCTTACCCGCGCCCGCTGCGAGAACGTCCGCGACGTGCGCCGCATCCTGCCCCTGCAGTCCGAACTGGTTGAGCGCGGTCGACGTGATCTCCGCGGCTCGGGCGACGCTGAGCTGCCCCGCGGCGGCAAGATCCAGGGAGCCATTCAGCGCGCCCCCGAGAATGTCAGCCGTTGATACACCGGCTTTCGCTAGTTCCTCGATAGCCTGCGCGGCCTCGGTGGCGGAGAACACGGTAGACGCTCCCGCGTCGATCGCGGCGTCGCGGAGGAGCCCCATGTTCTCCCGGGTTTCGCCGGTCGCCGCCTGCACGTTGCTCATCTGAGCGTCAAACTCAGCGAATTTCGTAACCGCGACAGTCAGGCCGGCGGCAATGAGACCGCCTGCGACCATCGCGGTCTTTCCGACAGCTTCGAACGCCTCCCGGGTCTGCCGAAGCTTCTCGCCTTCAGTTCCGACCGTGCGGGTCGCCTGAGCGGCCTCGAGCATTTTCGTTTTGTAGTCCGCCACCGCAGCGGACAAGACGACCTTTACAACTCTGTCGGGCACAGTAAGCCCCTTCCGTAGATGGCGAAGGCCCCCGCCTCGAAGGTGAGGTGAGGGCCGATGGCTTGATCAATATGCAGAGCGAGGGCGCAACCGGAAAAAACGAGGTCGAGCCGCACGCAGAATCCGAGTTGCTATCCCCGGCGGTCCTAGTCGATGCGAGGGGAGGGGGTGCCAGGAGTCACGGGCCGATTCACTGCGATCGAACCCATGCCTCCCACGTTGCCCTGATCTCATCCCATTCCTCGTCGGTGTAGAAGCGGGAGATGATGCCCCAGCCTCCGGGCACGCCGTAGGTCTCGCCTCCGTCGACGTCACCGATTCCGGGGACATGAACTGGATTCCCGGTTGGGCCGGCGACCATGAGCATCGAGCCGTGAGCTTCGCTCTCCTCAGCCGTCAGGTTGCCGCGCGGATGTGGGCCGCCGTCTGAGCCAACGGATCGGACCAGGCGAACACCGGCCAGCCCACCCACTTTGGGATCCGGGATGCTGAGGTGCCACGTCTTCCACTTCCCCTCGACCGTCCGCACGTTGGGTGGGTCTGTCGTCGTGCTGTAGCTGGATACGTCTTCGTCCATCTGCGTGGAGAAGGGAGCGCCTCCAAACTCGAACCGGTACAACTCGCTTGCCATTTCCATCCCTTCACGCCGCTGCCGATGTCTTTCATTTGCGAACACAACAGGCCCCTGCTCAAAAAGAGCAAGGGCCTGATGAGGCTCGGGTGTTGCGAGACTGAACTCAGTCGCTCGATGCGGCTTCCCGATTCAAAAAGCGCGAGAGTCTTGCTGAGCGGCCGTACACCTCGTCGATCACCTCGTCCATAAGTGCGAGTGCGCCCGCAGAATCCTCGTTATCGACGATGCTCACCGAAAAGTCACCGTGGGCCTGATCATTAGCAATATGTCGAACCGCATGAGCCGCCTCACCCACGAGAGGTCTCAGCACGTTCTTGGCCACCAGTGCCTCGATCTTCTCGTAAAGCCGGCCCTTCGTGACACCCTGATCCTTGGCTGCAGCTTCGATGACTCCGCGAGCCATCAAGATTGACGCGCGGTGGGCCCCAATGCTTTGACATCGGTGTGCCTCGTCCGCCGGTCCCGAGATGTGCGAGGGGAGGTCTGGATAGTCCTTTCCGACAGGTTCAGTCGGTATCCAATACTGGATACCTCGCTGCAGGATCTTCGCCATCTCCGCCTGAGGCATTGAGTGACTTACGAACGCCAGACGCGACTCGAAGCCATCGATCCCATCCTGGAAGCCCATCCGATCCGAGCCGCCGATGACGAAGCGCCCGCAAGCCGCGCACTGGAACGCTGCTTCGACCCGATGCGCCCGGTCGTCTATCCAACGAACGCTGCCGTCCACGTAGATCATGTGCGCTTGCAGGTTGCAATACGGGCAGCGCCGCAGTCCTTCCACCATGACTCGACGGTACACGCGCCCTACGCGTGCATAAACTGCGGCAAGCTCTGAGATCAAACCTGGCATCGGGGCCCCGTTTTCCTCCGCTAAGTGACGATCTGTCCTGGGAATGGTGCAAGTAGCCGCAGTCGTGGGTCGCGGTTTGGGGTCGTTTCTCGAAGCTCCCCGTCCTGGAATAGCTGCGTCCTGTACATGTACTTCCGGGCACTGACATTTGCGATGAAACTAGTCATCACGCCCACCCGTGCGTAGGAGCCGTTTGCGCTCGAGTGATCGCCGCCCACACGGATGTCGACGAGGTCGAGCTCAGGAACTCCTGCGTACATGGCGCGCATCGCTTCGCCGTTCGTTGCTGGTACCACGACGTCGTCTGCGGTTCCCCACATTTGGAGTACGCGGGACGCCTGCCACGCTGACGGGGGACCGTCGATCGGGTTTAGGCCGGCGATCGCGGCGACGAACGCGTCTCGGTTGTCTACTCCCCACGCAGCGTTCATCTGGGGGCGACGTGCGCCGTTCTGGTAGTCGTACTGGCCTAGAAGGTTCTGAGTGCCGCTGTTGATGATGAGGCCGATCCATCGCGTGTTTTCGCGTGACGGGTTGCGGTAGGGGGTGCCGTTCCGTGCCTCGGCGTTTCGGCGCGCCTGGTAGATGCGGGTTGCGACGACGCCGCCCATCGATCGTCCGAGCACGAGCCATTGATCGACGGTGTATCGCTTGTCGACGTAGTCGATGAGCTCGTTATAAGCCGTTTCCGATGCGCGGTTGCCCCACGACTGCAGGCCGCCGCCCGTGCCCTCTACCCACCCGAACCCGTTGTCGATGAGCCACTCGCGGAACGAGAGCGGCCAGGGACCGGCGTTGTCTGTGAACTGGTTGGCGGCTCCGTCCGCACCGTGTGTGTATAAGACGAACTTGTCTGCGCCGTCGATGGGTGCGCCCACCCACACCACCTGACCCGATGGGAGAGTCGCTGCCGTCGCCTTGTAGCCAGTGCCGACTGAGGTAGTTGCCATCGATTAGTCCTATCGTTCTCGTTGTATGAACTGAACGCGTTCACCGCAGCCGCTAAGCTGACGCAAAATTACGTCGCTGGGATGTTTCGCTAGGTGGGGGCCAAATGCGCAAAACGATGTCCGCGATCGCACTGGCGGTCGTTCTCATGGTCACAACAATCGCCGCGCCGGCAGCGGTCGCGTCGACCAACCCGACTCCGGCCTCCGGGCCAACAATGACCGCAGACGTTGCGCTCAGGTGGTGCACATGGGGAAGCGGAGGGCGCTGCTACCCCCGCCTGGATGCTGTAGTCCCAACCGGCACGACCGTCAATGCGGTCTGCTGGACCAAAGGCGCCAATGTCACGGGGGCGTACAAGACAAACCACTGGATCTTTGTCGCCTACGGGATGGTGAAGGGTTGGGTGCACTCATCTTGGGTTGCAAACAGTGGGCTGCACGTGCAAGTCAGCGGCGGCCCGGAGGAACTTTCAAGTTGTAGAGCTACGCGGGCGGACATCCTGGCCCCCAACTACGCGATGCAATTCATTGACAGAGGGAAGATGCCGAAGACCTTCGCGCTCTCGTTATTCCCCGCGGAGGAGTGGGGATACGACGGCACTCGGTCGCTCGTAGGACAACTTTCCGGCAACAGTGCGAAACTCACGTACTGGGGCTACCGCGCAATCGGCAAAGACATCCCGGGGTCAGGTAAGCCGATCGACATCTTCAACCAAAACTACTCCTCCGCGGCCAGCACTTCGGGTACCGCACCCATTGGTGCACTCATGTTCTGGAGCGCCGCCCAGGGAAACGGAAACCAAGGACTCGTCGGGATTAGCGTCGGCGGCGGAAAAGTCTTCATCGCGCAGGGGAAGCGCACGCCCGGACCTAAATCCAACCGACACGCGAACGTTGTGGACGCGACCAAAGTCGACTCCGGTGTGTACCTCGGATGGGTGACGCCCTAGCCCTGCCTCGCGACGCCCCTGTGGAAAAAAAGACCGGGGAGGGGGCTCGGCATTACCCGGAGACCTTCGCTGAGAGGGCCTCGGGGGCCCCTCCCCACCCCTCGAACAAATGTTCGAATGGGTCAGTCGACGACGAACCCGCGCTGTGATTCGCGTCGTGGCGGTTCGCTGTTGAGCATGTCCGTGTACTCATTCGCGTACTGACCTGTTCGGTGGACGCTCAGGGGTGTTGCCTGTGTGACCCATACGATGAGGTCTGCGGTGACAGGTACGAGTCCGCCGCGTCGTCCTGTTGCGGCGCAGGTTTGCACGATGCGTCGCGCTGTTTCGTACTCGACGGTGAGTGTGTGCGGCCCGATGGTGAGTGTGGTGTCTGCGGTCACGGCCAACCGTCTGTGTCGTCTTCGTACGTCATGCGCTCGATCTGTCGGGCTGTGGGTGCGCGGCGTTCGCTGTCACCTGTTCGCTCCTTGAGGCGTTGTGCCTGTGCGGTGAGGGTGGCTTCGTCGTCCCCGGTGAGGAGGAGAGCGTCGTCGCTGGTGAGTCCGTAGTCGGCCATGACTCTTGCGATGAGGGCGTCGTGTCGTGCTGCGGCTAGCTCGCGCTCGAGGTGGGCGATCTGTGCTGCCACGTCGCCCCCTGCGTAGGCGACGCGTGCGACTTCGACCGGTGTGGTGTCGGTCATCCCAGGAGGCCGTACGTCATCGTGCGGCCGAGTGAGTTCTCCTTGATCTCCTTGAGGTTGTGGAGGTCGCGGACGACGTCGCTCAGCTCGGGCTTCTCCGCGATGAACGCGTTGATAACGGTGGTCCAGCCGGCGTCGATCGCGCGTCGGAAGACGGCGTGAGCAAGGGAGGTGTCGTTGTTGCGGAAGGCGCGCTTGAGCACGGGGATTGCCTCCTCCGCGTCCTTGAGGTTGTCGGCCCGGTCGTGCGCGTCGCGGAACGCAATGATGTCGTTTGCGCCGACGCCACGTCCCGCCGCTTCGATGCGTGCTTCGAGGCGGCGCATTTCGGTGTCGATCGCTGCTTCCTCCTTGGCGCGGAGGGCGCGGAGACGCTCCTTGGCCTGTGTGCGTTCGGCGTTCTTGTAGTCGGTCTTGCCGGCGTCGCTGAGCGAGGTGTCGTTGTCAATGTCGCGGGTGGCTCGGCTGTAGCCGTCGTGCTCGCGCCCGGCTGCGTCGCGAATGCTGCTGATGGTCTCGTGGAGGGTGTTGAGTCCCATGAGGTATTTCTCCTAGTTCTTTCTGTGCGCGGCAATATAGGTCTCGGCTTCGCTGGTTGCGATCACCCATTCGCGGCCGTTCTTTGTGGCGGGGAGGGATTGTTGGGCGATGTGCAGTCGCACGGTGCGTTCGGAGATTCCGGCTCTTCGTGCGACTTGTCCAACCGTCGTATATCCATACTCGTCGGATGCCGTCAATTGCCGCCGTTCGCTGCCGTCAGCGGCAGGTTTGCTGAAAGCGGTGAGGGCTACGGCGTGGAGGATCCGATAAAGCGCTGTGTCGTCGCGGCGATTCGACATGAGGTTCCGAAATTGCGCACCTTGATAGAGGATCTGTGCTTCTTCGACGCTGAGGAAGATCCCGGATTTGACGAATGCGCTCATCGGTTGTTCCTCCTGAGGTCGACGTTTCGCGCGGCTGTTGCTCCGGTGGGGTCTGCGTAGCCGCTGTGTGCGTAGAGCTCGAATCCCTGCCAGCTTTTCGCTTCGATCTGGTCGGCTAGGTAGGTGTCGATGATGTGGCGGGCTCGTTGGGTGCTGCCGATGCTGCGGATGAGGCGGGCCATGCGTCCGCCTCGGTATGGGATCCCTGCGTTGTAGAACGCGTGGCCGGCGTAGCTGATGAGTGCTTCTACGGTTTGAGGTTCGGTCATGACTGTTACCGTCGATCGACGTCACTGAGTTCATTGGAGTTGTCGGGCCTGGGGGCGTATGTGTTCACTTGACAACCTCCGGCTCACAGCCCATGACGCAGTGACGATCGGTGATCATCTTGTGACCGCACTTACCGGTCCCCGCATCACCGGCAGAGGCGGCCTCCGGTCTGCCGGCTCTGCCCTGTCCTTCTTCCTCTCTTAGGGAGAGGACGGGACGGGACGGGGCACTCTTACTGAGTGGCTCAGTAAGCGGCTTACGCGATTGCTTACTTTCGACCTGGGGGCACCTCGAGGTGCAGGCGCTGTGGTCGCCCGCGGCATGGCGATCCCCACGATCGCGATACGCCGCTTGAGACTCAGCGTTACGCTTCTGCCGGCGCTTCACCTGTTCGGCGGTCTCCTGGCCCGACCAGTCGAGGAAGAGATCATCGGGGGAGTCGGATGCTGACCACAGGCCAGAAAGGACGAGTTCGCTCACCACTTGGTCGGTGTCGATGTCTGGTAACAGTCGCCGCGCTCGAGAGCGTGTGATGCGTCCGTCCGTGAGCTGCTTGTTGCACCAACTGAGTCCATATATGTGCAGACGGAACGCCTCATGGCTGAGGTCGTTGATGGCGTCATTGTCGTAGAAGTCGTCACTGAGCCGAGTCCAGGTCATCGCGACCCGCCGTTCGGCGCGGCAGTGTTGCGGGTGAGCCCGACGGTAGAATTGGAACCGATCAGCCTGCCAGCCAGATCTTCGACAGCCGCCTCCGGGCGGCTTTCGTTTGCGCTCACTCGGCGTCACCTCCGACGTACTGCAAAGGTGTCCCCTGGATGCTGTTTAGGTCGACCCGTATGCGCCGCGGTCCGATTCGCTCAGCGTAAACATCGCCGCGCGAAATCATTCGCCTTATGGTCTTGCCGCTGACTCCACTTTCCCCCGCGGCTTGGTCGATCGAGCCCCACCTGCGGGTCATCGCTGATGCCCTTCGTGAGAGTTTGCGATGACGGAGATCAACGCGTCACGCTGCTCAGGCAGGAGCGGCGGAGCTTCTTTCAGCGTTTGATCGATGTATTGATGCAGCTTGGCTACAGCGAGAGAACGGCGCGCCTGAATCAGTTCAGGGTCGTTCTCGTTTCGAGAGCGCGAGTAAGCGGCCACACGGCCTCGGGAGGCGAAAATCAAAGACGCCACGGCGATTACCCCTTTGAGGTATTCGTCCGTGGCGTCCAGACACTTTTTCCGCCGGTTCGCCTTGACGGCGATCCCCTCCGCATGGAGTGTTGCTAAGCATACTGGCAGCTAATACATCTAGCAGCATGGCGCTGGGTCTTCGGCGTGTCGCGAACCCGAACTCAGCCAACGCACCGCACCTCAGCGTCCCCCTGGCAGGACTCGAACCTGCACACGGCGCTTAGAGGGCGCCCGCTCTTTCCATTGAGCTACAGAGGGGGGAGGGTGCTCACAAAGTGAGCACCCCTGGGCTACCGGCCAGTTCTACGACGGGCTCACACCGGACGACAGTTCGATCATCATCTCGAGCTCGAGCTGAACCAGGGGGTCGTCGACGATGCGCCCCCCGATTATGCGAAACACGAATGTCCCGTCCGGCCTTTTGCGACGCTGGGCTTCGGAGCGGTTCTGGTAGAACAGCGCGCCCTGGATGTGTAGCGCCTGCTCGGCGTGCTGCCGATCCTCCATCGTGGCGTCGTGGAAATACCGAACGATGAGGAGGCGTTCCGAGGGGATCCGGAACAGTCGGTAGGTAAATCTCGCGAGAGCACCATTCGTCGCGGTGTCGTAATGCACGCTTGTCGTCGACTCGCGAGTGTCAATCTTCACAGTGTGGCCGGCATAGGGGCCGCGGCGGATCTCGGCCTCGGTGCTCATCGGATCACCCCCGCGAGAACCGCCGCGTGGCAGAGGCTAAACACGACATGCGCGAGCTGCGCGCTCTCAATGAAGGTCGAGTCGTCACCGGTCGTGAGCTTGATGGATTCGAGTGTGGGACCAACAGTGCCATCTGGCCGCACGTCCGTCTGCCACTCCACGGCGACGGTCACCATCGGGTCTTCGATGATTGTCGCGGTGTCCATGATGAACACCCCGCCCTCGCGCTCCTCAGCTTCTCGCTCGTAGTCGGGGCGATCGGCCCACGTCGGGGCGGCGACCAACTTCGCGGCCCGTTTGATACTCAGCGTGCTCATGATCCGACCTCCTCGAGCGTCGAGAGGTCGAGCGCCCCGGAGTCGGTTTTCCGAATCGCGGCGGTATCATTGGTGATGGTCATCAGGACTCTCCAGTTCTTGACCTCGCCCCTGTTCGAGTTGCACCTCGAGCGGGGGCATCTTCGTGACGGCGGGTGCCGCCACGTCATGCGAGATCGGACATCCGCCTCGCAAGTTCTTCGTCACGTCCAGCGGTGTGCTGGTAGCGCATCGCAGCAGCCACCGTCGAGTGTCCGAGACGTGCCTGAAGCTCTTTGAGCGTTGCGCCGGCCACCGCAGCACGCGTGGCACCGTAGTGGCGTAGCCCGTGCCAGGGGAGGTCAGGACGCTTCGCCGCCACCCTTGCCGGGTTCCAGTGCCGATAGAAAGCCGACTGCCCCAGGTGCCCCGCGCCGTCCGCGCCCGGGAACAGGAGCGAGTCGGGGAACTGACCCACATGCTCTCTCATATGCGACAGCACAACGTCGTTCACGTGCGGCGGAAGCACGATACTTCGCACACCGGCCTCAGACTTTGTCGGGCCCACGACGAACCCTTGTCCCGTGACGTGGGTGACACCGCGTGACACGTTGACGACGATCGCGGTCCCGTTGTCAGACTCGACGACGTCGATGTCTTTACGACGCAGCTCGGTGAGTTCTCCGTACCGCACACCCGTCCAGGCGGCAAGAATGACGGCAGCTTTGAATCGCGGCATGATGTGGTCAACGATGCGCTGCAACTCGGCCGCGGTCGGGGGAGTGACCTTCCTGCCCGTAGACGCCGCGGCCGCACCGCGAATCTGGCAAGGGTTGGCCTTAATGCGGCCGTCAGCAACAGCCGTCGCAAGGATGGACTTGAGGAGCTCGTAGGCCCGCGCGGCCTGCGTCTTCGTGCCGGCCACGAGTAGCCCCGAATACCAAGTGCGAACCGCCTCGGGAGAAATTGCCGACAGTCGCAGTTCACCGAAGGGGTTCAGTGGTCCGCTCACTAGTCGGCGGTACTCCGTCGCTGTTCGAGGGCGCAGGTGCTCACCGTGGCGATTTGTCCGCGTATTGATCCATTGCGACGCGTAATCAGCAAAGGTGGCGGTCTTGCCGCGCTTGGCTGACTCCGCGAGGTCGGTCGCAGTGCGTGACCACTCTCCCGAGAGAATCTGCGCTTGTTGAGTGACGAGCCACCCTCGGGCATCCGTGAGGCCGTCGAAGGTTTGGGGTGCGTTGTGGCGCACGCCGTCGGGGCCGACGTACGACGCCTGTACGCGGCCGCTCGGGAGCTTGCGCACGGAACCGAACGCTTCGCGCCGCTTGCGCTTCGCCATCCCGGCCCCACTTCGTGCAATACCGTGCAATATCTCGTGGGTTGTCCTGTCCACTCACGGGTTCCAGTGACCTTAACACTGGATCTCTTCCACCCGCAAGATTGCGGGCCAAAAGGGCGGGAGTACAGGCCACTGGGGGGCTATCTCCCAGTTTCACAGATACAGTTTCGATCCCAGTATCGCGCACCACCAGAAAGCCCCCGGAATTCCGGGGGCTTTCTGGTTTCCAGCGGACTTCATCCGTTGCGTGCGGGGCATTGTCTCGGGTGGGTTTAGCGGCGGGGCGAACACGGACCTGCGTCGACTGAATGTTGCGATCCGCCCACGCACCCGTCCGCAGCTCTGCTGCGGGAGCCCCCGGGCCCGTTATGCAGAGAACCGCGCACGGCCTCTGCGTCGAGATGAAGGAGACTGGGAGGGGGCTCATCGCAACCGTTCGACCTCGCGAAGTCCTCGCCGCCGAGGTGACCGTCCATTCTCTGGCGGAGGCGTACAAGGCTTTCGAGGCCGAACGACCCGACGGCTTCGACCTCGTCCAGGCAGGCGTGAGGATGTCCAACGGGACGACGGAGCTCAGTGCCGTCGGCCGGTTTGCGCGTCGCGACGGCCTCACCGAGATCAAAGCGGCCGATATCAGCGCTCTGCGTACGGCTGTTCCCGAGGGCTCGATTCTTTTGAACGTGCGCGCGCGCTGAAACCTAGACCTGTAGCTCATCGACGGTTGCTGGTCGACGGCCCTGTGTGCCTGATGTATTCGGTCCCCGTGCACTCGACTGCGAGCCTCGTCGGGGCAAGAATGGTGCACCCAAGTTCGCTCGCAGCGCCCGCTCGGCCGTAGCTTCGGCTTACCGACCGGGGTTTCGTGTCCTTTTCTGAGGACCTACCGTTGCAGCTCGCTGTTCCCGAGCGGGGCCTGGTCGGGAGTATCCGGACGGTTCTTCGGGTCCAGTTTCCGGGTGCCGCTGGTAGATCTCCGCAGCGCTGTCGGGGTTAGGTTCGCGCGCCGCGACATCCGGCGACGTCGCGCCATTCGGAGAATCGGTGCCACTTGAGGATGCTGATGTGTGGCGAGGATGGCGCGGGTCGTCGAGATCTACCAGCGGAAGCTCCGGCGCCACGTAGCGCGACGCCGTCGACGAGAAGCCTCGGATGAAGCTGGTCGCCGCGGCGATGCGCTCCGGATCGGTGTGAGTGGACTGCACCCGCTCGAGCAAGGTCTCGGTGTTGATGAGGGAGCTGTCGACGAGTTCTCTGACGAACTGACGGTCCTTCGGTCTGTTGGCCATGAGCTTCGAGGCACACAGGTCATGCGCGTCGAGGCACCACCCGGTGAAGTAGCCGGTGTTCTCGTTGTTCACCGGAACGAGTCGGTCGACCCAGCCTTCGGGGAGAATCGCGGTCCGCTCGCCGACCCCCTGGGCGTAGATGCCGTACGAGCTGTGGAACAGCGAGAACTCACCGATCGCGCCGTCGATGACGTTGGCAAGGTGTTCGTCAGGGCTGTCTTCGACCGGACGGACGTCGGCCTCCATCGACCGCGTGCTGTAGTCGGGTAGCTCGTACTCGCCGTAGGTGCCCAGGATCGCTTGGGATCCGAGAATGATGACCCGGTCTTGCTGGACCACCTCGCACGACGCTCGAATGATGTGCTCGAGGTCGCTACGGAACACGCGGGAGCTCCCGGGCGATCCGCTGCTGGATCTCGAACGGGAGAATTCCGGCCAGAGGCGTCATCTGCCGCAGATCATCTCCGCGTTCACCCGGGGTACGCGACAGCACGATCACTGCTTCCGCGCCGGCGTTGAGCGCAGACTCCCAGGTGTCGATCCAGCTGTTGACGTACGCGCTTCGAGCCCGGGCCCGCTGCATGGCGATGTTCTTGATCATGACCTCGCACGCACGTTCCCAGTCCTGAAGGATGAACGGCTCGACGGCACGGTGAAGAGCGCGGCTGAGCACGACGGTCCGATCGACGGGACGTGAGTCGGTATCGATAGGCAGAGCGCGTGCAGCACGTGCCATGACTGCCATGGTGTTCACCTCTCCGGAGCTCGTTCGACATGGGGTCGTCGTGTCTATTGTCACAGCAACGGTCTGCTCTGTGGGTGTGGAATCTTGTTCTTGTCGCGGCCATCAAGATGATCGCGTCACCACGGTGTGAGTATGAGTCCAAATGAACGCCGCCGTACGTCGAGACAGAAAGAGGGAGCCACCGCCGATGATGATCGAGCTCCATCCGGATGCGAAGGCGTCGGCGGCGCTCGCACAGCTTCGTGACCTCAGGAGCATGCTCGAGGGCATCCGCGGTTCCGAAGCCTCTCCGCAGGAGCTGCTCAACCGATGGCGGGAATGGAGCGCTCAGGCGCTCCTGCAGGGCGCGAGCATCCTGACGGGAGCGAGCGCATCGCGCGTCCTGCTCGGCGATCGGTTCGAGCTGCTGCACCTGCTCTCATTGCGGGATCAGGCCCCAACGATCGCTTCACTGATCGACGCTGAGCTGCAGCTGCGCATCGATACGCTGAACGCGACCATCTCCGAGATCGAGAGGCTCCAGGGATCCCTGAGCGATGTCATCATCGTGATCGATACGAGCGTCATGATGAACGCAGGGCCGCGCGTCGCCGCGATCGAATGGGACGACGTCGTGAACAAGATCACACGTCGAGCCTCGTTCGTAGTTCCGATCCGTGTCGTCGAGGAACTCGACAGTCTGAAGGACCGCGGTAGCGCCGATCAGAAGAGCAACGCGCGGCACGCCCTGAAGTGGCTGAACGACACCCTGCGTGGGCGCGCAGAGCCGGTGCCGTTCCCTCCCGAGATCGAGACGTCCGACTCCGAACGAGACACACCCGCCGGCGAGGCGAAGATCCGCGTTCTCGTCGATGACCTGTCCCGCGTCGCGCTGGTCGACGGGGACCGCGACATCATCGACCGGGCGCTACAGCTGAAGCCCTACACAGACAGAGTCATTCTTGTCACGATGGACTCCGCCATGACCTTTCGGGCGCGAGCTCTCGGGCTGGAGGCGGTCCGACTCACGCATGATCAGATCCCAGATCGGAAGCCCTGACGCCGTGGAGCAGCAGACCGAGGACGCCCGCATCGCGCATGAACTCCGTGGTCTCAGCGCGCGTGAGCTGCTGACCCGGATGGAGCTCTCCCTCGAAGAACTCCGGCGACGCGGCATCGTGCGCAGCAGAAACGCTCCTCTGGCTGACGTCTCCGAGCGCCTCGTCTGGATCGCGCGAGGAGGGACGCTGGAGCCGCAGTCCATGAAGTCCCACGACGTCACGACCGAAGCGGGCCAGAAGATTCAGGTCAAGGCCCGCATCATGAAGACCCCGTCCGGAATGTTCTCGCAGTTCCGCTCGTTCGGCTTCGACACGGCCGTGTTCCTGGTGTTCGCGCCGGTCACGGTCGATCTTCTGTTCGCGCGAGAGCTGACGGCAGGCGAGGTCACGAGTGCCGGCGCCCGCAGCGAATGGGTCAACGCGACGACGCTCACGGGCGCGAAGGTGCTCACCCGGGGCGCCGACGTCACCGACGAGATGCGCGAGGCGTATCGGCTCTTGGACACAGACCCAGGAGCCGGGTCGTGAACGCGGAGCGTCCGAACGAGCGCGCGGCGAAAGAGATCGTCGAGCATTCGCTGGGCATTCAGCTCGAGCACCATGACACTCACGGAGGCGTCGACTACCTCAGCGCGGACGGGACCGTTGCGCTGGAGGTGACCGCGGTCACCGACGGCTGGAAGAGGGGCGCTAGTGACGCCCTGAGGAGATCAGAGCGCAAGGGCACCCCCGATGTGTCTCTGCGGAACTGCTGGATCGTGTCGACGTCGCTCGACCAGTCGACGCTGCGCACCTTCGTACAGCGCGTCTCGCCCGTGATCGCGGAGCTCGAGGCCGCGGGGGAGTCCCGCTTTTCAGACCAGGAAGCCGCTGTGCACGTCCTGATGGGCGGACCCCTCTCCGCTGTGTACAGGAGGCTGTTGGGGGCCGGCGTAGAGGTCGCTGGTAACGCGCCGCACGCCGCGCGAGCAGACGACCCCGACCACAAGCACCAGGTCTTCATCATGGCCGGAAGCGGTGGTGTCGCCACCTCCAGCAACGAAGCCGTGTCGCAGTTGATGGACGAGCTGCGACCCAAAGTCGACAATCCGAAGAAGCTCCGGGACAGTGGCGCTGGGAGCCGGCATCTCTTCGTGTGGGTCAACGACGACACTGAGTGGAGTATCGCCCGCCCGGTGCGTGGCGCAGCACTCCCGGGTCAGAGTGACGGATGGCGACTGCCCGACGTGGTGCCGGACCTGGGTCCTGCGATCACGCACCTCTGGGTGGTCCATGCGCGGTCGATGCGAGGCTGGCTGTGGAACGGCGAGGTGTGGTCGGTGGTGAATGCGTCGACAGACGATGTCGGCGGTGAGGAGTAGATCTATCTTCCACCCGGGATCGTTGACATGCGTCCGCTGCGCGAGTGACGGGTCCTGTCCGACAACGGAAGACGGGAGAGATATCTCGCCTCATCTGCACTGACGATAGCGAGCGAGAGGCGCCCGCACGGGCGAACCGCGACCTGACGAACTGACGCCGGCGGGGGATAGAGCGGACTACGCGTACGCACACGGGAGGCGAATCAGCCGCTCGCGTTCGACACGGCGCGGCTCGCGGTGATCGCTTCGGGCACGTCTCAGCCGTGCCGGGTCGCGTCTCGCACTAACATCGGCGAGCGGAAGTTTGGCTGGCTGCCCCGATAGTCGCGATCCTTGGATTACAGGTCCTGGCGCTTGTTCGGCTAGAGCGCGTACTCACGATGTCCAAGCGGTCGTCCTCTCGTACCCTTGTCTTCATTTCTCTGACACGAGCGATCAGCGATCTAGACGCGGCTGTCACGGCGGGCACTCGGGTGAGCACGCTCCTGAAAATCGGCGTCGAGCGGGTCCGGCTTCTCTCCGCGGGTGACACCTTCGACGAGGAGATGGCCCGTGCGCTGGGCTCCCTAGAAGGGGCACGTCACGCGATTACTAGCCAGCCACCCACCCAGACGGCCCTGGCGCTACAGACACTGTTCGGCGCCGCCATCGACCTGCGACTCGCTGTCGTCCATGCGTTCACCTACTCCGTCAGCTTGGGCGCGCTCCAGGAGCCAGTCGCCATTGCAGATGATGCGGGCTCGGATGAAGACCCCTCCTCCTTGGTGGAGAGGTTCTTCTTGAGGATCAGAGATCTCGAGCAGTCGATGGTCGTGGAGGCTGCGGCCAAACAGATCGAGGTTGCTACGGGGAAACTGCCGGAGCACATGCACAGTGAATTCGGGTGATCCCCGCCCGTCCGCCTTGGTCCGATCGCTGTTCGGCTGAGAGCGGTAGTGCAGACCCATGCCCACCTCCGACCCTGCAGGCACGTCCCCGCTCACCACCCGTCCGCGCTGTGAGATTCTCGTCTCAGTGCTCACCGACAGCCCGCCCCGTGACACGCAGCAGGGAATGAAGCGTAGACGCGCGAATCGTGCGCTATATTGAAGTCTCGGCCATCGTTGCGAGGGCCACAAGCTCCTAGACGGGACACGCTCATGGCCTACAACTCACCTGCCGACGCCCTCGGCGAGCACGCGGATATGGCTCGTGAGCTCATGGTCGACGTCGTCCGGACTCGCCACGAAAGCACCGTCGACGGTCACGATGCCGCGAAGACGCGGTTCCTGAACTTCTTCGGCAGCCAGTGGCGCGACCTGCTGTGCGATGCCCGCGACGCGTTCAAGGAGCGCGGTTTCGGCTCCCACAAGCTCACTCCGGCCGGCTATCGCGTGCCGATCGTCAACGACGCGCTGCTGTTTGTCACGCGGATTCCCGAGGGCGTCGATGTCGTTCGGGAGTTCGCCTCGAGCAGGACGCGTATGAGCAGCTTCTTCGCTCGGCGCGAACCGGAGCTTTTTGGCAACAGCTTGATGGACGGTGGAGAGGAGGCGCGGGACGCCGACGAGCTCGAGCGATTCGAGAGGCTGGTCGAGGCGGCCGGCGCGGTAATGCCTGTGGTGCTTGTCATGGTGCACTCCACGCCGCGTCAGCTCTCATCCATCACCTGGGCGGTCGCGGAATACCGTTCGGGCCAGGTGCACCTGCTCGGCGAAGAGCCAATTTGGTCCGACGACTTCGCCGGCGAGGGTCTGGACGTCGAGGTCGAGTCGTTCGACAGTGGCGTGCCCGCGGCTCCCGTCGTCGCGCTGCAGACTCGGGACGTGACTCCTGATGAGTGAACTTCCGCCAACCTTGTTCGACCTCCCGAGCACGAGGTCTTCCGGCAGGTTCGAGCCGGCGCGGCTCACACAGGCCCGCGTTCGACAGGGACTCAGCAAGTCGGAACTAGCCGCTGCGATCGAGGTCTCCTCGGCGGCCATCGGTCAGTACGAAGCCGATGTGAACGCGCCGCGGCCCGAGGTCGTCGAACGGCTCGCCCGTGTCCTCAAGGTGCAGCCCGACTTCTTCAACGTCGGCCGACCGATGGCTCGAATCGAGACCCTGAACGCACACTTCCGGAGTCTGCGTTCTACCCGGGTCAGTGATCGCCAGCGCGCTCTGGCGACGACGACTCTGATCTGGGAGCTCACCTTTGCGCTTGAGCGCTACATCAAGCTCCCCGACGCGGATCTGCCGAAGCTGCCTGCGAGGACGTCCCCCGTGGATGCCGCGCAGATTCTGCGCACGCACTGGGATCTCCCGGACGGTCCGGTGAAGCACCTCGTCGCAACGGCCGAGTCTCACGGCATCGTCGTTGCGGTGAGACCTCTCAGCGAAGTCGAGCGCGTGGACGCGTTCTCAGCGGTGATCGTCGAGCGACCCATCGTGGTCACAACGCCGCGTCGGACCGACAACGTCTTCCGACACAGGTTCTCCATCGCCCACGAGATTGGGCATCTGCTCCTGCACGCGGATTCCGACGAGCAGAGCGCCGCGATCGAGCGAGAAGCCGACGAGTTCGCCGCGGCGTTTCTCACGCCGGCCGCGGCGATGGACGCCGTGCTGCCGCAGCGGCTGGATCTCGCCGCGCTGGACCGCGTGGGGCGAACGTGGGGAGTTTCACCGCACTCGTTAGTTCGCCGCATGGTCGAACGAAACAGAGTGACGGAGTCCTCTGCTCGTCGGGCCTACCAGCGGCTCGCAGCAAGCTATGACCCGGACGCGGACCCCGCGGGTTCGTATCCGGGGGAGGTGCCGACTCTGCTTCGCAAAGCAGCTGAGCTGGCTGCTTCGCACGGGACGAACGTGCCCGCTCTTGCTGAGCTGCTCAGACTTCCGACGGCGCAGGTCAGGGATCTGCTGGGGGAGACGGACACACGGCCGGTCCTGCGACTGCTCGACGGCGGCCTCAGCGAAGCAGGCTAGGCCCACCGTGTGACTGGCGCGCACTGCACACAGCCGCTTGTATAAGCAGATGGACTACGCCGCAGCGGTCGAGCGCGCCCGCACCGGAGGCGAGCTCGTCTGGCACTACACGACGCTGGACACTCTCGCTCTGATCCTTCAGGGAAACTCGTTTCTCGCGACCGAGGTGAGCTTCCAGAACGACATTCGCGAGACGCTCACTGCGGACGCTGCCTTCACAGAGGCGCTGGAAGCGTTGCAGGCAGACCCCACCTACGAACTCTTTGCTCGCCAAGCACTGCGATTCCTCGGAGAGGAGCCCCATTGGGATCCGTGGTCTGACCTGCCGTCCAGACAGCTCGTGCACGACGCCCGTTTCATCCTCTGCGCGTCGGACGACCCTGATTCGCTTTATGCATGGCGCACCTACTCAAGCGGGGGCATCGGCTGTGCCATCGGACTGGACCCGAAGGTAGCGCTGGGTGTCGTCGACCAGGACAGCAATCCTTCGCCACGTTCGATCCGACACTGGCGTCCGGTCGTGTACCAGCCCGGAAGGGTGCGGCAAGCTGCGGAGCGCCCGCTGAAGCGGCTCGGCGATCGGTGGAACGCCGCACACGCGCGCGACACAGCCGCCGAAGAAGGCCGCAGCGAGGCATTCGGGTTGATCGTCGCGGATCTCGCGGATGCCCGTGCCGATGTGCGGTCCAGAGCCAAAGACCCTGCGTTTTCGGACGAGCACGAACAACGCGTGACCGTGGAGATGTTCTCCCGAAAGGCTCTACTCACGACTCCCAGCAGCATGGGGCCACGACCTCACGTCCGGCTCGTGACTAGCCCGACAGGTAAATGGGGTGCCGCGGTCGATAGCGCTGTGGCGGCACCGAAGCTGCCGATCCGCGCGGTCCGGTTAGGTCCCGACGCGCCACAGAGTGCGACAGCGGCCGTGCAGTGGCTGCTCATCGCGAACGACTACGAGATCGACCCCGGCTACATCGATGACGGCACCCGTCCACCACATATGCAGCAGACGTGGGAGAACACGATCATCTTCGATCGCTCTGAGCACCCCTACCGGTCGCGATGAGCAGTCGCGTCACGCCTGAGTGCCAGGTTCTCCGGTGATCCGGCTCACGGACTTCCTGCCTGTTCCTGAGCCCAGCTCAACGAAGCTGAAGTTCCATATGCGTGCCGGCAACGGCGGCGGCGAGGCGTGGGACCTTCTCGTCGACGACGATCCCGAGTGGCTAAACATGAGCCGCTGGCGCGCGGTCAACGCGAACAACAACATGGGCGACGCCCGGTATCTGCTGGCGTGGGCGCAGTACTACCCGTACGGGCCGAACTACTTCATCTTCGGCGGGTTCTTCCGGGTGACACCGGTGATGCCGGCGGTCATCGACGGTCTTGGCTACGACTTGAAGCTGCAGAATCTCCACGCCGAGTACATCAAGCGTTTGATCATCAAGCTCGACAAACCTCTCGGCCGGCAGGTCTACCTGCGAAGGTATGAGACCGTGCAGGAGCAGCTCGCTCCCGAGGTGTACGAGCTCGCGCCCGACACCAAGCTCGGCACGTTCCCCGGTTATCAGAACACCCGGCTCCGACATCACGAGCTGCAGCGGATCGTCGCGAACGACGAACCCTCCTGGAAAGACGCCCTCTCGAGCGTGAAGGGCGTCTACGTGATCACCGATCTGAGCGACGGCCGGCTGTATGTCGGCTCGGCATCCGGGGAAGCGAACGGTCTCTGGCAGCGCTGGTCAGGCTACGCCCAGCTCAGCAACCTCACCGGCGGCAATCGTGAGCTGGAGAGCATCCGCCGCGAGCTGGGCGACGCGCACATTGTCGGGAACTTCCAGTATTCGATCCTCGAGATCTTCGACCCGAAGACCAAGGCTGAGACAATCCTCGCTCGCGAGAGCTTCTGGAAGCAGGCTCTCCATACGCGGCGCCCGCACGGCCTGAATGCGAACTAAGCGGTCGTGGGCTCGTCCTGCTCTGCCCGATCAGCGGTCGATGCTTTGCCACGCGGCGACTAGACGACGCATGGACGCGACGTCCAGCGTGAGCGAGGGACCCTCCCCTGATTCAGCAGGGACCACTGCCGCCCAATATTCGGAGCGTTCCCGCACGACTTCGAGAAACCAAGGTTGCAACGCTGGGCTCTCCTTTTGCCAGAATGACGCTCGGGAACTGAACGGCGGTCGAGGTGGCGAAATTCGTCATGTAGGCCTGTCTAGCGGAGGAGATGAGTCACGCACGCTTGTCCACAGGGTGAAGTCTCGTGGTGGGCGTGGCTAGTCCTCGGGCGCGTTCATC
Organism: Microbacterium sp. NPDC089188; assembly: GCF_040685155.1. Lineage (NCBI taxonomy): Bacteria > Bacillati > Actinomycetota > Actinomycetes > Micrococcales > Microbacteriaceae > Microbacterium > Microbacterium sp. NPDC089188. The sequence continues at coordinate 208,551 of NZ_JBFBHH010000004.1, read as the reverse complement.
GACCGTTGATCCCGCCGCCGGGGACCCCCTCGGAGATGATGCGCCGATGCAGACGCTCGGTGGCGATTCTGAGGGACACCGCCCAGCCGATCACTTCCCCGCGATGCTCGACTCGATAGCGCAGCCCGTCTTCTGTTCGGCGCAGTTCGATCTCACCTGCGACGGCGTGCCGAGAATCCAGCATCGCCCAGTGTCCCGGAGGGGACTCATGCGCGAGCAACTGAGGATGCCAGCGGGGGCCGACATCGTCTCGCATCACGCAAGTATCGAATATGCGTACTGCCGGAGCAGCTTCGTGCCCCAGAGCCCCCGTTCGGCGTCAACCGCGCGGGCCCGACTCCTGGGTCGTGGGCTGCTTACCCCACGCGAGATTGAGTGATCCCTTCACCCCGACGATCCACCGCCTGCTGTTCTCCGCGATGCGCACATTCAACGGGATCCCGTCGGGCAAATCCTCGCCGATGACGAGCAGCTTCGTCGGCGATAGTGGAAACGAGATGGTGCAGACTTCGTCGTTCTTCGTCGGACGCCACAACAGCACCGCCCCATCTCCGGTAGCGAGACCCACTGCGTCGAGCACTTTCCAGTCCCACTCTTCGAGCGGCAGGCTGGATAGGCGGAATACGTCTTGCCGCGATTGGGACAGCGTCAGCACGTCGCCGAGCGCAAGCTCGGTATCCTTCGTGGTGCCATCCGTCATGACCAGTACGGCGGGCACGCGCAGGTTCGCCTGATCGGCGTAGCGCCCTCGCGCGAGGTGCATGTCGAGAAACGCGATCATCGCGTCACGCTCCGCGTCGCTGAGCGCTTTCGCGCCCTCGCGGAGCTTGACGATAACGGGCGTACCGGCGTCCTCGATCGCCCAGTAGGCGCGTTCCAGATCGTGGGTGAGAACCTTCGGGTCGTAGACGTAGCTGACGACCGTGGCGTTCAGATATGACGTCGTGAACCCCCGCTTGTGCTGAACGTCGATCACATCGACGCGGTTTCGTTCATCGCCCCACGCGCTGATGTACCCCCCGGACACCATGTGTCCCCGCTTGACCACCATTCCGCTCCCCTCACGAGTCACCGTAGAGCACCCGCGTGAAACAGCTGACCGAGTGGACTTCGGACGTGAGTGCCGGGCTGCTCTCCCTCGGGCGGGTGTAGATTCTCCGTCACGAGCAGTCTGGACTGCTCATTTCCGAGTCGGGATCCCCACGTGATCCCGGCCGCGAAGGTAACCGGTGCGGATCCAGATGCAGGACATGCAGTGCCCATCTTGTCGAGACCTCTCTTCACCGATGCCAGCTCTGCGGACGTGGGGCGCGAGCGACGGCAAGGAAGAAGATCGAGATGAACGACAGCGTTGTTCCTGCTCGCCTGCGGGCCATCCAACAAGACGCCCGCGCCTGGAGCACGTTCTCCGGGATGAAGTACACCCGTGCGCTCCGCCTCATGGAGCATCCGCTCGCTCAGGGCATCCTGGGGGAGCGCATCTGTGCACGCGACGTGATCCGGGCGCTGGGCGAGCACCCGGTGCTGACCGAGCCCGTCTGGGAAGAGTCCACCGACGGTGAGCTCGTCGACACAGGCGAACGCGTCACCCACCTGGGCCGCAACGGGCTCTATTCCGGCGAAGAGCATCCGTTCTCCGTCGCGCACGAGGACGATTACCTCCGGCTCGTGTTGACCGCTGAGGTGCTGCGATCATTCGACCTAGCGGGCGAGCCCAACGAGGACACCTACGGCTACAACCTGAAACACACCGCCGAAGAGTTCCTCAGTGAGCACCTCGGGCAGTTCTCCGACATCGCCAACGGCGACGTGATTTGGGCCGCCGCGGCGCTCGGCATCCCGATCGCGGAGTCGTCACCGGGGAAGTGGGGCCTGAACGCTGATCTCGGTCTCGTCACGGAGCAGGTCGAATACGCACGCTCGATGCGTCGGAGCTCGGAGCCTGACCGTGACACGATCCGCGCTCACCATCACCGTCCGCCGGGGTATCTCTTTCTGATACGGGCGCTGCAGGAGTATCGCGACACCGGCGCCGCACCCGGCCGCTGGAACGGCGTCGACGAGCAGGCGGAGCCGAAGACGAGCCCGTTCCACGAATGGCTCCTGGCGCAGGCGCTTCCCGGAGACCGCGGTGTTCCCGGCACACGAGAGGCCCTCGCTGGGGACTACGCCGAGGGTGTGCGCATCAGCGAGCACGGAGTTGTCCTGCAGCCGGAACAGCTCGTCACGCTCATGCGCGCCCTGGGCGCCGACGAGAACTTCGTCGACGCGGCTCGCGAGGCCGTGCTGGATTGGGCGATGACTTCACCCCTCTCCACGGGCATCCGCACCGAGCTGATCGCCGGCAAGCGCCGCGGACATCCGGGCTGGGGCGCCGGGGGTGGCACGATCGAGCACTACGAGTTCCGTTGCCCGTGCGGTGCCGGAACCATCGACGAGGAGCACGAGAACATCCCGGGGTTCCGTGAGCACGATGTGCGGATCGTCTGCGGGAAGTGCGACGGTGCGTGGGAATTCGTGCCCGATCTCGCCGTCAGGCAGTGGCGGGTCCGCCCTGTCGCCGCGCCGGCTGCTGCGTGAGGCCTTTCCGCCGACCGTGATTCAAATAGAGGACCCCGTTGCCAGCAGTGGCAACGGGGTTCTCTGTCCTAGGTTCAGTCGGGGATCATCGCGGGCTCATGCTCTCTCTGGTCCGGTTGCCTTCGCCAACAGAGCCTCGAGCTGGTCGAGTTCGCTGTCGCGGAGACCGGCCAGCGGTGAGCTGTTCTCGACGCGATCGATCGTCTCCGTTCGAGCCTTGCGCCCGGCGTCGGTGAGCGCAACGACGTTGACGCGCCGATCGCGCGGGTGCGGCGTCCGTACGACGAGGTCGTGGTTCTCCAGCTTGTTGATGACGAAGGTGACGTTCGACGGCTCGCACGAGAGCGCATCCGCGATCTGCCGCTGCGTCAGCGGGGTTTCGAGCTCGCGCAGAACGGCTGCCTGCGTCTCCGTGAGGTCGATGTCACTCACCGCCACCCGGATCTGATCGGTCAAGTCTTTCGAGAGTCGCGCAAGAAGTGTGCGCACGCGGCGAGTCCGATCGGCCCTAGCTACATCGCGTGTGACGCCCATGGGGTGAATGTTACGAGCGAACAGTTGACTCGAACAGGACTGCCAACAGCACTGGGGCGAAGCGCTTCGGTTCCACTCGCGATCCGCGGCCAGGTCGTCCGCAGCGCTCCTCGCGCGCGGGCGATCCGGCCACCAGCATCTCGCCGTACTGGCACCCCGAGCCGGGGAGGCGGCCGCACAGCGCTCACCGCGGCATCGATAGCCGAGGGCGCAGATGAGTCGACCCACCAGCGGGCGGCCGTCCGGCGACGGTCGTTCACGTCGTACCCACCGGTCGGACCGACGAGGGCCGCACGTGCAGTCGTGCGGTCGACGGGGGCGTCCTGTCGTGATCGCCGGTCGCGAACCGCGGGGCAGAGACGCACCGTGGCTTTCACCCGCCGGGCGGCGAACCGCGGGGCAGAGACGCACCGTGGCTTTCACCGGCCGGGTGGGATCCTTGCCGCCGACCGGTTTCGACATGACGACCGCGGGGCTTCGACGGCGCCTCGCCGACTGATCGCCGCCGGGAGTCGACCGACCGGGGGAGTGGTCGTTCCCGCCGCCAGTAAGGGGGGCTGCGGAGTGCCTGGCGGCGGGAACGAGACGACGCTAACCCATGTCCACCGAAAGGGGGACACGAATCCACCGGTCTTGCGGCACCGTTGCGCATTCCTTGCGCCGGCGTTGAGGTTCGGCATAGTCGCCGCACAGGCGGGTCGATCAGATCACGTCGAGGCTCTCGAGATACTGCGCCACTCGCTCCTCGTCGACGACGTCCAGCGGCTGGCCGTTCACCCGGCGGACGGATGCCAAGGTCGTCATCGACTCGTTCGTCAATCCGAACCGGTACGTCTTCAGTGACACGACCACAGGCCCCACCTGCGGGACGTCATAGCTCCCCATGACCGCGAGCGTAGGGGCGCGGGAACACCACATGGAAGCGCTCCCATGAACAGTCTTCGCAATCCGGCCGCCCTCCGGCGTCTCGCGCAACCCCCGAGTGGGCTGTTCGTACCTCGCTAGCGTGGAACCATGACGGTCCCCGACACCCACTGGCGTGAGATCGCCTCGTCGCCCTTCGTTTCGCTCGGCACCTTTCGCAAGAACGGCGCACTCGTCGCGGTTCCGGTGTGGATCGCCCGCGACGGCGACGAACTCGTCGTCACCAGCGAGCGTTCCACGGGGAAGGTCAAGCGCCTGCGCAACGATCCGCGGGTCGTTCTGCGCCCCTGCAGCCGCATGGGGTCCATCGACCCGGATGCCATCACCGTCGAGGCGCACGCGCGCATCGCGGCGCCCGCGACCGACGATGACCGGGCCGATCGCGCCCTACGCCGGAAGTACGGCCTGCAGTTCCGCATCATCCTCGGCGTCGAGGCGCTGGTCCGGCGCATCCAGCGCAAGCCCGGTGATCGGGTGATCCTGCGCATCTCGCGCGCCGGCTGACGTTCGGCATCCGTCCGGGATGGACGCATCGCGCGAACCACTACCCCCGTAGCGACGGAGGAACAAGGGGTTTACGCCAGGGGGCTGGATGGGGGACAGTGCACGAAGAGACGGCGATGGAACCCCGGCCATCAGCGTTCGACTTCTCGCCGAGAGATGCGCACTCCGGGGCGACGATCGCCGGGGGGTCATCATGGGCAAGTTCATCTACGACGGCGACGTCAAAGTCGATTTCGAGGACCGTCTCCTTGCGCACCTCCAGGCGGTGATCATGGCCAAGGTGCGTCGCGGGGAGTCCTTCCCCTTCACCTGGAAGGACGACATCAGCACGGGCGGAGGACGGACGACGGTGTACATCCACCCCAACGTCTCCCTGGTGTTCAAGTACCACGGCAGCCGGACGCCGCAGCTGAGCCCGGCATGGCTGCACGCGCTCACCTACAACGCCAACTCCGGGCGGGGCCTCTACGTCATCCCCGAACCCGACGAGTTCTCGCCGCGCGAGAGCCTGCAGCGGGAGGAGATGGTCTTCCGCGAGGTGCCGAACGAGCAGGCCCCCGCCCCCGCGCAGTCCTGAGAACGGGAATGCTCGGCGGTCGCGCGGCGGTTACGACTCGCATGACCTCCTGGACCGATGCGAAGCCCTTCTTCGAGACGAACGCCGTCGCCCACCTGTCCACTCTCATGGCGGACGGCTCTCCTCACGGGATCCCGCTGTGGGTGGGTGTCGACGGGGAGCGTCTCATGATCTTCACCGAGGTGGACACGCTCAAAGACCGCAACATCCGGCGTGATCCCCGCGTCGCCATCTCGGTGACCGGCGCGGACAACCCCTACGCCATGGCGTTCGTGCGCGGCGAGGCGGTCGAACGCATCGAGGGCGAGGACACACTGCCGTACGTCGACCGCATCTCGACCCTTTATACGGGTGAACCGTACGGCCTTCGCGACGGCCTCGCCGTGTGGTTCATCGAGCCGCGCAAGGCGTGGTCGCGCATTTACGAGGACTGACCCTCAGAGCGCGAGCGGCAGGACCCCGAGCAGCAGGATCAGGGGGGCGATCACGGCGCCGAGCACGATGAAGCGACTCCAGCGCACCTCGACACCCGCCGCCACGAGCCGGTCGTGCCACAGCAGCGTCGCGAGCGACGCCCATGGCGTGACGATCGGCCCGGCGTTGACGCCGATCAGCAGCGCCGCCAGACGCACGGGGGAGCCCGCGACGAATTCCAGCGCGAGGTACGCGGGCAGGTTGTTGATGCCGTTGGCCACGAGCGCCCCGACTCCGGCGAGCTGCCAGAGCGACCCCAGGTCGTCGCCCGTGCCCGCGAGCACCGAGGTGACCCGTCCGATGCCGAGGGCCTCGAGGGCTCCGACCGCGAGGAACAGCCCGCCGGCGAACACGAGCAACGACCAGGGCACCAGCCGGATGCCGAGGCTCTTCGGCGCGCGCAGGGCGAACGCGACGACCAGCACGACGGCAGCGGCGACCGCCGGCATCCACGGTTCGAGACCGACCACGAGCAACGGCAGCAGCGCGAGCGTGACGATACCCGCCACGCGCAGGAGAACGGGGTCCGAGATGGTGGGGGCGGCGGCATCCGGGTAGGTCCGGGGGAGACGACGGAGGAAGACGACCGTCAGAACCACCACCGACACCGCGATCGCGATGACCGCGGAGGGACCGAGCAGGGCCAGGAACGCCACCGGATCGTGTCCCCCGCCGAGGGCCTCGGATGCCAACAGGTTGGTGAGGTTCGACACGGGCAGCACGAGCGAAGCGGTGTTCGCGAGTACCACGGTCACGAAGGCGAACGGCAGAGGATCCATCCTGCGTGCGACCGCCATGGCCACCACGACGGGTGTCAGCAGCACCGCGGTCGTGTCGAGGGAGAGGAAGGCGGTCGCCACGGTCGCGAGCAGCACGACGAGAGCCCACAACAGGGCGGTACGTCCTCGCGCGATCTTCGCCAGACGCGCCGCGACCACGTCGAAGAGCCCCGCTTTGGACGCCAGTTCCGCCACGATCGTCACGGCGACGACGAAGAGCAGGATCGGCCACACGCGATCGGCGACGGCGAGGGCGTCGGCGGCGGGGAAGGCGCCGGTGAGCAGCGCGATGATCCCGAGGATCCAGAGCACGCCGCCGATGATGGCCAGAGTCACCGCTCCACTATGGGGCACGTCCGGTGCGATCGAGGCCACGCCCGCCCGGTAGCCTGGAACAGACCCCTTCAGGAGATGTTCTGTGACTGATTTCCCCGCCGATGGCTTCGCCCTCTTCCCCGACCGTTCGGTCGTCGCCCTGCGCGTGAACGGGGAGCTGAAAGACCTGGCCACGACCGTGACGGCCGACGATCAGGTCGAGCCGGTCACCATCGACAGCGCCGACGGTCTCTCGATCCTGCGCCACTCGACGGCGCACGTGCTCGCGCAGGCCGTCCAGCGTGTCAAGCCCCAGGCCAACCTCGGCATCGGGCCGCCGGTCACCGACGGCTTCTACTACGACTTCCAGGTCGACGAGCCCTTCACCCCCGAGGACCTGAAGGTCATCAAGAAGGAGATGGAGCGCATCGTCCGCGAGAACCAGCGGTTCGTGCGCCGCGTCGTCTCCGACGACGAGGCTCGCGCCGAGCTCGCCGACGAGCCGTTCAAGCTCGAGCTGATCGGGCTGAAGGGCGGGTCCGCCGAGGCCGCCGAGGGCGCGTCCGTCGAGGTCGGCGCCGGCGAACTGACGATCTACGACAACGTCACACGCGACGGCGAGACCGCGTGGAAAGACCTGTGCCGCGGACCCCACGTGCCCGGCACCCGTCTGATCGGCAACGGCTGGGACCTCACGCGTATCGCCGGCGCCTACTGGCGCGGTAGTGAGAAGAACCCCCAGCTGCAGCGCATCTACGGCACCGCGTGGCCCACGAAAGACGAGCTGCGCGCGTACCAGCATCGCCTCGAGGAAGCCGCGAAGCGCGACCACCGCAAGCTCGGCAAGGAGCTCGACCTCTTCTCGTTCCCCGACGAGATCGGTCCGGGACTCTCGGTGTTCCACCCCAAGGGCGGCATCATCCGCTACGAGATCGAGCGCTACATGCGCGAGCGCCTGCTCGCGAGCGGGTACGAGGTCGTCAACACCCCGCACATCACCAAGGGCGACCTGTTCATGACGAGCGGGCACCTGCAGTGGTACGCGGACGGCATGTACCCCCCGATGGTCCTCGACGAGGTCGTGGATGCCGACGGGCACGTCTCGCGGGAGGGCCAGGAGTACTACCTCAAGCCCATGAACTGCCCGTTCCACAATCTGATCTTCCGCTCGCGCGGACGCAGCTACCGCGAGCTCCCCCTGCGCCTCAGCGAGTTCGGGTCGGTCTACCGCTACGAGAAGAGCGGGACCCTGTCGGGCCTCACGCGTGTGCGCGGCATGACCCAGGACGACACGCACATTTACGTCACGGCCGATCAGGTGAAGGACGAGCTGACCCACAGCCTCGACTTCGTGCTGCAGACGCTCCGCGACTACGGTCTCAACGACTTCTACCTCGAGCTGTCGACCAAGGAGGACGGCAACCCGAAGTTCATCGGCGACGACGCCCTCTGGACCGAGGCGACCGAGACCCTCCGCGAGGTCGCCGAGGCCTCCGGACTCGAGCTCGTTCCCGACCCGGGCGGGGCGGCGTTCTACGGACCGAAGATCTCGGTGCAGGCTCGAGACGCGATCGGCCGCACGTGGCAGATGTCGACGATCCAGCTCGACTTCAACCAGCCGGAGCGCTTCGAGCTCGAGTACACGGGCCCCGACGGCGAGAAGCACCGTCCTGTCATGATCCACCGCGCGCTGTTCGGGTCGGTCGAGCGCTTCTTCGCCATCCTGCTCGAGCACTACGCCGGGGCCTTCCCCGTGTGGCTCGCGCCGGTGCAGGTCGTGGCCGTGCCCGTCGCCGCCGAGTACGGCGACTACCTGCAGGGCATCGTCGCCGACCTCAAGACCAAGGGCGTGCGCGCCGAGGCCGACCACAGCGACGACCGCATGCAGAAGAAGATCCGCACCCACACCACGCAGAAGGTGCCGCTCATGCTGATCGCCGGCGAGCAGGACCGCTCCAACGGCACGGTGTCGTTCCGGTTCCGTGACGGCACGCAGCTCAACGGCATCCCGGTCGACGAGGCCGTGGCGCGGATCACCGGCGCGATCTCCGACCGCACGCTCGTCAACACCGCCGAGGACCTGGCATGACGGACGATCCGGATGCCGCCGCGGCGGGCCCGTCGCCGGTGACCGGCGCGACGGCCCCCGTCGGCGGGTCCGGATCTCCGACGACCGACGCTGAGCTCGTCGACGCGATGACCCTGCCCGGCGTTCCCGACGAGTTCCAGCGCCTGTGGACTCCGCACCGCATGGCGTACATCTCCGCGGGGCGGGAACCGATGGAGCGGAACTGTCCGTTCTGCGCGGCGCCGGACAAGAGCGATGAAGACGGGCTGATCGTCGCGCGCGGGAAGACCGCGTACGTGCTTCTGAACCTCTTCCCCTACAACTCGGGGCATCTGCTCGTGTGCCCGTACCGTCACATCGCCACGTACGATCAGGCGACCGACGAAGAGGTGGCCGAGATCGGTGCCCTCACCCAGCGCGGAATGCGGGTCCTGCGGGCGGTGTCGAACTGCGACGGTTTCAACCTGGGGATGAATCAGGGCGCGATCGCGGGGGCCGGGGTGGACGCTCACCTGCACCAGCACATCGTTCCGCGGTGGGCGTCGGATGCCAATTTCTTCCCCATCATCGCCAAGACGAAGGCGCTGCCGCAGTTGCTCGGCGACGTGCGTCGGACGGTGTCGGAGGCCTGGAACGCCTGAACCGGCGTCATCCACAACCCCGCTCGGCGCGGGCGGCCGCCTGGTTATGGTGTTCCGATGAACGCTCGGAATCGCCCCTTCGTGCTCACGCTGACACTGACCGCCGTCGTCGTGGCGACAACCGCGTGTCTTCCGCTTCCGAGCCCGCTCGACCGCGGAGAAGCCGGTGAGGTGTCCGCGGCGACCCCCACCGCGGCGCAGCCGTCCACGCCCGGCGACGAAGCGACCGCCGATCCTGACGACTTCGCCGACGTCTTCGCCGAACGGGACGAGTTCTTCCGCGCGCAGCAGCTGCCGATGGATGGCACGCCGCTGGTCGCGGTGACACCGGCTCAGCAAGACTTCATCGCGCAGCAGCGCGCGTACGTCGAACAGCAGGGGCTCGAGTGGACGGCATCCGATGAGAATCTCGCCCTCGCCCTCGCGGGCGACGCGTGCGAAACCGCGATCCTGAGCCGTCATCAGGTGGACTCGTCGACGCTCATCGCCCACGTGACCACGTCGCCGCTGTTCGCTCAGCTCATCCCCGCCGAGCTCGACGGCGACGCCCGCACGCAGGCGGAGGCCCCGATCGCGAGCGTGATGGTCTTCGGGACGACGTTCCTCTGTCCCGACGACGGTACGCAGTGGGTGGCCGCGTACCGCGAGGTGTACGGGGGCTGAGGCCTCGCCGCCCCGCGGCTCGCAGGTCGGGCTCGGTCCCTTCGACAGGCTCAGCGGCATCCGCTTGCGCAGGTCACGCACGCGGGTCGGCGCCTTCGACAGGCTCAGGGGCTCCGCTCGCGCGGGTCGCGCACGCGGGTCGGCGCCTTCGACGGGCTCAGAGGACTCGACGGGCCGACGAGAGCAGAACCGGTGGCCGAGCCCGTCGAAGCGGCAGGGCCGTCGCCGGGGTGCTAGCGCACCTGGCGCACGGCGAACTGCAGGCGCGGGTGGGCGTAGGCCTCTTGCGACTCGACGAGACGCAGCTCGCGCGAGCCCGACTCGTACGTGTTCGACAGCAGGTCGAAGACGCTCGACGCGGTGCGGGCCAACGCGTCGGCCGCATCGCCGGAGCGGCGGTAGTGCGCGGTGAAGAGCGCCGCGGTCACGTCGCCCGAGCCGTTCGCCTTCATGGGGATGAGGGGGGTCTGCACGATCCAGGCGCCGGCATCGTCGATCACCATCATCTCGATGGTGTCGGCCTCCCGGTCGGGGCGCTCGACGCTCGTGACCAGGACCGTGCGCGGGCCGCGCTCGCGCACGAGATCGGCGGATGCCAGGGTCGAATCGATGCTCCCGGGCTCGGTGCCGGTGAGGAAGCCGAGCTCGAACTGATTGGGCGTGATGATGTCGGCCACGGGCACCACGCGCTCGCGCAGCAGCTCGGGGATGGCCGGAGCGACGAAGCACCCCGACTTGGCGTTGCCCATCACGGGGTCGCAGGCGTAGACGGCATCCGGGTTGGCCTTCTTCACGCGCGAGACGGCGTCGATGATGACGTCTCCGATGCCCTCTCCGCCCTGGTAGCCCGAGAGCACCACGTCGATCTCGGGGAAGACACCGCGGTCCTCGATGCCGGCGATCACGGCGGCGACGTCGTCGGGCGAGATGAGCGGTCCGCGCCACGCGCCGTAACCGGTGTGGTTCGAGAAGTTCACCGTGTACACGGGCAGCACCTCGACGCCGATGCGCTGGAGAGGGAAGACGGCGGCGGAGTTGCCGACGTGCCCGTACGCGACGGCGGACTGGATCGAGAGAACCTTCATGCCTCGATCCTTCCACTTCCCGCGTCCGCGCGGAGCACCCGGCACGCACGCGCGAGATCGTCGGCCAGGGTGCGCGCCGAGGCCTCGTCGAGGTCGTGCACGGTCAACCGCAGGAACGCGCCGTGGTCGCCGTCGCCGAGGAAGAACGGGTCGCCCTCGCGCACCAGCCACCCGCGGCGCATGAGGTCCTCGCGGACGCGGGCAGCGGCGACCGGGAGCGGCACCCACAGGTTGAGACCGTCGCCGGGGGAGACGGGGACCCCTCTCTCGGTGAGCGCGCGGGCGAAAGCGGCGTTGCGCTCGGCATAGTGCACGGCGGCACGTTCGATCCCGGCGCGCACCCCCTCATCGGTGACGAGCGCCAGGGTCAGTCGCTGGAGGATGTGGCTCACCCACGTCGTGCCGGGGGTGAGCCGCACCGCGAGGCCGTCGGCGGTGTCGGCATCGGATGCCGTGACGGCCAGGCACGTGTCGGGTCCGAGGAACTTCGACATCGAGCGGATGCGCGCCCACCGCCGCTGCGCGGGGCCGATCACCGTGTGCAGCGGCGCGCGCGACAGCAGGGAGAAGTGGTCGTCTTCGATGACGAGCACGTACGGATGCTCGGCGAGCACCGCACGCAGCGCCGCGGCCCGGTCGGCGGTCAGGCTCGCCCCGGTGGGGTTGTGCGCGCGCGGGGTGACGACGACCGCGCGGATGCCGGCGGCCAGCGCCGCGCGGAGTCCCTCGACGGTCATGCCCTCGGCATCCACCGGGACGGGTACCGCGCGATAACCGCCGGTGCGCACGGTGTGCAGCGCCGAGAGGAAGCACGGGTCCTCGAGCGCCACCGCGTCGTCGCGTTGCAGCGCCTGCGCGAGCAGCCGCTCGATCGCATCACTCGCGCCGCTGGTGACGGTGATGCGCGTGTCGTCGTGGGGGAGCTGATCGGTCATCCACTGACGCGCCCACGCCTCGAGTCCGGGGTCGATGACCGGCTCGCCGTAGAGCACGGGACGCGCGGAGCGGGCGAGGGCCGCGGTCGGGTCGGGGATGAGGGCGGGATCGGGATTGCCCGTGCCGACGTCGCGCAGCACGGTGTCGGGCGCGTAGCCCTCCTGGGCCACGGCGGCGCGGTCGGCCACCCGGGTGCCGCCTCGACCGCGCGCCTCGACGAGCCCCGCCTGCGCGAGCTGGCGATACGCCGCCACGACGGTGTTGCGGTTCACGCCCAGCTCGGCCGCGAGCGTGCGGACGGGAGGCAAAAGGGTGCCCGGGGGCAGCTCGCCGCGTTCGATGCGCGTGCGGAGCCCGGCGGCGATCTCGGATGCCGAGCGCCCGGTGATGTCGATGGTCATGTGCCCCCCGGAGTCGACGTCCAGCCTATGTCCTGAGCCATGCTACGGTTTGGCCTAAGCCAATAGATCGCGCCCCGAAGCGCGGAACGGAGCAGTCATGACCGACACCGGAACCTCCCGCGTCAAGCGGGGACTCGCCGAGATGCTCAAGGGCGGCGTCATCATGGACGTCGTCACCGCCGAGCAGGCCCGCATCGCCGAAGACGCGGGCGCGGTCGCCGTGATGGCGCTCGAGCGCGTGCCCGCCGACATCCGCGCCCAGGGCGGCGTGGCGCGCATGAGCGACCCCGACCTGATCGACGACATCATCGCTTCGGTGTCGATCCCCGTCATGGCCAAGGCGCGCATCGGCCACTTCGTCGAGGCGCAGATCCTGCAGGAGCTCGGCGTCGACTACATCGACGAGTCCGAGGTGCTCTCGCCCGCCGACTACGTCAACCACATCGACAAGTGGAACTTCACCGTGCCGTTCGTGTGCGGCGCGACCAACCTCGGCGAGGCGCTCCGGCGCATCACCGAGGGCGCGGCGATGATCCGGTCCAAGGGCGAGGCCGGCACGGGAGACGTGTCGGAGGCGACGAAGCACATCCGCACGATCCGCTCGGAGATCAACGCCCTGCGCGCGAAGACCAAGGACGAGCTCTACGTCGCGGCGAAGGAGCTGCAGGCCCCGTACGACCTCGTCGCCGAGATCGCGGAGACCGGCGAGCTGCCCGTCGTGCTCTTCACCGCCGGGGGAGTGGCGACTCCCGCCGACGCCGCCATGATGATGCAGCTCGGCGCCGACGGCGTGTTCGTGGGCTCGGGCATCTTCAAGTCGGGCAACCCCGCCCAGCGCGCCGCGGCGATCGTCAAGGCGACCACGTTCCACGACGACCCGAAGATCGTGGCGGAGGCGTCGCGGGGACTCGGCGAGGCGATGGTCGGCATCAACGTCGCCGACCTCCCCGCCCCCCACCGCCTGGCCGAGCGTGGCTGGTAACGGTCCCCGCGTCGGCGTCCTCGCCCTGCAGGGCGATGTGCGCGAGCACCTCGCCGTGCTGACCACCCTCGGAGCCGACGCGCAGCCCGTGCGTCGGCCCGAGGAGCTCGCCGCCGTGGAGGGCCTCGTGCTCCCCGGCGGCGAGTCGAGCGTCATCGACAAGCTCGCGCGCGCCTTCGGCCTGTTCGACCCGATCCGCCAGGCGATCACCGACGGGATGCCGATGTACGGCACCTGCGCCGGGCTCATCCTCCTCGCCGATCGCATCGACGGCGCCATCGCCGGCCAGCGCACCTTCGGCGGAATCGACGCGCGGGTGACCCGCAACGCCTTCGGCTCCCAGACGCAGTCCTTCGAGACCGACCTGGAGGTGCCCGCGCTCGGCAGTCCGCCGGTGCACGCGGTGTTCATCCGCGCGCCCGCGGTCGTGGAGTGGGGCCCGGATGCCGAGCCCCTGGCATCCCTCCCCGATGGGCGCGTCGTGGCGATCGAGCAGGGAGCGCTGCTCGGAACGGCTTTCCATCCGGAGTCGACGGGGGAGACCCGCTTCCACGAACGGTTCCTGCACCGCGTGCGCAACCGACGCGGCGCAGGCCGTGTCGCACCGTAAACTGGAGCAATGTCCGGACATTCCAAATGGGCCACGACCAAGCACAAGAAGGCGGTCGTCGACGCCCGCCGCGCGAAGTCGTGGGCCAAGCTCATCAAGAACATCGAGGTCGCGGCCAAGCTCGGCGGTGCCGACCTGCAGGGCAACCCGACCCTCTTCGACGCCGTTCTGAAGGCCAAGAAGACCTCGGTCCCCAAAGACAACATCGATCGCGCGATCAAGCGCGGCGCGGGCATCGGCGGCGAGGCCGTCGAGTACGCCTCCATCATGTACGAGGGCTACGGTCCCAACGGCGTCGCGTTCCTCATCGAGTGTCTGACCGACAACAAGAACCGTGCGGCCGCCGAGGTGCGCACAGCTCTCAGCCGCAACGGCGGCACCCTCGCCGATCCGGGCAGCGTCGCGTACAACTTCAGCCGTAAGGGCGTCATCGTGGTCCCCGCCGAGGGCACCAGCGAGGACGACGTCATGCTCGCGGTCCTCGAGGCCGGCGCCGAGGAGGTCGAGCCCCACGGCGAGGGCTTCGGCGTGATCACCGAGGCGAGCGACCTCGTGTCCGTGCGCAGCGCCCTGCAGGACGCCGGGATCGAGTACGACTCCGCCGACGTCGAGTTCGTCCCCTCGCTCAAGGTGGAGGTCGACGCCGACACCGCCCGCAAGGTGTTCCGCCTCATCGACGCGCTCGAAGACAGCGACGACGTGCAGAACGTCTACACGAACTTCGACATGACGCCCGAGGTGCAGGCCGAGCTCGAGAACGACGAGTAAGGGCGCGCCCTTCTCCGCGACACGGCCCCTGCGCTTAGCGTGGGGGCCGTGTCCCGTTCTCTGCGCGTCCTCGGCATCGATCCCGGCCTCACGCGCTGCGGTATCGGGATCGTGGACGTCTCGCCGAACCGCACCGCGTCGCTCGTGCATGTCGGCGTCGCGCGGTCGGCGCCCGGCGACCCGATCGAGAAACGTCTCGCGGCCATCGCCGTCGGCATCCGGGAGGTGCTCGTCGCCCACCAGCCGCACGTGGTCGCCGTCGAGCGCGTCTTCGCACAGAACAACCGGCACTCGGTGATGGGAACCGCCCAGGCGAGCGGCATCGCGCTGCTCCTGGCCGCCGAGCACGGACTGACCGCGGCGACGCACACCCCCAGCGAGGTGAAGGCGGCGATCACGGGGTACGGCGCCGCCGACAAGGTGCAGGTGCAGACCATGGTCGCGCGCGTGCTGCGCCTCGACACGCTGCCCCAGCCGGCCGACGCCGCCGACGCGCTCGCGATCGCCCTCTGCCACGCCTGGCGCGGCGGCCCGGCGACCCCCTCGGCGGAGGCCGCCCTCACGCCTGCTCAGCGGGCCTGGCGGGATGCCGAGAAGCGACGTTCTCCACAGCCCCGTGTCGCTCGAACACATGTACGAACGCCCGGCGTAGGCTGATCGCATGATCTCTTCGCTGCATGGGTCGGCGGCGCACGTCGCCGACGATTCGCTCGTGGTCGTCGTCGGAGGCGTGGGCTTCTCGGTCGCCGTGACCGCGCAGTTCGCGCGGACGGTTCACCTCGGCGACGATGTGCACCTGCACACGAACCTCATCGTGCGAGAAGACGCCCTGTCCCTCTACGGCTTCGAGACGCGGGAAGAGCTCACGGTCTTCACCCAGCTCATCAGCGTGACCGGCGTCGGACCGAAATCGGCCCTCGGGGTGTTGTCCTCCCTGACCGTGCCGCAGATCGCGCAGGCCGTCGCCGACGACGACGACGCTCCCTTCCGTCGCGTGTCGGGGATCGGCCCCAAGACCGCCAAGCTCATCGTCGTGCAACTCGCCGGGAAGCTCGCCGTCACGCCCGCGTCCGCGCCCGCCGCCGTCGCGCCGCACGGCCAGATCCCCGTCCAGGTCACCCAGGCGCTCATCGGCCTCGGGTGGACCGAGCGCACCGCGGCCGAGGCCGTGGCATCCGTCGCCGAGAACGCCTCCGAGGCCGACCGCGCCTCCGTCCAGGCCCTGCTGCGCCTGACGCTGGCGCTGCTCGGTCCGGCACGGAAGGAGAGCGTGGGTGGCTGACGTCCGCGACGCCGGCACCCCCGACGACGAGACCGAACTCGCGATCGAAGGAGCCCTCCGCCCCACCTCGCTCGCAGAGTTCGTCGGTCAGCAGAAGGTGCGCGGGCAGCTGCAACTCCTGCTCGATGCCGCGCGCATCCAGCAGCGCTCGCCCGACCACATCTTGCTGTCCGGCCCTCCTGGGCTCGGCAAGACCACCCTGGCCATGATCGTGGCGCATGAGAGCGGACGTCCTCTGCGCCTCTCCAGCGGGCCGGCGATCCAGCACGCGGGTGACCTCGCGGCGCTGCTGTCGTCGCTCACGCCGGGAGAAGTGCTGTTCATCGACGAGATCCACCGGATGGCGCGCTCCGCCGAAGAGATGCTGTACCTGGCGATGGAGGATTTCCGCATCGACATCATGGTCGGCAAGGGGGCGGGTGCCACGAGCATTCCCCTCGACCTGTCTCCGTTCACCCTGGTCGGAGCGACCACGCGCGCGGGCCTGCTCCCCAACCCCCTGCGGGACCGTTTCGGCTTCACCGCGCACCTGGAGTACTACGAACCCGAAGAACTCGAGCAGGTGGTCTCGCGGTCAGCGGCCATGCTCGACGTCGGCCTGCCGGGTACCGCGCGCTCCGAGATCGCCCGACGTTCGCGGGGCACGCCGCGCATCGCCAACCGCCTGCTCCGGCGCGTGCGCGACTACCTGGTGGTCCACGGCCCCTCGGCGGGCGCCGAGGACGGCGATGCGGACGTGCGCACGGTCGGCGCCGCCCTCGATCTCTACGACGTGGATGCCATCGGGCTCGATCGCCTCGACCGAGCGGTCCTCGACGCCGTCGTGCGTCGATTCCGCGGCGGACCGGTGGGTCTCAGCACGCTCGCGGTGGCCGTCGGCGAAGAACCCGAGACCATCGAGTCGGTCGTGGAGCCCTACCTCGTCCGTATCGGTTTCATGGGACGCACGCCGCGCGGACGCGTCGCCACCCCCGAGGCATACGACCACCTCGGCGCCCCTCACCCCGACGGCCTGCTCCGGTTCAGCCAGGGGTCATGACCTATACTCGGCGAGGGATTCCCCGACCCCCGCTTGACTCACGCTAGGCAGTGCCGCACGGCGCGCCTGACTCGAAAGGTGCACCGCCTCGATGGATATCGCCCGGTTCTTCGCTGATTACGGCATCGTCATCCTGCTCATCGCCCTGCTGATCTTCATGTTCTACAGCTCGCGGCGCCGCATGCAGAAGCAGAAGGCGGAGCTCGAGAAGAAGTCGCGCGAGACCGTTCCCGGCGCTGAGGTGCTCCTGCAGGGCGGCCTCTACGGCACCGTCGTCGAGTACGACGGCGTCGACCTCGACAAGCCCGCCCTGGTCGAGATCGCCCCCGGTGTGGTCATCAAGGTGCACAGCCAGGCCGTGCTGCGCATCGTCGACCCCGCTCAGGGCGCCGTCACCGAAGACGAGTTCATCGAGGCGGAGGAGACCGAGGCCGAGTACGTCGCCGGGGTCGCCGACGGTGACATCACCTCGATCAGCGACGACCAGCGCGCCGCCCGCCAGCACGCGGCCGACCCCGACCAGACCGACAAGGACCGCCCGCAGGCCTGACGCCCGCTCCGCCGTTCCCGCCCGCCGCACAGAAAGCCGACTCCGTGGCGCCCTCGACCCCTGTCCGTCATGCCTGGCGCGTACTGACCGGATTGCTCGCCATCGTCGGCGTGCTCTTCGGCATCAACGCGCTGGGCGTGTACGTCTTCAACGCAAGTTCCTGGACGCCCGAGCTCGCGCTCGACCTCCAGGGCGGGACGCAGATCATCCTGCAGGCCCAGACGACCGACGGGGCGGCCCCCGACAGCGAACAGCTGGCCCAGGCCGTCACGATCATCCGTCAGCGCGTCGACGCCTCGGGCGTCGGTGAGGCCGACGTCGCCACCGAGGGCGGGCGCAACATCGTCGTGCAGATCCCCGGTCAGGCCGACGACGCCACGCGTCAGCGCATCCAGAGCTCCGCACAGCTCCAGCTGCGGCCCGTGCTGTTCACGGGTTCGCCGGCGACGTCGTTCGTGGGCGAGGACGGCAACAACACTCCGTACCCGACGCCCGACCCGAGCCTGCCGGCGACGCCCACCGCGTCGCCGACCAACGCGAGCGACCCCGCGTACATCACTCCCGCCCTCCAGGCCGAGTTCCTCTCCTACGAATGCGCCAACCCGCCGTCCAACCCCGCGCAGGCCCCGGCCGATCAGCCGATGATCACCTGCGACGTCAACGGGCAGGCGAAGTACATCCTCGGCCCGGTCGAGCTCGACGGAAACGACATCTCCGACGCCACCAACGGCCAGGAGCAGAACACGGGCCAGTGGGCCGTCAACCTCGTCTTCAACGACCAGGGCACCCAGAAGTTCGCCGACGTGAGCCAGCGTCTGTACGGAGCGCAGGCCCCGTTCAACCAGTTCGCCTTCGTCCTCGACGGCAGCGTGCTGTCGGCCCCGTCGATGAACGGCATCATCGTCGACGGTCGACCCAGCATCACCGGAAGCTTCACGCAGGAGTCGTCGAAGGCCCTCGCCGACCAGCTGAAGTACGGTGCCCTGCCGTTGAGCTTCACCGTCGTCAGCTCCGACACCGTCTCGGCCACCCTCGGCTCCCAGCAGCTCCAGGTCGGCTTCATCGCCGGGCTCATCGGCCTCGGTCTCGTGGCGATCTACTCGCTGATCGTGTACCGCGCCCTGGGCACCGTGATCATCGCGTCTCTCGCCGTGATGGCGGTGTTGACGTATCTCGCCCTGTGCATCCTGGCCTGGCGCGCGGGCTTCCGACTGTCCCTCGCCGGCGTCGCGGGCCTGATCGTGACGATCGGCTTCACGGCAGACTCGTTCATCGTCTACTTCGAACGCATCCGCGACGAGCTGCGCGACGGCAAGTCGATCACCGCGGCCGTCGAAGACGGATGGTCGCGCGCCAAGCGCACGATCTACATCTCGAAGTCGATCAACGTCCTCGCCGCCGTCGTGCTGTACATCCTGGCGGATGCCACGGTGAAGGGCTTCGCGTTCACGCTCGGACTCACGACCGCGATCGACGTCCTCATCTTCATCCTCTTCACGCACCCGGTCATGCAGCTGCTCGCGCGCACGCGTTTCTTCGGCTCCGGCCACCCGCTCTCGGGTATGGACCCGAACGCGCTCGGCGCGGTGTACCGGGGCCGTGCGCAGTTCCGCGCCCCAGTGGCCGATGCCGGTCGCGCCAAGCGGTCGCGCGGCGAAGCTCAGCGCCGCCAGACGATCGCTGAGCGCAAGCAGGCGGAACTCGCGGCCGCCGCGCGCGGCGATAGCGGCTCCACGAAGGAGGGAAGCGACTGATGCGCTCCATGTCGCAGCTCGGTAACGACCTCTACTCCGGGAAGACCTCCTTCCCGTTCGTGCAGCGTCGTCGCCTGTGGTTCATCATCGCGGCGGTCCTCGTGATCGGCGCCGCTCTCGTGCCGCTGTTCCGGCCCGTGCAGTTCTCGATCGAGTTCACCGGCGGGTCGCAGTTCACCGTGTCGAACCCGACCTCCTTCGATCAGGCCCTCGCAACCGACGCGGTCACCTCGGTCGTTCCGGGAGCGACGACCCGCGTCACGACGATCAGCGACCAGGCCGTTCGCGTGCAGACCGACCAGCTCGGCAGCGACGAGACGCAGGCCGTCTCGGCCGCCCTGGCCAGCGCGTACGACGTTCCTGCGTCGGAGGTCACCGACTCCTTCATCGGTCCCACCTGGGGTGCCGACGTCACGCGTCAGTCGTTGTGGGGTCTGTCGATCTTCCTCGCGCTGACATTCCTCATCCTCGCCCTGTACTTCCGCACGTGGAAGATGTCGGTCGCCGCGATCATCGGCCTCGTCGATGTTCTCGTCATCACGATCGGCGTCTACGCGGTCTTCGGTTTCGAGATCTCGCCCGCTGCCGTGATCGGCTTCCTCACGATCCTCTCCTACGCGCTCTACGACACCACCGTCGTCTTCGACAAGGTGCGGGAGAACACGAGAGAAGACGGGGAGATCTCCGGCCGCACGTTCGCCGAGTCGGTCAACCTCGCGGCGAACCAGACGCTGATCCGCTCCATCAACACGACCGTGGTCGCGATCCTGCCCGTCGGCGCGATCCTGTTCATCGGTGTACCGCTGGGAGCGCGGACGCTCAGCGACATCTCGCTGTCGATCTTCGTCGGCACCATCGTCGCGGCCTACTCGACCCTGTTCGTCGCCGTCCCGATGTACGCCCTGCTGCGCGAAGGCGAGAAGCCGATCGCCCAGCGCGATCAGCGCGTGCGCGCCGCCCGGGAGAAAGCCGGCATTCCGGCCTGATCACCGCAGCACCCCCGCGTACGCCCATCGTGCGCGCGTGAGCTCCCCCGACGTGCCCTCTTCGGCACGTCGGGGGAGCGTAGACTTGATCGACTGGCCGTGAGGAAGGGGTGACGATGACAGAGACCGCCTCTTCTGCGCCGCCGCCGTCATCGCTGCGACGCCTGGTTCCGCGCATCTTCTCGCGCGCCGCCCGCCGCGACGACGTCGACAAACTGCTGCGAACTGTCCGTACGCATCACCCCAAGGGCGACCTCGCGATCATCGAGCGCGCATACGCCGTTGCCGACAAGGCGCACGACGGTCAGAAGCGCCAGAGCGGCGAGCCCTACATCACGCACCCGCTCGCGGTCGCGCAGATCCTCGCCGAGCTGGGGCTCGGACCGAAGGCGATCGCCGCCGCCCTCCTGCACGACACGGTAGAGGACACGGGCTACCCGCTCGATGAGCTCGCGGCCGACTTCGGCGACGAGGTCGCCATGCTCGTCGACGGGGTCACCAAGCTCGACAAGGTCAAGTACGGCGACAGCGCTCAGGCCGAGACGGTGCGCAAGATGATCGTGGCGATGTCGAAAGACATCCGCGTCCTGCTCATCAAACTCGCCGACCGTCTTCACAACGCGCGCACGTGGGGCTTCGTGCCCCCGCACAAGGCCGCGAAGAAGGCCACCGAGACGCTGGAGATCTATGCGCCCCTGGCGCACCGTCTCGGCATCCAGGCCATCAAGAGCGAGCTCGAGGACCTCTCGTTCGCGGTCATGCATCCCAAGCTGTACGCCGAGATCGACAGCCTGGTGAAGCAGCGCACCCCGCAGCGCGAGCAGTACGTGCAGAACGTGATCGACGCGGTCGACGCCGATCTGCGCGAACTCCGCGTGCGCGGTCGGGTCATGGGCCGCCCGAAGCAGTTGTACTCCGTGTACCAGAAGATGGTCGTACGCGGCCGCGAGTTCGACGACATCTACGACCTCATCGGCATCCGCATCCTGGTCGGCACGGTTCGCGACTGCTACGCCGTGCTCGGCGCCATCCACGCGCGATGGACGCCCCTTCCCGGGCGGTTCAAGGACTACATCGCCACGCCCAAATTCAATCTCTATCAGTCGCTGCACACGACGGTGATCGGTCCCGGCGGTCGTACCGTCGAGATCCAGATCCGCACGAACGAGATGCACCAGCAGGCCGAGTTCGGTGTCGCCGCGCACTGGAAGTACAAAGAGCGCATGGCGGGCGGCAAGGCGGATGCCAAGGCCGTCGACGCCGACATGGCGTGGATCGCGCACATCTCCGACTGGCAGGCCGAAACCGCCGACCCGGGGGAGTTCCTCGACTCGCTGCGCTTCGAGATCGGCGCGAAAGAGGTCTACGTCTTCACGCCGAAGGGCCGGGTGGTCGGCCTTCCGACCGGGGCGACTCCGGTCGACTTCGCCTACGCCGTGCACACCGAGATCGGTCACCGCACGATGGGCGCCAAGGTCAACGGCCGCCTCGTGCCGCTCGAGTCGACCCTGCAGAGCGGCGACGTCGTCGAGGTGTTCACCTCGAAGAACCCCGACGCCGGCCCCAGCCAGGACTGGCTCGGATTCGTCAAGAGCACCCGCGCGCGCAACAAGATCCGCGGCTGGTTCACGAAGGAACGCCGCGAAGAGGCGATCGAGCAGGGTAAGGACTCCATCGCCCGCGCGATGCGGCGGCAGAACCTGCCGCTCCAGCGCCTGATGAACCAGGATTCCTTCACCGAGGTCGCCCGCGGTTTCCACTACGAGGACGTCTCGGCGCTGTACGCGGCCGTGGGCGAGGGGCACGTCTCCACCCAGTCGGTGATCGAGAAGGTCACCGCGCTGGTCAGCGCCGAGGAGACCAACACCGGACCGATCGACATCCCGGTGGGCCGCAGCCGCGCACCGCGCGGTGGCGATTCGGGTGTGCTCGTCCGTGGAGCGCCCGACATCCTGGTCAAGCTCGCCAAGTGCTGCACGCCGGTTCCGGGCGACGAGATCGTCGGCTTCGTGACACGGGGCAGCGGCGTCTCGGTGCACCGGGGCGACTGCACCAACGTGCGGTCGCTGAAGGAGGAGCCCGACCGTCTCATCGATGTCGAGTGGGCCCCCACGACGAAGAGCGTGTTCCTGGTGCAGATCCAGGTCGAGGCTCTCGACCGCTCCGGCCTGCTGAGCGATGTGACGCGCGTGCTCAGCGAGCATCACGTCAACATCCTGTCCGCGACGGTGTCCACGACGAACGATCGACTCGCGCTGAGCAAGTTCGTCTTCGAGATGGGCGACACCGTCCACCTCGACCGCGTGCTCAATGCCGTGCGGCGCATCGACGCCGTGTACGACGTGTACCGCGTCACTTCGTCGTAGGCCGGGGATCCGCCACCCGACGACCTCGCGTCAGTCGTCGGCATCCGCCCCGACCCCTTCCGCAGGGACGGCACCCGCGTCAGCGACGGCACGGAGCAGACGTGTGGCGCGGTGGACATGCGGAAACCGCGGATGCCGCTCGAACCAGACCTCGGCATCCCTTCGAAGCAGCGGGTCGCGGTACGCCCATGCCCGCGCCGCGGCGATCTCCTCGCGGGCGTCGGATCGGGCCAGATCGACGAGCGTCCGCGCGGGGGTGCTGACGGGAACCCCGGCGACCGACATGATGTCGTCGGCCGGGAGGCGCACGTCGTGGAACACGGCGCGAAGGTCGCATCCCGCGCGGACACGGGCGGCGCGGACGCGTTGCAGGTGATGGATCGCCGGCTCCTGGGCGATGCCACCGTGCACCCATGCCGCGGTCAGACGGATGGCTGCCCACCGATCGCCGAGCAGGGGCGCCACACTGCGCGCGCGCATCCACTTCGTCTCCGCCGCGTCAGCGGGCATGTAGCCCTCGCCCAGAGGAACGAGCGCCCCGTCGAGGCACGCCGCCGTGAGCTCGGCGAGCGAGAGTCTTTCGTCGGCGAAGAAGAGAAAGGGCGACACCATCCCGCCAGTGTGGCGGAGCGGTGTCGCCCCTGACGGCGAACCGTCGGATCTGTGGAGAGCTGGTCAGCCGCCCAGGGCGCGCAGCCAGGTACGACGCGCCTCGAGCGCCTCCGAGGCCTGCGCGGCGGCACGCTTGTCGCCGCGTGCCTCGGCCTCGGCGACCTCGGCCTCGAGCTTGTCGATCGCGTCGGTGAGCTGACGCGTCATGTCGTTCGCACGCGCCTTCTGCTCCGGATCGTTGCGCTTCCAGTCAGCGTCTTCGCGCGTGCGCACGGACTGCTCGATCTTGCGGAGCTCGTCGTCGAGGGTACGTTCCTTGTCGCGCGGGAAGATACGACCGATCTCGTCCCACTGCCGCTGGATCGCCGTGAGCTTCTGACGGGCCGTCGCGAGGTTCTTCTCGTCGACGATGGGCGCCGCCTGCTCGAGCAGGGCGCGCTTCTGCTCGATCTTCTCCTTGGACGCTTCGGCGTCAGCCGTCTCGCGCTCGATGCGAGCACCGTACAGCGCGTCACCGGCCGCCTTGAACCGCGCCCACAGGGCGTCGTCGACCTTGCGGCCCGCGCGGCCCGAAGCCTTCCAGGCATCGAGCAGATCGCGGTACGCCCCGATGCCGTCCTCCCCGCGGGGAGCGAGCGCCTCAGCGCGCTCGACGAGGCGGGTCTTCGCCTCGCGGGCGGCCTTGTGCGTCTCATCGAGCGACGAGAAGAACTCCCGCCGGTGGCGGTCGACCGTCGCACGGGCGTCGCGGAAACGACGCCACAGCTGCTGCGCCGTGGACTTCGACAGACGCGGGCCGTTCTGCTGATGGGCCTGCCACCGGTCGAACAGGGCCGCCATGTCGGCGGTCATCTGCTTCCACTGCACCGACTGCGGATCGCGGGCGGCCAGGGCCTCGGCCTCTTCGACGATCGCGGTGCGCTCGCGCACCGCCTCCTCGGATGCCTGCTTGTTGGCGACGGCCTCGGTCTCGCTCGCCTCGGCGAGCTCGGCCGTGAGGGCGTCGACGCGGCCGAGGAGGGCGCCGAGGTCGCCGACCGCGGCGGCCCCGTCGAGCTTCGCACGCAGCGTCTTCGCGGTCGATCGGAGATCGGATGCCGAGGCTCCGCCGCGACGATGACGGGTCTCGAGCAGCGTCACCTCGCCGGCCAGGTCGGCGAACTTGCGCTGGAAGTAGGCGAGGGCCTCCGCGGGGGTGCCGTCGGGGTACTGACCCACGACGCGCCAGCCGTCGCCCTCTCGGACCGAGACCGTGCCCTCGTCGTCGACGCGACCCCAGGGCTGGCTCGCCGTCTTCGACGCCGTGGCGCCGGGCGGGGGACCGGGGATGCGTGCGCCCGGTACGGGGCGCGCGGCGGGCTGCGGCGCGGCGGGGGTGTCCGCAGCCTCGGGCGCATCGGCTGCCGGTTCGGCGGACTCGGCGTCGGCGGTCTCGGCCTCGGCGGTGCCGGGCTCATCCGAGGAGGAGCCCGCCGCGTCATCAGTCGGCTCGGGCGCAGCCTCGGCCGCGTCGACGGCGTCCGTCGACTCGTCGGCGGGGGTCGCGGCATCCGCCGACTCGTCGGTCGCGGAGGAGGCCGAAGGCGCGGGCGCCTCGGCATCCGTGATGTCGGCCGCGATCTCGGTCGCGGCGGGATCGACCTCGGGGGTGCTCGCGTCGTCGCGCGGGTCGGAGGTCTCGGGGGAGGGAACGGAAGTCACGGGTAGCACCTCATCGCGGCAGAACCGCCTGGGGGAGAAGGACCCTCCGAGCCTAGTACGAGCGGCCGCGCCGCCACAGGTGCGTGGACCGCGGGGGATAGGCGTCGACCTTCTCGCCGCCGACGAGGCGGCGGGTCAGGGAGCCGTCGTCGGAGCTGTGGTCGGCGACGCGGGCGACTCGGTCACGGGTGCAGACGGGCTCTGCGCCGGTGCGGGCGCGCCCGGGCCGGCGACGAAGTACGCCGTCTGCGCACCGACCGCCCCGGCGATGACGACGAGACCGATCACGACGCCGAGCACGTCGTCGCGGGTGCGACGGCGGCGCTGACGCTCGTGAAGGGCGACGCGGACCTGATAGGCGCGGGCTCGCTCGCGTTGTTCCCGCGTCTGCCGGTCTTTCCCGCGCGTCGCCACATCGACCTCCTCCGCCCGCCACCGGGCTCCTCGATCCTACAAAGCCCGCGAGCAGGCGTCCGCGGGGCCGCCGCGCTCGGGACCGGTGTCGGAGGCCGCGGTTAGCCTGGAGGGGTGACACCCTCCTCCGCGCTGTTCCAGGGCCAGACGCCGCTCGCGGTCCGGATGCGCCCGGTGAGCCTCGACGAGGTGGCGGGTCAGGGGCATCTGCTGCGCCCCGGGTCGCCGCTCGTCACCCTCGCCACCACCGATTCCTCGGCATCCGGGGCTGCGGTGTCCGTCATCCTCTGGGGTCCGCCCGGCACCGGCAAGACGACCCTGGCTCAGGCCATCGCGCGCTCGTCGGGGCGACGGTTCGTGGAGCTCTCGGCCATCACCGCAGGGGTGAAAGACGTGCGGGAGGTCATGCAGGAGGCGCTGACGCAGCGCGATCTGTACGGACAGTCCACCATCCTGTTCCTCGACGAGATCCACCGCTTCACCAAGGCGCAGCAGGACGCCCTCCTCCCCGGCGTCGAGAACGGGTGGGTGGTGCTGATCGCGGCGACCACCGAGAACCCGTCGTTCTCGGTCATCTCGCCCCTGCTGTCGCGGTCGCTGCTGCTGACCCTGCGCCCGCTCGGCGACGACGACCTGGGCGCGCTCGTCGATCGCGCGGTCACCGACCCGCGCGGTCTCGCCGGACGCGTCGTGCTCGACGACGACGCCCGAGCCGCACTCGTGCGACTGGCATCCGGCGACGCGCGCCGCGCGCTCACCGCGCTCGAGGCCGCTGCGTCGGTCGCGGGCGACGACGGGGGATCCCCGAGCGACGTCACCCGCTCGGGAGGGGACGAGGACGACGAGGACGACGACGGGGCCCCGTTCGAGCTGACGGAGACGGAGCCACCCGTCATCACGGCCGACCACATCGCGCAGGCCGTCGATCGCGCTCTGCTCCGTTACGACCGCCAGGGCGACGAGCACTACGACGTCATCAGCGCCTTCATCAAGTCGGTGCGCGGCTCCGACCCGGATGCCGCGATCCACTACCTCGCGCGAATGATCGAGGCAGGCGAAGACCCCCGGTTCATCGCGCGCCGACTGATCATCTCCGCCGCGGAGGACATCGGCATGGCCGACCCGCAGGCGTTGCAGATCGCCGTGGCCGCCGCAGACGCCGTCGCCTTCATCGGTATGCCCGAAGGGCGCATCCCGCTCGCCGAGGCGACGATCTACCTCGCGACCACGGCCAAGTCGAACGCCGCGTACAACGCCATCAACGCCGCGATCGCCGATGTGCGAGCCGGCGGGTTCGGGCGCGTGCCGATGCACCTGCGCGACGCCCACTACCCGGGCGCCAAGCGGCTCGGACACGGCAAGGGATACAAGTACGCCCACGACAGCGAGATCGGCATCGTCGCCCAGCAGTACCTTCCCGACGAACTCCGCGGGCGCCGGTATTACGAGCCGACCACCCACGGCACCGAACGCGACGTATCGGCGCGGTTGGAGAAGATCAGACGCATCCTCGAGGGGAAGTGACGCGTGCAGGGGTTCCCCGGGGCGCTCTGATAGCATGAACCGGCTCGAAACAGGGTTTTCGGGCATCCCCTCCTTTCTGTGATCACCTTCCGACGCGCCCCGGCGTGCGCGTCGGATCGGGCGGAAGGGGGCGATACGCCCGTGAGCCGTGAAAGGCGCGGCCACGTCACCGGAAGGAGAACTTCGTGACCACGAAGTCTCAGGACCGCCGCAAGGTGCGTCTGTCGCGCGCCCTCGGCGTCGCACTCACCCCCAAGGCCGCCCGCTACCTCGAGAAGCGTCCCTACGCTCCCGGCGAGCACGGTCGCACCAAGCGCAAGGCCGACAGCGACTACGCCGTCCGTCTGCGCGAGAAGCAGCGTCTGCGCGAGCAGTACGGCATCCGCGAGAAGCAGCTGCGCATCGCGTTCAACGAGGCCCGCCGCACCGACGGCCTGACCGGTGAGAACCTGGTCGAGCTGCTCGAGATGCGTCTGGACGCCCTCGTCGTGCGTTCGGGCTTCGCCCGCACCACCGCGCAGGCCCGTCAGCTCGTCGTGCACCGCCACATCATGGTCGACGGCCAGCTCGTGGACCGCCCGTCGTTCCGCGTGAAGCCGGGTCAGCAGATCCACGTCAAGCCCAAGAGCGAGGGTCTCGAGCCCTTCCAGGTCGCCGCCGCCGGCGGGCACGCCGAAGTGCTGCCCCCCGTCCCGGGCTACCTCGAGGTCGACCTCTCGACGCTGCAGGCGAAGCTCGTGCGTCGCCCCAAGCGCGCCGAGGTGCCCGTCACGTGTGACGTGCAGCTCGTCGTCGAGTACTACGCCGCCCGCTGATCCCAGCGAGCAGAGAAGGGCGTCGGGTTCTCCCGGCGCCCTTCGCGGTTTCAGGACGCGCTCTCGCGCTGCCCTCCGTCGTCCGGGTCGCGCTCTCGCGCGGCCCTCTGTCGTCTGGGATGCGCTCTCGCGCGACTCTCTGCCGTCCGGGTCGCGCTCACGCGCGGCCCCTTGTCGCTTCTGGGGCCGTTGGCGGCCTGCGGAGCTGACGCTGCAGTGTGCGGCGAACATCGATCGCCGCCGTTCGATTGCCCGAGGGCGGATCATGCCCGGCCCCACCGCCCATCTGCGGCAAACGAACGAAGACGCCGCGCGCTCGACCGCCCCAGAACGCCGCCCCTCACCGAGCCACCGACCACCCGCGGCAACCCGAACGAAGACGCCGCGCGCTCGTTCGCCCCGGATCGCCGGCTCCCGCTGAGCCACCGACCACCCGCGCCAAACGAACGAAGACGCCACGCGCTAGCTCGCCCCAGAATGCCGCCCCTCACCGAGCCACCGACCACCCGCGGCAATCGCACGCAGAGGTGCCGGTCCTGCTGCCCCGGTCGGCACCCACGCGAGTGTGCGGTCGCGTCCGGTACGCGGTGGACTCCGGGGAGTCGGCATCCACAGGTCTCTTGCACGAGGCACGGGGGCCGTCGCCTACGATGAAGGATGCCGCGACCGCGGCGTCGCCTCGAGGAAGAAGTCGTGATCGTGAAAAGCCTCTTCTGGTTCGCGCTGGGGATCGCCGGCGGATTCGTCGCCGCGCATCTCGTCAACAAGGACCCCCGCGGTCAGGAGTTGCTCGCCCAGCTCGATTCGCGGATCGGGGAGTTCACCGACCACATGAGCGACGCCTACCACCAGCAGGAGACCCGCCTGTCGGAGATCATCGACGACGCCAAGGGCGTCGCCGCCTCCGCGGTCGACCGGGCCTCCGAGGCGATCGGCGACGCCGCCGCCTCCGCGAAGACCGCGGCATCCTCGACCGACTGACCTCCCCGGCATCCGGCCCCCGATGACCCGGGGTCGGCCACCGCACGCGCACGGAAAGACCCGCCATGAAAACCGCCGAGATCGCCCAGCGCTTCCTCGACTTCTTCGAGAAGAAGAACCACACGATCGTCCCCTCGGCCTCGCTCGTCACCGACGACCCGGCCCTGCTGTTCACCGTGGCGGGCATGGTGCCCTTCATCCCGTATCTCAGCGGCGTCGTGCCGCCGCCCTACCCGCGTGCGGCGGACGTGCAGAAGTGCATCCGCACCAACGACATCGAAGAGGTCGGCAAGACCCCGCGGCACGGCACGTTCTTCCAGATGCTCGGCAACTGGTCGTTCGGCGACTACTTCAAGGAAGACGCGATCCGCTTCGCCTGGGAACTGTTGACCGCGCCCGAGTCCGAGGGCGGCCTGGCCTTCGACCCGAAGGACCTCTGGGTCACCGTCTACGAGGAGGACGACGAGGCTCGCGACCTCTGGCTGAAGCTCAGCACCCTGCCCGACGAGCGCATCCAGCGCCTCGGGAAGGACACGAACTACTGGTCGACGGGCCTTCCCGGCCCCGCGGGCCCCTGCTCGGAGATCTTCTTCGACCGCGGTCCGGACTACGGCATCGACGGCGGTCCCGCGACCGACGACGACCGGTACGTGGAGATCTGGAACCTCGTGTTCATGCAGTACGAGATCACGAACGTGCGCTCGAAGTACGACTTCGACATCGTCGGAGAGCTCCCCGCGAAGAACATCGACACCGGCATGGGCCTCGAACGCATCGCGTTCATCAAGCAGGGCGTCGACAACATGTACGAGACCGACCAGGTGCGCCCCGTGCTCGACCTGGCGGCGAAGCTGGCCGGCAAGGCGTACGGCGCCGAGTCGCACGAGGACGACGTGCGCCTGCGCATCGTCGCCGACCACGTGCGTTCGTCGCTCATGCTGCTCGCCGACGGAGTGACCCCCTCGAACGAGGGCCGCGGCTACATCCTGCGGCGCATCATGCGTCGGGCGATCCGCTCGATGCGCCTGCTCGGCGTCGAGGGCGCGACCTTCCCCGAGCTGTTCGCGGCCTCGCGCGACGCGATGAAGGAGTCGTACCCCGAGGTCGAGACCGACTACGCCCGTCTCTCGGCCTACGCGATCGCCGAGGAGCAGACGTTCCTCCGCACCCTCGCGGCCGGCTCCGCGATCCTCGACCAGTCGGTCGCCGAGGCCAAGACCGGCGGCGGCACGACGCTGTCGGGCTCCGAGGCGTTCCTGCTGCACGACACGTACGGCTTCCCGATCGACCTCACGCTCGAGATCGCCGAAGAGGCCGGGCTGTCGGTCGACCGCGGCGCGTTCGACCAGCTCATGCTGGAGCAGCGCACGCGTGCCAAGGCCGATGCGCGTGCCCGCAAGGGTGCCATCGCCGACCAGAGCGCGTACCGCGAGTTCCGCGCGCTCGGCGAGACCGTGTTCACCGGATACACCGAGCTGCAGACCGAGTCGAAAGTCCTCGGCATCCTGGTCCAGGGGCAGGGGACCGACCGCGCCTCGGAGGGTCAGATCGCCGAGGTCATCCTGGCCGAGACCGCCCTCTACGCAGAATCCGGCGGCCAGGTCGCCGACAAGGGCGTCATCGTGGGCCCGGGTTACGAGCTCGAGGTGCTCGACGTGCAGCGTCCCGTGCCGGGTCTGGTCAGCCACACGGTCGAGGTGACCACCGGTGAGGTCGCCGTGGGCGCACCCGCCACCACCGTCGTCGACGGACTCAACCGCCACGCGGCGCAGCAGGCGCACACCGCCACGCACCTCGTGCACGCGGCGATTCGCGACACTCTCGGCAAGACCGCGACGCAGACCGGGTCGCTCAACCGTGCCGGCTACATGCGCTTCGACTTCAGCTGGGGCTCGGCGCTCTCTGCCGAGACCCGCACCGAGATCGAGGACATCGCCAACAACGCCGTCCGCGACAACCTCGAGGTCACCACGCGCGTGATGTCGCTCGACGAGGCGAAGGCCGCGGGCGCCATGGCCCTGTTCGGCGAGAAGTACGGCGACACCGTGCGCATGGTCGACATCGGCGGCCCGTGGTCGCGCGAGCTCTGCGGCGGGACGCACGTCGCGCGCAGCGCCGAGATCGGCCTCGTGAACCTCGTGGGCGAGCAGTCGGTCGGCGCCTCGAACCGACGCGTGGAGGCGCTCGTCGGCCTCGACGCCTTCCGTGACCTCGCCGCGGAGCGCGCGATCGTCTCGCAGCTGTCGACGTCGCTCAAGACACCGCGCGAGCAGTTGACCAACCGCATCGCCGAGCTCGCCGCGAGCCTCAAGGCCGCCGAGAAGAAGATCGCCGCCTTCGAGGCACAGGCCCTCACCGGCCGCCTGCCGCAGCTGGTGGAGTCGGCGGTGGCCGTCGGCACCGTCAAGGTCGTGGCGCAGAGTCTCGGCGAGGGCGCCTCGGCCGACGACGTGCGCTCCCTGGCCCTGCAGGTGCGCGACCGCCTCGGCAGCGACCCCGCGGTCGTCGCCCTCGGTTCGGTCGCCGGCGGCCGCGCGACGGTCGTCGTCGTCACGAACGACGCGGCACGCGAGCGCGGTCTCGCCGCCGGTGCCCTCGCGAAGGCCGCAGCCGCCGTGCTCGGCGGCGGCGGCGGCGGTCGTCCCGACGTCGCGCAGGGAGGCGGAACGGATGCCGCGGCCCTGCCGCAGGCGCTCGACGGCATCGTCGCCGACGTGCGGGCGACGACCGCGTGACGGAGTTCCGACGCGGCATCCGTCTGGGGATCGACGTCGGGCGCGCCCGCGTGGGCGTCGCCCGCTCGGACCCGGACGGCGTGCTGGCCGTGCCCGTCGAGACGGTGCCGCGCAAAGGCGAGCCGGTGCGCCGGATCGCCGCACTGGCGGCCGAGTACGAGGCGTTCGAGGTGCTGGTGGGTCTGCCGCTCAACCTCCGCGGGGAGGACACCCCGTCGACCACCGATGCACGGAGATTCGCCGAGCAGCTCGCATCCGCTGTGCCCATACCGGTGCGGCTGGTCGACGAGCGACTGAGCACCGTGTCGGCGCACGGCGTGCTGCGGGAGGCAGGTCGTTCCCAGCGCGACTCTCGTAGCATTGTGGATCAAGTCGCCGCTGTGGTGCTGCTGCAGCAGGCGCTCGACGTGGAGCGACAGTCCGGCGAGCCGGCCGGACCCGCCGTATCACCGGGACAGGAGCCCGCCTGACATGCCCGAGAACCAGCCCCCCGAGAGCGATCCGTTCGCCGACCTGTACGGTCGCCTGCCCGACCCGCGCAGCGGCGCGCGCGCGGCCGACGATTCGGCCGACGCCGCTCCGCCCTCGCGTCGCGCTGCTCGTGAGGCGCGCCGCGCGCAGACCGGCCCGACCGACACGACACCCGCCGTCGCCGCGGCCCCCGCCCCGGACGGTGCCGCCGCCCCGGCGCCCCGGTTCGACGCGGCGCGACGCGCGCCGGAGGAGACCTCCGCGCCGGAGCCCACCCGCGCCGCGGAGCGCATGCCCGCGCCGCGTGCCGCCGAGCCCGCGCCGCGCACCGCCGCACCCACCCCGGCGCCCCGCGCCACCGAGCCCGCGTCCGCGCCGCGAGCCACCGACGCGGCCGCAGCCACGGCATCCGCCTCATCCTCGGACGTCGCACGTGACGGCGGAGCATCCGCGCCCGGACCCCGCCGGACGAGCGCGCCGGCGACGATCGATGACGTCTCCCGCGAGGCGCAGCCGGCGCTGATCGGTTCCGCGACGGCCGGACGCCCCGCTCCGGGTGCCGCCGGCATGGCCTCCGGGTCGCTCGAAGACCTCTTCACCGGCCAGACCACGACCCACGAGATCGGCCACGCCGCGCCCCGCGCCCCCAAGAAGCGCCGTCGCGTCGGCGGCTGGATCGCCCTCGCCGTGGTCCTGGTGCTGCTCGGCGGCATCGCCGCGGGCGGCATGGTCGTCTGGAACACCTACGGCGATCGCATCCAGGCGTTCTTGGGCAACGGCGAGCCCCTCGACTACGAGGCGGGGCAGGCCACGGGCGAGGCCCGCGTCACCATCGTCTCGGGCGACACGGGGGAGTCCGTCTCACCGAAGCTGTTCGAGGCCGGCATCACGAAGGCCTCGAATTCGCTCTACAAGTACATGGTCGACAACTCCGTCGCCTTCACCTTCCAGCCGGGCGTCTACAAGCTGCAGCAGCAGATGACGTCGGAGGCGGTCCTCGCCGCTCTCCGCGACCCCGCGAGCCGTCTGGACTACTCCGTGCAGCTGCGCGAGGGGCTCACCCTGACGCAGTCGCTCGACGTCATCTCCGAGCAGCTGAGCATCCCGCGCGCCGATCTCGACGCCGCCGCCGCCGACCCGTCGGTGTACGGCGTGCCCGCCTCGACGCTCGAGGGGTGGATCTTCCCGGCGACCTACGACTTCGACGAGGGCGTCACCGCCCAGCAGGTCATCGAACGCATGGTGCAGCGCACCATCCAGTCGCTCGACGCCGCGGGGGTCCCGGAGTCCGACCGGGAGCGCATCCTCATCGTCGCGTCGATCATCGAACGCGAGGCGCGCAGCAGCGAGGACTTCTACAAGGTCTCGCGAGTGATCGAGAACCGCCTCCAGCCCGACAACACCGAGACCCACGGCCTGCTGCAGATGGACTCGACCGCCCAGTACGGCGCGGGAGAACTGGATGCCGGGTCGTCGTCGTCGTCCGAGAACGCGCTCACCAGCGACAACCCGTGGAACACCTACGTGCGCCCGGGTCTGCCGATCGGGCCCATCGCCAACCCCGGCGATCTCGCGATCGACGCGGCGATGAAGCCGGTGGACGGCTCGTGGTACTACTTCACCACCGTCAACCTCGCCACCGGCGAGACGGTGTTCTCGACGACCTACGCCGACCAGTTGAAGGCCGTGGACCAGTTCCGTGCGTGGTGTCGCGAGAACCCCGACGGCGGATGCTGACCGACGCCACCCGGTTGGCCGTCTGGGGCGACCCGATCGCGCATTCGCGGTCGCCCCGGCTGCACGCCGCCGCGTACGGCGTGCTCGGACTCGACTGGGAGTATGGACGGCGACGCGTCGACGAGGCGACCTTCGCCACGGAGGTCGACGGGTTGGACGCCACCTGGCGCGGCCTGTCGTTGACGATGCCGTTGAAGCACGTCGCGGCCGCCCGGGCCACCACCCTCGACGATGACGCGCGATTAACCGGCGCCGTCAACACCTACCTGCTGACCGACGGGGGAGCCCACGGCTTCAACACGGACGTGGGCGGACTCGCCCGCGCCCTCGACGAGGTCGGCGTGCGCCGACCCGAGCGCGTGCGCGTGCTGGGCGCGGGAGCGACGGCGACCTCGGCCCTCGTCTCGGCGGCCCGCGCCGGAGCGGTCGAGGTGGAGGTACGGGCTCGACGCCCCGAAGCGGCAGCGGTCCTCGCCGAACTGGGGGCGCTCCTGGGCGTCGCGGTGCGGACCGCGCCTCTCGACGCGCCGGATCACGTCCAGGTCGACACCACCATCGCCGCCCTGCCCGGCGGCACCGACCTCGGCGCCCTCGCGGGGGCGCTGGCGTCCACGTCCGGGCCCCTCGTCGACGTCGTCTACGGCGGCTGGCCCACACCTCTGGCGCGGGCCTGGGAGAGCGCCGGGGTGGCCGCGCACGACGGGCTCACGATGCTGCTGCACCAGGCACTGCTGCAGGTGCGCGTCTTCGTCGCCGGTGACCCTGCGCAGCCACTCGTCCACGAGGACGAGGTGCTGGCCGCAATGCGCATCGCGCTCGTGGGAGACTAGACGAATGCTTCGCGTCTTCACCGCCGGCGAGTCCCACGGCCCCGAACTGATCGCCCTCATGGAGGGGATGCCGGCCGGTGTCCCGGTCTCCTCGGCCCAGATCCGCGCCGAACTGGCGCGCCGTCGACTCGGGTACGGTCGCGGCTCGCGCATGAAGTTCGAAGAAGACGAGCTGACGCTGTCGACGGGCATCGTGCACGGCTTCACGATCGGCAGCCCGATCGCCCTGCGCATCGGCAACACCGAGTGGCCGAAGTGGACCGAGGTCATGAGCCCCGAGCCCGTCGAGCTGTCCGACCGCTCCCGCGGACGCGGAGCCGCGCTCACGCGCCCCCGCCCCGGCCACGCCGACCTCGTCGGTATGCAGAAGTACGGCTTCGACGAGGCCCGCCCCATCCTCGAGCGCGCTTCCGCCCGCGAGACCGCAGCACGCGTCGCCCTGGGCGCCGTGGCCCGTTCGTTCCTCAGCGAGCTCGGCATCCGCCTGGTCAGCCACACGCTCTCAATCGGTCCCGTGCGCGTGCCCGACGACGCCGCACTGCCCACGCCCGACGACGTCGACCGGCTCGACGCCGATCCGTTGCGGTGCTTCCACGCCGACACCAGTGCGGCGATGGTCGCCGAGGTCGACGACGCGAAGAAGGCGGGCGACACGCTCGGCGGCATCGTCGAGGTGCTCGCGTACGGCCTGCCCCCGGGGCTCGGCTCGCACGTGCAGTGGGACCGCCGTCTGGACGCCCGCCTCGCCCAGGCGCTCATGAGCATCCAGGCCATCAAGGGCGTCGAGGTCGGCGACGGCTTCCTCACCACGACGCGCCGCGGTTCTCAGGCGCACGACGAGCTGTTCGCCACCGAAGACGGCATCACCCGATCGTCCGACCGTGCCGGCGGCACCGAGGGCGGCATGTCGACCGGCACCGTGCTGCGCGTACGCGCCGGCATGAAGCCGATCGCGACGATCCCCAAGGCCCTGCGTACGGTCGACGTCGCCACCGGCGACACCGCCGCCGCGCACCACCAGCGCTCAGACGTCTGCGCGGTGCCCGCGTCGGGCGTCGTCGCGGAAGCCATGGTCGCGGTGACCCTCGCGGATGCCGTCCTCGAGAAGTTCGGGGGCGACAACGTCGCCGAGACCCGCCGCAACCTCGAGTTGTACCTCGCGAACCTGCCCGAGACCCTGCGCACGACCGACGCGTCGGACGCCGCGCTTCTCGCGCATGACCTCGCCTGAGCAGGCTCCCGCCGGAGCCGACGACCGTACGCCGGTGACCGGGACCGGTTCGGCCGTCGTGCTCATCGGTCCGATGGGCGCCGGGAAAACCAGCGTGGGGCGCCGCGTCGCCCGCGCCCTGGGCACCCCCTTCACCGACACCGACAAGCTCGTCGTGCGCGAGCACGGGCCGATCCGAGACCTGTTCCTCGTCCACGGCGAAGCGCACTTCCGCGCGCTCGAACGCGACGCGGTCGTCGAGGCGCTGGGCCGCGGGGGCGTCGTCGCGCTCGGCGGGGGAGCGGTGCTCGACCCCGCGACGCGGGAACGCCTCACCGCGCATCGCGTCGTCCTGCTCACCGTGGCGCCGCACGTGGTGGCATCCCGTATCCACGGCGACGATCGGCCCCTCCTCGGGGGCGAAGACCCCGTCGAACGCTGGCGGCGCATCTACGACGAGCGGCGCCCCGTCTACGAGGCCACGGCCGACATCACCATCGACACGTCGTCGGGGCCCCTGTCCCGCGTCGTCGACGACATCGTGGCCTGGGCGCAGAGCGTCCCGGCCCAGGAGACATCATGAGCGACACCACCACGATCAGCGTCGCCGGCGACCCCGGCTACGACATCACGATCGGCCGGGGCCTGTTGGCCGCGCTGGGCGAGAAGCTGCCCGCCGCCGCCCGGAAGGTGCTCGTGGTGCACCCACCCACCCTTGCTGCGCAGGCCGAGGCTCTGCGCGCGCAGCTGGTGGGCGATCGCCAGGTACTGCTGGCCGAGATCCCCGATGCCGAGCAGGGCAAGCGCGTCGAGGTCGCCGCGTTCTGCTGGCAGGTCATGGGCCAAGCCGACTTCACGCGCACCGACGTCGTGGTCGGTTTCGGCGGGGGAGCCGTGACCGACCTCGCGGGCTTCGTCGCGGCGACCTGGTTGCGCGGGGTCGCCCTCGTGCAGGTCCCGACCACCGTTCTGGGCATGGTCGACGCCGCCGTGGGCGGGAAGACCGGCATCAACACCGCCGAAGGCAAGAACCTGGTCGGTGCGTTCTGGCCGCCCGTGGCCGTGGTCTGCGACCTCGACCTGCTCGACACCCTCTCGAAGAACGAGGCGACCGCCGGCTTCGCCGAAGTGGTCAAGGCGGGCTTCATCTGGCATCCCGAGATCCTCGATCTCATCGAGGCCGACCCGACGGGCATCGTCGATCCGAAGGGCGACGCGTTCCGCCGCTGCGTCGAGCTCGCGATCGACATGAAGGCGCGCGTCGTCGGTGAAGACCTGCGCGAGGCGGGCCTTCGCGAGGTGTTGAACTACGGGCACACCCTCGGCCACGCCATCGAGCATGCCGAGCGCTACCGCTGGCGTCACGGGGCGGCGATCTCGGTGGGCATGGTGTTCGCCGCCGAGCTGTCGCGCCTCGCCGGGCGCCTGTCGGACGACGTCGCGCAGCGGCACCGCACCGTGCTCGAGTCGCTGGGGCTGCCGACGACCTACCGCGCCGGGGCGTTCCAGACGCTGAAGGCGACGATGCAGCGCGACAAGAAGAGCCGCGGGAGCATGCTGCGCTTCATCGTGCTCGACGACCTGGCGCGGCCCACCGTGCTGCAGGCACCCGACGAGTCGCTGCTGTTCGCGGCCTACCAGGAGGTCGGTGCGTGACCACCTCCGTGCGCCGCGTGCGCGCGGGGGAGGGCGGACGCGTCCGTGAGCTGCGGCTGCGCGCGGTCGGCGACCCGGCGGCATCCATCGCGTTCCTCACGACCTACGACCAGGAGCTCGAGCGGGACCAGGCGTTCTGGGACGAGCGAGCGGCGGGCGGCGCCGACGGCGACTCCGCCGCGATGTTCGTGGCCGAGAGCGCCGACACGTGGATCGGCACGTGCACGGTGCTCGTCCGGCGCGCGGGCGACGTCGACCACACCGGGCGACGACTCACCACGGGACGCGCCGACGTCGTGGGGGTCTACGTCGATCCCGCACATCGCGGATCCGGCGCGATCGACGCCCTGCTCGACGCCGCGGCGCGTTGGAGCGCCGATCAGGGATTCGAGACGCTCTCGCTCGACGTGCACGTCGACAACGCCCGGGCCCAGGCCGTCTACCGCCGCGCCGGCTTCGTGCCGACGGGCGAGACCTTCACGAGCCCCATCGGCGACGAGCTCGCGATGAGCCGGTCGCTTCGCACACTGTGACACGCCCCGGGCCGGCCGGCCGACGCTCCCGTCGGACGAGCGCAACGGGAGGCCGCTGATAGCGTGCGGGACATGACCACGCCCCGCCGACTGCTCCTCGTCAACGGCCCCAACCTGAACCTCCTCGGCACCCGTCAGCCCAAGATCTACGGCCGCGACACCCTCGCCGACGTCGAACGCGTGACGGCCGAGGCCGCTGGCCGGCACGGCCTCGAGGTCCGCGCGATCCAGAGCAACCACGAGGGCGTCCTCATCGACGCGATCCACGCCGCCCGGCTCGACTGCGCGGGCATCGTCATCAATGCCGGGGGGTACACACACACCTCCGTCGCGCTGCGCGACGCCCTGGCATCCGTCGATCTCCCCGTCGCCGAGGTGCACATCTCGAACATCAAGGAGCGCGAGGCGTTCCGGCACTTCTCGTACATCGAGGACGTCGCCGCGGTGCACGTGATCGGCGAGGGCGTACCCGGATACGCGCGAGCCGTCGACCTGCTCGTGGAGGTCATCTCGGGCCGCGCCGACGGCTGAGCCCGCTCATCACGTAGACTCTGACGTCGGGCTCTCGCCCACTTCGACTCACGAAACGGAATATCGGCACTCATGGCATCCACCGCAGACATCAAGAACGGCGTCGTCCTGAACATCGACGGTCAGCTCTGGAGCGTCGTGGAGTTCCAGCACGTCAAGCCCGGCAAGGGCGGCGCCTTCGTGCGCACCAAGCTCAAGAACGTCATGAGCGGCAAGGTCGTCGACCGCACGTTCAACGCCGGCGCCAAGATCGACCTCGAGAACGTCGACCGTCGCGACTTCACCTACCTCTACAACGACGGCGAAGGCTTCGTCTTCATGGACGTCGCCGACTACGACCAGATCACCGTGGGAGCGGCGACCGTCGGCGACGCGGCGAACTTCCTGCTCGAGAACCAGCAGGTGCAGATCGCGCTGAACAACGGCAACCCGCTCTACATCGAGCTGCCGCCGTCGGTCATCCTCGAGGTGACGTACACCGAGCCCGGTCTGCAGGGCGACCGCTCGTCGGCCGGCACCAAGCCCGCCACCGTCGAGACCGGTTACGAGATGCAGGTTCCGCTGTTCCTCGAGACCGGCACCAAGATCAAGGTCGACACTCGCACGGGCGAGTACCTCGGCCGCATCAGCTGACGTCTCGATCCCGACAGAATGAGTGCTCGTACCAAGGCGCGCAAGCGCGCCCTCGACATCCTGTTCCAGGCCGACGTGCGCGGCGAGGAGCTGCCCGTGATGCTGGCCACCGAGGCCAAGCGCGCGGCCTCCGAGCCCGACCGTCAGGCCTCGTGGCTGTACGCCCGCGACATCGTCGACGGCGTGATCGACAACCGCGATGCGATCGACGAGCAGATCACCACGTTCGCCAAGGACTGGTCGCTGCAGCGCATGCCGGCCGTCGACCGGGCGCTGCTGCGGATCGGCACGTGGGAGATCCTCTACAACGACGAGGTGCCCACCGCCGTCGCGATCGACGAGGCAGTCGAGCTGGCGAAGGAGTTCTCCACCGACGACTCCGGTTCGTTTGTGCACGGCGTTCTCGCGCGCATCGCCCGTTCGTCCTGAGCGCGGCTGACGCGATGCGACGCGGTCCCGGCTGCCCGCCGGTGACCGCGTCGTGGCGTTTCCGGGTGGAGTGCCGGGGCGTGCTGTGGGACCGGATGTCACGGCGTCTGCGCGCAGAGGATCGCGGTGCGCGGTGCGGCGGGGTCGCTGCGGCGTCCGGCGCCATGCAGGGCGGCGGGGTCGCTGCGGCCTCCGGCGCCATGCAGGGCGGCGGGGCGTCCGGCGGCGCGCGGTGCGGAGAAGCCGCCGCGGCATCGATAAACGCTGTCGCCACCGAAAAACGCGATGTCGCCGCGTTCCTCGAGCTCGAGGGCGTTTCTCGGCGCGAACGGAACGGTCTCGCGCGGCCGGTCCGCCGCCCCCTGTCGGAGGTTCGCGGCAGGATGCTCCCGTGACCTCCTGGCGCGAGCTGCTTCCCGGGAGCGA
Organism: Microbacterium sp. NPDC089188; assembly: GCF_040685155.1. Lineage (NCBI taxonomy): Bacteria > Bacillati > Actinomycetota > Actinomycetes > Micrococcales > Microbacteriaceae > Microbacterium > Microbacterium sp. NPDC089188. Next base: position 168,495 of record NZ_JBFBHH010000004.1, on the reverse strand, counting down.
GACGGCCGCGTTCGAGCCGCTCGCCCTCGGCATCGAGCTGCGCCAGCGCGAGGCGTACGACCCGTCCCGGTGGGAGGCCCGTGCCGTCGTGCCGGTGACGCCGCGCCTGCTCGCCCAGCGCCAGGACGACCTGCAGCTCGTCGCCCGTCCGCTCGTCCAAGGCGCACGCGAGGCGTGGATCAAGGCGGATGCCACCTGGGACACCGTTCGCCGATCCTCCGGCCGTTTCGACCCCATGCAGGTGCGCTGGTTCGCCGAGCTGCACGCCCTCGCGCAGGCTCTGCGGACGACGGGACCGTTCGCCCCGTCCGGCGACACGGTCGCCCTCGACACCGTCGACTCGCCGTTGCTCTGGCCGCACCTTCTCGCGGCCGAGGGGCTCGGCATCCGGATCGTCCCGATGCATCCGCAGCAGAGCGTGCGCCTCGCGCGCACGGCGACCGCCCGGGTCGCGCTCGACGCGGTCGGCGGGGGAGCACTGCGGTTGTCGGCCGACCTCGAGATCGACACGCGTCCCGTCGACGCGACCCACGCGCGCGCCATCGGCACCGCGGGGCTCTTCGCCTTCGAGATCGATCGCGACCCGGTGCCGATCGTGCTCGCGGCCGTCGACCTTCCGGTGCCGCTGCCCGCCCTGCTCGGCGGAGCCGCCGTCGAGGTGCCCGCGACCGAGGCGACGGAGTTCGTGGCGGAGGTGTACCCGCGACTGGCGCGACGCGCCCCGCTGTCCGTCGGCGCGGGCGTCCCCCCGCCGCCGCCGGCGCGACCGACGCTGACGGTCGACGTCTCCTATCTCGACGACGACGCCGTCGAGTACCGGCTCGACTGGGTCTACCCGGGCGGGTTCCGGGCCGCGTACGACGATCGGGGCGACCACGCCGAGCGCGATCCGCGCGCCGAGGCGCAGATCGGCGAACGGTTCGAGACGGCGTGGATGGCGGCATCCGATCTGCCCGCCCTCGCGAGGGCGACCCTGCGGGATGCGGATGCCGCGGTCTTCGGCGCGCGGGTTCTTCCCGCCGTCGACGTGCTCGACGAGGTGCGGGTGCGCACGCGCGGCACGCAACCCACGTTCCGCGAGCTGCGCGGCGATCCGTCCCTGCGCATCACGGCCGTCGAGTCGCTCGACCGGGACTGGCTCGATCTCGGCATCGTCGTGACGATCGAGGGCCGCCTGATCCCGTTCGGCGTGCTCTTCAGCGCCCTTTCGCGGGGCCGGACGCGCATCAAGCTGTCGGACGGTGCCTGGTTCTCGCTCGCGCACCCGGCTTTGCAGCGTCTGCGCGAGCTGCTCGAGGAGGCCGCGACGCTCGACGAGTGGGAGACGGGACCGCGCCTGCCCCGCACGCACCTCGCACTGTGGGCGGAGTTCGAGGACCTCGCCGATCAGTCCGAGGCGGCGGTCGAGTGGCGAGAGCTCGCGCGGGCGCTGCGCGACGTGAGCGAGGTGCCCGAGGTCCCGACCCCGACCGGGTTCCGCGCCGAACTGCGTCCCTACCAGCGCGAGGGCCTGTCGTGGCTCGCGCTGCTGCACGCGCACCGACTCGGCGGCATCCTCGCCGACGACATGGGCCTCGGAAAGACCCTGCAGCTGCTCGCGCTCATCGCGCACAGCCGCGCGCGCGGCGACGCACGACCGTGGCTCGTCGTCGCCCCGACCTCGGTGCTGCCGACCTGGCGCGATGAGGCCGCACGATTCGCCCCGGGCCTGCGGGTCGCCGTCATCGAGGCGACCGCGGTGCGCCGCGACCGGGCCATCGCCGAGATCGCGGCGGACGTCGACGTCGTCGTCGCGTCCTACGGCGTCGTCCGAACGGATGCCGAGGAGTTCGCCGCACCGCACTGGTCGGGCGTGGTGCTCGACGAGGCCCAGTTCGTGAAGAACCCGGCCACGCGCATCCACCGCGCGATCGCGGCGCTCCGCACCGACGCCGTGTTCGCGGCCACCGGAACACCCATCGAGAACGGTCTCGACGACCTGTGGGCGCTGCTCGCGCTGACGGCGCCCGGGCTGTTCCCCTCGATCCGGCAGTTCCGGGAGGACTACACCCGCGCGATCGAGCAGCTGCCGTCGGACGCCCCCACCGATCTGTCGGCCGCGGCCGCGGGCGCGCACCGAGAGAAGACCCTCGAACGTCTGCGCCGTCGGGTCCGCCCTTTCCTCCTCCGGCGCACGAAAGACGTGGTGGCCTCCGATCTGCCCCCGAAACAGGAGCAGGAGATCGCGGTGCCGCTCGACCCCGCGCATCGGGCGGTCTACGACCGTGTGCTGCAGAGGGAGCGGCAGAAAGTCCTCGGACTGCTCGACGATCTCGACCGACAGCGGTTCATCGTGTTCCGCTCGCTCACGCTGCTGCGCATGCTGGCGCTGGCACCGGGGCTCGTGGACGATCGCGACGCGCACCTGGGCTCCGCCAAGCTCGACGTGCTGCTGGAGCGCCTCGTGGAGGTCGCGGCCGAGGGGCACCGTGCACTGGTGTTCAGCCAATTCACCTCTTTCCTCGACATGGCGGCGGAGAGACTGGATGCCGCCGGCCTCGCATACGCCCATCTCGACGGCGGCACCGCTCGGCGCGGAGACGTGGTCGCGGGCTTCCGCGCGGGGGAGGCGCCCGTCTTCCTCATCAGCCTCAAGGCCGGGGGATTCGGACTGACGCTGACCGAGGCGGACTACGTCTTCGTCCTCGACCCCTGGTGGAATCCCGCGGCCGAGGCCCAGGCGATCGACCGTGCGCACCGCATCGGGCAGAACAAGAGCGTCTTCGTCTACCGGCTCATCGCCTCGGGCACGATCGAAGAGAAGGTCCTCGCGCTCCAGCGCCGCAAGGCGGCCCTCTTCGACGCGGTCATCGATGACGGCGAGGCGTTCGCCGCGTCGTTGGACGCGGCTGACGTCCGGGGGTTGTTGGGACCGTGACGCGAGCCGGATAGTGTCGGAGCCCCGTCGCTACTCGACGGGGAGGGAAGAGGCGGACGACGTCATGACGCACACCGAGGCGCTTGAGCCCGGCTACCATCCGCCCGCCTTTCCTCTGTACGAAGCGGTGTTCAGAGCCGGAGGAGCGCCGCCACGGCGGTGGCTGAGCGGCTGGAACGGCCCCGTGACCGCGCCCGCCACAGATGTGACACTCGCGGCGAAGACCGAGCGCGACTCCGCGCTGGTGGCCTCATCCCGGTGGAACGAGGTAGCGGAAGCCCGTGCCACGGGAGCATTGCTGCTCTCGGCCTTTCGCGTCTTCGCACCGGCGACCCCCGTCGACGAGGTGCTGAGGCTCGCCGAGGACGACACACGGTGGAACGCCGCGACCGTGGTCGTCGACGGTCGACCGTTCCCAGCCGTGGCCACCGCCGTTGAGGGCGTGACGATCACCTGCTGCGTCGATCGCGCCGCAGACGTGCACGTCGCTGTCGCCTCGATCGGTGAATTCTCCTTGCGCCGACTGATCGCGGGCCGGAACGAGGTCTATCCGGCCGATCCGTTTGTCGCTCACGCGTACGCCGATCTGCCCCCGGTCGACGACATCGTCGACTGACGAACGCGGGATGGCGTTAGGACCCGTCGCGACTCACCACAGCTCGCCGGTGACGAACTCGGGCTGGTCAACGATCTCGATCGTCAGCGATTCATCGTGTTTGGGTCGTTGACGCTGCTGCGCATGCTGATCGAAGAGAGAGTGCTCGCGCTCCAGCGCCTCAAGGCGGCCCTCTTCGACACGGTCATCGATGACGGCGAGGCGTTCGCCGCGTCGTTGGACGCGGCTGACATCCGGGGGTTGTTGGGACCGTGACTCCGGGGCGTGCGAAGGGGTCGTCGGGCGCGGGGTACCATCGCGCGGCACCGATCCGCGGTGTGTGAGAGGGTACTCGCGTGCTCTCCCCGCAATCGCTCAGCGAGAACGACCGACGAAGGGTGGCGGCGTGGGCGGCCGACTGCGCCGAGCGGGTTCTCCCCCTGTTCGAGGCGGAGGCCCCGCTCGATGACCGGGCGCGCGACGGCATCCGGCGAGCGCGAGCCTTCTCGCGAGGCGAGCTGGACGCCGCGGGGGAGATCCGCCGGCGTTTCGTGGCCGGACGCGCCTCCCAGTCGGCGACCACCGCGGTGGGAAAGGCCGCCGCGTGGGCGGCGGGGCAGGCGGCGGGCGTTGCGCACATGGGTGCCCATGCCCTCGGCGCCGCGGCCTTCGCGGCGAAGGCCGCCGAGCTCGCCGATCCCGGTCGCGGCGGGGCCGCCGAACTCGCGTGGCAGGTCGCCCGTCTCGACGTCGACACGCGAAACGCATTGTCGCTGCTTCCCCGGCTCGGGGAGGATCCCTCCGGGCCACTGGGATCGGGACTTCTCGCCTCGGGCGTCCTCGGCGAGAACATCCGCTTCCTCCAGACGGCGCTCACAGCCCGCTGACCCGCGAGCGATCCGCGAGGGAGGGCCGTGGCATCCGTTCGTCTCTCGAACCGCCGCGGCACCCCGCGGCCTCGCAGCAACCCCCGCGTAGACTCGTCAGGTTCCGTCCACGACACAGGAGCGACATGAGAATCACCGGCCTCGGCCACGCGGGAATGTTCATCGAGACGCGCGGCGGCAGCATCATCTGCGACCCCGTCCTCGGTCCGAGCTTCTTCGGCTCGTGGTTCCCGTTCCCCGACAACCGTGCCCTCGACTGGGAACGCTTCGGCAAGGCGGACTTCCTCTACATCTCGCACCGTCACCGCGATCACTTCGATCCGGCTCTGCTCGAGCGCTACGTGCCGAAGGACATCAAGGTGCTCCTGCCCGAGTACCCGACCGACGACCTCGAGCAGGACCTCCTCGGCCTCGGCTACACGAACCTCGTCCGCACCGAAGCGGGCGTGCCTTTGCAGTTCGGCGACCTGAAGCTCATGGTGACGCCGCTGCGCGCCCCCTCCGACGGTCCGATCGGCGACTCGTCGCTCTCGCTCGACGACGGCACCGCCTCGGTCCTCAATCAGAACGACTCCCACCCGCTGGATCTCGAGAAGCTGTTCGACTTCGGCAAGCCCGACGCGTACTTCACCCAGGTCTCGGGCGCGATCTGGTGGCCGATGGTCTACGACCTTCCCCAGGATGCCAAGCAGAACTTCGCCCAGCTCAAGCGCGACGCGCAGAACAAGCGCGCGATGTACTACATCGACAAGGTCGACGCCGAGCACGTGTTCCCGATGGCGGGCCCGCCCATGTTCCTGCGTGAAGAGCTGTTCCGTTACAACGGCACGGGCCTCGAGAACGACTCGATCTTCACCGACCAGCGCGAGTTCCTCGCGCACATGAAGGAGCAGCGCCCCGACCAGAAGGGCTATCTGTTCCTTCCCGGCACCGAGGTCGAGGTGCAGGGCTCCGACGTCACGGTGACGCAGACGCTGTACACGGATGCCGAGATCGAGCGCGTCTTCGGCGACAAGTGGGACTACCTCGCCGAGCAGCGCGACAGCCGCCAGGCCGAGGTGCGGGCCGAAGAGGCGACCCGCGCGGACATCATCCCGCCCGCCGAGATGCTCGCCGCCCTCAAGGAGTGGTGGGAGCCGCTGCTGCGTCGCGCCCGCACGATCCGCAACGGCGTGGGCGGCATGGTGCGCTTCCGCATCGGTGAGCTCGACATGGTCGTGGACTTCCCCAAGGCGAAGCTGCGCGAGTACGCGGGGGAGGAGTGCATCTACTGGTACACCATCCCCGCCGACCTCGTCTCGACGAACATCCGCGACCACGAGATCGACTGGTCGAACTCGATCTTCCTGTCGATGCAGTTCGAGGTCGGTCGCTCGGGCAAGTTCAACGAGTTCCTCACGACGTTCCTCAAGTGCCTCTCTCGCGACCGCATCGAGTACGTCGAGAACTGGTACGCCGAGCAGTCGGACCAGACCGAGGATGCCGAGATCGGCGACTGGACCGTGCAGCGTCGCTGCCCGCACCTGCGCGCCGACCTGACGAAGACCGGCAAGATCGAGGACGGCGTGCTGACGTGCTCGCTGCACGACTGGAAGTGGGACCTCGAGACGGGTCGCTGCCTGACGACGACGGGGCATCCCATCCGCTCGTCGCGCGTGCGCACGACTCCGAGCGGAGAGCGCGTCGCCGCCGAGGTCGCCGCGGGCTGACGCCTGTCGGGATCCCGGTCCGACGACACCGCGCGAGACCATATCATCCCGACGAACACGCACGAACCGACGCGCCGACTCGTCACCGTCCCGCGTTCTCGCCGCGATCGGTGGCACCGCGCGGTGACACCGTCCCGTGCGACCACGGAAACCACCCCGCCCACCCGCTAAGCTGGTCGGAGAACCACAGCAACCTTTAACCCCGTCCCGTGAGGCGGAGAAGGGAGCGGCGGATGAATACGCGCACCGTCATGCACGATGCCGATATCGCCCGCGCTTTGACGCGCATCTCGCACGAGATCCTGGAGTCCAACAAAGGACCGGAAGGACTCGTCCTCCTCGGCATCCCGACCCGCGGCGTCACGCTCGCGAACCGGATCGGCCCCCTCGTCAGCGAGTTCGGGGGAGCGGCCATCCCGGTCGGATCCCTCGACGTGACGATGTACCGCGACGATCTGCACCGCAACCCCACGCGGGCCCCGCGCAAGACCGAGATCCCCGCCGGCGGCATCGACGGCAAGACCGTCGTGCTCATCGACGACGTGCTGTTCTCGGGGCGGAGCATCCGCGCCGCCCTCGACGCCCTGCAGGACATCGGACGCCCCGCCGCGGTGCGCCTGGCGACGCTGATCGACCGCGGCCACCGCGAGCTGCCGATCCGCCCCGACTTCGTGGGCAAGAACCTCCCCAGCGCCCGCGACGAGCGGGTCAACGTGCGTCTCGCCGAGATCGACGGCGTCGAGGAGGTGACGATCGAGTCATGAGGCACCTCCTCGACACCCAGCACCTCTCCCGCGCCGACGCGCTCGAGATCCTCGACGTCGCCGAGGACATGGCCGACACCCAGCGCCGCGAGATCAAGAAGCTCCCGACGCTGCGCGGCAAGACGGTCGTCAACCTCTTCTTCGAGGACTCCACGCGCACCCGCATCTCGTTCGAGGCCGCGGCCAAGCGTCTTTCCGCCGACGTCATCAACTTCTCGGCGAAGGGCTCCAGCGTCAGCAAGGGCGAATCGCTGCAGGACACCGCGCAGACGCTGCAGGCGATGGGGGCGGATGCCGTCGTCATCCGCCACGGAGCCTCCGGCGCACCCCGCACGCTCGCCACCAGCGGCTGGATCAGCGCGGGCGTGGTCAACGCGGGCGACGGCACGCACGAGCATCCCACTCAGGCACTGCTGGACGCGTTCACCATCCGCAAGCGCCTGCACGGCGACGACAGCCGCGGCCGCGACCTCGACGGCATCCGGGTCACGATCGTCGGCGACGTGCTGCACTCGCGCGTCGCCCGCTCGAACGTATGGCTGCTGCACACCCTCGGCGCGCACGTCACGCTGGTCGCCCCGCCGACGCTCGTGCCCCAGGACGTCAGCGGCTGGCCCGTCGAGGTGGACTACGACCTCGACCACGCGATCGCGGCCGGACCCGACGCGCTCATGATGCTCCGCATCCAGCTCGAGCGCATGTCGGCTGCGTATTTCCCGACTGAACGGGAGTATTCCCGCCGGTACGGTCTCGACGCGCGGCGTCTGCAGGCCCTCCCGGGCGGTAGCATCGTTCTACACCCCGGTCCGATGAACCGGGGCCTGGAGATCTCCGCCGAAGCCGCCGATTCCCCGCGCTCGACGGTGCTCGAGCAGGTCACGAACGGTGTCTCCGTGCGGATGGCCGTGCTGTACCTGCTGCTGGCGGGCGAGCGGCCCGACAGCGAGAGAGAGGACCTCCGATGAGCCACGCCACCCCCCAGACCCTTCTGGTGCGCGGCGCACGCGTCGAGGGTCAGGATGCCACCGACCTCCTCGTGAAGGACGGCGTCATCGCCGAGACCGGCTCCGGCCTCTCGCACGCGGGCGCCACGGTCGTCGACGCCGACGGTCTCATCGCCCTCCCGGGTCTCGTCGACCTGCACGTGCACCTGCGCGAGCCCGGCTACGAGGCGTCCGAGACGATCCTCACGGGCTCGCGCGCCGCGGCGGCGGGCGGGTTCACCACCGTCTTCGCGATGCCGAACACCTCGCCGGTCGCCGACACCGCCGGCGTGGTCGAGCAGGAGCTCGCCCTCGGCGAGGCCGCCGGCTACGTCCACGTGCAGCCGATCGGCGCCGTGACGGTGGGGCAGAAGGGCGAGCGCCTCGCCGAGCTCGGCGCGATGGCCGACTCCCGCGCGCGTGTCCGCGTCTTCAGCGACGACGGGTTCTGCGTCTTCGACCCGCTGATCATGCGCCGAGCCCTCGAGTACGTGAAGGCCTTCGACGGCGTCGTCGCGCAGCACGCGCAGGACCCGCGCCTCACCGAAGGCGCGCAGATGAACGAGGGCGCCGTCTCGGCCGAGCTGGGCCTCACCGGCTGGCCCGCGGTCGCCGAGGAGTCGATCATCGCGCGCGACGTGCTGCTGGCCGAGCACGTGGGCTCTCGCCTGCACGTGTGCCACCTGAGCACGGCGGGCTCGGTCGACATCATCCGCTGGGCCAAGAAGCGCGGCGTGAACGTGACCGCCGAGGTCACCCCGCACCACCTCCTGCTGACCGATGAGCTCGTGCGCGACTACGACGCGCGGTTCAAGGTCAACCCGCCGCTGCGCCGCGAGGAAGACGTCATGGCCGTGCGCGAGGGCCTCGCCGACGGCACGATCGACATCGTGGCGACCGATCACGCTCCGCACCCGACCGAGGCGAAGGCCTGCGAGTGGGCCGCCGCGTCGAACGGCATGGTGGGCCTCGAGAGCGCCCTGCGCGTCGTGCAGCAGGCGATGGTCGACACCGGGTTGCTCAGCTGGGCCGACGTGGCGCGGGTGATGTCGAAGACCCCCGCGCGGATCGGCCGCCTCGACGGGCACGGCACCTCCGTCGCGGAGGGCCGGCCGGCCTCGTTCACCCTGTACGACCCGCGCCCCTCGCGCACGTTCGTGCTCGACGACCTGCGTGGCCGGAGCAAGAACTCCCCGTACCTCGGCCGAGAGCTCCCGGGAGAGGTGCGCTGGACCGTGCGCTCCGGCATCCCCACGGTCGTCGACGGTTCCGTTCTCGACACCCCGGGAGTGCTCGCGTGAGCAAAGAGGGTGCCCTGCTCGTCATGATCGGCGTCGCCGTCGCGCTCCTCGCGGTTCTCGCGTGGGCGTGGTGGCGACGAACGCGGCGCGATGCGCGCTACTCCGCCCCGGTGGGGGAGCTGCCCGCGGACGCCGTCGAGACGGCGGTGTTCCCGGGGCTCTACGTCGCCACGACCCGTCATGACGAGCCGCTCGAGCGTCTCGCTGTCAAGGGCCTCGGCTTCCGCTCCCGCGTCGACGTCACGGTCACCTCGGCCGGCGTCGCCCTCGACCTCCCGGGCCAGCCCCGCATCGCGCTCACCCGTGACCGCCTGGTGGACGCCGCCCAGGCCACCGTCGCCATCGACCGCGTGGTCGAGGCAGGCGGCCTCACGCGCGTCAGCTGGCGCATCGACGACGACACGATCGTCGACACCTACCTCCGTCCTCAGGACGCCTCGGCCAAATCACTGGCCGACGCCATCCGCCCCCTCACCTCGACAGGAAGCGACGCATGACCTCCCTGATCCCTTCCGCGCTCTCCGCGCGGGAACCGGCCGTCCTCGTGCTCGAAGACGGCACCCGCTACACCGGCCGCGCTTACGGCGCACGCGGCGAGACCCTCGGCGAGGTCGTCTTCGCCACCGGCATGACCGGGTACCAGGAAACGATCACCGACCCCTCGTACGCGGGCCAGATCGTGCTGCAGACGGCCCCCCACATCGGCAACACCGGCGTGAACGACGAAGACCCCGAGTCGCGGCGCATCTGGGTCGCCGGCTACGTCGTGCGCGACCCCTCGCGCATGGTGTCGAACTGGCGCGCGAACCGCTCGCTCGACGAGGCGCTCGTCGAAGACGGCATCGTGGGCATCTCGGGCATCGACACCCGCGCCGTCACCCGCCGGATCCGCTCCTCGGGCAGCATGCGCGGCGGCGTCTTCTCCGGCGAGGCCGCGAGCCTGGATGCCGAGGAGCAGCTGCGTCGCGTGTGCGAGGCTCCGGGCATGGCGGGCCGCAACCTCTCGGCCGAGGTCTCGGTCACCGAGGTCGAGGTGACCCCCGCGACCGCGAAGCGCATCGGCAACCTGGCGGTGCTCGATCTGGGCGTGAAGAAGTCGACCATCGACAACCTCGCCGCGCGCGGCTTCGACGTGCACGTGTTCCCCCAGTCCGCCACGATCGACGAGATCCGCGCGATCGAGCCGGTCGCGGCGTTCTACTCGAACGGCCCCGGCGACCCCGCGGCATCCGACCAGCACGTGGAGCTCCTGCGCGAGGTGCTCAGCGACGGCCTGCCCTTCTTCGGCATCTGCTTCGGCAACCAGCTTCTGGGCCGCGCCCTCGGTTTCGGCACCTACAAGCTGCCGTTCGGACACCGCGGCATCAACCAGCCCGTGCTCGACAAGACCACCGGCCGCGTCGAGATCACGTCGCAGAACCACGGCTTCGCCGTCGACGCGCCGCTCGACGCCGTCATCGACAGCCCGAACGGCTTCGGCCGGGTCGAAGTGAGCCACATCGGCCTCAACGACAACGTCGTCGAGGGTCTGCGCGCCCTCGACATCCCCGCGTTCAGCGTGCAGTACCACCCCGAGGCCGCCTCGGGTCCGCACGACGCCAACTACCTGTTCGACCGCTTCCGCGACATGGTGATCGCGACCCAGGAGACCAAGACCAATGCCTAAGCGCGACGACATCACCTCCGTCCTCGTCATCGGCTCCGGCCCGATCGTCATCGGTCAGGCCTGCGAGTTCGACTACTCCGGCACCCAGGCGTGCCGCGTGCTGCGCGAAGAAGGCGTGCGCGTCATCCTCGTCAACTCCAACCCGGCGACGATCATGACCGACCCCGACTTCGCCGACGCGACGTACATCGAGCCCATCACCCCCGAGGTGATCGAGTCGATCATCGCCAAGGAGAAGCCGGATGCCGTGCTCCCCACCCTCGGCGGACAGACGGCCCTGAACGCGGCGATCCAGCTGCACAAGCGCGGCATCCTCGAGAAGTACGACGTCGAGCTCATCGGCGCCGACTTCGACGCGATCAACCGCGGTGAGGACCGCCAGATCTTCAAGGAGCTCGTGCTCGAGGCGGGCGCCGACGTCGCGGCATCCGTCATCTGCCACTCGATGGACGAGCTGCTGGCCGGAGCCGAGAAGCTCGGCTACCCGCTGGTCGTGCGTCCGTCCTTCACCATGGGCGGCCTCGGCTCCGGCTTCGCGTACGACGAGGCTGACCTCCGCCGCATCGGCGGTGCGGGCCTGCACGACTCGCCCACCAACGAGGTGCTGCTCGAGGAGTCGATCCTCGGGTGGAAGGAGTACGAGCTCGAGCTCATGCGCGACACCGCCGACAACACGGTGGTCGTCTGCTCGATCGAGAACGTCGACCCGGTCGGCGTGCACACGGGCGACTCGATCACGGTGGCTCCCGCGCTCACCCTGACCGACCGCGAGTACCAGCGCCTGCGCGACATCGGCATCGACATCATCCGCGCGGTGGGCGTCGACACCGGTGGCTGCAACATCCAGTTCGCCGTCGACCCCCAGACCGGCCGCATCATCGTCATCGAGATGAACCCGCGCGTGTCGCGGTCGAGCGCGCTCGCGTCGAAGGCGACGGGCTTCCCGATCGCCAAGATCGCGGCCAAGCTCGCCATCGGCTACCGGCTCGATGAGATCCCCAACGACATCACCAAGGTCACCCCGGCGAGCTTCGAGCCCACGCTCGACTACGTCGTGGTCAAGGTGCCGCGGTTCAACTTCGAGAAGTTCCCCGCCGCCGACACCACGCTGACGACCACCATGAAGTCGGTCGGCGAGGCGATGGCGATCGGCCGCAACTACTCCACGGCCCTGCAGAAGGCGCTGCGCTCGCTCGAGAAGCGCGGCTCCAGCTTCCACTGGGGCGAGGAGTCCCGCTCGGTCGAGGAGCTGCTCGAGATCGCGAAGACCCCGACCGACGGCCGCATCGTTGTGCTGCAGCAGGCGCTGCGCAAGGGCGCGACGCCCGAGCAGGCGTTCGACGCCACGGCGATCGACCCGTGGTTCATCGACCAGATGGTGCTGATCAACGAGGTCGCGGAGTTCATCGCGCAGGCCGACGAGCTGGATGCCGACACCCTCCGCGTCGCGAAGGAGCACGGTTTCAGCGACGCCCAGATCGCCGAGATCCGCGAGCTCGACGAGACGGCGGTGCGCGAGGCCCGCTACGCGCTCGACGTGCGCCCGGTCTACAAGACGGTCGACACGTGCGCGGGGGAGTTCCCGGCCCTGACGCCGTACCACTACTCCTCGTACGACGCCGAGACCGAGGTCACCCCCTCCGACCGCACGAAGGTCGTCATCATCGGCTCGGGCCCCAACCGCATCGGCCAGGGCGTCGAGTTCGACTACTCGTGCGTGCACGCCTCGTTCGCCCTGTCGGACGCCGGGTACGAGACCGTCATGGTCAACTGCAACCCCGAGACCGTGTCGACCGACTACGACACGTCCGACCGCCTGTACTTCGAGCCGCTGACGCTCGAGGACGTGCTCGAGGTGCTGCACGCCGAGAGCCAGTCGGGCACGATCCTCGGCGTCGTCTGTCAGCTCGGCGGACAGACACCTCTGGGCCTCGCGAAGGGCATCGAGGCCGCGGGCTACACGATCCTCGGGACCAGCCCCGAGGCGATCGACCTCGCCGAGGAGCGCGAGCTGTTCTCGCGCCTGCTCGACGACGCCGGCCTCGTCGCACCCCGCAACGGCACCGCGATCGACGTCGAGGGCGCCGTGCAGGTGGCCGAGGAGATCGGCTACCCCGTGCTCGTGCGCCCGAGCTTCGTGCTCGGCGGACGCGGCATGGAGATCGTCTACTCGACCGAGGCGCTGCGCGACTACTTCGTGCGCGTGGCCGATCAGGCGATCATCGGACCCGGCCTGCCGCTCCTGGTCGACCGCTTCCTCGACGACGCGATCGAGCTCGACGTCGACGCGCTGTACGACGGCACCGACCTGTACATCGGCGGCGTCATGGAGCACCTCGAGGAGGCCGGCATCCACTCCGGCGATTCCTCCTGCACGCTGCCGCCCGTCTCGCTCGGCCGCACCGAGGTCGACCGCGTCCGCGAGGCGACGCTCGCGATCGCGAAGGGCGTCGGCGTCCGCGGCCTGCTCAACGTGCAGTTCGCGATCTCGGCGGGAGTCCTCTACGTCATCGAGGCGAACCCCCGCGCGAGCCGCACGGTGCCGTTCGTCTCGAAGGCACTCGGCATCCCGCTCGCGAAGGCCGCCAGCCGCATCATGGCCGGTAACACCATCGCCGAGCTCATTGCCGAGGGACTGCTGCCCGAACAGGACGGCTCGCGCGTGCCGCTCGATGCGCCGGTCGCCGTCAAGGAGGCCGTGCTGCCGTTCAAGCGGTTCCGCACCGCCGACGGGCACACCGTCGACTCGGTCCTCGGACCCGAGATGCGTTCGACGGGCGAGGTCATGGGCATCGACCGCGACTTCCCGACCGCGTTCGCGAAGTCGCAGGAGGCCGCGTACGGCGGCATGCCGACCTCGGGCACCGTGTTCATCTCAGTCGCCGACGCCGACAAGCGCGCCGTCATCCTGCCCGCCCACCGCCTCCAGGAGCTCGGCTTCCAGCTCATGGCGACCGAGGGCACGGCCGAGATCCTCGCGCGCAACGGCATCCGGGTGAAGGTCGTCGAGAAGTACTCCGAGACGCAGGGCTCCGGCCAGCAGAACGTGGTCGACCTGATCAACGCCGGCGAGATCGACATGATCGTCAACACGCCCTCCGGCGGCACCGCGCGCGCCGACGGCTACGAGATCCGCGCCGCCGCCGTGGCCGCCGACAAGGCGCTGTTCACCACGATGGCCGTCCTCGGCGCCGCGGTGAGCGCTCTCGGCGCCATGAAGGACGGCTTCGCGGTGCGCAGCCTCCAGGAGCACGCCACCGACCGCGCGGGACGCCTGTGAGCGACACGTTCGGTCAGCGCCTTCACGCCGCCCTCGACCTGCACGGCGCCCTGTGCGTCGGCATCGACCCCCACGCCGCCCTCCTGTCGGCGTGGGGGCTGGATGCCACGGCCGAGGGCGCGCGGGAGTTCGGCCTGCGCACGGTCGAGGCCGCGCGGGGGAGGGTCGGCGTGGTCAAGCCGCAGGTGGCGTTCTACGAGCGCTACGGCTCCCGCGGCTTCGCCGCCCTCGAGGACGTCATGGCCGCCGCCCGCGACGCGGGGCTCATCGTGATCGCCGACGCCAAGCGCGGTGACATCGGCACGACGATGGAGGGCTACGCCCACGCGTGGCTCGAGCCCGGTTCTCCCCTCGAAGCGGATGCCGTGACGCTGACGCCCTACATGGGTGCCGACTCGCTGCGCGACACGCTGTCCCTCGCGGTGCGCCACGGCAAGGGGGCGTTCGTCCTCACCGCGACGAGCAACCCCGAGGCCCTCGCGCTGCAGAGCGCGATCGTCGACGACGCCCTCGCCATCGGCGACCACGAGCACGTGGCGGCGCGGGTCGCCCGCGACGTCAACGAGGCCAATGTCGGCGCCCCCGGCGCCCTCGGTCCCGTCGGAGTCGTGGTGGGGGCCACCGTCGACCGTGCGGCCTTCGGTCTCGGCGACGTGGCCCTCGCGGGCATGCCGATCCTCGCGCCCGGCTTCGGCGCTCAGGGAGCCGCGCCCGCCGACCTCGGCCGACTCTTCGGATACGTGGCCTCGGCCGTCGTCGCCAACGAGAGCCGAAGCATCCTCGCGGTCGGGCCCGAACGCCTCGCCGCCCGCATCGACGAGCGCGCCGCGCTCTACCGGGAGTCCCTGCATGGCTGAAACCCGTCGTCCGCCCGAGGTCGACCGCGCCGCCGCCTCGCGCCGAGCCGTCGAAGCGCGGCGCGAACGCGCCGCGCTGAAGCGCGACGTCTCCACCCGCGTGATCTCGCCGCAGGAACTGCTGCGCCGGGGCCTGGCCGACCCGCTGTCGCCGGCCGGGGCGATGCGTGTCACCGAGTTCCTCACCGCGATCCCGGCGATCGGCGAGAGCAAGCGCGACCGCATCCTGGCCTCCCTCGGAATCTCGCCCGTGAAGCGGCTCGGCGGTCTCGGCACCCGCCAGCGCGACGCGCTCCGCGACTTCCTCGACACGCGGTGGCCCGAGCCGGGGCCGCGCGACGGACGCAGCCGCCTCATCGTGCTCGCCGGGCCCACGGCCGTCGGCAAGGGCACGGTTGCCGCGCACATCAAGGAGAACTACCCGGAGATCCACCTGTCGGTGTCGGCGACCACGCGCACCGCGCGCCCGGGTGAGGTCGAGGGCGAGCACTACTACTTCGTCGACGACGCGGAATTCGACCGCCTGGTCGCGTCGGGGGAGCTGCTGGAGTGGGCCGTCGTGCACAACAAGAACCGCTACGGGACCCCGCGCGCTCCCATCGAGCGCGTCCTCGCCGAGGGGGGCACCGCCCTGCTCGAGATCGATCTGCAGGGCGCGCGTCAGGTGCGCGCGGCCGACCCGTCGGCGACCCTGGTGTTCCTCCTGCCGCCGAGCTGGGACGAGCTCGTCCAGCGCCTGGTCGGGAGGGGGACGGAGGATGCCGAGGAGCGCGCCCGGCGCCTGCGCACGGCCCGCGTCGAGCTCGCCGCGCAGAACGAGTTCGACTACCGGGTGGTGAACGACGAGGTGGCGCACGCCGCCGCCCAGGTCGTCGCCCTCGCCGCCGCTCAGCACTGACCGGGGCCTGAACCGGGTTCGCGGCGGATTCCCGTCATCCGGGCGTGGAAGATCCGCCCCGGACGGCGTGACCCGCCCCGAACCCGCGAGCCCGACCCACCCGACCGCCCTCGGCACGAGCCGCGCGGGCGTCGGCTAGAATAAGAGGATGCTTCGGCGCTTCAGCGCCGCATCCACCCCATCCGCCGAACCAGGAGGTTCCCCATGGCCGGACGTGACAAGGGCATCATCGACCCGCCCATCGACGCTCTGCTCGACAAGGTCGACTCGAAGTACCAGCTCGTCATCTACGCGTCCAAGCGCGCGCGTCAGATCAACGACTACTACTCCGACCTGCACGAGGGCAACCTCTTCGACAACGTCGGCCCGCTCGTCGACTCCACCGTCGAAGACAAGCCGCTGACGATCGCTCTGCACGAGATCCACGAGGACAAGCTGCGCCTTCGCGCCGCCGAGTGATCTGTTCACAGATGTGACGATGCCCCGGGCGGCCTGGCGCCGCCCGGGGCATACTTGTGCCCGTTCCCCGCTCGCAACCACCCCGGAGTCGTCTTGACCGACCTGCGCCTGTTCACGTCCGAGTCCGTCACCGAAGGACACCCCGACAAGATCTGCGACCAGATCTCCGACAGCATCCTCGACGCCATCCTCACCGACGACCCCACCGGTCGCGTGGCCGTCGAGACCCTCGTCACGACGGGGCTCGTGCACGTCGCCGGCGAGGTGTCGACGAGCGCCTACGTCGAGATCCCCGCGATCGTGCGCGACGTGGTCAATCGCATCGGCTACACCTCGAGCGACACCGGCTTCGACGGGGAGTCGTGCGGGGTCAGCGTGTCGATCGGCGCGCAGTCGTCCGATATCGCCGCGGGCGTCAACAAGGCGTTCGAGCAGCGCGAGCGCGGCTCCGTCGACCCCCGTGATCTCCAGGGCGCGGGTGACCAGGGCATCATGTTCGGCTTCGCCACGAACGAGACGCCCCAGCTCATGCCGATGGCCGCGTGGACCGCCCACCGCATCGCCGAGCGCCTGGCATCCGTCCGCAAGAGCGGCGCGCTGCCCTTCCTCCGCCCCGACGGCAAGACGCAGGTGACCCTCGGCTACGACGGCTTCACCCCGCGCACCGTCGACTCGGTCGTGCTCTCCACGCAGCACCACCCCGACATCTCGCAGGAAGACCTGCGCGCCGAGGTGCAGGCGGCGGTCATCGACCCGGTGCTGGCCGAGACGGGTCTCGAGCTGCCCGACGTGAAGTACTACATCAACCCCGCGGGACCGTTCGTCATCGGAGGGCCCAAGGGCGACGCCGGGCTCACCGGCCGCAAGATCATCATCGACACCTACGGCGGGGCCTCGCGTCACGGCGGTGGCGCCTTCAGCGGAAAGGACCCGTCGAAGGTCGACCGCTCCGCGGCATACGCCATGCGGTGGGTCGCCAAGAACGCGGTGGCAGCGGGCCTGGCCGACCGTCTCGAGGTGCAGGTCGCCTACGCGATCGGCAAGGCGAACCCCGTCGGTCTGTACGTCGAGTCGTTCGGAACGGCGCACGTAGCCGACGACGTCATCGTGCGGGCCATTCGCGACGTGTTCGACCTGCGACCTGCCGCGATCGTCGAGCAGCTCGACCTGCTGCGTCCGATCTACGCGCAGACGGCGACCTACGGCCACTTCGGCCGCGAGCTCTCCGACTTCACGTGGGAGCGCACCGACCGCGTCGACGAGCTGCGCACCTCCGCCGGACTCTGACGGTGGGTGGGGGAGAGCACCCCGCCCGCGTCGAGGGTGCGTGCCAGGGAGGCTCGCGCGGTGACGCGGCCGCTGCCGGCCGCCCGGCTGCTGAGCGGGCCCGCGGCGAGGATGCGCGCTCATGAGCGAGCGCCGCGTCGCGCGCGTGCAGCTCGAATCGCCCGTCCCTCAACTCGACCGCCTGTTCGACTACGCCATCCCGCACCCCCTCGTCGCCGACGTGGCACCGGGGGTACGGGTCAAGGTGCCCCTGCGGTCCGCCGGTCGCATGATGGAGGCGTTCGTCGTCGAGGTCGTCGCCGACGACGGCACCGAACGTCCGCTCTCCTCCGTCGAGGCGGTCGTGTCCACGACGCCCGTGCTGCCGGCACGCCTGTACACGCTCGCTCGGCGCGTCGCCGATCGCGCGGCGGGTTCGGTCAGCGACATCCTGCGTCTGGCCGTGCCCAAGCGCATGGTCCGCGCCGAGAAGGCGTGGGCGGCGGCCCCCGCACCCGCGACGCCCGACGTCGTCCCCGCCGCGCGCGACCACGCCGACAGCGTCCTCGGCGCGTATCCCGGCCTCGGCGCCGCCCTCGACGCGGGCGAGCGCCTCGCGGTCGACGCCCCGCCGCACCCGCACCCCGAGCTGCCACGCGGCGCCTGGGCCGACCTCCTCGCCGCCGCCGCGACGCGCACGCTGGCACGCGGCCGGAGCGCTGTGCTGATCGTGCCCGACTACCGCGACCAAGCACAGCTGCTGGCGGCCCTGGCCGAGCTCGTGCCGGCGGAGGCGATCGTCCGCGACGACGCCGACCAGTCGGGTCCCGCGCGCTACGGGCAGTATCTGCGCACCCTCGCCCCCGTCCCGTGCATCGTCGTCGGACGTCGCTCGGCGGTGTACGCCCCCGCGCACGACACGGGCCTGGTCGCGCTGTGGGACGACGGCGATTCGCTGCTCGCCGAACCGCTCTCGCCGGGCGTGCACGCGCGCGACGCCGCCCTCGTGCGACAGGAGATCGAGCACTCGGCGCTCGTGTTCGCCGGACACACGCGCACCTCCGACGTTCAGCGACTGGTCGACGTCGGCTACGTGCGCGAGGTGCCCCAGGCACGACGCCCCAGCCCCCGTGTGGTGCTGAGTGCGACGCGCGAGGGCGAGCAGCGGCAGTCCCGCGTCCCGTCCTCGGCCTTCGCCGCCGCGCGCGAAGCCCTGCAGCACGGACCGGTGCTCGTGCAGGTCGCGCGTCCGGGCTACGCGCCGTCGCTCGTGTGCGCCGACTGCCGCCGGCCCGCGCGGTGCCCGCACTGCGCGGGTCCCCTCCGCGCCGCCCGCCCCGGGGCGACGCCGGTGTGCGCGTGGTGCGGCCGCAGCGCGCACGCGTGGTCGTGCGGTCACTGTGGGTCGGTCAAACTGCGCATGGCCTCTTCGGGCAGCGAGCGTACGGCCGATGAGCTCGGCCGGGCCTTCCCGAACACACGGGTGATCGTCGCCGACGGCGCGCACCAGGTCGCCGAGGTGGATGCCGCCCCGGCCCTGGTGATCGCGACGCGCGGCGCCGAACCGCTCGCGCGCGGCGGGTACCGCGCCGTGATCCTGCTCGACGGCGACCGCATGCTGCAGAACGAGGCGCTGCGCATCGGGGAGCACTGCCTGCGCTGGTGGTCGAACGCCGCGGCCCTCGCCGCGCCCGGCGCGCCCGTTCACCTCGTCGGCGTCGCCGGGCCCGTCGCGCGGGCGCTCGCGACCTGGACGCAGCCGGCCTACGCCCGCGCCGAGCTCGCGGACCGCGCGCCGCTGCGGATGCCCCCGGCCGTCCGCGTGGCGAGCGTCGACGGACACGCCCGGAGCGTCGACACGCTCCTCGCCTTCCTCCGCGAGACGGTGCCCGATCTCGACGCCCTCGCCGTCCTGGGGCCGGTCGACACCTCGACCGACCCCGACACCGCGACGGCCCGCGCGCTCGTGCGCTTCGACTACGCCCACGGCCGCGCGGTCGCGGAGGCGCTGCGCGCGGGAGTCATCGCCGACGCGCTGCGGGCGCGCAAGTCGCGCAAAGATCGCGGTCCCCGCCCGCGCAGTACGCTCAGAGTCCGCCTCGACATCCCCGAGCCCGACCTCTGAGCGCGCCCCCACCCATCCGCCCGCTTCCGAGAGTCTGAGGAGAACCATGCGCCTCGTCTTCGCCGGCACCCCCGCCGTCGCCGTCCCGTCGCTCCGCGCCCTGGCATCCGGTCCCCATGAGATCGCCGCGGTCGTCACGCGCAGCGACGCCCCGCTCGGACGAAAGCGCGTCCTGACGCCGTCGCCGGTCGCGCAGGCCGCCGACGAGCTCGGCCTGCCCGTCATCAAGGCCGATCGCCTCGACGCCGACGCCACGGCCCGCATCGCCGCGCTCGAGCCGCACCTCGGCGTGATCGTCGCCTATGGCGGTCTCGTACGCGAGCCGCTGCTCTCGACCCCCGATCGCGGCTGGATCAACCTGCACTTCTCGCTGCTGCCGCGCTGGCGTGGAGCCGCCCCCGTGCAGCGCGCGCTCATCGCGGGCGACGCCGTCACGGGAGCCAGCGTGTTCCAGCTCGTCGCCGCCCTCGACGCCGGCGACGTCTTCGCCGAGGAGCGGTACGAGGTCCCGTCGGGGGCGACCTCGGCGGACCTCCTGGACGCCCTCGCCGACATCGGCGCTCCTCTGCTCGCGCGCGTCGTCGACGGGATCGCCGACGGCACCGCCGTCGCGGCCCCGCAGGAGGGCGAGCCCACCCTCGCCCCGAAGCTCACCCTCGACGACGGCGCCCTCGACCTCACCCGCGACGCAGCCTCGCTCCTGCACCAGATCGCGGGCGTCACCCCCGAGCCCGGGGCCCACACCACCTTCGACGGCGCCCGGTTCAAGGTGCTGCGCGCGTCGGCGTCGGACGCACCGCCCCTTCCGCCCGGCCGGGTCACGGCATCCGGCAAAGAGGTCGTCGTGGGCACGGGCACCTCGCCGCTGCGTCTCGAGACGGTGCAGCCGGCCGGCAAGGGCGCGATGAACGCGGGCGACTGGTTCCGAGGCCTGCGCATCGACCAGCCGGTGCTGGGCGCATGAGCGTTCAGGGAGCACGCGCGGCGGCCTTCGAGGTGCTGCGAGCCGTCTCGGGAGACGAGGCCTACGCCAACCTGCTGCTGCCGCACGCGATCGCCCGGCAGGGTCTGGATGCCAAGGACGCCGGCCTCGCGACCGAGCTGACGTACGGCACCCTCCGCCGTCGCGGCACCTACGACGCGATCATCGCGATCGCCGCCGATCGCACGGTCGACCGCATCGATCCCGCCGTCCTCGATGCGCTCCGCCTCGGCGTCCATCAACTGCTGTCGACGCGCGTCGCCTCGCACGCGGCGGTCAACGAGTCGGTCGAGCTCGCCCGCCGGAACGGGGGCGGGCGCGGTGCCGCCGGGTTCGCCAACGCCGTGCTGCGTCGCGTGTCGCGCGACAACCCGGGGCACTGGATGGAGCGCGTCGCCGAGGGAGCGCGCAGCGACGACGAGCGCATCGGCCTGACGACCTCGCACCCGGTGTGGATCGTGCGGGCCCTGCGTCGCGCTCTGACCGCCGAGGGACGCGCGGATGAGCTCCCCGGACTGCTCGAGGCCGACAACGTCGCTCCGCGCGTGGCGATGATCGCCCTCCCGGGCCTCGCCGAGGTCCCCGACGACGCCACCCCCGCGCGCTTCGCGCCGACGGCGTTCACCACGCGCGGAGGCGACCCCGAGCACCTGATCCGCGAGACGGGCGGACGTGTCCGCGTGCAGGACGAGGGCTCGCAGCTCGCCGCCCTGGCGCTCAGCCGGGCGCTGCCCGTGCGCGAGGGGGAGCGCTGGCTCGACCTGTGCGCCGGCCCCGGAGGCAAGACCGCCCTGCTGGCCGCGGAGGCCCTCGCCCACGGGGCCCGACTGGATGCCAACGAGATCGCGCCGGCGCGAGCGGGACTCGTGCGGCAGGCCGTGGCATCCGTCCCCCTCGAGGTCGAGGTGAGCGAGCAGGACGGGCGCGAGCGCGCGGCCCGCGCGGCGGGGGAGTACGACCGCATCCTCGTCGACGCCCCCTGCACCGGGATCGGAGCCCTGCGCCGACGGCCCGAGGCGCGCTGGCGCAAGACGCCGGCCGACGTGCCCGATCTCACCGAGCTGCAGCGCGAGCTCGTGCTCGCGGCGTTCGAGGCCCTGAAGCCGGGCGGGGTGCTGGCGTATGTCACGTGCTCCCCGCACCTGGCCGAGACCTCCGGAGTGCTGGCCGAGGTGACGCGGACGCTCGGCGACGCGGCGGAGGAGCTCGACGCCCGCGCCGTCGTGCGCGCCGTGGCGGTCGACGACATCGACCTGCCGGAGCAGGCCGACGGCTCGCTCCGCGCTCAACTGTGGCCGCACCGCCACGGCACGGATGCCATGTCGATCGCCCTCCTCCGCAAGCGCTGACGCGCCCGCGCGCCGCGCCGCGCCCCGCCTCCACGCACGCATAAACGGCATCCGTGCCCGGAAACGCTCCCGCAGCGCGTTTCTGAGCACGAATGCCGTTTATGGAGCCGGGCATCGACGGAACCGGCACGCGCAGGGTCACACGCCCATAATGGTCGGGTGCCTACCGACGCCCCGCGCATCAACCCGAGCATCCTGGCCGCCGACTTCGTGAACATGGAGGCCGAGCTCGCGCGCATCGCGGGAGCCGACTTCGTGCACGTCGACGTGATGGACAACCACTTCGTGCCGAACCTCACCTTCGGTCCGCAGATGGTCGGTCGCATCCAGGAGACGAGCCCCGTGCCGCTGGACGTGCACCTCATGATCGACGACCCCGACCGCTGGGCTCCCGCGTACGCCGAGCTCGGTGCGGCTTCCGTCACCTTCCATCTCGAGGCGGCGGCATCCCCGGTCGCCCTCGCCCGCCAGCTGCGCGCGATCGGTGCACGCGCGGGCGTCGCCGTCAAGCCCGGCACGCCGGTCGAGAACCTGTTCGATTCGCTCAACGAGTTCGACCAGATCCTCGTCATGACCGTCGAGCCGGGGTTCGGCGGCCAATCGTTCATGCCCGAGACGATGCCGAAGCTGCGTGCCCTGGCCGACGAGGCGAAACGACGCGGGTCGAGCGTCTGGCTGCAGGTCGACGGGGGCATCGGCGAAGCGACGATCGCCCAGGCCGCCGAGGCCGGGGCCGACACCTTCGTCGCGGGTTCCGCGGTGTTCGGCGCCGACGACCCCGACCGCGCGATCCAGTCGCTGCGCGCCTCCGCCGCCCGCCACCGCCACTGACCGCGCGTTCGTCACCGCCCCCCAGCCGCCCCGCGACAACCCCACCCCCGTCGACCCGATACCCTGGAGGGGTGAAGACCTTCGACGACCTGTTCGCGGAACTCAGCGCCAAGGCCGTCGAGCGACCCGAAGGCTCCGGCACCGTCGCGCAACTCGACGCCGGCGTGCACGCGATCGGCAAGAAGATCGTGGAAGAGGCCGCCGAGGTGTGGATGGCCGCCGAGTACGAGTCCGACGAGGCCGCGGCCGAGGAGATCTCGCAGCTGCTCTACCACCTGCAGACCCTCATGCTCGCGAAGGGGCTGTCGCTCGAAGACGTCTACCGACATCTCTGAGCCGCACTCGCCCTCCCCACGCTCACACAACACGAAAGCCCCCGTCATGCTGCGAATCGCCGTGCCGAACAAGGGGTCGCTCGCCGAGACCGCCGCCGAGATGCTCTCGGAGGCCGGATACACCGGACGACGCGACTCGAAAGACCTGTACACGGTCGACCCCGTCAACGAGGTCGAGTTCTTCTACCTGCGTCCCCGTGACATCGCGACCTACGTCGGCTCCGGCGCGCTGGACGTCGGCATCACCGGTCGCGACCTGCTGCTCGACGCCCGCATGCCCGGCGCGCGAGAGGTTGAGTCCCTCGGCTTCGCCGGCTCCACCTTCCGCTTCGCGGGTCGCCCCGGCCGCTTCACCGACGTGCAGGACCTCCAGGGTCTCCGCGTCGCGACGGCCTACCCGGGCCTGGTCGACGCCTTCCTCGACGAGCGCGGCATCGCCGTCGACATCGTGCCGCTCGACGGCGCGGTCGAGTCGGCCGTGCAGCTCGGAGTGGCGGATGCCGTGGCCGATGTCGTCTCGACCGGCACGACGCTGCGCCAGGCCGGGCTCGAGATCTTCGGACCGGTCCTGCTCGAGAGCGACGCCGTGCTGATCGCCGGTCCGCAGGAGGCCGACGGCACCGAGACGCTGCTGCGACGCCTGCGCGGTGTCCTCGCCGCCCGCAAGTACGTGCTCATCGACTACGACCTGCCCGCCGCCCTCGTCGAGCAGGCGGTCGCGGTGGCCCCGGGTCTGGAATCGCCCACGATCTCGCCGCTGCGCGACCCCGAGTGGGTCGCCGTGCGGGTGATGAGCCCGCGCCGCGACGTCAACCAGGTCATGGACGCGCTCTACGCGATCGGCGCGCGAGCGATCCTCGTCACCGAGATCCTCGCCGCGAGGCTCTGATGACCCTCGCGCGTCGCGTCATCCCCTGCCTCGACGTCGCCGCGGGCCGCGTCGTGAAGGGCGTCAACTTCCTCGACCTGCGCGACATGGGCGACCCTGTCGAGCTCGCGAAGCTCTACTTCGACCAGGGCGCCGACGAGGTCACGTTCCTCGACGTCACCGCCACCGTCGACGAGCGCTCCACCACCTACGACGTCGTGCGCCGCACGGCCGAGCAGGTCTTCATCCCGCTCACCGTGGGCGGGGGAGTGCGCTCGAGCGACGACGTCGCACGACTCCTCGCCGTCGGCGCCGACAAGATCGGCGTCAACTCCGCCGCGATCGCCCGTCCGCAGCTCATCGACGAGATCGCCGACCGCTTCGGCGCCCAGGTCGTCGTGCTCTCGCTCGACGTCAAGCGGGCGGCATCCACCCCGTCCGGCTTCGTGGTGACCACCCACGGCGGCCGCACCGAGACGACCCTCGACGCGCTCGAGTGGGCGCGCGAGGCCGTCGAGCGCGGAGCCGGCGAACTGCTGGTGAACTCGATCGACGCCGACGGCACCGAGCAGGGATTCGACCTCGAGCTCGTGCGGCTCATGCGCCAGGTCGCCGCGGTCCCGGTCATCGCCTCCGGCGGTGCGGGCGCGCTCGAACACTTCGCCCCTGCCGTGCAGGCCGGTGCCGACGCGGTGCTGGCGGCATCCGTGTTCCACTCCGGTCAGCTGACGGTCGGAGAGGTCAAAGACGCCATGGCCGCCGAAGGGATCGAGGTGCGCCGATGAGCGTCGACCGTGTCACCTACAACGCCGACGGTCTGGTTCCCGCCGTCATCCAGCAGTTCGACACGCGCGAGGTGCTGATGATGGGGTGGATGGATGCCGAGGCCCTGAACCGCACCCTCACCAGCGGTCGCGTCACCTTCTGGTCCCGCTCGCGTCAGGAGTACTGGCGCAAGGGCGACACCTCCGGGCACATCCAGATCGTGAAGGGCGCGCGCCTGGACTGCGACGGCGACACACTGCTCATCGAGGTCGACCAGATCGGCGCCGCGTGCCACACCGGCGACCACACGTGCTTCGACGCCGACGACCTGCACCCCGTCGTGGGGGAGCGCTGATGCGACGCGCCCGCTCCCTGGCGGTGCTCGCGATGCTCGCCGCGGGGGCGATTGGCGTCATCGCGTCGACGCAGACGTGGATCGACGTCACCCTCGACGACGGTGCGCAGCAGACCATCGCCGTCTCCGGCGCGGACGCCCTCCCCGTGCTGACCCCCCTCAGCCTCGCTGCCCTGGCCCTGGGCGCGGCCCTGTCGATCGTCGGCCCCGTGCTGCGGTACCTGTTCGGAGTGCTCGGCATCCTGATCGCGGGTCTCGTGGGCGTCGGAACCGCGCAGCTGCTGTTCGCCACCCCCGTCTCGGCGACGGCCGCAGCGGTCACCGAGGCGACGGGGATCTCGGGGACGGATGCCGTCGCCTCGCTCGTCAGCGGCCTGTCACTCACCCCCTGGCCCGCCGTGACGCTGGTGGCCCAGGTCGTCCTCGCCGCGGCGGCCGTCTTCACGCTCGTCACCGCGCGCCGATGGGCCTCGGGCGCGAGCCGCAAGTACCGCACGGCCGAGGAGGCCGGCACCGCCACCGGTCGACCCCACGACGCGATCGACTCGTGGGACGACCTCTCCCGCGGCGACGACCCCACGGCCTGAGACCGACCTCGCGACATCGAGACGACGGCGGGAGAGGCCCACCGCGCTTCGATAGACTGGTCGAACGCTTTCCCCCGCGCCCGCGCGCGACTGTTAGGAGTCCCATGAGCAACCCCATCGGCGATCCCGGCCACGGACACTCGCCCGCCGCCTGGACGGCCGTGATCATCATGCTGGTCGCCTTCACGCTCGGCACGCTGTTCTTCTGGCTCGACATGCCGGTGCTGGTGTGGGCGTCGGTGGGTCTGCTCGTCGTCGGCGCGATCGTCGGCTGGGCCATGACCAAGGCCGGTTACGGCGCGAACGGCGCGAAGTCCAACCCGAAGGCGCACTGACCGTGCTGGCCGATCTGACGGCCGGAGCGGTGGAGGATGCCGAGCAGCGCGCCCAGACGCGCTCGCTCGCCGATGTCGAACGCGATGCCCTCGCGCAGACCCCGGCCCGTGACGCGCTGGCCATGCTGGCCCCCGCCGACCGCGTGAAGATCATCGCCGAGGTCAAGCGCGCGAGCCCCTCGCGCGGCGACCTCGCGTCGATCCCGGATCCCGCGCGACAGGCGCGCCTGTACGAGGAGGGCGGCGCTTCGGCGATCTCCGTGCTCACGGAGGGCCGCAAGTTCAAGGGGAGCCTCGCCGACCTCGAGTCCGTCCGTGCCGCGGTGAGCGTCCCCGTGCTGCGCAAGGACTTCATCGCCACGCCCTACCAGGTGCTCGAGGCTCGCGCGTCGGGCGCCGATCTGGTGCTGCTCATCGTCGCCGCACTCGACGACAAGACGCTCGGCGAGCTGTACGGTCTCGTCACCGACCTGGGCATGACCGCCCTCGTCGAGACGCACTCGGCCGACGAGCTGGAACGGGCCTCGCAGCTCGGGGCGAAGCTCATCGGCGTCAACGCCCGCAACCTCTCGACGTTCGAGCTCGACCGCGACCTGTTCGGCTCGCTCGCCGATCGCTTCCCGGCCGATGCGATCAAGATCGCCGAATCGGCTGTCCTCGCCCCCGCCGACGTCGCCCACTACCGCGCCGCCGGCGCCGACGTGGTGCTCGTCGGCGAGGCCCTCGTGACCGGCGACCCCGTCGCCACCCTCCGCGCGTTCCTCCAGGAGACGTCATGACCACCGTTCCCGTCCAGAAGCTGCGCGACCAGAAGGGGCCGTTCTTCGGCGACTTCGGCGGGCGCTACATGCCCGAGTCGCTCATCGCCGCGATCGACGAGCTCACCGAGGTCTACGAGTCGGCCATGGCCGACCCGGAGTTCCACGCCGAGTTGAGCGCGCTGCTGCACGACTACGCGGGTCGCCCCTCGGTGCTCACCGAGGTGCCGCGCTTCGCCGAGCACGCGGGGGGCGCGCGCGTCTTCCTCAAGCGCGAAGACCTCAATCACACCGGCTCGCACAAGATCAACAACGTGCTCGGCCAGGCGCTGCTCACCAAGCGCCTCGGCAAGACGCGCGTGATCGCCGAGACCGGAGCCGGTCAGCACGGCGTCGCCACCGCGACCGCGGCCGCGCTGTTCGGTCTCGACTGCGTCATCTACATGGGCGAGGTCGACACCGAGCGTCAGGCGCTCAACGTCGCGCGCATGCGCCTGCTGGGCGCCGAGGTCGTACCGGTCACGACGGGGTCGCGCACCCTCAAGGACGCGATCAACGAGGCCTACCGCGACTGGGTCGCGTCGGTCGAGACCACGAACTACATCTTCGGCACCGCGGCGGGCCCGCACCCGTTCCCGGCGATGGTGCGCGACTTCCAGAAGATCATCGGCGAAGAGACGCGCGCCGAGTTCCTCGAACGACTCGGTCGCCTTCCGGATGCCGTTCTCGCCTGCGTCGGCGGCGGATCCAACGCCATCGGCATGTTCGACGCCTTCCTCGACGACGAAGGCGTGGCCCTCTACGGCGTCGAAGCGGCGGGCGACGGCGTCGACACCCCCAAGCACGCGGCGTCCATCGGTCGGGGTCGCCCGGGCGTCCTCCACGGCGCGCGTACCTACGTCCTGCAGGACGAAGACGGTCAGACCACCGAATCGCACTCGATCTCGGCCGGCTTGGACTACCCCGGCGTCGGCCCCGAGCACGCGTGGCTCGCCGACATCGGCCGTGCCCAGTACATCCCGGCCACCGACGACGAGGCCATGCAGGCCCTGCGCCTGCTCTCGCGCACCGAGGGCATCATCCCCGCGATCGAGTCCGCGCACGCCCTCGCGGGCGCCCTGCGCATCGGACGCGAGCTCGGCCCGGATGCCGTCATCGCGATCAACCTCTCCGGCCGCGGCGATAAGGACATGGACACCGCCGCCCGGTACTTCGACCTCTACGACGCGGAGCACGCGCCGGAGATGGCCGAGGGCCGTGCGCAGACGCGCGCCGCCGAGACCGTGGCATCCGCTCCCGGATCCCCGGTCGACGTCGCGCCGGCGCCCGACGCGGCCAGCGGTGCGGGGGTCGAGCTATGACCTCGCGCGTCGCCACGGCGATCGAGGCCGCCCACGCGGACGGTCGCGGCGCGTTCGTCGGCTACCTGCCCGCCGGCTACCCCGACGTCGCCACGAGCATCGAGGCGGCCGTCGCCCTCGCCCAGGCCGGCGCCGATGTCATCGAGCTCGGACCGCCCTACAGCGATCCCGTCATGGACGGCCTGGTCATCCAGGAGGCGACGCAGACGGCGCTGGCAGGCGGCTTCCGCATGCGCGACCTCTTCACGATCATCCGCGAGGTCACGGCGCGCACCGACGTGCCCATCCTCGTCATGACGTACTGGAACCTCGTCGAGCAGTACGGCGTCGACCGATACGCCGACGAACTGGTCGCCGCCGGGGGAGCGGGCCTCATCACGCCCGACATCACCCCCGACGCGGGCGAGGCCTGGATCGCGGCGAGCGAGCGCACGGGGCTCGACCGCGTCTTCCTCGCCGCTCCCACCTCGTCGGACGAGCGTTTGAAGATGATCGTCGACGCCTCCACGGGCTTCGTGTACACCGTGTCGACGATGGGCATCACGGGGGAGCGCGCTTCTCTCGACGCCGCCGCGCGGGGTCTCGTGGAGCGGCTGCGGGCGTTCGGGGCGCAGCACGCGTGCGTGGGTATCGGCATCTCCAACGCCGAGCAGGTCGCCGGTGTCGTCGAGTACGCCGACGGCGCGATCGTCGGCACCGCGCTGGTCAAGGCGCTGCGCGACGGCGGTGTCGACGGCCTCTCCTCGCTCGCGAGGGAGCTGTCCGCGGGCGCCGTTCAGCGCGCCTAGACTCGTCTGCATGACGTTCGCCCTCTCGAGCGCCGCCTCCGGCGTGCTCGCCAGCATCCCGAGCCCGACGATTTCCTACGTCGATCTCGGTCCGCTCCGCATCCACTTCTATGCCCTGTGCATCGTCGCGGGCATCATCGTCGCGGTGTTCCTCACGAACGCCCGTCTGACGCGTCGCGGCGCCGAGAAGTGGGTCGTCATCGACATCTGCCTCCTGGCGGTGCCGCTCGCCATCATCGTGGCGCGCATCTACCACGTGGCCACGCATGCGGGCTTCTACTTCGGCCCCGGCTCCAACCCGTGGAACATCACGCAGCCCGGGTCCGTGTGGGCCATCTGGGAGGGGGGCATCGCCATCTACGGCGCCCTCATCGGCGGCGCCATCGGCGCGATCCTCGGATGCCGCTGGACCGGCATCCGGTTCTGGACCTTCGCCGACGCCCTCGCGCCCGGCCTCATCATCGCCCAGGCCATGGGACGCTTCGGCAACTGGTTCAACCAGGAGCTCTTCGGCCAGCCCACAGACCTGCCGTGGGGGCTCGAGATCGCCGCGGGCAACTCCGCGATCCCCGTCGGCCTGCCCGCGGGCACGCTGTTCCACCCCACCTTCGCCTACGAGGTCATCTGGAACCTGCTCGGCGCCGCGGTCATCCTGTACGTCGGCAAGCGCTTCACGCTCCAGTGGGGCAAGCAGTTCGCGATCTACCTGGTCTGGTACAGCGCCGGCCGCATCGTGTGGGAGTCCATCCGCATCGACCCCAGCGACATCATCCTGGGCCTGCGCACGAACGTCTGGGCCGCGATCTTCGGCGTCATCCTCGGCATCGTCATCTTCGCCGTGCAGTCGCGCCGTCACCACGGTCTCGAGCCGTCACCGTACGTCCCGGGGCGCGAGTCGAAGGCTCCGGGGGCTGTAGACTCAGGCGACCCCTCTGACTTCGTCGACGTGAGCGAGCCGCCCGCGACGAACGACACCGTCGGCACCAGCGCCACAAGCAGCCCCGCCACGAACTAACACTCTGGGCCGACGTCGTCCCATTCGAAGCATCAACGTGAGGACGGTTGATATGGCTTCCAGCCTGCGCTCCGACACCGTCGGAGGAGCATTCCCCGCCCGACAGGGAATGTACGACCCGTCGTTCGAGAAAGACGCCTGTGGCCTCGCCATGGTCGCCACTCTCCGCGGCGAAGCCGGTCACGACATCATCGACCTGGCGCTGACGGCGCTGCGCAACCTCGAGCACCGCGGCGCCATCGGCTCCGACGCGGGCACCGGTGACGGTGCCGGCATCCTGACGCAGATGCCCGACGCATTCCTGCGCGCCGTGGTCGACTTCGACCTGCCGCCGGTGGGGGAGTACGCCGCCGGCATGGTGTTCCTGCCCCTCGGGCACGACGAGCGCGTCGCGATGAAGGCCGGGATCGAAGAGATCGCCCGCCACGAGAACCTCGAGGTGCTCGGCTGGCGCGAGGTGCCCGTCGAGCCCGAGAACCTCGGCAAGCTCGCGTACGAGGCACGCCCCGCGTTCGAGCAGCTCTTCGTGTCGCGCCCCGCCGTCGGCGACCAGCCCGCCCTGGCGGGTATCGCGCTCGACCGCCGCGTCTACCGGCTCCGCAAGCGCGCGCGCCACGAGCTCGAGGCGTACTTCGTCTCGCTCTCCAGCCGCACGTTGGGCTACAAGGGCATGGTCACGACGCTGCAGCTCGAGCCGTTCTACCCCGACCTGCAGGACGAGCGATTCGCGTCCGAGCTGGCCGTGGTGCACTCGCGCTACTCGACCAACACCTTCCCGTCGTGGCCGCTCGCGCAGCCGCTGCGCATGCTCGCGCACAACGGCGAGATCAACACCGTCAAGGGCAACCGCAACTGGATGCGCGCCCGCCAGTCGCAGCTCGAGTCCGAGCTGATCGGCGACGTGCGCCCGCTGCTGCCCATCTGCACCGAGGGCGCCAGTGACTCGGCATCCTTCGACGAGGTGCTGGAGCTGCTGACCCTCACCGGTCGCAGCCTGCCGCACGCGATCATGATGATGGTGCCCGAGGCCTACGAGAAGCAGGCCACGATCGACCCCGATCTGCGCGCCTTCTACGACTACCACTCCATGCAGATGGAGCCGTGGGACGGACCGGCCGCGCTCATCTTCACCGACGGCACGCTCGTCGGCGCCACGCTCGACCGCAACGGTCTGCGCCCGGGCCGGTGGACCGAGACCACCGACGGCCTCGTCGTGATCGGCTCCGAGACCGGTGTGCTCGACTTCGCGCCCGAGCGCATCAAGCGCCGCGGTCGTCTGCAGCCCGGACGCATGTTCCTCGTCGACACGGCCCAGCGCCGCATCGTCGAGGACGAGGAGATCAAGGCCGACCTCGCGGCGCTCCAGCCGTGGGGCGAGTGGGTCGACAAGGGGCGCGTCAAGCTCAGCGAGCTTCCCGAGCGCGAGCACATCGTGCACCCCATCGCCTCGATCACCCGTCGCCAGCGCACCTTCGGCTACACCGAGGAGGAGGTGCGCATCCTGCTGACCCCCATGGGCCAGGGCGGCACCGAGCCGCTCGGTGCGATGGGCAGCGACGCGCCCGTCGCGGTGCTGAGCGATCGTCCGCGCCTTCTGTTCGACTACTTCTCGCAGCAGTTCGCGCAGGTCACCAACCCGCCTCTCGACTCGATCCGCGAGGAGGTCGTCACTTCGCTGTCGCTGGGTCTCGGCCCCGAGCGCAACCTCCTCGACTGGGGCCCGGACCACACCCGCACGGTGACGCTCGACTTCCCCGTCATCGACAACGACGAGCTCGCCAAGATCCAGCACATCGACACCGCCCTGGCCGGGCGCTCCTCGGTGACGATCCGCGGCCTGTACCGCGTCGAAGCGGGGCACAAGGGGCTCCAGAAGCGCCTCACGCAGATGTGCACCGAGGTCGACCAGGCCATCGAGGACGGCGCCGAGTTCATCGTGCTCAGCGACCGCGACAGCAACAAGGACCTCGCGCCGATCCCGTCGCTGCTCATGCTGGCCGCCGTGCACCACCACCTCATCCGCAAGGAGACGCGCATGAAGGTGGGCCTCGTGGTCGAGGCCGGTGACGTGCGCGAGGTGCACCACGTCGCCACCCTCATCGGCTACGGCGCTTCGGCGGTCAACCCGTATCTGGCGATGGAGACGGTCGAATACCTCGTCCGCGCCGGCTTCATCACCGGTGTGACGCCCGAGAAGCCCGTGAAGAACCTGATCTACGCGCTCGGCAAGGGCGTGCTGAAGATCATGTCGAAGATGGGCATCTCGACCGTGTCGTCGTACGCGGGCGCTCAGGTGTTCGAAGCCGTCGGCCTCTCCCGGGAGTTCATCGACGCGTACTTCACCGGAACCGAGACCAAGCTCGGCGGCGTCGGCCTCGACGTCATCGCGGCCGAGAACGCCGCGCGTCACGAGTACGCCTACCCCCAGGATGCCGCGGCGCGCGCGCACGAGCGCCTGTGGACCGGTGGCGAGTACCAGTGGCGTCGCGACGGCGCCCCGCACCTGTTCAACCCCGACACGGTGTTCCGCCTGCAGCACGCGACCCGCGAGCGCCGGTACGACATCTTCCGCGAGTACACGCAGCTCATCGACGACCAGGCGCACGAGCTGAAGACCCTGCGCGGACTCTTCGGCCTGCGCACCGGTCAGCGGCCCGCCGTGCCGATCGACGAGGTCGAGCCCGTCTCCGCGATCGTCAAGCGCTTCTCCACCGGCGCCATGAGCTACGGCTCCATCTCGAAAGAGGCGCACGAGGTCCTCGCGGTCGCGATGAACCGCATCGGCGGCAAGTCGAACACCGGTGAGGGCGGAGAGGACGTCGACCGTCTTCTCGACCCCGAGCGCCGCAGCGCCATCAAGCAGGTGGCATCCGGTCGCTTCGGTGTGACGAGCCTGTACCTGACCGAGGCCGACGACATCCAGATCAAGCTCGCCCAGGGCGCCAAGCCCGGCGAGGGCGGTCAGTTGCCGCCGACGAAGGTGTACCCGTGGGTGGCGCGCACGCGTCACGCGACCGCGGGAGTGGGTCTCATCTCGCCGCCGCCGCACCACGACATCTACTCGATCGAAGACCTCAAGCAGCTCATCTTCGACCTCAAGCGCGCCAACCCCTCGGCCCGCATCCACACGAAGCTCGTCAGCCAGTCGGGCATCGGCGCGGTCGCGGCGGGCGTCGCGAAGGCGCTGAGCGATGTCATCCTGGTCTCGGGTCAGGATGGCGGCACGGGCGCGAGCCCGATGAACTCGCTCAAGCACGCGGGCACCCCGTGGGAGCTGGGCCTGGCCGAGACGCAGCAGACGCTCATGCTCAACGGCATGCGCGACCGCGTCGTCGTGCAGGTCGACGGACAGATGAAGACCGGCCGCGACGTCATCATCGGCGCCCTGCTCGGCGCCGAGGAGTTCGGCTTCGCGACCGCACCCCTGGTCGTCTCGGGCTGCATCATGATGCGCGTGTGCCACCTCGACACCTGCCCCGTGGGCGTCGCGACGCAGAACCCGGTCCTGCGCCAGCGCTTCACCGGCAAGGCCGAGTACATCGTGAACTTCATGGAGTTCATCGCGCAGGAGGTGCGCGAGTACCTCGCCGCCCTCGGCTACCGCTCGATCGACGAGATCGTCGGCCGGTCCGAGCTGCTCGATGCGAACGAGGCGATCCAGCACTGGAAGGCGCGCGGTCTCAACCTCGCGCCGATCCTCGAGGGACCGCGCTTCGCCGACGACGAGCCGCGCCGTCACGCCCGCAACCAGGACCACGAGCTCGACGACCACTTCGACGTGCAGCTCATCGAGCGCGCGCAGGACGTCATCGCGCACGGAGGCCAGCTCACGATCGACCTGCCCATCCGCAACACCGCCCGTGCGGTGGGGACCATGCTGGGCCACCACGTCACCAAGGCGCGGGGCGAGCACGGTCTGCCGGAGAACTCGATCGACGTGCGCCTGACCGGTTCGGCCGGGCAGTCGTTCGGCGCGTTCATGCCCGCCGGCATCACGCTGCGTCTCGAGGGCGACTCGAACGACTACGTGGGCAAGGGGCTCTCTGGCGGAACGATCGTGGTGCGCCCGCCGCGCGGGTCGTCCTTCGCCGCGAGCGAGAACGTCATCGCCGGAAACGTCATCGGCTACGGCGCCACGCAGGGACAGATGTTCCTCAACGGTGTGGTGGGCGAGCGCTTCCTCGTGCGCAACTCCGGAGCCACGGCGGTCGTCGAGGGTGTGGGCGACCACGCGCTCGAGTACATGACCGGCGGACTCGCCGTCATCCTCGGCGCCACCGGCCGCAACCTCGGCGCCGGCATGTCGGGCGGACAGGCCTACGTCTACGAGCTCGACCGCGACAAGGTGAACCGCGAGGCCATGGCATCCGGTGAGCTCGTCCTCGGCGCCCTCGGATCGGGGGATGCCGAGATCCTCCGCGACCTGCTCGAGAAGCACGTCGCGGAGACCGATTCCACGCTGGCCCGTCGTCTGCTCGACGACTTCGAGGCCGAGGTGGACAACTTCGTCCGGGTGCTGCCGCGCGACTACGCCGCTGTGCTGCAGACCCGCCAGGAGGCGGTGGCCGAGGGGCTGGACCCCGACGGCGACGTCGTCTGGACGCGCATTCTGGAGGTGACGGGTGGCTGACCCGAAGGGCTTTCTCAAGACCACGGAGCGCGAGCTCCCGAAGCGTCGACCGGTGCCCGTGCGCATCATGGACTGGAAAGAGGTGTACGAGCCGGGTGATTCGGCCGTCATCAAGCGCCAGGCCGGCCGCTGCATGGACTGCGGTATCCCGTTCTGCCACAAGGGGTGCCCGCTCGGAAATCTGATCCCCGAGTGGAACGACCTCACGTGGCGCGGCGAGGGCCGCGCGGCGATCGAGCGCCTGCACGCGACCAACAACTTCCCGGAGTTCACGGGGCGCCTGTGCCCCGCGCCCTGCGAGAGCTCGTGCGTGCTCGGCATCAACCAGCCGGCCGTGACGATCAAGCAGGTCGAGGTCTCGATCATCGACGAGGCGTTCGGCAACGGCTGGGTCGAGCCCGAGCCGCCGGAGCGTCTGACGGGTAAGACCGTGGCGGTCGTCGGCTCCGGGCCCGCGGGTCTCGCGGCCGCGCAGCAGCTGACCCGCGCCGGGCACACCGTCGCCGTCTTCGAGCGCGACGACCGCATCGGCGGTCTGCTGCGCTACGGCATCCCCGATTTCAAGATGGAGAAGCGCCACCTCGAGCTGCGCCTGCGCCAGATGCAGGCCGAGGGCACCCGCTTCCGCGCGGGCGTCAAGATCGGCACGGACATCTCGTGGAGCGACCTGCGCGCGCGCTACGACGCCGTCGTGGTGGCCACCGGTTCGACCGTGCCGCGCGACCTCGCCATCCCGGGTCGCGACCTCGACGGCGTGCACTACGCCATGGAATACCTCATCGAGGGCAACAAGGCCGTCGCGGGTGACCAGATCCCGCAGCAGATCAGCGCCGCCGGCAAGCACGTGGTGGTCATCGGCGGTGGCGACACCGGCGCCGACTGCATCGGTACGGCCCACCGCCAGGGCGCGCTGAGCGTGACGAACCTCGCGATCGGCAAGCAGCCGCCCTCCGAGCGTCCGTCCGAGCAGCCCTGGCCGATGATGCCGAACCTGTTCGAGATGGCATCCGCTCACGAGGAGGGCGGGGAGCGCACGTTCCTCGCCTCGACCGTGGAGTTCCTCGGCAATGCCGCGGGAGAGGTGCGCGCGCTGCGCGTGGCCGAGACCGAGTACGTCGACGGCCGTCGCGTGCCCAAGAGCGGCACCGAACGCGAGATCCCCGCCGACCTCGTGCTGATCGCGATGGGCTTCACCGGCCCGGAGCGGGAGCACCTGGAGAGCCAGCTCGGCACGCAGTTCACGAACCGCGGCAACGTCGAGCGCGACGCGACCTACGCCACGACGACGCCGGGCGTGTTCGTCGCCGGCGACGCGGGGCGCGGACAGTCGCTCATCGTGTGGGCCATCGCGGAGGGCCGCGCGGCCGCCGCCGAGGTCGACACCTTCCTCATGGGCGAAACGGTGCTCCCCGCGCCGGTGCGCCCGACCGATGTCGCCATCGGCCTCCTGCCCGCCTAAGCTGGCAAGGGCCGATCGGCCACTTCCCGAAAATCCTCACGGAGCTTGAAAACGGATGAGACGCGCCAAGATCGTCGCAACACTCGGGCCCGCCACGTCGTCGTATGAGATGGTTCGCGCCATCATCGACGCCGGGGTGGACGTCGCCCGACTCAACCTGAGCCACGGAGACTACTCCGTGCACGACGCCAACTTCGCCAACGTGCGCAAGGCCGCAGAGGACGCCGGTCGCCCGGTCGCCGCTCTCGTCGACCTCCAGGGCCCGAAGATCCGTCTCGGCAAGTTCGAGAACGGTCCGCACGACCTGCTGCCCGGCGACATCTTCAAGATCACGATCGAAGACATCCTCGGCACCAAGGAGATCGTCGGCACGACCTTCAAGGGCCTGCCCCAGGACGTCCGCCCGGGAGACTTCCTCCTCATCGACGACGGCAAGGTGCGCGTGGAGGTCGTCGAGACCGACGGCACCGTCGTGACCACCAAGGTCATCGTCGGCGGTCCCGTGTCGAACAACAAGGGCATCAACCTGCCCGGCGTGGCCGTGAACGTCCCCGCGCTGAGCGAGAAGGACGAGTCCGACCTGCGCTGGGGCCTCAACGCCGGTGCCGACCTCATCGCCCTCTCGTTCGTGCGGGATGCCAAGGACATTGAGCGCGTGCACGAGATCATGGCCGAAGAGGGACGCTACGTGCCCGTCATCGCCAAGATCGAGAAGCCGCAGGCAGTCGACAACCTCGAAGAGATCATCGACGCGTTCGACGGCATCATGGTCGCCCGCGGCGACCTGGGCGTCGAGCTTCCGCTCGAGGCCGTGCCGATCGTGCAGAAGCGCGCCGTCGAGCTCGCCCGCCGCATGGCCAAGCCCGTCATCGTCGCGACGCAGATGCTCGAGTCGATGATCACCAACCCCGTCCCCACGCGCGCCGAGACGTCCGACGTCGCCAACGCCGTGCTCGACGGTGCCGACGCGGTCATGCTGTCCGGCGAGACCAGCGTGGGCGCCTACCCCGTGGTGGTCGTCGAGACGATGGCCCGGATCGTGGAGTCGACCGAGGAGCACGGTCTCGAGCGCATCGCGCCTCTGACCAACAAGCCCCGCACGCAGGGTGGCGCCATCACCCTCGCCGCCGTCGAGGTCGCGGACTTCGTCGAGGCGAAGTACCTGTGCGTCTTCACCGAGTCGGGCGATTCCGCCCGCCGGATGTCGCGCCTGCGCTCGACCATCCCGATGATCGCGTTCACGCCGGAGCCCGGCATCCGCCGTCGTCTCGCGCTGACCTGGGGCGTTCGCTCGACCCTGGTGGAGCACGTGTCGCACACCGACAAGATGTTCCTGCAGGTCGACGACTACCTGCTCACGCACGACCTGGCCAAGGTCGGCGACAAGGTCGTCGTCATCTCCGGTTCCCCTCCCGGAATCGCCGGTTCGACGAACGACCTGCGCGTGCACCGCGTGGGCGACGCCGTGCACGGCGCGGCCCCCGGGTACCAGGAAGTCTGAGCCCTCACGACGCGCGCCGGAGACCCCGGCGCGCGTCGTGTTGCGTTCCCGCCCGGTACATTGGGAACGCAACACCTGCCGGTGTGGCGGAATGGCAGACGCGGGGCACTCAAAATGCTCTGTCGAAAGACGTGTGG
The DNA here is from genome assembly GCF_040685155.1 of Microbacterium sp. NPDC089188. Classification (NCBI taxonomy): domain Bacteria; kingdom Bacillati; phylum Actinomycetota; class Actinomycetes; order Micrococcales; family Microbacteriaceae; genus Microbacterium; species Microbacterium sp. NPDC089188. Next base: position 130,732 of record NZ_JBFBHH010000004.1, on the reverse strand, counting down.
GTTCGAGTCCCACCACCGGTACGCCCTATCGCATCCGCGGTCTCCCGTGGGTGCGCGAATCCACGTTCTAGGATGGTCTCGTGACTGATCAAGAAGCCGCCCCGGCCACTGCGCCGACCGCACCGCGTCGCGTCGTCGTCGCGGAAGACGAGTCGCTGATCCGCCTCGACATCGTCGAGATCCTCCGCGACAACGGCTTCGATGTCGTCGGCGAGGCAGGTGACGGCGAGACCGCCGTGCAGCTGGCCACCGAGCTGCGTCCCGATCTCGTGATCATGGACGTCAAGATGCCGCAGCTCGACGGCATCAGCGCCGCCGAGAAGCTGAGCAAGAACCACATCGCCCCCGTCGTGCTGCTGACGGCGTTCAGCCAGAAGGAGCTCGTCGAGCGCGCCAGCGAGGCCGGCGCCCTGGCCTACGTGGTCAAGCCCTTCACGCCGAACGACCTGCTGCCGGCGATCGAGATCGCCCTGGCCCGGTACGAGCAGATCATCACGCTCGAGGCCGAGGTCGCCGACATGGTCGAGCGTTTCGAGACCCGCAAGCTCGTCGACCGCGCGAAGGGTCTGCTGAACGAGAAGATGGGCCTGAGCGAGCCCGAGGCCTTCCGCTGGATCCAGAAGGCGTCCATGGACCGCCGCCTCACCATGCAGGACGTCGCCAAGGCGATCATCGAGCAGCTGGCGCCCAAGAAGGGCTGACCGCAGCGCCTTTCGAGAATGGATGCCACGTGCGTGGCATCCATTTCTCGTTGGGCCCGGACCCTTCGACAGGCTCCGGGTCCTCCCGCGCGAATCCGGGTCAGGGCTGCGGGGCGTCCTTGATCATGTTCGTGATGCGGATGGTCGAGCAGCGCCGGCCCTGTTCGTCGCTCACGGCGATCTCGTGGACCGTCAGCGAGCGACCGAGATGGATCGGGGTGCAGACCCCCGTGACGATGCCCGAGGTGGCCGAACGCGTGTGCGTGGCGTTGATGTCGATGCCGACCGCGAGCTTGCCGGATCCGGCGTACATATTGGCCGCCATCGACCCGAGCGACTCGCCGAGGACGACGTAGGCGCCGCCGTGCAGGAGACCCACCGGCTGGGTGTTGCCCTCGACGGGCATCGTCGCGACGCTGCGCTCGACCGAGAACTCGACCCACTCGATGCCCATCTTCGCGGCGAGGGCCCCCATGCCGCGCTCGCGCGCCCAGTCGAGGCCACTGCGGGTGTCGGGAGTCGTGGAGCTGCTCATCGTCGCCTTCGTCGTACCGGGCGGGACGGCCGCGAATCGGGCCGAGCCGGGGGAGTGTCCGTGGTTCTCGTTACGCTGGGAGAGTGACGGATGCCGAAAAGCCTACTCTCCTCGTCGTCGACGGCCACTCGCTGGCCTACCGCGCGTTCTACGCGCTGCCGGTCGACAATTTCTCGACGAAGGACGGCCAGCACACCAACGGCATCTACGGCTTCCTGTCGATGTTCGTGAACCTCGTGAAGGCCGAGAAGCCCACGCACCTCGCCGTCGCCTTCGACACGTCGCGGCAATCGTTCCGCACGCGCGAATACACGGAGTACAAAGCCAACCGCAGCGAGTCGCCGGCCGAGTTCAAGGGGCAGATCCCGCTCCTGCAGGAGTGCCTGGCCGCGATGGGTGTTCCGGTCTTGAAGAAAGAAGACTTCGAAGCCGACGACATCCTGGCGACCCTCGCCACGCAGGGGGAGGAGCAGGGCTTCACGGTTCTGGTCTGTTCGGGTGATCGCGACACCATCCAGCTCGTGACCGACGACGTCACGCTTCTCTACCCCAACGTGCAGGGCGTCTCGCAGCTCAAGCGCTACGACACCGACGCGGTGATCGAGAAGTACGGGCTGCCGCCGGCTCAGTATCCCGAGATCGCCGCCCTCGTCGGCGAGACGAGCGACAACCTGCCCGGCGTGCCGAAGGTGGGCGAGAAGACCGCCGTCAAGTGGCTGACACAGTGGGGGTCGCTCGAGGCCCTCCTCGACAACGCCGACAAGATCACCGGCGTCGTCGGCAACAACCTGCGTGAGCACCTCGACGCCGTCAAGCGCAACCGCGCGCTGAACCGCCTGCTGCGCGATGTCGAGCTCCCGGTCGGCCCGAACGACCTCGCCGTCCAGCCGCTCGATGCGCAGGCCGTCCGCGACATCTTCGCCCGCTTGGAGTTCCGCACGCTGCTGCCGCGCGTCTTCGACGCGCTGGGCGCCGAGGGCGGCGTCGTCGAAGAGGTCCGCCCGACCGCGACCGCTCCCGCGCCGCAGCGCCTCGACCCCGCGGCCCTCGCGGCGTGGGCGACCGACGCGCACGGCGAGGTGGGGGTCACCCTCAGCCTCTCCGGTTCCGTGCCCACGGCGATCGGTCTCGCGTCTGCTGACGCGGCCGTCGAGGCCGAATGGAGTCCGGCCGTCCGCGACGCGCTGGCGCCGTGGCTGGCATCCGACGCCCCCAAGGTGTTCTGCGATGCCAAACCCCAGATCAAAGCCCTCGCCCGCGAGGGAGTCAGGGTGGGCGGCGTGGCATTCGACGTGCTGCTGGCCGGATGGCTCGTTCGCCCGAGCTTCCCCGACAAGTCGCTCGCCGACCTCGTGGAGCGCGAGCTCGACGAGAAGCTGCCGGTCGCCGATCCCACCCAGCTCGTCCCCGAGACGGAGGGCGCGACTCCCGGCCAGCTGTCGTGGTTCACCCGCCGCGTCGCCGAGGCGCAGCGCGCGACGCTACCCGAGAAGGTCGCCTCGGTGCTCGACGACATCGAGCTGCCCACCCTCACGGCGTTGGCCGACATGGAGCTGGCCGGGGTGGCCGTGTCGCACGAGAAGCTGTCCGGGTTCTCGGCCGAGCTCGGTGCGCGCGCCGACGCCCTCGCGCGCGACGCCTACGCGGCGATCGGGCACGAGGTGAACCTCGGCTCGCCCAAGCAGCTGCAGGAGGTGCTCTTCGACGAGCTTCAGCTGCCCAAGACGCGCAAGACGAAGAGCGGCTACACGACGGATGCCGCTGCCCTCGCCGACCTGCAGGAGAGCGCCCCGCACCCGTTCCTCGACCTGCTGCTGCGCCACCGCGAGGCGACGAAGCTCAAGCAGATCATCGACGCCCTCGACACCGCGACCGGCGCCGACGGACGCATCCACACGACGTACGTGCAGACCGGCAGCCAGACCGGCCGCCTGTCGAGCACCGACCCGAACCTGCAGAACATCCCGATCCGCACCGAGGAGAGCCGTCGCATCCGCGCCGCGTTCGAGGTCGGCGAGGGCTACGAGACGCTGCTGACCGCCGACTACTCCCAGATCGAGATGCGGATCATGGCGCACCTCTCCGGCGACCCCGGTCTGATCGAGGCGTTCAACTCCGGCGAAGACCTGCACCGGTTCGTCGGCGCGCGCGTCTTCGGTGTCGATCCGCAGGACGTCACGCCCGCGATGCGCACGAAGGTGAAGGCGATGTCGTACGGCCTCGTCTACGGACTGTCGGCTTTCGGCCTGTCGAAGCAGCTGCGCATCGAACAGTCCGAGGCCAAGAAGCTCATGCTCGAGTACTTCGCCCGCTTCGGTGCGGTGCGCGACTACCTGCGGGGCTCGGTCGAGCAGGCCCGTCAAGACGGCTACACCGAGACGATCTTCGGTCGACGCCGGCCGTTCCCCGATCTGACCAGCATGAACCGGGTCCTGCGCGAGAACGCGGAGCGCGCGGCGCTGAACGCCCCCATCCAGGGCAGTGCCGCCGACATCATGAAAGTCGCGCTGTTCCGCATCCGCGACGAGTTGGCATCCGCGGGACTGCGTTCTCGCGTGCTGCTGCAGATCCACGACGAACTCGTCGTCGAGGTCGCGGCGGGGGAGTGGGATGCCGTGGAGGGCATCGTGCGCGCGCGCATGGCCGACGCGGCCGACCTGTCGGTGCCCCTCGACGTGCAGATCGGTCGCGGCGGCGACTGGGACGAAGCGGGCCACTGATCCCGGCCACCCCTCCTCCCCGACGCCTCCACCGGCGGGGGCGGGGTGCGCCATCGCTGAGCCTTCCCTAGGCTCGGAGGATGACTGACGCACACCGCAGCCCCACGCCGATCGACACGATCGCGGACGCGTGGGTGGACACCCTGGCCGAGCGCGAGCCGACGCTGGCGACCTACATCGGCCGGTTCGAGCACAACGGCCGCTTCGGCGACTACAGCCCCGAGGGTGCCGAGGCCCTCGTGTCCGATGCGCGCGCGACGCGGAGCGCGCTCGAGACCGCCGAGCCCGTCGACGCGATCGACACGGTCACGAAGATGGACCTGGGTCGCGAGCTCGACCTGACGATCGAGCAGCACGAGGCGAAGACGCATCTGCGCGACCTCAACGTCATCGCCTCGCCGGCGCAGGACATCCGCTCGACGTTCGACCTCATGCCCACCGCCACAGTGGACGACTGGTCGATCATCTCGGAGCGCATGAAGGCGCTCCCGGCTGCGATCGACGGGTATGTCGCGACGCTCCGTCGCGGAATCGCCGAGGGCGTCGTTCCGGCCCGCCGTCAGGTGACCGAGGTCGTGACGCAGATCGCCCGCTACACGTCCGACACGGGGTTCTTCGCCGAGTTCGTCGGTGATGCCGCTCCCGAGGAGGGCCAGCTGCCGGCATCCCTCGCCCGCGACCTGTCCGCCAACGCCAACGCCGCACGCGTGGCCTACGACGCGCTCGCGACATTCCTCGCGGGGGAGCTCGCCCCGGTGGCGGGCGACGTCGACGCCGTCGGCCGCGAGATGTACGCGCTGCACTCGCGCCGCTTCCTCGGGGCCGAGATCGACCTCGACGAGACGTACGAGTGGGGCGTCGAAGAGCTCGCGCGCATGGTCGCCGAGCAGGAGGCCATCGCGAACGAGATCCTGCCCGGCGCGAGCGTCGAGGAAGCCGTGGCTTTCCTCGAGAAGGACGAGTCGCGCAAGCTCCGCGGAACGCAGGCCCTGCAGGAGTGGATGCAGCGCACCAGCGACAAAGCCGTCGAGGAGCTGGGTCGCACGCACTTCGACATCGCCGAGCCCATCCGTCGCCTGGAGTGCATGATCGCGCCCACGAACGAGGGCGGCATCTACTACACCGGTCCGACCGACGACTTCTCCCGACCGGGTCGCATGTGGTGGTCGGTGCCGGAGGGCGTCGACACGTTCGACACGTGGCGCGAACTCACGACCGTTTACCACGAGGGCGTGCCGGGCCACCACCTGCAGATCGCTCAGGCCGTGTACAACCGCGCGGAACTCAACTCGTGGCGCCGCCTGCTGGCCGGCACCAGCGGGCACGCGGAGGGCTGGGCCCTCTACGCCGAGCGTCTGATGGAGCAGCTCGGCTACCTCGACGACCCCGCCGACCGTCTCGGCATGCTCGACGGGCAGCGCATGCGCGCGGCGCGCGTGGTGCTCGACATCGGCGTGCACCTGCAGAAGCCGCGCCTCGACGGCAACGGCACCTGGGATCACGACTACGCCCTCGCCTTCATGCTGAAGAACGTCAACATGAGCGAGGAGTTCGTGCGCTTCGAGGTGAACCGATACCTCGGGTGGCCGGGGCAGGCACCGTCGTACAAGGTCGGCCAGCGTATCTGGGAGCAGGTGCGCGAGGAGGAGCGGGAGCGCCGCGGGGCGGACTTCTCGATGAAGCAGTTCCACACCCGGGCCCTCGACATCGGCGGCGTCGGTCTCGACACGCTGCGCACAGCTCTGGCATCCGTCTGATTCCCCTGGGGGTGCCGCTGCGGCGGTGCCCCTCGTCGATGCGGGGGAATACCCCGAGCACGCGTAAAGTTCATTCATCCGAATGCAAGGAGACCTCATGGACGTTCGCCCTCTCGAGCTCGGCCTCGACACCTTCGGAGACATCTCACGCGGCCCCGACGGGTCGCTGCTGTCCGATGCGCAGACCATCCGCAACGTCGTCGACCAGGCGGTACTGGCCGACCAGGTGGGCGTGTCGTTCTTCGGGGTGGGCGAGCACCACCGCAAGGACTTCGCCGTCACCAGCCCCGAGATCGTCCTCGCCGCGGCGGCCGCGCGGACGCGGGACATCCACCTCGGCACGGCCGTCACGGTCCTCTCCAGCGACGACCCCGTGCGCGTCTACGAGCGGTTCGCGACCCTCGACGCCGTCTCGCACGGGCGTGCCGAGGTGATCCTCGGGCGTGGATCGTTCATCGAGTCGTTCCCGCTCTTCGGCTACGACCTCGCCGACTACGAAGTGCTCTTCGAGGAGAAGCTCGAGCTGTTCTCGCTCCTCCTGCAGGAGAGGCCCGTCACGTGGTCGGGCCGCACGCGCCCCGCGCTGCAGGACGCCGACGTCTACCCGAAGACCGAGAACGGTCTGAAGGCGTGGGTGGGAGTCGGGGGCTCACCCGAGTCGGTCGTGCGCACGGCGCGCTACGGGTACGGCCTGGTCCTCGCAATCATCGGCGGCTCGGCGGCGCGGTTCCGTCCGTACGCGGACCTGTACCGCCGCTCGCTCGCCGAGCTCGGCAAGCCGCAGATGCCCATCTCGGTGCACTCGCCCGGGCACGTCGCCGCCACAGACGAACAGGCGTGGGAAGAGGCGTACGAGGGCGTCGCCGAGCTGAACAACACCATCGGGCGCGAGCGCGGCTGGCCGGAGTACAACCGCCTGCGCTTCCAGCACGATGTCGGCCCCGAGGGCTCGATGTACGTGGGCTCGCCCGAGACGGTCGCCCGCAAGATCGCCGCGACTGTGCGGGCCCTCGGCAACAGCCGCTTCCAGCTCAAGATGGCCAGCGGGTCGATCTCGCACGACCACCTCCTGAGCAGCATCGAGCTGTACGGCACGCAGGTGCGGCCGCTCGTGCACGACATGCTCGCCGACGCTCCCGTCGCCCGGTGACCACGAGCACCGACACCGTCCGGGTGTCCGAGCGTCTCGACGCCCTGCCGTTCACCCGGCGGCACGGCAGGATCCTCGGCGGATCGGGGCTGGGATGGGCCCTGGATGCCATGGACGTCGGGCTCATCTCGTTCGTCATCGCCGCGCTCAGCGTGCAGTGGCAGCTGGCCCCGACGCAGGCGTCGTGGATCGCGTCGGCGGGGTTCGCCGGAATGGCGATCGGGGCGAGCGTCGGCGGACTGCTCGCCGACCGTTTCGGCCGCCGTCACGTCTTCGCCCTCACCCTGCTGGTGTACGGCGTGGCCACCGGCGCGAGCGCCCTCGTGGGAGGGCTGGCGGCGCTGCTCGTGCTGCGCTTCGTCGTCGGATTGGGCCTTGGGGCGGAGCTGCCCGTGGCCTCGACCTACGTCAGCGAGTTCGCGCCGGCGCGCATGCGGGGGCGTCTCATCGTCTTCCTCGAGGCGTTCTGGGCGGTCGGATGGACGGCCGCCGCGGTGATCGGCTACCTCGTGGTGCCGTCGTCCGCCGACGGCTGGCGGTGGGCCTTCGCCCTCGGCGCGATCCCCGCGGTGTACGCGCTCGTCGTCCGGTGGGGGCTGCCCGAGTCCCCGAGGTGGCTGGCCTCGCGCGGACGCAACGCGGAGGCGGTCGTCATCGTGCGCGACCTGGAGGCCGCCGCCGGTCGCATCGCCCTCGAAGCGTCGACGGAAGGGGTCGCGGCATCCTCTCCCGCCCCCCGGCCGCGCGTGAGCGCACTGTGGGCACCCGCCCTCCGGGCGCGCACCGCGAGCCTGTGGGTGCTGTGGTTCTGCGTGAACTTCTCGTACTACGGGGCGTTCATCTGGATCCCCACGATCCTCGTCTCGCAGGGCTACGACCTCGTGCGCTCGTTCGGTTTCACCCTGGTGATCACGCTCGCCCAGCTGCCCGGCTACGCCGTCGCGGCCTGGCTGATTGAGACGTGGGGCCGCCGTGCGACACTCGCCACGTTCCTCGCGGGATCCGCCGTCTCGGCGGTGTTGTTCGGCACGGCGTCGGGCGAGGTCGCGGTGATCGCAGCGGGCATGGCCCTGTCGTTCTTCAACCTCGGCGCGTGGGGCGCGCTCTACGCCGCCACCCCGGAGACCTACCCGACGGCCCTGCGTGCGACGGGCGCGGGGTGGGCCGCGGGGGTCGGGCGCATCGCATCCATCCTCGCCCCTCTCGCTGTGCCGCCTTTGCTCGGGCTCGGCGGAGCGCCCCTGCTCTTCGTCGTCTTCGCGGCGTTCTTCGCCGTCGCCGTCGTGGCCGCCCTCTTCCTGCGCGAGCAGAGGGGTCGGGCACTGGCGTAGCCCCGCTTTTCCCGGCGCAGCCGCTCACGGAGGCCATGTTCCCTTGGTTCGGGGCGGATTCCACCGTTCGGGGCGCGAACCATCCGCCCCGAACGTCGGGATGCGCCCCGAACCGGCGAATATGGCGGGCGACCGACTGCGCGTCGCCTGTGCGTCGCGCGCGTAGGCTCGGGGCATGGCATCCGTGCGCTACGTCGCGATCGGCGACTCGTTCACCGAGGGAGTCGGCGACGAACTACCCGACGGCACCGTACGAGGCTGGGCCGATCTTGCAGCCCAAGGGTGGGCGGATGCCGCGGGGGAGCCGATCGAGTACGCGAACCTCGCTATCCGCGGCAAGCTCATCGAGCCGATCGTCGCGCAGCAGCTCGAGCCGGCGCTCGCGCTGAAGCCGACCCACCTGTCGTTCAACGGCGGCGGCAACGACATGCTGCGCCCGCGGACCGGCATCGAGCGCATCGTCGACCTCTTCGACCACGTCGTTCGCCGCTGCGACGAGGAGGGCGTGCAGCTCATCGTGCTCTCCGGTGCGAACCCCTCGGCGGGGCTGCCGCTCGGCAAGCTCATCGAAGCGCGCGGTGACCGCCTCTCTCACGCGGTCGAGAAACGCCTCGAGACACGGCCCGACGTGCTCACGGCCTACAACTGGTTCGACCGGGAGCTGGCGGGCGCGGAGTTCTGGTCGGTGGACCGCCTGCACATGAATCCTCGCGGCCACCACCGCGTCGCCGCCCGCGTGATCGAGTCCGTCGGCCTCACCCCGCCGGGGGAGTGGTGGCATCTGCGCGAGATCCCCGAGATCGAGCGGCTGAAGGGCTCCGCCTACTATCGCGAGCACGTCGCGCCCTGGGTGCGGCGGCGGTTGACCCGCACGTCGTCGGGCGACGGCCGCGAGCCGAAGTTCGGCGGCCGATGGGTGACTCTCGAACCCCTGACCTGACCGCGGCTCCGGCGTCTGCGACACCCCGTGCCCGCTGACCCGTCACACGCGACGCACGGACGCCCGCCCCGTCACTGCCTCACGCGTGACGCGCTGTGCCCGCGCCTGTGTCACGAGGCACGGCACGGCGCCGTCAGCGCGAGGTGCAGCAGGCCGTCGATCGTCGACCTGTCGCGCGCGGAGAGCCGCACGACGCCGTTGTCGCGGAGGTCGTTTTGCATCGCGCGATCGGCGGAGAAGCCCTCGGCGTCCCACGCCGCGAGGATCGACGCGTACGAGGCGCTGTTGTCGCCCGTCGCGAAGGCGAGGGCGATCCCGGTCGTGCCGTCGCACGGCAGATCGGATGCCGCCGGGGCCTCGACGAACGCCCCGTCCGCGTCTCTGACAGGTGTGGTCGCGGCATCCAGGGTCACCTGCACCATGCGGGCCACCTCAGCGCGCCTGTCGCCGAGAATCGGGGCGGGCGCAGGCCCCTCCTCGGACTGTCGAGCCGCCGGCTCCGCCGTGGGCGTGAGAAGGGGCCCCTCCCCATCCGGCAGACCGCACGAACCGGATACCGGATCGGCGAGCACCGGCAGAACGAACGTGGGACCGGTGAGGCGGGACGACCGCACGCGCAGGTTCTCGCCGTCGCTCACGATTCGGTAGTCCCCCTCGGCGAAGGGGTGCCCGCCGTCGCGAGCCGTCCCGCTCGCGACGAGCGTTCCCGTCAGCCCGTCGACTCGGAGCACCCGCACGTCGGTCTCGTCCCACGGCCGGCGTTCGCTGACCACATAGCCGCTCCGGCACCCGTCCACGACGAGGGGCACGACGGTTCCGCCTGTCTTGAACGCCGCGAGGAGCAGCGCACCGAGAAGCACCACGCTCACCGCCAGGCGCAGCGGCACGAACAGCAGCAGCCACCACCGCGGAGCCCGGATCGCGCACAGGACCACGAGCAGGAGCAGACCGGATGCCGGTCCCGCCACGGAGAGGATCGCGTCGGCATCCCACGATCCGACGACGACCTCGGTCCTCCCGTCGCCGCGCGCTCCGACGGCAATGACGATCGTCAGCACCGCGAGGCACAGCACGAACAGCCCGGTCGCCGCGAGAGCCACGGTCGTCCGCGGACGGCGCCTCATGGCGCGGCGAAGACCGTGCCCCCGATCGATCGTCATCGCGTCAGCCTGTCAGCGTTCGCTGGATGAGAACCGCATTTCCCTCTCGCGCGGACGGGAGGAGGATGAGCGTATGACTACTGCGCTCGTCACCGGCACCTCCAGCGGCATCGGCCTGCACACGTCCATCGGACTCGCGAAGGCGGGTGTCGCGGTCATCGCGACGGTGCGCGACGTCTCCCGCGCCGACGCCTTGCGCGAGGCCGCCGCCCGGGCGGAGGTCGAGCTCGACATCCGCGCCCTGGAGGTGACGGATGCCGCTGCAGCCGAGGCCTTGATCGAGGCCGTCGGGCCCGTCGACATCCTCGTCAACAACGCCGGGCGCGGCGCCGTCGGCACGCTCGAGCAGCTGTCGGATGCCGATCTCCAGGCGCAACTCGACACGAACTACCTCTCGGTCGCCCGTCTCACCCGTCTCGTGCTGCCGGGAATGCGCGAGCGCGGCCGCGGCCGCATCGTGACCGTGACGAGCGTCGGGGGAGCGGTCGGCCAGCCGTTCGCCGACGCGTACTGCGGGGCGAAGTTCGCCGTGGAGGGGCTCATGCAGTCCCTCGCCCCGGTCGTCGCGCCGTTCGGCATCGACGTCTCGATCGTCGAGCCCGCGGCGGTGGCATCGTCGTTCACCGACTCGGTGCACCGCGCCCCGGCCGGCCCGTACAGCGAACTGCAGCAGGCTTACCTCGACCGCACGGCCGCGTCGTTCGCGGCCGCGCAATCGGCGGAGGACGCCGCAAAAGCCGTCGTCGAGGCGGCCACCACGTCGGAGCCGAAATTCCGGTGGCAGACGTCGGAGGCCGCGGTGCGCTTCGCCGGCCTGTCGCTGGGCGATCTCGACGGGTCGCGGGTGATCGGCGTCACGTCGGAGTGGATCCGCACGGGGTCCTGACTCCGACGGAGAGACAGCGCACGGGTTTCCCTCGGCGCGGGGGATCCGGTCGATCGACGTAAACTGACATAATGTGCATTATCGGCTTGCGTCACCGGCGGCCCAGCGGCCACGCAGCAGCCCGCCTCAGCCGAAGATCTCCGACAGGAACGCCTTCATCGCCGCCCAGCTGCGTCGCTCGGCGGTGGCCTGGAACTGCGCGCCCTGCTCGGGAGCATCGGCATCCGGCAGCGTGAACGCGTGCATCGCGTTCGCGTACGACACGAGCTGCCAGTCGACCGACGGCGCCGTCCGCAGATCGTTCTCGAAGGCGATCATGGCGTCGTCGGGCGCGACGGGATCCGCCGCGCCGTGCAGCACCAGGATGCCGGCGGTGATGCTCTCCGCTTCACCCTCGGGCCCGGTGAGCAGGCCCCCGTGGAAGCTGACGACCGCGTCGACGTCCGCGCCCGTGCGAGCGAGCTCGAGCACCGAGGAACCGCCGAAGCAGTAGCCGATGGCCGCGGTGCGGTCGGCATCCACCGAGGGGTCGACGCGAAGCTGCTCGAAGGCCTCGACGAGGCGCTTCCGCCACATCGGACGATCCTGGTAGAAGCGCCCGGCGACCGCCGGAGCTTCCTGTGGGGTCGGTCGCACGTCTGCGCCGTACACGTCGGCGGCGAACGCGGCGTAACCGAGCCGGGCGAGCATGTCGCACCGCATGCGCACGTAGTCGGTCACACCGAGCCAGTCGTGCACGACCATGACGCCCGGATACCGCCCCTCGCCGGCCGGCCGCGCGCGATACCCGCGATACGCGACGCCGTCGATCTCGTACGCGACGTCGTCCGAGTCGATCCCGGATGCCGGCAGCGGTTCACGCTCGAGGATCTCGGTGAGGTTGGCGGGGTAGGTGTTCACTCGGAGCTCCAGACGGTCGATGGCCCCCGACGGGGATGTCAGGAGCCGAGGATAGAGCCGCGTCCCGGGCCTCCCCCGGGACTTGCGCCGCTGCCCGTGACCCGACACGCCCCCGCTCCGTGCGAAGCTCCCTCCCGCCCCGCACCCGCGTCACGGCCGCCTCCGCGCCCCCGCTACGCTCGAGAGGATGCCTCTCTCCCCCGCCCCGTCCCGTCACGGGATCCACGCGTGAGCGGCATCCTCACCGGATTCGCCGTCGTCGGCCTCGCCGTGATCGTGGGCTATGTCATCGCGCGCATCGATCTGCTGGGTCCGCACGCGCGGCACGTCCTCAGCCGCCTGACCTTCTTCGTGCTGTCGCCGTTCCTGCTGTTCACGGTGCTCGCCACGGCCGACGTGGCCACGCTGTTCTCGGCCCTGCTGCCGGTGTCGATGATCACCGCCGCCGCGATCATCGCCGTCTCCGTGCTCATCTCGGCGCTGATTCTGCGCCGACCGGTCGGTGAGACCGTGATCGGCGCGCTGTCGGCGGGGCAGGTGAACAGCAACAACATCGGCATCCCGATCTCGCTCTACATGCTCGGCAACGCCGCGTTCTCGGCGCCCGTCATCCTGTTCCAGCTGCTCGTGCTGATGCCCATCGCCCTGGGCATCCTGGATGCCGCGACCTCGGGCTCCCGGAACATCGGACGCATCCTGGCGCAGACGGCGAAGAACCCTATGCTCATCGGCTCCGCGCTCGGCGTCCTCGTCGCGCTGCTGGGCATCGACCTGCCGCCCATCGTCTTCGACCCCCTCCATCTCATCGCGGGCGCGTGCGTCCCCGTGCTGCTGATGTCGTACGGCATGTCGCTGTACGGCCAGCGCGTGCTGACGGAGCCCGGGCGCCGCGTGGACGTCGTCATCGCCTCGGCGCTCAAGCTGATCGCCATGCCCGCGATCGCGCTGCTGGTGGCGTCGCTGTTCGGTCTGCCCGAGCAGCAGATCTTCATCGTCGTGGTGCTCGCGGCACTTCCCACCGCGCAGAACGTGTTCAATTTCGCACAGCGCTACGGCGTCGGCGAGATCCTCTCGCGCGACGTCGTGTTCATCTCGACGGTCGGGTGCCTGCCCGTACTGTTCGCGGTCGCGCTCCTGCTCGACCACTCCCCCGCGTGACCGTCCGCGACGGGACGTTCGCGCGGGTTTCACGCCCGGGTCTAGGGTGAGCACTGTTCTCAGCGTTCACTCAGAAAGGCTCGCCATGTCGCCCTCGTCCACGACCAGTCCCGCCGTCGGAGCCGTCCGGACCGCCCTCGGCGTGAGCGGCGCGCTGTCGCTCGTCATCGGCCTGCTGATCCTGCTCTGGCCCGGTCGCACAGCCCAGGTCGCCGTCGGGATCATCGCCGTCTACGTCATCATCGCCGGACTGGTGAACATCGGTATCGGTCTGTTCTGGCGCTCCGGCTGGGCGCGCATCGGCTACATCGTGCTGGGCGTGCTGTTCATCGTCGCCGGCATCTTCTCCTTCACCAACCTGCCGGCCACCGCCGCGTGGTTCGGCGTCTTCATCGGCACGCTCGTCGGCATCCTGTGGATCATCGAGGGCGTCGTCTCGCTCACCACCGCGGGCCACGGATCGAAGGCGCGCGCATGGACGATCTTCTTCGCGATCGTCAGCATCGTCGCCGGCGTCGTCCTGCTGTTCTCGCCGCTGCTGGGGGCGGTCACGCTGTTCCTGCTGATCGGCGTCTCGCTCGTCATCCTCGGCGTCTTCCAGATCGTCCGCGCGATCCAGTTCGGCAAGGCCGTCTGACCCCGACCGCCGGACGGCCCGGATGCCCTCGCGTCCGGGCCGTCCGTCAGGTCACCGGCAGGTGCCGGCCCCACCACTCGAGCACGGCCTCGAACCGCTGGACGCGGTGCTGCGGCCGCCCGGCGCGGGTGAGCTCGTGATCCTCGCCGGGGAAGACGAGCATCTCGGCCTCGGTCCCCCGCTGCTTCAACGCCGCGTAGTAGCGCGTGGCCTGTTCGAGCGGGCAGCGGAAGTCGAGCTCGGAGTGGAGCACGAGCGTCGGCGTGCGCACCCGGTCGACCACAGCCATCGGACTCTGCGCCGCGACCTGCGTCGGATCGGTGCCGACGTACTCCTGGCCGAAGAACGAGCCGATGTCGCTCGAACCGGGGAAGGAGGCGGGGTCGAGGAAGCCGCGCTCGACGATCGCGCCCGCGAAGCGGTGGTCGTGCGCGATGATCCACGCCGTGAGATACCCGCCATACGACCCGCCCATGACGCCGACGCGTCCCGCGTCCAGCCGCGGGTCGGCTGTCACGACGGCGTCGAAGAAGTCCATGACGTCGAAGAAGTCGAGCGTCCCCATGCGCTGCCGGATCGCTCGCCCGTGGGCGCGACCGTATCCGGCGCTCCCCCGCGGGTTGCTGTAGACCACCGCGTAGCCGGCATCCACCAGCACCTGGGTCTCGTCGAAGAGGTGCACGCCGTAGGCGGCGTAGGGTCCGCCGTGGATCTGCAGGATCACCGGGAACGGGCCCTCCCCCTCGGGGACGGCGACCCAACCGTGCACGGGGTAGCCGTCGCGCCCGGTCACCTCGTGATCGATCGGCACGACGACGCCGCGGTCGCACGCCGCGGCCCCGAACCTCGTCAACGCCCGCATCTCGCGCCCGTGCATCATCACGAGTTCGCCGAACGACTCGGGAGAGGCGACGGATGCCACGACCCGTCCCGCCGCCGCGGCGTGGCCGTTCACCTCGAGGTCGCCGCCGAGGACCTCGGTCACGGTGCCCGTCCGCGTCACGCGCAGCAGGCGCACCCGCCCGCGGGTGCGATCCTGCACGAGGACGTCGTCGCCGTCGAACGAGAGATGGCTCCCCACCTCGCCGAGGTCGATCGTCTCGGGGTCGGTCAGCACGCGTGGTGCGTCGCCGTCGAGGGCGAACAGCGCCACGCCCGGCGCGACGAAGTCCACGCCCGAGCCGCCGACATCGTGCGCGAGGAGGAAGACCGTTCCGTCGGGCGCCGTCTGGACCGCCGACACCGACAGGTTCTCCGCGATGCCCAGCACCTCGCGCTGCACTCCCCCATCGACGGCGATCGCGACGACGCGGTCGCGCAGGTCGCGCCGCGAGGTCTCGATCATGTCGGGCACGCTGAGCACCTCGGCGCCGTCAAGCGTCCAGGCCACGCCGGCCCAGCTCGTGCCGCCGCGGGTGAGCTGCGTCGCAGGGTGGGGCACGACGCGCGTCTCGGGCTCGTCGATCGCGGGCGCGGGCTCGTAGAACGGCTCCGCGTCGGTGGACGGCACGTCGACCACGAACACCTGCGCGGGACGATCGAGATACCCGAGGCCGTTCGCGTGCCACCGGATGCCGGTGATGCGCCGCGGGGGTTCGGCACCGGCATCCCGCCCCTCGACGGTGCCGTAACGCCCCGGCTCCGGCGCCCGTGCCGTGAACGCGAGACGTTGGCCGTCGGGCGAGAAGGCGAGGTCGGTCACTCCCCCGGGTCGGTCGGTGACCTGCACGGGCTCACCGCCGGAGGAACCGACGACGAAGATCTGCAGGCGCCCCTTCGCGTCGCCGCGGAGGAAGGCGACGACGGCGTCATCGGGTGAGAGACGCGGCGACCGATCCTCCACCCCACGGGTGAGACGGCGTGACGAGGCCGTGGCGAGATCGGCCCGCCAGAGTTGTCCCACCGCACGGTCGGCGGCGAGGTCGGGGCGTGAGGTCGCGAAGACGGCGAAGGCGCCGTCCGAGGAGATCGCGGGCCGACCGACCCCGATCAGGGACTCGATGTCGGTCGGCCGCATGCTCACTCGCCTCCGAACGAACCCGTGTCTCCGACGAGGCGGGTGTTGTCGGCGGGCACCGGGTCGACGGCCGCACGCGCGACCTCGGCGGCGAACTCGGCGACGTTGTAGAGCTTGCCGGCGTCGTCGCGGCGGGCGGCGATGGCGCCGGGGTTCGCACGCTCGAGCAGCGTCGCGGTGATCGTGCCCTCGATCATGTCGCCCGAGACCACCGTGAAGCCGATCCCGCGCTCCTCGAGGGCGGGGATCCTCTCGCGCAGCGCGTCTTCTCCCGCGCGCTTGGAGAGGGCCACCGGCTCGTACTCCGGCATCGTCGGGGTCGAGCGGATGAAGTGCGCCTGGTGGCTGGTGACGAAGACGACGCGCGCGTCGTCGTTCAGCAGCGGCAGCGCCGTCTCGAGCACGTTGACCTGTGCGTCGCGGTTCAGCAGCAGGGCGTAGTCCTCGGCCATGCCCGACTCCATGCCGCCCGAGGCGTTGAGCACGAGGATGTCGAGGCCGCCGAACGTGCGCTCGACCTCGCCGAACATCGCCGCGACCGACTCGGGGTCGGTCAGGTCGGCGCCCACCACGAGCGCCTCGACACCCAGCTCGCGCAGCTGGGCGGCGAGCTTCTCGGCCCGCGGCGCCTTGTTGCGGAAGTTGATGACGACATCGGCGCCGGCCTCGGCGAAGTAACGGACGGTGTCGGCGCCGATGCCGCGCGACGAACCGGTGACGAGGGCGGTCTTGCCGCTCAGCGAGCCGGACGGGAGGGTCTGGGACACGGGAGAACTCCTGAGGATCGTGGGTCGACTCCCCAGCCTACCGACCGCCCCGCCGCCCTCTCGGGAAGGGTAGCCCCTCGAGCGGCGGAGGCCCTCGGTCGGCGAAGCCGGTCGGCCGGGGAAAGCTTCTCCGCCGGGGAAGCCTGTGCGGTCGTCGGGAAGCGGCCCGGGTGGCGTTCCCCGGTGCTACGTTCGGGCTCAGGAGGTGCGACATGGACGTTCTCTCCATCATCGACACGTGGGCCTGGATCGGGTGGCTCGTGCTGATCCTGGTCTTCCTGGTCGTCGAGATGCTCACGGGCGAGCTGACGTTCCTCATGCTCGCCGGCGGCTCCGCGGTCGGGCTCGGCACGGGAGTACTCGGCGCACCGCTGTGGCTGCAGGTCGTCTCAGCCGCCCTCGCCGCCGTCGCCCTCCTCCTCTTCCTGCGCCCCCCGCTCCTTCGACGACTGCACCGCGGCGCCGACGCCCGCCCGTCGAACGTGGAAGCGCTCCTCGGGCTCGAGGGTCTCGTGCTGTCGCGGGTCTCTCCCGCCGTCGCGGGGCAGGTCAAGCTCGCGAACGGCGACGTGTGGACCGCGCGCAGCGACGGCGACACCCGACTCGACCCCGCCACGCGCATCGAGGTCGTCCGCATCGACGGCGCCACCGCCGTCGTCCGCGCGAAGCCAGGAGGCACCTCTATGAGAATCGGACCGTCATGAACTTCGCAACGTCGATCCCGGCCACCATCGGGTGGGTCCTCGCGATCGTGGTGGCGGCGTTCGTCGTCATCGTGCTCGTGCGCGCCATCCGCATCATCCCGCAGGCCCGCGCGGGGGTCGTCGAGCGTCTCGGGCGCTACCACAAGACCCTCACGCCCGGCCTCAACCTCGTCGTCCCGCTCATCGACCGGGTGCGACCGCTCATCGACATGCGCGAGCAGGTCGTGTCGTTCCCACCGCAACCGGTGATCACCGAAGACAACCTCGTCGTCTCGATCGACACCGTCGTCTACTTCCAGGTCACCGACGCGCGCGCCGCCACCTACGAGATCGCCAACTACCTCGGCGCCGTCGAGCAGCTCACGACCACGACGCTGCGCAACGTCGTGGGCGGCTTGAACCTCGAGCAAGCGCTCACCAGTCGCGACAACATCAACGGGCAGCTGCGCGTCGTGCTCGACGAGGCCACGGGGAAATGGGGGATCCGGGTCGGGCGCGTCGAACTCAAGGCGATCGATCCGCCCCTTTCTATCCAGGATTCGATGGAGAAGCAGATGAGGGCCGAACGCGACCGGCGCGCCGCGATCCTGACCGCCGAGGGCTCGAAGCAGTCGCAGATCCTCGAGGCCGAGGGCCGCCGTCAAGCGGCGATCCTCGAGGCCGAGGGCGACAAGCAGGCGGCGGTGCTGCGCGCGCAGGGCGAGGCCGAGGCCATCCACTCCGTCTT
This sequence comes from Microbacterium sp. NPDC089188, assembly GCF_040685155.1. Taxonomy (NCBI): domain Bacteria; kingdom Bacillati; phylum Actinomycetota; class Actinomycetes; order Micrococcales; family Microbacteriaceae; genus Microbacterium; species Microbacterium sp. NPDC089188. The sequence goes on along the minus strand of NZ_JBFBHH010000004.1, from coordinate 112,642 downwards.
CACGGCGATCCACGAGGGCCGTCCCGACGACAAGCTCCTCGCCTACCAGTACCTGCAGACGCTGCCCAAGATCAGCGACGGCGCCGCGAGCAAGCTGTGGATCATCCCGAGCGAGTTCACCGAAGCCCTCAAGGGCTTCTCCGGAGCCTTCACCTCCCGCACTCCCGGCGCGGACGGCCCCGCGTCGCTTTCGCCCGACGCGGACCCCTCCACGCCCCGATGATGCGGCATCCCTACCTGTCCCCCGCCGCTCCGCGCGTGCTGGCCCACCGCGGACTCGTGACGGCGGATGCCGCCTCCCACGGCGTCGTCGAGAACTCCTTCGCCGCCGTCGCCGAGGCGCACGCCGCCGGGGCCGCGTACGTCGAGTCCGACTGCCACGTGAGCGCTGACGGAACGGTCGTGCTGTTCCACGACGACGATCTCCGGCGCGTGGCCGGCGACCCGCGGCAGATCGCCGATGTGCGCCTCCACGAGCTCGAGGAGCTCATGGCCGACCGCGGCGGTCTCATCACCCTCGCGCAGGCCCTCGAGGCGTTCCCCGAGCTGCGGTTCAACCTCGACGTCAAGACGGCTGCCGCCGCTGACGGTGTCGGGCGGCTGGTCGCACCGCACGCCGAGCGGGTGCTCGTGACGAGTTTCTCCGACGATCGCCGCCTCGAGGCGCTCGCCGCCGCGCACGCAGCCGGAGCCGCGCAACGCCCCGCGACATCGCCGGGACAGGCGACGGTGGTGCGGCTGCTCGCCGCGCGCGCCCTGCGACGGTCGGGGCGCGTGGGCGCCCTCCTCGACGGGCTCGACGCCCTGCAGGTACCGGAGAGGCAGGGGCCGCTGCGCATCGTCACGCGCGGCCTCGTGCGCGATGCGCACGCGCACGGCGTCGAGGTGCACGTGTGGACGGTGAACGCCGACGACGACATGGAACGCCTGCTGGATCTGGGCGTCGACGGCCTCGTCACCGACCGGGCCGACGCGGCCCTCCGGAAGGTGAACACGCGGGGAACTCCAGCTGTCTGAGCATCCTCTGTGAAAGGCGCCACGATGCCCGTCGTTCGAATAAAGCGCACAGGTGCGGACGTTATACATGGTGACCGACGAGAGGACCACAAAATGGCAGACCGCAGTCTCCGCGGCATCCGACTCGGCGCCCAAAGCCTCCAGAGCGAAGACGGCGTCGTGTTCCACGACCGTGCACAACACACCTACATCTGCAGCACCTGCGGACGCGACACCGTCCTGACCTTCGCTGCCGACGCCGAGGTTCCGGAGTCCTGGGAGTGCCGCACGTGCGGCGCCGAAGCGCTGCTGCGCATCGGCGACGGCACCGCGACCGTCGACCACTCGGGCGACAAGGCCGCCCGCACGCACTGGGACATGCTGCTCGAGCGCCGCACGCTCCCCGAGCTCGAGGAGTTGCTCGAAGAGCGCCTCGCCTTCGTGCGCGCCCGTCGCGGCGCGGGCAACGAGAAGCTCAGCGCCTGACGTGCCGATCAGGGCGTCCCGATCGGGACGTCCTGACCGAAACGCCCTGAGAATTCAGACGCCGGCCCCCGTGGGGGTCGGCGTCTTCTTCGTGCGCGGCGCGCGCACCGCCAGCGACAGCCCTGCCGCGAGAAGACCGGCGAGGCTCCCCCACCCGAGCACCATCTTCACGGCGGGACCGATCACCACCGCGGGCGTCAGGCCGGTGCGGAGGGGGACGTCGGTCAGCATGTGGCCGGCCTCGTCGATCGGCAGAGCATCGAGCGTCGACCCGTCGGGCGCGATGACCTGGCTGGTCCCGACCGTCGACAGGTTCACGACCGCACGCCCCGTCTCGATCGCGCGCATCTGCGCGAACGCGAGCTGCTGCAGGTTCTCGTCGGTGCCGCGGAAGTCGGCGTTGTTGGTCTGGAACATGTAGACCTGGGCGCCCGCGTCGGCCCCGTCCCACACGACGTCGTCGTAGATGACGTCGAAGCAGATCGCCAGCCCCACGCCCACGCCGTCGATGTCGATGAGCGGACTCGCCGTGCCCGGCGTGTACTCGCGACCGATGAGCCCGATGAGGTCGGGAGCGAAGGGCTCCCAGAACGCCCGGTCGGGCACGTACTCGCCGAACGGCACCGGATGCCGCTTGTCGTACGTCGCACCGGACTGCCCGTCGGCCGTCCACAGCAGCGCCGAATTGAACAGGTCGGGTCCGCGCTCCGTCACCGCGGACACGAGCAGCGGCGCGTCGACGCGGCGCGACAGCTCTTCGAGCACCGCGGAGGTCGAGCTGTTCGCGGTCGGGTCGGAGTCGACGCCTCCCTCGGGCCAGAGGAGCACGTCCATCTGCTGGCCGAAGAGCGGGGCGGATGCCGCCAGCTGCGCGTTCAACACGGCATCGCGCGCCCGCTGGTCGAAGTACCCGGCCGGGCCGTTCCCCTGGACCGCGCCGACGCGGAGCGACCCGGCAGCCGCGGTCGGGAACTGCGGCAGCACCAGCAGCACCACGAGCAACCCGGCGGCGGGGACGGCGGCGAGGGGCCTGCGAAAACGGCGAAGGCGAACGAGCTCGACCGCCATCGCACACAGCAGCACGATGAGGAACGACAGGCCCGACATCCCCACCCACGACGCGACCTCGGCGAACGGCCCGTTCACCTGCGACACGCCGATGCGCCCCCAGGGGAAGCCGCCGTAGGGCCACGACCCGACGATCTGTTCGCGCAGCACCCATAGCCCCGCGACGAGCGCCGGGAGCGCGAGCGTGCGGCCGAGCACCCCGGGAACCACGCGGGGCACCCACCGGTACGCCAGGGCGATCGGCACCGCGAGCACCGCCGTCAGCAGCGCCTCGAGCACGAAGAGCGCGGCCCACGGGATGGGTCCCAGGTAACGCGCCGTGAAGAGCAGGTTGACCGAGAAGAAGGCTACACCGAAGAGGAAGCCCACCAAGACGGCCGACCAGAACCGGCGGCCGATGAGCGTCAGCAGGGCCAGGGCGACGGCCGGGAACGCCAGGGGCCACCACGCGAGCGCGGGATAGGCGGTGACCAGAAGGAGTCCCGCCACGACCGACAACGGCGCGGCGAAGGCCAGGCGCAGCACAGGTCGCGGCGGCGGGGTCGTGCCGCTCATGCCGACGTGTACGCCACGATGCCCCGGCGCACCGCGTCCAGTGCGGTGCGCGCGGTCTTCGCGAGCGGCGGCTCCGCGACGAGCGAGATCTGGTCGAGCAGGTCGATCGTCTGCTTGGCCCATCGCACGAAGTCCCCCGCGGCCATGTCGGCCAGGGTCAGCACGCTGTCCAGCGGCAGGCCGCGCGCCCAGGCGTGCATGGCCGGCGCCAGGCCCGAGGCGGGGCTCTCCGAGCCGGGGAGGCGGTGGTCGCGTTCGAGGTCGTCGAGCTCCTGCCACAGCGTCTGCGTGGCATCCAGGGCTCCCCGGAAGGCACCGCGGGGAAGTCCTCGCTCCCCCGGTCCGGCCTCGTCGCGCCGCGGTTCGTACACGAGGCAGCACGCGAGAGCGGCGAGCGAGGGGGCGTCCAGCCCGTCCCACAGGCCCTGGCGCAGCGACTCGGCCACCAGCAGATCGCGCTCGCCGTAGATGCGGCGCATCGTGCGGCCGGCGCGCGTGAGCACGGTCGCGCCGTCGGCCTCGATCGCCACGTACTCCAGCGCGGCGAGCACCTCGACGACCCGGTCGAACACGCGCGCCACGGTGCCCGTGCGCTGATCGATCTGCTGCCGGGTCTTGTCGGTCGAGCGTTTGAGCTTCCAGTACCGCTCCGCCCAGCGCGCATGCGCCTCGCGGTCGGGGCACGAGTGGCACGGATGCCGCTGCATCCGCTTGCGCAGCGACTGGATCTGCTGCTGGCGCTCGTCCCTCAGGCGCCGGGGCGCGGTGGCGTCGCGACGGTTGATCTTCTCGAGGTCGCTGAGCTCGCGGCGGATCGTGGAGTACTCGCGGAAATCGCCGCGGTCGCACGTCATCGCCTTCTCGTAGCCGTCGAGCGACTCCTCGGCATCCTTCACCTGACGCGCCAGACCCACGACCGAGCGATCGGCCTGGAACTGGGCGAACGAGGACTCGAGGATCTCGCGCGCGCGGGCCCGCCCGAACTGGTCGATGAGGTTCACGGCCATGTTGTAGGTGGGGCGGAAGCTCGAGTTGAGCGGGTAGGTGCGACGTGAGGCGAGGGCCGCGACCGACTGCGGGTCGAGCCCCTCGGTGAACTGCACGACCGCGTGGCCCTCGACGTCGATGCCGCGACGGCCGGCGCGGCCGGTGAGCTGGGTGTACTCGCCCGAGGTGATGGCGACGCGGGCCTCGCCGTTGAACTTCTCGAGCTTCTCCAGCACCACGGTGCGCGCGGGCATGTTGATGCCGAGGGCGAGCGTCTCGGTCGCGAAGACGACCTTCACGAGCTTGCGGCGGAAGAGCTCTTCGACGACCTCCTTGAACGCCGGCAGCAGGCCCGCGTGGTGGGCCGCCATTCCGCGCTCGAGGTTGTCGCGCCACTCCCAGAAATGCAGCACGGCGAGGTCTTCGTCCTTGAGGGTGAAGGTCAGCTCGTCGACGATCTGGCGGATCTCGACGCGTTCCTCCGCCGAGGTGAGACGCACGTTCGCGCGGCGCAGCTGCTGCACGGCCGCGTCGCACCCGGCGCGACTGAAGATGAAGAAGATCGCCGGCAGCAGGTGGTTGCGCTGCAGCAGCTCGACCACCTCGGGACGGTCGATGCGCTCGATGCGCGGGCCCTGCTGCGCGCGCAGCGGCTTGTGTCCGCCGCGGCGCTGATGCGCGTGGCGCGGGCCTCCGGCGTGGCGGGCGGAGCGGTACTCCTGGGCCCGCCGGTTGTTCTCGTACCCGCCCGCGTTGCCGCCGCGGATGCGCAGCAGCTCCTGGTTGACCTGGGCCGTGGCCACGCCGGCGCGGTCGTCGAACAGCGGCAGCAGGTCGCCCCGCACGAGCACGTGCTGTTCCAGAGGAACAGGACGCGTCTCCGACACGATGACCTCGGTGTCGCCGCGCACGGTGTCGAGCCAGTCGCCGAACTCCTCGGCGTTCGACACGGTCGCCGACAGCGACACGAGCTTCACCGACGGCGGGAGGTGGATGATGACCTCTTCCCACACGGCGCCACGGAAGCGGTCGGCGAGGTAGTGCACCTCGTCCATCACGACGAATCGCAGGCCCCGCAGCGCCGGTGAATCGGCGTAGAGCATGTTGCGCAGCACCTCGGTGGTCATCACGACGATGCGCGCCGAGGCGTTGATGTTGGTGTCGCCGGTGAGCAGGCCGACCTCGTCGTCGCCGTACACCTCCTGCAGCTCGTGGAACTTCTGGTTCGAGAGCGCTTTGATGGGCGTGGTGTAGAACGCCTTGTCGCCCGGCTCGAGCATCGCGAGGTGGATGGCGAACTCGCCGACGATGGTCTTGCCGGCACCGGTGGGCGCGGCGACCAGGACGCTCCGCCCGTCCTCGAGGGCGTGGCATCCGGCGATCTGGAAGTCGTCGAGCTCGAACCGCTGCATCTCGGCGAAGTCGGCGGTGTGCGGGTGCGACGAGCGAGCGCTCGCGCGGGCGAAGCGCTCCGCGGGGCTGGGGGAGGTCACGCGATGGGCCCCGGCGCCATCTCCGCGGCGACGCGACGGGCCTTGCGGCGGTCGAACAGCAGCGACAGTCCGGCGGCGGCGAAGAAGAGCACGATCAGGATGCCGGCCAGCATCAGCATGCTCACGACGTCGGCCGCGGGGGTGGCGAGGGCCGAGAAGATGACGGCGATGAGGATCGCGACTCGCCATCCCTTCAGGATCGCCCTGCCGCTCATGACGCCCGCGACGTTGAGGGCGACCAGGAACACCGGCAGCACGAACGAGACGCCCACGACGATCAACAGCTTGAAGACGAAGTCGTAGTAGTCCACGGCGTTGTAGAAGTTGACCCCGCCCTCGGGAGTGAAGCCCCACATGAGCTCGATCACGTGCGGGACGATGAGCAGACCGACCCAGCACCCCACGAAGAACAGGGGAACCGCGGATGCCACGAAACCGACCGTGTAGCGGATCTCCTTGCGCGTGAGACCGGGCATGATGAACGCCCAGATCTGCCAGAGCCAGATCGGCGCCGACAGGAAGATGCCGATCGAGAAGGCGATCCGCATGCGCAGGTCGAACGCCGACGTCACCGAGGTGAAGTTCAGCGCCGAGAAGTCGTCTCCTCGCCGCGCGGCGATCTCGCGGATCGGCTCGGTGATCAGGTGGATGATCGGATCGGTGATGATGAACGCGACCACCATGCCGACCACGAGGGCGAGCGCGGCGATCATCAACCGCTTGCGCAGTTCGACCAGGTGCGCCCCGATCGACATGCGCTTATCGCGCCGCGGTTCCTCGGGGAGGTCGATCCGCGGCGATCGTGCCGTCGCCACGCGTCAGACGGTGGGGTCGGTCGACCTGCGCGGTTCGGGTGCCACGGCCGGCGCGGTGCCGCTGTCGGCGGGCCGCGGAACGTCGGAGGACTGCGCGGACGCGACCTCGTCGTCGCGCTTCATCTCCTTCATCTCGCTCTTGAACACGCGGGCCGACTGACCCATGCTCTTCGCGAGCGCGGGAAGCTTGGCGGCACCGAAAAGAAGGAGGATGACAGCCAGAACGACTAGCAGGTGCCATCCGGTCAATCCCTGGAACATGAGGACTCCTCGTCTCGTTCGGGCGAGTCATCAGTCTAACCCGCGCACACGGCGGGCGACCCGACCCGCGGGGAAATCCCCGTAGCGTCCAGGTACACCGCCGGCGGATCAGTCTTTGTCGATGTACTGCGCCAGCCCCGCCGCCGCCCACGCGGCCGCCGCGCGCCGCGCGCCGAGCGGCTCCAGCAGCTCCACCTCTCCCCCGCGGCGGGCCGCGAGCCGTTTCAGACTCTGCTCGTCGGCGAGGCGCAGGGATGCCACGGCCGTGTCGTCGTCGGCATCCTCGATCTCGGCGCGGTCGAGGTAGTCCGCCAGCAAAGGCGCCACGGCGCGCGGGAAGCGGAAACGCGCGACCACCTCGTCGTCGCCCGGAGCGAAGAGCTCCGGCACGGGGTCGGCACCGTGGACAGCCGCGATGTCGGTGAGGGTCGGCTCGCTCACGCGGTCGAGGAGGAAGGTGCGCACGGCCTGGCGGAGGTGATCCCAGCCCTGCAGATACCACTGGCCGTTGGCGATGTGCACCTTGATCGGGTCGACGGTGCGCGAGGCCGGGGCGGCACCCGGGGCACGGTACACGAAGGTCACCGCGACGCGCTCGCGCAGGGAGCGGTCGACCACGTCGCGGACGCTGTCGACGGGTCCGGGCGCGACGATCACGGGCGGTGGAGCGGCGGCCGCTCCCCGAGCCAGCTTCTCGAGCAGTCCGGAGACCACGTCGCTGTCGCCCACACCGGGGAGGCTGCGTGCGAGCTGCAGACCGGCGAGCAGCGCCGCCGCCTCTCGGGCCGTCAGCCGCGGGGAGCGTTCGAGCCCGACCGTGTTCGTGATGGCGATGACGTCGTCGCGGTCGAGCAGGTCCCAGTCGATGTCGAAGAGGTCGTGCGGCAGCTGCCAGTAGCCCTGCTCGCCGGGCAGGCCGATCACGGTCAGGCGCTCGACCATCGCGCGCATCTGCTCGGGCGCGACGTCGAACTCAGCCGCGGCCTCCGCCACGCTCACCTCGCCCTTGCCCAGAAGGTACGGCACGAGCTGCAGCAGGAGCGCGGCGCGATCGAGGGCCGCGATCGGGCGGTCACCCCCGGGACGATCGACGCTCATGCCGCTCCCCCGTGCCGCTCGAGGGTCGCCCGCAGGCGCCGGACGACCTCGGTGCGCAGGTCGGCGGGGGCCACCACGCGCACCTCGGGGCCGTAGGAGGCCAACTCGTCGGCGAAGACGTGCAAATCGACGTAGGGCACGACGATGCCCTGCGGCGCCTCCTCCGCCCGCCGTGCGAGACGCAATGCGGCCTCGGTGCCCGGGTGCACCTCGAGCAGAGCCCGTTGACGCGCGGCGACGTCGTCCAGTCCCCGCAGAGCGCGCTCCCCTGCCCCCTCGCGCAACGCGGGCGGGAACTTCTCCCGGGTGACGGTGACGTCGCTGACGATGCGCGACAGCAGGAACGTGCGATCGGCGCCGACGTTCACGTCGAAGCCGTACACGTGCCATCGCGCCTCGTACTCGACGAGGGCGAGAGGACGCAGACGGCGCTCGCGCGGCTGCGCATCGCCCGGGCGCAGGTAGGTGAAGGTGACGGTGCGGCACTGCTCGATCGCGCGCTGCAACGCCCCGAAGGAGGCGTCTCGCACCCGGATGCGCGGGGCGTAGCCGATGATCGGCTCGTCGACGGCGATGCCGAGGGCGCGGATCTTGCGGAGGCCGCTGCGCGCGTCGACCGAGAGCGACTCGCTGCCCCACACCCCGCCGGCGATGTTGAGCAGCGCGATCTCCGCGGGGCTGAAGGAGATGTCGACGGGGAGCGCGTACTCCGCGGTCGGCACGCGATAACGGGCCTCCCGCAGGTCGTCGGGGTCGGTGCGATTGCCGATCGTCTCGATGGGCACGCCCAGCCCGCGGAGGTTCTCCTTGTCGCGCTCGAACATCTTCTCGAGCGCGTCTTTCGAAGCCCCCGCGTCGAGCTGTTCGCGGTACCCGGCTACCGACGACAGGATCGTGTCCTTCGTCAGGCCCTGCTCGGTCGCCATGAGCGCGACGACGAGGTTCACCAGACGCTCCTCGGGAGCGTTGCGGGAAGCGGCGGGCACCCGCCCATCCTAGGCCGGGGCCGGGGCCGAACCGCCGAGACCGGCCCGCGCGCGCGAGGGCGACGGCGGGCCGGTCTCGAAACGACGCGGAGGGGCGGACTCAGCCGATGGTGCCGAGGATGTCGACGACGTACACCAGCGCGGTGTTCGCCGGGGCCTGCAGCGCCTGCTGGTCCTGCTGGGTCTGGTCGGCGGGCACGACGACGAGGACCTGCGAGCCGACCGGCTGGCCCTCGAGAGCCGAGGCGAGGGCCGGGGGCAGCGCGGAGACCTTCGCCTGCCCCGGGGCGCCGTTCTTCCAGGTGGAGGCGAAGGTGGTCTTGGCGCCCCAGGCGACGCCCTGGACGTGGATGATGGCCGAGGAGTCGGCGGTCAGCACGTCGCCGTCGCCCTTCTTGATGACCTGCGATCGCACCTCGGTCGGGGCGTCGCCGGCGGGGATGACGACACCCGGCTGACCGTCGGGCGCGCGCACGACGGAAGGCATGCCGGAGTCGGCGTTGTACTGGTCGGCCCCGTCGGCCGCGGGCAGGAACACCTTGCGCACGTCGAAGACGAAGATCGCGCCGTCGCCCTCGGTGACGCCGAGCGCCTTCGCCCCGTCGGCCCCGAGGTCGGAGCCCGGGATCGCGACGGCCACGCGTGAGCCCTCGGCCACGCAGTTCAGCAGCGGAGCGATCGAGGGCACGGCCTGCGTCAGGCGCGGGAGCGGCGTCGCGGTCGCGAGATCGGCGTCGTACTTCGTGGCGACGAGCTGCTCGCCGGTCGCCGCGTCGAGCACGGTGACCTCGACCAGCGCGAGCTGCTTGTCGCTCGTGATGCGCTGCCCGTCGCCCGCGATGAGGGTGTCGGTGCCGGCCTGCTCCGGGAAGAAGGGCGAGCGCACCGTGACGGTGGGTGCAGAGCCGAGATCGCCGGTCGCCTCGACGACCGAGGCGACGCTCGCATCGGTGGGGGTCGGGCACGACGAGGCGGCGGATGCCGAGCACCCGACGAGGCCGAATCCGGCCAGAGCGGTCACGGCAACGAGAGCGGGAAGTCTGCGCACCGGAACAGTTTAGGTGCTCGCGCGGCTCTCGCCCGCCGCCCCACCCTGGTCACTCCGGCGCAGGGGCACCCTCCGTGGGCGCGGCCGCGCCCGCCACCGACTGGCGGACGCCCTCCGCGGACTTCTGCGCCTCGCGCACCCGCTTGCGCAGGTTCTTATCGGTGATCTCACGATCGCCGACGGCGCCCGGCGTCCACAGCTCGACGTCCTCGTCGCCGTAGCTCGACTTCGACGCGCGGCGCTTGACCTCGGGCGGGATCGCGCCCGGCGCCAGACGACGGGCGGTGATGAGGAAGCCGGTGTGGGCGACCATGCGGTGGTCGGGGCGCACGGCGAGGCCCTCGACGTGCCACCCGCGGATCATCGTCTCGCTGGCATCCGGTTCGGTGAACAGGCCCGTCGCGCGGATGTACTCCGCGACACGGCTGAGCTGCGTCGCGGTGGCGATGTAGCAGAGCACGACACCGCCGGGAGTCAGCGCGTCGGCCACGGCGTCGATGCACTCCCACGGCGCGAGCATGTCGAGCACGACGCGGTCGACGGAGGCCGGAGCCACGGCGTCCGGGAGGCTCTCGACGAGATCGCCGACGACGACCTCCCAAGTGGCGGGGTGCTCGCCGTGGAAGGTCTCGACGTTGGCGCGGGCCACCTCGGCGAACTCCTCGCGGCGCTCGAACGACAGCAGGCGACCGGCCGGGCCGATCGCTCGCAGCAGCCACAGCGAGAGGGCACCGGAGCCGACGCCGGCCTCCACGACCGTCGCGCCGGGGAACACGTCGGCCTGGGCCAGGATCTGCGCGGCGTCCTTGGGGTAGACGATCGCCGCTCCGCGCGGCATCGACATGACGAAGTCGCGCAGCAGGGGGCGCACGGCCAGGTAATCGTGGCCGGAGCTGTTGGTGACGACGCTGCCATCGGGCTGCCCGACCAGGAGCGAGTGCTTCAACACGCCGTTGTGGGTGTGGAGCTCTCCCGCCTCGCGCAGGGTGATCGTGTGCATGCGGCCCTTCGGTCCGGTCAGCTGCACGCGGTCGCCGATGCGGAAAGGTCCGCTCAGGTGGGGGGTCTCGCTCATGGGTTCACTCGCGTTTCGGGGAGTCGGGTCGGGGTGTGCGCATCGTGGAGGGCGCGGAGATCGGCGGCGGTCCGCCCCTCGAGGCTCGACCAGAGCGCGTGCGCTCCGACGCCGTCGAGCGGGACCATCAGGGGGACGCCGAGCGAGACCGCGCCACTGGCGATCGCCGATCGCAGGCCGTTGGGGCTGTCTTCGATCGCGAGGGAGTCGCGGATGTCCACACCGAGGGCCTCGGCCGCCTGCAGGTAGGGATCGGGGTGGGGCTTGGGCCGCTCGACGTCGTCGCCGGCGACGACCACGTCGAAGGCGGGGAAGTCGATGAGGTCGGCGATCGACAGCGCCATGCGCCGCATCGACATCGTCACCAGTGCGGTCTTGACCCCGTGCGCCTTGAGGTCGGCGAGCAGCTCGCGCGCGCCCGGGCGGAACGGCACGCCCGTGCTCGCGAGCTGGCGCAGCACCTCGTCGGTCAGGTGAGCGATGATCTCGTCGACGCCCCACGGCACGCCGGCGTTCTGCAGCAGGCGCGCGGAGTCCTCGAGCGCGAGACCCACCATGCCCAGGGCCTGTTCGTGCGACCAGGTGCCCCCGAACCGCTCGACCAGCGGCACCTCGGCGGCCATCCAGTAGGGCTCGGTGTCGACGAGGGTGCCGTCCATGTCCCACAGGACCGCAGCGAGGGCGGAAGAAGTCATCGTTCCATCTTATGGAAGGTGCGGCTCCTCCCCCGCGCCCGCGGGGTCGCCCGGTCCGACCGCCTCCGCGCGGGTGCGCCTATCCTGGAACGAAGCCCCGACGGGGCAGAGGAGGTTGCGTGGACGCACTGGGTCGCCGGATCATCGTCGCCGCTTTCGACGGCTGGAACGACGCCGGAGAAGCCGCGTCCGCCGCGGCGGCGCTTCTGCGCGCCGACGCGGAGTACGAGGTCGTGCACACGGTCGACCCCGAGCTGTACTTCGACTACCAGTACACGCGCCCCCAGATCGGATTGGATGCCGAGGGTCGACGCACGCTCACCTGGCCCGAGGCCAAACTGCTGCGTCCGACCGAGCGGTCGGGCGATGCGGAGATCTGGCTGCTGGTCGGCGTGGAGCCCGCGCGCGCCTGGCAGGCGTTCGCGGCGGAGTTCATCGACGTCGCTCTGCGGGAGGACGTGACCGGCTTCGTCGCGCTCGGATCGATGATGTCCGACGTACCGCACACGCGCCCGATCTCGGTCTTCGCCGGCAGCGACAACGACGGCGTGCGGCAGTCGCTCGGACTCGAACGGAGCCTCTACGAGGGGCCCGTCGGCATCCTGAGCGCGATCGGTCACGCCTCGGAGCAGGTCGGCATCCCGACCGCCAGCCTCTGGGCCAGCGTCCCGCATTACGTCGCGGGACACACCCCCTCTCCCAAGGCCACGCTCGCGCTGCTCGAGAAGCTGGAGGCGATCACCGGCATCACCGTTCCGCGCGGCGACCTCGAATCCGAGTCGCGCCAGTGGGAGGCGTCGATCGACGCCGCCGCGGCCGATGACGAGGAGATGAGCGACTACATCCGCCAGCTCGAGCAGACCCGCGACACCTGGGACTCTCCCGAGGCGTCGGGCGATGCCATCGCCCAGGAATTCGAGCGCTATCTGCGCCGCGGGGGCGAAGGTCCCTCCAAGCCCGGTCGCGACGACCCGCCGCGTCGCTAGCCTCCGTCGCGAAACACCCGGTCCCTTCGACACGCTCGGGGACCTCGCACCGACACACGGACCGAACCGAGGTGGCTGAGCCCGTCGAAGCCATCGGCACCCGCCTCGCCCGCACATGACGACGGCGCCGCCCCGAAAGGGGCGGCGCCGTCGTCATGGCATCCCGGGATCAGCTGGTCATGACCGCCGACACCGCGGGGATGACGCCGGTCAGCAGCAGGACGATGATGAGCAGACCCAGCGCGATGCGGTAGACCACGAACGGCAGGAAGCTGCCGCGCTTGAGGTACTGCATGAGGAAGGCGATCACGAGGTAGCCCACCACGAACGCGATGACCGTGGCGATCGCGGTCTCACCGAGGTTGTACGGGCCGGTGCCCTCGTCGAAGCTCTTGTAGAGCTCGAACAGACCACTCGCGAAGACGGCGGGCACCGCGAGCAGGAACGAGTACTCCGCGGCGGCGGTGCGCTTGTACCCGAGGGCGCGGCCGAGCGTGGTCGTCGCCCCCGAGCGCGAGACGCCGGGCACGAGGGCGAGCGCCTGCGCGAAACCGTAGGCGATGCCGTGCGGGTAGGTGAGGTCGTCGAGGTCGCGACGGCGCTTGCCGTAGTGGTCGGCGAGACCCAGCAGGATCCCGAAGACGATCAGCACGATCGCGGTGATCCACAGGCTCCGGAAGTTGTCGCGGATGAGGCTCTGCAGCAGCACGCCGAGCAGGGCGATCGGGATCGTGCCGAGGATGACGAGCCAGCCCATGCGGGCGTCGGGGTCGTTGCGCGGCACCTTGCCGCTGAGCGAGAGGAACCAGCGCGAGATGACGCGACCGATCTTCTTGCGGAAGTAGATCAGGACGGCGAGCTCGGTGCCGATCTGCGTGATGGCGGTGAACGTCGCGCCCGGGTCGGTCTGCGACGGCAGGAACTCCCCCACGATGCGCAGGTGCGCGCTGGAGGAGATGGGGAGGAACTCGGTCAGGCCCTGGACGAGCCCGAGGATGATGACCTCGAAGATATGCATGCGGTCCTTCAGTACGTCCGGAGGAGGTCGGCGAGAACACGTCGACCGAACTCGAGCGCGTCGACGGGGACGCGCTCGTCGACACCGTGGAACATCCCGGTGAAGTCGAGACCGGCGGGAAGTCGCAGCGGTGCGAATCCGTAACCGGAGATTCCGAGGGTCGACAGCGCCTTGTTGTCGGTGCCGCCTCCCATCAGGTACGGCACGACCGGCACGCCGGGGTCGTGACGGCCGAGCTGCGCGACCATGGCGTCGACGAGGTCGCCCGAGAAGGGCACCTCGAGGCCGATGTCCTGATGAACGATCTCGATCTCGACGCCGTCGCCGACGATGCGGCGGATGTCGGCGAGGGCGGCCTCTTCCGTACCGGGCAGCACACGCACGTCGATGAGAGCCTCCGCGCGGTCGGGGATGACGTTGTGCTTGTACCCGGCGGTCAGGCCCGTGGGGTTGGTCGTGGTGCGCAACGTCGAGCGGATGAAGCTGGATGCCGCGCCCGTGCGCTTCGCGAGGGTGTCGGGATCGCCCGCGTCGTCACCCGTGATCTCGGCGAGACCCGCCAGAAGCGCACTCGTGGTGTCGGTCAGCCGGATCGGCCACTCGGTGCGGCCGAGGGCAGCGACGGCCTCCGCGAGGCTCGTCACCGCGTTGTCGACGTGAAGCCCGCTACCGTGGCCGGCCCGGCCGCGGGCGACGAGCTTGATCCACATGAGGGCCTTCTCGCCGACCTGCAGCAGGTAGGCGCGCCTGTCGCCGACGGAGATGGAATACCCGCCGACCTCGCTGATGGCCTCGGTGGCGCCGGCGAACCACTCGGGGCGGTCCTTGACGACGCGCGCCGATCCTTCGACGCCGCCGTTCTCCTCGTCGGCGAAGAACGTCACGATCACGTCGCGCTCGGGCTGCTCCCCCGCACGCAGCAGCTCGGCGACGGAGGTGAGGATCATGGCATCCATGTCCTTCATGTCGACCGCGCCGCGGCCCCACAGGATGCCGTCGCGGATCTCTCCCGCGAACGGATCGACACTCCAGTCCTCGGCGACGGCGGGGACGACGTCGAGGTGTCCGTGCAGGATCAGCGCCGGCTTGTCGCGGTCGCGTCCCGGGACGCGGGCGCAGACGTTGGTGCGCCGCTCGACCGGCTCGTAGTAGGCCGTGTCGAGACCGAGACCCTCGAGGTAGGCCCCGACGTACTCGGCCGCCTCGCGTTCGCCGTTCGCGCGACCCCCGCCGTAGTTCGAGGTGTCGAAGCGGATGAGGTCGGATGCGATGCGGGCGACCTCGGGGACGTCGGTTTCGAGCTCGGGCATGCGCACTACGGTACCGGCGGCCGGGGCGCTCCCCCGACGCGCGTCGTCAGGAGACGAACGTGATGCGGGGTGATCTCCGGACCCGGACGCGCCCGGGCGTCACCGTCGGTTCGAGGCGGGGCCCGGGGCGTGGTAATGTCGTTCCTCGTTGCGAAAGCGACAAAACACCCAGATGCGCGGGTGGCGGAATAGGTAGACGCGCTAGCTTGAGGTGCTAGTGCCCGTATAGGGCGTGGGGGTTCAAGTCCCCCCTCGCGCACAGAATGAGAAAGACCCCCGGGGTTCATCCCCGGGGGTCTTCTTCGTTGTCGACGCGAGGAGCAGGGCTGGCACCCCATGCCGTGACCGCGAGGAAACACCGGCGTGACATGGCGCGCCTAGCGTCGAGGCGTCCCCGGCAGATCGGATCACGCATGGCTCGCTTCCACGTCCCCACCATCGACATCTCGGCATGGGTGGGCCCCGGCTCGCTCGACGCCCGATCGGCGGTCGTGGCGGCGATCGACCACGCGTGCCGCACGGTGGGGTTCATGCAGATCGTGGGGCATGGCATCCCGGATGTCGTCCTCGACGACCTGCAGCGCGGTCTCGACGAGTTCTTCGCGCTGCCACTGGAGGCGAAGAAGAAGTACGTGCGCCCCGGCGGCGAGAACCGCGGGTACAGCCCGCCGAAGAGCGAATCGCTCAGCTACAGCCTGGGGGTCGACCCGGTCACCCGCATGAACGACTTCTTCGAGGCGTTCAATGTGGGCACGTCGTGGCGCGAGTACCCGGATACGACGGCGACCGTCGAGGACTACGCCGAGAACACCTGGCCCGACGACGCCGACGGCTTCGAAGCCGCCGTCACCGCCTACTACGGCGAGGCACGTCGGGTGGCGCAGACCCTCACCCGCATCTTCGCCGCCGCCCTGCGGGTGCCGGAGGACTTCTTCGGCGACGTCACCGACCACTCGATCGACGTGCTGCGCATGAACAACTACGCCCTGCCGCCCGGCTCGATCGAGCTGGGCGCCGAGCTGACCGGCATGGGCGAGCACACCGACTTCGGACTGGTGACGGTGCTGTGGGCGGATCGCGTCGCGGGCCTGCAGGTGCTGGGACTCGACGGGTCGTGGAACGACGTCTCACCCGCCGAAGGCGCCCTCCTCGTGAACCTGGGGGATGTGGCCGCCCGGCTGACCAACGACAAGTGGCTCTCGACGCTGCACCGGGTGAAGCCCCCGGTGATCGACGGCACCATCGAGCGGCGGCGGTCGGCGGCGTTCTTCCACGACGGCAACGCGGACGCCGTGATCGCCCCGCTCCCGGGCTTCGTCTCGGAGGAGGCGCCCGCGCTGTACGAGCCGGTCACCGTGCGCGAGCACATCGCCGCGAAGCTCGCCGGTTCGCGCGCCGGACGCAAGAACGTGAGCGCGGTGCGCGAGGCCGCGCGGGTGGCGGCGGCAGGACGCGGCTGATCCCGGGGCCCGCGCGGAGCGGGCCTGCGCGGAGCGGGCCTGCGCGGAGCGGGCCTGCGCGGAGCGGGCCACGGCGGGGGCGGCGCGCGGCGGGCACGGCGGGGGCGGGGGCGGCGCGGGCGGCGGGCTGCGGCGACCGCGCGGGCGGCGCACCACGCATAAACGCCATTCGTGTGTGGAAACGCGCTGTCACCGCGTTTCCCCACACAGATGGCGTTTATGCGTGAGGGTGACGCCCCGCGCCCAGGTGACGCGGGTCAGGCCGCCGACACCCCGAACAGCAGACCCAGCACGTAGGTCACCGCGGCGGCGCCGAAGCCGATCGCGAGCTGACGCAGGCCGCGCTTCAGGGGCGAGGCGCCCGAGAGCAGACCGACCATCGCACCGGTGGCCATCAGCGCGATGCCGACGAGGCCGAGGGCGAGGGCGACGGCGCCGAAGCCGCTCATGCCGAAGATCCACGGCAGCACCGGGATGATCGCGCCCGAGGCGAAGAACAGGAAGCTCGACAGCGCCGCACCCCACGCGCTGCCGACGACGTCGTGCGAGGACTCCCCCGGGGCCGCGGCGACGGGCGCGCTGCCGGCCTGGGCGGCGGTGACGACCTCGCGCGCCTTGTCGAGGGCGGCGTCGGGATCCATGCCGCGCGTGCGGTACACGAGGGCGAGCTCGTTGGCATCCAGGTCGAGGTGGGGAAGGGCGGAGTCGGCGAAGTCGCTCTCCTCCGTGGCTTCGAGCAGCTCGCGCTGCGAGCGCACCGAGACGAACTCGCCCGCGCCCATCGACAAGGCGCCCGCGAGCAGGCCCGCGACGCCGCTGAACAGCACGAAGCTGGGTGCCACGCCGGTGGCGCCGACGCCCATCACGAGGGCGAGGTTGGAGACCAGGCCGTCGTTGGCGCCGAAGACGGCGGCGCGGAAGGTTCCGGAGAGGCGTCGACGCCCGCGTGCGGCGAGCCCGCGGACGACTTCGTGGTGCACGCGCTCGTCGGCGGCCATCGCGGCGGTGGCGTAGGGCTCGTCGGCGTAGGGCGATCGCGCCTCGGCGTTCTGCGCAAGGGCGAGCACGAAGATCGACCCGAAGCGGCGGGCCATCCACGCCAGCAGGCGCGTGCCGATCCCGGGCGACGGCAGGCGCTTCGGGGTCTCCCCCAGCAGGTCGATCCAGTGCTGCTCGTGTCGCCCCTCGGCCTCGGCGAGCTCGAGCAGGATGTCGCGCTCCTCGCCGGTGCGACGAGACGCCAGCTCGCGGTACACGCGGGCTTCAGCGCGTTCGTCGACGAGATAACGCGCCCAACGGCGACGGTCGCGGGCGGTGGGTGTGGCGGAGGTCGTCACGGGGGCTCCTTCGGGTCGTCCCCACCGTAGTGAGCGGGAATCCGACCCCCGGGCGCGTCGATCGATACTGCCAGCATTTCGGGCTTCCGAAGCCCGGAACGACGCGGATGCCGAGGGGCGGATGCCAGCATTTCGGGGGCGCGAAAGCGGTCTCGCGAGACCCACGGCTCCTCCGGCGTCGAGACGGCACGTGGCTGACATCTCGGTTGCATGATGTCGCCGAGACGTCGGCGGGGTGCTGTCTCGTGCCCAAGAGAGGGGGCGGATCCGGCGCGCGCCGCGGCGCGGCATCCGGTGGTCAGGAGCGCACGCGCTTGCGCAGCAGGTCGATGCGCGCCTGCAGCTGCGCCACCGTGGCGTGCGAGACGGCGGGTCCGCCGCACAGGCGCCGGAGCTCGGCGTGCACGAGTCCGTGCGGCTCCCCGGTCTGACGGGCGTAGAGCCCGACCATCGTGTTCAACAGCTGACGCTGCTCCTTGAGCGTGCGGTGCAGGGGACCGGGAAGACCCCCCTCGTCGACCGACGGCGGCTCGACGCCGTTCTCCTTCTCGTGCGCCTCGCGCGTGGAGCGGTGGCGCGACTGACGCGTGGCACGCGACATCAGCACCTCGTGCACCTGCTCGGGTTCGAGGAGCCCGGGGATGCCGAGGAACTCCTCCTCCTCGATCGTCCCGGGCACGGCCAGCTGACCGAACTCCTGCCCGTCGAACATCACGCGATCGAAGTGCGCGAGGGAGGCCAGGGCCTGGTACTCGAACTCCTGCTCGAGCGCGTCGGAGGCTTTGTCCTCGCGCTCGGCGGCATCCATCATGTCTTCTTCGGCGTTCCACTGGTCGTCCGCGTCGCTGTCGCGGTCGAGGGCGTGCTCGCGCTGCGCCTCCATCTCACCGGCGAGCGCGAGCAGCTGCGGGACGTTCGGGAGGAACACGCTCGCCGTCTCACCCCGGCGGCGGGCGCGGACGAAACGGCCGATGGCCTGCGCGAAGAAGAGCGGCGTCGAGGCGCTCGTGGCGTAGACGCCGACGGCGAGGCGCGGAACGTCGACGCCCTCCGACACCATACGGACGGCGACCATCCACCGGCTCGTGCCCTTCGAGAACGTCTCGATGCGGCCCGAGGCCTCCGCCTCGTCGGAGAGGACGACGGTGACCTTCTCGCCGCTGATGTCTTCGAGGATGGCGGCGTAGGCGCGCGCGGCGGTCTGGTCGGTCGCGATGACCAGGCCCCCGGCATCCGGGACCGTCTCGCGCACCTCGGTGAGGCGACGATCGGCGGAGCGGAGGACCGCGGGGATCCAGTCGCCGTTGGGGTCGAGCGCGGTGCGCCAGGCCTGCGAGGTGATGTCCTTGGTGTTGTCCTGGCCGAGCTGGGCCTCCATCTCCTCACCCGCCTTGGTGCGCCAGCGCATCTGCCCGGCATAGACGAGGAAGAAGACCGGCCGGACGACGCCGTCCTCGAGGGCGCGCTTGTAGCCGTAGGCGTAGTCGGTGCGCGAGAGACGGATGCCCTTGGCGTTGGGGTGGTACTCCACGAACGGGATGGGCGCGGTGTCGCTGCGGAACGGCGTTCCCGACAGCAGCAGGCGCCGGGTGGCGCGGTTGTACGCCTCGCGCAGGGCGTCGCCCCAGCTCAGCGCGTCACCACCGTGGTGCACCTCGTCGAGGATGACGAGGGTTCTGGCATCCATCGTCAGGCGCTGGTGCACCTCGGCCTTGACCGCCACCTGGGCGTACGTGACCGCGACGCCGTGGTACTGCCGCGAGGGCGTGGCGTGCCGGTTCGAGAAGTACGGATCGAGACGGATGCCGACCCGCGCGGCCGCCTCGGCCCACTGGGTCTTGAGGTGCTCGGTGGGGGCGACGACGACGATGCGGTCGACGACGCGCCGCCGCATGAGCTCGGACGCGAGACGCAGGGCGAAGGTCGTCTTGCCGGCGCCGGGGGTGGCCGCGGCGAGGAAGTCGCGGGGGCCCTTGCCCTCGCCGTCGGGTCCGTCGAGGCCGAAGTAGAGGTCGAGCGCCTCGGCCTGCCAGGCGCGCAGACGCTGGGCGGTCCCCCACGGCGCACGCTGCGGGAACGACGGCGAGAGGTGCTCGGCGGCGAAAGAGCCGAAGTGGGGCTCCGTGCCGTCGACGGCTCCGTCGAACGCCGGGTCGGGCGTCGCCCCCGGAGCGGGGTCGTCGGCGACGGGCGCGGTGGCGTGCGAGGGTTCGATCGGGGCGGATGCCGTGGAGGCGGCGTCGGGGGTCGTGACAGCGGGCGCGTGCGCGGCGGGCGCGGGGCTCGCGGCCCGGCCGGGACTCGCCACGGGACCGGGACTCGCGACCGGGCCGGGACTCGCCACGGGACCGGGACTCGCGACCGGGCCGGGACTCGCCACGGGACCGGGACTCGCGACCGGGCCGCGACCCGCCACGGGCCCGGGACTCGCGATGCGCGGTGCCGGGGTCGTGGCATCCGCGTGGGAGAGGTTCGGGGTGCGGGCTTCTTCTTCCAGCATCGAACCTCCATCCCTCGCGAGCGCGAACATCAACGATAGGCGACCTCGGCGCACGACATGCCCGGGCCGAGAACGGATCCGTCCCACCACCGGCCATAAACGCGATCCGTGCGCAGAAACGCGTCGACGCAGCGTTTATGCGCACGAATCGCGTTCATCGGAGTCGCGGTGGGGCCCGTCGCGAGCGGCCGTGGCGGCGACCACGGCGTCCCCCCGGCGCGCGCCCTCGCGCTCCGGGCGCGCGCGCCTTCCCGCCCCACCGGCGCGCGGCTGCCGTCAGCCCGGTGGGATGTTCCGGCCGGTGGAGCGCGCGTCGCCGGCATCCCTCCTTGCTGTGTCGGAGGCCGGGGGTACCGTGGAGGACGGAGGTTTCGATGACACTCGATCCGCACTCGCCCCGCACCTCGCCTACGCCCGACAACGCCGGCCCGCATCCGTGGCGCCGCTTCGTCGCCCTGGGTGACTCGTTCACCGAGGGCATCGGCGACCCGTTGCCCGACGGCGGCCACCGCGGATGGGCCGATCGCGTCGCCGAGGTGCTCGGCGCGCAGGTCGACGACTTCGCCTACGCCAACCTCGCCGTGCGCGGCAAGCTCATCGCGCAGATCGTGGCCGACCAGATCGAGCCCGCCCTGGCGCTCAAGCCCGACCTCATCACGATCTCGGCGGGCGGCAACGACGTGATCCGCCCGGGCAGCGACCCCGACGCGGTCTCGCGCCAGCTCGAGGACGCCGTGGCGCGCCTGCGCAGCGGTGGGGCGACGGTCGTGGTGTTCACGGCGATCGACACCGAGTTCACCCCGGTGTTCCGCGGCATCCGGGGCAAGGTCGCGATCTACAACGAGAACATCCGCTCGATCGCCGATCGGTACGACTGCGTCGTCGCCGACCAGTGGGGGCTCAAAGAGGTGCAGGACATGCGCTTCTTCGACGACGACCGTCTGCACTACAACGCCCTCGGTCACCACGAGGTCGCTCGCATGGTGCTGCGCGCGCTGAACGTCCCCAACGACCTCGAGCCGCTGCAGGCCGAGACCCAGGCGATCATGACCTGGCGCGCCGCTCGCGAGAAGGACTTCGTGTGGGCGCGCGAGTACCTCGTGCCCTGGGTCCTGCGACGGCTGCGTCACCAGTCATCGGGCGATCACATCCTGCCCAAACGTCCGGAGCCGCTCCCCGTGGTCACCCTCGCCCCGGGGCCGGATGCCGCGGGCCCGCGCGAGACGCAGGTCTGACGCCGTGCGCACTCTTCCCGACGCGGTCACCGCGCTGCTGAGAGCAGCAGACGCCGACACGCTCCTGCGCGACGCCGACGCCCTCGCCGACACGCTCGCAGACGCCGGGTGGGCTCCCGACGTCGAAAGCGGTCGCTTCAGCGCCGACGGGTGGGACGTCGTGTCGTCGGCCTGGCCGCCGAACGTGTCGGTGTTCCGCGACGGCGAACTGCTCGACGTGCGCCGCGACGCGCTCTCGATCGTCGCGACGCTGCACGCCGAACCGCACCGCTGGGTCTTCGACACCGAGGGTCCGGACTGGTCGGGCTGGAGCGCCGACGACCCGCGGTGGGACGACGAGCCGGTCGATTGGCTCCTCTGGCGTGGGCAGGGCGTCGTCGTGCAGCTGTTCACCGCGCCCGCCATGACCGCCGGGCCTGGCACGCTCCCGCCCCACCTGCACCTCGCGATCGAGCGCGATGACTCTCCGTCCGAGGGCCTGCCGCGCGACGAGGCGCGAGACCGCCGCGTGGCATCCGAGGGAAGCGTCGTCGAACGGTGGTTCCTGGTGGGTGAGCACGACCTGCCCGACGAGATGCTCGCCGCGCTCGAGGGCGACCCGGATCAACGCGTCAGCGCCGCCGCCGTCTCGGAGCGCCGCATGCGCGCGGGACGGTTCGACGACCCGACCGGCTGAGCCGACGGGCGGTCTTCGGTCTCAGCCGCGGTGCCCGCGCCCCAGCTCCCACAGCGCGACGGCGCTGGCGGCGGCGACGTTCAACGAGTCCACTCCCCCGGCCATCGGGATCGTCACGACCGTGTCGGCGGCGGCGAGCGCGCTGCGGCTCAGTCCATCGCCCTCGGCGCCGAGCAGCAGGGCGACGCGCTCGTGCCCCGCGGCCGAGAACGCGTCGAGCGTCACCGCGTCGTCCGACAGCGCGAGGGCGGCCAGGTGGAAGCCGGCGTCGTGCAGGAGGGGGGTGGCCTCCGTCCACTCGGGGAGCCGCGTCCACGGCACCTGGAAGACCGTGCCCATGCTCACGCGGACGCTGCGCCGGTACAGCGGGTCCGCGCATCGCGGCGTGACGAGCACGGCATCCGCCCCGAGTGCGGCGGCCGACCGGAACGCCGCCCCGATGTTGGTGTGGTCGACGATGTCCTCGAGCACGACGACGAGCCGCGCGTCCTTCACCACGTCGGCCACGGATGCCAGCGGAGGCCGATGCATGGAGGCCAGCAGCCCGCGGTGCACGGTGTACCCGGTGACCTGCTCGGCGATCTCGGAGGGGACGACGTAGACCTCGGCATCTTCCCCCACCAGGGCGAGGGCGTCGGAGAGGAACTTCTCCTGCACGAGGACCGAGCGCGGACGGTGACCGGCGCGGAGCGCCCTGTCGAGGACCTTGGACGATTCCGCGATGTACAGGCCACCCTCGGGCTCGCTCACGCGGCGCAGCGACACGTCGGTGAGGTCGCGGTAGTCGGCGAGACGCGGGTCGTCGGCGGAGTCGAGCGGGATGACGGGCATCGTCCCATCGTGCCAGCACCGCCCCCTTCTCCTCCTGTCGGGGTCCGATCCCCGAGCGCGCGAGAAACGCGGCACCCGCGGTCGCTCCGTCGGTGGCTCGGGAGCTCGAGGCCGCGGCGCCGGCCGAGCCCGGCGGGGATCACGAGCGCGTGAGCCGGTGTCGGCGCCCCGCCATAGACTCGACTCGACGGAGGTGCGCATGACCGACACGACGGAGGATGCCGGGTTCTCGGCATCCATCGATCGGGCTGTCGAGGTGCTCGCCGGCCGCCGGGTGGCCGTGTTGACCGGCGCCGGGGTCTCCACCGACTCGGGCATCCCCGACTACCGAGGCAAGGGCGCCCCCACGCGCACGCCGATGACGGCGCAGCAGTTCCTCGCGAGCGCCGAGGCGCGCCGGCGCTACTGGGTCGGCAGCCATCTCGGGTGGAAGGTGTTCGCGGCGGCCGAGCCCAACGGCGGTCACCGGGCCCTCGCGGCGCTCGAGGCCGCAGGGGTGGCCAACGGCGTCGTGACGCAGAACGTCGACGGTCTGCACGTGCGGGCGGGCAGCGGCCGGGTCGTCGAGCTGCACGGGACCATGCGCCGGGTGGGGTGCCTGCACTGCGGGCAGGTGTTCGACCGCCGCGATCTCGCCGAGCGCGTCGAAGCCGACAACCCGTGGATCACCCTCCCCGAGAACGTCGAGCTCGGACCCGACGGCGACGTGACGCCGGCGTCCGCCGACGGGTTCGTCGTCCCCGTCTGCTCCGTGTGCGGCGGCACGCTCAAACCCGACGTCGTCTTCTTCGGCGAGTACATCCCGGTCGAGAGGTTCCGCGAGGCCGAGCAGCTCGTGCACACCAGCGACGCCCTCGTGGTGGCCGGGTCATCGCTCGTGGTGAACTCCGGCATCCGGCTCGTGGAGCGGGCGCGCCGCAAGCGCCTGCCGGTGGTCATCGTCAACCGCGGCGAGACGCGGGCCGATCAGCGCGCGAGCGTGAAGATCGACGGCAGTACGACCGAGGTGCTCCAGGCGTTCGCCGCACGGCTGCCGGGCCTGCTCTGACGCCGACGCGCCGCGGACCCGCCCGTCGCCTCCGGACTCCCGGAACCCTCACCGCGTGCCGACGGTTAGGCTCGGACGGTGACGATCCTGACTCTTGTGCGACACGGTGAGACGGCCTGGAACTACGGGGGCCGCATCCAGGGCTCGACCGACATCCCCCTGAACGACACAGGTCGCATCCAGGCGCAGGGCATCGCCGAGACGCTCGCCGCCGAGTACGCCGGACGCGACGTCGTCGTCGTCTCGAGCGACCTGTCGCGCGCCGCCGAGACGGCCGACGTCATCGCCGCCGCCCTGGGCACCACGGTGAGCCGACGGATGCCGGGACTCCAGGAGCGCTCCTACGGCGAGGCCGAGGGGATGGACGCCCCCACCTTCTACGACACCTACGGACCGTGGCACGCCGCCGACGTGCCCGGCGCAGAAGCCTGGCCGGTCGTGCGCGAGCGCGCCCTCGCCGCGATCGCCGAGGTGGTGGCATCCACCCCCGCCGACGTCGACGTGATCGCCGTCGCGCACGGCGCGCTGATCCGCGAGGTCATCATGCACGCCACCGACGGGCAGTTCCCCCGCGAGGGCGAGCGGCTGCCGAACTGCTCGGCGACGACGTTCCGCCTCGACGGCGACGCGTGGGAGATGCTCGCGTACGCGGGCGTCGCGGGCTAGGCCGGACCGCATCACGGGGGCGGCGACCGGAGGTCGCTGAGCCCGTCGAAGGGACCGGGATCCGCACACCCCGGTGGCTTCGACACGCTCAGCCGTCTGACGCGCGACCGCAGGTCTCAGAGCCCGCCCAGGGGACCGCGGGCTTCGACAGGCCCAGCCACCTCCCCGTCGAACGTCGCTCAGCCCACCCGCGCGACCATCGCGCGCGCGTGGCGGAGGATCGGTTCGTCGATCATGCGCCCCTCGAAGCGGAACGCGCCGCCCTCGGCCTCCGCGAGCACGCCGTGCGCCCAGCGCAACTGCTCCGGCGTGGGCGCGTACGCCGCACGGATGGTCTCGACCTGGCCCGGGTGGATGCACGCGGTGGCCGCGAACCCCGAGGCCGCGGCATCCTGAGCTTCGGCGGAGAGACCCTCGAGGTCGCCGATGTCGACGTGCACCGCGTCGATCGCACGTTTGCCGGCAGCTCCCGCGGCGAGCAGGACCCGGGCCCGGGCGAGGCGCGCGACGTCGCGGTAGGTGGCATCGGCGAATCGGCTCGAGGTGCCGCCGAGGCTCGCGACGAGGTCTTCGGCGCCCCACATGAGCGCGACGACCTGCGGGACGGCGGCGAGCTGCTCCGCGTGCACGACCCCGCGCGCGGTCTCGCACAGGGCGACGACGTCGTAGCCCTCGAGGGGGGCGAGGGATGCCGGGTCCTCGGCCTTGGCGACCATCACGGTGCGCACGCGCGTCTGCGCGAGAGCGGCGAGATCGCGCGCGAACTCCGGCGTCTCGGGGCCGTTGACCCGCACGATGACGCGGTCGGGGTCGGGATCGGCGGCGATCATCGCCTCGCGAGCGGCGGGCTTGGCGTCCGGGGCGACGGCGTCCTCGAGGTCGAGGATCGCGGCGTCCGCTCGGTCGACGGCCTTGGTCAGCCGCTCGGGGCGGTCGCCGGGTACGAACAGCAGAGCGGGCCCCAGGGCGAAAGGTCGCGTCGCCGCGCGTGAGTCGGGGTGCACGCCGCTCACGCCACCGCCTCCTGCGCCCACACCAGCACCGTGCGCGTCGCGGTCGCCACGACCTCGTCGTTCTGCGAGCGACCGGTGTGCGCCATGACGACGACCCCCTGACCCGGGCGGGATGCCGACGGCCGCACCGAGACGATCTCGGTCTCGGCCGTGAGGGTGTCGCCGACGAACAGCGGAGCGGGGAAGCTCACATCGGTGAGACCGAGCTGCGCGACGAGCGTTCCCTGCGTGAGCTGCCCGACCGACAGCCCGACGAGCGTCGACAGGGTCCACATCGAGTTCACGAGCGGCCGTCCGAAGGGCTGCGACGAGGCGTAGGCGGCGTCGAGGTGCAGCGCCTGCGGGTTCATCGTGAGGGTGGTGAAGAGGACGTTGTCGGCGTCGGTCACCGTCCGGCCGGGTCGGTGCGCGTACCTTTCCCCCACGACGAATTCCTCCAGATACAGGCCCCGCTGCTCGATCATGCGGCCACGGTACCGGTGAGTCCCAGCGCGCGCGAGATCACCATGAGCTGCACCTCGGTGGTGCCCTCGCCGATCTCGAGGATCTTCGAGTCGCGGTAGTGCCGCGCGACGGGGTACTCGTTGATGAAACCGTTGCCGCCGAACACCTGCGTCGCGTCCCGTGCGTTGGCCATCGCGGCGTCGCTCGCCGTCATCTTGGCGACGGCGGCGTCCACCGAGAAGGGCTTTCCGGCGTCGCACAGGCGGGCGGCATGCACCCACGCCAGGCGGGCCGTGTGCACGCGCGCGTGCATGCGCGCCAGCAGGAACTGCATGCTTTGCCGCGTCGAGAGGCGCTCGCCGAAGACCGTGCGGCTGCGGGCGTAGTCGACGGCGGCTTCGAGGCACCCCTCCGCCGCGCCCGTGGCGAGGGCGGCGATCGCGACCCGGCCCTCGTCGAGCGTGCGCAGGAAGTTCTTGAAGCCCTGGCCGCGCTCACCGAGCAGATTCGCGGCGGGGACCCGCACCCCGTCGAAGGTGAGGGGGTGGGTGTCACTGGCGTTCCAGCCGACCTTGTCGTACGCGGGGCCCACCGTGAAGCCGGGTGTGCCGTTCGGGACGATGATCGTCGAGATCTCGGGGCGATCGCCCGTGCGACCGGTCACCGCGGTGACCGTGACGAAGCGGGTGATGTCGGTGCCGGAGTTGGTGATGAACTGCTTCGAGCCGTCGATCACCCATTCCTCGCCCTCGAGACGCGCGGTGGTGCGCGTGGCGCCGGCGTCACTGCCCGCCTCGGCCTCGGTCAGGCCGAACCCGGCGAGCGCGCGCCCCGCGACGAGGTCGGGGAGGTACTGCGCCTTCTGCTCGGCGGTGCCGTAGCGGTAGATCGGCATGGCACCCAGGCCCACGCCCGCCTCGAGCGTGATCGCCATCGACTGGTCGACGCGCGCGACGCCCTCGATCGCGACGCAGAGGCTCGCGTAGTCGCCGCCCTGTCCGCCGACCTCCTCGGGGAACGGGAGGCCGAACAGGCCGAGCTCGCCCATCTGCTCGACGATGTCGAGGGGAAGCTCGTGCGCGCGATCGGCCTCGTACGAGCGCGGCGCGATCACCTCGTCGGCGAACTCGCGCACCATCGCGCTCAGCTCGCGCTCGTCGTCGGTGAAGGCCTGCTGGCTGTCGATGCTCACGGGTGGATCTCCTTGTGGGATGGGATGGGGGTGGACGCCGGGGATGCGGCGGAGGAGGAGGCGGAGCCCGTCGACAGCCCCGAGGCCGAGGGGGTACCGGTCCCTTCGACAGGCTCAGGGACCTCGGGATCAGGGTCCTCGGAGGCGGGGATCTCGGACTCGACGACCTGCGGAGACGGGCTCACCGTCGCGACCACCGCGTCGCGGGCGACCTGGGTGCCGCGGGTGACGTGCAGGCGCAGCACCCCGGGGTGGGGTGCGGTCACGGTGTGCTCCATCTTCATGGCCTCGATGGTGACGAGTCGGTCGCCCGCTTCGACGGCGTCTCCGTCCGCGCCGTGCACCGCGACGACGGTGCCGGGCAGCGGGGCGACGAGCTCGGGATCGACGGCGCCGGGTGCGCGTCCCGCACTCGCGCGGCGGCGCGCGGCGGCGTCCCGACGCGAGACGACCCGCAGGCGATGGGCCGCGCCCTCGGCGTGCGCCCAGTACTCGATCGGCCCGCCCACGACCCGCGCATCACCGGCGGCGGGCGATGCCGTGTGCACGCGCCCCGCGTCATCCTGCAGCCATACCGTCCGATGCGCCTGCGCTCCCCCGGCGCGCCACGCCCCGGCGCGGCCCCAGACCGAGCCCTCGGCCGGAGCGGCGGCATCCACGACCCGCTGCGCCACCACGGCGAGCGCAGCCGGTGACGGTTCCGGAGACTCGGGCGTGCCTCTGCGGTCGAGCACGCCCGTGTCGAGGTCGCCGGCGCGCACCGCCGGTTCGGCCAGGAGTGCGCGGAGGTCGGCGATGTTGGTGTCGACGCCGAGCACGACGGTCTCGGCGAGGGCGGCGTCGAGGCGCGCCAGGGCGGTCTCACGGTCGGGGCCGTGGGCGATGACCTTGGCGATCATGGGGTCGTACAGAGAGCTGATCACGCTCCCCGTCTCGACGGCGCTGTCGACGCGGGCGGGTCCCGGATGCCACGCGGTCACCGTCCCGGTGGCGGGGAGGTATCCGCGCGCGGGGGTCTCGGCGTACACGCGCGCCTCGATCGCGTGCCCGTCGAGTCGGATCTCGGGCAGGTCGAGGGCGTGGCCTGCGGCGACGCGCAGCTGCTGTTCGACGAGGTCGATCCCGGTGACCATCTCGGTCACGGGGTGCTCCACCTGGAGGCGCGTGTTCATCTCGATGAAGAAGGGCTCGTCGATCCGGTCGCCGGCGACAAGGAACTCGACCGTCCCGGCGCCCAGGTAGCCGACGCTGCGGGCGGCGGACACCGCGGCTTCTCCGAGGCGCGTGCGCGTCGCGGCATCCACCACGGGTGAGGGCGCCTCCTCGACGACCTTCTGATGACGTCGCTGCAGGGTGCACTCGCGTTCACCGAGGGAGATCGTCGTGCCGTGCGCGTCGGCGAGCACCTGCACCTCGATGTGCCGCGGGCGCTCCAGCAGCCGCTCGAGCAGCAGGGTGTCGTCGCCGAACGCGGCGGCGGCGACCCGACGGGCCGTGGCGAGCGCATCGGCCAGGTCGGCGGGGCCGGTGGCGACCGTCATCCCCTTCCCGCCGCCGCCGGCGGAAGGCTTCACGAGGAGCGGAAACCCGGCGCGGTCGGACGCGGCGGCGATCTCGTCGTCGCTCAACCCCGCCGCCGGGAATCCCGGCACGATCGGCACTCCGTGCGCGGCGACGTGCTCCTTGGCGCGGATCTTGTCGCCCATGACTTCGAGCGCCTCGATACCGGGGCCCACGAACACGACACCGGCCGCGGCGCACGCGCGGGCGAAGCCGGCGTTCTCGCTGAGGAAGCCGTAGCCGGGGTGCACGGCATCCGCTCCGCTGGACACGGCGGCGTCGACCACGGCATCGACGTCGAGATACGACGGCACCCGCACCGCGCGGTCGGCTTCTCGCACGTGGGGGGAACCGGCATCCGCGTCGGTGTACACCGCCACGGAACGGATGCCGAGGCGTCGGAGCGTGCGGAACACGCGGCGGGCGATCTCACCGCGGTTGGCGACGAGGACGGAGGAGAAAGGAGGATTCTCCGGCCGGGGGGTGGTGACGTCAGGGGTGCGGAGATCGGGGCTGGTGAAAGCAGGAATGCTCATGGTCACATCCGGAAGAGGCCGAAGCCCCGGTCGGCCAGGGGGACGCGGCTGACGACGTCGAGAGCGAGCCCCAGCATCGTGCGCGTGTCGACGGGATCGATCACGCCGTCGTCCCAGAGGCGCGCGGTGGCGTAATACGGGTCGCCCTGCTCGTCGTAGCGGGCGCGGATCGGGTCTTCGAACGCCCGCTGCTCGGCATCCGTCCACTCCTCGCCTCGTGCGGCGCGCTGGTCGCGCTGGACGGTGGAGAGGACGGATGCCGCTTGAGCTCCGCCCATGACCGAGATCCGGCTCGCGGGCCAGCTCCACAGGAATCGCGGGTCGTACGCGCGGCCGCACATGGCGTAGTTGCCGGCTCCGTACGACCCGCCGACGAGGACGGTGAGCTTGGGCACGCGGGTGGTGGCGACGGCGGTGACCATCTTGGCGCCGTCTTTCGCGATGCCTCCGGCCTCGGCATCCCGCCCCACCATGAACCCGGTGATGTTCTGGAGGAACAGCAGGGGGATGCCGCGTTGGTCGGCGAGTTCGATGAAGTGCGCCGCCTTGAGGGCCGACTCGCTGAAGAGCACGCCGTCGTTCGCGATGATGCCGACCGGATGCCCGTGCAGGCGGGCGAAGGTCGTGATGACGCTCTCGCCGTACAGCGCCTTGAACTCGTGCAGGGAGTCGGCGTCGACCAGGGTGTCGATGATCGCGCGCATGTCGACGGGCTGCGCGACGTCGACCGGGACGATGTCGTAGAGATCCTCCGGCGCGCGCGACGGATTCCGCGGGGCGTCGATCTCCCACACCGAAGGCGGGGTGGGGGGCAGGGTCGCGATGATGTCGCGCACGATCTCGAGCGCGTGCTCGTCGTCGTCGGCGAGGTGGTCGACCACGCCCGAGCGGCGCGCGTGCAGATCGCCCCCGCCGAGCTGCTCGGCGGTGACGTCCTCGCCGATCGCGGCTTTGACCAGGGGCGGTCCGCCGAGGAAGACCGTGCCCTGGCCCCGCACGATCACGCTCTCGTCGCTCATCGCCGGCACGTACGCCCCACCCGCCGTGCACGAGCCCATGACCGCGGCGATCTGCGGGACACCGCGCGCCGACAACTGCGCCTGGTTGCGGAAGATGCGGCCGAAGTGCTCGCGGTCGGGGAACACCTCGTTCTGCATCGGCAGGAAGGCGCCACCCGAGTCGACGAGGTAGACGCACGGCAGGCGGTTCTCGAGTGCGATCTCCTGCGCGCGCAGGTGCTTCTTCACGGTGAGGGGGAAGTAGGCGCCGCCCTTCACCGTCGCGTCGTTGGCGACCACCATGACGTGGCGCCCGTGCACGAGACCGATGCCGGCGACGACCCCCGCGGCCGGAGCGCCGCCGTCGTAGAGCCCGTGGGCGGCGAGAGGAGCGACCTCGAGGAACGGGCTGCCTTCGTCGAGCAGGCGGTCGATGCGGTCTCGTGCGAGGAGCTTGCCGCGGGCCGAGTGGCGTTCCCGGGCGGCCTCGGATCCCCCGCGGGCGGTGCGCGCGAGGGTAGCGCGGAGCTCGGCGGCGAGATCGCGCTGCGTGGTGGCGGCGCCTCGGGCACCGCGGTCGGCGCGCCGACGTGCGTCGACCGCAGGCGGTGCGGCTGAGACCTCCGCGGGTGCGGGTTCCGCGGTCGCGGTCGCTGCGGAGGAGTCCGGTGCTGTGCTCATGGCGGCTTTCCGTTCCGGTGGCCGCGTCGTCGACAGCCCCGTCGATTTCAGTTAATGTTGACTAACTGAGTACCCAGGCTAACCCGAGCGGATGCCGATGACAAGACCTCTCGACCCCTCCCGCGCCGCGGCCGCCGACGACACGGCGACTCCCCCGGCGGCAGCCCGCACCACGGCCCCGTCCACGGCGCGCGACCGCGCCAAGGCCGAGCGCCGGGCGGCGCTGCTCGCCGCGGCCGCACGGTTGTTCGCCGAGCGGGGATTCGACGGGGTGACCCTCGGCGACATCGGCGAGGCCGCCGGCGTCAGTGGGCCCGCGGTCTACCGCCACGTCGCGAGCAAGCAGGCACTGCTCGGCGCGATCCTCGTCGACGTCAGCGAGCGCCTCCTCACCGGCGGACGCGCCGTCGCGGCCGCGCACCGTCCCGCGCCCGCCGCCGACCGGCGTGTCGCCGGCGTCTCCCGCCGTTCTGCCCGCCCGGCATCCGGGGCCCTCGCCGCCCTCGTCGATTTCCACGTCGCGTTCGCGCTCGCCGAGGCCGACGTCATCCGCGTGCAGGACCGCGACCTCGACCGCCTCGCGCCCGGCGACCGCCGCGCGGTGCGCCGCCTGCAGAACGCGTACGTCGAGGTGTGGACCGACGCGCTGGCGTCCCCGGATTCGCACGCGCGGGACCGGCGCGCGCAGACCCCGGACGCCGAGTCCCCCGCCGAACGTCGGGTGCGCGCCCTCGCGTGCTTCGGCCTCATCAACTCGACCCCGCACAGCGTGCGGGGCGTGCCCGCATCGCGCGTGCGCCCGACGCTCACGCGCATGGCGCTGGCCGCACTGACGGCCTGAGCGCGCTCGTCCCCCCGGGATCGCGCGTCCACGACGGCGGAGGCCCCGATCACCCTCTTTGGGTGTTCCGCACGCTCGAGCGCGCGCGGCCCGCGCGGAGAACCGGGCGCCGCCGCCTGACGGCGCCCGGAACCTTCACCGCAGCAGCATCGCCCATCCGGGCTCGCGCAGCACGCCCGCGACGTCGGTGAGGAATCGCGCGGCCTCGGCCCCGTCCACGACGCGGTGGTCGAACGACAGGCTGAGGGTGAGCACGTCGCGCAGGGCGATCTCGCCGTGGTGCTCCCACGGCGTGCGCCGCACGGCGCCGACGGCGAGGATCCCGGCCTCCCCCGGATTGAGGATCGGCGTCCCGGCATCCACCCCGAAGACTCCGACGTTGGTGATCGAGAACGTCCCGCCCGTCATGTCGGCCGGGGCCGTGCGGCCGGCGCGCGCCGTGCCGGCCAGTTCGGCGATCGCGTCGGCGAGGTCGACGAGCGGGAGGCGCTCGGCATCCCGCACGATCGGCACGACGAGACCACGATCCGTCGCGGCCGCGATGCCGAGGTTCACGTAGTGGTGCTCGAGGATCTCGCCGGCGGCCTCGTCCCACCGCGCGTTCAGCGCCGGTGTGCGCCCGAGGGCGAGGCACACGGCCTTGGCGACGACGGCCAGCACGCCGATCCGATGCCCGTCGAGGGCGCGGTCGGTCTTGAGGGATGCCAGCAACTCGGTCGTGGCGGTGACGTCGACCGTGAGGAAGGTCGTGGCGTGCGGCGCCGTGAAGGCGCTCTGGACCATCGCCGCGGCCGTGTGCTTGCGCACGCCGCGGATGGGCGTCCGGGTGACCCGCTCGCCGGGATCCGGGCGAGCGGCGGTGGAGGCGGGTGCGGCCGGGGGGACCGTCGACGCGGAGACGGAGCGAGCGACGGATGCCACCGGCACCCGTGCCGCGTACTCCTCGACGTGCGCGCGCGTCACCGCCTCCCCGGGGTGAGCGGCCGCGACGAGGACGAGATCGACCCCGAGGTCCTTCGCGAGCTTGCGCACCGGAGGCGTCGAGCGAGGACGCTCGAGCGGCAGGTCGATGGGACCCGTGCGCACCGCATCATGGGGCGCCGCCTCGCGCACCGCCGTGTCGGCGTCGAGGGTCGCCGTGCCGGCGGCGGCCCGGGCGCGGCGCTTCGGCCGACTGCCCGAGGCCGGCGCGGCCCCGTAACCGACCAGGTTGGGCGTCGCCCGCTCGGCCTCGGCCGCTGCCGCCACCGCGGGAGGCGCCGCGGACTCGTCCGCGTCCTCGCGTTCCGTCGCCGCCGCACGCTCCGTCCGTGTCGCGGCCGGCGCCGGGTCGTCGGCATCCGTCCCGCCCACGGCGAACGACACCAGCGGGGAGCCGACGGCCACCACATCGCCGGCGGCCGCGTGCAGGCCCTGTACGGTTCCGGCGTAGGGCGAGGGGATCTCCACGACCGCCTTGGCCGTCTCGACCTCGGCGATCGTCTGGTTCAACGTCACCACATCGCCCTCGGCGACGAGCCACGCGACAATCTCGGCCTCGGGCAGGCCCTCGCCGAGGTCGGGGAGCAGGAACTCGGCGATCATCGCGCACCCCCGCCCACGATCGATGCGTGCGAGCCGCCGGGTGCGGTTCCCGGCGCATCGCGCTCGAGCACCCGGTCGACGGCGTGCAGCACGCGGTCGAGGTCGGGCACGTGGTGCTTCTCGAGCTTCGACGGCGGATACGGGATGTCGTGACCGGTCACGCGCTGGGGAGGCGCCTCGAGGTACTCGAAGCACTGCTCGGTGATGCTCGCGATCAGCTCCGCGCCCATCCCCGCCTGACGTGCGGCCTCGTGCGTCACGACGACGCGCCCGGTCTTGCGCACGGATGCCGCGACGGTGTTCATGTCGATCGGCGAGAGCGAGCGCAGGTCGATGACCTCGAGCGAGACACCCTCGTCCTCCGCGGCGAGGGCGGCGTCGAGGGCCGTGCGCACCTGGGCACCGTAGGTGACGATCGTCGCGTCGGTGCCTTCGCGGGCGACGCGCGCGAGGTGCAGGGGCGGCGCGTCGGCGAGATCGGCGTCCAGGTCGACCTCGCCCTTCGAGTGGTAGAGGCGCTTGGGTTCGAAGAAGACGACGGGATCATCGGATGCCACCGCCTGCTGCAGCATCACGTAGGCGTCCTGCGGGGTGCTGGGGGCGACCACGCGCAGTCCCGCGGTGTGGGCGAAGTACGCCTCGGGCGACTCGGAGTGGTGCTCGGCCGCGCCGACTCCCCCGGCCCACGGGATGCGGATCACCAGCGGCATCCGGATCCGACCGTTGCTGCGGTAGTGCAGTTTCGCGACCTGGCAGACGATCTGGTCGAAGGCCGGGTAGACGAAGCCGTCGAACTGGATCTCGACGACCGGGCGGTAGCCGCGCAGGGCGAGGCCGACGGCTGTGCCGACGATGCCCGCCTCCGCGAGCGGGGTGTCGACGACCCGCTGTGCACCGAAGCGCTGCTGCAGGCCGTCGGTGACGCGGAACACGCCGCCCAGGGCGCCGATGTCCTCGCCCATGAGGAGGACCTTCTCGTCGCGCTCGAGGGCTTTCGCCAGGCCCGCGTTGATCGCGGAACCGAGGGTCAGCGCGGTCACTTCTCGGACCCCGCGAGGTACGCGACGTACTCCGCCTTCTGCCGCTCCAGGCCGGGGTGCGGCTCGGCGTACACGTGGTCGAACATCGTCTCGGGCGAACGGGTGGTCGCGCCGATGCAGGCGGCGCGCACGTCGGCGGCGAGGGCGTCGGCGGCGCGGGCCACCTCGTCGAGGGCGGAGTCGTCGAGCACGCCCTCGGCACGAAGGTAGGCCTCCAACCGGGCGATCGGGTCGCGCTGCGACCACGCCTCGACCTCGGCGGCGTCACGGTAGCGCGTGGGGTCGTCGCTCGTGGTGTGCGGGCCCATGCGATAGGTCACCGCCTCGATGAAGGAGGGGCCTTCGCCGCGACGCGCGCGGTCGAGGGCCCACCGCATCGCGGCGACGCACGCGAGGGCGTCGTTGCCGTCGATGCGCATGCTCGGGATGCCGAACCCCGGCGCCCGACCCGCGATCGGGTACTTCGCCTGCACGGTGACGGGCTCGCTGATGGCCCACTGGTTGTTGGAGCAGACGAAGACGACGGGGGCGCGGAACGACGAGGCGAAGATCATCGCCTCGTTGACGTCGCCCTGGCTGGTGGCGCCGTCGCCGTAGTACGCCACGGCCACGTCGGTCGAGCCGTCGCGCTGCGCGCCCATGGCCCAGCCGGTCGCGTGCAGCGACTGGGCGCCGATGATGATCTGCGGGGGCGCCGCGTTGATCGTGCTGTGATCGTAGGCGGAGTGCTCCTCACCGCGCCAGGCGAGCACGTAGTCGGCGGGCTGTGCTCCGCGGCCGAGCAGCACGCCGTGCTCGCGGTAGCTGGGGAAGACGAAATCGCCGGGGGCGAGGGCGTGCGCGGTGCCGACCTGCACGGCCTCCTGGCCGCGGCACGGGGCCCACAGGGCGAGCTGACCCTGACGCTGCAGGGCGACGCCCTCGGCGTCGAGGCGACGCGTGAGGACCATGTCGCGATGGAGGGCGCGGAGCTCGTGCGGCGAGAGGTCGGCGATCCACGGGTCGAGCTCGGCATCCGGGATCCGCGAGCCGTCGGGCTCGAGCAGGCGCGAGACGTCGTCGACGTCGCCGCGCGTGCCGGTGGATCCGCGGTCGGCGGCTCCCTGCTCCGGCGTGGTCTGGGTGTACGTCATCGTCATCCCTCCAGGTGCGGCCCGGGGCTCCTCGTGAGAGCCGGGGCGGTCCGGGCGTCGGCAACTCCGCCGACGAGGCCGACCGTACGCGCGGAATGCACCCCGCTCAAGACCTCGCCGTCATATTGAGCAAGGTGCCCATTGCGGAGGGCGGTGACACTGCTAATGTTTCGCACCATGAGCAAGCTCGACGCGGTCGACCTCGACCTCCTCCGCGCCCTGTCCGCCGACCCGCGCGCCACCGTCGTCGCGCTCGCCGAGAAGCTCGGCCTCTCGCGCAACACCGTGCAGGCCCGCATGAGCCGCCTCGAACGCGGCGGCGTGTTCCTGTCGTTCGAGCGCACGCTGTCGGCCGAGGCGCTCGGTTTCCCGATCGAGGCGTTCCTGCAGGTGACGGTGCGTCAGGCCGAGCTCCCCGCGATCCGCGAGGAGCTCGCGAAAGTCCCCGAGGTGCTGCAGGCCCACGGCCTCAGCGGCCAGGTCGACCTGCTCGTGCGCGTCGCGTGCCGCGATACGCAGCATTTGTTCGACACCGACGCGCGCATCCTCGCGATCGAGGGCGTCGAGCGCACCGAGACCTCGCTCGTGATGGGCGAGGTCATCGGCTATCGCGTGGGGCCGCTGATGCAGCTGGCGCGCGAGGAGATCTGACCCGCCCCTGCGCGCCCCGCAGCACCCCAGGTTCCGGACCCCGTCGGAGGGACCGGAACCTGCGCCGGCTCACGGCGCCGGCACCACCGGGATGCTCGCCGTCTCGGTCTTCGGCTCGGCGGGGCTCCCGGCATCCAGGCGCACGAGCACGACCCCGACGAGGATCAACGCGCCGCCCACGAACTGGATCGGCGCGGGCGTCTCGCCCAGCAGCAGCCACGCGAAGCCGAGTGCGAACAGCACCTCGCTGAGGCCGACGAACGACGCCAGACGCGATCCGATGAGCGGCACCGCGATCACCCCGAGGGCGTAGCCGAGGGTGGTCGCCACCGCGCCGACCCACAGCAGCGGCAGGATGCCGGGAACCTGCAGCCCCGCGAGCGACACCGTGATCGAGGGCGCGGCGAAGGGGAGCACGCCCACCCCCACGAGGATGCCCATGAGCAGCGTCCCGGTGAGCAGGCCGCCGGCGGCGAGGGCGAGGGGTGGGAGGTCGTCGCCCGCGCGGCCGGCGATCACGAAGTACGCGGCTGCGCAGACGGCGGCGCACAGGGCGAAGAGCGTGCCGAGCAGGTCGAATCGCGCCCCGCTGATGTCGACGACCAGGACGAGTCCGGCCATCGCGACGACCGAGCCGATGAGCACGGCCTTCGACGGCGCGCGGCGGGTGCGCGCCCAGACGGCGATCACGATGAGCACCGGGGCGATGTACTGGATCAGCAGCGCCACGGCCACCGGCATCCTCTGCATCGCGGCGAAGTAGAACAGCTGGCAGCCGGCGACCGCGGTCAGGCCGAACGACACGATGAGCAGGCCGTGGCGCCGGAGGAACCCTCGCTGACGCCGGATCGCCGTGATCAGCGCGGGCGAGAGCAGGAGAGCCGCGACGCCCATGCGGACGAGCAGCACGGCCCCGAGCGACCATCCTCCGTCGAGGAGCGGTTTGACGAAGGGGCCGCTGGACGAGAAGGCCAGCGCCGAGGCGACGGCGATGAGCAGCCCCGTGACGGCGCCGGAGCCGTGGCGGACGGGACGGGGAAGGGTGACGGACGACGTGGTCATGCGGGCCTGCTGTCAGGAGTCAAGAGTGAGTACACTCGTGACAGTACGACCTGAGAATGTCAGGAGTCAACATGGTCTTCATCCGTGACACCGAACTGGTGCTGCGCGCGACCGTCGAACTGGTCAACACCCTGCCCCACACCGAGGTGAGCGGGGTCGACACCCTCACGACGATGGCCGAGCTCGACGACTTCGCCGAGCGGCACACCTACACCGGTTCGCGCGCCCGCGACGAGCGCGAGCTGGCCGCCGTGCGCGGCATCCGGCGCCGCATCCAAGCACTGTGGAACGTCGATCGCGATGACGCGGTGCCCCTCGTGAACGCGATGCTGCGCGACGGACGCGCCCTCCCCCAGCTCGTGCGGCACGACGAGTTCGACTGGCACATCCACGCCTCCGAGGCGTCGGACCACCTCGCCCAGCGCATGCTCGTCGAGACGGCCATGGCGTTCGTCGACGTCATCCGCGCCGACGAGTACGCCCGCATCCGCGTGTGCGACGCCGACGACTGCGACGGCGTGTACGTCGACTTCTCGAAGAACGGCTCGAAGCGCTACTGCGACTCCGGCAACTGCGGCAACCGCATGAACGTCAACGCGTATCGGAAGCGGAAGGCGGAGACGGCGTAGTGAGGTTCTGGCGCGGCAGAGCTCGCGTCACCGGTCGCCGAGGAACGTCCGGATCGCG
The DNA here is from genome assembly GCF_040685155.1 of Microbacterium sp. NPDC089188. Lineage (NCBI taxonomy): Bacteria > Bacillati > Actinomycetota > Actinomycetes > Micrococcales > Microbacteriaceae > Microbacterium > Microbacterium sp. NPDC089188. The sequence goes on along the minus strand of NZ_JBFBHH010000004.1, from coordinate 74,590 downwards.
GATGCCGCCGCCTGCGGCGTCTCGTAATGGATGAGGTGCCCGACCTCGGGGATCTCTACCAACTCCGCATCGGGGAAGAGGGTGGCGAGGTGCCGCTCGGCCTCGATCGGAGTGATGTCGTCCTTCTCGGCCGCGATCAGGAGCGTCGGCTGCGCGATGTGCGGCGCGAACTCGCGGACGTCGTGCGAGACGCTCGTCACGAACGCCTCGTGCAGCACGTCGCGGTCGGCGAAGCGGGAGAAGTACTCGTCGTGCTGCTCGTGCACGAAGCGCCGCAGCTCCGGGTCGCGCGTCTTGGCCATGGCGTTGCTCATCACCCGCACGATGAGACCGTTGCGCAGCAGCCCCTCGCCGAGAGCGCGCGGGAGCTTCGCTCCGGCGAGGTAGTAGAAGACGGCGAGTCGCGTGAGGATGCCGCGCGGCCCCTCCAGCGCGGGCGCGCCGATCGGGTTGACGAGGATGAGCCGGGGCGTCGCGAGCCCGCCGGCCACGGCGGCGGCCGACACGATCGACCCGAACGAGTGCCCGAGCACCACCGCGCCGGGCGCGACCGCCTCGACGAACGCCCGCAACCACTGCGCATACGTCTCGAGATCGTGCGCGCGACCCGCCAGCGGCGCCGTCTCACCGAAGCCGGGCAGGTCGGGTGAGATGACCCGGATGCCGCGCAGGTGCGCCACGACGGGGTCGAGTCCGTGATGCTCGCCGCGGAACCCGTGCACCGCGACGATCGTCGTCGAAGCGGCCTCGTCTCCGTAGACCCAGTAGGCCGTGGTGCCGCCGAGGACGGCGGTCTCGCGGCGCTCCACGGCGATCTCGGCGAGGCGCTCGGCGTAGGGATTCGGCATGGGTCGAGTCTACGAGGGGGTCCCGACACCGCCGGGCGCGATCCTCCCCCACCACGTCCCGGCACCGTCGGCCGCGATCCTTCCTGTCGCGCCTCGTCATCCGGGACGCGCGTCGACGCGAACGCCGCCCCCGGCGCTTCCCGCCGCGCCCGGCGTTCAGGACGCGCGCCCGGCGCTCACGCCGCCGCCTGGCATCCGGGACCTCCTCCCCGCACCCTTCTGCGCGCCTCGCCGTCCATGTCGGAACCTCGTTCTACGGTGACCCCATGACCCTGTGGCAGGCCGAGCCGCTCCCCCTCTTCCAGACGCCCGAGTGGGCGCGCCTGATCGGCGTGTTCGATCTCGAGACCACCGGCGTGGACGTCGAGAGAGATCGCATCGTGACCGCCCACGTGGGCGTGCTCGACGTCGACGGCAACGTCATCGACGCCCGCGACTGGCTCGCCGACCCGGGCATCGAGATCCCCGCCGGAGCCGCGGCCATCCACGGCATCACCACGGAGCGGGCTCGCGCCGACGGAGCCCCCGCCCCGCGCGTGGTGGCCGAGGTCGTCGAAGCCCTCGCCGCGCTGTTCGCCGCCGGCATCCCGGTGGTGGCCTACAACGCTCCGTACGACTTCTCGCTGCTCAAGAACGAAGCCGTTCGCCACGGCGTCGCGCCGATCCACGCGCCCTCACCCGTGATCGACCCCCTCGTGGTCGACAAGACCTACGACACGTACCGTCGCGGCAAGCGCACCCTGTCGGTCGTCGCCGAGCACTACGCCGTCCCGCTCGAATCCGCTCACGAAGCCTGCGCCGACGCGGTCGCCGCCGGGCGCCTGGCCCTGGCTCTCGCCGAGAAGTTCGGACCGTGGATGCCGCAGACCCTCGACGAGCTGCACACCCGCCAGATCGCGTGGGCCCGCGCGCAGGCCGCGAGCCTGACCGAGTACTTCGTGAAGATCGGCCGCCTGGATGCCGCCGCTCCGCCGCTCGACGGGGCGTGGCCGATCCGCTGAGAAGCGGGCGACGCCGGATCGATCACGCAGGAGGGCCCACGGGGGCCGGGCTGCGACCGGCCTCACGGGCGGCGGGCGCCTTCCGCACCACGATCCGACACCGCCGGACCCCGACACCGATTGGGATCGCACGATGCCTCCCCCGATCCCGACGCGCGCGACGGACGACATCGCACACGGCGACCGGAGTGGCGGCGCCTCCCCCGGGTCCGACGCGGTATCTGCTTGTCGAAGGTTCCCCACCGCGAGCTCACCGGTCCGGCATCCGCTCAGCGCGGGACCCGACCACGCATTCGCCGCGAGGCTCCGGCCCTTCGCGGCGATGTCGGAGGCCCCCGATAGCGTTTCGACATGGACACCTCCGTTCCTCTCGCCGACCGGCCCTCGCCGGATCCGCGGTCGTGGGACGGGGTTCCGTGGCCTGCCGACGACGAGCTCGACGACGAGGTCGCGTGGGCCCAGCTGCTCGATCTCGGCGCGGCGAGTCACCGCGACGACGTGTTCTCCACGGACGACGTGTTCTCCTCTGTTCACGTCCGGCCCGAGGGGGCCGCGGCTGACGGCGAGGCGGCTGACGATGACGCGACTGACGATGACGCCGCGACCGCCTCGGCATCCGATCTCGACGCAATCCTCGGGCATCTCGAGCTGATCGCCGCCGAGCGTCACCGTCTTGCGGCCGAGGAGGGTCGCCTCATCGCGACCGTCCTGCGCGACGCCGCCGCCGACCCGACGCCCTGGGTCGGCCCCGACCCGACCCTCGACTACACGTGGAGCGATGCGCGCGGCCGCACCGCCGGCGCGGTGCGACGCGACCGCGTCGATCTCGCGCAGCGGGCGGCGGCCGCCGAGATGGCGGTGCGTCTGCGCCTCTCGGAGCAGACCGTCCGCACGCGCGCCACGCACGTCGAGGCGCTTCGAGAACGCTGCCCTCGGCTGTGGGACGCGTTCGCCGCCGGACGGACGTCCGAACGCCACGCCGTCGAGGCGGCCCGGCTCGCGACCTCCCTCCCTCACGACGAGACGGCGTGGAGGGCGTTCGACGACGGCGCCGCCGAGACCGCGATGAGGCTGACGCCCACGAAGTTCGCCGTCGCCGCGCGCGCTGTTCGCGAGCGCGTGCATGCCGAGTCGATCGATGCCCGCCATCGCCGCGCAGCGCGCGATCGCGGGGTGTGGATGGCGCCGGAACTCGACGGGATGGCCTCGCTCACCGCCTTCCTCCCGGCAGAGAGGGCACGCAGCATCATGACGCGCCTCGACGGCGCCGCTCGGCATCTGCACGCTGCGCCGGATGAGGAGCGCACGCTGGCGCAGCTGCGCGCCGACGTTCTCGCCGACCTCGTGACGGTCTCGAGTGCTGACCTGGCCGCGACCGGCCGCTCGGACGCTCCCGTACCCAAAGGCGAGGCCCCGCCCCGCGTCGAGACCACTCCCCGAGGCGACTCCGCGTCCCGAGTGGGCGCCGCGCCCACGTCCACAACAACGCGAACACACGCCGCTTCCCCCACGGTCGTCGTCACCGTCCCCGCGCTGACCCTCCTCGGGGCTGACGATCGCCCCGCCATCCTCGATGGCTACGGACCCATCGACCTCGACACCGCGCGCCGTCTGGCCGGCGAAGCGAGCTCCTGGGTGCGCCTTCTGACGCACCCCGTCACCGGCGCACCGCTCGTCCTCGACCGTCAGACGTACCGCGTCCCCACGGCCCTCCGACGCTGGCTGGGCGTGACGTCGCCGACCTTCGTCTTCCCCGGCTGCAACCGCTTAGCGCGCGACTGCGACCTGGACCATCTCAGCGCGTGGGCCGACGGCGGCTCTACGGATGCCGATAATCTCGCACCGGAGTGCCGACACCATCACCGCCTCCGGCACGAGACGCGGTGGACGCCGACCCACGATCCCGTCACCGGCGACCTGCAGTGGACGTCGCCGCTCGGCGGCACGTACGACACCGATCCGCCGCCGTTCTGAGCGCCGGGCGGGCGTCGTGCTCGCCCCGCCCCGCCCATCACCGCCCCGCCCCATCGCCGACGCGCACCACCTCCGCCCCACCCGCCTCGGCCCCGCACCTCGAACCCGGCTGACGTCGCCGCAATGCCACACTGTTCCCGTGACCTGCCGCATTGCGACCGTCCAGATGGAAGCCGTCCCGGGTGACGTCGACGCGAACGTCGCTCTCATCGCCCGCCTCGTGGGCGACGCCGCGGCGGGGGATGCAGACCTGGCCCTCTTCCCCGAAGCCGCCGTCACCGGGTACGACGACCTCGCTTTCGCCGGCCCCCTTCCCGCGCTCGGCCCGGGCGGGTGGTGGGCCCCCGTGCAAAAGGCCGTCGACCGCACCGGCGTCATCGCCGTCGTCAACACCGCCTTCGAGCGGGAGGGGTGCCGCACCCTCAGCGACGTGATCCTCTCCCCCGGTCGCGACCCCCTCGCTGCCTACGCCAAGCAGCACCTGCACGACAGCGAACGCCCCCTCTTCGCTCCCGGCGATCACGGTGCCTCGTTCGTCCTGCACGGCCTCCGCTTCGCGCTCTCGGTCTGCTACGACGCGAACTTCCCCGAGCACGCGGCCGCCGCGGGCCGAGCCGGGGCGCACGTCTACCTCAACAGCGGCGCGTACTTCCCCGGGGGCGAGCACCGCCGCGATCTCCACTACGCCTCACGCGCCCTCGACAACGGCATGTACGTGGTGTTCAGCGGCCTCGTGGGTGGTCCGCACGCCTTCATCGGCGGCTCCGCCGTCTTCGATCCGCTCGGCCGGCGCATCGCCGCGGTCGGCGAGGGCGAGCACGTCGCGTTCGCCGACCTCGACGCGGAGGTCGTCCGCGAAACCCGCGAGCGCCAACGGATGTGGGCGGATCATCGCGACGAGCTGGGTCCCCACCGACCTCTGGGGTCGTTCCGCCCGACCGACGCGGCGCACTGATCGGTGAGGCGCCCCGTCGCGCCGGGCACGGGCGACCCCATCCGCGCTCGAGATGATGCCGTCACTGCCTCCACATGACGCATGCCTCGCCCGCTCAGGCGCGGGAGCTCGTCGACCTCGCCGAGGTCACATCGATCGTCCGCGTCACCAGAGAAGACCGCCTGCTCTTCGACGTGTACAGCCCCGACGCGGCGCGGCTGGAGGAGGTGGTCGAGCGCTCGCGCGGCTCGGCCCAGTGACGACGTCCCCCGTCCTCAGCACTCACCCGCCGAAACCCCTCCTGCCCGCGAAGGGCGAGTGAGGGCGACCGCGCCCCGGTGACGATGTCCCCCATCCTCAGCACCGACCCGCCGAAGCCCCTCCTGCCCGAGAAGCGCGGGTGAGGGCGACCGCGCCCCGGTCACCTCCGGCTCCGGGAAAGACGAAAGCCCCCCGTCCTGAAGGACGAGGGGCTTCGACGCGGAACCGCTGCGGATCAACGACCGCCGAAGTTCTTGAAGCGCTGGTTGAACTTCTCGACGCGACCGGCCGAGTCCATGATGCGCTGCTTGCCCGTGTAGAACGGGTGCGAGGCCGACGAGATCTCCACGTCGATGACGGGGTACTCCACGCCGTCGAGCTCGATCGTCTTGTCGCTCGAGACGGTCGAACGGGTGAGGAAGGTGTCGCCCGAACCGAGGTCGCGGAACACGACGGCCTTGTACGTGGGGTGGATGTCAGTCTGCATGGGAGGTCCTTTGAGAAGTGGTGCCCTGGATTCTGCCAGGACGTCAAAGTCTGCGGCGCCGGAGGCACCAACGGAAGAGTCTACCAGGCCCGAGCCGAAGCCGACGCCGAGAGGCCCCGCCGCCCGGGATCACACCGCGCGAGCGGCGTACCGACCGGCGTCGTGCGTAAGGGTGATGTCGAGTCCGAACGTCGCCGAGAGGTTCTCGGCAGTGAGGGCCTCTTCGAGGGGTCCGGATGCCACGACCTCGCCGTCGCGCAGCAGCAGCACGTGCGTGAACCCGATGGGGATCTCCTCGACGTGGTGCGTGACCATGACCATCGCGGGTGTCGTCGGCGCCTGCGCGTAGCCCGACAGCAGGCTCAGCAGCTCTTCGCGCGCCCCCAGGTCGAGGCTCGCGGTCGGCTCGTCGAGCAGCAGCAGCTCCGGATCGGTCATGACGGCGCGGGCGATCTGCACGCGCTTCTGCTCGCCGTCGCTGAGCGTTCCGAAGGTGCGGTCGGCGAGGTGGTCGAGCTTCCACTCGGCCAGCACGCGCAGCGCGCGTCGCTCGTCGATGTCGTCGTAGTCCTCGCGCCAGCGCCCGACGACCGAGAAGGCCGCGGTCAGCACGACGTCGAGCACGGTCTCCTCCGGCGGCACGCGTCGCGCCATCGCCGACGAGGCGAAGCCGATACGCGGACGCAACTCGAAGACGTCGGTCCGCCCGAGTCGCTCGCCGAGGATGGTCACGGCACCCGACGTGGGGTGCAGCAGCGTGTCGGCGAGCTGCAGAACGGTGGTCTTGCCGGCGCCGTTCGGCCCGAGCACGACCCAGCGCTCGTCATCCGACACCGTCCAGTCGAGGTGGGACACGATGTCCCGCGCGTTCCGGCGGACGACGACGTCGGAGAACTCGAGCACCTGAGGCATGCAGCTAGCCTAACGGGCGCGACGACACCACCCGGATGCCACACGGCCGACGTGCAGAGCTACCGCGACGCCCCCGCGACCTCGGCGTACAACGCCGCGGTCTCCTGCGCGATCGCGTCCCAGCTGAAGGCGTCGACGGCGCGCTGGCGCCCCGCCTCGCCGAACGCGCGGGCGGTCTCGGCATCCGCCACGACCTCCGTGAGCACGCGGGCGAGGTCGTCGACGAAGCGGTCGGGGTCCACGGGCGTGCCGGTGCCGTCCTGCACCTGGTCGATCGGCACGAGACGACCGGTCACGCCGTCGACGACGACCTCGGGGATGCCGCCGGTCGCGGTGCCCACCACGGCCGCTCCGCACGCCATCGCCTCGAGGTTCACGATGCCGAGCGGCTCGTACACCGAGGGGCACACGAACGTCGTCGCCGCGGTGAGGATGGCGCACAGCTCGTCGCGTGGAAGCAGACGCTCGATCCACACCACGCCGTCGCGGGTCGCCTGCAGGCCGCGCACGAGTTCCTGCACCTCGGCCATGATCTGCGGGGTGTCTGGGGCGCCCGCGCACAGGATCACCTGCACGTCCGGCGGCAGTTGCTCGACCGCGCGCAGCAGGTACGGCAGACCCTTCTGCCGTGTGATGCGCCCGACGAAGACGACGGAGGGACGCGACGGATCGATCCCGACCGATTCCAGGAACGCGTCGTTCGTCACCGGATGCCACGCCTCGGTGTCGATGCCGTTGTAGATGACCCGCACCTTGGCGGGATCGAGCGACGGGTAGCTGCGCAGGATGTCGTCGCGCATCCCCGAACTCACCGCGACGACCGCCGCGGCCCCCTCGTACGCCGTCTTCTCGATGTAGCTCGACACGGCGTAGCCGCCGCCGAGCTGCTCGGCCTTCCAGGGCCGCAACGGCTCGAGGCTGTGGGCGGTCACGACGTGCGGGATCCCGTGGAGGAGGGATGCCAGGTGCCCGGCGAAGTTCGCGTACCAGGTGTGCGAGTGCACGACGTCGGCGCCGGCGACGTCGGTGACGATCTCGAGGTCGGTGCCGAGGGTCTGGATCGCGCCGTTCGCGGAGGCGAGCTCGGAGGGGACGCCGTAGGACGTCGTGTCGGCCGCGTCGCGCTCCGCGCCGAACGCGCGGACCTGCACCTCGGTGCCCTCGGCGCGCAGCGCCTTGACCAGCTCCGTGGCGTGGACCCCGGCTCCCCCGTAGATCTCCGGCGGGTACTCCTTGGTCACGATGTCGACGCGCATGAGACGAACCGTAGTACAGCGGAAGGCACGCCGACGACGTGTTCCGGCATCCTGTTCCGCCCCCTAGTGTGGTGCCATGCCTGCAGCGCCGAAGGTCTTCGGAATCATCCTCGCCGGCGGCGAGGGAAAGCGACTCATGCCCCTGACGGCGGATCGCGCCAAACCCGCCGTCCCCTTCGGCGGCCAGTACCGCCTCATCGACTTCGCCATCTCGAACCTCATCAATTCGGGCCTGCGCCAGCTCGTCGTGCTCACGCAGTACAAGTCGCACAGCCTCGACCGCCACATCTCTCAGACGTGGCGCATGTCGCCCATGCTCGGCGCGTACGTGGCATCCGTCCCCGCCCAGCAGCGCCTCGGCAAGCGGTGGTTCTCGGGCTCCGCCGACGCGATCCTGCAGTCGATGAACCTCATCCGCGACGAGAAGCCCGACATCGTCGTCGTCATCGGCGCCGACCACGTGTACCGAATGGACTTCAAGCAGATGCTCGACGCCCACATCGCTTCGGATGCGCGCGCGACAGTCGCCGGCATCCGTCAGCCGATCTCGCTCGCGAACCAGTTCGGCGTGATCGACACCGATCCGAGCGACCCCACGAAGATCCGCGCGTTCCTCGAGAAGCCGCAGAACCCCGAGGGGCTGGCCGACTCGCCGCACGAGGTGCTCGCCTCGATGGGCAACTACATCTTCGACGCCGACGCGCTTGTCGAAGCCGTCACCCACGACGGCGAGCTGCCGACCTCGGCCCACGACATGGGCGGCGACATCGTTCCGTACTTCGTCAACCGCGGCGAGGCGGCCGTGTACGACTTCCAGCGCAACGACGTGCCCGGGTCCACCCCGCGCGATCAGTCGTACTGGCGCGACGTGGGCACGATCGAGTCGTTCTACGACGCGCACATGGACCTGATCTCGACCCTGCCCATCTTCAACCTCTACAACACCGACTGGCCGATCTACTCGCAGACCTTCAACGCCCCGCCGGCGAAGTTCGTGCGCGACTCGGTCGGACGCATCGGCAACGCGATCGACTCGATCGTGTCGCTCGGCTCGGTGCTGTCGGGGACCCACCTCGAACGCAGCGTGGTCGGCCCGTGGGCGCTCGCCGGCGGAGGCTCGACGATCACCGACTCGGTGCTCTTCGATAGCGTGCAGGTCGGCGCGGGCGCTCGCATCCATCGCGCGATCCTTGACAAGAACGTCGTTCTCGAGCCGGGGGCGACCATCGGCGTCGACCGCGAACGCGACCTCGCCCGAGGGTTCACGGTGACCGAGACGGGGATCACCGTCGTCGGCAAGGACGTGCACGTCCACGCCTGACCCTCGCAACGAGAGAGGGCGGTGACCACCACGGTCGCCGCCCTCTCTCGTTGCGGGTCTCTCAGACGCCGACGCGCGCGAACGCGTCGCGCGAGATGCCCTTCTCGAGCACGGCCTTCGACCACTCGCGCGCACTGTGGAGGCTGTGGTCGCGGTAGTTGCCGCAGCTGAAGGCGTCGGTCCCGGGGACGTCGTCCCACGTGACGTCGTCGGCGATGGCCCGCAGCGAGTCGGTGATGGCGCTCGCCAGCGCCTCCACGTCGGGCTCGCCCCACATGATCACGTGGAAGCCGGTGCGGCAGCCGAAGGGCGAGATGTCGATGAGACCGTCGATGCGGTCGCGGACGAGGCTCGCGAGCAGGTGCTCGATGGTGTGCAGGCCGCCGGTCGGGATCTCCTGCTCGTTGGGCTGCACGAGACGCAGATCGAAGTTGCTGATGACGTCGCCGCGGGGGCCCGACTCCGTGCCGATCAGGCGGACGTAGGGCGCCAGCACGGCGGTGTGGTCCAGGGTGAAGCTTTCGACGTCGGCCATGGGAGGTCCCTTCTCAGGAGGCGGCGGAAGCTTCCAGCCTACGGCCGCCGTCCGTGGCCGGACCCGACCGTGACGCCGTGCGACAGCCGGCGCCCGCGGGCCGCTACGCCACGCGCTAGGGTCGAGCGCGTGACTTCGACCGCTCGCTTCCTCGTCGTGCTGGATGCCGATTCGACCCTCATCCGCAACGAGGTCATCGAACTCCTCGCCGACGAGGCGGGTCGCGGCGACGAGGTCGCCGCCGCCACCGAAGCGGCCATGCGCGGCGAGGTGGACTTCGCCACGAGCCTCCGCTCCCGTGTCAAGGCGCTCGCGGGCGTGTCGACCGACGCGTTCCCCCGGGCGGTCGCCCGCATCGAACCGACCCCGGGTGTGCACGACCTCATCGCCGCCGTGCACGAGCGGGGTGGCGTGGTCGGTGTCGTCTCGGGCGGCTTCCACGAGGTGCTCGACACCGTCGCCCCCGGCCTGGGCGTCGACGTCTGGCGCGCGAACCGTCTCGTCGCAGCCGACGGTGCGCTCACCGGCGAGGTCGACGGCGAGATCGTGGATGCCACCGCCAAGGCCGAGACGCTCCGCCGCTGGGCCGACGAGCACGGCGTCCCCCTGCGACTGACGTTCGCGATCGGCGACGGCGCGAACGACCTGGAGATGATGAAGGTCGCGGGCCTCGGTCTCGCCTTCAACGCCAAGCCCGCCGTGCGCGAGCGCGCCGACCTCGTCGTGGGCGACGTCGACCTGGCGCAGGTCATCGCCGTCCTCCCCCGCTGAGCGCAACGGCATCCGAGGGGCATCCCCCGCACCGCGGGCCGCGAGACGTCGTGCCGTGACCCCGCGCCGACGCCGCCCCTGGCCGACGTCGGAGGGGCGTCCTACGCTGCCGTCATGGACGTCATCCTCGTACCCGGTCTCTGGCTCGATGCGTCGTCGTGGGATGCGGTGCTGCCCGCGCTCCGCCGCGCGGGCCACCGCCCGCTTCCCCTCACCCTGCCCGGTCCGGCCGTCGGCGACCTCGTCGTCGACGACTGGCTCGACGCGGTGGTCTCCGAGATCGACCGGCTCGACGCCCCGGTGGTCCTCGTCGGCCACTCCGGCGGCGGCAACGTCGTGTGGGGGGCCGCCGATCGTCGCCCCGAGCGCGTCCGACGGATCGTGCTCGTCGACACCGTCGTCCCGCCACCGGGCGCGATGATCTCGGAGTTCCCGGTCGAAGACGGCGTCGTCCCCTTCCCGGGGTGGGAGTTCTTCGACGACGACGACGTCTCCGACCTCGACGACGACACCCGCCGCCGCACGGCCGCGCAGGTGGTCGACGTGCCCGGGCGCGTGCCGAGTTCGTCCCTGACCCTCACCGACGAGCGTCGCTACGACATCCCCGTCACGGTGCTCTCCGGCCGCCTCGACGCCGAGACGCTTCCGCGCATGCTCGCCGACTGGGACGCCTTCGCGCGGGAGTTCGCCCGCCTACGCGATACAGAAGTGGTGCACCTCGACTCCGGCCACTGGCCGCAGTTCTCGCAGCCCGAACGATTCGCACAGCACCTCGCCGCCGCCGTGCGGTGAGCACGGTCACGCAGCACCTCACCGCCGTGCGGTGAGCACGGTCGCGCTGCGTCTCTCAGGGGCGCCGCGCGAGGGGCATCCGGCTGGGTGCGGACGGTCAGTGCCCCATGCCCAGGCCGCCGTCGACCGGGATGACGGCGCCCGAGATGTAGGCCGCATCGTCCCCGGCCAGCCAGGTGACGACGCCCGCGACCTCGTCGGGCGAGGCGAACCGACCCGCGGGGATGTTCTTCTTGTACTCCGCCTGCGTGTCGGCGGGCAGCTCCGCCGTCATGTCGGTCTCGATGAAGCCGGGAGCGACGACGTTCGCCGTGATCCCGCGGCCGCCGAGCTCGCGGGTGAGCGAGCGGGCGAAGCCGACGAGCGCGCTCTTCGACGCGGCGTAGTTGATCTGCCCGGCCGAGCCGTAGAGCCCCACGACGCTGGAGATCAGGATGACGCGGCCCCAGCGCGCCTTCAGCATGCCCTTCGACGCGCGCTTGACGACGCGGAACGCCCCACCGAGGTTGGTGGAGACGACGCTGTCGAAATCGTCCTCGCTCATGCGCAGCAGCAGCGTGTCCTTGGTGACGCCGGCGTTCGCCACGACCACCGCGATCGGACCGAGCTCGGCCTCGACCTGCGAGAAGGCGGCGTCGACGGCTGCCGCGTCCGTCACGTCGGCGCGCACGGTCAACGTCCCCTCGGGGCCCTCGCCCGAGCGGGCGGTGACGGCGACCTTCCACCCCTCGGCGACGAAGCGTTCGGCGATGGCGCGACCGATCCCCCGGTTCCCTCCGGTGACGACGACGACGCGGTCCTGAGACATGGCGGAACTCCTGGGCTTGCGAGAGACGGAACCGCCTCAGCCTATCGACAGCGCCCTGTCGACAGCGTCGCGCGTCGACCGCGCGCCCTCTCCCCGACAGCCGCGGCCCCGACCGCGCCGTGTTGCCGGCGGCGCCGCGCCGTCGTGCCGGCAGCGTCGCGGGGTTTGACACGGGCCGAGCGCCGCTGAAACGCTGGATGGAGCGCGACGAAAGGGATCACCGTGAGCGACGACCGCACCCCCGCCCCGAACCAGCCCGAGCAGGCGACGGGGGCCGGCACGCCCGTTCCCGACCCGTCGGGATCGCCGTACGCGCCGCGCGACGACGCGTCGGACCGCGACGCGACCCCGCGCACGGATGCGGATGAGAGCCGTACCGACGTGGACACCCCGGCACACGACACGGCTTCGGCGTACGTCGAGTCCGCCCCGGCCGCCTCGTACGACACCCCCGACGCCGCCGCCCCCGCGTACGGTGCGGCGCCCTCCGGCACTCCCGGGTACTCCGCTGCCGCGTCCGGCGAGCCCGCCACCCCGCCCTACGACACCACCGGCACCGCGAGCTCCACGTACGGCGCCCCCGCGTACGGCGCTCCCGCGTACGGCGCCCCGGCCTACGGCGGGTCGGCGTACGGAACGGCCTCGTACGGGTACGGCACCGCGCCCACCCGCACGAACCCCCTCGCGATCGTGTCCCTCGTGGCATCCCTCGTCGGGATCTTCGTCATCCCCGTCATCGGGCAGATCGTGGGCATCGTCACCGGGCACATCTCGCTCAAGCAGATCAAGGCGTCGGGCGAGCGCGGACGCGGCATGGGCCTCGCGGGTCTGCTGATCGGCTACATCAGCCTCGGGCTCGGAGCGCTGATCGTCATCGGCTTCGTCATCCTGGTCGCGGTCACCGCCGGGTCGTCCGGCTCGCGCTACGGCGTCTGACCGCTCGCGTCCGTGTTCGGCGCGATGGATCCTCCGACGTTCCGCCTTCGCTTGCCATGACATCGAGAAGACCATCGCTCGAACGCGCCGACCCCCGTCCGCGCGGGCGTACCCTGAGACCACTGTGAAGACCAACCGCGCCGCCCAGTCAGCGACGTCGCTCCCCAAGGCTCCCCGGGAGGACGCCGACAGCCGTTTCGCCAAATACATGGTGATGATGGGGATCCGCATCGCGTGCTTCATCGCGATGGCCGTCGTCACGCCCTACGGCTGGTACACCTTCGTCTTCGCGGCGGGCGCCATCTTCCTCCCCTACCTCGCGGTCATCGTCGCCAACGTCGGTCAGGACGCGGCCGACACCACGGCGACCAGCCCCGAGCGCGCGATCGAGGCGCCCCGCCCCGCACCCGCTCCTGCCGCAGCCGCGCCCGACGGCCCCGTCGTCATCCGCATCGCCGAGACCCCGCGCCTCGGCGCGCCCCGCGACGAACGCCCGTGAGCGACGCGCCCGAGAGCGACGCGCCCGCCGGCGACTCTCCCCTCGCCGACGCGCCCCTCGGCGACGCGCCCCTCGGCGACGCGGCCGCCGAGTGCTCCCGGGCCGGATGCCGCGACACCGCCAGGTGGGCGATCCGGTGGCGCAATCCGCGGATCCACAGCGCCGACCGCCGCAAGATCTGGGTCGCGTGCGACGAGCACGTCGCCTACCTGCGGGAGTTCCTCACCGCGCGCGACTTCCCCGTCGAGGTCGCTGCGCTCGCGGCCGAATCGGTCTGAGCGCCCGTGCGACGTACGCTGGATGACGTGGCTGCACGACCCGGAGTGAGCGCGCGGGACGCGCGCGAGGACGGAGCGTCCGCGTGAGCGCCCGCGAGATGCCCGCCTTCGCCCGCTGGGCGATGTACGTCGGCGTCGCGATCGTCTTCGCCATCGCGTGCGCCTTCCTCTCGAACTGGCAGTTCTCCCGCAACGCGGAGCGCAGCGAGCAGCTGCAGCTCGTCGCCGACAACTACGACGCGCCCGCCGTCGCCCTCGGCGACCTCCTCGCCCCCGGTGCCGACCTCACCCCGTCCGACGAGTGGCGCCCCGTGCGCTTGGAGGGGCAGTACCTCGCCGACGAGCAGCTCCTGGTCCGCAACCGCGCGCACGGGGGCTCGGCCGCCTACGAGCAGCTCGTCCCCTTCCGTCTGACCGACGGACGCGTCTTCCTCGTCGACCGCGGCTGGCTCCCTCCCGGCAATCGCCAGGCCGATCCCGACGAGATCCCCGCCCCGCCGTCCGGGAACGTGGTCGTGGAAGTGCGCCTTCGCCCCGGCGAGGCGGCACCGACGTCGGGCCGCACCGCGGAGGCCGGTCAGGTGCCGACGATCAACCTCGGGCTCGTCGCCGCGCAGACGGGACCACTCGAGCAGGGCGCGTACGGCCTTCTCATGTCGGAGTCCCCCGCCCCGGCCACGGCCCCCCTGCCCATCGATCCGCCGAGCAACGATCCGGGACCCTACCTGTCGTACGCGATCCAGTGGATCCTCTTCGCCGTCATGGGCTTCGGCTTCATCACGTACGTCATCATCAACGAGCGCAAGCTCCGCCGGGAGGAAGCCGACGACGACGAGCTTCCCGAGAGCGTCCCCTCAGCGGCGACCTCGGCGGCGACGCCCGATCGACGCCGCGTCGACCCCGTGGCCCTCCACCGCTCGCGCAAGCGCCCGAAGGACCGCGACGCCGACGACGAGGACGCCCTGCTCGACGCCCGTTGAGCGCGAGCGGATGCCGCAGGTCACGGCATCCGGGATCAACTCCTCTCAGGCGAGCGTGATGAGGTCCGCGTAGTCGCGGCCCCAGATGTCTTCCACGCCGTCGGGCAGAATGAGCACGCGCTCGGGGTTGAGCGCTTCGACGGCACCCTCGTCGTGCGAGACGAGAACGACGGCGCCCTCGTAGTGCGCGAGAGCGCCGAGGATCTCCTCGCGCGAGGCGGGGTCGAGGTTGTTGGTGGGCTCGTCGAGCAGCAGCATGTTCGCCGACGAGACGACGAGCGTCGCGAGCGAGAGACGCGTTTTCTCGCCGCCCGAGAGGACGCCCGCGGGCTTCAGCACGTCGTCGCCGACGAACAGGAACGACCCCAGCACCTTGCGCGCCTCGGTCGCCGTGATGTGCGGCGCCGACGACATCATGTTCTCGAGCACCGAGCGGTTGACGTCGAGGTTCTCGTGCTCCTGCGCGTAGTAGCCGATCTTCAGGCCGTGGCCGGGCTCGAGCTGCCCGGTGTCGGGCTGGTCGACGCCCGCGAGGATGCGCAGCAGGGTCGTCTTTCCCGCACCGTTGAGTCCCAGGATGACGACGCGCGAGCCGCGGTCGATCGCGAGGTCGACGTCGGTGAAGATCTCCAGCGACCCGTACGACTTCGACAGGCCTGAGGCCATGAGCGGCGTCTTGCCGCACGGCGCGGGCTTGGGGAAGCGGAGCTTGGCGACCCGTTCGTCCTGGCGCACGTCGTCGAGGCCCGACAGCATCTTCTCGGCGCGCGCGACCATCTGGTGCGCGGCCGCGGCCTTCGAGGCCTTCGCGCCGAACCGGGCAGCCTGCAGCTGCAGCGCCGTGGCCTTCTTCTCGACGTTGGCGCGCTCCTTCTTGCGGCGCTCCTCGTCGGCCACCCGCTGGCGCAGGTAGTTCTTCCAGTTCATGTTGTAGACGTCGATGACCTGGCGGTTGGCGTCGAGGTAGAACACGCGGTTCACGGTCTCGCCGACGAGTTCGACGTCGTGCGAGATGACGATGAGGCCGCCCTTGTACCCCTTGAGGAACTCGCGCAGCCACACGACGCTGTCGGCGTCGAGGTGGTTGGTCGGCTCGTCGAGGATCATCGTCTGCGCGTCCGAGAACAGGATGCGCGCGAGCTCGATGCGGCGCCGCTGACCACCCGAGAGGGTCTTCAGCGGCTGGTCGAGGATGCGGTCGGGAAGCGAGAGGTTGTGGGCGATGGATGCCGCTTCGGCCTCCGCCGCATACCCGCCGGCGGCCTCGAACTGCTCGGTGAGGCGCGCGTACTTCTTCATCGCCTTGGCGGCCACCGCGGCATCGTCGTCGCCCATCGCCATCGAGGCCTCGTGCATGCCGAGAGCGAGCGAGCCGAGACCGCGCGCGTCGAGGATGCGCGTGCGCGCGAGCATCTCGGGGTCGCCCGAGCGCGAGTCCTGCGGGAGATAGCCCAGCTCACCCGAGCGGTCGACGCCACCGTTCGACGGCAGCAGATCGCCGGCGAGCACCTTGGTGAGGGTGGTCTTGCCGGCACCGTTGCGCCCGACGAGGCCGATCTTGTCGCCGTCGGAGACGCGGAACGCCACGTCGGACATGAGCACGCGGGCGCCCACGCGGATCTCGAGGTCGTGCACGGCGAGCACAGCGAACGTCCGTTCAGTCGGGGAAGGGTGAGTGGCCGAGAGAGGCCAGCCACCCAGTATACGGCGCACCTCGTGCGAGCCCGCCGACAACGCTGCTCCTCCGCGGTCTGCGCGAGCGGATCACCGACACCGAGGGTCGTCGAACGCCCCGGATGCCGTTGTCTCGGCGTCGAGACGACGGCCCGGGCGATCGGCATCCGGGTTTGCAATCTCACCCGACGCCTGACCTAAACTAAGCCTATCCTTACCTAACACGCAGGAGGCTCTTCGTGTCCCGATTCCGCGCTCTGGCGGCCCTCGCCGTCGGTTCCGCCCTCGTCCTCACCGGCTGCGCCGGTACCTCCGCCGCCCCGGGCGAGGAGCAAGCCGCGTCCGGGGATGCCGGATTCCCCGTCACGATCGAGAACGTCTTCGGCGAAACCACGATCGACGCCAAGCCCGAGCGCGTCGTCACCGTCGACTGGGGCAACCAGGACGTCGCACTGGCCCTCGGGGTCGTCCCGGTCGCGATGCCCAAGATCATCTACGGCGACGAGGACGGCGACGGACTCCTCCCCTGGACGAAGGACAAGCTGGCCGAGCTCGGCGCGGAGACGCCCGTTCTCATGGACGAGTCGAACGGCTACGACTACGAAGCCATCGCCGACGCCCAGCCCGACGTCATCCTGGCCGCCTACTCGGGTATGACGCAGGAGCAGTACGACACGCTGAGCAAGATCGCACCGGTGGTCACCTATCAGGGTGTCGCCTGGGGCACGACCTGGCAGGAGATGACGGCCCTCGACGGCACCGCGCTCGGACTGAAGGACGAGGCCGACGCGCTCGTCGCCGAGAAGGAGCAGCACATCAGCACCGAGGCGGCGAAGTTCCCCGCCCTCGCGGACAAGAAGTCGCTGCTGACGTACTTCGACCCGACGAACCTGTCGACGCTCGGCTTCTACAGCACGCTCGACCCGCGCATGGGATACCTGCAGGAGCTCGGCCTCGCTCCCTCGTCGTACGTGTCCGAGGAGTCCTCCGCGTCGGAGACGTTCTGGTTCACGCCCAGCACCGAACAGATCGAGAAGTTCTCCGACGTCGACCTGATGGTCGCGTACGGCAGCGACGACATGATCGCGGCGATGCAGGCCGACCCGCTGCTGTCGAAGGTGCCCGCCGTGCAGAACGGCGCGATCGCCGTGATCGAGAGCGGGTCGACCCTGTCGTCGGCCATCACCCCGACCCCGCTCAACATCGGCACGACCTACGGCGACGACTACATCGCACTGGTGGGCGCGGCCGCCGAGAAGGCCGCGTCCTGATGCAGGTCCTCCGTCCGTCGGCGCGATGACCGCTCTCGCTCCGACCGTCACCGCCCCCGGCGGCGCACCCGTGCGTCACTGGGGGCGGCGACGCGTCGTCGGTGTCACCGCTCTCGTCGTGCTCCTCGTCGTCGCGGTGATCCTGTCCGTCACCTTCGGCGCGCGCGACGTCACGGCCGCCGACGTCTGGGCCGGCCTCGGCGGCTCCACCGACACCGCCTCCAGCGCGGCTGTCGCCAAGCGCATCCCGCGCACCGTCCTCGCGATCCTCGTGGGCGCCGCCCTCGCCGTGTCGGGCACCGTCCTGCAGGGCGCCACCCGAAACCCCCTCGCCGATCCGCAGATCCTCGGGATCAACGGCGGCGCGGGGCTCGCCATCGTCACGGGCATCGCCTTCTTCGGCCTGAGCTCGCCCTCGATGTACATCTGGATCGGCATGCTCGGAGCCGGTGCCGCCGCCGTCCTCGTCTACGCGATCGGTTCACTCGGACGCGGAGGCGCCACGCCCCTGCGCCTGGCACTCGCCGGCGCGGTCACCGCCGTGGCGTTCAGCTCGCTCACGAGTGCGATCCTGCTTCCGCGCACCGATGTGCTGAACGTGTTCCGGTTCTGGCAGATCGGCGGCGTCGGGGGCGCGACCTTCGAGACCATCGGCCAGGTCGCGCCGTTCCTTCTCGTCGGGCTCCTCGTCTGCCTGGGCTCCGCCCCCGCCCTCAACACCCTCGCGCTGGGCGACGAGCTCGCCACCGGCCTCGGAGCCCGCGTGCGCACCGCCCGCCTCATCGCCACCGGCGGCGCCGTCGTCCTGTGCGGCGCCGCGACCGCGGTGGCCGGCCCCATCGGTTTCGTCGGGCTCGTCGTCCCGCACATGCTCCGCCTCATCGTCGGCGTCGACCACCGATGGCTGCTCCCCGTCTCGGCGCTGGGCGGGGCGACCCTGCTCACCCTCGCCGACGTGGTCGGACGCGTCGTCGCCCGCCCCGAGGAGATCGAGGTCGGCATCGTCACCGCGCTCGTCGGCGCCCCGTTCTTCATCGCCCTCGTCCGCCGACAGAAGATGAGGGCCCTGTGAGCGCGTCCCTGACCCACCCCGGTGCTCTGCCGCCCGCCGCGCCCGACACCCTGGCATCCGTCTCATCCGGTCGACGTCGTCGCCGCCGCCGCTGGGCGGCCGTCACCGGCACGCTCGCCGCTCTCGTCGTCGTGGCGTTCGTGCTCAGCCTCATGCTCGGGCAGACCTTCTACTCCCCGGCGGAGGTCTGGGGCGTCCTGACCGGCCAGCGCGTCGCGGGAGCCTCATTCACCGTCGGCGAGCTGCGCCTTCCGCGCGCGATGACCGGACTGCTGACCGGCCTGTGCTTCGGCATGGGCGGCGTCGTGTTCCAGACGATGCTGCGCAACGCGCTCGCGAGTCCCGACGTCATCGGCATCAACACCGGCGCCAGCGCCGCCGCGGTGATCGGCATCGTCGTGCTGGGCCTCGGCGAGACGGCGGTGTCGTTCCTGGCCATGGCCGCGGCTCTCGCGGCCGCGCTGATCATCTACCTCCTCGCCTACCGCGACGGCAGCTCGGGGGCGCGCCTCATCCTCATCGGCATCGGCGTGGCCGCCATGTGCCAGGCCGTGGTCTCGTACGTCATCGCGCGCGCCGCTCAATACGATCTCCCCGCCGCGATGCGCTGGATCACCGGCAATCTGAACGACGCCACCTGGGACCGCGCCCTGCCGGTGCTCTTCGCGGTCGTCGTGCTCGGCCCGGTGCTGGTCATCCTCTCCGGGCGCCTCGAGATCCTGCGCATGGGCGACGACACCGCCGCGGCGATCGGGCTCCCCGTCGAGCGCAGCCGCCTGCTGTTGATCGTCGCCGCGGTCGGGCTCCTCGCCTTCGGAACGGCGGCGGCGGGCCCCATCGCGTTCGTGTCGTTCCTGGCCGGTCCCATCGCGGTGCGCCTGCTCGGTCCGGTGGGCTCACCGATCGTGCCCGCGGGTCTCGTCGGCGCCCTGCTGGTGCTCGTCGCCGACTTCGCCGCGCAGTACGCCTTCGGCACCCGCCTTCCGGTCGGCGTCATCACCGGCGTGCTCGGCGCGCCGTACCTCATCTTCCTGCTCGTCCGCAGCAGCCGATCCGAAGGAACGTCGCTATGACTCTCCCTGGACAGCCGGTCCCTCCCCTCTCCCGCGTGGAAGGAACGTCACGATGACCGTCGAGCGCAGCCTGACCGCCGAGGGCGTCACCCTCGGATACGGAGACCGCACGATCGTCGACGCGCTCGACCTCTCCCTCCCGCCGGGAAAGGTGACGGCCATCGTCGGCGCCAACGCGTGCGGCAAGTCGACGCTGCTGAAGGCCATGGCCCGTCTGCTCTCCCCGACCACCGGCCAGGTGCTGCTGGACGGGAAGGCGATCCATCGGATGCCGACGAAGCAGGTCGCGCGCGTGCTGGGGCTGCTCCCCCAGTCACCGGTCGCTCCCGACGGCATCGCGGTGTCCGACCTCGTCAGTCGCGGTCGCCACCCGCACCAGGGCGCGCTGTCCCGCTGGACGCGCGCCGACGACGACGCCGTCGCGCGCGCGCTCGACGCCACCGACACCGCTCACCTCGCCGACCGGCACGTCGATCAGCTCAGCGGCGGACAGCGTCAACGCGTGTGGATCGCAATGGCCCTCGCGCAGGAGACCGATGTCCTGCTGCTGGACGAACCGACGACCTTCCTCGACATCAGCCACCAGATCGACGTGCTCGACCTGCTCACCGACCTCAACCGCGAACGCGGGACCACCGTCGCGATGGTGCTGCACGACCTCAACCTCGCCGCGCGGTACGCCGACCACCTCGTCGCGATGGCGGAGGGGCGTATCGTCGCCGCGGGCGACCCGGCCGAGGTGCTCACCGAAGCCACCGTGCAGGAGGTCTTCGGGCTGCGCAGTCGCGTCGTCCCCGATCCCCTCACGGGCCGCCCGATGATCGTGCCGATCGGGCGCCACCACACCCTGCACGAGACCGCGACGCCCTCGCGCTGACGCGACGGGACGCGGACGCGGGTTCGCGCGCGCGAAAGGGCCCGGACGGCATCCCCGTCCGGGCCCTTTCGTACGGGTCGCCTAGGCGGTCCGCTCGACCTGGCCCTCGCGCCAGTACCCCATGAACGCCACGCGCTTGCGATCGACGCCGTGCCCCTGGACGAGCAACCGTCGCAGGGTCTTCACCGTCTGCGACTCCCCCGCGATCCATGCGTAGAACTCCCCTTCGCCGTCTGCCGGGCTGTCCCACAGCAGGTCGACGTCGAGGTCGATGTCTTCGAGCTCCTGCGGGCGCGGCGCGGCGGCGCGCTCCAGCACCGCCCGGGATCCCGCGGCCCACGCCTCGACCGCCTCGATCAAGGCCTCGCCGTGCGGGCGGTCGTCGCGGGCGAGCCAGGTGACGGGCAGGGCGCCCGGGCCGACGGAGAGCGCGTCGTCGACCGTCGGCACCTCCACGAAGGCGTCGACGACGAAGCCGGGACCGAGTCCCTCGAGAATCGCGCAGATCGCCGGCGCCGCCGTTTCGTCACCCGCGAGCAGCAGACGCTGCGCCGTCCCCGGGTGGAAGTCGATGCCCTGCGCGGAATCGTCGCTGCGCGCATCGGGACCGACGACCAGGATGCTGTCACCCGCTATCGCCGACTCCGCCCAGGCACCGGCGGGGCCGGCGTCGTGGTGCAGCACGAAGTCGATGTCGAGCTCGAGCGCCGCGGGATCGATGCGCCGCACGGTGTAGGTGCGGAACGGCATCCGCTCGTCCTCCGGCAGGTCGCGCCACCGCGTGTACCACTCGCCGTTGTCGATGGCCTCGGGGTCGTGTTGCCCGATGTCGCAGAGGCGACCGTCGGCGCCGGGGAGGACGATCTTCACGCGCTGGTCGCGCCGATCGATGCCGAAGACCTCGAAATCCGGAGAGGTGAAGGTGATGCGGGCGAAGTGGGGCGACAGGCGGCGGGCGGACTTCACCACGGCGACGTACGGACGGTAAGCGGGGCGCGTGGCGGTCTTCACCCGATAAGGATATCCTTACCTATCCTCGGATGCCAGGCGCGCTGCCCCGGAAGCCTCGCCGGTGGACGACCACTGCCCGACGCGGCGCCCCGGGGCGGGGCCTGCGTGCACGACGCCCGCCGCCGTCAGGGCCGCGGCACCAGCGCCCCGACGCGTTCGATCGCTTCGCGCAGCACCTCCGGCGCGCACCCGACGTTGATGCGCACGTGGCCGATCCCCTCCGTGCCGAACAGCGGGCCGTGGTGCAACGCGACCTTGGCCTCGCGGCGGAGGAAGGGCGCGGGATTGTCGCCCCACCCGTAGGCCGACACGTCGACCCACGCGAGGAAGCCGGCCTCGGGAACACGGTAGCGGGCCAGCGGGAGGTGCTCGGCGAGCAGGTCGGCGAGCAGTCGTCGGTTCTCGTCGAGAGCCGCCAGCAGGGAGTCGAGCCAGGGGTCGCTCTCCGCCGCGAACGCCGCCCGGTTGGCGATCACGCCGAACAGACCCGCGCGCCATTCGACCTCCCACGGCAGCGCGCGCACGACCTGCGCGGTCTCCTCCGCCCCGGTGACGATGACCGCGCACTTGAGCCCGGCGAGGTTGTAGGTCTTGCTCGCGCTCGTCACCGCATACCCGACCGCGGCGGCCTCCGGCCCGGCATCCAGGAACGGGGTGAACGCCGCCGGCGCGTGCGTCAGCGGCGCGTGGATCTCGTCGCTGACGACGCTCGCGCCGTACCGCTGGGCGAGCCGTGCGAGCGCGGCCAAGCTGTCGCGCGTGTGCACCGTGCCCGTGGGATTGTGCGGGTTGCACAGCAGCACCGCGCGGGCCCCGGATGCCAGAGCGTCCTCGATCCCGCCGAGGTCGAGGCTCCATCGCTCCCCGTCGTCGACGAGGGGGACGCGCTCCACGACGGCCCCGGCCTCCTCGACCGTGTCGTAGAACGGCGGGTACACCGGTGGCGTCACGACGACGCGGTCGCCCGGCGACGTCACCGCGCGGAGCACCTCGACCACGCCCATCATCACGTCCCCCGTCCAGCGCACGCGTGCCGGATCGATCGTCCAGCCCCACCGCCGGTGGGCGTAGGCGGCGAAATCGAGATCGATGCCGGGGCGGGGCGGCGTGTACCCGGTGTCGCCGATCTCGACCGCACGCTGCAGCGCCGCGGTGATCGCAGGGGCGAGCGGGAAGTCGGTCTCGGCGACGAACATGGGGATGACGTCGTCGCCGTACGAGCGCCACTTCGTGCTGGAGCGCTGACGGAGGAGGTCCAGGGGCAGGGCCTGCAGGGGGGTGACGCTCATGCGAAAAGCCTAACGACGGCCCCGAGGGCCCGCAGCGCGCGCGTCAGACGACGACACACGGCGCAGGCCGGCAACGACGAAGGGCCGCGACGACGAACGCCCACCCCCGAAGGGATGGGCGTTCGAGAGTCGGGTCTCAGATCGCGAAACCGAGGGCGCGCATCATGTCGCGGCCGTCGTCGGTGATCCGCTCGGGGCCCCACGGCGGCATCCACACCCAGTTGATGCGGAAGCGGTCCACCACGTTGTCGAGGGCCTGAGCCGTCTGCTCTTCGAGCACGTCGGTCAGGGGGCACCCGGCCGAGGTGAGGGTCATGTGGATGACGAGCGCGTCGTTCTCGTCGTCCCACGCGAGGTCGTAGATGAGGCCGAGGTCGACGACGTTGATCCCCAGTTCGGGGTCCATGACGTCTTTCAGGGCCTCGGTGACCTCGTCGTACTTCTCGGGAGCGAGGGTTGCGGTCATGTAACGATCTTACGCGTCGATCGGCGTACCGGCCTCGAGGAAGCGGTCGTAGCCCTCTTCCTCGAGTCGGTCGGCGAGCTCGGGGCCGCCCTCTTCGACGATGCGGCCCTTGACCACCACGTGCACGAAGTCGGGACGGATGTAGCGCAGGATGCGCGTGTAGTGCGTGATGAGCAGCACACCGAGGTCGGTCTGCTCCTTCGCGCGGTTCACGCCCTCCGACACGATCTTCAGCGCGTCGACGTCGAGGCCCGAGTCGGTCTCGTCGAGCACCGCGATCTTCGGCTTGAGCAGCTCGAGCTGGAGGATCTCGTGGCGCTTCTTCTCGCCGCCGGAGAAGCCCTCGTTGACGTTGCGCGAGGCGAACTTCGCGTCCATGCGCAGGTTCTCCATGGCGCCCTTGACGTCCTTGGTCCAGCTGCGGATCGCCGGCGCCTCGCCGTCGATGGCCGTCTTGGCCGTGCGCAGGAAGTTGGTGACCGTGACGCCGGGGATCTCGACGGGGTACTGCATCGCCAGGAAGAGACCGGCGCGAGCGCGCTCGTCGACGCTCATCTCGAGCACGTCCTCACCGTCGAGCGTGATCGAGCCGCTCGTGACGGTGTACTTGGGGTGACCGGCGATCGTGTACGCCAGGGTCGACTTGCCGGAGCCGTTGGGGCCCATGATGGCGTGGGTCTCACCGGTGCGCATGGTCAGCGTCACGCCGTTGAGGATCGGGGTCGTACCGTTCTCCGTCTCGACCGTCACGTGGAGGTCGCGGATCTCGAGGACAGACATGGTGTTCCTTACTCGTAAAGTCTCTGGTGTCGGCGCGGCTCAGGCCGTCGCCTTGGTGACGGACGGATCGATGAGCACGTCGTCTCCGTCGATCACGACCTCGTACACGGGAACCGGCTCGTAGGCCGGAAGGTTCAGCGGACGGCCGGTCTTCAGCGAGAACGCCGAGCCGTGAGCCCAGCACTCCAGCGTCTCGCCCTCGACGAAACCGTCGGACAGCGAGATGTCGCCGTGCGTGCAGACGTCTCCGATCGCGTGCACGTCGCCGTTGCCGTCGAGCACGACGGCCATCGCGACACCGTCGATCTCGACGCGACGCGCCTCGTCCTGCACGAGATCACTCAGGGCGCAGACGCGCGACGCGCTCACGCGGCGGTCCCCTCGGCCAGCTCGTGCTCGATCGCCTCGATGAGCTCGGTCTCGAGCTCGGGGATGCCGATGCGCTGCACGATCTCGCTGAGGAAGCCGAGCACGACCAGGCGGCGCGCCTCGTCCTCGGCGATGCCGCGGGCCTGCAGGTAGAACAGCTGCTCGTCGTCGAAACGACCCGTGGCGCTGGCGTGGCCGGCGCCCTGGATGTCGCCCGTCTCGATCTCGAGGTTCGGGATCGAATCCGCGCGCGCGCCGTCGGTGAGCACGAGGTTGCGGTTGGCTTCGTAGGAGTCGGTGCCCGTGGCATCCGGTCCGATCAGCACGTCGCCGATCCAGACGCTCCGGGCGCTCTCCCCCTGCAACGCGCCCTTATAGAGCACGTCGCCGACGGTGTGCGGGCCCTTGTGGTGCAGGTACACCTGCGACTCGAGGTGCTGACCGGCGTCGGAGAACGACAGGCCGTACAGACGCCCCTCGGCGCCGGGGCCCGAGAGCTCGACCGAGGGGTTCACGCGCACGACGCCGCCGCCGAAGCTCACCACGACGTGCGTGAGCTTGGCGTCGCGGTCGACGCGCGCCTGGTGGGATGCCGCGTGCACCGCGTCGTCGTCCCACCGCTGCACCGAGACGACGGTGAGGTCGGCTCCGTCGCGCACGATGATCTCGACGTTCTGCGCGTGGGTCGCGGTGCCCTCGTGTCGCAGCACGACGGTGCCGCGCGAGTTCGGCTGCGCCTCGATGACGACATGAGCGTGCGCGAGGCCGCCGGTGCCGGTCAGACGCACCACGACGGGCTCGTCGAGCTCGACGTTCGCGGGGATCCGCAGCAGAGGCGCCTCGGCCTCGTGCGTCCACGCGAGGGCGGCAGGGAGGTCCTCCGGGCGGAAGTGCTCGCCGCGCGGGGCGTCGCCCGCGGCGAGGCGCAGCTGCTCGACCGCGGCCGGCGCCTCGACGTCGACGGTGATGACGCCGGTCGGACCTGCCTCGTCGACGAAGAGCGGCGCGAGCCGGTCGATCGGGCTGAGCTTCCAGTTGACCTCGCGGCCCGTGGGGGTGCCGAAGTCGGCCGGGTCGAACGAGGTCTTCCGCTCCGAGCGCGTCTGCACCGGGACGACGGATGCCACGAGGGCTGCCGGGTCGATGTGACCCTCGGCGGCTGCGGGAGTTTCGGTCGCAGTCGTCACTTAACCAACACTGCCTTCCATGCCCATCTCGATGAGCTTGTTGAGTTCGAGCGCGTACTCCATCGGGAGCTCGCGGGCGATGGGCTCGATGAACCCGCGCACGATCATCGCCATGGCCTCGTCTTCGGGGAGGCCGCGCGACTGCAGGTAGAACAGCTGCTCCTCGCTGACCTTCGAGACGGTCGCCTCGTGGCCGAGCTGCACGTCGTCGACGCGGATGTCGATCGCGGGGTAGGTGTCGCTACGCGAGATCGTGTCGACGAGCAGCGCATCGCAGCGCACGGTGTTGGCGGAGTGGTGCGCATTGGCATCCACTCGCACCTCACCGCGGTAACCGGCGCGACCGCCACCGCGGGCGATGGACTTCGACACGATCGACGACTGCGTGTACGGCGCCATGTGGATCATCTTCGCGCCGGCGTCCTGGTGCTGACCGGGACCGGCGAAGGCGACCGACAGGGTCTCGCCCTTGGCGTGCTCGCCCATGAGGTAGATGGAGGGGTACTTCATCGTCACCTTGGAGCCGATGTTGCCGTCGACCCATTCCATGGTCGCGCCCTCGTGGGCGACGGCGCGCTTGGTGACGAGGTTGTAGACGTTGTTCGACCAGTTCTGGATCGTCGTGTAGCGCACGCGGGCGTTCTTCTTCACGATGATCTCGACCACGGCCGAGTGCAGCGAGTCGCTCTTGTAGATCGGGGCGGTGCAGCCCTCGATGTAGTGGACGTAGCTGTCCTCGTCGGCGATGATCAGCGTCCGCTCGAACTGACCCATGTTCTCGGTGTTGATGCGGAAATACGCCTGCAGCGGGATCTCGACGTGCACGCCCTTGGGGACGTAGACGAACGAGCCGCCCGACCACACGGCGGTGTTCAGCGCCGCGAACTTGTTGTCGCCGGCGGGGATGACCGTGCCGAAGTACTCCTCGAAGAACTCGGGGTGCTCACGCAGCGCCGTGTCGGTGTCCATGAAGATGACACCCTGCTGCTCGAGGTCCTCGCGGATCTGGTGGTACACCACCTCGGACTCGTACTGCGCGGCGACGCCGGCGACGAGGCGCTGACGCTCGGCCTCGGGGATGCCGAGCTTCTCGTACGTGTTGCGGATCTCCTCCGGGAGGTCCTCCCACGACTGCGCCTGCTTCTCGGTCGAGCGCACGAAGTACTTGATGTTGTCGAAGTCGATGTCGCTGAGGTCGGCGCCCCAGGTCGGCATGGGCTTCTTGCCGAAGAGCTGGTACCCCTTCAGACGGGTCTTCAGCATCCACTCCGGCTCGGACTTCAGCGAGGAGATGCCGCGCACGACGTCCTCGTTGATGCCGCGCTGCGCGACGGCGCCCGCGGCGTCGGTGTCGTGCCAGCCGAACTCGTATTGCCCCAGGCTCTCGAGCTCTGGTCGGTCGATGAGGACATCGGACATGGTGATCACTCTCCTTCTCGGGCCTCAACGGTGTCATCCGCCCCGACATTCCGGACTCCGGTCGAAGTCCCAGGTTCGTCGCTGGTGGGCCCGCTCGAAGGCGCTGGCTGCGCGCCTAGACTGTCTGTTGTGCGGATCGCGTGAGCGCTGCACACGGACCCTTCGATTCTACAGGCAACACCCGCTCCCGGCATGGCAGTCCCGCTCTCCCGAACGCCGGGACGGCCCCGACGCCAGGAAGCCGTACGCATGCCCTCCGCCCCGTCCTCCCCCTCCCCGTCCCGCGTCCCCGCGGTCCTGCGGCGCCTCGGCGCGTGGCTGCCCACGCGGGTCGACCGCCGGGTGAAGGTGTTCGCGTGGTTGTCGTTCATCGCCGAGGTGCTCATCATCGGCACCGGCGGGGCCGTGCGTCTGACGGGATCGGGCCTGGGCTGCCCCACGTGGCCGCGCTGCACCCCCGATTCGCTCGTGAACACCCCCGAGATGGGCATCCACGGCATCATCGAGTTCGGCAATCGCACACTCACCGGCCTGGTCGGCATCCTCGCCCTCGCCGTGGTCGTGCTCGTGTGGCGCATGCGTCACGAGCGCCGCGTCCTGTTCGTGCTGTCGCTGATCGTCTTCGGCGGAATCATCGCGCAGGCGGTCGTGGGCGGTATCACGGTGCTCACGGGCCTGAACCCCTTCATCGTCGGCTTCCACTACGTCGCCTCGGTGGTGCTCGTGGCCGTGTGCGCCGCCTTCCTGGTGCGCATGTACCAGCCGGCCGGGCCCCGCACGCTGTCGGTGCCCCGCTGGTTCGCCGGGCTCGTGCACGCGACCACCGGCGTGCTGGCGCTGACCATCGTCTTCGGGGTGCTGACCACCGGTGCGGGTCCCCACTCCGGCGACGAGGCCTCGGTGCGCAACGGCTTCGACGCGCAGGTGCTGGAGCACGTGCACGCCTGGCCCGGATACGCCCTGTTCGCCCTCACGCTCGTCGTCGTCGTCGCCGCCTGGCGCCTCCGTCTGCCCGTCCGACGCTGGGCGACCGCGCTGCTGGCGGTCGAACTCGTGCAGATCGCGGTGGGCCTCTACCAGGCGCGCAACGGCCTCCCCGAGATCGCCGTCGGGACGCACATGGTGCTCGCGGCCCTCGCGGCGGCGACCATGACGGTCGTCGTGCTGCGGCTGAAGACCCCGGTCGTAGCCGCCTCGGCCGAGAGCGGTCGCGCCACCGCCGACGCCCGCGCCTGACGCCCCGCTCCCCCTTATACGCTCATAGGGCATTCATCGGCGACCCCTAGGCCCCGCCAGGACCGGTGAGAGAACCTTGACGTTCCGGGTTCAGCCCGGGCATTCCCGATGCCACCGCGTCGGGGAACGCCAGTCCGGTGCCCCCGCGCCGGAACGACAAGGAGTACTCCCCATGAAGACCCGCCCCCGCCTGGTGACCAGCATCCCGTTCTGGGTGCTCGTCGTCGCCTCCCTGGCCGCCATCGCCGGTGGACTCGCGATCGTCCTGAACGGGATCGATGCGATGGAGCAGGTGCTCAACGACCCGAACGCCACCGTCGTGCAGGTCTACGTCGGTCAGTCGTGGGTCGTCGTCGGCGCCGCCGTACTCGGCGCCGGTGCGATCGGCATCGCCCTCGTGCTGGCCCTGGGCGCCGCCGCCACGCTGACCCGTCGCCCCGACGTCGCGATCGAGACCATCGACTGGAACAGCGACGACGAGACCGCCGCCGAGAGCACCGCTCCCGCCGCCCCCTTCGCGCCGGCCACGACCGCTGCGCCCCTCGCGGTGGAGGATGCCGACGTCGAGACCCCGTCGACCGCCACGGCTCCTCCGGCGGCCGCGGCGGCCGCCCGCCACGACGAGCCCACGCTCGACATCGGAGACGACGCCACGCGTCGCTGACGCTGTCCCGGAAGCGCCCGCTCCCCTCGGGGGCGGGCGCTTCCGCGTCCAGGGGCGCCGACGAGCGTGCCTACGCTGAAGACATGTTCACCCTCCGAACGACGCGGGAAGAAGACTGGCCGCAGCTGCGGACGTTCCGTCTCGAGAACGCCACCGACAACCCGGTCTCCTGGACGGCGACGGTCGACGAGACGCTGCGCATCCCCGAAGACGGATGGCGGATGCGAGCCCGACGCGGCGGTCAGCCCGACACCACCAGCGTCGTGGCGACCGACGACGAGACGGGACGCTGGCTCGGGATGATGTGCGCGCAGATCGGCGACGCCCACGGCCCCGAGCCCGTCCTCACGGGCGTCTACGTGACACCCGACGCGCGAGGGAGGGCCGCCGGCGTCACCGACGCGCTCTTCGAGTCGATCCTGCGCTGGGCGGGCTCGCGCGGAACGGTCCTCCGCCTCTGGGTGGCCGAGCACGCCGTGCCCGCTCGCCGGTACTACGCGCGGAACGGGTTCGTCCCCACGGGGCGCGTCGAGGAGCTGCGGGTCCTCGGGCGGGAGCCGCAGCCCGACGACGGCGGGCTCCTCGAGATGAGCCGCCCGCTGACGGGCGCCACCACCCCGGTGGCCGCCGCTCTCTGACCTCGCGGCGCGCAGGTCGCACGTGGCGGATGACGCCGAGGACCCGGCATCCGCACGAGGAAGCGCCCGCCCCGAGACAGGGCGGGCGCTTCCTGAAGACTCGTGCTCAGAACGGGAGGAGCGGATCGACCGCGATCGCCACGAACAGGAGCGTGAGATAGGTGATCGAGGCGTGGAAGACGCGCATCGGCCGCGGCTCGCCGCCGCGCACCGCACGGGCGTAGAGGCGGTGCGACTCGTAGATGAACCAGCCGCCGAACACGAGGGCCGACACGCTGTACACCAGGCCCATCGAAGCGACGGGGATGAGAAGGAGCGAACAGGCGACGGTCGCCCAGGCGTAGAGGATGACCTGCAGGCCGACCTGCGAACCGCTGCGGGTGGCGCCCAGCATGGGGACGTCGACCTCGTCGTACTGCGCGGCGTATTTCATCGACAGCGGCCAGTAGTGCGGCGGCGTCCACAGGAACACCAGCGCGAACAGGATGAACGGCGCCCAGGAGAGCGAGCCCGTCACCGCCGACCAACCGATGAGCACCGGGAAGCACCCCGCGATGCCGCCCCACACGATGTTCTGCTCGGTGCGGCGCTTGAGGATCATCGTGTAGATCACGACGTAGAAGAAGATCGCGACCGCCGACAGGCCCGCCGCCAGCGGGTTGGTGAACACCAGCAGCCACACGGTGGAGAAGACCGCGAGCGTCCAGGCGAACGTCAGAGCCCCCCGGGGCGAGACCTCGCCGGTGACCAGCGGTCGGTTCACCGTGCGCTGCATGTGCGCGTCGATGTCGCGGTCGAGGTACATGTTGAACGCGGCCGCCGAACCGGCGCTGAGCGAGCCGCCGATCACGGTGGCGAGGATCAGCCAGAGGTTCGGCAGCCCGCCCTGCGCGAGGATCATCACCGGAACGGTGGTCACCAGCAGCAACTCGAGGACGCGGGGCTTCGTCAGAGCGACGTAGGCCCGGAGGGTGCGTCCGACGGAGCGGCGATCGGTCGTCGCAATGACGTGCGACGTCGTCGAGATGTCCATCGTCCCCCGGGGTAGCGCGTATGTAATCACCACGATTCTATGCCATCCCCACCACACGCACGGCCGCCTGTCGACCCCCGTCACGAACGGCAACGGCGTCGGTCGTTCTCGCTATGCTGGCGAAGAACGCGCGCCCCGCGCCGACACCCCACCCCCCTCCCACTCCTACGGTGACGAGCGCGGACGTCGGTTTGTGAATCGGGCGCAGGATCGAGAAAGGCACCGTGTTGTCGGACTTCGAATGGGACGAGATCGATCGGCGCGCGGTGGACACCGCACGCATCCTGGCGGCTGACGCCGTCGAGAAGGTGGGCAACGGCCACCCGGGAACGGCCATGTCGCTGGCCCCCGCCGCCTACCTGCTGTACCAGCGTGTGCTGCGCCACGACCCGGCCGACACGCACTGGCCCGGTCGCGACCGCTTCATCCTCTCCGCCGGGCACTCGTCGCTCACCCAGTACGTGCAGCTCTACCTCGGCGGCTTCGGCCTCGAGCTGAAGGACCTCGAGGCGCTGCGCACCTGGGGCTCGCTGACCCCCGGCCACCCCGAGTACGGACACACCGACGGCGTCGAGATCACCACCGGCCCCCTCGGCCAGGGTCTGGCCTCCTCGGTGGGCTTCGCCTACGCCGCACGCTACGAGCGCGGTCTCTTCGACGCCGAGACCCCCGCCGGTGAGAGCCCCTTCGACCACTTCGTCTACGTGATCGCCGGCGACGGCGACCTCCAGGAGGGCGTGACCAGCGAGGCCTCCTCGCTCGCCGGCCACCAGGAGCTCGGCAACCTCATCGCGATCTACGACTCCAACCAGATCTCGATCGAGGACGACACCAACGTCGCCTTCACCGAGGACGTCCAGAAGCGCTACGAGTCATACGGCTGGCACGTGCAGACCGTGGACTGGAAGAAGACCGGTCAGTACGTCGAGGACGTCGCCGAGCTGCACGCCGCGATCGAGGCCGCCAAGGGCGAGACGAGCAAGCCCTCGCTCATCATCCTCAAGACGATCATCGGTTGGCCCTCGCCCGGCAAGCAGAACTCCGGCAAGATCCACGGCTCCGCCCTCGGCGCCGACGAGCTCAAGGCCACGAAGGAGGTGCTCGGCTTCGACCCCGAGCAGCACTTCGCCGTCGCCGACGACGTCCTCGAGCACACGCGCGAGCTCGTGAAGCGCGGCGAGGCCGAGAAGGCCGCCTGGCAGGACAAGTTCGACGCCTGGGCCGCCGCCCACCCCGAGCGCAAGCAGCTGTGGGACCGCCTGCAGGCCCGCGAGCTCCCGGCCGACATCGCCGAGGCGCTGCCCGCCTTCGAGGCCGGCAAGGACGTCTCCACCCGCGCCGCCTCGGGCACGGTCATCAACGCCCTCGCCGCCTCGCTCCCCGAGCTCTGGGGCGGTTCGGCCGACCTCGCCGAGTCCAACCTGACGACGATCAAGGATGCCAAGTCCTTCATCCCCGCCTCGTGGTCGACGCACGAGTGGTCGGGCGACCCCTACGGCCGCGTGCTGCACTTCGGCATCCGCGAGCACGCCATGGGCGCGATCCTCAACGGCATCGTCCTGCACGGACCCACCCGTCCGTTCGGCGGCACCTTCCTCATCTTCAGCGACTACATGCGCCCGCCGGTGCGTCTGGCCGCGCTGATGAACATCCCGACGATCTTCGTCTGGACGCACGACTCCGTCGCGCTCGGCGAGGACGGCCCCACGCACCAGCCGATCGAGCAGCTCGCGACGCTCCGCGCCATCCCGAACTTCGCCCTCGTGCGTCCCGCGGATGCCAACGAGACCTCCGTCGTGTGGCTCGAGATGCTGCGCCGCACCGCCGGTCCCGCCGGTATCGCCCTGACCCGTCAGAACATCCCGGTCTTCGCCCGCGGCGAGGGCGCGGCATCCGGCGACGAGTTCGCCTCCGCCGAAGGCGCCGTCAAGGGCGCCTACGTGCTGGCCGAGGCGAAGAACGGCGAGCCCGACGTGATCCTCATCGCCACCGGCTCCGAGGTGCAGCTGGCCGTCGAGGCGCGCGAGACGCTCGCCGCCGAGGGCGTGCACGCCCGCGTGGTGTCGGCTCCGTCGCTGGAGTGGTTCGCCGAGCAGGACGAGGCCTACCGCGAGTCGGTGCTGCCGTCGTCGGTGAAGGCGCGCGTCTCGGTCGAGGCGGGCTCCGCGCTCAGCTGGGCCGGCATCGTCGGCGACGCCGGCCGCTCCGTCGCGATCGACCACTTCGGTGCGTCGGCCGACTACAAGACCCTGTTCCAGAAGTTCGGCATCACGACCGAGCACGTCGTCGAGGCCGCACGCGAGTCGCTCGCCGCGGCGAAGAAGTAATCGAGAGGGACCGACACACATGAGCACTCCCACCGCAGACCTCGCCGCTCAGGGCGTCAGCATCTGGCTCGACGACCTGTCGCGTCAGCGCATCCAGTCCGGCAACCTCGCCGAGCTGATCGAGTCGCGCAACGTCTCGGGCGTCACGACCAACCCGACCATCTTCGCCGGAGCCCTCTCGAAGGGCGAGGCGTACGAGGGCCAGGTCGAGGAGCTCGCCGCGGCGGGCGCCGACGTCGACGAGGCGATCTTCTCGATCACCACCGACGACGTGCGCGACGCATGCGACATCTTCCTGCCCGTCTTCGAGGCCTCGAACGGCGTCGACGGTCGCGTGTCGATCGAGGTCTCCCCCGACCTCGCCCACGACACCGAGGGCACCGTCGCGCAGGCGAAGGACCTCTCGGCGCGCGTCGACCGCAAGAACGTCCTCATCAAGATCCCCGCGACCAAGGCCGGCCTGCCGGCGATCACCGAGGTCATCGGTGCGGGCATCTCGGTCAACGTCACGCTCATCTTCAGCCTCGAGCGGTACGAAGAGGTCATCGACGCCTACCTCGCCGGAGTCGAGAAGGCGCAGGCCGCCGGCCACGACATCACGACCCTGCAGTCGGTGGCGTCGTTCTTCGTGTCGCGCGTCGACACCGAGATCGACAAGCGTCTCGCCGCGATCGGCACCGATGAGGCCGCCGAGCTGAAGGGCAAGGCCGGTATCGCCAACGCCCGCCTGGCCTACGAGCTGTTCGAGAAGAAGTTCTCCGACGACCGTGCCAAGAAGCTCCTGGATGCCGGTGCGACCGTGCAGCGTCCCCTCTGGGCCTCGACGGGTGTCAAGGACCCCGCCCTGCCCGACACGCTCTACGTGACCGAACTCGTCGCCCCCGGCACCGTGAACACGATGCCCGAGAAGACGCTCGAGGCCACGTTCGACCACGGCGTCATCACCGGAGACACCGTCACCGGTGCCTACGCCGAGGCGCACGAGGTGTTCGACCGCCTCGCCGCGGCGGGCGTCGACGTGGCCGACGCCACGCAGACGCTCGAGGACGAGGGCGTCGAGAAGTTCATCGCGTCGTGGCACGAGCTGCAGGACACGGTCAAGACCGCCCTCGACGCCGGAAGCGCCCAGGCCGCCAAGTGAGCTTTGCCGTCAAGGTCACCGGCCACGTCAAGTCGGTGGTCGACGCCGAGCTTCCCGGTCTGACCGGGTCGCTCATCGCGTCGGGCATCACGGCGGGCGATGCGAGCCTGTGGGGCGCGGCTGCCGAAGACGAGGCCTCTCGTCGGCTCGGGTGGGTGCGGGCGGTCTCCGTCTCGCGCCCGCTCGTGCCCGAGATCACCGCCCTGCGCGACGAGCTCGTCGCGCAGGGCGTGACCCGGGTGGTGCTGGCCGGCATGGGCGGATCGTCCCTCGCGCCCGAGGTCATCGCGCAGTCGTCCGGCGTACCCCTCGTCATCCTCGACTCCACGGCCCCCGGCCAGGTGCTCGCCGCGATCGACGGCGACGCCGAGTCGGGCGGACTCGAGCAGACGGTGCTCGTCGTATCGAGCAAGTCGGGGTCGACGATCGAGACCGACTCCGCCAAGCGCGCCTTCGAGGCCGCCTTCCGCGACGTCGGTATCGACCCCGCGGGGCGCATCGTGGTCGTGACCGACCCCGGCTCCCCGCTCGAGCGGTCGGCCCGCGCCGACGGCTACCGCGTGTTCCTCGCCGACCCCGAGGTCGGCGGACGATACTCCGCGCTCACCGCCTTCGGACTCGTGCCGGCGGGTCTCGCCGGCGTCGACATCGACGATCTGCTCGACGAAGCCGACGCGACCCTCCTCGAGGTCGCCATCGACTCCCCCGAGAACCCGGCCCTCGTGCTCGCGGCGGCCATCGCCGGAGGCGGCGCGCACCGACGCGACAAGCTCGGCCTCGTCACCGACGGCAGCCACATCATCGGCCTGCCCGACTGGATCGAACAGCTCGTCGCCGAGTCCACGGGCAAGGACGGCACCGGCATCCTGCCCGTCGTGCTGCTCCCCGTCTCGCCCGAACTCGAGGCGAAGCCCGACGACCTGCAGGTCGTGCGCTTCGTCGACGACGCCGATGCGTTCCACCTCTTCGAGCGCCACACCGGCGAGGTGCTGGTCAGCGGCTCGCTGGGCGCGCAGTTCGTCGTGTGGGAGTACGCGACGGCGATCGCCGGCCGCCTCCTGGGCATCGATCCGTTCGACCAGCCCGACGTGGAGTCGGCGAAGGAGGCGACGCGGGGCCTGCTCGAGTCGCAGCCCGCCCCCACCGCCGCGGCCTTCGTCGCCGACGGCGTCGAGGTGGGCGTGTCCGACCCGGCCCTCGCCGAGAGCGGCACCGTCGCCGGCGTGCTCGCGGCGCTCTGGGCCCGCGTCCCCGCAGACGGGTACGTCAGCGTGCAGGCGTACGTGAACCGTCTCGACCTCGCTCAGCTGTCGGGGCTCCGCGAGCTGGTGGCGGCCGACACGGGTCGTCCCACCACGTTCGGATGGGGTCCGCGGTTCCTGCACTCCACCGGGCAGTACCACAAGGGCGGACCCGCCAACGGGGTGTTCCTCCAGATCATCGAACGCACCGATGTCGACCTCGAGATCCCGGGGCGGCCGTTCACGTTCGGACAACTCATCCAGGCACAGGCCGCGGGAGACGCGAGCGTGCTGGCGGAGGCTCATGGCCGTCCCGTCGTCACGCTGACGCTGACCGACCCGCAGGTCGAGGTGCTCTCACTCTTCGAGGCGGCACAGTAAGCATGGTCGTAGAGATCACACCGGGTCACAATCCTCTGCGCGATCCCGAGGATCGCCGACTCAACCGCATCGCGGGGCCCAGCGCGCTCGTCATCTTCGGCGTGACGGGAGACCTGTCGCGCAAGAAGCTCATGCCGGCCGTCTACGACCTCGCGAACCGCGGACTCCTGCCCCCCGGATTCGCGCTCGTCGGCTTCGCCCGCCGCGACTGGGAGGACCAGGACTTCGCGAAGGTCGTCTACGAGTCGGTGAAGAAGTACGCGCGCACGGAGTTCCGCGAGGAGACGTGGAAGGAGCTCCTCGAGGGCATCCGCTTCGTGCAGGGCGAGTTCGACGATCCCGAGGCGTTCGTGCGCCTGCGCGACACCGTCGACAAGCTCGACACCGAGCGCGGGACCATGGGCAATCACGCGTACTACCTGTCGATCCCGCCGAAGGCCTTCCCGCTGGTCACCACCCAGCTGAAGGCGTCGGGTCTCGTGGGCGACAAGGCCGAGGACACCTCGGGCTGGCGCCGAGTGGTCATCGAGAAGCCCTTCGGCCACGACCTCGCCTCCGCCCGCGAGCTGAACGAGGTCGTCGAGAGCGCGTTCCCGGCCGACTCGATCTTCCGGATCGACCACTACCTCGGCAAAGAGACCGTGCAGAACATCCTCGCGCTGCGCTTCGCCAATGAGCTGTACGAGCCCATCTGGAACCGCAACTACGTCGACCACGTGCAGATCACCATGGCCGAGGACATCGGCGTGGGCGGCCGTGCGGGGTATTACGACGGCATCGGCGCGGCGCGCGACGTCATCCAGAACCACCTCCTGCAGCTGCTCGCCCTCACCGCGATGGAGGAGCCCATCAGCTTCAACGCCGCGGACCTGCGCGCCGAGAAGGAGAAGGTGCTCGCCGCCGTCCGCCTGCCGGAGAATCTGGCCGAGGCCACCGCGCGCGGTCAGTACGCCGGCGGATGGCAGGGCGGCGAGAAGGTGCTCGGCTTCCTCGAGGAAGACGGGATGAACCCCGAGTCGGTCACCGAGACGTACGCGGCGATCAAGCTCGAGATCAACACGCGCCGCTGGTCGGGCGTGCCGTTCTACGTGCGCAGCGGAAAGCGCCTGGGACGCCGCGTGACCGAGGTCGCCGTGGTGTTCAAGCGGGCGCCGCAGCAGCTGTTCTCCCGCAGCCAGACGCAGGAGCTCGGACAGAACGCGCTCGTCATCCGCGTCCAGCCCGATGAGGGCGTCACGATCCGGTTCGGATCCAAGGTCCCCGGCGACGGCACCCAGGTGCGCGACGTCACGATGGACTTCGGGTACGGCCACGCCTTCACCGAGGCCAGCCCGGAGGCCTACGAGCGTCTGATCCTCGACGTGCTCCTCGGCGACCCGCCGCTGTTCCCGCGGCACGAAGAGGTCGAGCTCAGCTGGAAGATCCTCGACCCGATCGAGGAGTTCTGGGCCGCCGAGGGCGGTCCCCTCGAACAGTATTCGCCCGGGTCGTGGGGGCCGGCATCCGCCGACGAGCTCCTCGCCCGCGACGGCCGCACCTGGAGGCGCCCGTGATCATCGATCTGCCCGACACCACCGTCAGCGCGATCTCGAAGAGCCTCGTGAGCGTGCGCGAAGAGGGCGGCGCCGTCGCCCTCGGGCGCGTGCTGACGCTCATCATCGTCACCCACCACGGTGCCGAGGAAGAAGTCATCGAGGCCGCGAACGACGCCTCGCGCGAGCACCCGATGCGCGTGATCGCCGTGTTGTTCGGCGACGAGGACGAGGAGCCGCGCCTCGACGCGCAGATCCGCGTCGGCGGCGACGCCGGTGCGAGCGAGGTGGTCGTGCTCCGCGCCCACGGCGCGGCCGGCTCCAACGCCGAGAGCCTCGTGACGGGCCTGCTCCTGCCTGACGCACCCGTCGTGGCGTGGTGGCCGGCCGAAGCCCCCGAGAACCCCTCGCGCTCGGCCATCGGCCGCATCGCCCAGCGTCGCATCACCGATGCCTCGTCGCAGGCGGATCCCGCTGCCTGGGTCGCGCAGCTCGGCGAGCACTACGCGCCCGGCGACACCGATTTCGCCTGGACGCGGGTCACCCGGTGGCGCGAGCAGCTGGCCGCCGTGCTCGACCAGCCGCCGTTCGAACCGGTCACCGCCGTCGAGGTGCGCGGTGCGGCCGACTCCCCCTCCACCGCCCTGCTGGCGGCGTGGCTGGGCATGAAGCTCGAAGCTCCGGTGGATTACGCCTACCTGCCCGCCGACGAGTGGGCGAGCGGCATCAAGTCGGTGCGCCTCACGCGCCCGAGTGGCGACACGCTCCTCGAGCGTCCCGAGGCGGGCATCGCGGTACTCACGCAGCCCGGGCAGCCCACGCACGACCTCGCCTTCCCCCGCCGCACCCTGCGGGAGTGCCTGGCGGAGGAGCTGCGACGTCTCGACCCCGACCTGCTCTACGGGCGGGTCATCACCGAGGGGCACGACCTGCTGCTCGCGGCGAGCGAGCAGGACGCGTCATGACCGACAACGGCTCGGCCAAGCGCGTCATCATCAAGCGCGACGCCGACACGCTCGCCGAGTACGTCGCGACCCGCTTCATGAACCGGATCGTCAAGCGCGTCGCCGAGGGCAAGCGCATGCACGTCTGTCTGACCGGCGGGACCATGGGCGCAGCGGTGCTGCGCACCGCGGCAAGCGATGCGCGCGTCGCCGACGTCGACTGGTCGCTCGTGCACTTCTGGTTCGGCGACGAGCGCTTCGTTCCGCGCGATTCCGACGACCGCAACGAGAAGCAAGCGCGCGAAGCGTTCCTCGACCACCTCGACATCCCGGCCGAGAACATCCACGTGGTCGCCTCGAGCGACGACGGACTCGACCTGGATGCCGCGGCGATCGCATACGCCGACGAACTGGCGCAGTTCGCCCCCTCCGACCGCAGCGAGACCGGCCCCTGGCCGTCCTTCGACATCTGCTTCCTCGGAGTGGGCCCCGACGCGCACATCGCCTCGCTGTTCCCCGACCGGCCCGAGATCTCGGTCACCGATCGCGCCACCGTGCCGGTGCGCGATTCACCGAAGCCGCCGAGCGACCGCGTCTCGCTGACGCGACCGGTCATCAACTCCTCGAAGCGCGTGTGGATGGTCATCGCCGGCGCCGACAAGGCCGCAGCCCTCGGGCTGGCCCTCGCCGGGGCCAGCTATCAGAGCGTCCCCGCGGCGGGCGCGAAGGGCCGTCGTCGCACGGCCTTCTTCGTCGACGAGGTCGCCGCCGATCAGGTTCCGCCGCAGCTCATCGATCGCGAGTACTGACCTCCGGTACCCCCGCCCGCGCACTCCGACCACGCGAGTTCTCACGCCGCGGCTGCGGCGAGAAGACTTCGTCGGCGGAACCCTGACGGCACGAGGGGCTCGGATGCCCGGCATCCGGGCCCCTTCCGTGCGAACGGGGAGAAATCCTCCGGCTCTTGTCTTCGACGGTGCGGCGGCTTACCCTTCCTGCAGGGGGGGCATCCTGAACCGGCGCGACGATCGTGATCGTCGCCCGCCGGTTCGCGCGAGAGGGAGCGTGGGATGCCATTGTTCGGTCGCGGGCGCGAGCTCGATATCGCACGGACGACCGTCGGACTGCGCACGGGAGCCGCGTGCGTGTTCGTCGGCGAGGCGGGAATGGGCAAATCGGCCCTGGCGGCCGAACTCGCCCGGGAGCACCGGGCGAACCTGGTCGCCGTCAGTCCG
Source organism: Microbacterium sp. NPDC089188 (assembly GCF_040685155.1). Classification (NCBI taxonomy): domain Bacteria; kingdom Bacillati; phylum Actinomycetota; class Actinomycetes; order Micrococcales; family Microbacteriaceae; genus Microbacterium; species Microbacterium sp. NPDC089188. The sequence continues at coordinate 35,137 of NZ_JBFBHH010000004.1, read as the reverse complement.
AGCGAGCGGATGTGGCCGTACTCGGGCCTGTCGGCCGTCGCCGCCGGACTCGGCGGCGCGCGCGGCGCCGCGATCGACGGCATCCTGGACCGCGGTCGCGATTGGCCGGAGCACCTGATGGCCGAGGAGGTGAGCCGGACACTGCACCTCATCCGCGACGACGCGGGCGTGCTCGTCATCGACGACCTCGATGAGATGGACGGTGCGAGCCTCACGGTGCTGTCGTACGTGTTCGGGCGTCTCCGTGGCACGGGGGTCACGATCCTGGCCACCGTGGGGCCCCCCGGGCACCGCCACGAAGTCGCCGCGCTGCCGCACGTGCGCCTCGAGCCCCTCGCCTTCGAGGCCGCGTCCGACCTCGCACGCGAGATCGTCGGTCCCGCGAGCGCGGCCGCCGTACGCCACCTCGTCGTGATGTTCACCGGCGGCGACCCCGGCGTGCTGTCTCGCGTGCGGCTGACGGCGGCGGAGGCGGCGGGTGAGGACGCGCTGCCCCTCCCGCTGCGCCTGTCGGACGACCGGAGCGGTCGCCCACGGCGCGAGGCATTCTCCCCGCGCGGCGCACGGGCGGACGCGGTGCTCGACCTGCTGTCGATCGGTCCCGTCTACGACTACGAGCGACTGCGCCTCACCGCCCTCGCCGAGGGCGCCGACGTCGACCAGCTCATCGACGACGGCACGGTCCGCGTGCACGACGACCTGGCCCGCATGAGCGATCCCGCGCTCCGTCTGCGGCGACACGCGGCGATGGCGCCGGAGGACCGGCGCCGGCTGCACGCCCAAGCGGCCGACGATCATCGCGACCGCGACCGTGCCACCCAGCTGTGGCACGAGAGCTATCTCGAGCCCGACGGCGACCGCGGTTCGCTCCTCGCCGCGGCGGTGGGCTTCGCGCGCGCCGGGGAGACGGCATCCGCTGTGGAGTTCGCCGAACGCGCCCTGTCGGGTCGACTCGACCCCGAGGGCCGCACCCGAGGACTCGTCGATCTCGGCGGCGCGCTGGTGCTCCAGGGGCTCGACCTGCTCGGACAGCACTATCTGCGGCGCGCGGGACGCAGCGACGATGCCGCCGTCCGTGTGCGCGCGGCGATCGCCCGCCTGCGCGCAGGGGCGAACGTCGACCACGTGATCGACGACGTCCTCGTCCGCGTCGACGCCGAGGGATGGACCGCCGGTGTGGAGCGCCTGCTCTGCGAGAGCGCCCGACTGCATCTGGGGCGCGGGGAGCTCGCCGCGGCGCTCGAGGCTCTGGACGCGATCGCCGCGGCAGGTGCCGCGTCGACCGAGACCGCGATGCTGCGCCTGCTCGTCGCCGAACTGGGCTGCGGCGCCCCGGCGCCGGGTCGCGACGTGGCGCCGCCCCTCGACCCGGCCGTACTTGCGGCGGATGCACCGGTCGAGATCGCCTCGCTCTCGGCGAGCGTGCGCATGCTGCGCGAGGAGTACGCCGCGGCGCGGCGTCAGGCGACCGAGCTGCTGGAGCGCGTTCCCCGGGTGGCCCCGTTGTGGCGCGAGCGCGTCCTGCGCCTGCTCGTGGTCTGCGAGGTGCGGGGCGGCGACGCGTCGGCGGTGCGCGAGGCCGTCGCGGCCTGGCGCCACGAGTGGGCCCCGGGCCGCGCGGAGGACGCCGCGACGACCCTGTTGTGCGCCGAGGCGGCCGCAGCCGACCCTCTCGACGCGCGCGCGGGCGACCTGATCGCACGGGGACGCCACCTGTGCCGGCGTGAGGGGACGACGGCCCTTCTGCCGTTCTTCGCGGCGCTGGAGGGGAGGCTCGCCCTCGCCGAGGGACGGTACGAGGATGCCGTGGACCTGCTCCGCGGGGCCGGCGACGCTGCGGCGACGCATGATCCGTCGCTGCTGCGCATCGACGCCGATCTGATCGAGGCGCTGTGGCTGACCGGGCGCGAGGCCGAGGCCCGCCGCGAGCTCGCGCGGTTCGAAGCGGCCGCGGCCCGGCATCCGCGCCGATGGACGACCCTCGCCGTGGCGCGATCCCGCGCCGTCTGCCGCTCCGCGGAGGACGGCGCGCGGGCGTTCCGCGACGCCGACGCCGTCCTGCGCAGCACCGACGCCCCCTCGGAGCATTCGGCGCTGCACGCGACGCGCGAGCGGTGCCTGCCGACGGCGGACCGCTCCCCCGCGGCGCGCACGAGCACGATTCCGGCGCGCGGTCGCGCGCTGTCGCCGCAGGAGCAGGAGGTCGTGGCCCTGGTGGAGCAGGGTCTGCGCAACCGCGAGATCGCGTCGGCGCTGTTCGTCTCGCTGCGCACGGTCGAACTGCGCCTGACGCGCGTCTACCGCAAGCTCGGCGTCACCTCGCGCGTCCACCTCGTCTCGCTGCTGCGCGGAGCGGCGACGCCCTGATCGCGCCGGGCGACGGCGTCGCGGAGGTCCGGCGCCGGAACTCGCGACGAGGGGCCGACACGGATGCCGAGGTCACGGCATCCGCTCCCCCCGCTGCCGGCGCGACAGCGGCCGGCCGGCGGTCCGGGCTGCGCCAGCGCCCGTCGGAGGGACGCCCCCACGCCGACATCAGCGCCCGCAGGCACAGCAGCGCGTCCCACACCCTCAGCAGCGGGAACACCAGCATCCACACGCGCGGCCGGGTGCGCGAGAGGGCGCAGGCGAAGACCGTCATCAGCGCGTCCACGAGCAGGAAGGCCAGCGCGAGCGGACCGACCGGCAGAGCGGCCGACAGCGCCGCCGCGGTCTGCGCCGCCGGTCCGGTGAGGACGGCCGCTGCCACGGCCGCGAGACCGGCGAACAGCAGCACCGGAAGCGCCGCGGCGAGCACGAGACTGGAGACGACGGTCTCGATCGCGAAGACGCCCACCGAGGTCCAGAACAGCCCGTAGCGCACACCGTGCCGCCGCACCGTCTGCCAGAAGCCCAGGCTCCACCGGCGCACCTGTGCGGTGTAGTCGCGCAGGGTCGCCGGGTCCTGCGTTTCGGCCACCGCACAGCCGGGATGGAAGGCGATGCGCCCCAAGCGCTTCGCGTGCACCTCGAACGTCATGTTGAAGTCCTCGATCGAGAGCCCCGGGGCATCGATGTCGATGCGGTCCAGCACGTCGGTGCGGTAGAGGCTCGCGAAGCCCGGCACGATCGCCACCGCGTCGGCGCCCCGCGCAGCCTGGCCGAACTTGTGCAGGTACTGGGTGCAGACGTAGGTGCGCTCGCGATACGCCGTGAGCACGCGGCCGACGACGGTGCGCGGGGTGTCGGCCGCGGTCGTGGCGCGGCCCGCGACAGCGACCACCCCGTCGTCGGTGAACAAGGGGAGGGCGGTGCGCAGGTAGTCCGGGCGGGGGCGGGAGTCGGCGTCGAGCAGGAGCAGGAGGGGGAAGCGGGCGGCGATGCCGAAGCGCTCGAGCCCGGCCCGGATGGCGCCGGCCTTGCCGCGGTTCGGAACGAGGTCGACGGCCGTCGCTCCGGCGCGTCGCGCCCGCCCGACGGTGTCGTCGCTCGACCCGTCCGAGACCACGAAGACGTTGCCGGGCGGAACGAGGCGTCGCGCGGCGCCGACCGCCTCCGCGATGACCAGCTCCTCGTTGTGCGCCGCGATCAGCACGGCCACCTCGTCGGACCGGTAGAACATCGACGGTGCGCCCCACGGCGACGCGATGCGGGACTCGGCGAGCAGGCGCAGGATGCCGACGGTCCCCCACGCCAGCGTCGACACGCCCACCGTCGCGACGGCGATGACGACGGCGAACGTCACGGTCACGGCATCCGCCCCTCGTCGGCGGCGCGCGAGGGGGACACGGCAGGGGGGCGTGCGAGGTCGTGCGCGGGCAGGGCGGGGCTCATGGGGTCCTCCTCTTCGGGTCGAGGCTGCGCCCGACGGTACGCGCAGAACGGGCCCGCGGCGCCGCAGCCGGCCCGCACTCGTCGATGCGGTTTCCCGCACGGCACGGTGCGGTCGGCGGTATCCCGCACGATCCGCCCGGCGTCCTTGACCATCCCACCGGTCCGCATCAGTGTGGGCCCCGGATCAGCGCCGACCCACCCGATCGGCCGCCTCCCACCCGCACCACCCGAATCGTCCGAGGGGGCCTGGCCCCCCATCGCCCCCTCGGACCCCGCTGTTGGAGGATGACGATGTCCACACTCGATGTGCGCGCCGAAGCGACCCCCGTGTCGCCGCCCCCGGTCGCCGCCGCGCCGCCCCGATTCGACTTCGACGTCGCGATCGTCGGCCTGGGGTACGTGGGGCTGCCGACGGCGCTGGCCTATCACGCCAGCGGCTCTCGCGTCCTGGCGCTCGACGTCTCATCGCGCCGGCTGCGCACGATCGCCGCCCGCGGCGCCGACCTCATCGACACCGATCGAGAACGCTTGGATGCCGCGCTGCGGCGTCCCGGCGCGTTCCGCCTGACCGGTGACGTGACCGAGCTGTCGCGGGCGGCCGCCATCGTGGTGTGCGTCCCCACGCCGGTGGACCACCAGCAGGTCCCCGACCTCGCTCCCCTGCGGGCCGCGTGCGCCACCGTCGTCGCCGCGGCCCGCCCGGGGCAGCTCGTCATGCTGACCTCCACCACCTACGTCGGCTGCACGCACGACCTGGTCGAGCAGCCCTTGCGCGAGCGGGGGTTCGAGATCGGCCACGACGTCTTCGTCGCCTTCAGCGCCGAGCGCATCGACCCCGGCAACGTCGGCTTCGCGCAGGAGGTCGTCCCGCGTGTCGTGGGCGGGGCCACCGCCCGCTGCGAGGAGCAGGGCGCGCAGCTGCTCGCACGCTACGCCGCCCGCGTCCACCGGGTCTCCTCCCTCGCGACCGCCGAGATGACGAAGCTGCTCGAGAACACCTTCCGCGCGGTCAACATCGCGCTCGCGAACGAGTTCGCCGACATCTGCAGCGCGCTCGACGTGCCCGTCACCGAGGTGATCGAGGCGGCGAGCACGAAGCCCTACGGATTCATGGCGTTCTATCCCGGTCCCGGGGTGGGCGGGCACTGCATCCCGTGCGATCCGCACTACCTGCTCTGGCAGCTGAAGGCGCTGCACGTCGACGCCGGCGTCATCACCGAGGCGATGACGCGCATCGCCGCCCGTCCACGCCGCGTCGTCGAACGCATCCGCGACGTGCTGGGCCGCGCCGGCAAGGGCACGCTCGGGGCCCGCGTCCTGGTGGTCGGGGTGACGTACAAGCCCGACGTCGCCGATCTGCGCGAGTCGCCCGCCCTCGAGATCATCGACCACCTGATCGATGTGGGTGCCGAGGTGCAGTACGTCGACACCCACGCCCCGCACATCCACCTGGACTCGGGGCGCGAGCGCGATTCCCTCGCCGACCCGGGCGGATTCCATCCCGACGTCGTGCTCGTGCACACGCGGCATCACGACTGCGACCTGGCGTGGCTCGACGGCGACGCCCTCGTGGTCGACGGCACCTACCGCAGCACCGACATCGCAGGGCGGGTGCTGCTGTGAGCGGCGTCCCGGTCTTCCCCGCGTCGGCGGGCGGACGCACGCGCACGCTGGTCACCGGCGGCGCCGGCTTCGTCGGCAGCCACCTCGTCGAGCACCTCCTTGCGGCCGGCGACGACGTCGTCGTCCTGGACGACCTCTCCACCGGGTCGGCGCGCAACCTGGCCGGTGTCGCCGACAACCCCCGGCTGGAGATGATCCACGGATCCATCCTCAACAGCAGGACCGTCGCCCAGGCGATGCACTCCTGCGATCGGGTGTTCCACCTCGCCGCCGCCGTCGGCGTCAAGCTCATCGTCGAGCAGCCGCTGCGGGGCCTGCGCATCAACATCCACGGAACCGAGAACGTGCTCACCGCGGCGATCGAGCATAAGGCGTCGGTGCTCCTGGTGTCCACGAGCGAGGTCTACGGCAAGAACACCGCCGACCGCCTGCGCGAGGATTCCGACCGCGTGCTGGGCGATCCCCTGCTCTCGCGGTGGACCTACGCCGGCGCCAAGGGGATCGACGAAGCCTTCGCCAAGGCCTATTGCGATCAGGAGGGGCTGGACGTCGCGATCGTCCGCCTGTTCAACACCGTGGGTCCGCGTCAGACCGGCCGCTACGGCATGGTGCTGCCCAACCTTGTCGGCCAGGCGCTGCGCGGGCACCCCCTCACGGTGTTCGGCGACGGCCTGCAGACGCGCTGCTTCTCCGCCGTCGAAGACGTCGTCCCCGCCATGGTGCGCATCGAACGCGATCCCCGTGCCCGCGGACAGGCCTACAACCTCGGCGGGTCGCGGGAGATCTCGATCCTCGACCTGGCGCGCGAGATCATCGCGACCCTCGACAGTCGCAGCGAGATCGAGCTCGTCCCCTACGAGCAGGCCTACGCCGCCGGTTTCGAGGACATGCGTCGCCGCGTCCCCGACAACACCAAGGCGCACGACCTCGTCGGCTACGAGCCCACCACCCCGCTCACCACGACCATCATGCGTGTGGCTGCCGATCTGCTCTCTCGGGAGCGTCTCGGGTCGGATGCCATGCCCCTCGCCGGCGCCGGCTCGTTCCGGGGCGTCGTCTGATGTGCGGGATCACCGCCTACCGCGGCCCCGCCGCCGCGGCATCCCGTGCGCGTTCCGCCCTCGAACGCCTCGAGTACCGCGGCTACGATTCCGCCGGGATCGCCGCGCGACGGCCCGACGGCACCACCCTGCACGCGCGTACGCTCAGCGGCGTGGCGGCCCTCGCCGTGGTCACCGGAGAACAGAGCACGGATGCCACGACCGCGGCCATCGGGCACACCCGGTGGGCCACGCACGGAGAGGTGAGCGAGGCGAACGCCCACCCGCTGGAAGACTGCAGCGGCCGGCTCTACGTGGTGCACAACGGCATCATCGACAACGCCGAGGTCCTCCGGACGCAACTCGTCGCCGCCGGGCACCGCTTCGCCACTGGCGTCGACAGCGAGGTGATCGTGCACCTCATCGAGCAGGCTCAGCGCCCCGGGGTGGGACTCGGCGACGCGCTCGCCGACGCGGCCGGCCACCTCTCGGGCTCGTGGGCGGTCGTCGCCCTCGACGCGCGCACCGGGACCCTCGCGGCGACGGCGCACGGCTCCCCCCTCATCTCCGCCCAGGACGGCACGGGCACCTACCTCGCGAGCGATGTCGGGGCGGTGGCTCCCGAGGTCACCGAGTTCCGCGTGCTCGAAGACGACGACGTGGTCGAGATCGACGCCGCGGGCATCCGCTGGCACCGCGCCGGGGGCAGCTGCCGACCGCGCGGGCTGTGGCCGGTCCCCCGCACGGCGCTGCTGGCCAGCACCGGTCGCCACCGCGACCACATGGGCAACGAGATCGACGAACAGCCCGTGGTCGCCCGCCGGGTGCTCGAGGCCCTCGGCCCGGGCATCGTCGACGGGTCGCTGTGGCGCGGCCTGGGCCTGCCGTCGCTCGACGACATCGACCGGGTCACGGTGATCGGCTGCGGCACGTCGCTGCACGCCGGTCGCGCCGTCGCGGGGGTCTTCGGGCGTCTCGGCGGTCTGCCCACGCGCACCCTCGTGGCCAGCGAGGCCGCGCACGAGGTGTGGGAGCCGCGCACCCTCGTGATCGCGATGAGCCAGTCCGGCGAGACCGCCGACGTCTTGCGCGCCCTCGACGCCCTGCCGCCCCGGCACGGCACCCTGCTCGCCTTGACCAACAGCTCCTCCTCCACCCTGGCCCGCCGCTCCGACGCGGTCATCGACTGCCTCGCCGGCCCGGAGGTGGGGGTGGCCGCGACCAAGACGTTCGTCGCGCAGGTGCTGACCGGGGTCTGCGTGGCCCTGTCGGGACTGTCCGCCTTCGACCGCGCCGACTCGGCGTGCCTGGGCGCAGACCTCCGCGCCCTGGCCGCGACGCCCGATGCGCTCGCCGCCGCCCTCGACGCCTGGCGGGGACCCAGCGCGCAGCTGGCCGCCGAGTACGCCCGGGCGTCGGGATTCCTCTTCCTCGGCCGCGGCGCGGGTCTGATCTACGCCGCCGAGGGTGCCCTCAAGCTCAAGGAGCTGTCGTACCGCTGGGCGGAGTCCCACCCCGCCGGCGAGCTCAAGCACGGTCCCCTCGCCCTGGTGGATGCCGGCACCCCCGTGTTCGTGGTCGACAACGGTGATCCGCGGCTCGATGTCGACATCGCCGAAGTCGCCGCACGCGGAGGTCGCGTCATCCGGATCGGCGAACGCGTGCTCACCGTGGGCGGAGTGCCGCTGCATCTGCCGCGCACCGGACCCTCGTGGGGACCGCTCGAGACCGTGGTTCCGCTGCAGATGTTCGCGCGCGAGCTCGCCGTGCGTCTGCATCGCGACGTCGACAAGCCCCGCAACCTCGCCAAGTCGGTGACGGTGTCGTGAACCCTCCGCACCCCCCACGAAAGGCAGAGCCCATGCTCCGACGAGACCTCCGGATCGAACGCCGACGCCCGCCCACGCTCGCGCCCCCGAGATGGCGGCGCGTCCTCGCCGTCGTCTCGGCCTTCGCGGTGGTGGCGGGAGCCTCGGTCGCGCTCGCGCCCCCGCCCGCCGAAGCGGCGACCCGCACCGTGGTCAGCCTCACCTTCGACGACGCCAACGCCGACCAGCTGAACGCGCTGCCCGCCCTGCAGGCCAACGCGATGAAGGCGACCTTCTACGTCCCGTCCGGCTACATCGGCGCTGCCGGGCACATGACGCGCGCCGACCTCACGAAGCTCAAGAACGCCGGTCACGAGATCGGCGGGCACACCGTCAACCACCCCGACCTCGCCGACGTGAGCGTCGACGAGGCGACCCGGCAGATCTGCCTGGACCGCAAGAACCTCACCTCGTGGGGTTTCACGGTCAAGAGCTTCGCCTACCCCTTCGCCTCGAGCACGCCCGACGTCGAGAAGGCGGTCGCCACATGCGGATACAACAGCGGTCGCCTGCTCGGCGACATCAAGAGCCGCTTCGGCTGCCCCGACTGCGCCTACGCCGAGAAGACGCCTCCGCCCGATCCGTTCGCCCTCGCCGCGCTCGATCAGGTCGATGCCACCTGGACGCTCGCCGACCTGAAGCAGGGCGTGACCAACGCCGAGAAGAACGGCGGCGGGTGGGTGCAGTACACGTTCCACGACGTGTGCGACGACGCCTGCAGCGACCTCGCCGTGACGACGTCGACCTTCAGCCAGTTCCTGTCGTGGCTGAAGACCCGGCAGTCCGCCGGCACGGTCGTGAAGACCATCGGAAGCGTCATCGGCGGGACCACGAAGCCCGTCGTCGACGGTCCCGCCGTGCCGGCGGCCACCGGCTCGACGAACGGCATCGTCAACCCCGGCATGGAGACGGGCGCCCCCGACTGCTGGATGCGAGGGGGCTACGGCACCAACACGCCCTCCTTCAGCACGGGCTCCCCCGCGCACACCGGCAACATCGCCAGCGGCATCTCGATGACGGGGTACGTCGACGGCGACGCCAAGCTCCTGCCGCAGTTCGACCTCGGCCAGTGCTCGCCGACGGTGACCCCCGGACGGACGTACACGCTGCGTGAGTGGTATCAGGCGAGCGGGCCGACGCAGTTCGCCGTCTACCTCCGGTCGGCGAGCGGGTCCTGGTCGTACTGGACATCGAGCCCCTGGTTCGCCGCGGCCGATGCCTGGACCGAAGCCGACTGGACCACGGCTCCCATCCCGTCGGGATACACCGGCATCAGCTTCGCGCTGAACATCTTCGGCAACGGCACGCTGCGCACCGACGACCTCGGCCTCTACGACAGTTCCAGCGCCCCGCCGCTGACCGTCATGAGCGCCACGGCCCCGATCGACACGTCAGCACCGTCGACGCCACAGGGTCCGCTCGAGGTGTTCCGTCCGACGGAGAGCGACGTCACCGGATGACACCCCGCTCGCGCTCGACGGCGGCGATCGCCCTCGCGGTGGTCGCCGTCGTCGGCGCGACCGGCTGCGCGCCCACGCTCGCGCCGCTGCCCGACACCGGCTATCCCTGGCACACCGGGATCGTCTCGACGACCTTCTGGGTCGGCGAGGTCTTCGACCCCCAGGCCTCCGACGGCAGTCAGCGCATCTCGACGTACGATTCCGACTGGCTCACCTCGTACGGCGGGTGCGACGGCGTCGTCGACGGTGACGACTGCCGCACCGAGACCCGCACCGCCGACAACGGTTACTTCCCCACCCGCATGACGCCGCGGCAGAACCCGTTCTACCTCGATCTCCCCTTCGACGACGTCAACGACGACGAGGGGTTCGCGATGCGCGGTCAGGTCATCCCCTGGGCCGACCGATCGCCCTACGCCACGGTCGTCGACGACCGCCGAGCGAGCCTGATGAAGAACCGCTGGGTCGTCCTTCGCAAGGGCGACCGCCTCTGCTACGGGCAGATCCAGGATGCCGGACCCGGCGAATACCGCGACAGCGCCTACGTCTTCGGCTCCGACGACCGCCGACCCGCCAACGAGCGCTACAACGGAGCGGGCCTCGATGTCTCTCCCGCCCTCAACGGCTGTCTCGGCTACGCGGAGCTCGACGGCGACGGCGACCGCGTCGACTGGGCGTTCATCGATGACGCCGACGTCCCGCCCGGCCCGTGGACCACGATCGTCACGGACTCCCCCGTCCGCTGAGCGGACGCCGTGCGGCACGCGTACGCCCCGTGAGGCCTCGCCGAGAAAGGCGACCGGTCCGGGGACGGCGTGCGAAGACGACGTCCGTTCCCGGACGCCGTGAACGCGGAGAGGCCGGATGCCATGGCATCCGGCCCTTCCGTGGAAAGCGAGGCGAAGCGGGCTTACTGTCCGCGACGCTCGCGCAGCTGCTGCAGGGCGTCGTCGAGGAGCGAAGCGGCCTCTTCGTCGCTGCGGCGCTCCTTCACGTAGGCGAGGTGCGTCTTGTAGGGCTCCGCCTTGGCCAGTGCCGGGGGGTTCGCCTTGTCGCGACCCGCGGGGAGGCCCGAGTGAGGCGAGTCGATCGTCTCGGGGATCTCGTCGTCGGGGATGCCCGCCGCGAAGTAGCGAACGGTCTCGTTGCCGAGGGCGTCCCAGTACGACACGGCGACGCGGTCGGCGTGGAAGCCGTGGTCCTGTTCGCCCATGGGGCCCGCGCCGACGCGCGAGCCACGGATGGCATTGCCGCCAGTGGCCATGTCAGATCTCCGCGAATTTGGTCAGCAGACCGAGACCGACGATGGTGATGAACCACACCAGCGCGAGCACGATCGTGAAACGGTTGAGGTTGCGTTCAGCCAGGCCCGACGAACCGAGGGCGGAGCTCATGCCGCCGCCGAACATGTCGGACAGACCGCCGCCGCGACCCTTGTGGAGCAGGATGAGCAGGGTCAGCAGGAGGCTGGTGACGCCCAGGAGCACCTGCAGGACGAACTCGAGAATCTGCACTGTCGAAAGCCTTTCGCGAGCGGACGGGACGACCGCACAAGCGTCAAGTATACGGGGACGCGTCTCAGACGCACGGATGCCCGCGGCGTGCTGCCGCGGGCATCCGGAGGGCGTCAGACGCCGACGTGCTTCTGGAAGCGGATGATCGCCGCGAACTCGTCGACGACGAGGCTCGCACCGCCCACCAGCGCGCCGTCCACGTCGGGCTCGCGCATGAACCCGGCGATGTTGCCGGACTTGACCGAGCCGCCGTAGAGCACGCGGGTGCGCGCGGCCGCATCGGCACCGAGCTTGTCGGCGACGACGGCACGCAGCTTGGCGCAGACCTCCTGGGCCTGGTCGGGCGTCGCCGCCTGGCCGGAGCCGATGGCCCAGACCGGCTCGTACGCCACGACGATGTCGGCGTCCGCCGACACACCCTCGAGTGCGACCTCGAGCTGCCCGACCGGAACGGCGCTGGCGCCGAACTTCTCGAGGTCCTCCGAGGTCTCGCCCACGCAGATCACGGGCACGAGACCGTGACGGAGTGCCGCCTGGGTCTTGGCCGCGACGACCTCGTCGGTCTCGTGGTGGAACTGGCGTCGCTCGGAGTGACCGATGATCACATAGGTCGCGTCGAGCTTCGCCAGGAACTGGCCCGAGATCTCACCGGTGTAGGCACCGGAGTCGTGCGCGGACAAATCCTGACCGCCGAGCGCGAACTCGATCTTGTCGGCATCGAGGAGCGTCTGCACGGTGCGCAGGTCGGTGTACGGCGGGAACACCGCGACCTCGACGCTGCCGTTCTCGTGCTTGGCCTCTTTCAAGGTCCAGTGCAGCTTCTGGACGAACGCGACCGCCTGCAGGTGGTCGAGATTCATCTTCCAGTTGCCCGCGATGAGGGGGGTTCTGTTCACTGTTGCCATCCGAGGACCTCCAGTCCGGGGAGCTTCTTGCCTTCGAGGAACTCCAGGCTGGCGCCTCCGCCGGTGGAGATGTGACCGAATCGGTCGTCGGAGAAACCGAGCTGACGCACGGCCGCCGCGGAGTCGCCGCCGCCGACGACGCTGAGGCCGTCGACCTCGGTGAGCGCCTGGGCGACGGTCTTGGTGCCGGCTTCGAACGCCTTCATCTCGAACACGCCCATCGGGCCGTTCCAGAAGACGGTCCGCGAGCCCCGGATCGCGTCGGCGAAGATCTCCGCCGTGCGCGGCCCGATGTCGAGGCCGAGACCGGAGGCGCCGAAGGCGGTGTCCTCCAGGGCGTCGGCATCGGCGACCACGTGCTCGGCATCCGCCGAGAACGACGCCGCCACGACCGCGTCGACCGGCAGCACGATCTCGACGCCGCGCTCCTTCGCCGTGGCGAGATAGCCCTTCACGGTGTCGATCTGGTCCTGCTCGAGCAGGCTCGATCCGACCTTGTGCCCCTCGGCGACGAGGAACGTGAACATCATGCCGCCGCCGACGAGGAGTTTGTCCACGCGGGGCAGCAGGTGCTCGATGACGCCGAGCTTGTCGCTCACCTTCGATCCGCCGAGCACGACCGTGTACGGACGCTCGGGGTTCTCGGTGAGGCGGTCGAGGACCTCGAGCTCCTTCTGGATGAGCAGGCCCGCGGCCGAGGGCACCAACTGGGCGAGGTCGTAGACGCTCGCCTGCTTGCGGTGCACGACGCCGAAGCCGTCCGACACGAGGGCATCGCCGAGACCGGCGAGCTCGCGAGCGAAGGCCTGACGCTCGGACTCGTCCTTCGAGGTCTCCCCCGCGTTGAAGCGGAGGTTCTCGATGACCGCGACCTCTCCGTCCTCGAGCGAGGCGACGGCATCCTGAGCCGACTCGCCGACCGTGTCGCGCGCGAACGCGACCGGCTGGCCGAGCAGCTCGGACAGGCGCTGCGCGACCGGCTCGAGCGAGTACTTCGGGTCGGGCGCCCCGTCGGGGCGGCCCAGGTGCGAGCACACGACCACGCGCGCGCCGGCGTTGATCAGTGCATTGAGGGTCGGCAGCGACGCGCGCACGCGGCCATCGTCCGTGATGACGCCGTCCTTGAGGGGGACGTTCAGATCACAACGGACGATGACGCGCGTGCCGGCGAGCGACCCCAGCGAATCGAGGGTGCGCAGAGCCATGGAGGGTCAGAGACGCTCGGCGACGTACTCGGTCAGGTCGACGAGACGGTTCGAGTAGCCCCACTCGTTGTCGTACCACGACGACACCTTGACGAGGTTGCCGCTGACGTTGGTCAGCTCCGCGTCGAAGATCGACGAGTGCGGGTTGCCCTGGATGTCGCTCGAGACGATCGGGTCCTCGGTGTACTGCAGGATACCGTTGAGGCGCCCCTCGGCGGCCGCCTTCTTGTAGACCTCGTTGACCTGGTCGACGGTCAGACCCTCGGTGGGAGTGACGATCGTGAGGTCGACGATGGAGCCGGTGGGAACCGGAACGCGGTACGACGAGCCGCTCAGCTTGCCGTTCAGCTCGGGCAGGACGAGGCCGATGGCCTTCGCGGCGCCGGTGGAGGCGGGGACGATGTTGATCGCCGCACCGCGGGCACGACGCAGGTCGCTGTGCGGGCCGTCCTGCAGGTTCTGGTCGGCCGTGTAGGCGTGAGCCGTCATCATGAAGCCGCGCTCGATGCCGAAGGCGTCGTTGAACACCTTCGCGAGGGGCGCGAGGCAGTTCGTGGTGCACGACGCGTTCGAGATGATGACGTCGGTCTCGGGGTTGTACGTCTCTTCGTTCACGCCCATGACGATGGTCGCGTCGTCACCCGTGGCGGGAGCCGAGATGAGCACCTTCTTGGCGCCACCGGCGACGTGCTTCTTGGCGTCCTCGGCCTTGGTGAAACGGCCGGTCGACTCGATGACGATGTCGACGCCCAGCTCGCCCCAGGGGAGGTTGGCGGGGTCGCGCTCCTCGAAGACCTTGATGGTCTTGTCGCCGACGGTGATGGAGTCTTCGGTGTACGAGACGTCCTCGGACAGCACGCCGCCCACGGAGTCGTATTTGAGGAGGTGCGCGAGGGTCTTGTTGTCGGTGAGGTCGTTCACCGCCACGATTTCGAGGTCGGCACCCTGCGCGAGAGCCGCGCGGAGGTAGTTGCGTCCGATACGGCCGAAGCCGTTGATTCCGATCTTGACGGTCACGGAATATCTCCTGAATCAGTTGTGCGCGATGAGCGCGTGATTGCGGTTTCGCTGGCGGACAACGGCGTCCCGGTGGGTGTCCCACCGGGACGCCGCACCGTTTACGACAGTACCAGCAGACCCGCGGTCTTCTCGCGGGCGGCGGCGAAGCGCTCCTGCGCATCGGCCCAGTTGGCGATGTTCCAGAAGGCCTTCACGTAGTCGGCGCGCACGTTCTTGTAGTCGAGGTAGTACGCGTGCTCCCAGACGTCGAGAAGCAGCAGCGGAACGGTACCGGCGACGATCTGACCCTGCTGGTCGAAGAACTGCTGGATGACGAGGTTCTCCCCGATCGAGTCCCAGAACAGGCCGGCCCAGCCCGAGCCCTGCACACCGAGGGCGGCGGCGGTGAACTGCGCGCGGAAGGCGTCGAACGAGCCGAACTGGTCGTCGATGGCCGACTCGAGGTCGCCGGTGGGCTTGTCGCCACCGTTGGGCGAGAGGTTCGTCCAGAAGATCGAGTGGTTGGTGTGACCGCCGAGGTTGAACGCGAGGTCCTTCTGCAGGCGGTTAATGTTGGCGAACTCGCCCTTCTCGCGCGCTTCGGCGAGGAGGTCGAGGGTGGTGTTGGCGCCGTTGACGTAGGTCTGGTGGTGCTTGCTGTGGTGCAGCTCCATGATCGTCGCACTGATGTGCGGCTCCAGCGCCGAGTAGTCGTAGGGCAGTTCGGGCAGCGTGTACTTCGCCATGTTCTCTACTTCCGAATCGGGCGCCGCCGAAACCTCTCCGCCAAGACGACGAGCTGAGGGATCGCGCAGCGAGGGTGACGTCTTCATCCTATTGAGGGCCAACGCGCAACCCACAGGGTTGCTTCCCCGCGTGACGAAAGGTAGCGGCCCGGGCGCGTCGTCGGGCGTCGGGGACCCCCGGACCGGTGGCACGTCGGCGCACCCGAGCCGGCGCGGACTCGGTCCGGGCGGGCTCGGCCCGGGCGGGCTCCCCTCGCGCGGGCCGGATCGGGATGCCCGGGGGGGGGTCGGGGCAGCCGGAGAGGCGAGGGGCTCGGCCGCACACCCTGCGCGATCGGATCACGGATGCCGGGAACGCGGCATCCGGAAGAGATCCCTCAGTCGTCGGCGCCGACGGGGACCGCGGCCTCGGTCCCGGGGATGCCCTCGGTCTCGGCCTTCTTGTCGGCCATCGCGAGCAGACGGCGGATACGCCCGGCGACGGCGTCCTTGGTCAGCGGCGGATCGGCGTGATGGCCGAGCTCGTCCAGGCTCGCGTCGCGGTGAGCCAGACGCAGCTCGCCCGCCTGCTGCAGGTGGTCGGGGACCTCGTCGCCGAGGATCTCGAGGGCGCGCTCGACGCGCGCGCACGCGGCGACGGCGGCCTGGGCCGATCGGCGGAGGTTCGCGTCGTCGAAGTTGACGAGACGGTTCACGCCGGCGCGCACCTCGCGGCGCTGGCGCATCTGATCCCACTCCCCCGCGGTGCGGCGGGCACCCATCTCGTAGAGGGCGCCGCGGATGGCCTCCCCGTCGCGCACGACGACGCGGGGGACGCCGCGCACCTCACGGGCCTTGGCCGGGATGCCGATGCGGTGACCCGCGCCGACGAGGGCCATCGCCGCCTCGGACGAGGGGCAGGAGATCTCGAGTGCAGCCGACCGGCCGGGATCGCTCAGCGTGCCGCTCGCGAGGAACGCGCCGCGCCAGATGGCGCTGAGGTCGGGGCGCGAGCCGGTCGTGAGCTTGTTGGGCAGACCGCGAACGGGGCGACGTCGCTGGTCGAGCAGCCCCGTCTGACGCGCGAGCGTCTCACCCGCCTCGATCACGCGCACGGCGAAGAGACCGCCGCTGCGACCGCCGGAGCCCTGCACGTGGTGCAGTTCGGGGCGCACGCCGTACAGCTCCATCAGGTCGCGGGCGACGCGACGCGCGAGGATGTCGGAGTCCAACTCGGCCTCGACGGCGACGCGATTGGCGATGGAGTGCAGACCACCGGAGAAGCGCAGGAGGGCCGTGAGCTCGGCGACGCGCGCGGTCGGGCGCGGGTCGCGGACGGTGATGAGCTCGGCCTTCACGTCGGCGGTCAGGGGCACGATTCTCCTCGGGTGGGGGCGGCGGGGACGACGTTACAGCCTACTCGCGACCGAGGTCGCGGTGAGCCACGCGGACGGCCACACCCGGAACATCGGCCAGACGTGCAGCGAGCTCGCGCGCCATCACCACCGATCTGTGCTTACCCCCCGTGCACCCCACGGCGACCACGGAATGCCGCTTGTTCTCGCGCTGATATCCCTCGAGGACGGGCCGCAGCGCGGCCGAATACGCGTCCAGGAACGCCGAGGCGCCCTCCTGCCCCAGCACGTATTCCCGCACGCGGGGGTCTTCGCCGGTCAACGGACGCAGCTCGTCATTCCAGAACGGGTTCGGCAGGAAGCGCATGTCGGCCACGAGGTCGACGTCGGGCGGCAGCCCGTACTTGAAGCCGAAACTCATCAGGGTGATCGTGTGACGGGCCGCCCCTTCCTCGCCGAACAGCGCGACCGTGCGCAACGACAGCTGGTGGACGTTCAGGCTCGACGTGTCGATGACCACGTCGGCGGCCTCGCGAACCGGAGCCAGGCGCTCGCGCTCCCGGCGGATGCCGTCGAGGATCGTGCCGTCGCCCTGCAGCGGGTGCGGCCGTCGCACCGCCTCGAAGCGGCGCACCAGCACCGCATCGGAGGCGTCGAGGAAGACCACGCGCACCTGGCGTCCGGCCTGCAGCGTCCGCATCGCCTCGGGAAGATCGCCGAACAACGAGCGTCCGCGCACGTCGACCACGACCGCCACGCGGGGGACGGCGCCACCGGCGAGTTCGGTGAGTTCGAGCAGAGGGCGCAGCATGCGCGGCGGCAGATTGTCGACCACGTACCAGTCGAGGTCTTCGAGTGCGTTCGCCACCGTGGAGCGGCCGGCGCCCGACATGCCCGTGACGATCAGCACCTCACCTGGCTCGTCGCGTGCCGGTTCCATGGTGATCGCCTCCCGTCCTCGTCCTCAGCCTATCGAGCCAGATGCGTGTGGATCGCCTCTGCCAGGGTCGGCCCGATACCGGGCAGCACCGTCATCTCGTCCGGGCTGGCGTTCTTGAGCGCCGACACCGAGCCGAAGTGGCGCAGCAGAGCCTTGATGCGGGCATCACCGAGACCCGGCACCTCCGACAGCACGCTGGTGATGTCACGCTTCCGACGTTTGCGCTGGTGCACGATGGCGAAACGGTGGGCCTCGTCGCGCAGTCGCTGCAGCAGGTAGAGCGCCTCCGAGGTGCGGGGCAGGATGACGGGGTACTCCTCACCCGGCAGCCACACCTCCTCGAGGCGCTTGGCGATGCCGCAGAGGGCGATCTCCTCGTGACCCGCGTCGGCCAGCGCCCGCGCCGCGGCGGCCACCTGCGGCTGTCCGCCGTCGACCACGAGCAGCTGCGGGCGGTACGCGAAGCGCGGACGCTTGCGGGCGGTGACCACGTCGCCGTCGCTCGTGGCCTCCTCCGACTCGGGGGCGGCGACGATCGCGCCGTTCACCGTCTCGGGTTCGATCTCGTCGGGACGGTCGAGGTAGGCCAGACGACGCGTGAGCACCTGGTACATCGAGTCGGTGTCGTCGGTGGTCTCGGCGACGCCGAAGGAACGGTACTGGTCTTTTCGCGGGAGCCCGTCCTCGAACACGACCATGGATGCCACGACGTTGGTGCCCGCGAGGTGCGAGACGTCGAAGCACTCGATGCGCAGCGGCGCCTCGCTCATCCCGAGCGCTTCCTGCAGATCGGTGAGGGCCTGCGACCGGGCGACGTAATCGCTCGTGCGGCGGGTCTTGTGCAGCATGAGCGCCTGCTGGGCGTTGAGGGTCGCGGTCTTGAGCAGATCGGCCTTGCGCCCGCGCTGCGCGATCTGCAGCGTCACCGGCCGGCCCCGTCGCTCGCGCAGCCAGTCCTCCAGCTGCTCGGCGTCATCGGGCAGCTCGGGCACGAGCACCTGGCGGGGGATGTCCGACGCATCCGCGTCGCCGTAGGTGCGCTGCAGCACCTGGTCGACGAGCTCCGCTCCGGAGATGTCGATCTCCTTCTCGATCGTCGTCGCGCGCACACCGCGCACGCGGCCTCCGCGCACGACGAAATGCTGCACGGTCGCGGCGAGTTCGTCCTCCGCGATGCCGAAGAGGTCGGCATCCGTGTCGGGAGCCAGAACGAGCGCGCTCTTGCCCAGCACCGCGTCGATCGCCTGCAGACGGTCGCGGTAGTGGGCGGCCGACTCGTAATCCATCGCCGCCGACGCCTCTTTCATGCGCGCCGTCAGCTCGCGCGTGAAGCGCTGATCGCCGCCCGACATGAAGGAGATGAAGTCGTTCACGACGGCGCGATGCTCCTCGACGGTCACCTTCATCGAGCACGGTCCGCCGCAGCGGCCGATCTGCCCCGGGAAGCAGGGGCGACCCGAGGCCATCGCCTTCTTGTACGACGAGTCGCTGCACGTGCGGATCGGGAAGACCTTGATCATCAGGTCGATCGTGTCGTGCACCGCCCACACCTTCGGGTACGGCCCGAAGTATTTGGCCCCGCGGATCTTGTGATTGCGGGTGACGATGACGCGCGGCGCCTCATCCGCGAGGGTGATGGCCATGAACGGGTAGGACTTGTCGTCGCGGTAGCGCACGTTGAAGGGCGGATCGAACTCCTTGATCCACATGTACTCGAGCTGCAGCGAATCGACGTCGCTGGGCACGACCGTCCACTCCACACTGGCCGCCGTGGTGACCATGCGGCGGGTGCGCTCGTGCAGCGAGTACAGCGGCGCGAAGTAGTTCGACAGTCGCGCGCGGAGGTTCTTCGCCTTACCGACGTACAGCACGCGCCCGTCGGCGTCCCGGAACCGGTAGACCCCGGGATTGGTCGGGATCTCCCCCGCCTTCGGGCGATAGGGCAGCTGCGACATCCGCTCCCGGGATGCAGGTGCAGGGGCCATGACTCAGCCCGCCGCGCTCACGAGCTCCCGCTCGGCGCTGTCCGCATCCGATGCGGTGTTGCGCTGCGCGCCCGTGCGTCCGGTCTCGAGCAGTTCGGCCAGGAAAGCGCCGGTGTGGCTCTCCTCGACCTTCGCGACCTGCTCGGGCGTTCCGGTCGCGACGACCGTGCCGCCGCCGGCGCCGCCCTCGGGCCCGAGGTCGATGACCCAGTCGCTGCTCTTGATGACGTCGAGGTTGTGCTCGATGACGATGACGGTGTTCCCCTTGTCGACCAGGCCGTTCAGCACCTTCAGCAGCAGCGAGACGTCTTCGAAGTGCAGACCCGTGGTGGGCTCGTCGAGCACGTAGATCGAGCGGCCGTTGCTGCGACGCTGGAGCTCGGTGGCGAGCTTGACGCGCTGCGCCTCGCCGCCCGAGAGCGTCGTGGCCGACTGCCCGAGCCGCACGTAGCCGAGGCCCACGTCGACCAGCGTCTTGAGGTAGCGGTGGATGGCCTGGATGGGTTCGAAGAACTCCGCGGCCTCCGAGATCGGCATCTCGAGCACCTCGGCAATGTTCTTCCCCTTGTAGTGCACCGACAGCGTGTCGCGGTTGTACCGCTTGCCGTGGCACACCTCGCAGTCGACGTAGACGTCGGGGAGGAAGTTCATCTCGATCTTCAGCGTTCCGTCGCCGGAGCACGCCTCGCAGCGACCGCCCTTGACGTTGAAGCTGAAGCGCCCCGCCTGGTAACCGCGCACCTTCGCCTCGGGGGTCTCGCTGAAGAGGGTGCGGATCCGGTCGAACACACCCGTGTAGGTCGCGGGATTGGAGCGCGGGGTGCGGCCGATCGGCGCCTGGTCGACGTGCACGACCTTGTCGAGGTTGTCGAGACCGGTGACCCGCGTGTGCTTGCCCGGAACGCGGCGCGCGCCGTTCAGCTTCGAGGCGAGCACTTCGTACAGGATGCCGTTCACCAGCGTCGACTTGCCCGAACCGCTCACGCCGGTGACCGAGGTGAGCACGCCGAGGGGGAAGTCGACGGTGACGTTCTTGAGGTTGTTCTCCCGCGCCCCGACGACGGTGACCTGACGCTTCTTGTCGATCTTGCGACGCGTCTGGGGCGCCTCGATCGCGCGACGGCCCGACAGGTACGCCCCCGTCAGTGAGCGCTCATCGGTCAGCAGTTCGGCGAGGGGCCCGGAGTGCACGACGTTGCCGCCGTCGACGCCGGCGCGGGGTCCGATGTCGACCACCCAGTCGGCCGCGTGGATGGTCTCCTCGTCGTGCTCGACGACGATGAGCGTGTTGCCGAGGTCGCGCAGGGTCTCGAGCGTCTGGATGAGGCGGCGGTTGTCGCGCTGGTGCAAACCGATCGACGGCTCGTCGAGCACGTACAGCACGCCCGTCAGGCCCGAGCCGATCTGGGTGGCCAGGCGGATGCGCTGCGCCTCGCCGCCGGACAGCGTGCCGGCCGCGCGGCCGAGGCTCAGGTAATTCAGACCCACCTGGAGCAGGAAGTCGAGGCGTGCGCGGATCTCGCGCAGCACGGCCGCGGCGATGGTCGCCTCGCGGTCGGTGAGGGTGAGCTGGGAGAAGAACTCGCGCGCGTCGGCCAGGCTCATGCGCGAGGCTGCGGCGATGGACGTGTCGTCGACGAGGACCGCCAGCACCTCGGGCTTGAGGCGGTCGCCGTCGCACACCGCGCAAGGCACCTCGCGAAGGTACTCCGCCCAGCGCTGCCGCTGGGTGTCGGACTCCGCCTGCAGGTACTGACGCTCGATGTACGGCACGACGCCCTCGAACCCGGACGAGTACCGCATCTCACGCCCGTAGCGGTTCTTCCACTTGACCGTGACCTTGTAGTTCTCGCCTCGCAGCACCGCCTGCTGCACGTCCTTCGACAGGTCTTTCCACGGGGTGTCGAGCGAGAACTTCAGGTCGCGCGCGAGACCTTCGAGCAGCCGCTCGTAGTACTGGAACAGGCCCTTGCCCTGCGTCGTCCAGGGAAGGATGGCGCCGTCGCGGATCGAGAGCTCTTCGTCGCCGAGCATGAGGTCGACGTCGACCGACATGCGGGTGCCCAGGCCCGAGCAGACGGGGCAGGCGCCGAAGGGGGCGTTGAACGAGAACGTCCGCGGCTCGATCTCGGTCAACTGCAGCGGGTGCCCGTTCGGGCACGCGAGCTTCTCGGAGAACGACTGCCAGGCGTCGTCGCCCTCTTCGTCGACGTAGTTGACCTGCATGATGCCGCCGGCCAGCCCCATCGCCGTCTCGACCGAGTCGGTGACGCGGCTGAGGATGTCTCCGGATGCCACGAGACGGTCGACCACGACGGCGATGTCGTGCTTGTAGCTCTTCTTGAGGGTCGGCGGCTCGGACAGCTGCACGAGGTCGCCGTCGACGACCGCGCGGGCGTATCCCTTCGCGCTGAGTTCCTTGAAGAGGTCGACGAACTCGCCCTTCTTCTGGGTCACCACGGGGGCGACGATCTGGTACCGCGTGCGCTCGGGCAGCTCCATGAGCTGGTCGGCGATCTGCTGCACGGTCTGCCGCTGGATGCGCGCGCCGCAGTCCGGGCAGTGGGGCACACCGATACGGGCCCACAGCAGACGCATGTAGTCGTGGATCTCGGTGATCGTGCCGACCGTCGAGCGGGGGTTGCGGTTCGTCGACTTCTGGTCGATCGACACCGCGGGGCTGAGGCCCTCGATGAAGTCGACGTCGGGGCGATCGACCTGCCCGAGGAACTGACGGGCGTAGGCGCTCAGCGACTCGACGTACCGCCGCTGGCCCTCCGCGAAGATCGTGTCGAAGGCGAGGCTCGACTTGCCTGAGCCCGAGAGTCCCGTGAAGACGACCAGCGAGTCGCGGGGGATGTCGAGGTCGACGTCCTTGAGGTTGTGGACGCGCGCACCCCGGACGCTGAGCTTGCCGCTGGTGGCGGAATTCGCGGACGGCGAGGGCGAAGAGACAGGAACGATCGGCACCTGTTAAGTCTAGGTCGACCCTCCGACATCGGCCCCGGGTTCGCCCCGAGCGCACGGATGTGCGAGGCTCGCGCACCGTCGCCGTGCTCGGAAGGCGAGGTCGCTCAGTCCCGCACGGGAGACGCGAACGGCGCGAGACCGTCGCGCAGGGCGATGAGCGAGCGCTCGTCGGCGCCGACGCGCTCCATGATCTTGCCCGGCACCTCGAGCGCCGCGGCGCGGAGCGCCCGCCCCTCGTCGGTGAGGTCGATGTCGAGGACGCGCTCGTCGTCGACACGACGCCGACGCACGACCCGCCCCTGCGCTTCGAGGCGTTTCACCAAGGGTGAAAGGGTCGCCGGCTCCATGGCGAGTTCCGCGGCCAGCGTCCCGAGCGACCGCGGCGCGTCCTCCCACAGGGCGAGCATCACGAGATACTGCGGGTGCGTCAGCCCGAGCGGCTCCAGCACGGGCCGGTAGATCGACACGACGTTCCGTGCGGCCGTGACGAGGGCGAAGCACACCTGGTTCTCCAGCTTGAGCGGATCTTCCACGGCCTCCTCCTTCGAACAGTTAGTACACTAATAATCATGACACGAAAGGATGCCGACCGCCCGTCCCTGCGCGCACGCGTACGCGAGGCCGGCGGCTGGTACCAGTACCTCAACACCCGCCTCATCCGCGTCGCGGGGCCGGCGTCGGTCGGCCCCTACGAGACCACGCCCGAGCCCGTGCGAACCGGACGCCCCTGCCCCCTGTGCGGCCACGCGATGGCCGAGCATTCGGTGGACCGGACGGGACCGAAGCCGTTGCTGCACTGCCCCTGACCACGGCGGGTTCCTCGCTCGCCTTCGTCACCCCAGCTGTGGACGGCCCAGTTCGTCCAACGGCCATCCGGGATTGACCGCCACTTCCCAGGGGTGGCCGTCCGGATCGACGAAGACCCCGGAGTAGCCGCCCCAGACGGTGGGGGCTCCGCCGCGCGCGAGCCGGGCCCCGGCCGATCGAGCCGCCTCCAGGATGCCGTCGACCTCGGCCGGGGTGCCGACATTGTGCGCGAGGGTGACGCCACCCCACCCGCCGCCGTCGGTGACCCCGGAGTCCGCGGCGAGGGCATCTCGAGCCCACAGCGCGACGACGAGCCCGCCGGTGTCGTAGAAAGCCACCTCGCCATCGACGGACGTCGGATGGGCCTGCCAACCGAGCGCCCCGTAGAAGGTGATCGCACGGGCGAGATCCTGCACTCCGAGGGTGATCAGGGTGACGCGCTGGTCCATCGCTCGCTCCCCCGGCTCAGGCGTGCCCGGCCCGCTCCATCGCGCGAAGCTCCTTCTTCATGTCCTGCACCTCGTCGCGCAGACGCCCGGCCAACTCGAACTTGAGTTCCGCCGCGGCGGCGAGCATCTGCTGGGTGAGGTCGGCGATGGTCGATTCGAGCTGGTCCGCGCCCTCGGCCGCGATCCCCGTGCGACGCAGCGAGGGCGTGGGCGACTTGCCCTTGCCCGCCTTGTCGTTTCGGGCGAGCAGCTTCTTGGTATCCGTCGCTTCGCGGTTGAGAACCTCGGTGATGTCGGCGATCTTCTTCCGCAGCGGCTGCGGGTCGATGCCGTGCTCGGTGTTGTACGCGATCTGCTTCTCGCGACGGCGCTCCGTCTCGTCGATGGCGTTGCGCATCGAGTCCGTCACCTTGTCGGCGTACATGTGCACCTCGCCCGAGACGTTTCTCGCGGCACGGCCGATCGTCTGGATGAGTGAGGTGCCGCTGCGCAGGAAGCCCTCCTTGTCGGCGTCGAGGATCGCCACCAGCGAGACCTCGGGCAGGTCGAGACCCTCGCGCAACAGGTTGATGCCGACGAGCACGTCGTAGACGCCGGCGCGCAGCTCCGTGAGCAGTTCGACGCGGCGCAGGGTGTCGACGTCCGAGTGCAGATAGCGCACGCGCACTCCGTGCTCGCCCAGGAAGTCGGTGAGCTCCTCCGCCATCTTCTTGGTGAGGGTGGTGACCAGCACGCGCTCGTCACGCTCGACGCGCACCCGGATCTCCTCGAGCAGGTCGTCGATCTGCCCCTTCGACGGTTTGACGATGATCTCGGGGTCGACGAGTCCGGTCGGGCGGATGATCTGCTCGACGACTCCGTCTGCGATCCCCATCTCGTAGCGCCCCGGTGTGGCCGAGAGGTAGACGGTCTGCCCCACGCGCTCCTTGAACTCGTCCCAGCGCAACGGACGGTTGTCCATCGCGCTCGGCAGACGGAAGCCGTGCTCCACCAGGGTGCGCTTGCGCGAGGCGTCTCCCTCGTACATCGCGCCGATCTGCGGGACAGTCACGTGCGACTCGTCGATCACCAGCAGGAAGTCGTCGGGGAAGAAGTCGAGCAGCGTGTGGGGCGGATCACCGGCCATGCGGCCGTCCATATGACGCGAGTAGTTCTCGATACCCGAGCAGAAGCCGAGCTGCTGCAGCATTTCCAGGTCGAAGGTCGTGCGCATGCGGAGACGCTGCGCCTCGAGCAGCTTGTTCTGCGACTCGAGCTCCTTGAGCCGCTCGTCGAGCTCGTGCTCGATGGTGCCGATGGCGCGCTGCACCGTCTCGGTCCCCGCGACGTAGTGCGACGCCGGGAAGATCGGCACGGAGTCCATCTTCTCGATGACGTCGCCCGTGAGCGGATGGAGCGTGTAGAGCGCCTCGATCTCGTCACCGAACATCTCGATGCGGATGGCGTACTCCTCGTAGACCGGGATGATCTCGATCGTGTCGCCCCGCACGCGGAAGTTGCCGCGCGAGAAGTCGACGTCGTTGCGGTTGTACTGCATCGAGATGAATTTGCGGATGAGCGCGTCTCGGTCGTACCGCTCCCCCACCTGCAGGGCGACCATGGCGCGCAGGTACTCCTCGGGCGCACCGAGGCCGTAGATGCACGAGACCGTCGAGACCACCACGACGTCGCGGCGAGACAGCAGCGAGTTCGTCGTCGAGTGACGCAGCCGTTCGACCTCGGCGTTGATCGAGCTGTCTTTCTCGATGAACGTATCGGTCTGCGGCACGTAGGCCTCGGGCTGGTAGTAGTCGTAGTACGACACGAAGTATTCGACGGCGTTGTTCGGCATGAGCGCGCGGAACTCGTTCGCAAGCTGCGCCGCGAGGGTCTTGTTGTGCGCGAGCACCAAGGTCGGACGCTGCACCTGCTCGACGAGCCAGGCGGTGGTCGCCGACTTGCCGGTTCCGGTGGCGCCGAGCAGCACCACGTCTGTCTCGCCCGCGTTGATGCGGCCCGCGAGATCGGCGATGGCCTGCGGCTGATCGCCGGACGGGGAGTATTCGCTGATGACCTCGAAGGGACGCACGGAGCGAGTGGGCTGCATGATTCCAGCGTAGGCGGGGCCTCCGACATCGGGGTCGGGTTGCGTTCGCCGTGGGCGAGCGCGAATGCTCTCGGCCGCTCGTCGGCCCGTCGACGGCGGGATGCGACCGCGGCGACGACGTGCCCCGTGACCGCGGTCAGTCCGCCGGGGAGATCCGCGCCCAGAGGTCGTCGACCTGGCTCCGCGTGGCATCCATCGTCGTCGAGGTGTCGATCACCACGTCGGCCAGCGCCAGGCGGTCCTCGTCGGACGCCTGCGAGCCCACGCGCGCACGGGCGTCCGCCTCGGAGAGTCCTCGACCCTCGATGAGCCGCCGCACGCGCGTCTCGGCCGGCGCATGAGCGACGATCACGAGATCCCACGCGTCCCCGGCGCGCGCCTCGGCGAGCAACGGGACGTCGTAGACCACGACGGCCGCGGGGTCGCGGGCGAAGGCTTCGTCGAAGCGCCGCTGCGACTCCTCCCTGACTGCGGGGTGCACGAGGGCGTTGAGAACGGCCAATCGGTCGGGGTGACCGAACACCCGCGCTCCGAGAGCGGGCCGATCGAGTGCTCCCTCGGCCGTGAGCACGTCGTCTCCGAACTCGCGGGCGATCGCCGACAGAACCGGCGATCCGGGCGCCTGCACCTCGCGCACGATGGCGTCGGCGTCGACGACCACGGCGCCGCGCCCGGCCAGGAGGGCGGCGATGGTGGACTTCCCGGAGGCGATCCCACCCGTCAGCGCGAGAAGAGGCACCCGAAGAGGATGCCACAACACGACGTCCCGGGCACCCCCGAGCGTCACGGCGCTGCGTCGTCTACGATTCCCCCAGGTGGGATCGCTCCCGGACCCGCCCGACGAAAGCTCCGCCATGCCCGATGCCCGCACCACGGTGGTGATCGAGGACGACCTCGACATCCGCACGCTCGTGTCGACCGTGCTCGAGAGCGCGGGTTTCACGGTGCACGCCGCGAGCACCGGACTCGACGGCATCGAACTGGTCCGACTCCACGCGCCTGTGGTCACGACGCTCGACGTGAGCATGCCGGGAATCGACGGTTTCGAGACCGCACGGCGCATCAGGGCTTTCAGCGACACGCGCATCCTCATGGTGAGCGCCCGCGCCGACGAGGCGGAGCAGCGCACGGGGCGCGAGGCCGGAGCGGACGACTACCTGACGAAACCGTTCCGACCCCGCGAGCTGCGCCAGCGGGTGGAAGACCTGGCCGCGGCCGCCGGGGCCTGACGGCCGCTCTCAGCCGATCCGGAAGGACTGCTCGCCCGTGACGGCGGCCCGCGCGGCCGCTTCGTCGGCCCGCAGCGTGAGCGCGCGAGAATCGTGACCGTGGTCCGCCGTGACAGCGACGCCGACCCCCACCACGGGCACCACCGCGGTACCGAGGCGCGAGAGATCGCTCACGACGCTGTCGTGCAGTGCGCGTGCGACGCGCCCGATGTCGGTGGTC
This sequence comes from Microbacterium sp. NPDC089188, assembly GCF_040685155.1. Taxonomy (NCBI): domain Bacteria; kingdom Bacillati; phylum Actinomycetota; class Actinomycetes; order Micrococcales; family Microbacteriaceae; genus Microbacterium; species Microbacterium sp. NPDC089188. The sequence goes on along the minus strand of NZ_JBFBHH010000004.1, from coordinate 7,944 downwards.
GGACCGGTCGTGAAGGCGACCGCGAGGCCTGTTGCATCGGCCTCCCCCACCAGCGCCATCGTGGGCGAGTACCGACGCACCGCTCCGCGCAGCTCGCGGGCGAGTTGCTCGGCATCCTCCGGGCCGAAGGCGACCGAGACGCGCTTCAGGTCGTCGATCCGGATGCCGATCACGCACACGCCCTCACCGGCGAGTTCCGCCCGCGCGCAGACGATGGCGAGCGTCGCCTCGAACGACTCGCGGAACAGCACGCCGTTGGCATCCACCGAGAGTCGGCGGACGTCGGGCGAGCCGCGCAGGGTCGACTCGTTCGCCCGGAGGACGGAGGTCACCGTCACCGCGGCGATCACGAGGGTGATGGTCAGCAGAGCGGAGACGCGGGTGTCGAACACCGTCCGGAAGAGGTCGCTCTCGGGGCCGCTGACGATGAACACCGCCGTGCGGCTGACGAACCACACCGCCTCGATCGCGAGGATGATGGTGAGCCCCACGGCGCTCCACCGCCTCCCGATGGCGCCGCGGCGCGTCTCGACGGCTCCGAGAACGGCGAACAGCGCGTTGCCCAGGAAGAACGGGATGGCACCTGCCCAGTCGCCACCGGCCGGACCGGCTGCCAGGGCGGACACCACCACGAGAAGGATGACCGCGCCGACGACGATCGAGGGCACGCGAAGGGGGCGGCCGTTGAAGGCCACGCACCCCAGCCAGATGAACGCCGTCGCACCGACGAACGCCCCGTTGCCCACGGCGACCGCCACGAACACATCGGGCAGCAGCAGCCACGCGAGGTAGCAGACGGCGGAGAAGGTGCCGGACAGGTAGGCACTCGCCCACAGCCGCCCCGGGAGGCCGTCTTTGAGCATGATCGTGTCGAGCAGGTACATGACCGCGGAGACGACGATCACGAGGGCTGCTGAGGCTTGCAGCGTTAGAACGTCGAAGATCACTCGCCCTCCCGGGGGTTTCGAGGCAGCCGCACGGTGAAGACGGCGCCCTCGCCGGGGGCGGTCCGCACGGTGATCTCGCCGCCGTGGGCCCGGGCGAGGTCGCGACTGATCGCCAGACCGAGGCCGCTGCCGTGCGCCGAAGAATTGCGCACGGCGTCTCCGCGGAAGAAACGCTCGAACAGGCGGCCCTGCTCGGTGACGGAGATCCCGGGGCCATCGTCGGCCACGACGATCGAGACCGAGTGCAGGTCCTGCTGCACGGCCACGCTCACCGCCGCGTCGCGGGGGATGTACTTGATCGCGTTCGACAGGAGGTTGTCGACGATCTGACGCACGCGGCGCGCGTCGATCACCGCTCGCGCCTCGACGACGCCCGAGGCGTCGATGTGCACGCCGTGGTCCACGGCGCGTGGGGCGATCGACTCGATCGCCGCCCGCACCACCGCCGCGACATCGGCGGATCGGAGTTCGAGCTCCACCCCCACTCCTTCGCGCGAGGTGGCCGACAGAGCCAGGATGTCGGCGACCAACTCCAGCAGACGCGACGCGTTGCGTTCGGCCACGGTCAGCCGGTCGCGGGTGCCGGGGGCGATGGAGGGGTCGTCGAGCGCGAGTTCGAGGTAGCCGATGATCGAGGTGAGCGGCGTACGCAGCTCGTGCGACACGCTCGCCACGAGGTCCTCCCGCGCGCGACGCGCCTGCTCCTCGACCGTGACGTCGCGCGAGACGATGACCGCGCTGATCTCGCCGGTCTCGGCCGCCGGCAGGCGGCGCGCGGTCACGCTCAGCGCGCGTCGGTCCTCCCCCGGCCCGCCGTACCAGACCATCTCGCCCTCGAACACCTCGCCGGCTCGCGCACGGGCGAGAGGCGTGGCATCCGCGGCGATCAGCGTCGAGCCGTCCGCGGCGAAGACCTCGACCTCCCGCCCCAGCACGTCGGTGGTGTTCAGCAGTCGCGCGTGAGCGGCGTTCGTGACGGCGAACTCTCCGGCCGCCGTGACGCGGGTGACGCCGAAATCGACGGCATCCAGAACCTCCGTGACGAGATCCTCCTGCCGACGCGCGCGCTCCACGGCGCGGCGCAGCTCCGCGGACTGCTTCTCGAGGAGCTCGCGCTGCGCCTGCGAGCGACGCGCGGTGAAGTGGGCGATGGTCGACAGCGCGGCGACGACGAACGGCAGCAGCAGCGTGGAGGCGGTGAAGCGCTGCAGGTCGATGACGACGGCTTGGTGGACCATCACGATCGTCACCGAGACCGAGATCGCGACGATGCCCCACACCCCGAACACCGTGCCGATCCAGAGCGCCGGGAAGGCCCAGAGCAGTCCGAGACCCGCGAGCGGCGCGCTCTCGCGCATCAGGGCGACGGCCACGACGTCGACGATCGGCAGCAGGGCGGCCCACAGCTGGGACACGCGGTCCCAGGGCAGCAGGACCGCGGCGATCGCCCCGGCGAAGAGCAGGGACGCACCCGCGAGGAACAGGGTGGGGTCGACCACGTGCCCGACCGCGATCGACACCAGGATGCCGATGAGCGCGGCCGCCGAAAGGAGCATCTGGTTCGCCACGATGCTGCGCCGCAGACCGAGGCGCACACGGGAGATGCGGGGCGCCATGGCCTCGACGATATCGTCTCACCGAGCCTCGGACGCGCGCTCGGACCGCGGCACGCCGACGTTCGCCGCCGGCGCGGGTCTCACGGATCAGAACCCGAAGTCTCCGCCGCCGAAGTCACCTCCCCCGAAATCGCCTCCGCCGAGATCTCCCCCACCGAAGCCGCCGGCATCGCCGCCGCCCATATCCGCCGCAGCATCGCCTCCGGAACCATCGGTTCCCGCGTCCGCGGCGACGCCGTCCGCGTAGCCGACGTCGTATCCGGGGTCGAACATCGCGCCCACGAGGGCGGAGCCCACCACGTACCCGCCGATCGTGCCGAGCATCGACGCGCCGAGCATCGACCCGAACCCGGGCCCCGCCCCGCCGCCGCTGAAGGAGCGACCGCCGAACGTCCGCTCCATGAAGCCCGGCTGCGAGTACTCCGCACGCGTGGCCGCGCGGGCGAGGGCCCGAGGGTCATCGCTCGCCGGCCGCTCCGACGCCGCCAACCCCGACGACATCTCGTCGAGCACCTGGCGGCGCTGCGCCGGCGTGAGGCGTTCGAAGGCCTCGGCGTGCACCTGCTCCACCGTCTCGGGCGGCGCCGTACGCAGCAGATAGCGGTAGCGCTCGATCGCCCGCTGGTCGTCCGGGGAACCGGATGCCGTCGAGTCGGCCTGGGCGGGCGGCGGCGCGTATCGTCCCCCCGCATCGCGCATCCCGCTCGCCCCGCCACGGGGTGCGGGGGGCGGGGTGCGGTCTGACGCGTCGTCCCCTGATCCGAACAACCGGTCGAAAAGTCCCATGTCTCGGCCTTCCTCGTCGTCGCTTCACGCTACGACGCGGATCGGAGGAGGAGGGAGGGGTTGTCACCGCGCTCACCGCGTCGTACTCCCCCGACGCCGTCATCCGCACCGATGTCAGCCGCGACGGTGTCAGCCGCGACGCGCGATCGCCTCGCTCGTCCACCGCGCGTACAGCGCCCACGGGTCGTCGACCCCGGCGGACAACCCGGAGACATGCGCGTCCAGCGCCGCGCTGCGCCGGAACCACTCCGTGCGGCCGAACCTCGCGTCGGCGAACTGGGCGTGACGACGTCTCTCGACGAGGCGGTCCCCCGGCTCGAATGCGAGCAGCTCGTCGTGCCACACGGCGGCGAGACGCTGTCGCGGCTGCGCGCTCGTTCCGATCTTGATGCGGTCCTCGAATCTCAGGTAGTAGACGATATCGACCCGGGGCGGGGGGAGCTCCCCGTCGACGGGTTCACCGTGACGCCATTCGCACACGGCGCACAACCACCCGCTCGGCCAGCGCACGCCCAGCCGCGACCCGCAGAGCCGGCACGGCGTGGGCAACAGGTCGGTGACGCCGTCGGTCGCCGCTGCCCAGTCCGCCCCGACGGCGAGGTGCCAGGTGCAGACGCGCACGGGCGCGTCGGCATCGACGTCTCGTCGACAGCCGGGCACGAGGCAGGCGGAGGTGGGCACGCGAACACGCTACGCCGAGCCCCCGACATCGTCGCGCCCGCCGAACGGGGCGGGGAGAGCGGCCCGTCGGGCCACCGCTCCCCGCCGCGACTCAGTCGTCGGTCTCGGGCGCCTCCAGCACCAGGAAGAGCCCCGCGTACGGGCCGAGCTCGAGCGAGAAGCTCTGCAGCTCGTCCACGCGACCGACGACGTCTCCGGTGGCGGCGTCGACGGCCGTGCTCTGCGGCACGAGGAACTCCGAACGCACGGTGCCCTCGATGGTCTCGCCCGAGAAGTTGAGCACCGTGATCTGCAGCGGGGCGTCCTCGGCGCGGCGATCCCCGCCGTCCAGGCGATGCACCATCACGAGCATGCTGGGGTGCCCCACCTGCGGGATGTCGACCTGCGTGGCGATGGCGATGCCGTGGTCCCCGCGGATGCGGAGCACGTCGCGCAGCCCGGAGAGGAACGACTCCGGGTTCGCCTGCTGATCGCCCAGCGATCCGTACAGCGAGCGGGCCCGCGGCATCCCCGAGACCGAGGAGACGGCCTCCGGAGCGACGTCGAGCAGGTCGTGGCCGCCTCGCTCGATCCACCGGGTGTCGCCCGACGCGATGAGATGGCGCACGTCGTCAGCGGGCAGCGTGAGCGAACCCGTGAGGTCCCATCCCGAGAGCGCGAACACCCCCGGCTGCCACGAGTTGTACTTGGCCAGCAGCAGGTGCGCGTCGCGGATCGCGGGGATGTCCGCATCCGTGATGTCGTCGAGCGTCGCTTTCCCCTGCGTCGCGGCGATCAGCGATGCCGTGGTGCAGGCGATGCCGTTCTGCGTGAAGACGAGGTTGTAGTCCGCGTCGACCGTCAGCTTCTGCGTCAGGTCGGCCCGCACCATCTCGGCGATCTCGCCACCGGTGTGCTCCTCGTGGCGGAACGGGTAGACGGTGTCGCGGTGCGTCGTCGCCCAGTGCACGAGCTCGTAGGTGAGCTCGTCGTGGTTCTGCATCCCGTGCACGAGCTGCACGGGTTCGACACCGGTCTCGAGGGCGGTGTTCAGAGCGAGGCGGAGGAATTCCGTGTTCGCCGTCGCGAGCGCGTGGTGGTACCCGGGCCGGGTGACGAAGTCGTACGACAGATCGGCTCCGACGGCACCCGTATCGCGGATGTCCTCCATCGTGAGGTTGAGCTCTTGGAACGTGAACCCGCCGACCTTGCGCACCATCCCGGCGATGATGTGGTTCGCCGCGTGCGACAGGGGGTGGCCCTCCGACCACGCCGGGAGACCCTCCGCGCTCTTCTCGACGCCGAGGAAGCCGTTGGCATCCAGTCGCAGCGCGCTCGTTCCCAGGTCACCGAGCGAGTGCAGGGCGTCGCCGATCACCAAACGCATCCCCGCGAACGTGGGGTCGAGCCAGTTGATCGAGGGCTGGCCCTCCTTGAAGTAGTGCAGATACACCCAGCGGCGCTCGAGCCCGTCGGTTCCCACCACGGGCGCCGTGGCGCTCCAGTTGGTCTCCTTCACGCCGGGCGTGTAGAAGATCACGCGCTGCAGCTCGCCGATGATGTAGCCCCGGGCGCTCAGCTCGCGCTCGGTCTCCGCGTCGAGGTTGACGGAGTCGCGCCCGGCCGGGACCTCCGGCAGCAGGGCCCAGTCCTCGCGCGGGATCTCGACCATGTGGTAGATCCCGGGGTAGTCCTTGTACGCCATCTCGGCGAGGCGGAAGTCCGCCCCCTTGCCCGTGTGCCCGGGCACGATGTCGTCGATCACGCTGCCGCCGTGCGACTCGGCCACGTCCGCGACGCGGCGGAACGCGTTCTCGTCACCGAACTCGGGATCGATCTGCGTGCTGATGCGGTCGAAGTGCCCGTCGACGCTGGGCGTCTCCTGCCAGCCCGTGATGCCGCCCGCCCGCTTCACGGGACCCGTGTGGATGCCGTTGATCCCGACCCACTCGAACGCCTCCCACAGCGCCTCGTCACCGAGCGCGTCGAGGAACGACTCCCCCGGCCGAGTGATCAGCGAGATGGGGTACGCGGTGAACCAGACGTCGGTCGACTCGATCGCCCGTCGGGCGTCCGGACGCGCGTAGGGGTTCCGCCACATCGACGGCTGGCCCGACAACTGCCGACTCAGCACGTCGGCGTCCTTGAGCATCGACTGACGAACCAGCCACTCCACGTACGACGGATTGCCGCCGTTGGCGTTGCGCGGGTCGGTGAGGAAGCGTCGCAGCGTCCCGCCCCGGAACTGATCCCGCGGACGCAGTCGTCGCGGGCGTGCGGGATACCGCTGCTCGTCGTAACTGATCTCGGTGACGGTCTCGCCCGCCTCGTCGATGTCGTCCGCGGCGGCGTGCTGCTGCGCGTCGACCAGCTCGTCATCCGTCATGGTGCGCTCTTCGGCGTCGTCCACTCCCGACCTCCCTCACGTCACCTTCGACGCTAGTCGGTTCCCTCCGTGTCGGACGTGGCCATTGACCTCCGGATGCCGCGTGTCGATGAATCGGCACGAATGCTCAGGCGGATGCGACCGGCCGGCCCCCGCCGCGCAGCACCAGCACAGCCAGGATGAGGGCCGTCGCGCACATCGTCAGCACCGCCCCCAGGAACCAACCCCACCCCGCGGCGCCGAACACGATGCCCAGCGCCCAGCCGAACAGGCTCGAGCCGGCGTAGTAGCCGAGGTAGTACAACGACGAGGCCTGCGCCCGCGCCTCCGGTACCGCCGCGACCGGCGTCCATCCGGATGCCACCGCGTGCGCCGCGAAGAATCCGGCGGTGAAGGCGATCAGGCCCGCCAGCACGGCGACGACCGCGGGCACGAGCATCAGTGCGGCCCCGGCTGCCATCACCGCGGTCCCCGCGATGAGAACGGGGAGGCGACCGTGTCTCACCGCCAGCGCTCCCGCCTGAGGAGACGAGACAGTCCCCGCCAGGTAAGCGAGGAACAGCAGGGTGATGACCGCCGGGGCGAGCAAGAACGGTGGCGCGCTCAGGTGGAAGCCGAGGTAGTTGTAGACCGCGACGAAAGCCCCCATCAGCAGGAAGCCCTGCGCATACAGGGCCAGCTGCATCGATGAACGCAGATTCACCGCCAGGCGGCGACGGATCGACGGCCCCCGCACCGCGCGATGACGGCCCGGGACGAAGCCCCGGGCTGCCGGAACCAGCGTGAGGAACACCACCGCCGCGATCACGCAGAGAAGAACGACGGATGCCACCCCCCATCGCCAGCCGGCCGCCTCTCCCACCCAGCCCGACAGCACGCGCCCGCTCAGGCCGCCGACGGTGGTCCCCGCGATGTAGGAGCCCGCCGCTGCGGCGACGTGGCGGGCGTCGACCTCCTCGCTCAGGTAAGCCAGGGCGACGGCCGGGACGGCGCCGAGGGCGGCCCCCTCGAGCAGGCGCAGCACGAGAAGGACGACGATGTCGTGCGCCACGGGAGTGAGCGCCCCGAGCACCGTCGCAGCGATGAGCCCGATGGCCATGGCAGGCACGCGTCCGATGCGATCAGCGACGATCGACCACGGGATCACCGCCGCAGCCAGACCCATCGTGGATGCCGACACGGTCAGCGCGGCACCGGCGGGAGGCGTCCCCACGTCCGCCGAGATCGCCGGCAGAAGCGCCTGCGTCGAATACAGCTGCGCGAAGGTGGCCACTCCGCCGAAGAAGAGCCCGATGAGAAGCCGCCGATAGTCGCGGCTGCCGGGAAGGTGCCCCGCGAATTCGCTCACTCCGTCGACCTTAGCCGTCCGGGTACGGCGAAGCGCCGGTACGCGTCCCCCTTTCGATACCGAAAGGAAGGGGGGTGCGTACCGGCGCTGTCACCGTACGGGCGGGGAATGTGCCCGTAAATGCGAAATGGCCACCCAGCGTTGGGTGGCCATTTCGTTAAAGGAAGTCCGGCGGTGTCCTACTCTCCCACAGGGTCCCCC
>NZ_JBFBHH010000003.1:0-655633 GCF_040685155.1 Microbacterium sp. NPDC089188 | reverse complement strand
ATTTGACAAGTGCACGCTGTTGAGTTCTCAAGGAACGGACGCACCCACAGAAACAGTCACCTAGACCTACCCGTGAGGCAGTTCACTACCTTCACTGACCCCGAACTCCGGAACCACAGTGGGACCTCACGAAGAGATCAACCTCGGATGCCGGCTCGCTGGCCAGAACCAAAACCCTACACCATCCGGTGGAGGATTTGGGATGTTCACCACTTGAGAGGACGCGGGGCCTTTCGGCCGCTCCGCTCTCCCCTGTGGGGCGAACAAGTAATAAGTTACGCCGGATCGACCACGCCGTCGAATCGACACCCCGCCCCGGGCGTGTCGTTGCCGCTTTTTCCCTCGATCATCAGGAAAAACCCGGAGATACGCCGGGACTTCGGTCCGGACGGGATCGAGGGTATCCCGCGATCACGCAGCGAGGTGCAGGACGGCCGGCGCGCCGGCGGCGGCATCCATCGAACCGCCGGTGAACTCGATGCCGCCGAAGAACATCGCGCCGATGACGAGAGCGAAGACGAACAGGATCGCGAGGAAGATCACGGCGACGCCGGCGAGGGTGATCAAGAGCGGAAGTCGAGAAGCCATGACCCCATCCTGCCGTCGGCGGGACCATCGGGCCCGGGGCTTGCGGACGGCCCGGGAAGGTCCCCGCAACGACCGAAGGCCGGCACCCCAGAGGGGTACCGGCCTTCGATGCGGGACGGATCAGCGACCGGAGAGCTTCTCGCGAAGCGCAGCCAGCGACTCGTCGTCGGCGAGGGTGCCCTGGGCGGGCGACTCCGACGAGAAGGACCCACCGAACGAACCGGAGTCCGTCGGGTTGGCCGCCTCGGCCTCGATGGCCTTCGCGACAGCGGCCTTGTGGGCCTCCCAGCGACCCTGGGCAGCGGCGTACTCCTGCTCCCACTGCTCGCGCTGAGCGTCGAAGCCCTCGAGCCAGGCACCCGACTCGGGGTCGAAGCCCTCGGGGTACTTGTACTCGCCGCGCTCGTCGTACTCGGTAGCCATGCCGTACAGCGCGGGGTCGAACTCGGTGCCGTTGGGGTCGACCGACTCGTTGGCCTGCTTGAGCGACAGCGAGATGCGGCGACGCTCGAGGTCGATGTCGATGATCTTGACGAAGACCTCTTCGCCGACCGACACAACCTGCTCGGCGAGCTCGACGTGCTTGCCCGACAGCTCGGAGATGTGCACGAGGCCCTCGATGCCGTCGGCCACGCGGACGAACGCACCGAACGGAACGAGCTTGGTGACCTTGCCCGGCGCGATCTGACCGATCGCGTGGGTACGGGCGAACACCTGCCACGGGTCTTCCTGCGTCGCCTTGAGCGAGAGCGACACGCGCTCACGGTCGAGGTCGACCTCGAGGATCTCGACGGTGACCTCCTGGCCCACCTCGACGACCTCGGAGGCGTGCTCGATGTGCTTCCAGGAGAGCTCGGAGACGTGGACGAGACCGTCGACGCCGCCGAGGTCGACGAACGCACCGAAGTTGACGATCGACGAGACCGTGCCCTTGCGGACCTGGCCCTTGTGGAGGTTGTTGAGGAACGTGGTGCGCGACTCGGACTGCGTCTGCTCGAGCAGGGCGCGGCGCGAGAGCACGACGTTGTTGCGGTTCTTGTCGAGCTCGAGGATCTTGGCCTCGATCTCCTGGCCGAGGTACGGCGTCAGGTCGCGGACGCGACGCAGCTCGATGAGCGACGCCGGGAGGAAGCCGCGGAGGCCGATGTCGACGATGAGACCACCCTTGACGACCTCGATCACGGAACCGGTGACGACACCGTCGTTCTCCTTGATCTTCTCGACGTCGCCCCACGCGCGCTCGTACTGCGCGCGCTTCTTGGACAGGATGAGGCGGCCTTCCTTGTCCTCCTTCTGGAGGACGAGGGCCTCGACGTGGTCGCCGACGTTGACGACCTCGTTGGGGTCGACGTCGTGCTTGATCGAGAGCTCGCGGGAGGGGATGACGCCTTCGGTCTTGTATCCGACGTCGAGGAGGACCTCGTCGCGGTCGATCTTGACCACGGTGCCCTCGATGAGGTCGCCGTCGTTGAAGAACTTGAGCGTCTTCTCGACAGCGGCCAGGAAGTCTTCGGCCGAGCCGATGTCGTTGATCGCGACCTGCTTGGTAGCGGGAGCGGTCGTTGCGGTAGTCATGTAGTGGGTTGTCCTAGTTGGGTGGGTGTCGGGCTCCGACTCCTGCGCCCGTCGGTCCGGCGGACCGGGGCCGTCGGCATCCGCACGCCCGAGGGCGAACGCATGCCACGAGTCGAAGCGAAGCGGATTTGTTCGTGCGATGTCACGGGCCCGCCCGACGAATCGGGTGAAGCCCCACGAGTGACACTCCAGTCTAGCGCACGCTCCCGCCACCGCGGAGACGGCCTCGGCGCCGCACGTATTCGACGTCGCCCATCGAGGCTTCCGGAGCGCCGCGTGACGACTCGGCGGAGGGGAAGCACATCGGCGATTCGCCTCGGATCGGCGCTTTTCGCGGGGGCATCGGAGGGTTTGCGCCCAGGTGCCGTCCAGATTGGCGTGCCAGGCTCCCGGTTTCGTGCCCGCCGAACGCGGGTCGGACGGTGACACCCGCACCGCCCTCCCTCACGTGAAACCGGTTCTATGCGCTCTGATTCGACGTCCCTCACCAATCGTCGCTCCCGTCGCCAAGCCGCCCGCCGCTCCCGCCGTCGTCCTGTGACGACCGCGGGCGCTCTGGTGCTCGGCGTCGTCGCGGCCGCGGCCCTCACCGGCACGGTGCCCGCCGCCACGGCCTCTCCGGCCGATCTGTCGACCGCGACCTTCTCGCTCGCATCGACCACCACCCCCACCGCTCTCTCCGCCGCCCGAGGACCGGAAGCCCAGGAGGCACGCGCCGCGACCACCGCCGCGACCGCCTCGATGCAGGCCGTCACGTCGGTGCAGAACGACATCGCCGCGTCGGGTCTGGACATCGGCCAGCCCGCCGACGTCGACACCGCTGCGCTCGAGAAGGCGACCGAGCGTCTCGAGGCGGCATCCGCTCTTCCCGACACCTTCCTTCCGAACCTCTCCGACGACGTGACAGCGGCGACCACCGCCGTCGACCAGCGCGTCGCCGAGCTGCGCGGCGGCCTCGACGCCGCCGTGGCGAAGAAGGCCGAAGAGGAGGCCGCCGAGAAGGCTCGCCAGGAGGCCGAGGCGGCTGCTGCGGCGAAGGCCGCCGCAGAGAAGGCCGCGGCCGAGGAGGCCGCCTCGAACAGCGGCAGCGGCTCCGGCGGCTCCGGCAGTGGGAGCAGCGGCGGCGGCTCGTCGTGGACTCCCCCGGCGTCCGGCGGCGGCTCGGGCGACAACAGCCCGGGCGGTGCTCAGGCGACCGCGCGCGGCATGCTCGCCGGCTACGGCTGGGGTGACGACCAGTTCTCGTGCCTCGTCTCGCTGTGGAACAAGGAGTCGGGCTGGAACTACCAGGCCTACAACTCCGGCAGCGGCGCCTTCGGCATCCCCCAGGCTCTGCCCGGAAGCAAGATGTCGTCCGCCGGTGCCGACTGGGCCTCCAACGCGGGTACGCAGATCGCGTGGGGTCTCGGCTACATCTCGGGTCGCTACGGCAGCCCGTGCGGCGCCTGGGGCCACTCGCAGTCGGTCGGCTGGTACTGAGCTGAGCGGTGACCGGCTCGCGAACCGGTCACCGCCATTGCCACATCGAGCGCGTCGCGCCGGAGAACCCTCCGGCGCGGCGCGCTTCGCTCATCAGCGCGAGGTTCTCGGGGCCGGAGAACTCGTGCAGCACCGCCGGTCCGACGTGCACCTGCCAGGCACCGTGGAACCGCACGGCGTCGTCGCGACGGCGGCCGATGGCATCCGGGACCGAGAGGAACTGGCGCGCTCGGCCCCGGCCCGCGTGCTCCAGGACCCGGCGCACCCACCACGGCCCTCCCCCGCGGTCGATCTCCAGAACGAATCGGGGCGAGCGGACGGGTCCGCACAACTGCTCGACGGCGTGGGCGAAGGTGCGCTGATCATCGAGTCCGGCCTGCGGCATCCGGACCTCGACGCGGATCCCGTCGCCGCCTGCACCCGTGACCTCGACCGTCGGTGAGGTGGGGCGGGCGGCGACCCTGCCGCTCTCGGACAGCGCGGTCCACACCACCCTCGCGATGCGCATGAGGGTGGCCGGGGCGTCGCGGCTCTGCCGTCGCGTGCGACGCCAGGCACGGCCGAACGAGACGGACAGGAGCACCCCCGTCACGGCCGCGACCGCGGCGAGCGGAGCACCCACCGCCGTCGGCAGGAAGAACGCCAGCACGACGACGGCGGCCGGCAGCGCCACGGAGCCTCCGAGCCAGCGGCCCAGCACGCGAGTGGCGTCGACGGAGGTCGAGAAGGCCGGAGCGCGATGCGGGCGTTCGACGACCACAGCGGCCTCCTCCGTGTCCGCGTAGGGGGTGCCGACGCGCCACGCGGCGCGGGTGTCGGCGCGTGGAGGGACGCCGACGAGGGCATCGACGGCACGCACGGACGAGCCGGGGTCCTTCGCGAGGACGGCGTCGAGAGCCACGCGACGATCGCGATCGAGCGCCGCACCGAGACCGCGCACGACGGAGCCGGGACGATCGGCGTCGAGACCCCAGAGACGGGCGTGCTTGCGACGGAGGCGGGCGGCATCCGGTTGCGCGGAAAGAGAGGACGTGGGCGGCAGGATCGCGGTGACGGTCCAGTTGTGGGCCACTTTTTCCGGCCACTGCGGGTCGAGGCGCAAGGTGCGTCCGCGCAGCTGCTGCGTCGCGGACGCCGTCGCCACCGCGGTGAGGTCGACGAGCGTGTTGACCGCGGGGCAGTCCCAGCCTTCGCCGAAGAGTCCGCGCGTTCCCACCACCACCTCGATCTCTCCCGCGGCGAGCAGGCGCGACGCCGCGCCGGTGACCCCGGTTCCCGTCGTCCCGCGCACCTCGACGGCGGACGGGTCGTCGGCGCAGGGGATGGTCTCGAGCTCGGCGCCGAGCTCGCGGGTGAGGGCCGGAAGGATGACGGGCGCGTGGCGGGTGGAGACGCGCACGGTCGAGGACGTGATGAGGACCGCCCGCAACGCGGCGGTGGCGGCATCCGTCGAGAGGACGGAGAAGGTGCGCACCGCTCCGGCGGACCCGAGCAGGCCGCCGTGCACGTTCCCGTGCGAGACGAAGTCGGTCACGACGAGGGCGCGCAGACGGTCGCCGAGCTGCGCACGCTCGACGGCGAGGATGTCGCAGGCGCCGCGATCCTTGGCGAGAGACGAGGCCAGCACGGTGTCGATGGGGTCGCGGGTGCGCCGCACGCCGCGGTCGGTGAGGGCGTAACCGAAATCGGCGAGGAGGCGGCGCAGACGTCTCCAGTCGGCCTGACGATCGGGGTCGGGAAGCACCCGATCGAGGGCGTAGCGGCCGAGCAGACGCACGGTCTCGTCGGTGGTGGGTGCCCGACGGGCCACCGCGGGGAGCCTCGCCACCAGGGGATCGTCGGGGGCGATCTCCGAGAACATCGCCGCGGCGGCTTCGGCTCGCGCGAAGTCCGCCGAGAACGCCTCGGCCAAGCCCCGGTCGATCCGAGCGAGGTCGGCGCCCACGGACGTCGAGGTGCGGACATCGCGCGGTGCGGACGGCGGAGCGAGCGGATCGGCGATGGGGGCGGTGGCACCGGCGGGCGGCTGCAGCGCGTCGCGGAGGTATTCGCGTCCCGCTCCGACCGCGAACGTCGTGCGCAGCGCCTCGTCGAGGGCCGCGGCGTGCGCGGAGAGGAAGGCGCGTTCCTCGTCGGTCGGCTCGACCGCGTGCACCAGCTCGCGATAGGGAGCGAGATCGCCCTCGCGCACGACCGCGGGCACGGGCACCTCGAGGTCGACCTCGCCGAGGAGGGACACGTAGTTGTCGTACTCGTTCGCGTCGTCGGGGGACGGCAGCGTCGCCGTCAGGCCCACCACGAGCGGCTCCCGGCCCTCCGCGCGGATCCGGGCGACGAGAGCCGCCACGACGAGAGCCCAGTGGTCGAGGAGGTGGTGGCACTCGTCGAGCACGATCGTCTCGACACCGGCCTCGACGAGGCGGTCCATGAGGTCACGGGCGCGCGGGTGCAGCGCCGACGTGAGGGCGGCGGCATCCTGCCGGGCGAGCGTGCGCCGCACGGACCGTGACCGGGAGCGGATGCCACGCCGGTACGCCGCGGGATTCTTCTCGTTCAGGGTGTCGAGCCAGTCGTGCGCCTGATCGGGCGTGCGCTCGTCGCCGACGAGTTCGTCGGCCCACCGGGCGCGGGCGAGGGCGGTGAACGGCTGGGCGGTGTCGATCACGCTCACCGCCTGATACGTCAGGGCAGTGAGGTCGGCGGGCTGGAACGGGTCGTCGGAGACGGTCGCCTCGTCGTGGGCGAGTCCCCGGGCGGCCGCGACCCACTGGGCGCGGATGGCCGTGGTGGGCGCGAACACCACCGCGGGGCGACCGCGACGTGCGGCGAGAAGGAGCCCCAGAAGCGTCTTCCCGGCTCCGGGAGGGGCGATCAGATGGACGGGCCCGCCGGAATCCACGTCCACACGGTCGAGGGCGTCCGCCTGGTAGGCGCGCAGCGTACCGTCGAAGCGCCACGCCGACAGAGGACGGCGCGGTTCGGTCGACACCGCGCCAGTCTAGGGAGGCGTCCGGCGCTCACCGGCGGACCGACACCCCCGGAAAGGACGACGCGTGGATCTTCGCTGGCTGGACGCGCCCGCCGAGGAGGTCGCCGCCGCGCTCGCGGTCGCGGGCGACCGCCCTCGTCCGTCGTGGGTGCCGACGCGCCGTCAGGTGCTGCTGCATGTCAACAACGCCCTCGTGCTGTGGTTCGCCTCGATCGCGCTCGTCGGCATCGGCGTGCAGGTGGACGGCGTGCAGGACGGCCGGGTCACCGGGAACGACGTCGTCGCCTTCGTCGTGGTGCTCGGCGTGCTCGCGGTATGGCTCGTCGGGACGTTCTTGCTCTGGCGCTGGGCGCAGCGGCCGGTCGCGACGCGCACGCGACTGCGCCATGCGCGGCGGGACCTCACCGCCCTCGCGAACGGCTTCTTCCCCCGCCCGAGCGCGGCCGCCACGTTCTCGTCGCTCGTCACGGACCACAGCGTGGGTGTGCGCGAACATCCGCGTTTCGCCAGCGGCGACACCGAGTTCGGGACCGTGCGCGCCCGCGCGTCCCGTGCCCGGGCCTGGCAGTACGTGAGTGTGCGCCTCGCCTCGGCCGTGCCCCACCTCGTCCTCGATTCCCGGACGAACGGTCGCGGCGGTGAGCTGCCGGCATCCATCGACCGCGGCCAGCGTCTGCGACTTGAGGGGGACTTCGACCGCTCGTTCCACACCTACGCCCCGTCGGGGTACGGACCCGATGCGCTCTATGTGCTGACGCCGGACGTGATGGCGGCACTGGTGGACCACTCCCCCGGGTTCGATGTCGAGATGCGCGACGACCGCCTCGTCTTCTTCCGCGGGGCCGACGCCGACTACACGACCGCCGCGGACTGGGAACGGGTGGATGCCGTGCTCCGCCACGTCGTTCCGCGGATCGCCGCGCACGCCGAAAGCTACGTCGACGAGCGCGTGAGCGGCCAGGGGGCCGTGGAGCGCGTCGCCCGCACGCGGGATGCCGACGCATGGCGCCCGCCGCATCCGCTCATCGCCGCGGACGGTCGGAGACTGCAGGCCCGGACCCCGCAGACGGGACTCGGCCCCGTCGTGGCGCGGATCGCCTGGTTCGTCTTCCGCGGCGCGCTCTACCTGGTTCCGCTGGTCTTCGCCTTCGCCGGATTCATGTCGATCGTCGACGGTCGATGACCGCCCGGCTCACAGGCCGTTGCGACGGGCGATGACGCCGGCGAGCAGCGCGTGCGAGAGCGGGGCGATCGAGGCGATCATCAGGAGCGTGCCGAACACGGCCTGCTCGGCCTGCAACAGGATGCCGCCGATCAGCAGGCCGGTGAACAGCACGGCCGACACCACCCGGCGCACCATGCGTTCGAGCTCGAGCACACGACGTTCGATGCGGGGCGTCTGCACCGACACCGACCCGTCCTCGAAACGCTCGATGAGGTTGTCGACACGGCGCGGGAGACGCGCGGTGACTCCGGCGACCGCTCCCATCTCGCGCACGAACGCCTGCACGGTGTTCCCGCTCTCCTCGCGGATCAGGCGCTGGGCGTAGGGCTCGACGGCGTCCCAGATGTTGAAGGCGGGGTCGAGGGCGCTGCACATGCCGCTGGTGAGCGACATGGCGCGCACGATCAGCAGGAAATTCTCGGGGAGCTGGAAGGGCAGCGCGCGCACGACATCGCCGAACTCGATCGCGAAAGCGCGGAACTCCCGGGGGTCGACCTCCTGCAGTTCGGCGAAGCCCATGCCGCCGAACCGCGAGAACAGCTGCGTCATCGCGCGCTCGAGCTGCACGGTGTCGGCGGACGGCAGCAGCACGCCGACGTCGCGGATGCCGTCGACCAGCCCCTTGCCGTCGCGCGAGGCCGCGGCGATGAGCACGCGACGAAGGCCGCGGCGCAGACCCGGGGGCACCTCCCCCATCATCCCGAAATCGATGAAGGTGAAGCGCCAGGCCGGTGTGCCGGCGGCGGTCGTACCCCCGGTCGGGGTGACGAACACGTTGCCCGGGTGGGGGTCGGCGTGGAAGAAACCGTCGTCGAAGAGCTGGTCGAACATGACGGCGGCGAAGCGGGCGGCGACCTCGACGGGGTCGATCCCCGCGGCGCGGAGCGCATCGACGTCGTTGATCTTGATGGCGGTGACGTCCTGCAGGGTGAGGACGCGCCGCGTCGTGCGCTCCCACACGACCTCCGGCACCGCCACCCCCTCTTCGCCACCGAAATCCGCGGCGAAGCGCTCGGAGTTGGCCGCCTCGTGCAGGTAGTCGATCTCCTCGAGGCTCGTCACCGCGAACTCCTCGACGAGCGAGGGCATGTCGACGCGGTCCCGCACGAGGGAGACTTTGCTGAGCCACACGCCGACCTTGCGCAGGGCACGCAGGTCGACGTCGACGATGCGGTCGATCCCGGGCCGCTGGATCTTCAGGACCACGGCTCGCAGGCCGGTCTCGTCCGCGAGGGAGTCGGTCAGGACAGCACGATGGGCCTGACCGAGCGACGCCGCCGCGAGGGGACGCTCGTCGACCGAGGTGAAGGCGCGCTCCAGCGGCATCCCGAGTTCTGCTTCGGCGCGAGCGCGCATCTGCGCGAACGGGACCGCGGGCACCTCGTCTTGCAGCCCCTCGAGCTCCTTCGTGATCTCGGGGGGCAGGACGTCGAGGCGCGACGACATGAACTGGCCGACCTTGATCATGAGGCCGCCGAGGTCGACCGCGAGCACGTGGAAGCGCTGCGCGATGCGCTGGAGCCGACGGGTGCGGCCCCGGGCGGAGATCCACCCGAGGCCGAACCGCGGCAGGAACAGCTCGTACCACCACGCCTGGACGAGATAGCGCGCAGCGAACCGCGTGATGCGGCGGTAGCGGGCCTTCATGAGGGCGTCGTCGGTCATCGATCCTCCTGGATGCCGACGTGCGCCCCGCACGCGTCGAGCTCGGGCAAGCCTCAGCCCTGGGCGAGGATGGAGTAGAGCTTACGACGGGCCTCGTCGAGGATCTCGACCGCTTGCGCGACCTGCTCCTTGTCGCCCGTGCGCGCGACCTGCGCCGCTGCCTGGGCGAGCTCGACGCCCGCCTTGGGCAGCGCCGTCATGCGACCGCTGTCGCGCGAGGTCGCGGACTCCCAGGGCGCGGTGCGCTCGGTCGTCTCATCTCCCGCGGCCGCGCGGCCCTCGGGCGTGAGCGAGTAGGTCTTGCGCCCGTTCGACTCCTCGGACTGCACGAGGCCCTCGTCGGTGAGCAGCTGCAGGGTGGGGTACACCGAGCCGGGGCTCGGCTTCCACGATCCGCCGCTGCGGTCCTCGATCTCGCGGATGATCTGGTAGCCGTGCATCGGCTGCTCGAGCAGCAACGACAGCACCGCGGAGCGCACGTCGCCCTTGTTCATGCGCGGCGACGAGCTGGTCTTCTGCTCGAACTGCGTCCGCAGCTGCTCGAGACCCTCGAGGATGTTGGACATCGGCCACCCGGGGGTGTTGTTGCCGCCGCGTCCGCCGAACGCGTCTCCCAGGAATGAACCACTCATGACGACCTCCTTCGCGCGGACCCGATCTGAGTCAGCGATACATAACGATATATCGCTGAGTGGCCTCGCGGACGGTCGTGCGGGGAATTCTCAGTACCAGTTCACGGCCTGCGAGTGGCTCCACGCGCTGCAGGGAGTGCCGTAGCCGCGCGAGATGTAATCGAGCCCCCACGCGATCTGCGTCGCCGCATTGGTCTGCCAATCGGCGCCGAAGCTCGCCATCTTGCTCCCCGGCAGGGCCTGCGGGATACCGGTGGCCCCACCGTCGTTGTTGTAGGCCTGGTAGTTCCAGCCCGACTCCTTGGTCCACAGCGACGCCAGGCACGAGAACTGGTCACTCCCCCACCCGTACTTCTCCGCGGCGAGCTGCGCGGCGTACGCCTTGGCGCCGTCCGGCGTGTTCACGCGGGCGAGGGCCTCGGCGGCCTCCTGCTGCCGCTGCGCCTCCGCGGCGGCAGCGGCTTCGGCCTGGCGCTGCGCCTCGGCAGCCGCGTCGGCGGCGGCCTTCTCGGCCTTGGCCTGGTCGAGGCTCGTGCGCACCTCGGCGACTCGCGCGGTGACACGGTCGGCCTCGGTCTGGGCGTTCTGACTGAGCGCGGGCACGAGGAGCACGGGGAGGAGGTCGCGGGAACCGAGGCGGTCGACGGCGTCGCTGAGCGCTGCGGTGTCGACGGTGGCGTCACCGATCGACAGGGGCAGACCGGTTGCGGCGACGTCGGCCTGCACGGCGTCGGCGTCGGTCAGGGCCGCCTGCGCGTCGCCGAGAGCCGTGTCGGCGCCGACGGTCACGGCATCCAGCGTCGGGGCCGACGAGACCGGCAGAGCGGAACCGGGCGACGCGAAGGATGCGGCCGAGGCATCCGGCAGCGACACGGGAGCGGCGACCGCGAGTCCGGTCGTGGCGACGAGGCCGAGAGCCAGACCGGCGCAGGTGGCGGCGGTGACGAGGGTGCGACGGGCGCGGTTGACGTGGACGAGCTTCAAATCGGAACGCAGCAAAGAAGGAACTTTCGTCGGGGGCACGCTCGTCGGGATCGAGCGCGGGCTCGTGTCGTCGGGTCGACACAAGTCCCCGAGTGTGGGGGCCGGTTCTGAGCGTTATCTCTTCGTTACCTGAATGGACCGTGGGAGCGCGGGTTCTCCCGATGCGCCGACGGTGCCCGCGGACGCAGCGCGGTGAACCCCGGTGGAGCGGAGGCGCGCCGGTGCCCGCTTCCTGCCTCTGATCGGGTGTATCTCTGAAAGCCTCCAGCCGCCGAGCGCGAAGAGGCGCGACGCCGCCGATGGGCCTGCATCAATCCGCCAGCGGGCCGCCGGAAAAGTCGCGAAAAACTTCCCGAACGGCCCGCTGTAGCGGAGCGAACCGCTGCCGTCGGCCGGGCGCGGGCCCGCACGGCCGCGCCGGGCGCGCGTCAGCTGCGGTGGACGCGGTAGTAGTCGAGCAGCGAGCGCGTCGATGCGTCCTGTGCGGCGAGGGCGTCGTCGTCGCCCTCGATCGCCGGTGCGATCTGCAGGGCGAGCTGCTTGCCGAGCTCGACGCCCCACTGGTCGAACGAATTGATGCCCCAGATCGTGCCCTGCGTGAAGACGATGTGCTCGTACAGCGCGATCAGCTGCCCCAGCACGGAGGGCGTCAGGGCGGGGGCGAAGATCGAGGTCGTGGGCCGGTTGCCCGGGAAGGTGCGTGCGGCCACGAGCGCACCGGTGGTGCCCTCGGCCTCGACCTCCTCGGCCGTCTTGCCGAAGGCCAAGGCCTTGGTCTGGGCCAGGAAGTTCGCGAGGAACAGCCCGTGCACGTCGCGTCCGTCGTCGGCGAGGGGGTACGCCGGGTTGACGAAGGCGATGAAGTCGGCGGGGATCAGACGCGTTCCCTGGTGGATCAACTGATAGAACGCGTGCTGACCGTTGGTACCCGGCTCACCCCAGAACACCTCGCCGGTGTCGGTGGTGACCGGCGAGCCGTCCCAGCGCACGGACTTGCCGTTCGACTCCATCGTGAGCTGCTGCAGGTACGCCGCGAAGCGGTGGAGCTGCTGCGCGTAGGGAAGCACGGCGTGCGACTGCGCGCCGAGGAAGTTGGTGTACCAGACGTTGAGCAGACCCATGAGGACCGGCACGTTCTCGGCGAGGGGCGTGGATGCCACGTGCTCGTCGACGAGGTGGAACCCCGCGAGGAGCTCGCGGAAGGTGTCGGGGCCGAGGGCGATCGCGAGCGACAGACCGATGGCCGAATCGACGGAGTAGCGTCCGCCCACCCAGTCCCAGAATCCGAAGGCGTTGGCGGGGTCGATGCCGAAGGCGGCGACCTTGTCGAGAGCGGTGGACACCGCGACGAAGTGGTGCGCCACGGCCTCGGTGCGGGCGGTATCCGTGTCGTCGATCGCGCCGGCCGCCGCGAGCGTCTCCCAGAGCCAGTCGCGCGCCAGGCGCGCGTTGGTGAGCGTCTCGAGGGTGGTGAACGTCTTGCTCGCCACGATGAACAGCGTCGTCTCGGGGTCGAGGTCGGCGGTCTTCTGGGCGATGTCGGTGGGGTCGATGTTGGACACGAATCGGGCGTGGATGCCGGCGTCGGCGTACGGAAGCAGGGCCTCGTAGACCATGACCGGGCCGAGGTCGCTGCCACCGATGCCGATGTTGACCACGTGCGTGACCTTCTTGCCGGTGACGCCGCGCCACTGGCCCGAGCGGACGCGGTCGGCGAAGGCGCCGAGGCGGTCGAGCACCTCGTGCACGTCGTGGTCGACCTGCTGGCCGTCGACGACCAGGGCGGGCTCGGCCCCTGCAGGGCGGCGGAGGGCCGTGTGCAGCACGGCGCGGTCTTCGCTGGTGTTGAGGTGCGCCCCGCGCAGCATGTCGGCGAAGCGCTCGCGCACGCCGGTCTCGTCGGCCAGCGACAGGAGGGCGTCGAGCACCTCGGCGGTGACGAGGTTCTTCGACAGGTCGACGTGCAGATCACCCATCGTGCGCGACAGGGTACGGGCCCGGTCGTCGTCAGCGGCGAACCAGCCGCGCAGGTCGGGCTGGAACTCGTCGCGCAGGGCGGAGAGGCGGGACCAGGCGGCGGTGGTGGTGGGGTCGATAGGCGCAGTCACGGATCCCACGCTAGCGACCCGCGCGGCCCCGCACAGCGAGGATGACGAATGCAGGGGAAAGCGCTACGACGCGGCGGGGTGGGGAGGAGGGGTGAGGCTCACGGTCGGCAGCGCGATCTCGCGCCCGGCATCCCAGGTCTCGGTCCATCCGAGACGGTCGAACAGCCCGTCCAGCAGCATCGCGGTGAACCCCCACACGATCTGCGGGCCCCCCGCGGTGTCGACGGCGAATGCGGGGCCGCGCCATTCCCGCCCGTCACGACGGATCACCGTCGAGCCCCGCCGCGCCGGGTCGAGGAGATCGGCGACGGGAGCACGGAAGACAGCCGCGGATTCCGCCCGATCGACCGCGTGCACGGGAGTCGGCCGCGCCCACCAGGCGAGCACCGGGGTCACCTCGTGCTGGGAGAACGCCAGAGGGACGGGCGCAAGCGTGCCCAGCACCTGCACGCCCGCCGGGTCGAGTCCGGTCTCCTCGCGCGCTTCGCGCAGCGCCGCGCTCACGGCATCCTCGTCGTCCGGGTCGACGCGGCCTCCGGGGAAGGCGACCTGGCCCGGGTGGGCACGAAGGGTGCTCGCACGGGCGAGGAGGAGCACGTCCAGGTCGCTCGGCACGTGAGCGGCCCGACGTCTGCTCGGGATGCCGTCGAGCACCCCGAACAGGATGAGCACGGCGGCGGCCCGGGCCTCCCCCTCGACCGGCGACGCGCGCAGAGCCGGGGAGATGTCGCCGAGGCCACGCGCGAGGAGGTCTTCGAGCTGGGCGCGGGGCGAGGGCATACGTCGAGGCTACCGAGCGTGACTCCCCCCTCAGCCGTTACAGGCCCAGCCGTCTCCGTCGCGGTCGAGGTCGTACACGTCCGGCCCGACCACGCGAGCGATCCCGTCGAAGTACGACGGGCCGTTGCCCTTCCCTCCCGCGCAGTCGACGTCGGAGTCGATCGGCACACAGGCGTCCGCATAGCTCGGGTGGCATCCGTCGGACCCGGGCAGCTCGGCGGCGGGCGGGGGCGGGTCGTAGGTGCCGACGACGGAGACCTCGGTGACCGCCTCCCGGGTCACGGACTCCCGCAGGAGGGAGCGGGAGGTCTCGACTCCGTCCACCGTCGTCACCCGGAAGACCGACACCTTCTCGCCATCCGCACCGGCGACGTCGATGCGCGATTGCCCACGCGGCAGACCGTTGTCCTCGACCGACGTCCGGCCGAAAGGGATCGCGGATGCCACCGCCACCTCGGAGACGCGCGTCACCGGAGTCGGTGTCGGCTTCGGGGTCGGAGTCGGCGTCGGAGTCGGAGTCGGCTTCGCAGTCGCTCGGGGGGTTGCGGAGGCCTGCGCCGGAGGGACGGAGGACGTCGGCTCTGCGATCGGTGCCGAGGACGAGCGCGGTTCATCGACCGGCTGAAGAAGCGGGGCGGGTTCCGCGACAGTGACCGTCATCGGGGCGGACGTCAGGGCGACGACTGCCAGACCTCCCGTCCCCGCGACGACGAAGGCCGCCACGACGATGGCGGCGACCGCCGCTCCTGTCGAGCCGAAGCGCAGCCACGTCCGAGACCGGGTAGCGATCGCGACCACCCCGGTCACGACGACCGCCAGGGCCGCGACTCCCAGGAGCGGCCACAGCGCGAGGAGGACGGGGAAGGCCAGAACGACGACCAGGACCCAGACCCAGGTCGGGACGCGGCGCTTCCTCGGCGCGGCGGCGAGGGGCGACGTCTGCTGCCGCCCTCCCTCGCCGACCTGGTCCGTCCAGACGACGCCATCCCACCAGCGCCATCGCCGCTGGTCGGTAGGGTCCGGATACCAGCCGGGCTGCGGTTCGCTCATCGTCTCTCCCCCGCCGGCCCGCGCATCGTCGCGCGACCGGTTCCGGGCTCAGTAGAGCAGAGCGGGGGGCCGCGGTCCAGTGTCCATCGCGTCCGCGCCCGTCCAGCCTGTCGGCGGCGTCAACGGGACGGTCGGCACGCCGCCGTTCGCACTCGTGTCCGGGTCCTCGAGGGGCGCATCCACGGGGACGACCATCCACCGAGGGTGCGCCGTGGTCCCCCCGCGGATACGGCGCATCCCGTGGGCGGGCGCTTCGGGCGCGGGAGTCGGCGCGGCGCCGTCGGAGGCGACACCGACCTCCCCCGGCGAGGTGTTCGTCGGAGGGCGTACCGTCGCCTGCTCCTCGATCTTTCTCCTCGTCGCCGCCGTGGCATTCATCCCTTCGACCGACGGCGCCGCGAGCGCCTCGGCGACGATGCGGCGGGGGTCGTACCGACGCGGATCCAGGGCGCGCCACTGCGGGGCGTCGACGGGGACGCCGATCTCCTCGGCCGCGCGCACCCGGGCGGCATCCACCGTTCGACGCAGGTCCCTCACCAGGGCCGCCGCGCGGCCGACGACGACGGGGAGGCGCTGCGGGCCCAGGACGACCGCGGCGATGAGGCCCACGAGCAGGAGCTTCTCGAACGTCAGACCGAACACGTCGGTTCCTCTTGCCTCGTGGAGGCCGTCCCGCGGGCGAGCCTCCGGTCGTGCAGGGCGGCGATGAGCAGCGCGGTCGCGTACAGCGCGGACATCGGGACGGCGACGAGGAACATCGACAGCACGTCGGCGGATGGCGTGGCCATCGCGCTGAACAGCACGATCGCGACCAGGGCGTACCGCCAGCTGCGGACCAGGGTGACGGCGGACAGGAGGCCGGCGAGGTTCAGTACCACCAGCACGACGGGCAGCACGAAGGCGACGCCGGTGGCGACCATGATCTTCAGGACGAAGTCGACGTAGGCGCCGGCGTCGAGGATCGTGGAGTCCTCGCTCGCGGCGAATCCCGTGAGCACCGACACCATGTGCGGGAACAGCAGCACCCCCGTGGCGCACCCGGCCGCGAACAGCGGCACCGCGGCTCCGACCGATCCGAGCACGTAGCGCCGCTCGCGACGGGTGAGCCCCGGCAGCACGAACGCGAACACCTGGTACAGCCAGACGGGGCTGGCGAGCACGACGCCCGTCACCAGCGCGGACCGCAGGCGCAGGTCGAACGCCCCCGTGACGCTGTCGAAGTTGAGGCTCGCGTCACGCTCGGCGGCGATCTGCGCGATCGGGGCACGGAGCAGCTCCATCAGGGGGTCGTAGAGGAACCAGCCGACGAGGGCCCCGATCGCGACGGCGAGCGCCGCCCGCATCGCGCGGCGGGTGGCCTCGTCGAGGTGGGCGGCGACGGGCATGGGGGCCGACCGCGGCGCCTCGGGTCGAGGCGCCGCAGCGGTGGGGGCGGCGACGGTGGTCATGTCGTGCTCGGCGGGGAGGTGACGGGCACGGCCGTGGTCAGCGGGATACGGTCGTCGGTCCGGTCGGCCGGGACGGCACCGGTGTCGGCCCCGGAGTCGCCGACCTCGGTCTTGAGGATGCGCACGGACTGCCCGAGGCTGCGGGCGAGGGCCGGCAGCTTCGCAGCGCCGAAGACGAGCACGATGACGGCGAGCACGATGAGGGCGTGCCAGCCGGTGAGGTTCTGCAGCATGGGAGGGTCCTTCCGGGTCAGCGGCCGCCGGGCATGGCGCCCGCGGTCGGGGTGGTGGTGGTGTCGACGCGGACGCCGAGCGAGACGGTCCAGCCGGTCGCGTTGTCGCCCGAGGTCGTGGCGAGCTCGAGCACTCCCCCGTCGTCGCCGAAGACGTTGTCGCTGTCGAGCGAGACGCGGGAGAGGTTGGACGCCGAGGACGGGTACGTGGCGGTGTCGGCGTAGACCGTCTCGCAGGTGGCCTGCGGCAGGGCGACCTGCGAGGTGGCGATGGCGTTGGATGAATCGGTGATGGCATCCACGTTCGGATACACCTCGAAGTGGATGTGGGGCCAGCGACCGTCGTAGCAGCCGGGGAAGATCGAGGTGAAAGAGACGACGCCGTCGTCACCGACCACCTGCACCCCACGGAGATAGGTCTCGTTCTCGATGCCGGAGGAGTACATCGAGTAGTTCCCCTCGGTGTCGCAGTGCCAGACGTACACGGCGGCCCCGGCGAAGGGCACATCGCCGCCCGCGGTGTCGAAGATCGTGAGGTTCAGCGTCATGGGGACGCCCGTGGCCGTGGCTCCGCCGTCGAGGCTGGAGCGCAGATCGCTGCGCACGATCCCGGACTGCTCGAGCACATCGACGCCGTTCGAGCCGTCGCCGGGGTAGGGCCCGGCGGTCTCGTCGGGGATCTCTCCCGCGGGCAGAGCCGCAGCGGTCGTCGTCGCGGATGCGGAGGGCGTGGGGGTCGCCGAGGGGGTCGTGGTCGCCGTCGGCGTCGCCGTGGGCGTCGCGGTCGTCGCCGTGGACCCGGTCGCCGCCGGCGTGCACGCGGCGAGGGTCGCCGCCCCCGCGCCCAGCACGACCAACCCCAGGATGCCGCGCCGGGAGACGAGCGTGCGGATGTCGAACGGCGCTCCCTGGTCGACGACGGGCTCGTCGGCCCGGTCGAGCAACCGCCCCTCGTAGGTCGGGCCCTCGGGGGTCATCTGGGTCTCGGGGATCCTGCTCACGGTCGCCTCCCGGCTCTCGGTGGGTGTGTCGTCGGATCGAGGATGCGCGGGGCACCCTGCGCGGGCCCTGCGCATTCCTATGAGCCTGCTTTGCGTCAATCGACGCCCTCGATCCACCGGCCCGCCGCTCGCGACGGCGTGTCAGGATGAAGGTCGGGAGGACCGTGATGACGCCGCAGCTGCACGCCGTGACCCTCGTCGTGAACATGCCGATCACCAAGATCGACGCCCTCGACGCCATCGCCTTCGCGGCGGACGGGAACGTCGAGGATGCCGGTACCGCACGGCCGCGCGTGTGGCTCGCCCCGCACGCGTGGGCCGAGGTCGAGATCCCCAAGTTCGCCGACCCGCCGCCGTTCGCGATCGACGTCTACTCCGACACCTCGGGCGCGATCGCGTGGGCGCAGGCTCGCCGACTGCACGCGGCGCTCGAGCGCTTCGGATGGACCGTGCACCCGCCCGTGGCCGGGGCGCGGTGACCACGGCTGCTCCCGCGCCGCGCGCGCGGCTGCTCTACGTCGAGGACGACGCTGAGATCGCGGCCATGACGCTCGAGGTGCTGCGCGAGGTCTACGACGTCACCCACGAGCGCGACGGGCTCGCCGGCCGCGAGCGCGCGCTGCGCGACCGTTTCGACGTCGTCGTGCTCGACCGGCGCCTTCCCGGCTGCGACGGGGCCGAGATCGTGCGCTCCCTGCGCGCCGCGCACATCACGACGCCGGTGCTCATGCTGACGGCCCTGGGCGCGGTGTCCGACCGGGTGGACGGCCTGGATGCCGGCGCGAACGACTACCTGCTCAAGCCCTTCGACTTCGACGAACTGCTCGCGCGGCTCCGCGCACTCCTTCGCGCCTTCCGGGCGGAGGGACGTCGGCGCGAGATGTCCGACTGGACCTACCTCCCCGACACCGGCGTCGCCTACGGCCCGAGCGGGGCGCGCGTGGCCCTGACGGCGACCGAGAACGCCGTCCTCGACCTGCTCAGCCGCAGCCCCGATCACGTCTTCTCGCGCGAGGAGATCGCGGGCGCCGTGTTCAGTTCGCCCGATGCGGTGACCACCGTCGACACCTACGTCCATTACGTGCGCCGCAAGACCGCCACGGAGGTCATCGAGACGGTGCGCGGACGCGGCTACCGCGCGGGGGCCGCTAGGTGAGCGCCGAGGACGACCGTCGGGTCGTCCGACGCGCCGCCCTGCGCGTCGGGGCGCTCGTGGCGGGGGCCTCCGCCGTCGCGATCGCGGGGGGCGTCGGCATCCTGGTCTGGGTGCTCGTGTCGGGCGCGCGCGAGGAGGGGGGTGGGCACCGCCCGGGGTTCGGGCCCCCCGGCGGCGACCGCTTCGTCGTCGATCTCGACGACGTGCTGCCGTGGGTCATCGGGCTCGGACTGGTGGGGGTCGTGGTGCTCGGGCTCGTGGGCTGGGCCGCCGCGCGCTGGTCGGTGGGTCCGCTCGACGACGCGCTCCGCCGCCAGCGCGCCTTCGTGTCGGACGCGAGTCACGAGTTGCGCACCCCGCTCACGGCGTTGACCAGTCGTATCCAGATCGTCCAGCGGCGCCTGCAGCGCGCCGAACCCGCCGACGAGCCGGTCGCGCAGCTGCGTCGTGACGCGCAGGTGCTCGACGACGTGCTCACCGACATGCTGCTCACCGCCGAAGGGGCGGCCCAGACCGGCACCTCCTCGACCGCGGACAGCGTGCGCGCGGCCGTCGCCGGCCTCGACGCGCTCGCCGACGACGCGGGGGTGAATGTGCGCACCGGCGCCCTCGCCGATGTCGTCGTCGCCGTCCCCGCGGTCACGGTGGTGCGCATGTGCACCGCGCTGCTCGACAACGCCGTCGGTCACACGCCCGCCGCCGGGACGGTGACGGTCACGGCCCGCGACGAGGGGGACGACGTCGTGATCCGGGTGGCCGACGAGGGGCACGGGATCGCGGATGCCGACCTCCCCCGCATCTTCGAACGCTTCGCGCGCGGCGCCGAGTCGGGCCGGCGTCGCGGCTTCGGTCTCGGGCTCTCGCTGGTGCGCGAGGCCGCGACGCGCGCCGGCGGACGGATCGAGGTGGAAAGCACGTCACCGGCGGGCACGGTGTTCGCGCTGCGTCTGCCGCGCGCCCGCTGAGAAGCGCGGTCAGCCCGCCACGGCGGAGCGGAACGCCGTCACCTCGACGCCGCCCGCGAAGCGTCTGACGTCACCGTGCTCCCACACCACCCCGGATGCCACGGGTGCCGCCGGCATCCATGCGAAGTCGTCGAGGCCGGCGATCGCCGCGACCGTCGCCCACGCGTCGGCGGTGGCGAGGTCGTCCGCCAGCACCGTCGCGCTGACCGGGCCCGCGCGGCGATCGCCGGTGCGCGGATCGACGAGGTGGGCGCCGCGCTCGGCGGTGCCCGAGGTCGCGACGGCCCCGTCGACGATCTCGACCGTCGCGAGCAGGACGCCCGCGTGCACGGGGTGGGCGATTCCGACCGTCCACGCGTGCTCGCTCCCCGGGGCCGTGCGCAGACGCATGTCTCCCCCGACGTTGAGGCCGACCGCTTCGACGACCCCGTCCGCGAGCAGTTCGTCGAACGCCGCGGCCGCGGCATCCACCGACCACCCCTTCACATACCCGGTCGGATCGAACCAGCCCTGCCAGTGCGCGTCGAAACGACCGCCCGACGCGAGGCGCAGATCGCGGCATCGCACCGCGACCTCGGCGACCCGCGCATCGAGCTCGCCGAGTTCGAGGCCCTCGTCGCGCAGGCGCGAGACGTCGGAGTCCACGCGGTAGGTCGAGAACACGCGCTCGTCGTCGCGCAGGCGGGCGAGGGCCGCGGCGATCGCCGTCTCGACGGCGACGGTGCGGGCGCCCTTGACCGTCAGCGAGGCGACGGTCCCCATCACGGGCTCGGTCACCGTGAACGTCGGCGCCGTCACGATCGGGCCTGGTCGAGGGCGGACTGCAGCGAGGTGCGGTACCCGGTGCTCGTATACGTGGCACCGGAGACCATGTCGACCTGCGCGCTCTGCGCCTGGATCGTCTCCTGCATCAAGGTGGGCAGCGCGCGCGAGTTGATCTGCTGGTCGCGTCCGTTCGACGAGGGGTACTCGGGCACCTGCACGTCGGTGATCGAGCCGCCCGACACCGTGATCTGCACCTGCACCGGTCCGTACCGGGTGTTCGCGGACGAGCCGGTGTACGTGCCGTCGCGGAGTCCGCGGGAGGTGGTCTGGCCGGCCGCGCCGGACGACGAGGACCCGGATGCCGAGGAGCTCGACGACGACGACGACGCGGACGGGGTCGGGGCGGGGGCGGCCGCCGTCGTTCCCGTGGACACGGAAGCGACGTCCGACAGCGCGCCGGCGGAATCCGGGGCGACCGAGGTGCGGTAGCTGAAGAGCAGCACGAGGCCCGTCACCGTGGCCATGACGGCGTAGACGATTCGTTTCATCGGGTCCTCCTCAGACGGTGAAGGCTTCGAGATGGATCTGAGCCGACGGGACGCCGGCACGGCGGAGGTCTGTGCGCACGGCGTCCATCCAGGGACGGGGGCCGCAGAGATAGACGTCGGTGTCGGCGGGACGAGGAGCCACATACCGCACGAGATCGGCACCCGCCCACGCAGCGTGCGACTGCGGGAGCCACGGCGAGGCGGTGGCCGCGCGCGGGCCGGGCAGCGCCGCGTGCCGCAGGCCCCGCTCCCGCTCGAGGCGCTGGATCGCGTCGACGCGGAGCGCGTCGCCCGCGGTGTGGTCGCGCACGAGCAGCGTCGCCTCGCCGGGGGCCCAGCGGGCCTCCTGGAGCAGGGCGACGAGCGGGGCGACGCCGGCCCCGGCGCCGATCATCAGCAGCTCGCGCCCGCGCCGCTCGTCGGTCGTGAGCGTGCCGTAGGGCCCCTCGATCAGCACGCGCGTGCCGGGATGCAGGGCGGCGAGCCGGTGCGTGCCGTCGCCCACCAGACGGGCGGAGATCACGAGCTCGCGGCCGTCGGGGGCCGCGGCGAGTGAGAAGGGGTGCCCGCGCGTCCAGCCGGATCCGTCGAGGAAGCGCCAGACGAAGAACTGCCCGCCCCGGGCGTTCAACGCCCCGAGCCGGCGGCCCGTCAGGCGCACCGACACCCCGCGGTCGCCGTCGCGTTCGACGGCGCTCACCCGGATGCCGTGACGGAGCGACCGGGTCAACGGCATCCCGAGCCGGAACACGATCACCGCGGCGGCCGTGAGAGCCCACATCGTCCACCAGTACACGGTCGCGGCGGGGTTGGCGGTGAAGTCGGCGCCCGTCCACAGCATGTGCGGGATCGCGAGGCCGACCCCGAGATAGCCGTAGAGGTGCAGCAGATGCCACGACTCGTACCGCAGACGACGGCGGGCCCTGCGCACCGAGGTGACCACAACGAGCAGCAGCAGGCCGGTGCCCGCGGTCGCCAGCAGCATGCCCGGGTAGTCCCACACGAACTCCCACGCCTGCACCAGCGGGTTGAGCCCCGCCGAGACCGCATACCCGAGGATCTGCAGGGCGATGTGCGCGGCGAAAAGAGCGAACGACCAGAAGCCGACGATCCGGTGCATGCGGGTGATCCCGTCACGACCGAAGCCGCGCTCGAACAGCGGCACGCGCGCCATGAGCAGCACCTGGTAGAAGAGGAGGTCGGCGGATGCCAGGCCCGCTGCCCGGCCGAGGGCGTTGAGGGTGTCGCCTCCCCCCGCGAGCAGCGCCTGGAGCTCGCCGCCGGAGACCCACACCGCCACCACGATCAGGCTCGTCGCCCACACGACCGTGACGGCTGCGAGGTTCCAGGCGGCCCGGTTGCTCGTGCGCGGCCGTACCGCGCGGCGCGTGGGCACGGCTGCGGGCGGGGCGGTGAGGACGGGTGCTGCGGTCATGCGCTCAGCGTGCCCGCGCGCTCCCCAGACGGCTCCAAGAAAGCGGGCGGGTGGGCGGATGCATAGGGATTACGTAGGTTCAGCGTCGGTACCCGGCGCCAGGGCGCGGCGGGCTCTGTCGTGAGAGGGGCGCGCGGGAGGCTCCCACCCGAGGCGCGACGGGGACGGCCGGGCGGAGAAGCAGCGCCGAGGAGAGCAGGATCAGCGGTCGTTCCAGATCAGCGGCGCCTGTCGGAGCCAGGTGTCGTCTTCGAGGGAGTCGAGGAGGAAGCGGGCGACGTCGGCGCGGCTGATGCTGAACCCCGGCTTCTCCGTGCCCACGAGCGCGGCGCGCGCGGCTCCGCGGGAGGGCGCGTCGGAGAGGGCGACCGAGCGGGCCATCACCCATTCCACGTCGGACGCGCGGATGACCGCATCGACGCCGTGATGATCGGTGTACCCGTGGCGGATTCCGGAGGTCTTGATGAGCCCCTTCATCAGGGGGTTCAACGCGGGCCAGGAATCGCCGGCGCCCTGCGTGGAGGCGACGGCGATCCGGCGGATGCCGTTCTCCGTCATGACCGTGAGGGTGTCGCGGGTCGCGTCGGTCATGAACGCGGGCGGGCTGACGGGTGTGGCCCAGGGGTTGTCGCTGGCGCGCGAGTTGTTCAACGCGCTGACCACCGCGTCGACGCCTTCCGCGGCGCGGCGGATGTCGTCGATGCGAGCGGGGGTTCCGGCGACGAGCTCGACGCCATCGGGTGCCACGAGGGCGTCGGGGTTGCGAACGAGCGCGCGAACGCGATGACCGCGTTCGACTGCCTGGGACAGGACATGGACGCCGGTGCGTCCGCTGCCGCCGAGAACGAGGAGGGTGGTCATGGGCGTTCCGTTTCCGTCGGCGGCGTCGGTTCTGAAGGGGCGGAGGCGATGGTCTGGGCGAGCGCGTGCGCGTAGCCATTCACGGACTGGGCCCCGGACGCGGCCAGTCGACGGTCGAAGACCGCGAACGGCACACCCTGCACGCCCAGACGCCGGCCCTCCTCGATGTCTTCACGGACCGCATCGGCGTACTCGTCTCCGGCGAGCACCTCGCGGACCCGGTCTGCGGAGAGGCCCACCTCGGCGCCGGCCGCCGAGAGAGAATCCGCGGCGAACGGGTTGAGGTCGCCCGCGAAGAACCGGTCCTGCACGAGCGAGAAGAACTCGAGACCGACGCCCTGGTCCTGCGCGAACTGGAAGACGCGGTGGAAGTCGGAGGTGTTCGCGTTCAATCGGTCGACCGAGAACGGCAGTCCCTCGCTCTGTGCGAGAGCCTGGATGCGCCGCTCCGCGTGGACGACGATCTGCGCGTCGCCGCCGTGCGAGCGGATGAAGGCGCTCTCGATCGTCTCAGGGGTCGTCGGGGCACCCGGGTTCAGTTCGAAGGAGCGCAGACGCAGCTCGAATCGGTCTCCGTCGGTGCGCCCGGCGATCGCCTCCTGGAGCCGGTGCTTGCCGACGTAGCACCAGGGGCACCCCAGGTCGCTCCAGACCTCGATCACGACGGGTCGGGACGTCTCAGACGGGTTGTCATCAGTCATGTCGCTTACCTCACTTGTAGTGCGTAGCAACATCATCCGACTGTGGAAGATCGTTCACAAAAGGCACTCCCGTGTGCCCGACGAAGGCGCAGGTGCGCGTGCGAAACCGGCGTGGCCCCGCCGCCGCCTCAGCCGACGGAGGCTGACGTCTCGGCGCGAGAGCCGGCTCGGCCCACACCGATCCGCTCGTGCAGGGCTCTGTTCGCCGCCACCGTCGCGTGGTTCTCCACCGCCCACTGCGAGAGTTGCAGGACGGCTTGCTGCAAAGACTTGCCCAGAGGGGTCACCCGATACTCGACCCTCGGCGGGACTTCCGCGTACGCCCGTCGCTCCACGAGCCCGTCGCGCTCGAGCGCCTTCAGGGTGACCGTCAGCATGCGCTGCGAGACGCCCGGGATGCTCGCCATCAGGTCGGAGTAGCGCAGCGTCCGTTCACCGAGGGTGCTGAGCACCAGGACGGTCCACTTGTCGCCGATGCGATCCAGTACTTCCCTGATGAAGGCGCTGTCCTCGGGCCACATGGCGCAGGGACCCACCGCTTTCCTCTCCGTGGCCATCTCCCGCCTCCTCGACCGACTCACCGTAGCAAGCGGGTGCCCACGCAGGCTTCCGCTTCCCGATCCCCCCGGCACTCTGGCCCGGGTTCTCGCGTCAGTCGGCGAGGTCCGCGAGCGCCGCGCTGCGCTCCCACAGCTGCTTCGCGACGGCGGGGTCGTCGGCGAGCTTGTTGGTCTTCGCGGGCTTGTTGTTCGCGTAGAAGCCGCCCGGCTCCCAATCGACGCCGGGCTTGCCGAGTGCGAGCCAGGTCAATCGCGCCCCGCCCACCGACGTCGAGGTCATCAGGCGCTGCGCCAACGGGCCGCCGTACAGGAACTTCCACGGGCCATTGCTGGAGGCCCCGAAGTTCGACGCGATCACCCCGGGGTGGAAGGCCACCGCCGACAGGCCCTGGTCGCCGAACCGGCGGTTCAGCTCCTTGGTGAACAGGACGTTCGCGAGCTTGGCATTGCCGTAGGCGTTCGTGGAGGAGTAGCGGCGAGCGCCCTGCAGGTCGTCGATGTCGAAGCGCGGGAAGAGCTTCGCCGCGGCGCTGGAGGTCTGGATCACCGAGGCGTCGGAGTCGATGAGGCGCTCGAGCAGCAGGTTCGTCAGCAGGAACGGCGCGAGGTGGTTCACCTGGAACGTCGTCTCGTATCCGTCCGTGGTGAGCGTGCGCTCGCCGAACACGCCCCCGGCGTTGTTGGCGAGCACGTCGATGCGCGGGTACCGCTCGAGGAGGGATGCCGCGAGCTCGCGCACCTGGGCCAGATCGCTGAAGTCGGCGACGAACGAGTCCACGCCGAGCGTCCGCGCGACGCGCGCGGTCTTGTCGGGATTGCGCCCCACCACCACGACCTCCTCGCCGAGCTGCGCGAGCTGCTTCGCGGAGGCGGCGCCGATGCCGTCGCTCGCGCCGGTGATGACGATGGTGCGGGTCATGGGTGCCTCCTGGGTCGTGATGCAGCCACGCTAACGGCGGCCTCGACGTCGACGGCGGGGCTTGCCCCCGGCATCCGGAGTCGTCACAGAACTCACAGGCCGCTCCCAGCCCGGCGGGACCAAATCCGGCACGGTCGACGTTCTCTTCTGTGACGGCCGACACCGGTCGCCATGACGAAGGGACACGAACCGTGAGCACGGAGTACCGGAAGACGTCGGAGGCGCTGAGCCGCCTCACCGACCGCCAGTTCGCCGTCACGCAGGACGACGCGACCGAACCGCCGTTCCGCAACGAGTACTGGGACAACCACGAGGACGGCATCTACGTCGACGTCGTGTCGGGGCAGCCCCTGTTCTCCTCGACCGACAAGTTCGAGAGCGGCTCGGGCTGGCCGAGCTTCACCAAGCCCATCGACGACGTCGCCGTCGTGGAGAAGACCGATCGGACGCTGTGGATGACGCGCACCGAGGTGCGCTCGGCCGGGGCGGACAGCCACCTCGGACACGTCTTCGACGACGGCCCGCGCCAGGCCGGCGGCCTGAGATACTGCATGAACTCGGCCGCTCTGCGCTTCGTCCCCGTCGCGGAGCTCGAGGCGCAGGGCTACGGCGCCTACCTCCCCCTGTTCCGCGAGAGCCGGGCCTCATGAACCTCTCCACCCTCTTCACCCGTGACCGCAAAAGGAGCACCAGCATGACCAGCGGACCTTCCGACACCGGCGAGATCACCCGCCGCCCCGGCACCGAGACCGCCGTCCTCGCGGGCGGCTGCTTCTGGGGCGTCGAAGACCTCATCCGTCGCCAGCCGGGCGTTCTCGACACGCGCGTCGGCTACACCGGCGGGCAGAACGACCACGCGACCTATCGCAACCACCCCGGCCACGCCGAGGCGGTCGAGATCGTCTTCGACCCCGCGAAGACCACGTACCGCGACATCCTGGCGTTCTTCTTCCAGATCCACGACCCGTCGACACTGAACCGCCAGGGCAACGACATCGGCACGAGCTACCGCTCGGCGATCTTCCCGCTCTCGTCCGAGCAGGAGAAGGTCGCGCGCGACACGATCGCCGATGTCGACGCATCGGGGATCTGGCCGGCGAAGGTCGTCACCACGATCGAGCCGGAGGCGCCCTTCTGGGAGGCCGAGCCCGAGCACCAGGACTACCTGATCCGCATCCCGAACGGCTACACGTGCCACTTCGTGCGCCCCGGCTGGGTGCTGCCCAAGCGTGAGGAAGCCTCCGCGTAACGAATCGAGAGGGCCCGGATGCCACGGCATCCGGGCCCTTTCGCGTCCCCCGCGATGGCCTGCAGGCCGTCGAGCGTCCCGGACACGCCGGACGCCCTCGCGCGATGCGGCGTGTTCCGGACACTCGAGGATCCGACGCCGCGCGCGCAAGCCCGACGGCCGGGACGACGGCGCTTCGTAGGCTCTCGGCATGAGCGAGTACGACGTCATCGTGGTCGGTGCGGGCCTCGCGGGGCTGCGCGCGGCGACCCGCCTCGCGGAGGCCGGACGCGACGTCGTCGTCCTCGAGGCCGGGGACGCCGTGGGAGGGCGGGAGCGCACCGACGTCGTCGACGGATTCCGCCTCGATCTCGGCTTCCATGTGCTGAACCCGGCCTATCCCGCGATCCGGCGCTGGGTCGACGTCGACGCGCTGGCGCTGCGGCGTTTCCCCGTGGCGGTCGGCGTGCGACTCGACGACCGGGTGGCGCGGCTCGCGCACCCGCTGCGGCATCCGTCGTCGCTGGCCGAGACGCTGGCGAGCGGACTCGTGCGGCCGACGGATGTCCTCGCCCTCGCTCGGTGGGCGGGTCCGACCGTCCTGACCGCCCGGGCGGCGAAGACCGGCGACGACCGCGCTCTCGCCGAGGCGTGGGACCGGGCGGGCCTGCGCGGACCCCTGCGGGAGGCCGTGCTCGAACCCTTCCTGGCCGGCGTGCTCGCCGACGACCGACAGGAGACCTCCGACGCGTTCGTCCGCCTGCTCATCCGCAGCTTCGCGCTCGGGCGCCCGGGCGTTCCCGCCGCGGGCATCGGCGCCCTCCCCGCGCAGCTCGCCGACGCCGCCCGGCGAGCGGGAGCCGGCATCCGCCTGTCGCACCGGGTGGTCTCGACCCGGCGGCGAGCGCACGGCTGGCATGTGGGCATCGAGGGTCAGGATGCCGTGACCGCCCGCGCCGTGATCCTCGCCACCGGTCTCGACCCGGCCTTGGACGTGTCGCTCGCCGCGCCGCGGGGCCTGCAGACGTGGTGGTTCGCCGCCGACGAGGCACCGACGGACGACGGCGCGCTCCGGGTCGACGGCCGTCGTCGCGGCCCGGTGGTGAACACCGCGGTGATGACGAACACCGCCCCGACCTACGCGCCGCGGGGGCAGCACCTCATCCAGGCGACGTGCGTGTTGCCCTCGGACGCGTCGGAGAGCGGCATCCGTCGCCAGCTCGCCGAGATCTGGGATGCCGACACCCGCCCCTGGCGCCTGCTGCGTCGCGACGACATCGCCCGAGCCCTCCCCGTGCAGGATCCACCGCTGCGACGGCGGCGTCCCGTGCGGCTCGGCGACGGCCGTTACGTCGCCGGGGATCACCGCGACACGGCGTCGATCCAGGGCGCGCTCGTGTCGGGTCAGCGGGCCGCGGAGGCGGTACGGGCCGACCTCGGGCGGTGAACCGGCGTGGCCCCGGTCAGCCGGGGCGCGGTTCGACGTGGACGCTGCGTCATCCCCGCTGAGCCAGCGCCTGCAGCGCTTCGCCGGTCACCCGGCGCGTCGTCCACTCCTCCATCGCCTCGGCTCCGAGGGCACGGTAGAAGCCGATGGCCGGCTCGTTCCAGTCCAGCACCGTCCATTCCAGGCGCGAATACCCGCGCCGCACGCACTCCTCGGCGAGCGCCGAGAGCAGAGCGACCCCGTAGCCGTGCGAGCGGTACTGCTCGTGCACGTAGAGGTCCTCGAGCCAGATGCCGTGCGTGCCCGTCCACGTGGAGTAGGTGAGGAACCAGATCGCGATCGCGCGAATATCGTCGTCGGGGCCGGCCACGACGATCGCGAACGCGCGCGGCTCGTCGCCGAACAGCGTCGCGGTGATCATCGCCGCGGTGTTCTCGACGGCATCCGGCTCCTTCTCGTAGTCGGCGAGGGCCTGGATGCAGGCGAGGATGCCGTCCTCGTCACCGGGTCGGGCACGGCGCAGCACGGCGTCGTCGGGGAATGCGGTCATGCGTGAGCCTCCCAGCTCTCGAGGGCGACGCGGCGGAAGTTCCCGCCGAGCACCGCGGCGATGTCGGCGTCGGCCCAGCCCCGCGCCGCGAGGGCGCCGCCGAGCTGAACGAAGGTCTCCGGCGGCATCCATTCGACCGGTCCCCACGCGGTGTAGCTGGCGTCGTAGAGCTCGGGGCTCGTCGCCAGCACGTCGCGGAAGGTCTCCCAGTCGAAGGAGAAGTCCGTGCTCACGCCCACGTGCGCGATGCCGACGACTCCGACGGCGTGCTCGATGTGGCGCACCATCGCCTCGAGCGTCGGGGTGTTGGGCCCGAGGAAGATGCCGACGCCGGTCACGCCCACCACTCCCCCGGTGTCGGCGACGGCGCGGGCCTGATCGTCGGTGATGTTGCGCGGGTGATCCCACACGGCGCGCAGGTTGGAGTGGCTGAAGACGACCGGTCGGGTCGACACCGCGCACATGTCGAAGGTGGTGCGCGCCCCCACGTGCGAGCCGTCGGGCACCATGCCGCGAACGTTCATCTCGGCGACGAGATCGCGACCCCACGCGGTGAGGCCGTCGTCGATCGCGTCGAGGCACCCGCCGCCGGCGGCGTTGGCGTGGTTGTAGACCGGCCCGAGGGTGCGCACACCCAGGGCCGTGAGAGCGGCCACCGCGCCGAGGTCTCCCCCGAGGGGGGCGACGTCTTCGAGGTCGAACACCACCGCGGTGTCCCCGGCGGCGGCGATGCGGTCGACGTCCTCGACGGATGCCGCCAGCGCGAGCCCCTCGATCGCCTCGACCTGCGCACGGAAGGAGTGAAGGACGGATGCCGCGACCTCGGGGCCGTGCGGGGCGAAGCCGACGTTCAGCGACACCAGGCCGCCCCCGCCGCCGCGATAGCGGTGCAGCTCGGTCAGGTCGGCGGTCTCGACGAGCTCGGCGCACGCGTGCTGGTCCCAGATCACGTCAGGCCCCCACCCGCGCGGCGAGCGCGGGGTCGAGCGCCTCGCGCTCGTCGAACACGAAGCAGTCGCCGCTCCAGTGCGCCGCGCCCTGCGCGTCGAACCACCCGAGGATGCCGCCGTCGAGCTGGTACGCCTCGACGCCCTCGTCCCGCAGGTACAGCGCCGCCTTCTCGCAGCGGATGCCGCCGGTGCAGAAGCTCACGACCGTCTTGCCGACGAGCTCGTCGCGGTGCGCGCTCGCAGCAGCCGGGAACTGGGTGAACCGGTCGATGCGCCAGTCCAGCGCCCCGGCGAAGGTGCCGTAGTCGACCTCGAAAGCGTTGCGCGTGTCGACGAGCACCACCTCGCGACCGTCGTCGTCGCTGCCACGGTCGAGCCACCGGCGCAGGGTCTCCGGGCTCACGGCGGGTGCCCGGCCGTCCTGCGGACGCACCTCGGGGCGATCCATGCGGATGATCTCGCGCTTCACCTTCACCCGCAGTGCGCCGAAGGGCACGGCGTCCGACCAGCTCTCCTTCGTCTGCAGGGCCGCGAAACGCGCATCGGTCCGGAGATCGTCGACGAAACCGCGCACCTCGTCGGCGGACCCCGCCAGGAAGAGGTTGATCCCCTCCTCGGCCAGCAGGATCGTCCCGCGCAGCCCCCGCGCCCCGGCCTGCTCGCGCAGTGCGTCCCGGAGGGCTGCCGGGTCGTCGAGCGGCGTGAACAGGTACGCCGACACGTTCAGGGTGGATGCGGATGCCATGACCTCCACCCTACGAAAGCCCGCACGTGCGCGTGTCATCGTGCGACGCCGGCGTCAAGCCGGGAAACGCCCCGCGTCGATCGCCTAGCGTGGGAAGACTCGTCCCCGGGAGGAAGCGTGCCCCTTGGCCCCGTGCCGTCGACCGTGACCGTCTCCGTGGTCATCCCCGTCCGCGACGATTCCGCGCACCTTCGGCGGTGCCTGGGAGCGCTCGCCGCGCAGACCCTCGCCCCCGACGAGATCGTCGTCGTCGACAACGACTCCCGCGACGACAGCGCCGCCGTCGCGCGCGGCGCGGGGACGCGCGTGGTCTTCTGCGGCGAGCGCGGCATCCCTGCCGCTGCGGCCGCGGGCTACGACGCCGCGCGGGGCGACCTCATCCTCCGGCTCGACGCCGACAGCATCCCCGCGGCGACCTGGGTGGCGAGCATGGTCGAGGCGCTGAAGGACACGGACGTGGATGCCGTCACCGGCGGTGCCGTGTTCCATGACGGCCCGGCGGCCGGGCGCGTGGCGATGGCCCGGGCCTTCCTCGGCACCTACACCGCCTTCGCCGTCCCCGCCCTCGGTCACACGCCCCTCTGGGGGTCGAACATGGCGTTCCGGCGGCGGGCGTGGGAGGACGTGCGTGCCGAGGTGCACCTCGACCCCGAGCTGCACGACGACCTCGACCTGGCCTACCACCTCGGCGAGCGGCACCGCATCCGCCACGTCCCGGGGCACCACATGCGCGTGTCATCGCGGACCGTCGAGCCGGGGCGGTTCGCGCGGTGCTTCCGCCGCGGCGCGGGCACGGTGTTCGCGCACTGGCCGCGGGACTTCCCGGTCGCCCGGTGGGTGCGTGTGGCCCGCCGGCGTGCCGTGCGCCCCCTCAGCGAGGGGGCGCGCTGATGGCCGGCATCCTGTTCCCCGACGTCGAGGCTCCCGACCTGCACGTGATGAGCTTCAACATCCGCCGACGCTTCGACCGCATCACCTGGCCGCCCGCCGACCGCTGGCCGATGCGCAAGCAACGGTTGCGCACGTTCCTCGGCGCGAACCGTCCGCACCTCCTCGGCTCGCAGGAGGCGATGCCCGACCAGGCGCAGTGGGTGCAGGACTCCCTGGGCTCGAGCTACGGGCGCCTCGGTCTCGGGCGCGGCAAGGACCGCGGCGGCGAGGGCACTCCCCTGTTCTACGACCGCGACCGCATCGAGGTGGAGGATTGGCGCCAGGTCGCCCTCTCCGACACCCCCGAGGTGCCCGGATCGACCGGGTGGGGCAACACGATCCCACGTATCGCCGTGATCGCGCACCTGCGCGACCTCGCCACCGGCGCGGGCTTCACCTTCGTCAACACGCACTTCGACGCCTTCTCGCGGCGCGCGCGGCGGCGGTCGGCCACCTGGCTGCACGATCTGGTCGCCGCCGAGGCGGGACCGCTGCTGTTCACCGCCGACGTGAACGCGCACGTGCGCTCGGGCGAGCTCGCCGGCATGTTCGCCGACGCACTACTCGTCGACACCTGGTCGTACGCCCACGCGCGGCGGTCGGCCGAGTGGGGCACATTCAACAACTACGCGACCCCGCGGGTCGGCGCTCGGCGCATCGACGCGCTGCTGGCCACCCCCGAGGTCGGGGTGCGCGCCGTGGGCATCGACCCCCGCCCCACCGGGACGCAGTGGCCGAGCGACCACCTCCCCGTGCAGGCCGTGGTACGCATCCCCGTCGGGAGCCCACGGTGACCGCTCACCGCGCGCCGTCCGAAGAGCAGCGGATGCCGTTGCTCTCGGCGATGTACGCCAACCTCAAGCGCCCGCCGCGCAGCGTCACCGATTGGCTCGCCGACGCGGTGCGCGCGGCGGCGATCGTGATCGTGATCGTCTCGCTGTTCGCCCTGCCGTTCACGGACTTCGCCGTGCTGTCGATGTCACTGCCGGCGGTGATGCTCTCGCGCATGATCGGCCTGCGCTCCGGACTCGACCTCGTCACGTGCGTCACCGTGTTCATCGCGGCCGGCAGCAACGTCATCGACCTGTACCGCGCGTGGACGGGGTGGGATCTGATCGTCCACGCCGTATGCACGGGAGTGTTGGCCGCCGTCGCGCTCGTGCTCCTCGACGACGCTCGGGTGATCGAGCCGACCGGCCGACGCCGAACGCCGATCCTCGTCGCCACGACGGCGGGGCTCGCGCTCAGCGCCGTGTGGGAGATGGTCGAGTGGTTCGGCTACCGCTTCATCACCGACGCCATCTTCGTCACGTACGACGACACCATCGGCGACATGATCGCGGGGGGCGCGGGAGCGCTGATCGCCGGAGTGCTGGCCTCCCGCTGGCGCCTGACGCGCACGGATCGCGCCGCTCTCTGACGCCCCGCCCCGGCGGGACCGCACGGACGCGAACGCGCCGGCCCCGAGGGGACCGGCGCGTTCGCCGTCGACGGTGCCGACTCAGATGGCCGACTCAGATGGTGCCGGCGACGTCCGTTCCCACGAGGTCGCCGTCGGGGTTCGGCTCGCTCAGCTGCTCGCCGGGAGCGGTCGAGTCCTCGAGCGGCGGGAGGCCCGCCTCGACACGCGATCCGGTCTCGGCATCCACGTTCTTCCAGTACTGCACGGCACGATCGCGGACGTCCTTCCGGGTCACTCCCCCGACGTGCCCGACGATCGTCTCGACGAGACGGTCGCGCTCCTCGGCCGACATGACCTCGCGCACGAGGGCACCCGCCTGACCCCAGTCGTCGTCCTCGGGGTGCAGCGTCGCCGCCGACCGCACGAGTTCGCCGTCGCTGTGCCAGCCGCCGTCGCCGGCGCGTCGCGGGTCGGCCGCGGGTCCGCCCACCGAGTTCGGCGCGTAGACGGGCACCTCGGGCGGGTTGTACTCGTAGCGCATCGCGCCCTCCTTCGAGTACGAGTGCACCTCGGCGTGCGGACGGTTCACCGGCAGCTGCTGGTAGTTGGTGCCGACGCGGTAGCGGTGCGCGTCGGCGTAGCTGAAGATGCGCGCCTGCAGCATCTTGTCGGGGCTGCCGTCGATGCCGGGCACGAAGTTCGACGGCTCGAAGGCCGCCTGCTCGATCTCGGCGAAGTAGTTGCCCGGGTTGCGGTTCAGCTCCATCGTGCCGACCTCGATCTCGGGGTAGTCGCTGTGCGGCCACACCTTGGTCAGGTCGAACGGGTTGAAGCGGTAGGTCTTGGCATCCTCGTAAGGCATGATCTGCACCTTCAGCGTCCACGTGGGGAACTCGCCCCGCTCGATCGCCGCGTACAGGTCGCGGATGTGGAAGTCGGCGTCCTGGCCCGCGATCTGATCCGCCTCGTCTTGCGTGAGCGTCTTGTGGCCGAGGTCGGTGTGGAAGTGGTACTTCACCCAGAACCGTTCGCCGTCGGCATTGATCCACTGGTAGGTGTGCGAGCCGTAGCCGTTCATGTGCCGCCAGGACGCCGGGATGCCGCGGTCGCCCATGAG
Organism: Microbacterium sp. NPDC089188; assembly: GCF_040685155.1. Classification (NCBI taxonomy): domain Bacteria; kingdom Bacillati; phylum Actinomycetota; class Actinomycetes; order Micrococcales; family Microbacteriaceae; genus Microbacterium; species Microbacterium sp. NPDC089188. The sequence continues at coordinate 621,597 of NZ_JBFBHH010000003.1, read as the reverse complement.
CCACGTGACCTGGTGGGCGCTCTCGGGCGAGAGCGTCCAGAAATCCCACTGCATGGTGTTGTCGCGCAGGTGGCTGCCGGGGAGGCGCTTCTGCGACCGGATGAAGTCGGGGAACTTGATGCCGTCCTTGACGAAGAAGACGGGGGTGTTGTTGCCGACGAGGTCGTAATTGCCCTCGGTCGTGTAGAACTTCAGCGAGAACCCGCGGGGGTCGCGCCACGTGTCGGGGCTGCCCTGCTCGCCGGCGACCGACGAGAAGCGCGCCAGCATCTCGGTCTCGACGCCGGGCTGGAACAACGCGGCCCGGGTGTAGGCCGAGACGTCGCCGGTCGTGCGGAAGGTGCCGAACGCTCCGCCGCCCTTCGCGTGCACGACGCGCTCGGGGACGCGCTCGCGATTGAACTGCGCGAGCTTCTCGATCAGGTAGTGGTCGGTCAGCGCGATCGAGCCGTCGGCTCCGACGCTCTGCGAATGCTCGTCACTGGCGACGGGTGCGCCGCCGTTCGTGGTGGTCGGCTCGGTCATGGCTCTCCTCACGTCGTGGGCCGCGAAACGAAAGGCCCACGCCGACGCTACGCACCCCCTCCGACATCGAGGGGGTGTTGCGCTTCGCGCGCGAAGCACCTACTGTCCGGGGGCTGTCAATCCCCCGCGGACGTCCCCGCGGCCTCGAAACCATGGCCCCACACGAACCGAAGGGACATGACATGTCGAAGGATCTGTCGAAGGGCGATCGCGTCAGTTGGGACACCCCGCAGGGCAAGACGCAGGGCGAGGTCGTGGAGAAGAAGACGAAGGACTTCCAGCACGACGGCCAGAAGTTCACGGCGTCCGAGGACGACCCGGCCTACATCGTGAAGTCGGAGAAGTCGGGCTCGACCGCGGCGCACAAGGGCTCGTCGCTGAACAAGCTCAAGAGCTGACCGCGCGGTCGCGCCGGCGGGCTCAGCGACCACCCCGGTCCTGAGCCCGCCGAAGGACCCGGGCCGCCGCAGAGGCCCCTGAGCCTGTCGAAGGGACCGGGCCCCACACGTCACCCGGTGACGTCGACAGGCTCAGGCACCTCCGCTCCGCGAGACCGTCGAGGACCGGCACCCATCGCTACTCCTTCGCGTCGCGCCGCTTCCTCATCTGCGCCAGCGCGAGCCCCAGCCGGTGGTTGCCCGCCAGCACGTCCTCGTGCCGCTCGAGGAACTCCCAGTACGCCTCGGTGAACGCCGAGTCCTTGGCATCCTGCGCCGACGGCCACCACGAGCCCATCTTCTGCAGATACGCCCCGCCCGAGACGTAGGGCTTGGTGGCGACGAACCCGCCGTCGGCGAACTGGCTCATGCCCATGACGTTGGGCACCATCACCCAGTCGTACGCGTCGACGAACAGCGCGAGGAACCACGCGTTCACCTGCCGCGGCGCGTAGCCCTGCAGGAGGAACCAGTTGCCGAGCACCATCAGCCGCTCGATGTGGTGCGCGTACCCCCACCGGTGCACGCGCTCCAGCACCGTGCGCACCGGGATCGGCAGGTCCTTCGGCATCCGCTCCCCCGAATACCAGTACTTCTGGATCCGCTGCTCGAGGTGCAGCGCGTTCACGTGCTCGAGCTTCGGGTGTGCCCGGTACATGCCGCGCATGTACTCGCGCCATCCGATCACCTGGCGGACGAACCCCTCGACGGATGCCAGCGGGGCGTCCGTGCGGGTGGCTGCGGCGACCACCTCCTCGACGGTCAGAAGCCCGATGTTCAGCATCGGCGAGATGATCGCGTGGAAGAGGAACGGCTCGTCGGCCTTCATCGCGTCCTCGTAGCGGCCGAAGTCGTGCAGGCGCTCCGCGACGAAGACGTCGAGCCAGTCGCGGGAGTCCTCGGGGGTCACCGGGAGCCAGAACTCCTCCGCCGCGCCCGGGTGCCCGGGGAACAGCTCATCGACCTCCGCGATCACCCCGCGCGTGATCTCGTCGTGCGCGAGCTGCGGCAGGGGCGGGATCTCGACGCCCTTCTTCGGCAGGGCCTTACGGTTGTCGGCATCGAAGTTCCAGCGACGCCCCGCGGGCTTGCCGCCGTCCATCAGGATGCCGGTGCGCCGGCGCTGCCAGTGGTAGAAGTCCTCCATGAGCGGCGTGGGGTGTTCCGCGAACCAGCCGTCCACGTCCTCCTCGGGCGTGAGGAAGAGCCCGTCCGAGAGCACGTCCGTGTCGACGTCGTGGTCGGCGCAGATCCGCGCGATGCGCTCGTCGACGGGACGGTTCGGGTCGCTCATCCAGGTCAACCGCGACACGTGGTGCTTCTTCAGCAGGCGTTCGAGGCCCGCCTTGAACGTCAGGTCGTCGTCGAGGGTGATGCGCCGCACGGTCCGGCCCTCGGCCTCCAGCCGCGCCGCCGTGTGCCGCATGGCCGACACCAGCAGCACGATCTTGTGCCGGTGGTACGGCAGCTTCGCGAACCGCGGTGCCGACTCGATGAAGAAGAATTCCTCGACCTCGTCGTCGACGTACGCGGGGTGCTCGGCGAACTGCTGGGTGGCCAGGATCAGCGCGGCCTTCATGCGCTGCGCCTCTGAGCCGCGGCCTTCGACCGGCATCCGCGCGAGCAGTACAGCACCTGGTCCCACTGATCGCGTCCGCTCCAGCGCTTGCGGTCGCTGAACGGGCGGCCGCAATACGCGCAGGGCTTGGAGCGCACTTCGGGTCGTGACATGCCGTCATCGTCGCAAAGCGCCGGGGCCCGACTCGGGGGCTTGCGCTCTCACGACGAACCGTTGCGCGCAAGGCCCGTGCGCCTGGATCGGACGAGTGGTCGGGTGCCGTCATGGACACCTTCGCCGAACGCACCCCCGACACCGCCGACGAGCCCGACGAGCTCGAGACCGCCGACGCACCGTCGGTTCCCACGACCGACGACGACGACACCCCCGTCGACAACCCCTCCGGCGGCTGAGGCCGCCTCTCCCCGCACCCGCGGGTCGGGGCGGTGCCGGTGGATCGGCACCGCCCCGGTCGGGTCGTCAGTCGGTCAGGTCGAACGTCTCGTTCTCGCCGCCTCGCGGGCGATCACCCGTCACCTTCGACGTCACGAGCGCGATCGCCGTCGCGATGCGTCCACCCGCGCTGCCCCAGTACTCCCCCGTCAAGGTCGAGACCTTCAGCAGCGTCACGCCCGGCGCCTCGGGGCCGTCCGGAAACCACGCCTCGACGCTCGTCGACCACAGCTCCTTGAGCTTGGCGAGGTCGTCGACGACCTCGGCCTCCCCCGCGAGCGACAGCCACGTGCCGTCGGTGCTGAACGACAACCCCACCTTCGGGTCCCGACGCACGTGCTCGACGGCGGAGGCGTGCGTCCCGACGATGAACCAGAGATCTCCGTCGGACTCGGTCTCCTGCACGGTGAGGGGGTGAGCGTGCAGGTCGCCGTTCTCGGCCCGCGTGGTGACCATGGCGAAGCGGAACTTCTTCAGCAGTTCGTTGAGCTTCTCCAGCTCGGAAACAGTGGATGACATGACTCTCCCTCGATCGTGGAGGTCCCAGCCCAGCGGTTCGATCCTCGACGCGCTACGTGTTGACGGCGGGCGCACCGTCTGCTCTCGGAGGGGCGAGGCGGTCGAGCTCGGCCAGCGCCTCGCGCGCCCGCGACAGCCGCGCCGCGACCTCGTCGTCCCACCACTTCGGCCCTCGTTCGCCCAACCCGGCCTTGGCCAGCCCCACGCGAGACCGGGCGTCGGCCGTGGCGTCGTCATCCCCGTCGCGTTTCGCCACGCGCACCGCCGCACGCGCCCTCCCCAGGTGGGAGCACAGGGCCGTGGCGAGATCCTCCGGAAGCAACGGGTCCGTCCGACGCCACCGCCTGCCGTCGATGACCAGCCAGCGCTCGTCGTCGGACGCGGCCGGATCGGTGGATGCCATGCGCCCAGTCCAGCGCACCGCGCCGGCCGTCGAAAGTTCCCGGGCGGCGTTCGGGCATCCGTGCTAGCGTGGAGGTATTCGTTCTGGGACTTGCTTCATCGACGCCCGCCTCATCGCTGAGATGCCGGGCGCACGGCGCCGAGCCGTTTCCGACAGCATTCCCTCCCTCACCCATCGCGTGCCTCGCTCGACGGCCTCGGTCCTCGCGTCGCACTCGCGGAAAGTTCTTGTGTCTTTGCTTCACCCTTCGCCACTGTCGTGGCGCCAGGCCGATCTCGACGTCTACGTCGCGACGGCCGGATCCGACTACGCCGGTTTCGTCGGCGCGGCCACCTCGGGCTACGAAGCCCAAGGTCCGCTCGGCGAGAACCTCGGCGTCCATGCGTCCGTCGTCGCGGCTCAGGCCGCGGTCGACGGGCACCGCGTCCGTGTCACCGATTCGGTGCCGCGGCGTCCCCGTCCGCTCCGCACGCGTCGGAGCGGCACCCACGGTCGCATCTGCGGCCCAACATGAATAAAGGAAGAACACGATGGCCACTGGCACCGTGAAATGGTTCAACTCCGAAAAGGGCTACGGCTTCATCGCTCCCGATGACGGCTCGGCCGACCTGTTCGCGCACTTCAGCGCGATCCAGGGCAACGGCTTCAAGGAGCTCACCGAGGCCCAGAAGGTCGAGTTCGACGCTGAGCAGGGCCCCAAGGGCATGCAGGCGGCGAACATCCGCCCCCTCTGAGCTCCGCTCCTCTGCACGAGAGCCGGGCGCGTCGCCGACGCGACGCCCCGGCTTTCGTCGTTCCCGGGCGGCGGCGGCCCGGCCGTCGCGGGGGCGCTCGCACGCGCGGATGTTTCCGTTTCCCGTGAGGCTCCTGCACATGTGGATGTATTCCGGGGCCTTTATACGGCGACCCGTAATGTGAACCTCGGGTCGGGAAGCCGTCGGCCCGACCTCCGCAGAACGCACACCCGAGGAGCAGCAGATCGCTACCCCCGTCGCCGAGTCCCGCCTCGGCCCCGTACGTCAGACCTATTCCGGAACCAAGGAATTCCCCCCGATCACCAAGGCCTACACGGAGCTGTCGCAGGTGGTCCGCGAGAGCGGGCTGCTCGTACGCACCCCGCGGTTCTACGCGGGTGTCGCCGTGGCGATCGTGCTCGGGTTCGCCGGGTGCATCACCGGCTTCATCCTCCTCGGCGACAGCTGGTTCCAACTGATCATCGCCGCGGTCCTCGGCATCCTGTTCACGCAGGTCGCCTTCCTCGCGCACGAGGCGGCCCACCGGCAGATCTTCGCCTCCGGCCCCGCCAACGACCGCCTCGGCCTCTTCATCGGCAACGGCATCGTCGGCATGAGCCGCTCGTGGTGGGCATCGAAGCACACCCGGCATCACGCCAACCCGAACCGCGTCGGCAAAGACCCCGACATCGAGATCGACACGATCTCGTTCCTCGACGTCGACGCCGCCAAGGCGCGCGGCGTGCAGCGCTGGATCACGCAGCGCCAGGGCTATCTCTTCTTCCCACTGCTGGCCTTCGAGGGCATCAACCTCTACGTCCTGGCGCTCCGTCACCTGCTCTCGCGCGGCGAGAACAAGGACCGTTGGAAGGAGCTCGGCCTGCTCGCCCTGCGCCACACGATCTTCATCGCCCCGATCTTCGTCTTCCTGCCGGTGGGCCTCGCATTCGCGTTCTTCGGCGTCTCGGTCGCCGTTTTCGGCATCTACATGGGCGCGTCCTTCGCGCCCAACCACAAGGGGATGCCGGTCATCGAGCCCGGCGCGAAGCTCGACTTCTTCAGCAAGCAGGTGCGCACCTCGCGCAATGTCTCGGGCGGCTGGTGGGCCACGTGGCTCATGGGCGGGCTCAACTACCAGATCGAGCACCACCTGTTCCCGAACATGCCGCGCCCGCACCTCAGCCGCGCCCGCGTCATCGTGCGCGAGCACTGCGCGACGATGGACGTGCCCTACGTCGAGACGACGCTGTTCCAGTCCTACGGGATCGTCATCCGGTACCTCAACCGGGTGGGCCTCGCTGCCCGCGACCCGTTCGAGTGCCCGATGACCTCGGCGGCGCGCCACCTCAACGCGGAGTAATCCCCGTCGAACGACGGCGCCGTGCCCTCCGGGGCGCGGCGCCGTCGTGATCCGCGGCCGGGCTTGTTCGAGCGCGCGGTGAGCGAGGGCGGTGAGAACGCCACCCCTCGACGCACCCGGGTGCACCTTCGGGCGGGCGCCGTCACCCGCGCGCATCCGCGAGCGGCGGAGGACACTCGCCGCCGTCCGTCGTCGCCCGTTCGAAATGCCACCTCTCGTTCGCATAGGTCTGGCAGAGGCCCCATTCGCGGCCGTGCTCGATGATCCACAGCTGGGCGTCCAGCGATCCGATGTCGACGGCGTGCCCGGTCACGTGGCTGGACTGCTCGGGAGTCGCGACGAATTCGCGAGCCACCTCCTCGCTGCCGTAGGTGCGGATCGCCTCTTGCAGGAGCCAGCGCTGATAGGCCTCACTTCGCCATCCGCTGGTGATGTCGAACGAGATCCCGTCGTCGTCGGCCACCTCCGCCGCGGCCCGCAACGCCTCGAGCAGCTCGGCGTCGAGGCGTCCCAGTGCCGGATGCCCGTCATCGGCCGGCGTCAACGGCTCGGCATCCGGGATCATGCCGTCGGCCTCGGTCGGCGGGAACGGAACCGCAGCGCTGATCCCCGCGACGAACGACGACGCGGTCACCGTCGACAGGACGACGAGGGCGGCGATGAGCACGACGATCGCCCCGCCGGCGCCGACGAGCAGCACGAGGAGGCGACGACGGACGGGGCGTGGAGACCGGGACGAACGCATGCCACGAGTCGATCGCGACGACCGTTGCCGGAGCGTATGCCGCCGGGCATACGACGGCGATAGTCCCGTCCGGACCGGTCACGATCAGTCGCGCGAGACCTCGTGCAGGAGCACGTCGCGGACGGCGCCGTCCGACAGCGTCGCCGTCATGACCGTGCACGCCGGTTGGCGGCGCCGATCGGTGGGCGAGCCGGGGTTGAGCAGCCGCAGTCCCGCGGGGGTCAGCGAGTCCCACGGGATATGGCTGTGCCCGAACACGAGCACGTCCGTGTCGGGGTAGGCGGCATCCATGCGCTTCTCCCGCCCCGCGGCGGCGCCCGTCTCGTGCACCACGGCGAGGCGCACCCCGTCGATCTCGGCACGGGCCACCTCGGGCAGACGCGTCCGCAGGCCGTCCCCGTCGTTGTTGCCCCAGACCCCCCGCACGGGTCCGATCGCCGACAGATCGTCGAGCACGCTCTCCTCGACCCAGTCGCCGGCGTGCACGATGAGATCGGCCCGGGATGCCATCCGCCGCACCGCCGTGGGGAGAGCTCGGGCCCTCTTCGGCACGTGCGTGTCGGCGAGGAGCAGAAGTCGCGTCGGCATGCGTCCACGCTACCGACGCATACGTCGGCGATATCCCCGCCCGCCTACGATGACGGGATGCGCGTGCTGATCGTCGAGGACGAACCCTTCCTCGCCGAGGCGATCCGTGACGGCCTCCGGCTCGAGGCGATCGCCGCCGATATCGCCGGCGACGGCGACACCGCTCTCGAACTGCTCGGCTACACCGCGTACGACGTCGTGGTGCTCGACCGCGACATCCCGGGCCCGAACGGCGACGAGATCGCGCGGGACCTGGCTGCCCGTGCAACCGCGCCCCGCGTCCTGATGCTGACCGCGGCCGACCGCCTCGACGACAAGGCGTCGGGGTTCGAGAGCGGCGCCGACGACTACCTGACCAAACCCTTCGTGCTGCGCGAGCTCGTCCTGCGCCTCCGGGCTCTCGCCCGGCGCCCTGCGGCCTCCGCCCCACCGGTGCTCGACCAGGACGGCATCCGCCTCGACCCGTTCCGCCGCGAGGTCTACCGCGACGGTCGATACGTCTCGCTGACGCGGAAGCAGTTCGCGGTGCTGGAGGTGCTGATGACCGCGAGGGGCGGGGTCGTCAGCGCCGAGGCGCTGCTGGAGCGCGCGTGGGACGAGAACGCCGACCCGTTCACGAACGCCGTGCGCATCACCATCTCCACGCTCCGCAAGCGCCTCGGCGAGCCCTGGCTCATCCAGACGGTTCCGGGCGTCGGCTACCGCATGGGTCCGCTCGATGGATGAGCGCGCACCCGGCCTGTCGGTGCGCGTCAAGCTCACGTTGAGCTACGCCGCGTTCGTCGTGATCGTCGGTGTCGCCGTCTTCGCGCTCGGGTTCCTCGTGCTGCGCTTCCTGCCGGAGGGGAACCTCTTCTCCGACAGCGGCGCGTTCACCCCCGCGCGCGGAGACTTGACGGAGGCGTTCGTGCGATACGCCTGGTACACGGTGGCGGGCCTCGCGGTCGTCGGCCTCGGCGGCGGGTGGGTCGTGTCGGGCATCATGCTGCGGCCTCTCACCCGCATCACCGACACCGCCCGCGCCGTGCAGGGCGGCGATCTGGAACGGCGCGTCGCCCAGCCCGGCCGACGCGACGAGCTCACCGATCTGGCCGACACCTTCGACGCGATGCTCGAACGTGTCGGCGAGACCCTCCGCGAGCAGAAGCGGTTCGCCGCGAACGCGTCGCACGAGCTGCGCACGCCGCACGCGACGATGCGCACCATGCTGGAGGTGGCGCGTGCCGATCCGGCCGGGGTCGACATCGACACGCTCCTCGACCGGCTCGACACCACCAACGAACGTGCGATCCGACTCACCGAAGCGCTGCTCCTGCTGTCGCGCGCCGGCAGCACGACGCCTCTGCCGCGCGGCTCCGTCGATGTCGGCTCCGTCGTCCGGGCGGCCGTCGTCGAGGCGCAGTCAAGCGCTCACGACGCCGGTGTCGCGCTGACGGCGCAGACCGCCTCGGAGGTGACGGCCCATGGCGACGAGACGCTCCTCGCCCAAGCGGTGACCAACCTCGTGCGCAACGCCGTCGTGCACAACGTCCCGGGCGGCTGGGTGCGCGTGGGCGTGCACAGCGATGCCGCCGAGGTGTTCGTGGACGTCGCCAACACCGGGGCTCCGCTCACGGACGCCCTCGTCGCCACGCTCCCGGAGCCGTTCGTGCGCGGCGCCGGCCGGACGCGCGGGCGTGGGGACGGGACGGGGCTGGGCCTCGCGATCGTCGCCTCGGTCGCGCGCGCGCATGACGGAGTGCTCGAACTCTGGCCGCGCGAGGGCGGGGGCCTCCACGCGCGGCTTCGTCTGCCGCGCTGATCGCGGCGCGAGCGGCGCGCGCGTCATCGACGTGCGAGCAGCCTGCCCCCGACGACCACGACCGTTCCGATCAGTGCTCCGGCGGTGTTGGCCACGACATCGCTCGGGTCCGGCACACGCCCGGGGATGACGGTCTGCGCGATCTCGATCGTGGCCGACACCGCCGCCCCCAGGACCACGGATGCCGGCGCCCACCGCAGCGGGAGCAGCAGCGCGACCGCCGCACCGAGGGGGATGAAGAATCCGATGTTCACGGCCACATCGACACCCCAGCCGAACAGCACCTCGGTCCACACCGGCGGGAGCCGATCGAGCACATCGAGGGCGAGGGAGCGCGCCGGCCACGCGATCGAGCGCGGCGCGAGCGTGAGCGCGGCCGTCACGGCCAAGACCCCCGTGGCGCCCAGCACGCGGGCGGGGGTGAGCAGCGGTGCGCGGCGATCTGTCATGAGAACCTCCGGGTCGACGAATCACCAGCCCATCGCGCGGCGTGTTGCCCCGGCGTCTGCGGGAGTCGATACGTCGGCGATAGGCGGGCCCGCGAGAGGGCGAGAATGGAGGCGTGCCATCGACCCGCCGCTCCCCCGCCGCCCTCGCTCTCCTCGTGGACGCCGTCCTCGTGACCGTCTTCGCCGCCATCGGGCGGGCGACCCATGACGGCGACGTGCTCGGGCCGTTCGGTTCGGGGCTCGCGACGACGGCCTGGCCCTTCCTCGTCGCCCTCCTCGTCGGCTGGCTGGTGTCACGGGCGTGGCGCGGCCCGGTCGCGCTCGTCCGCACGGGGCTGCCCGTCTGGGCCGTCACGGTGATCCTCGGCATGGTGCTGCGTGCCGTCAGCGGTCAGGGCGTCGCGGTGGCGTTCGTCATCGTCGCGGCCGTCACGCTCGCGCTGTTCCTGCTCGGGTGGCGCGGGATCGCGCGCCTCATCGGACGGGGACGACGGACCGCGACGCGACCGCTCTGAGCCCCACCCGGTCGCTTCGCGTCGGCGCCCCGGTCCTGGCACCCGACGTCCGGAACGCACGCGCCACCGGGATGCCGGACCGAGAGGTCAGGCTTCGTCGGACAGGGTGACGTCGACCTGGATCTCCGTCGCCAACCTCTCCAACTCCGCCACCAGGTCGTCGACGACGACGGTCGCAGCGAGCGTCGCCGTGATCGAGGCCTCGAACAGTCGTCCGCCGGCCATCGCGGCATCCGTCGTCTGCGTCGACATGCGTTCGATACTCGCGCCCTGCGCGCTGAGTGCGGTCGACAGCTCGCGCACGATACCGGGGCGGTCGTTTCCGACCACGTCGAACGTCACCGTGCGCGCGGCAGCGGCAGCGGCGGCGGCAGCAGCTCCGGCGTGCACCGTGACGGCGAGCGTTCCGGCCAGCCCCTCGAGTGCGGCGCGCAGGGCGGCGGCGCCGTCGGCGGCGATCGAGACCTCGACGATGCCGGCGAAAGCTCCCGCCAGCTCGGCGAGCTCGCTGTTCTCCCAGTTGCCGCCGTGGGCGTCGACGATGTCGGCGACGGAGGACACGAGCCCGGCGCGATCGTCGCCGACGATGGTGAGGACGAGGGTGGTCATGGCGACAGCGTAGCGAGCGGCCCGCTGCTACCGTGGGACCACGAGACTCCCGGGGGTGAGCGTGTGATCGCATCGATGATCGCCGTGCTCAACCTCGTGCTCGCCTCCGCCGAGCTGGCCGTGACACCCGGAGGGGGGACACCGCTGCTGGCGGTCGTCCTGGCCGCGGCGGTCGTCGTCACCGCCGTGATCGTGCTCGTCGTCCTCCCGGCGCTCCTGGCCGCCACGGCGCCGCCGAGTCCCCGCCCCGCCGATCCCTCGGCACCGATCGCCCAGAGCGATCCCGATGCCGCCGGCCACCCGCGCCCGCGCGCGCCGGGCCGCACGATCCGCGTCGCCTGATCCCGACCGCCCTGCCGCGTCCCGCGGCATTCTCCGGCGTTCTCTGCGGACTGCGACGCCGGTCGCCCGCGCCCGCCCGGCTCCTGCCGTCGACCGCGCCCCGCGACCGATCCCCGCCGTGATCGACGCACCGATTGGACGCCCCGTGGACCTCTTCGCCCTTCCTCCCCTCGCTTTCCTCCTCGACATGACCACCCGCGCTCTGCTCGCGCTCGCCGCCGTCTTCGACCCGCTCGTGCCGGGCGCCGCCGCCGCCCTCGCGGTCGTCGCCGTGACCGTGATCGTGCGGATGCTCCTCATCCCCGTGGGCGTGTCGCAGGCGCGTGCCGAGCAGACACGCGCGCGCCTCGCCCCGCAGCTGCGCGCCCTGCAGGAGCGGTGGCGGAAGAACCCGGAACGTCTGCAGAGCGAGACGATGCAGCTCTACCGCGACGAAGGCGCCTCCCCCTTCGGCGGCTGCCTGCCCCTGCTCGCGCAGGCTCCGGTGGTGGGGCTGCTGTACGCGGTGTTCCTGCATCCCGTCGTCGGCGGACACGCGAACCTCCTCCTCGCGCACGACCTCTGGGGTGTCCCCCTCGGACGCAGCCTGGTCTCCGCCCTCTCGACGGGAACGGTGGATGCCGCCACCGCCGCCGTGATCGGCGGGATCGTCGTCGTGATCGCCGGGGTCGCCGAGCTCACCCGACGCCTGCTCCGGCCTGCGGTCGACCCCTCCGCGCCGGCCTGGACGGGCGCGATGGTCGGCGCGCTGCAGTTCACCACGGCCGTCGTGGCGGTGTTCGTGCCTCTGGCCGCCGGCCTCTATCTCGCGGTGACCACCGTGTGGACGCTCGCGCAGAGGCTGATCCTGCGCCGTCGCTACCCGCTCCCGGCGTGAGGTCCGGGCGGACGCGGGCTCACACGGTGAGCGGGGCGGCGTCCCACCGCGGCGCAGACGACGCATTGACCGCCGCCATGGCGAGCACGAGCAGCGCCGCGCCCGCGGGAAGAAGCATCGCCGTGGCCACCGACACATCCTCGGCGATCGCGCCGGTCACCGCCGACGACACCGCTTGGGCGAGGGTCAGCGCGGAGGCGAGCAGGGTCATGGTCGAGGCGGTTCGTCCGCGCGGGGCGCGGTGACCGGCGAGGCTGAACAGCGTCACGAGCGAGGGCCCGACGCCGATGCCCATGAGGCACAGCACGATCGTGACGGTGACCACGGATCCGCCGACCGTGTACGCCCCCGCGGACGCGGTGAGGATAGCCGCGAACAGCACCAGGCGCCAGCGCAGCGCGAAGCGCGCGGGCAGGGCCGCGACGGCCAGGGCCAGGACGGCCGAGCCGACGCCCATCACGCCGTAGAGCAGCGCCCCCGCCTCGGGTGCGCCCTGGGCCTCCATGAACGCGGTCAGCGAGGTCAGCGTCGAACCGAAGAACAGTCCGACGCCGAAGACGGCCGCGATCAGCACGAGCATGCGGGGGTGCAGCACGTCACGGAAGGGCGCCATCTCCTCGCGCTCCGACCGTTCGGGTACGGCCCGTCCGGTCGGGTGCAGCGCGAACGCGGTGACGAAGACGAAGCTCAGCACCGCGGCGCCGATGATGGGCGCCCAGGGGGCGACGAGCGCGGCGAGGACGCCGACGACGAAGGGGCCGATGACGAAGGCGGTCTCGTCTGCGGCCGACTCGTACGCCATCGCACGCGAGAAGGTGCGCTCACGGCGCTCGGGGCGCACCCGGTCGCCGATGAGGGCCATCACGCGGCTCCGCGACATCGCGGCGGTCTGCGGGCCGGTGAGACCGATCGCCGTCGCGACGATGAGCAGCAGCGCCTCACCGGGGGCCGATGCCACCACGAGCGGGAAGAGCGCGAGCAGGATGCCGTTGGCCACCCCCACCGGGACGAGCACGCGCCGCTGGCCGTGACGGTCGGCGAGGTCGCCGAGCACGGGGCCCGCGACGACGACGCCGAGGCCGACGGCGGCGGAGGTGAGCCCGCCGAGCGCCACGGAGCCGCGCAGGGCGACGACGATGGCGAGGACGCCGACGGTCATCATCGCGAACGGCAGACGAGCGACGAACGCGACCGGGAAGTACCAGAATCCGGTGTGATGGATCAACGGTCGGTCGACGACGGGGGCGGGGTGGTGCATGAGGATCTCCGGGGCGTGGGGCAGTGCCGCCTTGCCGGTCCGGTAGGTAGATGCACGAGGTGCGGCGGGCGAACCCGCGCGACCAGTCTACCGAAAGGCCTCGACCGGGGCCCGGTCAGCTCACGATCGCGGCGATGGCGGCGAGCACGGACGCGAGGGCGAGCACGAGGGCGACCGCGATGAGCACGGTGTGCACGATGAGGAACGCCGTCGGCTTTCCCGCGGCATCCCGCGCCCGGGGGTCCTTCGCGATGCGCGGGTAGAAGCGCGGCCAGACGACGGCGTTGAAGACGGCGTTGGCGAACAGCAGCACGATCAGCAGGGGTTCCACACGTCGAGCCTAGGCGCCCCCGTCCGCCCGTCGCGCCGCGCGACTACCGCGCGCAGTCGATGCACCGCCGCGCGAACGGCCGCGCCTCCAGGCGGGCGTCCGCGATTGGCCGGCCGCACCGCTCGCACACCCCGAAGGTCCCGGATGCCACGCGCTCGCGCGCAGCGCGGATCTCGGCGCGTTCGGCCTCGGCTCCGCGACGCAGCGCGTCGACCTGGGCCCACTCCCCCGACAGCGTCGATCCCTCGGGGTCGTGCTCGTCGTCGGCTGTTGCGTCGGCGCGGTCGTGACGAAGACTCTCCTCGTCGTCGTGCAGGCGGGAGAGGCGGTGAGCGATCTCCCGCTCCCGTTCCTCCAGCACGCGCCGTGCGGTGTCGGCATCCATGCCTCGACGCTAGCCCCCTCCGCCGACACCGGCGCTGGGGCAGGATCGCGGCATGAGCGAAATCCGACGCCACTGGTCGCCGACCGCGGTCGCGTTCCTCGTCCTGTCCGTCGCCGGCCTGGTCGGCACCTGGACCTTCAACGCCTTCGCCATCGTGCAGATGCGCGACTTCATCGGGGATCTCGTCACGAGCGGACCCGCGGTGTCGTCGATCACGATCGACCTGCTCGTCGTGGCGATCGCCGGGAGCGTCTTCGTGATCGTCGAGGCGCGGCGGCTCGGCATTCGCTTCGCGTGGCTGTACATCGTGCTCTCCGGCGTGACCGCGTTCGCCTTCACGTTCCCGCTCTTCCTGGCCATGCGCCAGCGCCGCCTGACCGCCCTCGAGAACGCGTGAGTCGCCGAGGATCGTCGCCTCCACAGGCGCAGAAGCGACGAATCCCGGCGACTCATGCGAGGGACGAGGGGTCAGCGGGCGGCGAGGCCCTCGCGGAGTCCGTCGACCAGCGGGGTTGTCGGGCGACCGATCAGCTCCGACAGCGTGCCGTCGGTCTGCGAGAGCGCACCGCGCGCGATGGCGTCGTCGATCCCCGCGACGAACGCCGCCGTCCCGGCATCCAGGCCCGCCGCCTGCAGGCCGGCCTCCAGCTGCTCGAGCGTCACCGCCGTGTACGACACCGGACGGCCGAGCACCTCGCCCGCGGCCGCGGCGAGGTCGTCGTAGGTCCACGCCACATCTCCGCCGACCTCGAGGGTGCGTCCGGCGAGCTCGTCGGTGGTCAGGGCGATCGCCGCCGCCGCCGCATAGTCGCGACGGCTCGCGCTGGCGACACGCGCATCCCCGACGGCCGCGACGATCTCGCCGGTGTCGGCCGCGCGGGCCACGGCATCCAGGTAGTTCTCGGTGTACCAGTTGTGACGAAGGACGGTCGCCGACAGGCCCGACGCGGCGATCGCCTCCTCGGTGGCCTTGTGATCGGCGCCGAGCGCGTAGTCGACCTGGTCGACGCGCGGGGCGCTGGTGTAGACGAGGCGCTCCACGCCGGCCGCGCGCGCCGCGTCGATGACATTGCGGTGCCCGGCCACGCGGTCGGCGTCGGTCCCGGAGATCAGCAGCACGCGGTCGACGCCCGCGAAGGCTGCGGCGAGGGTCTCGGGGCGGGAGTAGTCGAGCTCGACGACGCCGACCCCGCGCGCGGCGAGGTCGTCCACCTTCGCGGGCGTGCGGACGCCGGCGACGATGTCGGATGCCGCGACGCCGCGCTCGAGGAGAGCGTCGACGACGAGACGGCCGAGGTGTCCGGAGGCGGCGGTGACGAGGAGAGTCATGGGAGTGTCCTTTCGATCGGTACGCCTCGTGCAACGGCGGCCGCCCGCCCGCATTCCGGAATGCAGGTACCCACTTTCTGGTTAGGTACTCACATGAGCGTCAGTCTTGCCGATCTGCGCGGCCGCAACCCCGAGATCTTCACCGACGGCTGCCCCACCCGCACCGTGCTCGATCACGTGATGGGCAAGTGGGGCATCCTCGTGCTGCTGGCGCTGTCCGACGGCACGCAGCGCTGGTTCGTCCTCCGCCGCAACATCTCCGGGATCAGCGAGAAGATGCTGGCCAGCACCCTCAAGACGCTCGAGGGCGACGGACTCGTGCAACGCACGGCCTACCCCGAGGTCCCGCCCCGCGTCGAGTACGCCCTCACACCGCGCGGACGCGATCTCATGACGCGCGTGATCCCCCTCATGGAGTGGGTCGCCGACAACGCCGACGACATCGTGGCGCGGAAGGACTGACCCGTGCGCATCCCCGACCTGCGCACGGTGCGCGGCAGTCTCACCGTCCGCGCGCCGCGGCGTGTCCCCCTGCTCCAGGTGGCGAAGTCCGCGCTCGCCATCGTGGCGGCGTGGCTCCTGGCGGGCTGGCTCGTGCAGGGTCCGCCCCCGATCTTCGCCGCGATCGCGGCGCTCCTCGTCGTCCAGCCGAGCATCAACCAGTCGTTCACCCGCGCCGTCGAACGCAGCGTCGGCGTCATCGTCGGCGTCCTCATCGCCGCCCTCCTCGGCCTCGCCTTCGGGTCGCAGCCGTGGGTGGCGCTCCTCTCGGCGGGGGTGGCGCTGGCCGTCGCCTGGGCCGCCCGGATCTCGCCGGGCGCGACGAACCAGATCGCGATCAGTGCCCTCCTCGTGCTCGCCCTCGGCACCGCGACCCCGAACTACGCCCTCGACCGCGTCCTCGAGACCCTCATCGGCGCTGCCATCGGCATCGTCGTCAACACCGTCCTCGTCCCGCCCGTGCTCGTGCCCGCGGCCCGCGAGAAGGTCGACGTCCTCGGACGCGAGCTGGCCGCGGCCCTCGAGCGCCTCGCCGACGCCCTCGAGAGGCCGCAGACCCCGGCATCCCTCGAGGGGCTCCTGCTCGAGGCGCGGTTGCTGCGCCCCGTCCGGGATGCCGCCGCCGATGCGATCCGCGAGGGAGCCGACTCGCTGGCCTTGAACCCCCGCAGCAACCGGCACCGCGCGGAGCTCGCGCAGATGGGTGCGCTGCTGGATCGCTTCACCCCGGTGGTGACGCAGACCGTCGGCATGACGCGTGCCGTCTACGACGGTTACGAGAGCTCCATCGTCGACGAGCCGGCGGTGCGCGCGATCGCGGAGCAGTTGCACCGGGCCGCGCACGACGTGCGGTTGGCGTTCGCCCTCGACGCGGGGCCCGAGCGGGCGGTCGACACCGAGCCCGCGCTCACCCGCCCCCTGCAGATCCAGACGCCCTCGACCCTGCACTGGGTGCTCACGGGATCGCTCCTGATGGATCTGCACCGCGTCCACGAGACGCTCCGTGAGACCGAGGACTGAGCCGGACGGCATCCCTGTCCTCTCCGCAAGCCCCCTGAGGATCGGCGCTGTCGCGACCCCGTCGTCCCCCGGCGCTGGTTGACTGGGGCCATGGGTACCGCGATGTTCCCCCTCGGAGCCGTCCTCTTCCCGCACACGCCCCTCGCGCTGCGGATCTTCGAGGAGCGCTATCTCGTCATGCTGGGGCGCCTGCTCGACGAGACCGACCCCGCCTTCGGCGTGGTGCTCATCGAGCGCGGCTCCGAGACCGGCGGCGGCGACCAGCGTTTCGCCCTCGGCACCATGGCGCAGCTCAGTCACGTCGTCCCGCAGGCGGGGCAGATGCAGATCGTGGCGCGCGGGACCGAGCGCTTCGAGATCGTCGAGTGGCTCGACGACGCGCCCTATCCGCGCGCCGACGTCCGCGCCCTCCCCGACCTCGAGTGGAACGACGCACTGATGCCGCTGCTCGAGGAGGCCGAGCGCATCGTGCGGCGCGTGCTCGGCCGCGCCCAGCAGTACGGTGGCACGCGCTGGGATCCCGAGGTCGAGCTGTCGGAGGAGCCGCTCCCCCGCGCCTGGCAGGTCGCCGCGATCGCGCCGCTGGGTGAACTCGACCAGATGGAGCTCCTGCGCTCCGAGACCCTGGGCGGGCTGCTCCGGGCGACCATCGACCTCACCCTCGCGGCCGAGCCGCTACTGAACGACCCGGTGCCCGACGGGGTCATCGTCGTCGACGAGGACGACGACGAGGTCTGACATCGGCGGTCGCCCCGCGGATGCCGACCACGACGCACCGGAGTCCGGAACACCGCCGACGCGGCGTCCCGGACTCCGGTGCGGCGGTCAGTTCAGTTCGCGGACCGTCGACGGAATGACGCCGTCGGCGTAGAGGTCGATCGCGAGATCCTGGAGCGCCGTCAGCGCGACGCGTTGGGTCTGCGGGCCGTACGAGATGCGGGAGACCCCCAGCGCCTCGTACTCGGCGGCCGTGAGGTTGCCCGGGACGCCGATGACGCTCAGCTTCCGCTCCCCGAGACCCTCGACCAGGCGCCGGGTCGTGTCGGCATCGAGCTTCCCGGGCACGAACACCGAGGTGGCACCCGCCGCGAGGAACGCGCGGCCGCGCTCGACGGCATCCGCGATCTTGTCGTCGAGCGGCCGATCCGCACCCTTCAGGAACACGTCGGTGCGGGCGTTGAGCGCGAAGGGGACGCCCTCCGCCTCACCGGCGGCGATCACCGCTTCGACGGCGGCGATGGCCTCGGCGAGCGGCTTCACCCGGTCCTCGACGTTGGCGCCCACGACGCCGACGCCGATCGCCCGGCGCGTCGTCTCGCCCGGATCGCCGAAGCCGGCGTCGAGGTCCGCGCTGACGGGCACGTCGACGGCGGCGACGATGCGTCCGACCATGTCGAGCATGAGCTCGACGGGGATGTTCTCGCCGTCCTCGTAGCCGAAGGTCGCGGCGATCGAATGACCCGCTGTCGCGAGCGCCTTCGTCTCGGGAAGCGCCGCGACGGCCCGCGCCGACACGACGTCCCAGACGTTGACGACGCGGAGGATCTCGGGGGCGGCGTGCAGCCCGACGAGGGTCTGCGCGCGGTCGGCGACGGCGGTCATGCGTCGCTCCCCGCGTGCTCGGCGACGATGGCCTCGGCGATGAGCGTGTCCCCGGCGCCGAAGCGGATGAAGCGCCCGATGGTCGCCGGCTGCACGAGCACGGCGGCGGCCACGGCCGCGACGTCGGCGCGCGAGACCTCGCCCTTGCCCTGCGGTGCGGTGGTGATGCGTCCCGTCGGCGGGTCGAGGGTGAGCGTGCCCGGGCCGAGGATGGTCCAGTCCAGCTCGCTCGCCCGCAGGTGGTCGTCGGCCGCGAGCTTCGCGTCGGCGTAGGCGTAGAACGAGTCGTCGGGGTCGATCCCGTGATCGGGCGTCGAACCGATCCACGACACCATCACGAAGCGTCGCACGCCCACCTTCGCCGCGGCGTCGACCGCGCGCTGCGCGGCGTCGCGATCGACGGCGTAGGTGCGCTCGGCGCTGCCGCCGCCGGCCCCGGCGGACCACACGATCGCGTCGGCGCCCTCGAAGGCTGCGGCCATCTCGTCGGTGTCGGCATTCTCCACGTCGAGCACGAGGGGCGTCCCGCCCGCCTGTTCGATGTCGCCGGCCTGGTCGGGATTGCGGATGACGGAGGTGGCCTCGTCGCCGCGGTCGGCGAGCAGCCGTGCCAGGTGCAGGGCCACCTTCCCGTGCCCTCCGATGATCACGATGCGTTCCATGTCACTGTCCTCCTACGTTGTCGATCGACATCTTCAAGATCACGCGGTCGGCGCGATCGGGCGGCGCCTCCTGCTGCGCGTTGCCGTAGCGCATGCCGAGGAAGACGTAGAACGCGCCCTCGGGGTCGGGCTCCACCTCGATGAGGCGACCGCGCACCTCGATGTAGCGGTACGGGCGCTCGGGGTCGAAGACCATGAGGCTCATCGACGGATTGCGCTGCAGGTTGCGGTACTTCTGGCGCGTCACGGTGTGCGTGAACAGCAGGTGTTCACCGTCGTAGGCGAACCACATCGGGTTCACCTGCACCGTCCCGTCCGGACGGACGGTGCCGAGACTGCCGTAGTTCGGGTTCTCGAGCAGGTCGCGTTGCGCGTCGGGGATCATGCGTGTCCTTTCGCCGAGGATCCGGAATCGACCCTATTCAGCAGCACCGACACGCCCACGCGGGGTTGACGCCCCGCGTGACGCCGTCACGCCACATCGCCGTCGACGTACACCCACCGCCCGCCCCGCCGCACGAAGCGGCTCCGTTCGACCAGCTCTCCGTCCCGGCCGGCCTGCCGCCAGCGCGCGCGGAAGGCCACCACCGCGGCATCCCCGTCCTCCGCCGCGTCCTCGATGATCAGTCCGGTCCACACCGTGCCGTCGTCGACGTCGATGTGATCCGGACGGGTACGGGGATGCCACGACCGGGCGAGGTGCGCCTCGTCGCCGAGCGCGAAGGCGGAGTAGCGCGAGCGCATGAGCCGCTCCGCGCTCGGGGCGGGGGCACCGTCGAGGATCGGCGCACAGCAGTCGCCGAACACCCCGCCCCCGCACGGACACGGCGCCTGCGCCTGTGGACGAGTGGATGCCGACCCGAAAGACATCCCGCCACTCTAGGTCTCGTCCCCGTTCCCTCCCCGCCGTCGAGCCTCCCCGCGCCGATCGCCCCCGAGCACCTCCCGTGCCAGGATCGAGACCGTGACCGACCGCATCATGCTCCTCGACACCGCGTCGCTGTACTTCCGCGCCTTCTACGGCGTGCCCGACAAGGTGAAGGCCGCCGACGGCTCGTCGGTCAACGCCGTCCGGGGCCTGCTCGACATGATCGCCAAGCTCGTCACCACCTACCGCCCCACGCGCCTCGTCGCCTGCTGGGACGACGACTGGCGACCCGCTTGGCGCGTCGACCTGCTCCCGAGCTACAAGGCGCACCGCGTCGTCGAGGCGGTGCCGTCCGGGCCTGACGTGGAAGAGATCCCCGATCCGCTCGAGGCCCAGATCCCCCTCATCCGGGAAACGCTGGCCGCGCTCGGCATCCCCGTCGTCGGCGCTCCCGAGCACGAGGCCGACGACGTCATCGGAACCCTCGCCACCCGGGCCGACGCGCCCGTCGACGTCGTGACCGGCGATCGCGATCTCTTCCAGCTGATCGACGACGCCCGCGGCATCCGCATCATCTACACCGCCCGCGGCATGAGCAACCTCGAGATCGTCGACGACTCCGCGGTGCTCGGCAAGTACGGCGTGCACGCCGCGCAGTACGCCGACTTCGCGGTCCTCCGGGGCGACCCCTCCGACGGCCTTCCCGGCGTGGCCGGCATCGGCGAGAAGTCCGCCGCCTCGCTCCTCGAGGCCCACGGCTCCCTCGACGCCATCCGCGCCGCCGTAGAGGACGGAACCGCGGGCACCCCCGCGCAGCGCGCGAAGATCGCCGCTGCCGCCGACTACCTCGCCGTCGCCCCGACCGTCGTGCGCGTCGCGCGCGATCTGCCGCTCGCTCCCTTCGACGACGCACTCGGGCCCGTCGACGAGGACGCCGCGACGGCGCTCGCCGAGAAGTGGAACCTGGGCTCGTCGATGACTCGCGCCCTCGCCGCCCTACCGCGCTGAATCAGCGCTTCCTCACGAGCCACTCCCGCAGCCGCGGCAGCGGCCACGTCGTCACGATCCGCTCGACGGGCACCCCGAGGGCCTCGGCGCGCGCCGCCCCGTAGTCGAGCAGCGACAGCTGGCCGGGAGCATGGGCGTCGGAGTCGATCGAGAACAGGCACCCCGCCGCGATCGCCTGGGAAAGCATCTCGTCGGGCGGATCCTGCCGCTCGGGCCGCGAGTTGATCTCGACCGCGACGCCCGATTCCGCGCACGCCGCGAACACCGCCTCGGCGTCGAACTCCGATGGCGGGCGCGTCCCCCGCGCCCCCTCGACGAGCCTGCCGGTCACGTGCCCCAGCACGTCGACCCGAGGATCCCGCGCCGCCGCCACCAGACGCGTCGTCATGAGCCGACGCTCCATGCGCAGTTTGGAATGAGCGGATGCCACGACCACGTCGAGCGCGTGCAGCAGCTCGTCCTCCTGGTCGAGGCTCCCGTCGTCCAGGATGTCGACCTCGATCCCGGTGAGCAGCGTGAACCCCTCACCACGGTGACCCCGCACGATCTCCATCTGCGCCCGCAGGCGCTCCGGCGACAGACCGTTCGCGACGGTCAGCCGCGGAGAGTGGTCGGTGAGCGCGAGGTACTCGTGCCCCAACCCGCGGGCCGCGTCCACCATCGCCTCGATCGGGGTCAGCCCGTCCGACCACTCGCTGTGGCTGTGCAGATCGCCGCGCAGCAGCGGGCGCACCGTGTCGCCCCCTACCGCCGCCGTCTCCTCGCGCAGTCTCGACAGTCGCTCGGGCACCTCGCCGGCCAGGGCCTGCTGGATGACGGCGAACGTGGAGTCGCCGATGCCCGGGCGCCGCCGCAGTGCCGGGTCGCGCAGCTGCTCCACGGACAGACCCTCGATCGCGGCGGCCGCCGCGCGGAACGCCTTCGACTTGTACCGCGACGACCTCTCCCGCTCGAGCAGGTACGCGATCTCGGTGAGCGCGTCGAGCGGATCCATGCCCTACTCCGCCAGGTCCTTCGACGTCTGCACCCAGGCGTCGAGCTTCGCGGAGGCTCGACCGTCGTCGATCGCCGCCGCCGCATCGGCCATCGCCTCGGCGAGGCGCTCGAGGATCGGACGCTGCACCTGGGCCGCATCCTGGAACAGGCGGAACGACACGAGCCCCGCCGCGGCGTTCAACAGCACGATGTCGCGGACCGGTCCGGTCTCTCCGCCGAGCACCCGCCGCACCACCTCGGCGTTGTGATCGGGAGACCCGCCCAGCAGGTCGTCGATGTCGGCCAGAGGGATGCCGAGATCCCGCGGGTCGAGATCGTGCTCGTGCACGTCGCCGCGGCTGATCTCCCACACCCGGCTGTGGCCGGTGGTCGTCAGTTCGTCGAGGCCGTCGTCGCCGCGGAAGACGAGGGCGGTAGCCCCCCGAGTCCGGAAGACGCCGGTGATGAGCGGCACCCGGTCGAGGTGCGCGACGCCCACGGCATTGGCCTCGGCTCGGGCCGGGTTGCACAGGGGCCCCAGGAAGTTGAAGACCGTGGGCACGCCGAGCTCGGAGCGCGTCGCCGCGGCGTGACGGAAGCCGGGGTGGAAAGCCGAGGCGAACGCGAACGTGATGCCCGTGCGCTCCAGCGTCTCGGCCACCTTCTCGGGCGCGAGCGTCAGGGCGATGCCCAGCGACGACAGCACGTCGCTCGACCCCGACGCCGAACTCGCGGCACGGTTCCCGTGCTTCACGACGGGGACTCCGGATGCCGCCGCCACCACGGCCGCCATCGTCGACACGTTCACGGTGCCGTAGCGGTCTCCCCCGGTACCGACGATGTCGAGCACCTCGGCCCGTACCGGCAGCGGTACAGCGGCCTCCAGGATGGCGTCACGGAATCCGACGATCTCCTCGACCGTCTCGCCCTTCGCCCGCAGCGCCATCAGGAATCCCGCGAGCTGCGAGGGCGTCGCCTCTCCGGCCATGACCTGCCGCATGGCCCACGTGGACTCCGACACGCTGAGGTCGGTACCCGCGAGCAACGAGGAGAGCAGATCGGGCCAAGTGAAGCGTTCCGCCATGCCATGATCCTTTCACACGCGTGTCGCTCGCCCTCACGGAGGCCCACGGCCGTGGAACCGCCTCCGCACCGGGGATTCCTTGCGGATTCTGAGGCTTCCCTAAGTCTCGACGATGGAATATCCCAGGGTGGGGATGGGAATATCGGCCCTCGGGATCGCGCATAATGGAACGGTGACGACCTCAGCGACGTATTCCCAGGCTGTGCGTGCCG
Source organism: Microbacterium sp. NPDC089188 (assembly GCF_040685155.1). Taxonomy (NCBI): domain Bacteria; kingdom Bacillati; phylum Actinomycetota; class Actinomycetes; order Micrococcales; family Microbacteriaceae; genus Microbacterium; species Microbacterium sp. NPDC089188. The sequence goes on along the minus strand of NZ_JBFBHH010000003.1, from coordinate 598,447 downwards.
TGAAGCGGCCCGACCCGGTCGCCGTGGGCACGATCGTGTGGCTGGGCAGCGAGGTCATGTTCTTCGCCGGCCTGTTCGCGATCTACTTCACCCTGCGCAGCACCTCCGCGCCCCTCTGGGCCGAAGAGACGCAGCTGCTCAACGTCCCCTTCGCGACCGTCAACACGATCATCCTCGTGCTGTCCTCGGTCACGTGCCAGATGGGCGTGTTCGCTGCGGAGCGGTACCAGCCGTACCGCACGGGCAAGCCCACGGGCTTCCTCAAGTGGGGAATGGTGGAGTGGTTCTACCTCACCTTCATCCTCGGCGCGGTCTTCGTGTCGGGTCAGGTGTGGGAGTACGCGACGCTGGTGGCGGAGGGCATGCCCATCAGTGCCAACCCCTACGCCTCGGCCTTCTACCTCACCACCGGCTTCCACGCCCTCCACGTGACGGGTGGCCTCATCGCCTTCCTTCTCGTGATCGGTCGCGCATACGCCGTGAAGAACTTCGGCCGGAAAGAGATGACCACCTCGATCGTCGTGTCCTACTACTGGCACTTCGTCGACGTCGTCTGGATCGCCCTGTTCTTCGTCATCTACTTCCTCAAGTAAGAGAGCTGCACCACATGGCACGCGAGAAGAAGACTCGTCGGGCATCCGGTCGCCGGAGCCCCCTGGCCGCTGCCGCGCTGATCGGCATCGGCCTCCTCCTGACCGGAGTCGTCTACGCCGGCGCGTCGGCCGCCATGGCCGCGACGTCTACCGTCCCCGAGAGCGAGGTGAACTCGGCGACCGCGGTCGACGAGGGTCAGAAGCTCTTCCAGGCGAACTGCGCCACCTGTCACGGTCTCGACCTCCAGGGCAGCCAGCAGGGTCCTTCCCTGTTCGGCGTCGGCGAGCTGTCGGTCCACTTCCAGGTCTCGACCGGCCGCATGCCGCTGCAGGCCCAGGGCCCGCAGGCTCCCGTGAAGCCGCCGCAGTTCACCGAGGAGCAGATCAACGCGATCGCCGCCTACGTGCAGTCGGCCGCTCCCGGCCCCGAGTACCCCTCGGCCGACCTCGTCGACGGCGAGGGCGATCTGTCGCACGGTGCCGAACTGTTCCGCATCAACTGCGCCATGTGCCACAACGTCGCCGGCGCCGGTGGCGCGCTGACCGAAGGCAAGTGGGCGCCCGACCTCCACACGGTCACGCCCGTCAACATGTACGCCGCCATGGTCACCGGGCCGCAGAACATGCCGGTCTTCAACGACCTCAACCTCACCCCCGAAGACAAGCGCGACGTCATCTCCTACCTGATGTACCTCCAGAAGAACGACTCCCCGGGTGGCTACGCCCTCGGCTCGCTCGGTCCGGTCTCTGAGGGTCTGTTCATCTGGATCTTCGGTATCGGGGCGCTCATCGCCCTGACCGTGTGGATCACGGCGAAGTCCAACTGACCGTCGTCTTCGACATTACGTAAACGCACGAGGAGCACAGCACTATGGCACACGCGGACGACGCACTCGAGCACGAGAGGGCTTCCTGGAAGCCCGGCTCGGGGCTCGCCGTCGCGGTTCCCGACGCCGTACAGAACCCCGGCCTTCCCGGTCACCGTCAGCGCATGACGGACCAGGACCCGGCGACGATGAAGCGCGCGGTCCGCACGGTCTACACGCTGTTCTACTTCTCGGTCGCGGCGAGCATCTGGGCGAGCATCGCCTACATGATCTTCCCGATCGAGTCGGGCGCGCTGATCGACATCCGTTACAACAATCTCTTCATCGGACTCGGCATCGCCTTCGCGCTGCTGGCGATCGGCATCGGCACCATCCACTGGGGCAAGTCGGTGATGTCCGACAAGGAGTACATCGAAGACCGTCACGCCACGCGTGGGCGCGACCAGGTCCGCGAAGGTGCGATCAACGTCTTCGCCGAGGCCGACAAGGACTCCGGATTCGGCCGTCGCGAGATCATCCGCAACTCGATGTTCGCCGCCCTGGCCGCCTCGGTCATCCCGGGTATCACGCTGTTCCGTGGTCTGGCTCCGCAGGACGTCGACCCGGTGACCGCTCTGAGCCACACGATGTGGAAAGAGGGAATGCGCCTCTCGCACGACCCCTCGGGTCGTCCGATCCGCGCCGCCGACGTCACCCTCGGCTCCGCTTTCCATGTCATCCCCGAGGATCTCGCCGGCCTCGGCCACGACGAGGGCTACCTCGAAGAGAAGGCCAAGGCCATCGTCCTGCTCATGCGCATGCAGCCGGAGCAGCTGAACCCCGAGACCAACAACCTGGACTGGTCGTACGACGGCATCATCGCGTACTCCAAGGTCTGCACGCACGTCGGCTGCCCCGTGGCGCTGTACGAGCAGCAGACCCACCACCTCCTGTGCCCCTGCCACCAGTCGCAGTTCGACGTCGCCAACGGTGCGGCCGTCATCTTCGGCCCGGCCGCCCGTCCCCTGCCGCAGCTCCCCATCACCGTCGACGCCGAGGGCTACCTCGTCGCGCAGAGTGACTTCCACGAGCCCGTCGGCCCCAGCTTCTGGGAGCGCTCATGAGCACCGGTACCCACCCCACCGAGAACGTCACGACCGAACCGGCCGTGTACTCCGGGCCGCCTCAGGCCCCGGCCGGCCGCGACGGCAAGCCGCTCGGCGGCAAGTTCGTCGGCGCCGCCGCCAACTACCTCGACGAGCGCACGAGCATGTCGGGCATCGTCAAGGAGCTCGGCCGCAAGGTCTTCCCCGACCACTGGTCGTTCATGCTCGGTGAGATCGCGCTGTGGAGCTTCGTCGTCGTCCTGCTCTCGGGTACGTTCCTGACGTTCTTCTTCCAGGCTTCGATGGTCGAGACGCACTACAACGGTGCCTACGAGCCCATGCGCGGCATCGCGATGTCGGCCGCGATGGAGTCGGCGCTGCACATCTCGTTCGACCTGCGCGGTGGTCTCCTGGTCCGCCAGATCCACCACTGGGCGGCACTCGTGTTCGTGGCCGGTATCGGCGTGCACATGCTGCGCGTCTTCTTCACCGGTGCGTTCCGCAAGCCCCGCGAACTCAACTGGGTCGTCGGCTTCATCCTCTTCATCCTCGCGATGGCCGAGGGCTTCACCGGATACTCGCTCCCCGACGACCTGCTCTCGGGTAACGGCCTCCGCATCATCGACGGCATGATCAAGGGTCTGCCGATCATCGGAACCTGGACCTCGTTCCTGCTCTTCGGCGGCGAGTTCCCCGGAACCGCGATCGTCGGACGCCTGTACACGCTGCACATCCTGCTGCTGCCCGCGATCCTCGTGGCCCTGCTCGCCGTGCACCTGATGCTGATGATCATCAACAAGCACACGCAGTTCGCCGGCCCCGCCCGGACGAACAGCAATGTCGTGGGCTACCCGATGCTCCCGGTCTACGCCTCCAAGATGGGCGGATTCTTCTTCATCACGTTCGGTGTCATCGTCCTGATCGCCGCCCTCGTGACCATCAACCCCATCTGGAACTACGGTCCGTACGACCCGTCTCCCGTGTCCGCCGGTACCCAGCCCGACTGGTACATCGGCTTCGCCGACGGTGCCCTGCGTCTGGTCCCGCCGCACCTCGAGTTCGTGCTCTGGGGCCACACCTGGTCGTGGAACATCATCTTCCCGGTGGCCGTCCTCGGTCTGTTCATCGTTCTGGTCCTGATCTACCCCTTCATCGAGGCGTGGGTCACGGGCGACAAGCGTGAGCACCACATCGCCCAGCGCCCGCGCAACGCCGCGACGCGCACGGCGATCGGCGCCGCGGGTGTCACCTTCTACGCCGTGATGTGGGCGGCTGCCTCGTCCGACATCATCGCGACGCACTTCCACCTCACGATGGAGGGCGTCATCCACACCCTCCAGGCACTGCTGATCCTCGGACCGGTGCTCGCCTACTTCGTCACCAAGCGCATCTGCATCGCGCTCCAGAAGAAGGACCGCGAGATCGCGCTGCACGGCTACGAGTCGGGTCGCATCGTCCGCCTCCCCGGTGGCGAGTACATCGAGGTCCACCAGCCGGTCGACGAGTACGAGCGCTGGAAGCTGGTCGACAACGAGACCTACGAGCCTCTGGTGGTCCGCCCGAACGACAAGGGTCAGATCCCCTGGCACGAGAACGTGCGTGCGTCGGTGTCGCGGTGGTTCTTCGAGGACCGCCTCGCTCCCCTCACGCAGACCGAGATCGACGCGGCGGTGGCTCACCAGCACCACGAGCTCGACCACATCGCGCACGAGGAGGCCGACGAGATCGCCGGTGCCAACGCTCGCGCCGATGAAGACGGTCGCCCTCACAATGAGGTCGGCGGCCGCGTCGAGGTCGAGATCCCGGCCCCCAAGGGCCTCGAGGAGCGCAACCGTCCGAACGACGGCAAGAGCGAGTAACCACTCCTCCCTGACGGAACCCCCGGTGCTACGGCGCCGGGGGTTCCGTCTTTTGCTCCGTCGACCCTCCGCAGGAGGCTCGCGTCCGCGCGACAATCGAGAGGCGCTCCACCCGGGGATTCACCGGATGCCGCCGGCCCCGCCGCGTTCCTGGGTGCTTCGGGGATGAGCGATCGGTCTCCTGGCAGGAAGACGACGACGCCTGGCATCCGAACCTCTCCCCTACGGCGTGGACGCGGTCCTACCGTGGAGCCATGACCGACGCCCTCGACTATTTCCGTCACCGCCTCGCCCACGAAACGGACCCCTCGGATGTCTACGCCGCGCAGAAAGCCGGGGATCGCTTCGTTCTCGTCGACGTGCGCGGGGAAGACGCGTGGACCCAGGGTCGTATCGTCGGAGCCGTCCACATGCCCTACCGCGACATCGCCGCGCGAGCGCCCCGGGAGATCGACCCTGACGTCGAGGTCGTCGTCTATTGCTGGAGCCCGGGATGCAACGCCGGGCAGAAGGGCGCCCTCGCGTTCGCGGAGCTCGGCTACCGCGTCCGCGAGATGATCGGTGGCTACGAGTACTGGGTGCGCGAGGGACAGCCGGTCGAGAACGACCACGGACCGCTCGAGCGCGTCTTCGACCCCACGGTGATGGTTGTACGCACGTGACGCCGGGACGCTCCTGACGGCCGTACGCAGTTGTCGACCGCCCGACGTGGCCGCCGGAAGGACGGGACGGTCGCCGGCGGATCGCGAAATCGGTTACTCGCGACTCGCGCGTCGAGTCGCTGACGATCACGCGCTCCGCGGGGCGACGATGACTCCGACGGCACGACCGCAGGGGATCTCCCGTAGGCTGCGTCGATGCAGCATCCGCCTCTCGACCCGTTCACGTCCGGATACCTCGACAGACCCGACGGCGCACGCCTCTACTGGGAGGTGTCGGGCAACCCTACCGGTCGACCCGCGCTCTACCTGCACGGCGGTCCCGGCGGTGGTCTCGGCAAGGGTGGGTACCGCCGACGCTTCGACCCCCGACTCCACCTCATCATCGGACTGGATCAGCGCGGATGCGGACGCAGCACGCCCTGGGCGTCGGACGATCTCTCCACTCTCGAGACGCAGACGATGACGCACCTCCTCGACGATCTCGAAGCCCTGCGCGAGCACCTCGCCGTGGACCGCTGGCTGCTCCACGGCGTCTCATGGGGGTCGACGCTGGCGCTCGCCTACGCGCTCGAATATCCTCAGCGCGTCAGCGAAGTGGTCAACCTCGCGGTGACGAGCGGTGGCCGGTGGGAGATCGACTGGATCACCGACGGGATGCAACCCGTCTTCCCCGAGGCCCACGCTCGCCTGCGCGAGCCCCTTCGCGCCGACGAGCGCACGATCGAGGGGTACGCGCGTCTGCTGCGCGATCCCGACCCCGCGGTCCGCCGCGACGCCGGCGACCGGTGGGACCAATGGGAGGCGACCCACATGTCACTCGGCCCCCTGGCGGGCCCGGGCCCTTTCCTGCACGACGACCCCCATCAACGACGGAACTTCGCCACACTCGTCACGCACTATTGGGCGCGCGACTGCTTCCTGCCCGGTGATCGTGCCGTGCTCGTCCGCATCGGGGAGCTGGCCGGCATCCCCGGGGTCCTCGTGCACGGGCGGCGCGATATCAGCGGGCCGGCACTCACGGCATGGCGATTGCACCGATCGTGGCCGGGGAGCCGACTCGAAATCGTGGAGGAAGACGGCCACGGTGGCCCTCGCAGCGCGCAGATCGCCCAGGATGCGATAGATGCGTTCGCGCGCGAGGACTCGCGCTCAGACGGGCGCTGACGCGGAGGAGGCCACCTCCGCGGAGGAGACGATCGACAACCGCGTGAGGGGTCAGGCGGTTTCCACGTCTTCTGCGAACCAGCGAGCTGCCGACCCGAAGAAGATCGGTTCCCCGCCGTCGGTCTCATCGTCGTCCACGACGTCGCACACCACCACCGTGACGTTGTCGCGCGTCCCTGCCTCGAGCGCGAGGGCGACTGCCGCCGCCGCTGCGGAGCGGGCGTCGGGCGCCTCGGCGATGAGACGGGCGACATCGGCCTCCGGGACGTAGTCCGTGAGACCGTCGCTGCAGAGAACCCACCGGTCGCCGAGGATCGGGGGCCGTTCCGCCACCGATACGACATCACCCTCGGCGCCGCCGAGCGAGGCGGTGATGATGTTACGGCGCGGGTGCGCCGCGGCAGCCTCGGGAGGGATGATCCCATGGTCGACGAGCGCCTGAACGTAGGAGTCGTCGCGGGTCTCCCGAGTGAACTCTCCGTCGCGAAGGAGGTAAGCGCGGGAATCACCGGTGTGCGCCAGCAGCAACTCACCGCTGACGCTGAGGAAGATGCCGGTGAACGTCGTTGCCATCCCCTCGAGCGCGGGATCGCGTTCGACGTGGGCGCGGATGTCCCAATTGGCTTCACGGATGCGAACCAGGAGGCCGTCGGCATCCAGCCCGCCCCCGCTCGTCGCCACGAGGCGATGGACGAGGGCGGCGGATGCGAGGTCTCCGGACGGACCGCCGCCGACGCCATCGGCGACAGCCGCCCCCCAGGACGCCGCGAAGGCGGCGTCCTGGTTGGTGGGTCGATGGGCGCCGGCGTCGGAGACGGCAGCCGCTCTCAGACGGACGGGCACAGGATCAGCGCGCGAAGTACCCGCGGTAGTACTCGTACACCCAGCCGACGATCGCGACGACGAACACCGCGAAACCGACGGGGACGAGCCAGCTGCCCACGGCGAGGCCGATCACGGCGATCGCCGCAGAGGCCGCGAGGACGATGGGCCACCAGGACCACGGGCTGAACTCGCCCATCTCGGGGTCGCCGTCGTCGATGTCGGCCGTGAGGATGTCCTCCGGGAGGTCACCGCGCTGCGCCTTCATGACACGGCCGATGTAGAAGGCGATCATCGAAGACATGAGCCCGAGGAACGCCAGGGCGACCGTTCCCACCCACTCGACACCGCCGTGCTGAAGCAGGCTCCACACCGTGTAGACCGCCGCGATGACGAACGAGAACACCGCGATGATCCACCAGAGATTGACGTTGGTACGCATGTGTTACTTGACCTCTCCGGCAGCTGCGTCGACGACGGGCGTATCGGGAGCGTCCTTGACCGGACCGACACCAACCGGGATGCCGGCCTCGGGGTGGTTCAAGTCGAAGGCGGGACGCTCGCTGCGGATGCGCGGGATCGAGGTGAAGTTGTGTCGCGGCGGCGGGCACGACGTGGCCCACTCGAGCGATGCGCCGTAGCCCCAGGGGTCGTCGACGGTCACACGCGGCGCCTTGCGAGCCGTGATCCACACGTTGAGCAGGAACGGGATCATCGACGCGCCGAGGATCATCGATCCCACGGTCGACAGCTGGTTCTCCCACGTCCATCCGTCGGCCGCGGCATAGTCCGCGTAGCGACGAGCCATGCCGTCGACACCCAGCCAGTGCTGGATCAGGAAGGTCATGTGGAAGCCGACGAACAGCATCCAGAAGTGCACCATGCCGAGACGCTCGTTGAGCATCTTGCCGGTCCACTTCGGCCACCAGAAGTAGAAGCCGGCGAACATCGCGAACACGACCGTGCCGAAGACGACGTAGTGGAAGTGGGCGACCACGAAGTACGAGTCGGACAGGTGGAAGTCCAGCGGCGGCGAGGCGAGGATCACACCGGTGAGACCGCCGAAGACGAACGACACCAGGAAGCCGAGAGCGAAGACCATCGGTGTTTCGAAGGTGACCGAGCCGCGCCACAGCGTTCCGATCCAGTTGAAGATCTTCACGCCCGTCGGCACCGCGATGAGCATCGTCATCAGGGCGAAGAACGGCAGAAGCACACCGCCGGTGACGTACATGTGGTGCGCCCACACGGCGACAGACAGAGCGGCGATCGCGATGGTCGCGTACACGAGCGTCTTGTAACCGAAGATCGGCTTGCGGCTGAAGACCGGGAAGATCTCCGAGACGATGCCGAAGAACGGCAGCGCGATGATGTACACCTCGGGGTGACCGAAGAACCAGAACAGGTGCTGCCAGAGCAGGACGCCGCCGTTCTCGGGGCTGTAGATGTGCGCACCGAGCACGCGGTCGGCAGCCGCCGCGAAGATCGCCGCCGCGAGGACGGGGAACGCCAGCAGGATCAGGATGCTCGTGATCAGCGTGTTCCACGAGAAGATCGGCATGCGCCACATGGTCATGCCCGGGGCACGCATCGTGAGCACGGTCGTGATGAAGTTGACCGCTCCGAGGATCGTGCCGAAACCGCTGATGCCGAGGCCGAGCATCCAGAGATTGCCGCCGACACCGGGCGAGAAGCTCGCATTCGCGAGGGGCTGATAGGCGAACCAACCGAAGCCGGCCGCACCCTGCGGGGTGAGGAAGCCGGACACCGCGATGGTGGAGCCGAAGAGGAAGAGCCAGAACGCGAAGGCGTTCAGACGCGGGAACGCCACGTCGGGGGCGCCGATCTGCAGCGGCAACAGCGCATTCGCGAAGCCCGCGAACAGCGGCGTCGCGAACATCAGCAGCATGATCGTGCCGTGCATGGTGAAGAGCTGGTTGTACTGCTCTTTGGTCGGGATGATCTGCATCCCGGGCTCGAACAGCTCGGCGCGGATGATGAGCGCCATCACTCCACCGAGCATGAAGAAGATCACCGAGGCGATCAGATACATGTACCCGATGGTCTTGTGGTCGGTGGAGGTGATCCACTTGACGACCAGGTTGCCCTTCTGCTCCACACGCGTGGTGCTGAGCAGTGCGGCTTGACGCGGCGGGAGAGTCGTCGGGCGCGAGGGCCCGGTCCCCTGGAGCGGAAGCGTCGTGGCCATGATCACTCGTTCCCTTCGACGCCGGTGGTCAGGTTCTGCAGACGCGACAGGTCGCTGATGTCGCCCACGTCGCCGGCGCGGCGCAGGGAGTCCAGGTAGTCGGTGTACTCGGCCTCGCTGACGACCTTGACGTTGAAGAGCATCGCGGAGTGGTACTCACCGCAGAGCTCCGCGCACTTGCCTTCGTAGGTGCCTTCACGGGTGGGCGTGAACGACCACTCGTTGTCGCGGCCGATGTACATGTCTTTCTTGTAGAGGAAGTCGATGATCCAGAACGAGTGGATGACGTCGCGCGAGCGGAGGTCGATCTTGACCGTCTTGTTCACCGGCAGGTAGAGCGTCGGCACGTCGTCGAGGTCGTAGCCGTCGGAGGTGGCCTTCGCCTGGACACCCATCGAGTACACGGCGTCGGAGTTGTCTTCCTTCTCGCCGTTGTACTGGAAGTCCCACGCCCACTGCTTGCCGTAGGCCGTGATCGACACGTCGGGGTCGTCGTACTGCGTCTCGAGCGTGTTCTGGTCGCGCGCCGTGAAGGCGAAGAAGCCGACGACCAGGATGAGCGGGACGATCGTGTAGAAGATCTCGATCGGCATGTTGTACCGCAGCTGGACGGGCAGTCCCGACTGACCGCGACGACGGCGGTAGGCGATGACCGACCACAGCATCAGACCCCAGGTGACGACACCCACGGCGAGGAGCACGATCCACGAGTTGACCCACAGGCCGGCGACCATGTCGGTGTGGTTCGTCGCGGCCGGGCCGTCATCGACGAAGCCGGGCAGGAATCCGTGCAGCTGGGACGTGGTGCAGCCCGAGAGGAGTGCGACGGACGCGATCCCGAGAGGGAGCGCGGCCCAGCGAAGGCGACGTTTGGAGGGCACAATGCACCTTTCCGGGTCGTGGATGAAGCTTTGACAGTCTACGGCAACCTCTCACCGTTCTCTGGCCATTCGTCCAGTGCCGAGACATCGGAAACCCCCGGGTTCCACGGTGCGATCCGTGGCCCCGGGGGTCCGTGACGCCGATGTCGGAGGACGTCGACCGAGCTCAGTGGAAGCTGTCGCCGCAGGCGCAGGAGCCCTGCGCGTTGGGGTTGTCGATCGTGAAGCCCTGCTCCGAGATCGTGTCCTTGAAGTCGATGTTCGCGCCGTCGAGGTACGGCACGCTCATGTCGTCGACGATGACTTCGACGCCGTCGAAATCGACGACCTTGTCACCGTCGAGGTAGCGCTCGTCGAAATACAGCTGGTAGATGAGGCCGGAGCAGCCGCCGGGCTGGACGGCGACGCGCAGGCGCAGGTCGTCGCGACCCTCCTGCGACAGCAGGCTCTTCACCTTGTCGGAGGCGGCCGCGGTCAGGCCGACGCCGTGCTCGCGGGTCTCGGCGGAGGACGACAGAGTGGTGTCGGTCATGGCGATGCCCTTCGGGTTGATCGGTCGCGGGGACGAGACGAGTCTACGCCCGTCCCGTCCACGCGGCCCCGATCAGACGGTGCGTTCGTTCAGGCGCGCCAGCAGCAGCGCTTCCGAGACCAGTGCGTTGCGGAACGTGTCGAGGTGCAGCGACTCGTTCGGGCTGTGCGCGCGCGCGTGCGGGTCCTCGACGCCCGTGACGAGGATCTGCGCCGCGGGGAACTCGCGGACGAGATCGGAGATGAAGGGGATGGACCCCCCGATCCCGACATCGACCGACTCGACGCCGTAGCCGTCGGCGAACGCGGCGCGCGCCTCCTCGACGGCCCATCCCCCGGTGTCCACGAGGAAGGAGTCGCCGCAGTCGACGTCGCTGAACTCGAGCTGCGCGCCGAACGGCGCGTGAGCGCGGAGGTGCGCCTGGACCGCGGCGAAGGCCTTCCCGGCATCCTGACCGGGGGCGACCCGCGCGCTGATGACCACACTCGTCTGCGGCGCGAGGGTGTTCGAGGCCGCCTCGACGGGGGTCGCGTCCCACCCGGTGATCGTGATCGACGGCTTGTTCCAGATGCGGCTCAGGATCGAGTCGCGTCCGATGGGGCTGACGCCCTCCAGCAGGCCGGACTCGGCGCGCAGGGTGGCCTCGTCGTAGTCGGGTGTCGGGACGTCATGCGTCGCAAGGCCCTCGACGGCGACGGCGCCGTCGTCGTCCCACAGGGTGGCGAGCAGCTTCACGGTGGCGAGCATGGCGTCGGGGACCGCGCCGCCCATCATCCCGGAGTGGGAGGCGTGGGCGAGGGTGCGCACGGTCAAGGTGAAACGCGCGTTGCCGCGCAGCGACACCGTCAGGCCGGGCGTGCGCTCGTCCCAGTTCCCCGAGTCCGCGACCACGATGACGTCGGAGCGCAGGGTCTCGGCGTTGTCGGCGAGGAACTGGCCGAATGAGCGCGACCCGTACTCCTCTTCCCCCTCGATGAACACGGCGAGGCCGAGGTCGAGGTCGTCGCCGAGCACGTCGGAGACGGCGCGGATCGCGCCGACGTGCGCCATGATGCCGGCCTTGTCGTCGGCGGCACCGCGTCCGTACAGGCGCCCGTCGCGCAGCGTCGGCTCGAAGGGCGGCGAGTCCCACAGCGCCTCGTCGCCGGGAGGCTGTACATCGTGGTGGGCGTAGAGCAGAACCGTCGGTCGACCATTGCGGGCGGCGCGTGAGGCGAGCACGGCCGGCTGCCCCACTTCATCGGTACCGGGGATCGCGGCGCGGGTGACCGCAACCGAATCGAAGACTCCGGTGCCCTCGAGGAGGGCGGCGACCGCCTCGGCGCTCTTCACCAGAGCGCTCTGATCGAAGGCCGGCCAGGCGATCGACGGGATGCGGACGAGGGAGCCGAGATCGGCCAGGGCGGAGGGGATGCCGGCATCGGCTGCTTTTTGCACAGCCTCCTGCCGGGACAGGTCGAGGGTCATGCGGGTAATCTTAAGTCTCCCGACCAGCGAATCACCGAGGTTTCCCGTGGCCAAGTCCCCCGCCCCCGCCCCCAACGACACCCCCGTCGACTCGACGGCGCTCGGATCGGGCAAGGGCCGCGCGACACCCTCGCGCGCCGAGCAGGAGGCCGCGCGCAAGCGCCCCCTGGTCCCCGACACCAAAGAGGCGAAGGCCCGCGCTCGCGCAGAATTGGCTGCGCAGCGCGAGAAGGCCCGCATCGGCATGGCGGCGGGCGAGGAGCGCTACCTGCCGGTCCGCGACCGCGGACCACAGCGCCGGTTCGCACGAGACTTCGTGGATGCCGGCTGGCACCTCGGCGAGGGCGTCATGCCGTTCATGGTGCTCGTGATCGTCGCGACGCTGATCCCCGTGCAGTTCTTCCAGTACTGGTCGTTCGTCGCGCTGTGGATCTTCATCCTTTTCGTCATCGGCGACATGATCATCACCTCGGTCCGCGTCAAGCGCGCCGCGAAGGAGAAGTTCGGCGAGAGCCGCCTCGAGAAGGGCCTCGGGTGGTACGCGGCGATGCGCACCGTGCAGATGCGCTTCATGCGCCTGCCGAAGGCTCAGGTCAAGCGGGGCCAGTACCCCGCCTGATCCCCCGTTTCACGAAGCGGCGCGCCGGAAGGCGCGCCGCTTCGTCGTTGGTCGCGGAATCGCGGGTCATGCGCGGAAGGCGCACCCTCCCGCCGTCGAGTGTCCACGACACGCCGCCGGACGGGCGAGCATGCGGCGTGTCCTGGACACTCGACGGGCTGCGAAAGCGGGCGGAGGCGGCAGGCAGGTGGGCGCATGGCCGCCCCGGCGCGGCGTTGCGCCGTGCCGCGCGTTCAGGACGGCGTGCCGCGCCACGCGCGCGTTCGCACGCCACCGTCGGTCCGGGAGCGCGGCGCGATCCGGTCAGGGGCACCGAGGACGCGGCATCCGGCGAGGGTCAGCGGGCGCGGGGCCCCGGCGGCGACCCGGTCAGCCGCCCGGGAGCCGCGGCATCCGGTGAGGATCAGCGGGCGCGGGCGAGACCGCGATTGATCTGACGCGCCCAGAGGGGACCGCGGTAGAGGAACGCCGTGTACCCCTGCACGAGCGTGGCCCCCGCGGCGAGGCGCTCGCGCACATCGTCGGCGGTGCCCACTCCCCCGGCCGAGATCACGACGAAGTCCGCCGGGACCGCCTCGCGCACCAGGCGGAGCACCTCGAGTGCGCGGCGCTTCAGGGGCGCGCCGGAGAGCCCACCCGCGCCCGCAGCCTCGACCTTCGCGGCATCCGTCGTCAGTCCGGACCGCGCGATGGTGGTGTTGGTGGCGATGAGCCCCGCCAGTCCGGCATCGACGGCGAGACGGGCGATGTCGCTCACCTCGTCGTCGTCGAGGTCGGGGGCGATCTTGACGAGGAGCGGCGTGCCCCCCGCCGCCTCGCGCACGGCGGTCAGCAGCGGGCGGAGAGTCTCGACGGCTTGCAGCCCGCGGAGTCCGGGCGTGTTCGGCGACGAGACGTTGACGACGAGGTAATCGGCCAGCGGCGCGAGCAGACGGGCGCTGCGCACGTAATCGGTCGTGGCGTCCTCCACGGCCACGACCCGGCTCTTGCCGATGTTCACGCCGACGACCGGACGGCGACGGGACCGGCGGAGCCGACGCAGACGTGCGGCCGCAGCGGCTGCGCCGTCGTTGTTGAACCCCATCCGGTTGATGACGGCGCGGTCCGCGACGAGGCGGAACAGACGCGGCTTGGGGTTGCCCGGCTGCGGGAGCGCGGTGACCGTGCCGACCTCGACGTGGCCGAAGCCGAGCGCGCCGAGTCCGCGGCCCATCGTGACGTTCTTGTCGAAGCCCGCGGCCACGCCGAACGGCGAATCGAACGTCAGCCCCAGGGCCTGCACCCGCTGCTCGGGACTGGGCGCGGTGGCACGACGGACGACGGATGCCACGGGCTCCACCCCGGCGACGCGGATGACGAGCGCACCGAGATGGTGGGCGAACTCGGGATCGAGACGCGAGAGGACCGTACGGAAGAGAAGGGGATACATCCCCGCCAGGCTACTGGACGACGTCGCGATCGTCGTTCGCGGGTCGGCCCGCGTGATCGGCGCGCAGCTGGGCGATCGCCGCGTCGAAATCGTCGAGCGAGTCGAAGGCCTGGTACACGCTCGCGAAGCGCAGATAGGCCACTTCGTCGAGCTCGCGCAGCGGCCCGAGGATCGACAGACCGATCTCGTTCGCCTCGATCTGCGACGACCCCGTCTGACGGATCGCCTCCTCCACCTGCTGCGCCAGCACAGCGAGATCGGCGTCGGTCACGGGGCGCCCCTGGCAGGCTTTGCGCACGCCGGACATGACCTTCTCGCGACTGAAGGGCTCGACCACTCCCGACCGCTTGATGACGTTCAGGCTCGCCGTCTCCACCGTCGAGAACCGGCCCCCGCATTTCGGGCACTGACGCCGACGGCGGATGCTCAGTCCGTCGTCGCTCGTGCGCGAGTCGATGACGCGGGAGTCGGGGTTGCGGCAGAAGGGGCAGTGCATGGGGTCTCCCTCAGTCGTCGAACCGCGCGGTCACGGCCTCGCCGTGAGCGGGGAGCGCCTCGGCGTCGGCGAGGGTCACGATGGCATCCCGGACGAGCGAGAGCGCCGCACGGTCGTACTCGATCACCTGCTGCGGGCGGAGGAACGTCGCCGCGGAGAGGCCCGCGCTGTATCGCGCCTGTCCCCCCGTCGGCAGCACGTGATTGCTGCCGGCGAGGTAGTCGCCCAGGCTCACCGGCGTGTAGGGACCGACGAAGACGGCTCCCGCGTTGACGAAGTCCTCAGGGCGTGGATCAGCCAGGTGCAGCTCGAGGTGCTCGGGCGCGTAGGCGTTGCTGAAGGCGGTGGCCTGCGCGATGTCGTCGACGAGCACGACGGCCGACTGCGGCCCGTGGAACGCCGCCGTGACGCGCTCGGTGTGGCGCGTCGAGGCGACGCGGGCGGGCAGAGCGGCGCGCACCGCTTCGGCCAGCTCGGGCGAGTCGGTCACGAGCACGGCCGACGCCTGTTCGTCGTGCTCCGCCTGGCTGACGAGGTCGGCCGCGACGAGGGCCGGAATGGCCGTCTCGTCGGCGACGACGAGGATCTCGGTGGCACCCGCCTCGGAATCTGTGCCCACCCGGCCCGCGACAGCGCGCTTGGCCGAGGCGACGAAGTTGTTCCCCGGACCGGTCACGACGTCGACCGGGTCGAGGCCGATCTCGGCGACGCCGTGGGCGAACGCCCCGATGGCTCCCGCGCCGCCCATCGCGTAGACCTCGGTCACTCCGAGCAGACGGGCCGCGGCGAGGATGACGGGGTGAACGCGTCCGCCGAATTCGGCCTGCGGCGGGGAGGCGAGGGCGACCTCGCGCACGCCGGCGACCTGGGCCGGAACGGCATTCATGACGACGCTCGAGGGGTAGACCGCCTTGCCGCCCGGCACGTAGAGGCCCACGCGGCGCACCGGCTGCCAGCGCTGCGTGACACGGGCGCCGTCGCCGAGCTCGGTCACGACCGGCGCCGGGACCTGGGCGGCGGATGCCGTGCGCACGCGCGCGATCGCCTCGTCGAGGGCGGCGCGGATCTGCGGGTCGAGGTCGCGCAGGGCCTCGTCGAGGTGCGCCATGGGCACGCGGATCGCGTGGTCGCTGACACGGTCGAAGCGCGCGGCCTGCTCACGGAGAGCCTCCTCGCCCCGATGGGCCACGTCGGCGACCAGACGGGCGGCGGTGGCCAGGGCCTCGTCGCGCGCGGCGTCGGCGCGCGGGACGACGGCGAGGAGCTCGGCCGGCGAGAGGACGCGGCCGCGGAGATCGATCGTGCGGAGCATGGGCTCAAGGCTACCGGCCGACCCGGAGCCCTTTCGCGCAGTCCCCAGGGCTCGCAGCGCGCGCTCAGGCAGCCGGCCGGTGGGCCGGAAGAGGGATCCGATCCGCGAGCCGGGTCGCGGACACAGGAGAGGGCGAGGGCCCGGCGACCCCCACCCTCTCGCGACGTCAGCCTCGGGTCACGCCCGACACGTCGTGCAGATAGCCGATCCGGCCGTCATCGTGACGGACGACGAACGTCTCGCCGCGATCCTCGATCACGAGCGCCCACGCCGTCGGCCCGATCCGGAAGATCGGCGTGCCGTAGTCGTCGACGATCTCCCGCTCCTCGGGTGCCAGTGCCCAGAAGGCGTGCGCATGGTGGTGATCGTCGC
Source organism: Microbacterium sp. NPDC089188 (assembly GCF_040685155.1). Taxonomy (NCBI): domain Bacteria; kingdom Bacillati; phylum Actinomycetota; class Actinomycetes; order Micrococcales; family Microbacteriaceae; genus Microbacterium; species Microbacterium sp. NPDC089188. Next base: position 582,118 of record NZ_JBFBHH010000003.1, on the reverse strand, counting down.
CCTCGGACCCGTGTCCGGCATCGACGGGCGGCTCGTGGACGGCCTCGCGTCCCGTCTCGTGCGCGGGCACGGCCCCGGTGTCGGCGTGCAACGGCGCGAAGATGTCGGTCGCCGTGTCGTCGCCGCGCGTGGCGGGGAGCACGGAGGTCGCCGGCGCCGCATCGTGGTGCGGCAGGTCGGTGGACCCGGTGTAGCTGCCGGGAGTGGGCGCGTCGGCCTCGGCCTCGGCGGCGGCGGGTGCGGAGACGGGGCGCGGGGCCCGCGGCGCGCGCGGACGGGCGACCACCGGTCGGATGGGACGGGCGTTGCGGTGTGCGGCGATCTCTTCACGGCCGCGGAAATCCGCCGAGAACGGCGGGATCACCGGGGCGAAGACGGTGAGGACGACCCCGGCCAGGAGCACGATGGCCTCCACCCAGATCACCCAGGACCGCGTCCAGATCCCGGTCTGGTCGAAGACCGCCACGGTGTCCCATACCCACGAGACCCACACGAGGGCCGAAACCGTGAAAGCCACCGAGGCGAATTGATCGATGCCGAGCGAGCCGACCCGACGGATGCCCTGCGGAGAAAGTCGACGCAGCACGATCAGGCCGACCGCGACGGTGGGGAGGGCCACCGCGGGAATCCACCACAGCCCGGACAACCACACGTTGCCGCCCCCGATGAGGACGCCCGACGGCGAATCCAGGATGTTCGTGCGGAAGAACGAGACGAAGAAGGCCACCACCCAGACGCCCAGCAGGGCGACCTCACGCACGGAGAACGGCCCGACGCCGTACGACGCGGACTCGGCGCGAGCGGGTGCGACCTGATCGGTGTCCGGACGGACCGGCGCGGAGGAGTGCTCGGGTGCCGACGGGGCGACCGGCGGGTGCTCGGCGGACGAGTCGCGTGCGGAGGTCGTTTCTGCGCCGATCGAGGCGGGAGTCCCGGCCTCGTCGGACGCCGACGACGCGACGGATGCGGTCGTCGGGTCGACGTGATCGCGGTCGGGGTCGGGCTGGGAGGTGTCGTGGGGATACTGATCGTTCACGGGGGTCCTTTCACCCAGGGCGCCGCAGCGCCCGGACATCGTAACCGGCGGGTCTTCAGCGTCTGCTGGGGTTGCGACGCTCCGGTATCTCGACCGGTCGGCGGGGCGTCAGCCGAGGCAATTGGGCCCCAGGAGACCCTTGAGCTCGCCGAACAGGTCGGCGGTCACGCGAACCGGCATCGGCACTTCGAACACTTTCGCCGTGCCCCCCTTGTGCAGCTTCAGGAGCACCTCGGTCGAGCCGGAGTGGCGTCGGAGCATCTGCGCCAACTCACCCACCAGCGCCTCGTTGGCGCGCTGTTCGGGTACGACCAGCGTGAGCCCGCCCGACTCGTCGAGTCCCTCGAGATCGGGGGTGAAGGCGCTCTGGGCATGCAGGTTCAGGCCGTCGTCGCGTCGAGAGACGCGCCCGCGCACGACCAGGATCGAGTCGGCTTGGAGCACGGGGGCGAACTCGGCGTACGTCTTGCCCATGAACATCACGGTCACCTCGCCGTTGAAGTCCTCGACAGTGACCATGCCGTAAGGGTTTCCGCTCTGTTTCGCGACGCGGTGCTGGACGCTGGTGAGAAGACCCGCCACCGTGACCTGATCGCCGTCCTGCACGTCTTCGGACGCGAGGAGATCGTGGATCGATGTCGAGGCGTGCTTCGCGAGGGGCACCTCGAGGCCGGCAAGCGGGTGGTCGGAGACGTACAGACCGAGCATCTCGCGCTCGAAGGCGAGCTTGTCCTTCTTCGTCCACTCGGGCCTCTCGGGCACCTTGACGACCTGCTGGGGTTCGTCCCACAGCGAGTCGAAGTCGAAACCGACCTCGCCGTTGGCTTCCCGGCGCTTGTCGAGCACGGCGCCCTCGCAGGCGTCCTCGTGCACCTCGACCAGAGCGCGGCGCGTGGATCCGAGGGAGTCGAACGCGCCCGCTTTGATGAGCGACTCCACGGTGCGCTTGTTGGCGACGTGCATCGGGACCTTCGACAGGAAGTCGTGGAACGACGTGTACTTGGCATCCTGACGGGCGGCGACGATGCCGTCGACCACGTTGGTGCCGACGTTGCGCACCGCGCCGAGACCGAAGCGGATGTCCTCCCCGACGGCGGCGAAGAAGCGGATCGACTCGTTGACATCGGGCGGCAGGACCTTGATGCCCATGCGGCGGCACTCGTTGAGGTACACCGCCATCTTGTCCTTCGAGTCGCCGACGCTCGTCAACAGGGCGGCCATGTACTCGGCGGGATAGTGCGCCTTGAGGTAGGCCGTCCAGTACGACACGAGACCGTATGCCGCGGTGTGCGCCTTGTTGAAGGCGTAGTCGGCGAATGATTCGAGCACCTTCCACAGCGTCTGCTGCGCGACCTCGCCGAACCCGCGCTCGGTCATGCCGCCGAAGAAGATCTCTTTCTGCTTGTCGAGCTCGCTCTTCTTCTTCTTGCCCATCGCGCGGCGCAGCAGGTCGGCCTGACCGAGCGTGTACCCGGCGACGCGCTGGGCGACGGCCATCACCTGCTCCTGATAGACGATCAGACCGTAGGTGGTGTCGAGGATGTCGGCGAGGGGCTCTTCGAGCTCGGGGTGGATCGGCTCGATCTCCTGCTGCTTGTTCTTGCGCAGCGCGTAGTTGATGTGCGAGTTCACGCCCATCGGACCCGGGCGGTACAGGGCCAGCACGGCCGAGATGTCCTCGAAGTTGTCGGGCCGCATCAGACGCAGCAGCGAACGCATGGGCCCGCCGTCGAGTTGGAACACGCCCAGCGTGTCGCCGCGTGCGAGCAGTTCGTAGGATGCCGCATCGTCGAGATCGAGGTCTTCGAGCACGAGAGGATGCCCGCGGTTGGCTTCGATGTTGTCGAGGGCGTCGTTGATGATCGTGAGGTTGCGAAGCCCCAGGAAGTCCATCTTGATGAGGCCGAGCGACTCGCACGCCGGGTAATCGAACTGCGTGACGATCTGGCCGTCCTGCTCGCGGCGCATGATCGGGATGATGTCGATGAGCGGCTCGCTCGACATGATCACACCGGCCGCGTGCACGCCCCACTGGCGCTTCAGGTTCTCGAGTCCGAGCGCGGTGTCGAACACCGTCTTGGCCTCGGGATCCGTCTCGATGAGCGTGCGGAACTCGCCCGCCTCTTTGTAGCGCGGGTGCTCGGGATTGAACATGCCGTCGAGCGGCATGTCTTTGCCCATGACGGCCGGCGGCATGGCCTTGGTCAGCTTGTCGCCCATGCTGAACGGGAATCCGAGCACGCGCCCGGCGTCTTTCAGGGCCTGCTTCGCCTTGATCGTCCCGTAGGTCACGATCTGCGCGACGCGCTCGTCGCCGTACTTCTCGGTGACGTATTGGATGACCTCGCCGCGGCGGCGGTCGTCGAAGTCGACGTCGAAGTCGGGCATCGAGACGCGGTCGGGGTTGAGGAAGCGCTCGAAGATGAGACCGTGCTGGAGCGGGTCGAGGTCGGTGATCTTCATCGCGTAGGCCACCATCGAGCCGGCGCCCGAACCGCGGCCGGGTCCGACGCGGATGCCGTTGTTCTTGGCCCAGTTGATGAAGTCGGCGACCACGAGGAAGTAGCCCGGGAACCCCATCTGCAGGATGACGTCGGTCTCGTACTCGGCCTGCTTGCGCACCGCATCCGGGATGCCACCGGGGTAGCGATCGTGGAGGCCGTTCTCGACCTCCTTGATCATCCAGCTGCCCTCGGTCTCCCCGGCCGGCACCGGGAAACGCGGCATGTAGTTGGCGGAGGTGTCGAACTCGACCTCGCACCGTTCGGCGATGAGGAGCGTGTTGTCGCACGCCTCGGGGTTGTCGCGGAAGACCTGGCGCATCTCGGCGGCGGACTTGACGTAGTAGCCGTCGCCGTCGAACTTGAAGCGCTTGGGGTCGTCGAGCGTCGATCCCGACTGCACGCAGAGCAGGGCGGCGTGGCTCGTCGCATCGTGCTGGTGCGTGTAGTGGAGGTCGTTCGTCCCGACGAGCGGGATGTCGAGCTCCTTGGAGATCTTGAGCAGATCGGACATGACACGGCGCTCGATCGAGAGACCGTGGTCCATGATCTCGGCGAAGTAGTTGTCTTTGCCGAAGATGTCTTGGAATTCCGCCGCGGCGGCCTTCGCCGCGTCGTACTGACCGAGCCGGAGGCGCGTCTGCACCTCACCCGAGGGGCAGCCGGTCGTGGCGATGAGGCCCTTGCTGTAGGTCTGCAGCAGCTCGCGGTCCATGCGGGGCTTGAAGTAGTAGCCCTCCATGCTCGCCCGCGACGACAGCCGGAACAGATTGTGCATGCCCTCGGTGGTCTCGGACAGGAGGGTCATGTGCGTGTACGCGCCCGAGCCCGAGACGTCGTCGCTCTGCTGCTCGGGGGTGCCCCACCGCACACGGGACTTGTCGGAACGGTGGGTTCCGGGCGTGACGTACGCCTCGATGCCGATGATCGGCTTGATGCCGGCGTCTTTCGCGGTCTTGTAGAACTCGTAGGCCGCGAACGTGTTGCCGTGATCGGTGACCGCGATGGCCGGCATGCCCTGCTTGACGGCTTCTTGGACCATCGGGCCGATGCGCGCTGCGCCGTCGAGCATCGAGTACTCGCTGTGCACGTGAAGGTGAGCGAAGGAGTCAGCTGCCACGCGTCGAGTCTACGTTCGGCCTCCGACATCGGCCCGGGATGTTCGGGGCGGACGCCCAGTCGACGGAGCCCTCCCGGGCGCGTCGCCGGCCGCGTGCGAGCGTGGGCGGCCGAGCAGGGCGACCGACCGTGTCGACGCGGGGGCGCGCCCCGCGTCGGCCGGGAGGCGGCACGAATCTCGCGAACGACGCCGGTTCCACGTGCGGGAGGTCACCGCCGCGCGCCGTCGCGCCGGGTCAGATGCCGTCGCCGAGGATCTCGAGGGCCCGTGCCAGGTCGTCCGGGTAGGGCGACTCGAACTCGACCCACTCCCCCGTTCCGGGATGCGTGAAGGCCAGTCGGTGCGCGTGCAGCCACTGACGTGTGAGCCCCAGGCGGGCCGAGAGCGTCGGGTCGGCGCCGTACAGCGGGTCGCCGGCGCACGGATGCCGGTGGGCGGCCATGTGCACGCGGATCTGGTGCGTGCGTCCGGTCTCGAGGTGGATCTCGAGGAGCGAGGCCCGCGGGAAGGCCTCGAGCGTCTCGTAATGCGTGACCGAGTCCTTGCCGTCGGGGGTCACGGCGAATTTCCACGAGTGGTGCGGGTGACGACCGATGGGCGCGTCGATGGTTCCGGCCAGAGGATCAGGATGCCCCTGGACGACGGCGTGGTAGATCTTGTCGACCTCGCGCTCCTTGAACGCGCTCTTCAGCAGCGTGTAGGCGCGCTCGGCCTTGGCCACGACCATGAGACCGCTCGTGCCGGCGTCGAGACGGTGGACGATCCCCCGCCGCTCGGGCGGGCCGCTCGTGGCGATCCGGAAACCCGCCGCGGCGAGGGCCCCGAGCACGGTGGGCCCTTCCCACCCGAGGGAGGGGTGGGCCGCCACGCCGGCCGGCTTGTCGACCACGACGATGTCGTCGTCGTCGTGCACGATGCCGAGGTCGGGGACGGCGACCGGCACGATCTCGGGTTCGCGCTTGGGCTCCCACTCCACACTCAGCCATGAGCCGGCGCGGAGGCGGTCGGAGCGTCCGGCGGCGCGGCCGTCGACGCTCACGCCCCCGGCGTCGGCGACCTCGGCGGCGAAGGTGCGGGAGAATCCCAGCATCTTGGCGAGAGCCTGGTCGATGCGCGTTCCGTCGAGCCCGTCGGGGACGGGGAGGCTGCGGGACTCCATGTCAGCGCGCGCCGGGGCCGGACGAGGCGTCGACGTCACCGGCGGCCGCCGCGTCGGCGGCGCGTGACGCGCGCGTCTCACGCGTGCCGTCGAGGCGGAGCCCGAACAGCACGAGGATCGCGACGGAGATCATCATCGACACGATGAAGACATCGGCGACGTTGTAGATCGCCGGCATCATCCAGGGCGTCGAGATGAAGTCGACGACGTGTCCGACCGGGAAGCCCGGCTCGCGGAGCAGGCGGTCGGTGAGATTGCCCAGCACCCCGCCGAGCAGCAGGCCGAGGACGACGGCCCACAGCCGCGAGCGCACGCGGCGGAGGGCGAGGAAGACGATGACGGCCGCGACGACCGCGAGAGCGATCGTGAACAGCCAGGTGACCCCTTCGCCGAGCGAGAACGCGGCGCCGGGGTTTCGGACGAGATAGAACTGCAGGGCGTCACCGAGCACCGGGACGACGCGCTCCGGAGGGAGGTTGTCGATGGCGACGGTCTTCGCCAACTGGTCGGCGGCCAGCACCACCACCGCGAGGATCGCGATGACGATGCCGGCCGCCGCCGGTCGCAGAGGAGGTCGACTGCGCAAAGAGTCTGTCGACTTACAGGCCGATCGCCGACACGGGCGTGGAGCCCGACGACGACGCGCTGGTGTCGAGGTCGCGGAGCTGACCCTCGATGTACGAACGCAGCTGCGAGCGGTAGTCGCGCTCGAAGTTGCGGAGCTCGGTGATACGGCCCTCGAGCGTCACGCGCTCCTTCTCGAGACGAGCGCGCTCCTCACGGCCCTTCTGCTCGGCCTCGGCGACGATGGACGCCGCCTGCGCCTGCGCCTCGCCGATGAGCTGGTCGCGCTGGGCCTTACCCTCGGCGACGTGCTCGTCGTGCAGACGCTGCGCGAGCTCGATGATGCCGGCGCTCTGCGCTGCCGGCTCGGCGTCGGACGCCACCGGGGCGGCCGGGGCCGGAGCGGGGGTCTCGACCGGAGCGGGCTCCTCGGCCTTGGGCTCCTCGGCGACGGGAGCGGCGACCGTGGCCGGAGCGGCCTCGCCGGACTCGAACGCGGCGAGCTTGGCCTTCAGCTCCTCGTTCTCGGCGATGGTCTTGCGCCACTCGACGACGATCTCGTCGAGGAAGTCGTCGACCTCGTCGGGGTCGAAGCCCTCCTTGAAGCGCACGTGCTGGAACTGCTTGGTGACGACGTCATCGGGGGTCAGTGCCATGGTGTTTCCTCTTTCGAGAGCTCTGATTCGGAACTGTTGGGGGTGTCGCACCGGGGCGTACCGCTTCGGAACAGCATAGCCGCCGCCCTCCGTCAGTGTCGAAGGGCACTGTCGAGAGGACGGCGGCGGGAGGTCACGCGGCCGCGAGGGACCGCGTCACGCTCAGCAGCATGAAGCAGACGAACATGACGATCGCGAATCCGAAATCGATCGCGATCCCCCCGATGCGCAGGGGTGGGATGATGCGGCGGACCAGCTTGATGGGCGGATCCGTCACGGTGTAGACGATCTCAGCCAACACGAGGGTGGCACCGCGCGGACGCCACTCCCGGTTGAACATCGGGATGTACTCGAGCACGAGGCGCGCGAGCAGCAGCACGATGTAGATGAACAGCAGCGCGCTGAGGATGGAGCCGACCAGGCTCAGGACGGCCACGATCGCTTACTGGGACGCGAACGGCGCAGCCTCGGGGTCGGCCTGCGCGATCGCACCGTCGCCGGAGACGGCGATGTTCTCGGGCGAGAGCAGGAAGACCTTGCTCGTCACCCGCTCGATGCGACCGTACAGCCCGAGCGAGAGTCCGCTCGCGAAGTCGATCAGGCGACGCGCGTCGGCGTCGCTCATCTGCGACAGGTTGATGATGACCGGGATGCCCTCGCGGAAGTTCTCCGCGATCGTCTGGGCGTCGCGGTACTGCTTGGGGTGCACCGTCAGGATCTCGCTGACGGGACCGGCCGAGGGCTGACGCACCACGGCGGGGCGGTGCAGCGGGGTCACCGGAGCGGCCTTCTCGACGGGAGCGGCGGCGGGTGCCGTCTGCTTGCGCGCGATGGGCTGCGGCGCCGTCTCCTCGTAGGTCTCTTCCTCATCGGCGAGGCCCAGGTACACCATCGTCTTCTTCAGCGGGTTCGACATCGCATCCTCCGTTCGATCGTCTGGTCCGAGGCTAGTCGCGCACGGGCCTCGGCCCCGTGATTGCCGAGCCGATCCGCAGGTGTGTCGCGCCCATCGCGATCGCTTCCGGGAAATCGCCCGTCATCCCTGCCGAGATCCACGCGGCATCCGAGACGACGGTGCGGACCGCGTCGGCCGACCGACGGAGCCGCTCGAAAGCGCGCGCGGGCTCCTCGTCGAGCGGAGCGACCGCCATGACCCCGCGCAGACGCAGACTCGGCAGACCGGCCACGTGCGTCGCCAGCGCCTCCACCCCCGCGGGGGCGACCCCTCCCCGGCCGGTGTCGTCGGTGAGGTTCACCTGCAACAGCACGTCGAGCGGCGCGTCGCCGCCGGCCGCATCGAGCGCGTCGGCGATGCGGTCGCGATCGACCGAGTGCACGGCATCCGCCGCCGCCCGGACGGCGCGGGCCTTGTTCGTCTGTGCCTGCCCGATGAAGTGCCAGGTCAGATCGGGGATGCCGGACAGCTCCGCGCGCTTCGCGGTGAGCTCCTGCTGCCGGTTCTCGCCCACGTCGCGCACCCCCAGGTCGTACAGGTCGACGACGAGGGATGCCGGGTGGAACTTCGTCACCACGATGCGGGTGATGCCGGCGGGATCGCGGTTCGCGGCGCGGGCTGCGTCGTGGATGCGCGCATCGACGGCGGCGAGCCGGTCGGCGAGGGCGGTGTCCATGGTGCTCCTTCGACGACGCGAGCGGGCCCGGTGGGGACCGGACCCGCTCGCGTTCGGGGACTGTCTCTTACTTCAGGAAGTCGGGCACGTCGAGGTCGTCGTCGGCGTAGCCGTTGTCGTAGGAGGTCTCGGGCACGCGCGCGGTCACCGGCGCGGGCTCGGGGCGACGCTCGGGAGCGCGCTCCGTGGCGGCCTTCTGCTCTTCGGCGGCGTCGAGGTCGCGGGCGACGTCGTCGGCGGGGATCACCGGGACGACGGGCGCCGAGGCCGGTCGCTGAGCGCCGACGGCGTCGATGCGCAGGGAGGGCTCTCCCCCGTCGAAGCCGGCCGCGATCACCGTGACGCGCACCTCGTCGCCGAGGGTGTCGTCGATGACCGTACCGAAGATGATGTTGGCCTCGGGGTGCGCGGCCTCCTTCACCAGTTGCGCAGCGTCGTTGATCTCGAAGATGCCGAGGTTCGATCCACCCTGGATCGACAGCAGCACGCCGTGGGCGCCCTCGATCGAGGCCTCCAGCAGCGGCGATTCCACCGCGAGCTCGGCGGCCTTGATCGCGCGATCGGCCCCCCTCGACGAGCCGATGCCCATGAGCGCGGAGCCGGCCCCCTGCATCACCGACTTGACGTCGGCGAAGTCGAGGTTGATGAGACCCGGGGTCGTGATGAGGTCGGTGATGCCCTGCACACCGGCGAGGAGCACCTGGTCGGCCGTGGCGAAGGCCTCGATCATCGAGATGCCGCGGTCGCTGATCTCGAGGAGGCGGTCGTTGGGGACGACGATGAGGGTGTCGACCTCTTCCTTCAGACGCCCGACGCCGGCCTCGGCCTGGCTCTGACGACGACGACCCTCGAACGAGAAGGGCTTGGTGACGACACCGATGGTCAGGGCGCCGATCGACTTGGCGATCTTGGCGACGACGGGGGCGCCGCCCGTACCCGTACCACCGCCCTCGCCTGCCGTGACGAAGACCATGTCGGCACCGCGCAGGGCCTCTTCGATCTCTTCCGCGTGGTCCTCGGCGGCGCGACGACCCACCTCGGGATCCGCACCGGCACCCAGGCCGCGCGTGAGCTCACGGCCCACGTCGAGCTTGACGTCGGCGTCGCTCATGAGCAGCGCCTGCGCGTCGGTGTTGATCGCGATGAACTCCACCCCGCGCAGGCCGAGCTCGATCATGCGGTTGACGGCGTTGACGCCGCCCCCGCCCACACCGACGACCTTGATCACGGCGAGGTAGTTCTGGTTGTGGCTCATGCCGGCCTCCGTTTGTCCCCGAACCCGAAACTCTAAACCTCATGTTGAGGGTTAAAGAATTGCCCGGTATGCAATTCCTTAGCTTGAAGGTAGGTCGCGCCGGGGGCACCGTCGGGCCGACACGCGGCGTGTTCCGTTATCGCGTCGAATATCAGCGGACGACGCCGGCCTCGGGCGAGGTGACGTCGTACTCCTTGGCACGATCGGGCGGGCTCTGCGTCATCAGACGGTCGAGCACGATCGCCTTCTCGGCAGACCGGTCGGCGCTCCCCCACACCACACGCGACCCCGTCGCGCCGAGCGTGAGCGTGACGTCATCGGGGGTGGATGCCGAGACGCCGGTGACCTGTGCGCGCACGGCGTCCGGCAGCGCGCGCATGACGCGGCCGGCCGCGTGGAACGCCGCCGACCCGGTGCCGCCGCTGATCTCGAGCAGGGGCTGACCCCCCGGCGCGTCGGGTGTGGTCGACAGTGCCACGCCCGCGGCATCCACCACGGTGAAGCCGGCCGGGGTCTGCAGGGCGCCGATCGGCGTGCGCTCGACGACGTTGACGACGAGGTCGTGCGGCGGTCGCGCCTCGAGCGTGTACGACTCCACGAGCGGGAAGCGCACGAGGGCGGCCTTCACCGCACTGTCGTCGACCATCGCCAGCGGCGTTCCGACCTGGGCGTTCAGAGCCTCGGCGACTGTGGCGGCGTCGAGCTGCGAGGTACCGACGACGTCGATGCGCTCGACGGCGAACAGCGGGCTGTAGGCCGCCCCGGCGGTGCCGAGCACCATCACGAGGAAGGCCGCGCCCACGCCGATCCAGACGCGGCGACGACGACGCTGCCGGACGGTGAAGCGTTTGACCTCGGCCGCCAGGGCGCGGCGCCGGGCGCGCGAGGCCCGCCACACGTCGCGCAGGCTCGTGCCCTCGGCATCCGTCGCCGCTTCCTCGCGAGCGGGCTTGCGGCCCGCATCCGGGATGTCGGCGGGGCGCACGAGCGGCAGCACCGGGGCGGTCTCGGACGCGGGATCGGGATGCCGGGACTCCGGCGCGCGTTCCCCGACGACGGTCGACGGCGCACGGCGGTCGTCGCGAGCCCCCTCGATCGGTTCCCGCAGGGCCCCGCCGTGGTTCCGGGCCGTGGCCGCGGCGCGCTCGGACTCCGGGGGCGGAGGCAGGGGCGAGGGCCGGCGCACGCTCAGACCGCCGGTGCCGTCGTGGTCGTGCGCGACAGGGCGTCGAGCACCTGCGGGATGATCTGGTAGACGTTGCCGCAGCCGAGGGTGATGACGTAGTCGCCGGGCCGGGCGATCTCGGCGGTGTAGTCGGCGGCGGCCTGCCAGTCGGGCACGTAGTGCACGTGCGCGGGGTCGGCGAACGCGCCGCTGACGAGCTCCCCGGTCACCCCGGGTACGGGGTCCTCGCGCGCGCCGTACACGTCGAGCATGACCGTGTGGTCGGCGTGCGACTCCAGCACCTCGGCGAACTCGCGGAACATCTCCTGCGTGCGCGAGTACGTGTGGGGCTGCTGGATCGCGATCAGGCGTCCCTCCCCCACGACCGTGCGCGCGGCCGACAGCGCGGCCGCCACCTCGGTCGGGTGGTGGGCGTAATCGTCGTAGACGCTGACGCCGCGCTCGACGCCGTGGAGCTCGAAGCGACGGACCGTGCCACCGAAGGCCTCGACCGCGCGCGCCGCGTCGGCGAGGGGATGACCCAGCACGCGCAGCACGGCCACGGCGCCCGCGGCGTTCACGGCGTTGTGGGCGCCGGGGACGCGCAGGCGCACCTCGACGCTCTCGTCGCCGGCGGTCAGCGTGAAGGCGACGGGCCCGTCCGTCCGGATGCCGCTGAGCCGCACGTCGGCGCTCTCGTCCTCGCCGAAGGTGACGACGTTCGCGTGCGTGATGCGCTCGCGGACGGCGCGGGCTCCGGGGTCGTCGGCCGAGATCACCACGGCCTCGCTCGCGGCATCCGCGAAACGGGCGAATGCGGCGTCGAACGCGTCGCGCGAACCGTAGTGGTCGAGGTGGTCGGGATCGACGTTGGTGATGAGGGCGACGGAGGTGTCGTAGAGCTCGAACGTGCCGTCGGACTCGTCGGCCTCGATCACGACGAGGTCGTCGGAGCCGGTGCCGCTCGAGGCGCCGAGATCGGCGATCACGCCGCCGTTGACGAACGTCGGGTCGAGCTCGAGGGCGCGCAGGGCGGTCACGATCATGCCGGTCGAGGTGGTCTTGCCGTGGGCCCCGGCGACCGAGACGAGACGGCGCCCCCCGATCAGCCAGTGCAGCGCCTGGGACCGGTGGATGACGTGCAGGCCGCGCTGCTTCGCGGTGACGAACTCGGGGTTCTCCGGCCAGATCGCCCCGGTGTGCACGACCGTGTCGGCGTCGCCGAGGTGCGCGGCGTCGTGACCGACGTGGACGGTGGCGCCGCGGGCGGCGAGGTCGCGGAGGGCCGCGCTGTCGGCCCGGTCGGAGCCGGAGACCCGGATGCCGCGGTCGAGGAACATGCGGGCGAGGCCGGACATGCCCGATCCCCCCACGCCGATGAAGTGCGCGGAGGTGATGGTCTCGGGGATGGGGAGGCTCAGGTCGGGTCTGATCATGGCGCTTGCGAGTTTACGTCGCCCTCCCTGCGCAACGGCCTCGCCGCGCTGGCGCGGACCCCGCTTCCGCACGGCCGGGGCGCCGTTGCCGCGGGGAGGGATGCCTCGGACGAGCGGCATCCCTCGTTCCCGTCGCGCCCGGCGCGAGACGCCGGGCTCAGCGGGCCAGGGCCTCGTCGATCATGGCGATGACGTTCTCGGTTCCCGTGCGGATGCCGGTGCGCGCGGCCGCGTCGCGCATGGCGGTGCGCCGCGCGTCGTCGGCGAGCAGCGGCACGACCTCGGCGCGCACCCGGTCGGGGGTGAATTCCGCGTCGGGGATGAGCAGCGCCGCCCCGGCGCGCACGGACGCGGCGGCGTTGAGGCTCTGCTCGCCGTTGCCGACCGCGTAGGGCACGTAGACGGCGGGGATGCCGAGCGCGTTGATCTCGCTCACGGTCGCCGCACCCGAGCGCGACACGACGAGATCGGCGAGGGCGAACGCGAGGTCCATGCGGTCGACGTACCGGACCACGGCGTAGCCCTCGGCACCCGGGTCGGCAAGGTCGGAGTTCTGTCCGGTGACGTGGAGCAGCTGCCACCCGGCGTCGAGCACATCGCGCCACGCGCCCTCGAACGCGGTGTTCAGCCGCAGCGCGCCGAGGGAGCCGCCGAAGACCAGCAGGGTCGGGCGGTCGGCGTCGAGGCCGAAGTGGGCGGCCGCCTCCGCGCGGAGGGCGGGAGCGTCGAGCTCGACGACCTCGCGACGCAGCGGCATCCCGACCTCGCGCGCCCCGCGGAGCGGCGTGCCGGCGAAGGCGACGCCCACTCCTGCGGCGGTGCGGGCGCCCAGGACGTTGGCGAGTCCCGGCTTGGCGTTGGCTTCGTGCACGACGAAGGGCACCCGCTCGCGGCGCGCGGCGATGTACGCGGGCGCCGCCGCGTAGCCGCCGAAGCCGACGACCGCGTCGACGCCGCGCTGGCGGATCATGCGGCGCACGTCGGCGACCGCGCGGAGGAAGCGGGCGGGGAAGACCGCGGCAGCGCGGTCGGGCCGCCGCGGGAAGGGGACCTTCGCGATGGTGAGCAGCTCGTACCCGCGCAACGGGACCAGGCGCGACTCGAGGCCCTCGCGGGTTCCGAGCACGAGCACGTCCGAGGCGGCGTCGCGCGCGCGCAGACCGTCGGCGACCGCGAGGAGGGGGTTCACGTGCCCGGCGGTACCGCCGCCGGCGAGGAGGTAAGTCGTCACCGTACGACCCTAGTCAGGTCGGGGGCACCGCCTCGCCGCGACCACTCGGGCCGGGTAGCGACGGGGCCGGATCCTCGACGTGTCGCCGTGTGCCCCTCAGCCGCGGCGGCCGGAACGTCGCGCCGGGGCGGCGCGGCGGTTCGAGCGGGACTCCACGACCTCGCGGTGGTCGGGGAGCGTGCGCGCGCACGACAGCAGCACACCGCACGCGATGAGCACCGACAGCAGAGACGTGCCACCCTGCGACATGAACGGCAGCGGGACGCCCAGCACCGGGAAGATGCGCAGCACCACGCCGATGTTCACCAGCGCCTGACCGACGATCCACAGGGTGATCGCGCCGGCGACGATGCGCACGAAGCTGTCGTCGGTCCGTCGGATGATGCGGAAGGCGCCGACGGCGAAGACCGCGAACAGCACGAGCACCACGATGCAGCCGACCAGGCCCAGCTCCTCGCCGATGATGGCGAAGATGTAGTCGTTGGCGGCCGCCGGGAGCCAGTCGTACTTCTCCTTCGAGTTGCCCAGGCCCAGTCCCAGCAGTCCCCCGCTGGCGAGCCCCCAGATCCCGTGCAGCGACTGGTAGCACGAGGTGTAGTAGCAGGAGGCGTCGTCGGGGTTGAACAGGCTCATGATGCGGGCCATGCGGTTCTCGCTGCCGACGGCCGACAGCAGCACCACCGCGATGGCCAGCACCGCCGGGACGATGAACATGCGCAGCTTGATACCGGCGAAGAACAGCGCCCCCAGCACCACGAGCACGAGGATCATCACCGTACCGAGGTCCTTGCCGCCCAGCACGGTTCCGATCACGAGCACCGAGACGGGGACGACGGGGATGAAGACGTGCTTCCACGAGGTCAGCAATCGCCGCTTGCGGTACAGCACCGCGCCCATCCACAGCGCGAGGGTGAGCTTGAGGAACTCGGCGGGCTGGAACTGGAAACCGGCGATCTGCACCCAGTTGCGGTTGCCGTACGAGGCGATGCCGAGGCCCGGGACGTAGACGAGCAGCTGGAACATGGTCGCCAGGATCAGCGCGGGCCACGCGATCTTCTTCCAGAAGCTCATGCGCGCCCGGCTCAGCACGAACATCAGCGGGATGCCGACGACCGCGAACACGCCCTGCTTGATGACGTGGTCGAAGGGGCTCTGCCCGCCGTCGAGGGCGGAGGTGGCCGACAGGACCATCACCAGACCGAACCCCGTCAGCAGCAGGGCCGCGGAGGCGATCAACAGGAACTCGCTCGCGACCGGGCGGAACGCCCGTCCGAGGGAGACGCGCGCGATGAGACCGCTGCGCTCGGGCTGCTCGTCCGGCGTCTGCCGTGGAGGGGGTGCCGTCGTGGTCACGCGTGGTCCCCTCAGTCGGTCGGTCGAGATGCTCCGTCGTCCTGGCCGGCGATCCACGCCCGCACCGCGTCGGCGAACCGGTCGCCGCGGTCGGAGTAGGACACGAATTGGTCGAAGGATGCCGCCGCGGGAGCCAGGAGAACCGTGTCTCCATCCCGGGCCACACCCGCGGCCAGTTCGACGACCTGCGCCATGACGTCTTCAGTCTCGGCGTGGTCGACCTCGAACAGCGGCACCGCGGGGGCGTGTCGCGCGAACGCCGCGATGATGTCGCCGCGCTCGGTGCCGATCACGATCACAGCGCGCACGGAGGCTCCGCGCGCACGCACGAGATCGGACAGGTCGACGCCCTTCAGGAGCCCGCCGACGACCCACACGGCGCCGGGATAGGCGGCCAGCGACGACGCCGCCGCGTGCGGGTTGGTCGCCTTGGAGTCGTCGACCCACGTCACGCCGGCGTGCGCGCCGACGACCTGGATGCGATGCGGGTCGAGGCGGAAGCGTTCGAGGGTGTCGAAGATGTGCGCCGGGGTGACGCCGAGGGATCGGGCCAGGGCGGATGCCGCGAGGATGTTGGCGACCATGTGCGGTGCCGCGAGTCCCCGAGCCGCCAGGTCGGTGACGGTCGTGAGCTCGAGGGCCGAGGTCGCGCGCTCTTCGAGGAAGGCCCGGTCCACCAGGATGCCGTCGACGACCCCGAGATCACTCGGTCCCGGCACGCCGAGGTCGAAGCCGATCGCACGGGCGCCCTCGACCACTTCGGCGTCTTCGACCATGCCGCGGGTGGCGAGGTCGGCCTTGTTGTACACGCAGGCCACGCGGGTGCGGGCGTAGACGCCGGCCTTGGCGTCGCGGTACGCGTCGGCGCCGCCGTGCCATTCGAGATGGTCGTCGGCGAGATTGAGGCACACCGCCGCGTGGGGCGAGAGCGCATCGGGGCCGGTCTGGAGGTTGAGGTACCAGAGCTGGTGGCTGGAGAGCTCGACCACGAGCGCGTCGAAGCCGCCCGGGTCGCGCACGGCATCGAGCACCGGGGTGCCGATGTTGCCCACGGGAGCTGCGCGCAGACCCGCCGTGACCAGCATCTCGGCGGTCAGGCGCGTGGTGGTGGTCTTTCCGTTCGTGCCGGTGATGAGCACCCAGTCGGCCGGTCGCCCGTCGGCTCGGACGACCTTGTCGCGCACGCGCCACGCCAGCTCCACGTCGCCCCACAGGGCGATGCCCTGTTCCTGCGTCCAGCGGATCAGGGGGTGGTGCGGCGGGAAGCCCGGGGAGGCGATGACCACCTCGGGCGCGAAGGCGCTCAGCTCGGCCGGGACCGCGTCGAGCGGCCCCTCGTGCAGGCGCACGCCCAGGACCGGCAGGAGGCGACCGTACTCGGCATCCGCCCGTTCGGTCACCACGAGCACCTCGGCGCCCAACTCGGAGAGGGTGTCGGCGACGGAGAACCCCGTCACCGACAGGCCCAGCACGGCAACGCGCAGGCCCTTCCAGTCGGCGTGCCAGCTGGTGAGGGAGGAGAGGTCGGTCATACGCGTGCGAGCCATTCGACGTAGAAGAATCCGATGCCCGAGACGGCGAGCAGGCCCGCGATGATCCACATGCGCACGACGATGGTGACCTCGGGCCACCCCCGCATCTCGAGGTGATGGTGCAAGGGGCTCATGAGGAAGAGCCTCTTGCCCTTGGTGATCTTGAAGTAGGCCCGCTGGAGGATCACCGAGCCCGACGCGATCACGTAGACGCCCGCGATGAGCACGAGCAGCAGCTCGGTGCGGGTGAAGATCGCCAGCGCCGCGATGACGCCGCCGATGGCCATCGACCCGCAGTCGCCCATGAAGACCTTGGCCTTCGGGGCGTTCCACCACAGGAACCCGACGAGCGCCCCCACGAAGGAGGCCGACACGATGGCGAGGTCGAACGGGTCGCGCACGGCGTAGCATCCGGCCTGCACGGTCGGATCGAGCACGTCGGCGCACATCTGCTTGTTCTGCCAGAAGGCCATGAGGCTGTACGCGCCGACGACGAAGATGCCCGAGCCCGCGGCGAGGCCGTCGAGTCCATCGGCGACGTTGACCGAGTTGGATGCCGCGGTGCCGATGAGCGAGATCCACGCGAGGTAGAGCAGCCAGCCGAGGACCGGGCCCAGCGCGAACAGCGAGAGCACCTGGATGTCGCGGAAGACGGAGATGTACTCCGACGCGGCCGTCTGACCGAACGTGTTCGGGAAGTTCAACGCGACGATCGCGAAGGGCACCACGACCAGCACCTGGCCGAGGATCTTGCGCCACCCCGACAGGCCGAGGCTGTTCTGGTGGCGCACCTTCATGTAGTCGTCGATGAAGCCCACGACGCCGAAGCCGAGCATGAGCCACAGCACGAGAAGCCCGGAGACGGTGGGCGGGTTGTTGCCGGCGTAGGAGCCGATGAAGTAGCCCACGATCGTGCCGGAGATGAAGATCGTGCCACCCATGGTGGGCGTGCCGCGTTTGGCGCCGTGCGAGGGGTTGTGCACGTTCTCGGGCGTGCGGATGACCTGGCCCCAGCCCCACTTGCGGAACCACCGCAGGAACACCGGGGTGAGGAAGAGGGTGAAGGCGAGCGAGATCGCCGCCGACGTCAGAAGTGATCTCACGCGAACAGCTCCCCGAGTCGATCGCCGAGGTGGCGCAGCCCCGCCGAGTTGGACGACTTCACCAGGACGCGGTCGCCGTCGCGCAGCTCGGTCGAGAGGTAGTCGTACGCGGCGTCGGCGTCGGCGAAGAAGACGGCCTCGCCGTCCCACGACCCCTGCGCGATCGCCTCGAGGTACATGCGGCGCGCCTCGGGACCGATGACGACGATCCGCTGGATGCGCAGGCGCACGGCGAGAAGACCGACCCGGTCGTGCTCCTCGTCGGCGTACTCCCCCAGCTCGCTCATCGCGCCGAGGACGGCGACGGTGCGTTCGTCGGGGCCGGTGATCTGCGCGAGGGTGCGCAGCGCCGCGGACATCGAGTCGGGGCTGGCGTTGTAGGCGTCGTTGATGATGCGCACCCGGTCGGAGCCCATCGGCTGCATGCGCCAGCGCTCCGCGATCTCGAGCGTCTCCACGCGCGCGATCGCGTCGGCCGCCGAGACGCCCAGGGCGGTGGCGGCGGCGATCGCGGCGAGGGCGTTCATGACGTGGTGCTCGCCGAGCACCCGCAGGGTGAGGGTGTGCGCCTGTCCGTCGACCACGAGATCGGCCCGGGTCCCCGATGCCGTGACCTCGACGTCGAGGGCGCGCACGACGGCCCGCTCGCCGCGGCCGAACCACCGGACATCCTGCCCGCGCTCGCGCGCGATCGGCTCCATCGCCGCGACGCGCGGGTCGTCGGCGTTGAGCACGGCGAGCCCGCCCTCCCGGGTGGCCGTCACGAGCTCGCTCTTGGCGTGGAACGTCGACTCGATGCCGCCGAACCCGCCCGCGTGGGCCATGCCGACCATGAGGACGACGCCGATGTCGGGGGTCACCAGGCCCGCGAGCCGCGCGATCGCACCGGGGGCGCTCGCGCCGAACTCGCTGACGAGGAAACGGGTGTCGTCCTCGACGCGCAGCATCGTCAGCGGAGCGCCGACCTCGTTGTTGAACGACGCACGCGGGGCGACGGTGGGGCCCTCGTCCTCGAGGATGCGCGCGAGCATGTTCTTGGTCGTCGTCTTGCCGTTCGATCCGGTGATGCCCACGATCTTCAGAGCGCCGGCGGCGCGGACCCGGGCGACGTTGTCGCGCGCGAGGGCGGCGAGGGCCTCGATGACGTCGTCGACGACGACCTGGCTCACCTCCTCGGCGAGCTCGCGTTCCACGATCGCCAGAGCGGCGCCCCTCTCGATCGCCGTGCCGACGAAGAGGTGCCCGTCGGTCGTCTCCCCGGGCTTGGCGACGAAGATCCCGCCGGGCTCGATGAGGCGCGAATCGGTGTCGACCGGACCGGAGACGGTCGTGTCGGGGGTGTCGTCGCGGCGGAGCACGAGGCGCCCGCCGAGCACGCCGGCGAGGTGGGAGAGGCTGGTGGAGATCATTGCTGTGCGGACGCCCTTTCCGTGTCGCATTCGTTACCGAGACGAGACCGGCGTCGGCGGTGTCTCAGCCGAACTTGGGCAGTTCGGGGGTCGTGGTTCCCGACGGGATGACGCGGTAGGTCTTGAGAACCTGCGTCATCGCCTTCTGGAACGCGGGGGCGGTGGCCGCGGACGATTTTACCGTCCGCGGTTCGTCGAGGTTGACCGCGACGACGTACTGCGGGTCGTCGGCGGGGGCGAAACCGATCATCGTGGTGAAGTACGCATCGGGCTTGTAGGCACCGGTGTTCTCGTCGACCTTCTCGCCGGTTCCGGTCTTGATCGCGAGGCGATACCCCGGGATGGCGATCTTGCTCGCCAGCTCTCCCTGGGTGGCGACGTTCTCCAGCATGAGCCCGACCTCCTTCGCCGTCGCGGTGGAGATGACCTGCGTCCCCTCGGTGGAGGGGGTGTCGGTGACGGAGCCGTCGGCCGCGGTGCAGCCCTCCACCAGCGAGAGCGGGATCTTCACGCCGCCGTTCGCGATGGTCTGGTACGCCCCGACGAGCTGCGGAACGGTCACCGACAGACCCTGACCGAAGGCGGTGTTGTAGAAGGTCTGCGTGTCCCAGTCCCCGACCGGGTGCAGGATGCCGGCCGATTCGCCGGGGAAGTCGATCGCGCTGAGCGAGCCCATACCGAACTTCTGCAGGTAGTCGTAGCGCGTCTGCTTCGGGATCATCTCGGCGAACTTCGAGATGCCGACGTTCGAGGAGTCGATCAGCACCCCCGTCGGCGTGTAGGTGTTCGCGCCGTGCGAGAAGGCGTCGGACACGCGGGCGTCGCCGCCCAGCACCTCGCGCGAGGAAGCGGTGACGGTGGTCTCCGGAGTGTACGAGCCGCTGTCCAGGCCGATCGCCGTGGTGAGCGCCTTGAACGTCGACCCCGGCTCGAACGGGCTCGAGAACGCACGGCTCCCCCGGTCGTCCGCGGGGGTCGCGGTCGGGTCGTTGGGATCGACCGAGGGGTACTCGGCGAGGGCGCGGATCTTGCCCGTCTTCGCTTCGACGACGGTGATCGTCCCCCGCAGCGATCCGGTGTTCTGCACCTGCTCCGCGATGAGCTGGCCGAGGTACCACTGCAGGTCGCGGTCGATCGTGAGCTTCAGGGTGCCGCCGTCCACGGCGGGCTGGGTGACGACCTCGGTACCGGGCAGCACGACGCCGTCGCGGCTCTGCTGGAAGACGACCTTGCCGTCGGTGGAGGCGAGGCAGGCGTTGTCGGCGTTCTCCAGACCGGCGAGCGGTTGTCCGTCACTGCCGACGAAGCCCAGGAGATTCCCGCCCACGGCACCGTCCGGGTAGACGCGCCCCGACTGCGGGGGGAAGCTCAGGAACGGCAGCTTGAGATCCGCGAGGGCGCGGTACTGCTCGGTCGAGACGTTCTTCGCGATCATCGCGTAGCGGGAGTCGGGGTTCTCGGCCACGGCATCCGTGACGATCTTTTCGACCTCGGCGGCATCCTGTCCGGTGACGGCCGCGATCTGCGCGGCGAGCTCGGGCCAGCCGGTGGTGGTCCCCGAGTCGTCGTCGCTTCCCGCGTCGACGGTGGTGATGCCCTTCGCGGCGAGCATCGGGTCGACCTGCACGTCGTAGCGGTTGACCGCGGAGGCGAGCACGACGCCGTTCTCGTCGACGATCGACCCGCGGGAGGCGTACTCGACGCGCGAGTTCTCCAGTCCCATCGCGAGGGAGTCGCTCACGTGCGTCCGGGCGTTGACGACCTGGATGTCGACGAGGCGCACGACGAAGGCGACGAGCACGATCAGCACGATCGAAAGGGCGACGACGGTCCGACGCCGCGGGGACCGGGAGGTGGTGGTCGTCATGGCCTTCATCGTGTCGCGGGAGTCGGCAGACCGTCGCTGATCGACGGGGGTGTCGTCGATTCGGTCGTCGTGGTCGCCGCGCCCGAGGAGGAGGAGGCGGTCGCGGGCGTCGCCGCGGAGCCGGTCTCGGTCGTCGCCGCCGAGGGGTCGGTGACCAGCGGCACCCCGGCGATCAGGGCGTTGCGCACGGAGCCGCGGCCCATGGCATCCACCGAGGAGGTCGAGTCGGCCGGCTTGCCCGAGCCGATGACGGCACCGTCGCTCAGCCGCAGGTAGGTGGGCGATTCGTCGATGACCATGCCGAGCGCCGCCGCGTTGGCCGCGAGGTACTGGGGCGAGCTGAGTCCGGCGCTCTCGTCGTTCAGGATCTGCTTCTGGTACGTCAGGTCGCGCTGCTGCTGCGTGAGGGCGGCGATCTCGAACGAACTCTGCGTGGTGAGGATGCCGAGTCCCATCTGCACGAGCACGATGACCAGGGCGCCGGTCACCGCGATGACGCCGAACAGGCGGCGGGGCGCGCGCCGACGGGCCGTCGCGGGGACGACGGCGAGTCGCCTCTCACGGACGGGCGTCGGAAAGTCCGGATAGGCGGCCCGGGGGTCGATGGCCGGGGATGCGCTCATGCGTCCTCCTGGATCCTCTCGGCCGCGCGCAGGCGCACGGGGGTGGCACGGGGGTTGGCTTCGCGCTCGGCGTCGCCGGCGAGCTCGGCGCCGCGGACGAGCAGCCGGAACTTCGGGGCATGCTCGGGCAGCTCCACGGGCAGGCCATGCGGGGCGGTCGAGGTCGAGGCGTCGGCGAAGACGCGCTTGACGAGCCGGTCCTCGAGCGACTGGTACGACAGCACGACGATGCGCCCGCCGACCCCCAGCACGCTCAGGGCGGCCGGGATCGTGCGCTCGAGCACGGCGAGTTCGGCGTTGACCTCGATGCGCAGCGCCTGGAAGACGCGCTTCGCGGGGTGGCGCTCGCGCAGAACGGCCGCGGGGGTCGCCGCCTGCAGCACGTCGACGAGCTGGCCGGAGCGCTCGAGCGGGGCGACGGCGCGCGCCGCGATGATCGCCCGCGCGTAGCGTCCGGCGAGCTTCTCCTCGCCGTAGCGCTCGAAGATGCGGCGCAGATCGCCCTCGCCGTAGCTGGCGAGCACCTCGGCCGCGGTGACGCCCTGGGTCTGGTCCATGCGCATGTCGAGCGGTGCGTCCTGCGCGTAGGCGAAGCCGCGATCGGCCACGTCGAGCTGCAGCGACGACACCCCGAGGTCGAACAGGATGCCGTCGACCTTCTCGACGCCGGCGGAGGCCACGGCCTCGGCGATCCCGTCGTACACCGTGTGCACGAGGGTGACGCGGTCGCCGAAGCGCGCGAGCCGCTCCCCCGCGATGCGCAGGGCGTCGGTGTCGCGGTCGAGGCCGATCAGGCGTGCGTTCGGGAAGCGGTCGAGGAACGCCTCGGAGTGCCCGCCCATGCCGAGCGTTCCGTCGACGAAGACGGAGCCGGGCTTCTGCAGGGCGGGACCGAGCAGCTCGGCGCAGCGCTCGAGGAGGACGGGGGTGTGGATGTCGCGGATGTCCATGATGATCGGGGCCGATCCTTCGGCTCTGATCCCCACCCGCATCGACCTGGCACCGGGGAAGTGTGACAGGGCGTGCGGCTGGGCATCACAGCCGGAGGGTCAGAACAGTCCCGGGATCACCTCCTGCTCCATCTCGGCGTACGTCTCTTCGTTGCTCTCGGCGTAGGAGTTCCACGCCTCCGCGTCCCAGATCTCCGCGTGCGCTCCGACACCCGTGACGACGAGCTCGCGCCCGAGCCCGGCGTAGGTGCGCAGCGCCGGCGGGACGGTGATGCGGTTCTGGCTGTCGGGCTTCTCGGCGCTGGCCCCCGAGAGGAACATGCGCAGGAAGTCGCGGGCCTGCTTGTTGCTGAGCGGCGCCTCGCGGATCCGCTCGTGCACGCGCTCGAACTCCTCGGTGCTGAACACGTAGAGGCAGCGGTCCTGCCCCCGGGTGATCACCACTCCGGCCCCGAGATCGTCACGGAACTTCGCGGGCAGGATGACGCGCCCCTTGTCGTCGAGCTTGGGAGTGTGCGTGCCGAGCAGCATTCGGGCGTCCACCCCCTTCGTCCGGCCTGCGAAGTTTCCCCCACTTTACTCCACCGTCCTCCACTTTGCTATTGAAAAGAGGGGTCTTCTGGGCGAGGGCTCCCTTGTGTACTGTGTGCACCGCGCTTCACGACCCGGGTCGATGCCGCGTCTTTCCGCGCAAGACCCCGCGCGCGCGGCCCACGGTGGAGGAGAAGGGAGGAATTCCACCGCCTCCATCGCGACGAACGCGCGGCGTCCGGGGGCCTCCGTTCGGCGGGGCTGCGGAACAGGGCCGGGTGGCGCCGGGCGCACGAAAAAGCACCGGCTCCGAGGAGCCGGTGCTTTTACAAACGGTGCAGAAGTTTAGGGGCCTTCGCGACGGCGGTCCCACCGGTCGTTCATGCGATCCATGAACGACGATCCCGCGGCGCGAGGGGCGCGGGCCCTGGGCGCCGACTTCGAGAGGGGGGCGGAGCCTCGCGTCGGAGTGACGGCGAAGACGACACCGCCCGCCATCAGAAGGAAGCCGAGGACGCCGACCGCGATGCCGAGGAAGCCCGTGTTGAAGCCGATCGACACACCCACCACGAGGGCGCCGAGGCCGGCGAGGAGGAGGATCGAGCCGAGGACGATGTTGCGGTAGCTGAGGGCGCGACTGGGAGCGGAGACGACATCTGTGTCGTTACTCATGAGATGGCGCTCCATCTCATCAAGCAGGCGCTGCTCCTGTTCGGAGAGTGGCATGCATCCCCCTCTATGGTGTGGTGCGAACGATTCTACGTGCGGCGTGGATCACTAGGCTAGGCCCGTGACGACCTCCCTGGAACCGATCGAAGCTGTTTCCCAGCGACTCGACAAGTTCCTCTCCGAACAGCTATCGTACGCCTCCGCCCTGGGTCCGGAGGCCGAGACGCTCACCCGTTCCGGGGCGTCGGCGCTGCGGGGCGGCAAGCGGCTGCGGGCACGGTTCTGCCTGACCGGATGGCACTCCGTCGCGGGCGGCGAGCGACGCTTCGACGCCGCCGCGCTCGCGGTGGCGACGGCGCTCGAGATCTTCCACGCCGCCGCCCTCGTGCACGACGACCTGGTGGACAACTCCGACACGCGCCGCGGGCAGCCGGCCGCGCACCGCGCCCTGCAGAACAGCCACCGCGAAGCCGGGTGGACGGGCGACTCCGACGCCTTCGGTCGGTCCGGCGCGATCCTGCTGGGCGACCTGCTCGTCGCGTGGAGCGACGACCTGCTCGAAGAGGGCCTCGCCGCCGCCCCGACCGCCGCCGCGACCCGACGCGCCTACGCGCACATGCGTCGCGACGTCACGATCGGCCAGTTCCTCGACGTGGCCGAAGAATCCGCCTACACCGTCTACCCCGACGACACCCACGCCGACCGCGCGCTGCGGGTCGCCTCGTACAAGTCGGCGCGGTACAGCATCCAGCAACCCCTGCAGATCGGCGCGGCCCTCGCGGGTGCCGACGAGGCGCAGCTGAGCGCACTGGGCCGTTTCGGCCACGACGTGGGGATGGCCTTCCAGCTGCGCGACGACGTGCTCGGAGTGTTCGGTGACACCGCCGAGACCGGCAAGCCGGTCGGCGACGACCTGCGCGAGGGCAAGCGCACGGTCCTGGTCGCCTACGCCCGCGAACGCCTCTCGGCCGAGGACCGTCGAGACGTCGATGCACTGCTCGGAGATCCCGCCCTGGATGCCGAGCAGGTTCGCATCCTGCAGCGCACCATCGTCGACACCGGCGCACTCGCGCGCACCGAGGAGCTCATCGCCGACTACGCCAGACGAGCGGATGACGCCCTCGCCGACGCGCCGCTGGGCACCGAGGCGGTCGTGGAACTGCGCGCGCTCGCGACGGCCGCCACCCACCGCACGGCCTGAGCCGGGGCACGGACCGCGCGAGGACGCACGGCTCGACGGGGCGGCGCGAGGACGCACGGCTCGACGGGGCGGCGCGAGGACGCACGGCTCGACGGGGCGGTGCGAACCCGCCGGCCGGCTCAGCGCGCGCCCGGAGGCGATCAGGCGAGGGTCGCGGCGACCCGCCGCACCTCGCTCTTGCGACCGGCCAGGAGCGCCTCGATGGGCGCCATTCCGATGGTCTCCTCGGGGGTGAGGAGCCAGTCGATGGTCTCGTCGGGGTCGAAGCCCGCGTCGTGGAGGACGATGATCGTGCCGCGCAGAGCCGGCAGCGGACGCCCCTCGGCGATGAACACCGCGGGGACCTTGAACACGCCGTCGCGGCGCGAGCCCACGAGGTAGTCCTCGTCGAAGAGCCGGCGCACGCGCCCCAGGGACTCGTCGAGGAGTTCCACCAGATCGGGGATTGTCAGCCAGTCGGTCGGGTAACGGGAGGTGTCGGTCACCTTGCCATAATCTCATCCCGCGCGGTGGAACCCGCTCGGTGGGGCGTCACGCTGCCGGTTTCACATCTGTCACACGCACCACGCGCGTTGACATCCGTCACAGCCCGTGTCACCGTGGCGGGCAGTCGGAAGAACGGATCCCCAACCATGCGACGACTCACGCTGTCCTCCCTGCCCGCTCGACGCACGAACGCCTGGCCCACCGCCGCGGTGTGGCCCGCCGCCGTCGCCGGGACCATCGCCCTCACCCTGACGGGAGAGAACGCGGCGCACGCCGCTCCTCCCTCTCCGGCGCTCACCGTCGCCCCTCCCGCGCCGCGCGTCGTCGGACCGATCGTTCCGCTCGCCGCCGCGGTCAGCGCGTCGACGTACACGGTCCAGCCCGGCGACACCGTGTGGGCGATCGCCCGGGCGCACGGTCTCGACCCCGCCGCGGTGAGTTCGGTGAACGGCCTCGGCGCCGACGCGATGATCCGCCCCGGCCAGGTGCTCGCCCTCACCGCCGTACCTGCCCCGGCCGCGCCGGCCCCGCCCGCGGCACCGGCCGTGACGACGCACGAGGTGCGCCCCGGCGACACCGTGTCGGCCATCGCCCGCGCGGGCGGCGTGTCGGTCGACGCCGTCCTCTCGGCGAACGGCCTCACCCGCGCGTCGATCATCTACCCGGGCGACGTGCTGCAGGTCCCCTCCGCCGCGGCCGCTCCGACCGCGGCTCCGGCCCCCACCCCGGCCCCGGCCTCCGTCGCACCCGTGGCCGCTGCGGAGCTGGACGCCGAGCAGAGCGAGAACGCGCGCCTCATCATCCGCGTCGGACGGGAACTCGGGGTCTCCGACCGCGGCATCCTGATCGCCCTCGGCACCGCGATGCAGGAGTCCTGGCTGCGCAACCTCGATTGGGGCGACCGCGACTCCCTCGGTCTCTTCCAGCAGCGCCCTAGCACCGGGTGGGGCACCGCCGAGCAGATCCTCGACCGGGAGCGCTCGACACGGGTGTTCTACGGCGGCGCGAGCGACCCCAACGGCACGGCGACGCGGGGCCTGCTCGACATCCCGGGATGGGAGTCCCTGGCGTACGCCGATGCCGCGCAGGCGGTGCAGATCTCGGCCTACCCCGATCGCTACGCGCGATGGGAACAGCCGGCGACCGTCTGGCTCGCCGTTCTCGGATGAGGTCGGGGTGAGCCGCTCCCGGGGCTCACAGGGGGCCGTCCGTAGACTCGTCGTGTGAGCACGAGTCAGCAGGCAGACCCGCTGATCGGCCGTCTCGTCGACGGCCGGTACCGGGTGCGCGCGCGTATCGCGCGTGGCGGCATGGCAACCGTGTACGTCGCGACCGATCTGCGTCTGGAGCGGCGGGTCGCCCTGAAGGTCATGCACGGCCACCTCAGCGACGACACCGTGTTCCAGAGCCGGTTCATCCAGGAGGCCCGCTCGGCTGCGCGTCTGGCGGATCCCCACGTCGTCAACGTCTTCGACCAGGGCCAAGACGGCGAGATGGCCTACCTCGTCATGGAGTACCTGCCCGGCATCACACTGCGCGAGCTCCTGCGCGAGCACCGTCGCCTCACCGTGGATCAGACGCTGACCATCATGGATGCCATCCTGTCGGGGCTCGCGGCCGCTCACCGCGCCGGCATCGTCCACCGCGACGTCAAGCCCGAGAACGTGCTCCTCGCCGAAGACGGACGCATCAAGATCGGCGACTTCGGCCTCGCGCGTGCGACCACGGCCAACACCGCCAGCGGCGCCCAGCTCATGGGGACCATCGCGTACCTCGCTCCGGAGCTCGTCACGCGGGGCACCGCCGATGCCCGCAGCGACATCTACTCGCTCGGCATCATGCTGTACGAGATGCTCGCCGGAGAGCAGCCGTACAAGGGCGAGCAGCCGATGCAGATCGCGTACCAGCACGCCACCGACTCGGTGCCGCGCCCGAGCGCGAAGAACCCCGCGGTGCCGGAGCAGCTCGACGAACTCGTCCTGTGGGCGACCGAACGCGAGCCCGACGACCGTCC
Source organism: Microbacterium sp. NPDC089188 (assembly GCF_040685155.1). NCBI lineage: Bacteria > Bacillati > Actinomycetota > Actinomycetes > Micrococcales > Microbacteriaceae > Microbacterium > Microbacterium sp. NPDC089188. Next base: position 554,626 of record NZ_JBFBHH010000003.1, on the reverse strand, counting down.
GCTCGATGCGGGGACGATGCTCGAGCGCCTGCGCGCCATCGAGAAGGACCTCGGCCTGGCCCCTCAAGTCGCCCGGGCCGTCTCGGTCGGCACGGCGGGCGCCGCCTCCCCCGCCGAGTCGCGGGAACTCACCAAGGTGCTTCCGCAGACGGCAGCCGTCCCGTCGGCCACGGTCGACGAGCCCGACAACGCCGCCCGCCTCCGCGCGCGCACGCGTCGCCGCACCGCGCGCGGCGTCTGGATCCTCCTCCTCGTCCTTTTCCTGGCCGGCGGGGCCGGGCTCACGGGCTGGTACTTCGGGTCCGGCCCCGGCTCGCTGGTCGGCGTTCCCGACGTCTCGGGACGCAGCTACGACGAGGCGCAGGCGCTCCTCGTCCAGGAGCAATTGCAGGCGCAGCGGCAGGACGTGAACGATCGCGAGATCCCGGCCGGAACCACCGTCGGGTCCGACCCCGCCCCCGGCGAGCGGCTCGACAAGAACACCGTCGTGACCGTGCTGGTCTCCATCGGACCCGCCACCCATCAGATCCCCGCGCTCGGCGGTCGCACCGCCGACGAGGTGCGCGCCGTCTTCGAGGCCGCCTTCGTCGGGGTCGGCGACGACCCCGCGCGCGAATTCACCGACTCGGCGGACGGCACCGTACTGAGCGCGTCGATCGTCCCCCGTTCCGGCGGCGACGCCTTCGCGTGCACCGACGGCTGCACGGTCTACGAAGGGGACGCCGCCACGCTCGTCGTCTCGCTCGGTCCGATCCCCGACGTCACGGGCGAGACGCAGTCCGCCGCCGAGCGCTCCCTCGACGGCGTGGGACTGTCGACCTCCGTCTCGGAGGAGTACAGCAACAGCGTGGCCTCCGGGGTCGTGATCGGCATCGGCGACCGCGACGGTGGCGGCAACTGGCGCCCCGGCGACACCGTGCCGTTGCGCGTGTCGATCGGCCCCAGGCCCGTCGAGATCCCCGGCAACATCGTCGGTATGTCCATCCGCGACGCGGTCGCCGCACTCGATGCGCTCGGGTTCGAGGTCAACGCCGGCATCGACGACGGCACCCTGCCCCTCGGCTTCAAGTACTGGGACATCTACAAGGTGCGGGCGACCAACCCCAAGGCCGGGACGACCGCACCGCAGGGCTCGACGATCACTCTGACGCCGACGCTCTAGGCCGCCCACCCGGGCCCCGCCGAGGGGGCGGAGGCGCGTGGGCCACGATCGCACACCTCGCGCGACCGTGCGGGCAGATCCGACGCCCACCCGCCGTGGGCTTCACCATCCCACCCGCCATCCGCCCCACCCCGCATCCGGCATCCGGCATCCGGCATCCGGAAACGACGATGCCCCCGACCGCACGGGTCGGGGGCATCTCGCAGGCGGCACGCGGGTCAGCGCTTCTCGAGCTCCTCCGCCACGAGGAAGGCCAGCTCCAGGCTCTGACGGTGGTTCAGACGCGGGTCGCACAGGCTCTCGTAGCGCGTCGCGAGGGTCGCCTCGTCGATCTGCTCGGAGCCGCCCAGGCATTCGGTGACGTCGTCACCGGTGAGTTCGACGTGGATGCCGCCGGGGTGCGTGCCCACCGAGCGGTGCGCCTCGAAGAACCCGCGCACCTCGTCGACGACGTCGTCGAAGCGACGCGTCTTGTAGCCGGTGGGCGTGGTGATGCCGTTGCCGTGCATGGGATCGGTGACCCACAGCGGGGTGGCGCCGGAGTCGCGGACGGCCTCCAGGAGCGGGGGCAGGGCATCGCGGATCTTGCCCGCACCCATGCGCGTGATGAACGTCAGGCGCCCCGGCTCGCGCTCGGGGTCGAGCTTGTCGATCAGCGCGAGCGCCGTCTCGGCCGTGGTGGTGGGGCCGAGCTTGACGCCGATGGGGTTGCGGATCTTCGAGAAGTAGTCGACGTGCGCGCCGTCGAGCTCGCGCGTGCGCTCGCCGATCCACTGGAAGTGCGACGAGGTGTTGTAGGGCAGGCCGGTGCGCGAGTCGATCCGGGTCATGGGGCGCTCGTAGTCCATGAGCAGGCCCTCGTGGCCGGTGTAGAACTCCACGCGCGTCAGCTCGTCGAAGTCGGCGCCGGCCGCCTCCATGAACTTGATCGCCCGGTCGATCTCGGTCGCCATGCTCTCGTACGCCTGGTTGGCAGGAGTGGAGGCGAAGCCCTTGTTCCAGCTGTGCACCTCGCGGAGGTCGGCGAACCCGCCCTGCGTGAAGGCCCGGATGAGGTTCAGGGTCGACGCGGCCGTGTGGTAGCCCTTGAGCAGGCGCGCGGGATCGGCCTTGCGGGACTCCTCGGTGAAGTCGTAGCCGTTGACGATGTCGCCGCGGTAGGCCGGCAGCGTCACGTCGCCGCGCGTCTCGGTGTCGCTCGAGCGGGGCTTGGCGAACTGCCCGGCCATGCGGCCCATCTTGACGACGGGCATCGACGCGCCGTAGGTGAGCACGACGGCCATCTGGAGCACGGTCTTGATGCGGTTGCGGATCTGCTCGGCGGTCGCGCCGGCGAACGTCTCGGCGCAGTCACCGCCCTGGAGCAGGAACGCCTGGCCTGCGGCGGCACGGGCGAGACGATCGCGCAGGATGTCGACCTCGCCGGCGAAGACCAGCGGCGGGAGGGTCGCCAGCTCTGCGGATGCCGCCGCCACCGCGCCCTCGTCATACCACTGGGGCTGCTGCTTGATGGGCAGGGATCGCCAGTGGTCGAGGTCGTGGAGCTGCTGATTCACCCCTGAAGTCTAGTGGCGCGACGACGGCGCCTTCGCCGCCTGTGCACTGGCCAGCCGGTCCTTCACGGTGGAGGCGTAGACGTCTTCGTAGCGCTGCTCGCCGAGGCGCTGCAGGGCCACCATGATCTCGTCGGTGACCGAGCGCAGGACGTAGCGGTCGCCCTCCATGCCCTCGAAACGGGAGAAGTCGAGCGGCTCGCCGATGACGATCCCCACACGTCCCACGCGCGGCAGTCGCTGACCGATCGGCATCACCGCGCCGGTGTCGACCATGACCACGGGGACCACCGGCACGCGCGCCTCGAGCGCCATGCGCGCGATGCCCGTGCGTCCGCGGTACAGCGTGCCGTCGGGGCTGCGGGTGCCCTCCGGGTAGATCCCGAGCAGCTCACCGCGCCCGAGGACGCCGAGGCCCGTGTTCAGCGACGCCTCCGACGCCTTCCCTCCCGACCGGTCGATGGGCAGCTGGCCGGTCGCTTGGAAGAACATCCGGGTGGCCCAGCCCTTGAGGCCCTTGCCGGTGAAGTAGTCGCTCTTGGCGAGGAACGCCATGCGGCGGTCGATCATGAGCGGCAGGAAGATCGAATCCGAGAACGACAGGTGGTTGCTGGCGAGGATCGCCGCACCCTCCGCCGGGATGTTGCGCCGGCCCACCATCCATGGGCGGAACACGGCCTTGATGACCGGTCCGATGACCACGTACTTCATGAGCCAGTAGAACATCGTCAGCGCTCCTTCCCGGCGAGGTCGGCGACCCCGATGAGACCGGCGTCGTTGCCCAGGCGCGCGATCGCGAACTCGGCGACCGGACGTTCACCGTACCCCGGCAACGACGTCTCGTACGCGAGCTTCACCGGTTCGAGCAGGTCGGCGCCCAGCTGCGCCACTCCCCCGCCGATCACGAAGACCTCGGGATCGAGCACGGCCTGGAAACCGCCGCACGCCTCGCCGAGAGCGGTCGCGACGCGGCGGAGCGCCTCGACCGCCCCGGGGTCGCCCGCCAGCACGAGGCGAGAGACGGCGGGTCCGGGAATGGCGCCCCTCTCCGCGCGGACGGCCGCCAACGCGGCACCGATACCGCCCTCGTCGGCGATCGTGTTGGCCTCGCGCTGCAGCGCGCGTCCCGAGGCGTACTGCTCGAGGCATCCGTTCTGTCCGCACCCGCACGGGTGACCGCCCCGGACGAAGCGCAGGTGACCGAGCTCGGCGCCGATGCCGTGACCACCGCGGAACAGCTCGCCGTCGGTGACGACGGCACCGCCGACGCCCGTGCCCATCGTCAGCATGACCATGTCGCGCACGCCCCGGCCCGCGCCGAAGCGGTACTCGCCCCAGCCGGCGGCGTTCGCGTCGTTCTCGATCGTCACGGGGGCGTCGAGGCGCTGCTCCAGGCGGGCGCGCAGGGGTTCGTCGCGCCAGTCGATGTTGGGGGCGTAGATGACGGTGCTGCGGTCGCGGCTGATGAACCCGGCGGCGGCGACGCCGATGGCGTGCACCTCGTGCGCGCGGCGCAGATGATCGGCCATGTCGACCACGGCATCCACGAGGGCCGAGGGGTCGATAGGGGTGTCGACGCGGAGCTTCTCGATGATGGTGCCGTCGTCGTCGACGACGCCTCCGGCGATCTTCGTTCCCCCGATATCGATGCCGACGTTGCGCACCGCGCTCCCTTCCGGGCCCACCGAGAGGGCGGCCCGGAGCAGTCTAGCCAAGGCGGGCGGCGCGCGAACGACGCCTCGCTCCAGGGGCGGCGCAGGCCGTGCGGATAGACTGATGGACCGCTCGACGTTCTTTCCGGTGCCGAAGGAGTTACCGTGATCCAGTTCGACCTCCCCCCTGTCGTCCCCGCCGATCCCGACGCCAACGCGTCGGATCTGCTCGCCGACCGCGTCCGCGCGACGCCCGACCGGCCCCTGTTCGCCGTGCCCGGGGCCGGAGGATGGCGCGACGTCTCGGCGGTCGAGTTCGAGCGCCAGGTCATCGCCCTGGCGAAGGGCTTCATCGCCGCCGGCGTCCAACCGGGAGAGAAGGTCGGCTTCATCGCCCGCACCACCTACGACTGGACGCTCGTCGACTTCGCGCTCTTCTATGCCGGGGCCGTCATGGTGCCGGTGTACGAGACGAGCTCCCCCTCGCAGATCTCGTGGATCCTGTCGGACTCCGGCGCCATCGCGGTCGTCGTGGAGTCCGCGGAGCACTCCGACCGCCTCGACGAGGTGCGCAGCGACCTTCCGCTCGTCCGCGAGGTGTGGGCGATGCACACGGGCGCCCTCGACGCACTCGTCGCGGGCGGCACGCACATCACCGACGAAGAGGTCGAGCGCCGCCGCCACCTCGCGAAGGCCTCCGACATCGCGACCCTCATCTACACGTCGGGGTCGACGGGACGCCCCAAGGGCTGCGTCCTCGTGCACAGCAACTTCGTCGAGCTCGCCCGCAACTCCGCCAAGGCCCTGCACGAGGTCGTCGAGACGCCGGGCGCCTCGACGCTGCTGTTCATCACCACGGCCCACGTCTTCGCGCGTTTCATCTCGCTGCTGAACGTGCACGCGGGGGTGAAGACCGGGCACCAGCCCGACACCAAGCAACTGCTGCCCGCCCTCGGCACCTTCCAGCCGACCTTCCTGCTCGCCGTGCCCCGGGTCTTCGAGAAGGTCTACAACTCCGCCGAGCAGAAGGCCGAGGCCGGCGGCAAGGGCAAGATCTTCCGCGCCGCGGCCGACGTCGCGATCGAGCACTCGCAACGGCTGCAGGAGGGGAAGAAGATCTCCCTCCCCTTCAAGCTGAAGTTCGCGCTCTTCGACAAGCTGGTCTACTCCAAGCTCCGGGATGCCATGGGCGGACGCGTGGTCTACGCGGTGTCGGGATCGGCCCCGCTCGGACCGCGACTGGGGCACTTCTTCCGCAGCCTCGGCGTTGTGATCCTCGAGGGCTACGGACTCACCGAGACGACGGCCCCGGCCACGGTCAACCTCGCGACGAAGTCGAAGATCGGCACGGTCGGTCCGGTGCTCCCCGGTGTCGGGGTGCGCCTGGCCGATGACGGCGAGATCCAGGTGCGCGGCATCAACGTCTTCCGCGAGTACTGGCAGAACCCGGATGCCACGGCCGAGGCCTTCGACGGCGAATGGTTCAAGACCGGCGACATCGGCGCCTTCGACGCCGACGGCTTCCTCGCGATCACGGGCCGCAAGAAGGAGATCATCGTCACGGCCGGCGGCAAGAACGTCGCTCCGGCCGCCCTCGAGGATCCCATCCGCGCGAACCCGATCGTGGGCCAGGTCGTGGTCGTCGGCGACCACAAGCCGTTCATCGCCGCCCTCGTCACCTTGGATCCCGAGATGCTGCCGACGTGGCTCGCCAACAACGGCCTGGCCGCCGACATGTCGCTGCAGGACGCGAGCACGAACGAGAAGGTGCGCGCCGAGGTGCAGGGCGCGATCGACCGCGCGAACACCCGTGTGTCGCGCGCGGAGTCGATCCGCAAGTTCACGATTTTGCCCACGGAGTGGACCGAGGCGAGCGGCCACCTGACGCCCAAGATGAGCATCAAACGCAACGTCATCGTCGCCGACTTCGCCGACGCGATCGAGGACATCTACGCCGTGCCGGTGAACACGACCAACGTCTCTCTCCCCTGAGACCCGGAATGCCGAACGGCCCGGCCCCCTCGGGGGTCGGGCCGTTCTGCTTTGCCGAGAACAGGGCGTGCCACGGGAACAGGGGAATCCGCGACGAAGGGGCCTGTCCTCGCGCCGTCCCCTGTTCTCGTGTCAGGGGCCAGCGGGTCAGAACCAGTCGCTCTCGCGCACCTGACGCATCGCCTCGCGGCGGGTCTCGGCGGGCAGCCGCGAGAGATAGAGCATTCCGTCGAGGTGGTCGGTCTCGTGCTGCAGCGCCTGTGCGAGCAGCCCTTCGCCCTCGAGCACGACCTCCCGGCCGTCGAGGTCGATGCCGACGACCTTCGCCCACGGGTAGCGGATGGCGTCGTGCCACAGACCGGGCACCGAGAGGCATCCCTCCCCCACCGGCTGGGGCTCGCCGCGCGTCTCCACGAGGACGGGATTGATGACGTACCCGATGTCGCCGTCGATGTTGTAGCTGAACGCGCGCAGACCGACCCCGATCTGCGGAGCCGCGACTCCCGCGCGCCCGGGCAGCTCGACCGTGTCGAGCAGGTCTTGGACGAGGGCGCGCACGCCGTCGTCGATCTCGTCGATGGGAGCGCTCGTGGCGCGCAGCACCGGGTCGCCGAACAGGCGGATCGGACGGACGCTCATGCGGAGGCCACCGGAGCGCGGAGGCCCTCGACGACGGCGGCGGCGAGCTCCCGCGCGGCCTGGCGCGTGCCGGGCTGCAGGTCGCGGAACGTGATCGCACTGCCCGCGGCGATGCGTGCGTCGTAGGGCATGCGGATGACGGTGCGCACGCGCGAGCGGAAGTGGGACTCCAACTCGCTCTCGCGCACCAGCGGCGCGCCCGGACGCGAGTTGTTCAACACCACGACGGCGTCGCGCACACGCGCCGCGTAGCCGTTGGTCTCGAGCCACGTCAGCGTCTCGGAAGCCAGCCGCGCCTCGTCGACGGAGAGTCCCGCCACGATCACGAGGGTGTCGGCGAGCTCGAGCGTGGCCCCCATGACGGAGTGGACGATGCCGGTCCCCGTGTCGGTGAGCACGATCGAGTAGTAATGCGCGGCGACGTCGGCGACCTGACGGTAGTCGTCGTCGCTGAAGGCCTCCGACTGACGCGGATCCGCATCGGATGCCAGCACGTCGAGGCGGGTGGCATCCCTGGCGACGATCGACGAGACGTCGTTGTAGCCGGCCATCTCGTCGTGCGCGCGCACGAGGTCGCGCACGGTGCGGCCGTTGGGGCGGCCGACACGGTCGGCGAGCGTCCCGCGGTCGGGGTTCGCGTCGACGGCGATGATGCGATCGTCGCGCGCGTCGGCGAGGGCCATGCCGAGCAGCGAGGTGACGGTGGTCTTGCCGACCCCGCCCTTGCGCGAAAGCACGGGCACGAAGCGCGCCCCGCCCGCGAGAGGGGCCGAGATGCGGCGGTCCAGCTCCTTGCGCTGCCGGGCGCGGCGCCCGTCGCCGAGGTTGATGCGGTGGCGCGACGCCGAGTACACCAGCTGCTGCCACAGGCCCTCGGGCTCCGGACGGCTGATCTGCTTCGGGTCGAGCAGGCGGTCGGCCGTGAGCAGGTCGGCGCTCTCACGGGAGTCGTCGATCTGACCGATGCGCTTGGACGTCAGCGCGACCTCGGGCGCCGGGGTGCGCACGCGCTCCATGGCGTGGGCGCGATCCACCCGCGCGGCCTCCTCGGCGGTGCGGGCGGCGTCATCGGCCTGATGCGCCTGACGACGGGTGAGCGGCACGGTGCCGATGACCCCCGTCGCGGCGCGCTCGGCGCGCGTGGTCGGGACGCTGCCGGTGGGGACGGCACGGGTCGCCGGCGAAGCCGCCGCCGCGGCCGCCGCCGCTGGGACCGTCGGAGCCGGCACGGTGGTCGCACCGGTCTGCGGCCGGGCGCCGTCGGTCGGAGCGGATGCCGGCTCCTCGGCGACGCGTGCGGTGAGCAGCACCGCGTCATCGGTCGCCCGCGCGTGGTCGTCGCTCTCGGAGGCGGAGCCCGCGTCCGATGCGTCCTCGTCGTCGTGGTCGTCGTCGATCGCGGCCTCCACGACCTCGTCGTCGGTCTCGTCGGCCGAGGCGGAGACACCGGTCTCCGGCACCCACGGAGCGTGGGTCAGCGGCTCGGCGGAGGCACCGATCGACCCCTCCTCGATCGGCTCCTCGTCGAAGGGTTCCTCGTCGAGGGGCTGCTCGTCGAAGGGCTCCTCATCGAAGGGCTCCGCGGCATCCGCCTCGTACAGCTCGACGTCGTCGACGACCTCGACGTCGTGCAGGTCGTCGGATGCGGCCGCGTCCTCCGGCGCCTCGTCGGGGGTCGCGCCGACCTCGGAGATCGCATCATCAGGCGCCGGAGCGTCGGGCCCCGGAACTGTCTCGAGCGACTCGTGCGTGGTGTCGGGGTGCTCGTCGAGCGACCGCTCGTCGGCGGAAGCCCGCGGCGTGGTCGCGTCGACGTCCCCTGCTTCGACACCGGCATCGTCCGTCACCGATGCCTGCGCGTCGACGTCCTCGACGTCGTCGTGCGCGGGGGCGCCACCGAGATCGTCCTGACGGTCGTCGCCGTACTCGGCCCGTTCGACGTCGCCCTCGTCGTCGGAGGCGTCGTCATGGGACGCCTCGCCGTCCGCCTCGTGCTCCACCGCGTCGCGCTCGGGTGCGCCCTCGTCGACGGGGCCCGCTCCCTCGTGCTCCGCGGGCGCGGCATCCTGATCGTCGTCGCGCGCATCGTCGCCCGACCCGTCGGCAGCCGGAGCCTCGTACGGACCTTCGGGGTCGTCGCCCACGACCTCGGCGTCGTGCACGTCGTCATCGGCGGATCCGGCGTCCTGGTGCGGTTCGTCTCCATGCGCGCCGTCGTGGTGCGCGTCGTCGGGGTGCGGTTCGAGGATGATCTCGTCCGTCGCGAGCTCGTCCACCTCGGCGGCGACCTCGTCGTCGTGGGTCTCGGAAGCGAGCTGGCGAGGTGCGGAGGAATCGTCCAGCGCGGCGAGGTCGGCGTCATCGAAGGGGATCTCGTCCTCGATCACGTCGTCGTCGAGATCGTCGTCGTCACTGGTCGCCGGCAGGTCGACACTGACCTGCGCGGTGTATCCACCGAGGATCGTGATGCTGGCCGTGTCGAGGTTCCCGCTCTCGTCGAGCACGCCGTGCTCGGCGTTCTCGTCGGGGTTCGCGTCGGTGCGGTCGGGGGTCACTGCAGTCTCCAAACGGGAAGAGGGCGCGAAAGCGCCCCCTCCCAGGCTACTGCGCGGGGCGGATCACCAGCAAAAGATCCCCCGCCTCCACCTGCTGCGTGGTACCGATCGCGACACGGTCGACCACTCCCTCGACCGGCGCCGTGATCGCCGCCTCCATCTTCATCGCCTCGATCGACGCGACCGCCTGACCCGCCTGCACCCGATCGCCGGGGGCGGCCTTCATCGTCACCACACCCGAGAAGGGCGCGGCCACCTGGCCGGGCTTCGACGTATCCGCCTTCTCCGCCTGCCGCGCCTCGACGTCGATCGATCGGTCGCGCACGAAGACCGGACGCAGTTGGCCGTTCAGCGTCGTCATGACGGTGCGCATGCCCTTGTCGTCGGCGTCGCCCACCGCCTCGAGCCCCACGAAGAGCTGCACCCCGCGCTCGATCTCGACGGTGTGCTCCCCGCCCGGGCGCAAGCCGTACAGATAATCGGCGGTGTCGAGCACGCTCAGGTCGCCGAAGCGCTCGCGCATCTCCAGGAAGGTGCGCGTCGGCGCGGGGAACAGCAGGTGGTTCAGGCGCGCACGCCGCTCGGCGGACTCCCCCGCCAGCGCCGCGGTGTCGCCGTCGGTGAGCGGGGTGACCCCCGTCTTGGCATCCCGCCCGGCCAGCACCTTCGACCGGAACGGCTCGGGCCACCCACCCGGAAGGTCGCCGAGCTCACCGGCCATGAACGACACGACCGAGTCGGGCACGTCGTACTTCTCCGGGTTGCGCTCGAAGTCGGCCGGGTCGGCCTTGACCGCGGCGAGGTGCAGGGCCAGGTCGCCCACGACTTTCGACGACGGCGTCACCTTGGGCACACGGCCCAGGATGCGATCGGCCGCCGCGTACATGTCCTCGATCAGCTCGAAGTCGTCCGCCAGGCCGAGCGCGATGGCCTGCTGACGGAGGTTCGACAACTGCCCTCCTGGGATCTCGTGCCGGTAGACCCGTCCGGTGGGGCCGGAGAGACCCGACTCGAACGGGCGGTACAGATGACGCACCGCCTCCCAGTACGGCTCGAGGTCGCTCACGGCTGCGAGATCGAGACCCGTGTCGCGCTCGGTGTGCGCGAGGGCTGCCACCAGAGCCGACAGCGACGGCTGGCTCGTCGTTCCCGCCATCGGCGCGGCGGCCGCGTCCACGGCATCCGCTCCGGCCGCCGAGGCGGCGAGCAGAGTCGCGAGCTGTCCGCCCGCGGTGTCGTGCGTGTGAACGTGCACCGGGAGGTCGAAGCGCTCGCGCAGAGCCGTGACGAGCTTCGTCGCGGCGGCGGGACGCAGCAGTCCCGCCATGTCCTTGATCGCGAGGATGTGCGCGCCCGCCTCGACGATCTGCTCGGCGAGGCCGAGGTAGTAGTCGAGCGTGTACAGACGCTCCGCGGGGTCGAGGAGGTCGCCCGTGTAGCAGAGCGCGACCTCGGCGACGGCGGTGCCGGTCGAGAGGACGGCGTCGATCGCGGGCCGCATCTGCGAGACGTCGTTGAGCGCGTCGAAGATCCGGAAGATGTCGACCCCGGATGCCGCCGCCTCGGCCACGAAGGCGTCGGTGACCTCCGTCGGGTACGGCGTGTAGCCCACCGTGTTGCGGCCGCGCAGCAGCATCTGGATCGCGACGTTCGGAAGAGCCTGACGCAGCGCGTCGAGGCGCTCCCAGGGGTCCTCGCCGAGGAACCGCAGCGCGACGTCGTAGGTCGCACCTCCCCAGGCCTCCACCGACAGCAGCTCAGGAGTCATGCGAGCGACGTAGGGCGCGACCCGGACGAGATCCCGCGTGCGGACCCGCGTGGCCAGCAGCGACTGGTGCGCGTCGCGGAAGGTCGTCTCCGTGACGGCGACGGCGGTCTGCTCGCGCAGGGCACGGGCGAAGCCCACCGGACCCAGCTCGCGCAGGCGCTGGCGCGAGCCCGCGGGTGCGGCATCCGTCAGATCGATCCGCGGGAGCTTGGCGCCGGGGTCGATCGAGAGGGGGTTGTCGCCGTGGGGGCGGTTCACCGTCGTGTCGACGAGCCACGACAGGATCTTCGTGCCGCGGTCCTTCGACTCCCGGCCCTTCAGCAACTCGGGGCGTTCGTCGATGAACGATGTGCTGAGATCCCCCGCAACGAACGCGGGGTCATCGAGCACGGCCTGCAGGAACGGGATGTTGGTGGAGACGCCACGGATGCGGAATTCGGCGAGGGCCCGGCGGGCACGCGCGACGGCCGCGGGGAAGTCACGTCCGCGGCAGGAGAGCTTCGACAGCATCGAGTCGAAGTGCGGGCTCACCTGCGACCCCGCCGCGGTCGTGCCTCCGTCGAGACGGATGCCGGCTCCGCCGGGCGAGCGGTAGGTGGTGATCTTGCCGGTGTCGGGGCGGAAGCCCTGCGTGGGATCCTCCGTGGTGATGCGGCACTGCAGCGCGGCGCCGCGCAACTGGATGTCGTCCTGCTGCAGGTGGAGCTCGGCGAGGGTCTGCCCCGCGGCGATGCGCATCTGCGACTGCACGAGGTCGACGTCGGTGACCTCCTCGGTCACGGTGTGCTCGACCTGGATGCGGGGGTTCATCTCGATGAAGACGACCTCGCCGGCGCGCGGTCCCGCGGTCTCGAGCAGGAACTCGACGGTGCCCGCGTTCTGGTATCCGATCGACCGGGCGAAGGCGACGGCGTAGCGGTGGAGATCCCGCCGCACGGCGTCGTCGAGGTTCGGCGCCGGGGCGATCTCGATGACCTTCTGGTGGCGGCGCTGCACCGAGCAGTCGCGCTCGAAGAGATGAACGGTCTCGCCCGTGGCATCCGCGAGGATCTGCACCTCGACGTGACGTGGACGCTGCACGGCCTGCTCGACGAACATCCGCGGGTCGCCGAACGCGCTCTGCGCCTCGCGCATCGCCTCGGCCAGAGCCGGCGCGAGCTCGCCCATGGCCTCAACGCGCCGCATGCCGCGTCCGCCGCCGCCGGCGACCGCCTTGGCGAAGAGGGGGAAGCCGATCTCCTCCGCCTGCGCCAGCAGGGCGTCGATGTCGTCGGACGCCGGGGTCGAGCGCAGCACCGGCACGCCGGCTGCGATCGCGTGCTCCTTGGCGGTGACCTTGTTGCCGGCCATCGACAACACCTCGGCGGGAGGGCCGATGAAGGTGATGCCGTTCGCCGCGGCCTTCTCGGCGAGCTCCGGGTTCTCCGAGAGGAAGCCGTACCCGGGGTAGATGGCATCCGCTCCGCACTCCCTGGCGACGCGGATGATCTCGTCGACATCGAGGTAGGCACGTACGGGGTGACCGCGCTCGCCGATCTGGTAGGCCTCGTCAGCCTTCAGCCGGTGCAGCGACGCCCGATCCTCATACGGGTAGACCGCGACGGTGCGCGCTCCGACCTCGTAGGCGGCACGGAAAGCGCGGATGGCGATCTCTCCGCGATTGGCGACCAGGATTTTCGAGAACATGCGCACCTCACGTCAAGCTGGCGGGGCTGAATGTGCTCACAGCCTAGGGGACGGTAACGTGGACTCTTGTGCACGTACTCTCCGTCAGCTCTCTCAAAGGCGGGGTCGGCAAGACGACCGTGACACTGGGGCTGGCTTCGGCCGCCTTCGCGCGTGGCGTTCGCACTCTCGTCGTCGACCTCGACCCCCAGTCCGACGTGTCGACCGGGATGGACATCCAGGTCGCCGGTCGGCTCAACATCGCCGATGTCCTGGCGAACCCGAAAGAGAAGGTCGTCCGCCAGGCGATCACCTCGAGCGGGTGGGCGAAGGTGCATCCCGGCACCATCGACGTGCTGATCGGCAGCCCGTCGGCCATCAACTTCGACGGGCCGCACCCGAGCGTCCGTGACGTCTGGAAGCTCGAAGAGGCCCTCGCGACGATCGAGAGCGAGTACGACCTCGTTCTCATCGACTGCGCCCCCTCGCTGAACGCCCTCACGCGCACCGCGTGGGCCGCGAGCGACCGCGTGGTCGTCGTGACCGAGCCGGGACTGTTCTCCGTCGCCGCCGCCGACCGCGCGCTGCGCGCGATCGAGGAGATCCGCCGCGGTCTCTCGCCTCGTCTGCAGCCCCTCGGCGTCGTGGTCAACCGCGTTCGCCCGCAGTCGATCGAGCACCAGTTCCGCATCAAAGAGCTGCGCGACATGTTCGGCCCCCTCGTGCTCAACCCGCAGCTGCCGGAGCGGACGTCGCTGCAGCAGGCCCAGGGAGCCGCGAAGCCGCTGCACGTGTGGCCGGGCGACTCGGCGCAGGAGCTGGCCGCCGATTTCGACGCGCTGCTCGACCGCATCGTGCGCACGGGCCGTATCCCGGTCGACAACGAGGCCCCGCAGGCCTGACCTCTTCTCGAGACGCCGTCCCGCTGCCGTGCAGCCGGGGCGGCGTTTCCTTTCGGCGCCGAGCCGTCGGAAGTCGGCACCCCCGCCGGCACCGGTGGCTTCGGCACGCTCAGCCACCTCCGACGCAAGAAAGCTAAGCCTCGTGACGAATCCGGGAAACAGCCGGTATGCACGCGAGGACCCTGAGCCTGTCGAAGGGTCCGGGCCGCGCGTCGGGTCGCTGCGCGCGGCCGCGCGACGAAGCCCCGGATGCCGAGGCGTCCGGGAAGGGCGTGCCTCAGGCGGTGCGGGCGGCGCGACGGGCGGCGAGCTCGTCGACGGCCTCGGGCGTCGCGGCTTCGAAGTCGACGAGCGTCGACTCGACCTCACGGAGCACCTTGCCGACCGCGATGCCGAAGACGCCCTGACCTCGGCTGACGAGGTCGATGACCTCGTCGTTCGAGGTGCAGAGGTACACCGACGCTCCATCGCTCATGAGGGTGGTGCCCGCGAGGTCGCGGATACCGGCGGCACGGAGCTGGTCGACGGCCGTGCGGATCTGCTGCAGCGAGATGCCGGTGTCGAGCAGACGCTTTACGAGCTTCAGGACGAGGATGTCGCGGAAGCCGTAGAGGCGCTGCGAGCCGGAGCCGCTGGCTCCACGGACGGTGGGGACGACCAGTTCGGTGCGGGCCCAGTAGTCGAGCTGGCGGTACGTGATGCCGGCGGCACGCGCGGCGACCGCGCCCCGGTAGCCGGTCTCGTCATCCATCTCGGGCAGACCGTCGGTGAAGAGGAGGTCGGCGGCGAACCGGGGTTCACCGAGTGCATCGCCAGCGTTCATGCTCGCGTCCCTCCTCATCGGCTCGTTGGTTCCACGCTAGATCAGCGCGGGTCCCCCGGCAATGACATCCGCTCCGAGGGCCGCGGCGTGTCGCGATCAGGACAGCATTCGCTCGATCGCGTCGCGCACGAACAGGGTGCGCACCTCGTCGAGACGGCCCGCGAGTTCGGGCGCGAGCTCGCTCGCGCGGGCCCGGGAGGCGGCGTCGGGACGACGCAGGAGCGCGGAGAGGGCGGATTCGACGAGCGACACCTCGCGTTCGGCACTCTGGCGCAGCGTGCGGACGTGCCGCGGCTCGATCCCGTGACGGTCGAGGGCGACGAGGGCGCGCAGCAGGGTCACGGTCTGCTCGGAGTAGGTGTCGGCCCCCGCGATCACGCCCGTGCTCACGGCGTCGTTCAAAAGCTGCGGGCGTGCTCCGGCGGCAGCGAGCAGCTCGTCGCGGCGGTACCGGCGCGGCGCGGAGGTCATCGACGGGATCGACGTCGGCGGGGCGGGGTTGCGCCCCGCGTCGAGGTCTTCGAGATACTCGCGGATGACGACGAGCGGCAGATAGTGATCGCGTTGCAGCGTCAACGCGAGGCGCAGCCGTTCGAGATCGGCCGGCGAGAACTTGCGGTACCCCGACTCGGTGCGGGTGGGCGAGACGATGCCCTGCACCTCGAGGAAGCGCAGCTTGCTCGAGGTCAACGCCGGGAAGTCGGGGGTCAGGCGCGCGAGCACCTGTCCGATGCTGAGCAGCCCCGCAGCCGCCTGACGACCACGGGAGGGGGCTGCCGCCATCAGTGCTCTGCCGCGGGCAGGTCGACCGGCGAACCGAAGAAGTTCAGGCGGAACTTGCCGATGCGCACCTCGGAGCCGTTCACGAGAGCGGAGCGGTCGACCCGCTCGCCGTTGACGTAGCTGCCGTTGAGCGAGCGCTGGTCGACGATCTCGAACGCCGAACCGGAGCGGATGATCTCGGCGTGGCGACGCGACACGGTCACGTCGTCGAAGAACAGGTCGGCCTCGGGATGACGCCCGACGGTGGTGACGTCGGTGTCGAGCAGGTACCGGGCACCGGTCGTGGGACCCGACCGCACGATCAGCAGCGCCGCCCCGGAGGGCAACGCACCGATCGCTTCGAGCTCGGCCTCGGTGAGGTCGGCTCCGAAGGGGACGAACGACAGGTCGGCGTCGTGGGTCTGGGTCGTGTCGTGCGAGCTGTCGCGGGCGACGGCGTCGGCCGCGCGTCGGATCTCGTCTCGATCGAATCGGCTGGTCTCGTCCACGGCTTCTCCTTCATATTCACCATAACCGATCGGTTCAGATCGAACGGGGGGAACCGACCGCGCGCGGGCCATGGTGATGCGTGATGTGTCTTCATTTCGTCGACACCGGACACCGCGGTTCGGGGCGCGGAAACGGCCGACGAGACACTCGAACCTATCGACCCGGGGTCCGTCGTGTCGAGTCCGGTGACGCCACGGGTGTGGCGGGTGAGGAGCGCGAAGACGCAGGTGACGAGAACCTGAGCCGGTGAGGCCGCCGCCGGAGGACCCTTCGAGGGGCTCGGAGTCCCGCGCGCCGGGTGGGCGGAACCGCCGCGGGGTCCCGGACCCATCGACAGGCTCAGGGTCCTGGGGCACCGAGGTCGGGGGCCTGTGCGGGAGGTGGCTGAGCCCGTCGAAGCACCGGAGCAGACGGGGCCCCAGACCGTTCGACCAGGCGCAGGGTCTGGGGCGGGGAGAAGGGCCGGTACCCGGGGCGGCCCGTCACGCCGACGCCCTCGTTAGGGTCGAAGGATGACGTCCCCCTCGGCGCCGCGTCGGCGCAGCCTCCCCGCCGTCCTGGTATCCCTCCTGTTGGCCGCCGCCGTGCTGTTCGTCCCCGCGACGCCGGCCTCCGCGCACGACGAGCTGGTGTCGACCGATCCCGCGGCCGATGCGGTGCTCGAGGCCGTGCCGCAGCGCATCACCCTCACGTTCAGTGCCGACGTCCTTACCGACCCGGGCGCGACGGTGGTCGAAGTGACCGATGCGAGCGGCGCGTCGCTCGCGGAGGGTGCCCCCGAGCCGTCGGGCACCGAGGTGACCCAGGCGCTGGCGGGGTCGGCATCCGGTGCCGTCACCGTGAAGTGGCGCGTCGTCTCCAGTGACGGACACCCGATCGACGGCTCTTTCGCGTTCACCGTCCCCGAGGCCGCCCCGACCCCGACGGCGACGCCCACGACCTCGGCGTCGGCATCCCCCTCCCCCACCGTCTCCGCCTCGGCCGCGCCCACGGAAGCGGAGACCCCCGCCGCGGCGCCGGTCGAGGAGTCGTCGGCGAGCTCTCCCCTGCCGTGGATCCTGCTGGCCGTGGCCCTGGTGATCGTTGCGGGCGTGCTCGTCTACGTCTTCGCCTCGCGCGGGCGTCGGAACGCCGCCGGTGGCGGCACGACCGGGCGATAGGCTGGAGCCATGCCTCATTACGATCTGGTCATTCTTGGTGCGGGTCCCGGCGGGTACGTCGCCGCGGTCCGCGGTGCGCAGCTGGGACTGTCGGTTGCGATCGTCGAAGAGAAGTACTGGGGCGGTGTCTGCCTCAACGTCGGCTGCATCCCCTCCAAGGCGCTGCTGCGCAACGCCGATCTCGCCCACACCTTCCACGCGAAGGCTGACCTGTTCGGCATCTCGGGCGACGTCACCTTCGACTTCGGCAAGGCGTTCGACCGCAGCCGCAGCGTGGCCGCCGGTCACGTCAAGGGCATCCACTACCTGATGAAGAAGAACAAGGTCACCGAGTACGAGGGTCGCGGATACTTCGCCGACGACCACACCATCGACGTGACCAAGACCGACGGCTCCAAGGAGCAGGTCACCTTCGACAACGTCATTATCGCCACGGGCTCGACAGTGCGCCTCCTCCCCGGCGTCACCCTGAGCGAGAACGTCGTCACCTACGAGGAGCAGATCCTCACCCGCGAGCTCCCCGAGTCGATCGTCATCGTCGGCGCCGGCGCCATCGGCATGGAGTTCGCCTACGTCATGACGAACTACGGCGTGAAGGTCACGATCATCGAGTTCCTCGACCGCGCCCTCCCGAACGAGGACGCCGAGGTCTCGAAGGAGATCCAGAAGCAGTACAAGGGCTACGGCGTCGACATCCTCACCTCGACGAAGGTCGACTCCGTCACCGACCACGGCGACAAGGTCACCGTCGCGTACACCGCGAAGGACGGCTCGACCGGCTCGATCGACGCCGACCGCGTGCTGATGTCGATCGGGTTCGCCCCCAAGGTCGACGGCTTCGGTCTCGAGAGCACGGGCGTGAAGCTCACCGAGCGCGGTGCCATCGACATCGACGACCACATGCGCACCAACGTGCCGCACATCTACGCCATCGGCGATGTCACCGCGAAGCTGCAGCTCGCGCACGTCGCCGAGGCGCAGGGCGTTGTCGCCGCCGAGACCATCGGCAACGCCGAGACCCAGACCCTGGGCGACTACCGCAACATGCCGCGCGCCACCTTCTGCAACCCGCAGGTCGCGTCGTTCGGCCTGACGGAGCAGCAGGCCCGCGACGCCGGCCACGACATCAAGGTCGCGAAGTTCCCCTTCTCGGCCAACGGCAAGGCCAACGGCCTCGGCGAGCCGGTCGGCTTCGTCAAGCTCGTCGCCGACGCCGAGACGCTCGAGCTCATCGGCGGCCACCTCATCGGTCCCGACGTCTCCGAGCTGCTGCCCGAGCTCACCCTCGCGCAGAAGTGGGACCTCACCGCGCTCGAGGCGGCCCGCAACGTCCACACGCACCCGACGCTGTCGGAGGGCCTGCAGGAGGCCTTCCACGGCCTCGCAGGGCACATGATCAACCTCTGATCGCTCCACGCAGAAGGCCCGCCCGGTTCGCCCGGGCGGGCCTTCTGCGTGGGTGTCGGGAAGCCGCTCCCGCCAGGACGCATCACCTCGCCGACATGCCGGTCGCCGGGTGTCCCGGAGTCGTCAGCGAGACGCTGTCTCGCGACGGGCGGGCTGTCGCGGCGGCGGGGAGACCCCGTCCAGGGCGATCAGTGGCCGAGGGCGCGGGCGAGCTTCGAACCGGATGCCGCGGGGCGGCCACCGGCGGCGAAGACGGCCGCATCGACGGCGGCGAAGAACGCCGCACGACCCTCGTCGTCGGTCGGACCGGCCGCGCCGAGCTCGACCTCCCATTCACGCCAGGACGACTCCACGCCCCGGCGCTCGTCGCGCGCACGGACCCGGTCGTCGACGAACTCGGCGACCTCGTTGCCCTCGGCATCCCGGAGCGCGTACGCCGTGCGGTGGTTGCGCAGGCGGGCGAGGGCGGCGAAGGGCGGTCGAGCGATCGCGAAGACGGCATCCTGAACCGCCGGAGGCACGATCGGGTCGGCCTCGGGGTCGACGTCATCGGCCTCGAGCGGCCACTGCGTCTCGGTGCGACCGGCGCCCTCGGCGGGCCCCTTCACGTGCCAGCCCGCGTCGGGACCGCCCAGACGGCGCCGCATCGCCACGCCCGCACGGGCCAGATCGGCCGCGGGGGTGTCGAGGTAGCGCGCGTCGAGATCTCGCGGCTCGGGGTCACCGACCGTCGCCACCCCTGGAAGGGTCGACCAGTCGGGCAGGGGCGTGTCGTCGTCGACGTCGTACTTCGTCTCGACCTCGACGTTCGACGACCCGTTCGGGCCTGCGCTCAATCGTCGCGCCCGTCGGCGTCGGGGTTGATGTCCTCGGTCTCTTCGGCGAAGGCGAAGACCGCCTGGGTGGGGCCGTCGGAGTCGCCCGTGTTCGTGGGCTCGCCCTCGCGGCGGTAGACGAGCTGTCCCTCGCTGTAGGGCATGATCAGCGTGTCGTCGGTCTCGTTCTCGAGCGGGATCACCTGCCCGTCGAGCGGGCCTCCGGTCAGTCGTGCAATAGCCATGCCGTCAGCGTAGACCGCACCCGCGACGAGGCGCCGCGCCTTGACACCGCGTCGCCGCGATCGCTCGCGCCGCTGCTCCGGGAAGCACTGCGCGCCTCGCCGCCGCTCCCGCGGGGACCACTCCGCGCCTCGCCGGCGGCGCTGCCCCGGGAACCACTGCGCGCCCCGCCGGCGGCGCTCCCCGCCCGGCGCGGGACCGCCCGACGGTCGCCGCCCGCTCGCCTAGACTCGCTCGGGTGAACGCGACGGACCTGCCCGGTGACCGCCCGTTCGTGCTGCTCGCGACGCGCGCCGAAGACGGCCCCGCCGACGAGGAGTACGCGCTGTTCCTGCGCTACACCGGGCTGCCGCCGCACCGTCTGCGCCGCGTGCGTCTCGAGCGCGAGACGATGCCCGCGATTGATCTCGACGAGATGTCGGGGGTCCTCGTCGGCGGAAGCCCGTTCAACGCGTCCGACCCCTTCGAGCGCAAGTCCGTCGTGCAGCGTCGCGTCGAGGCGGAGATGGCACAGCTCGTCGCCGAGGTGGTCGCACGCGATGCGCCCTTCCTGGGCGCGTGCTACGGCGTCGGCACCCTCGGGACGCACCTCGGTGCGCCGATCGACGGCACGTATGCGGAACCCATCAGCGTCGTCGAGGTGACGTTGACCCCGGAGGGGCGCACCGACCCCCTGTCGGCGGGCCTCCCCGATGCCTTCACCGCGTTCGTCGGTCACAAGGAGGCCATCAGCGTCCTGCCGCCGTCGGCGGTGCTGCTGGCGTCGTCGGCCGCGTGTCCGGTGCAGATGTTCCGCGTCGGGCGCAACGTCTACGCCACGCAGTTCCACCCCGAACTCGACGTCGACGGGATCGTCACCCGCATCCACGCCTACGCCGGGTACGGGTACTTCGCTTCCGGCGACCTCGACCTCACCCTGTCGGCGGTGCGGCGGGCACCCGTCACAGCACCGTCGCGCATGCTCCGCACCTTCGTCGAGCGCTACGCCCGCTGAGCGGCGGCCGGCACCACTCGGCCCCTACGCCTCGGCAAGGGATCCCGGCGAATCGACCCGCACGACCTCGATCGGCGCGGTGACCGCCGGGTGCGCCCGCCGCAGGTACGGCTCGAGTCCCAGGTCGACCAGGTGCACCCGCCCGGCGAGTTCCGGGCCCCGACCGCGCACGAGACCCGACTTGATCGCGCCGAACGTGACCGTGACATCGGCGGCGAGCACGGCGGCATCCGCGGATCCGTCATCGGGATCGAGTCCGCTCGGGAGGTCGACCGCGACGATGCGCGGACGGCGGGGGCGGGCGAGCAGGCACTCCACGATCGCGCGGGCGCTGCCCCGCATCCGCCGGTCGGCGAGACGGCCGATGCCCAGGATGCCGTCGAGCACGAGGCTGTAGTCGTCGATCGCGGCGCAGATCTCCGACGCCTGCCGCACGATCACGCCGGCGGCGACGGCAGCGTCGAGGGCGGCGCGATGCACGCGATCGCGCACGAGCACGATGTCGACGCGGGAATCGGCGGCACGCGCCAGTTCGGCGGCGGCGTACAGCGCGTCTCCCCCGTTGTCGCCCGCGCCGACGAGGACCAGCGTCGGTCCGGGTGCCGTGTCGCGCTCCGCTGCGGCGACGACGGCGAGAGCATGCGCCGCCCACCGCATCAGCGGTCTCCCCTCCGCGAGGAGAGGCGCCTCGGCCGCGCGGACGGCATCCGCGGTGTAGGCGGCGACGCGCGCCGCCCCCGCGGGGGTCGAACCGTCAGACACGCGCGTCCGCTTCCGCCTCGTCCGCACGCGTGGCGGCGGCGGGGTCGCTCTCGGCGAGGGTCTCGCGCTCCTTCTTCTCGGCCGCGCGCGCGGCGTCGAGCTCGCCCGCGGCGGCGCGGACGGCCTTCTCGGCGCGCCGCACCCGGAATTGGATCATCGTGGAGGCGCCGTACTTCGCGCGGACGCGATCGTGGTCCTCCTCCGTGGCGACGGTGATGTACGCGCCCGCGATCAGGATGACCTGGCTGGACAGGTTGAGCCACAGCAGCAGGGCGATGAGCGAGGCGAAGGTCGTCAGCAGCGGGTTGTTGCCCGCACCGCCCACGAACAGGCCCGACAACTGCTGCAGCACCACCAGACCGACGCCCCCGAGCAGCGCCCCGCGCCACAACGTGCGGCGACGGGTCTTCACGCCCGACAGCACGGCGAACGCCACCGCGACCGCCGCGGTGTCGAGGGCGAGGACGACGATCGTGGAGAGCGACCAGGTCAGCACGGCCGTGAGCCAGGAGTCCGCGGAGATGCCGAGCAGCCCCCGGACGAAAGTGAGACCCGCCGTCGCGAGGAAGGTCACCGCGGCCGCCCCCACCAGCGCGACGCCGATGCCGACGGCGACGGCGAGGTTGCGCACGATGACCAGGACGGGCAGGGTGTCGTCGGTCGTCACCCCCGCGATCTGGCGGAGGGCCGTCCGGAGGGAGCCGATCGCCCCGATCGCCGCGCCCAGCAGACCGATCGTTCCGATCACGCCCGCGATGGTGAACTCGGTCGGCGCTTTGATCTCGCTGACGTCGAGAAGACCATCGGGGCCCACCAGGCCGGGGACGACGTTGTTCACCGAGCGCTCGAGCGCCGCGAGGCCCTCGGGGTTGCCCGACATCCAGACCGCCGCCGCCGAGAAGCCGAGCAGCACCGCCGCGAACAGACTGAACAGCGTGCGATAGGTGACGCTGTCGGCGAGGACGGGGCCGCGTGCCCCCGAGTAGACGAGGAAGGCGCGCACGAGGCGGAGCGACAAGGCCCACGCGGTGACGCGACGGATGAGGTCGGCCATGGGGTCAGCGTATCGATGCGGCCGAGCCGGGCCGGACGGGCTTGACCCGCCGCCCGTCGAGCGACAAGCGGCCGGGCACCGGTCACGACGCCGGGGTCAGCAGGCGCACCCACGCACCGAGCAGCAGGAACGGGCCGAAGGGCAGGCTCGTTCCGCGCGCACCCGCCGCGAGTACGCCGACGGCGGCGACGCCGGCGGCCACGAAACCGAAGGCGACCCCGGATGCCACGGCCTCCGGGCCGAACCACCCGAGGTGCGCACCGACGAGGGCGGCGAGCTTGACGTCGCCTCCGCCGAACGCCTCGGGCCGCGACAGACGCACCACCAGGCACGCGCCGAACGCCCCGACGGCGCCGAAGGCGACTGCGGCCGCGAGTGCCGGTCGTCCGGCGGTCGCCGCCGCGACCGCCAGGATGAGAACCGCCGCCGCCGTCGCGGGCAGCACGACCACATCGGGCAGACGGCGTCGACGCACGTCGGTGATCACGAGCACGACGCTCACGACCGCGAACAGCGAGAGCGCGAGGGCGGGGAGCGACGACGGTGCGTCTGCCGACGACGGCCGCAGCACAGCGCCGTGCGTCTCAGGCGTCGAGCACCGCGAGGTCGACCACGACGGTACCGCCCGGCTCGATCCCCTCGGCGTCGCGGACCGCCCGCTTGAGCGGCAGGACGTACACGCCACCCGCCTGCGGGAAGATCGACGTGCGGAACGACGTGGAACCGATGGTGGCGTCGACACGCACCCCGCCGAACCCGCGGCGGAACGTCTGGGTCTCACGGATGTCGTCGCTCAGCTCGGCGGGGAGGGCGACGAAGTACCAGTCGCTGTCGCTGCGGGCCTCCCACCGGAACACGACGCCGTCGAACTGCACGAGCACCGGGCCCTCCTTTCGTCGCGGAACCGTCACGCTACCCCGCGACGTCCCCGGGGTGCGGCATCCCTCCCCGGGGAGGAGCCGTCGGGCGGACAAGCCGCGGATCCCCGCCGCGGCGCACGCACCGCGGGCGGTCAACCGGGTCAGCCCGTCTCCGCGCGCCGGGCACGCACCCTCGTCACCACGCCGTCGACGCCGAGAGCGCTCGCGACCGCGAGCACGTACACGACGAGGTCGCGCGCGTCGAACCCGGAGCCCAGCACGAGGGCCGCGACCGGCATCCGCTCCGCCAGCGCGATCGGCAACACGGTGAGCTGCAACAGCTCGACGGCGACGCACCACGCGGCCGCGCCGGCCGCGAGAACGAGCGGTCGTGCGCGCGGGAGCAGCAGGACGAGCCCCGTGTACACCGCCACGGCGTACAGCGCGTCACCGGCGACGTCGGATGCCACCGAGGAGGGCATCAGGCGGTGCACCGCGAGCCCCGCGGCGACGACGACGGCGAGGGCGAGGACCGCCGCGAGACGCCGTGTCATGAGATCACCCCGGCCGCGCGCGCGGGAGCAGCGTAGGCGGTCGCGAGCGACTCGACGGTGTCGTGCGCGTTCAGACCGCTCGGGTTGGGCAGGACCCATGTCTCGCATCCGGCGATCGCCTCGTCCTGTCGACCCGCGACGGCTTTCGCACGGTCGAACCCCTGCCGATACGCGGTCAGTCCGACGACCGCGACCACCCGTGGCCGCCAGGTCGCGACCCGCTCCGCGAGTGCGTGCGCGCCCGCGCGCAGCTCGTCGCGCGTGAGCTCGTCGGCCCGGGCCGTGGCGCGGGCGACGAGGTTGCTCACCCCGATCCCCGCATCGAACACGAGACGCCGGTCGGCCTCCCCCAGCGCCGACGAGTACGCGGGCGAACGCGGCAGGATCCCGGCTTTCACCAGAGCCGGCCAGAAGCGGTTGCCGGGTCGGGCGAACGGGGTGCCCGTGGCCGCCGTCCACAACCCGGGGTTGATCCCCACGAACAGCAGCCGCACCCCGGGCTCCACGAGGTCGGGCACCGTGGCATCCCGGAAGGACTCGAGCTCGGCACGCGTGAATCCCATGAGACCACTATGACCAGTACCGGGCCCGCACGCGGCGTTCTGCCAGGATCGGAGGAATGGATGCCGTGCCCGCCCTCACCGAGATCCCTCCCGCGCAGTTCGTCATCGTCGGCGACAACGTGCGCCTCGCCACCTACTCCTGGGGCGATCCCGAGGCGGAACCGGTGCTGTGCGTGCACGGTTTCGGCTCGAGCACGCGCGACAACTGGATCAACACCGGGTGGGTGCGCGATCTGCTGCGCGCGGGCTTCCGGGTGATCGCCGTGGACCAGCGCGGGCACGGGGCGAGCGAGAAGCCCCACGACGCCGCGTCGTACACGATGCCCACCCTCGTATCCGACCTCGTGGCCGTGCTCGACACCTACCTCGTCGACCAGGTGCGCTACCTCGGCTACTCGCTCGGCGGTCGCGTCGGCTGGCAGCTCGCCGTCGACGCGCCCGAGCACGTCGAGCGCGCCGTGCTGGGCGGCATCCCCGACGGCCGGCCGCTCGCCCGACTCAAGGTCGAGCAGGCGCGCGCGTTCCTCGATCACGGCGAGCCCGTCCAGGATGCCACCACCCTGCGCTACGTCTCGCTCGCCGAGCGGGTGCCCGGTAACGACCTGCGCGCGCTCGTGGCGATCGCCGAGGGGATGCGCCTCGGCGAGACCGACCCCGACCCGGCATCTCCCCCGCAGCAGCCCGTGCTGATCGCGACGGGGACCGAGGACCCCATCCACGACCAGTCCGCCCACCTGGCGAGCCTCCTCCCCCGCGGCGAGTTCGCCGACATCCCCGGCCGTCACCACGTCAACGCCCCCGGGGCACGCACGTTCCGCGAGGCGGGCCTGGAGTTCCTCGGCCGCGCCTAGCCCGGCCGCCGCTCCGCCGCGGCGTGCCCGCTCCCGCTCCCGCTCCCGCTCCCGCTCCCGCTCCCGCTCCCGCTCCCGCTCCCGCTCCCGCTCCCGCTCCCGCTCCCGCTCCCGGCGAGTGTCCACGACACCCGGACGGTTTTCGAGATCGACCGGGTGTTTCGGACAGTCGATCGCGCGGAGGGGCGGCGGCGATGCGCGCGGGGACGAGCTCAGCCGCAGGCGTACACCGTCGAGGGGGCGCTGCTGTCGATCGCGCAGTTCTGCCCGACCCAATCGCGGATCTGCGCCGACGTGCTCGACGTGTCCGCGGCCGACGACCCGACCCCTCCGCCGCCGCGCTCCTGCCCCTCGATGACGAAGCGCACCTGGCCCGACTCGACGAGTGCGACGAACTCGTCGAGGGTGGGCACGGCATCCGTCCCGTTGAATCCGCCGATGGGGAGGAACGAGCCGCCGTCGCTGGCGATGATGAGGGATGCCGCGGACTGGGCGCCGAAGGTCGCGGCCAGGTAGGTCGACCCGGCGGCGTTCTGCTCCAGCCAGGAGATGAGGGCCGTGTCGGCGGTTCCCGCGCCGGCGCCTCCGCCGGCGCCTGCGCCTCCGCCGCGGTTTGAGCCGCCGTCGTCGGCCCCGCCGGGCGCTTGCGCGCCGCCGTCGCGCGCCGAGGAGCCGCCCGCGGCCGAGCCCGGTGCACTCCCTCCCGGGGCTGCACCGCCCCGCGCCGAGCCCCCCGCAGCCGAACCGCCCGGCGCCGCACCGCCCCCGGGGAATGCGCCCGAGCCGCCCGCGCCGCGGCCGGCACCCGGCATCCCGCCACCGAAGCCTGCGCCCGACATCTCCGACACGCCCCCGGCGACCGGGTTGATCGAATTCGGGTGCGCGATCGTGACCGCCGACCAGACCGCGGGGGTCAGCAGCAGGCCGACCAGCATCGCCGCCGTGGTGACGGTGCGCGACCCGCGGCGAGCGAGCAGCAGGGAGATCGCCACGGCGGCCACCACGGCCTGCGCGAGGGAGACCGGGATGCTGTAGCCGCCCGAGGCGAGCCCTATCCCCAGCGCCGTCACCGCGGCCGTGCCGACGATCGCCACCTGCGGCCAGGTCCGCTCGGCGCGGTGCGCGACCGCCAGAGCCGTCGCCACGACAAGGCCGAGAGGCACGGCGAGGGCCGCGGTGTAGAACTGGTGCATCCCGGCCACCGTCGAGAACATGGCGACGAAAGTGGCCGTCCACACCGTGAGGAGCACCGTGAGCGGCCGCGGGAACCGCATCACCCACAGCACCGCGAGTGCCACGACCGCCGAGGGGATGAGCCACGCGACCTGTCCGGCGAGCTGCGCGTTGAACAGGCGCAGCACCCCCGGGTCGCCGGAGAACGGAGGGGTGAACGACTCGTACGCGCTGCTGTCGCTCGTCACCGTGAAGCGGCCCAGGCCGTTGTAGCCGAAGACCATCTCCCACGGGTCGTTCGACAGCGTGCTCCCGATGTACGGGCGGCTGCCGGCGGGGATCGCCGCGACGATCGCCACCCACCACAGCGAGGCGACGAGGCTCACGACACCCGCGACGAGCAGATGCCCCACACGGCGCCCCCACGACTGCCGCGTGCAGAGATATGCGGCCGCGAGAGCCGGCCACACCGCCCACGCCTCGAGCATGTAGAACTGGAACGACAGCCCCACCAGCGCGCCCGCGGCGATCAGCCACCCGGCGCTGCGCTGCTGGACGGCGCGCACGGCGGCGAAGGCGGTGAGAGCGAGGCCGAGGACGAAGAACGTCTCCGGCTGATTCGACCGGGCCACCGCGACGAGGATCGGGGTGACCGCCACGATCGCCCCGGCGACCAGACCCGCGCGGACGCCCGCGAGCCGACGCGCGGTGGCCGCCGTCACCAGCGCCGCCCCGACGGCCGCGAGGGCGTTAGGCAGGATCACCGCCCACGCCGAATAGCCGAAGACACGGACGAACAGCGCCGGGATCCAGAACGACCCGGGGATCTTGTCGAGCGTCACCGTGCCCGCGGGGTCGACGGCGCCGAAGAAGAAGTTCGACCACGACCGGCTCATCGACAGGGCGATCGAGGCGTAGTACTCGCTCGGCGCCCCCGCCCACACCTGCCACCCCGTCAGCACGAGGGCGAGCAGCCCGATCGCGACGAGCCCGACCGTCCAGCCCCCGGGCCGTCGTCGCGCGCGCGGAAAGGAGACGGAGGGGGTGGGAGCGGGGGTCAGGACGGCGGTCACCCGCGCAGCGTAGACAGCGATCCCCTCGACCAGCCCTCACGCTTGTTATGCGTGAGCGATGGATGCCGGTATCCCCGACCCGCCGTGTCCCTCCGCGCCACGGCGAGACCCACTGTCGCGGTCAGGGGTCGCGGTCGCACCGTGTGCGGGCGCTGCGCCCGCCGATCGACGGAGCTCAGGATGCCGAGACGCGCAGCGTCGGCGCGGTCGGCGCCGTGGTCGCGGCGGCCTGGAACCCCACCCGCACGCTCTGGCCGGGCGCGAGGGCGGCCGCCCAGTCGCTCCCGGTGCACGTCACGGTGATGCCGGCGACGCTGCACGACATGCCCCAGGCACTGGTCACCGCCGACGTTCCCGGCGCCTCGAACGACACCGACCAGCTCTTCACGGCCGCCCCCGCGGTGAGGGACAGCTCGGCGACGTACCCCTCCCCCCAGGCGCTCTGCGGCACCCACGTCGCGGAGAGGCTCGTCGCCGAGGGCTTCGGCGAGGTCGAGGGCGAGGGCTTCGGCGACGTCGACGTGGTCGGCTTGGGCGACGTGGACGGGCTCGAGCTCGGCTTCGGCGAGGTGGTGGGCTTCGGCGACGTCGACGGCTTGGGCGACGCGGACGGGCTCGAGCTCGGCTTCGGGGAGGCCGACGCGGTCGGCTTCGGGGATGCCGAGGCGCTCGGCCTCGGGGAGGTCGTGGGGCTCGACGTCGGCTTCGGAGTGGGCACCGTCACGGGGGTGAGGATCGGTCGCAGCGCCGCGAGCTTCGCCTTCTGAAGGGTGCGCCAGTCGTCGGCGACCAGGCCGCCGGTGTCGCCGCTGTTCGGATTGAACGACCAGTACGCGTAGCTGATCTTCGTCTTGGCGAGATAGGCGACGAGCGTGCTCATCCACTTCTTGTCGCTGTCGGTCTCGAGCTTCGTCCCGAATTCGCCCAGCAGCACGGGCGCGATGCCCTTGCGCACGAGGTAGCCCCAGTTGGCATCCCAGACCGCTTCGAGGTTGGTGGGGTAGCCCGGCGCCGTGAACCAGGACTGCTGGTGCACCGTGGCCGGGTAGTCGTGCGGGGAGTACACGACGCGGTTCTTCACCGACAGGGTCACGGGAGCCGCGCCGACGTCGCGCAGGCCGCCTCCCCACCACGTGCTCGAGCCGTCGTTCTGGCGCTCGACGCCCTCGACGACGATCAGCAGCTTCGGGTTGACCGACAGCACGGCGTTTCCGGCGCGCGTGGCTGCCGCGCGCCAGTCGCGGGCCGGATCGCCGCAGTTCCAGCAGGCCGGGCCGTGCGGTTCGTTGTGCAGATCGACACCGATCACGGCGGGCTCGTTCTTGTACCGCTGCGCGAGCATCTTCCAGTCGTCGATCCACCGCTTCTCGCTGTAGGCGCCGGTGTACCAGAGCTCGCTCTGCGCCGCGGAGTCGGGGCGATGACGGTCGAGGATGACCGACAAGCCATAGGCCTTCGCTCGGGCGATCACGGTGTCCATCAGCTTCAGGGGGCTGAGGGTGACGAGGTCGGCATTGACGGAGGCGTTGATCGAGTTCGACGACGAGGCGGCGAGGCACTCGTTCGAGAAGGGCAGGCGGATGGTGTTGAAGCCCATGCCCGCGATCGCCCGCAGACCCTCGTCGAGCGAGAGGGACCACAGGCCGTGCGGTGCGCAGTTGGAGGTCTCCATGCCGAACCAGGCGACGGCCTTGATGGTGTACGGCGTGCCGGCGGAGGTGACGATGCTCGCCCCGCGGGTCGAGAGCCAGCCGGGAAGAGTCGACGCTGCGGTCGCGCTCGGTGCGGCGACAGCACCGGTCACGGCGAGCGCGGCGACGGCGACCGCGGCCGCCGCGCGAAGGACGGTGCGGCGCGCAGACGACCACCGTTCGAGCCACCCCGACATCCGCACCTCCGCGGTCATCGTAGCGGCGCCGCGGACCATCGCGCGGACGCGCGGCGCACCGTCGGGGCCGCGGCATTGCGGCAACGACGGTTTCCGCGGTGTTACGCCTCCGTAAATGTCGAGATCATCATTGATTCAGCCAATGTTGCGCTGATACCGTCGCCCATCATGAGTCCCACGGCCGAACGCAGTCCCGCCCTCGATCGCGTCTCCAAGGCGATCGTCGAACAGCTGCAGGAAGACGGCCGCCGCTCCTACGCCGAGATCGGCAAAGCCGTCGGTCTCAGTGAGACCGCGACGCGCCAGCGGGTGCAGAAGCTGCAGGATGCCGGCATCCTGCAGATCGTCGCGGTCACCGACCCTCTGCAGCTGGGCTTCGCCCGGCAGGCGATGATCGGGGTTCGCGTATCGGGCGACACCCGCGTCGTCGCCGCGCAGATGACCGAACTGCCGGGCGTGATCTACGTGGTCTCGACGGCGGGCTCGTTCGACCTGCTCGTGGAGGTCGTCTGCGAGAGCGACGACGACCTCATCGATCTGCTCAACGATCGCATCCGGTCTCTCCCCGACGTCGTCTCGACCGAGACGTTCGTCTATCTCAAGCTCCACCGTCAGCTCTACAACTGGGGAACGCGATGACCCTCATCGAAACCGATCAGCACGCCGACCTGCAGGCGAAGGCCCGCGACCACCTCTGGATGCACTTCTCCCGTCAATCGACCATGACGGAGGGCCCGGGCGTGCCGATCATCGTCAAGGGCGAGGGGCACCACATCTTCGACGCCGCCGGGAAGCGCTACATCGACGGCCTCGCCGGTCTGTTCGTGGTCAACGCCGGCCACGGACGCCGCCGCATCGCCCAGGCCGCCGCGAAGCAGGCCGAGGAGCTCGCATTCTTCCCCCTCTGGTCGTACGCGCACCCCGCGGCGATCGAGCTCGCCGAGCGCCTCGCCGACCTCGCCCCCGGAGACCTCAACCACGTCTTCTTCTCCACGGGCGGCGGTGAAGCGGTCGAGACGGCGTTCAAGCTCGCCAAGCAGTACTGGAAGACGCAAGGCAAGCCCACCAAGCACAAGGTCATCTCGCGCGCGATCGCCTATCACGGCACCACCCAGGGGGCCCTGGCCATCACGGGACTCCCCGTGATGAAGCACATGTTCGAGCCGGTCACCCCCGGCGGTTTCCGCGTGCCCAACACGAACTATTACCGGGCCGAGGAGTCCGGCTTCGGGGGCGGCACCCCCGAGGAGTTCGGGCTGTGGGCGGCCGACCGCATCGAGCAGATGATCCAGTTCGAGGGCCCCGAGACGGTCGCCGCGGTGTTCCTGGAGCCCGTGCAGAACGCCGGCGGGTGCTTCCCCGCCCCGGCCGGGTACTTCCAGCGCGTGCGGGAGATCTGCGACAAGTACGACGTGCTGCTCGTCTCGGACGAGGTCATCTGCGCCTTCGGTCGTCTGGGCCACTACTTCGGCGCCTCGGCGTACGACTACCAGCCCGACATGATCACCTTCGCCAAGGCCGTCACCAGCGGCTACTCGCCGCTGGGCGGCACGATCGTGAGCGACCGCGTGTACGAGCCGTTCGCGCACGGCGACGCGACGTTCCCGCACGGCTACACCTTCGGCGGCCACCCGGTCTCGGCCGCCGTCGCGCTGGAGAACCTGGACGTGTTCGAGGAAGAGGGCCTGCTCCAGAACGTGCGGACCAACTCCCCCGTCTTCCGCTCCACCCTGGAACGGCTGCTCGACCTGCCGATCGTCGGCGACGTGCGCGGCGACGGGTACTTCTTCGGCATCGAGCTCGTCAAGGACAAGGCCACCAAGGAGACCTTCGACGACGACGAGTCGGAGCGACTGCTGCGCGGCTTCCTCTCGAAGGCGCTGTTCGACGCGGGCCTGTACTGCCGCGCCGACGACCGGGGCGACCCCGTCATCCAGCTCGCCCCGCCCCTGACCATCGGCCCGTCCGAGTTCACCGAGATCGAGCAGATCCTGCGCTCGACCCTCACCGAGGCGTGGTCGCGCCTCTGATCCCGCGGGATGCCGGCCCACACCCGCCGGCATCCCTCCCCCCATCGACGGTCGCACCTGGACCGCTCATCCGGCTCCACCCCTGCCGACACCCCCGCTCCCACCCCGAGCGGTGCTCCGACCGCTGTACCCCCGACATCAGCCCACGGACGCGACACCCGATCGCGCACCGCACCCCTCTAGGAGGAGCCACGAACGAGAACCTCGCCGCCGACGCGGCCACGTCACGCTCGGGAGCCAAACTCGCCCGCACACTGGGCCTCTGGTCGATCGTCGGCCTGGGACTGGGGTACATGACCCCCACCGTCGTGTTCGACACCTTCGGTCTCGTCGCCGAGAAGACCAACAACGTCGTCCCCGCCGCCTACGCGGTCGCCCTCGTCGTCCTCGTCTTCACCGCCATCAGCTACGGCAAGATGGTGCGCGTCATCCCCAGTGCCGGCTCCGCCTACACCTACGCGCGGGAGTCCATCCATCCCGGCGTCGGCTTCGTCGTCGGCTGGACGGCGCTCATCGACTACATGCTGCTGCCGATGGTCAACGCCCTCATCCTGCGCAGTTACATGGAGGCCCTCTTCCCCGATGTGCCCGGCTGGATCTGGGTCGTCGTCTTCACCGCCGGTGTGACCGGGGTGATCTACCTCACGATGCGCGGCACCTCGAACGTCAACATGGTGCTGCTGGTGTTCTCGATCCTCGTCATGACGGTGTTCGTGGTCATGGTCGTCGTGCAGCTGGTCGGCGGAGCGGGAGCCGGCACCGCCGTGTCGCTCGCTCCCTTCGCCCACAGCGACGTGCAGTTCGGCGCCGTGCTGGCCGGGGCCACGGTCGTGTGCTTCTCGTTCATCGGCTTCGACGCGGTGTCGATGTACTCCGAGGAGGCCAAGACCCCGAAGATCATGCCGCGCGCGATCGTGCTGACGCTCATCGTCGGCGGTCTCATCTTCCTCATCGCCTCGTACGTCACGCAGCTGCGCTTCCCCGACGCCACGGCGTTCCCGCAGGAGGCGATCGAGGACAGCACGCTGCCCGAGATCGGCGTGCAGGTCGGCGGCCCCGTGCTGCAGGCCGTCCTCACCGCCGCGGGCTTCGCGGCGACCCTGGCGTCGTGGCTCGCATCCCACGCCTCGGTCTCGCGCATGCTGATGGTGATGGGCCGCAACAACGTGTTGCCGCGCCGCATCTTCGGTTTCATCAACCCCAAGACGCACACCCCGACGTTCTCGATCGTCATCGTGGGCCTCGTGAGCCTCTTCGCGATCTCGTTCACCCTCGAGCAGATCGCGGCGTACATCAACTACGGCGCCCTCGTCGCGTTCACCTTCGTCAACATCTCGGTGATCGCCTGGTTCGCGGTGCGCAAGGGGCTGCGCAAGACGCCCGGCGACATCGCGCGGTACATCGTCATGCCCGCGATCGGCATGCTGCTGACGGGCCTGCTGTGGGTCAACCTCGACATGCACGCCCTCGTCGGCGGCCTCATCTGGACCACCCTCGGCGTCGTGTACCTCGTGATCCTCACCCGCGGCTTCCGCCGGCCGATCGCCTCGTTCGACGAGAACCAGCCGGTCACCGGGGTCAACAAGGTGGCACCGGGCCCGCGCTCGGAGATCTGACGCACCCCCGCACCGCGGCCGCGGCATCCCCCACCGGATGCCGCGGCCCTCGCGTGCACGCCGCACCCGCCGTCCGCGGCTCGGGGCGGACCGGACCGCCCGGAGCGGTCACAGCCCGCTGATAGTCCGGACATACGCGGTGCCGTTGCGGCGGGAGCACTCTTCTCGTCGTGACCTCTCCCGTCGTCCTCGCGCGCTGGTGGCGCGAACCCTGGTGGGCGCGCATCTCGCTGGCGCTCATCGTCGCGGCGTTCGTCGTCCTGACCGGCTGGAACCTCGCCCGTGGCGGCGACTTCTCCTTCTACGAGGCGTCGGCGCGGTCGATGGCGTCGTCATGGCACGCGATGCTCTTCGGCGCGTTCGACCCGGCGGCGACCGTGACCCTCGACAAGCTGAGCGGGTTCGCGGTGCCGCAGGCGCTCGGCATCCGGCTGTTCGGCATGTCGACCTCCGCGATCGCCCTGCCCCAGGTGATCGAGGGCGTGGTGACCATCGTCGCGTGCGCGGTGCTGGGGCTGCGATCCGGCGGGCGCGGGGTGGGCCTGGTCGCCGCCGCGGCCGCCGCGTCGACGCCCATCTTCGTCTCGATGTTCGCGCATCCGATGGAGGACGGGCTGTTGACGATGGCGCTGGCCGTCGCGGTGGTGTGGTGGCAGCGGGCCGTGATCACCTCCCGGTGGTGGCCGCTGCTGCTCTGCGCGGTGTTCATCGGCATCGGCTTCCAAGCCAAGATGATGTCGGCCTGGTTCGTGCTCCCGGCGCTCGTCGTCGCCACGGTCGTGGCCACGAGCGGTCGCCGCCGCGGCCTCGCACGGGCCGGCGTCGTGACGGGCGCCGCCGTCGCCGCCTCGGTGGCGTGGATCACCGCGATCGCCCTCGTCCCGACGGGTTCGCGCCCGTACATCGACGGCTCGACGGATGACGACGTCTTCGCCATGGTCTTCGGCTACAACGGTCTCGACCGCTTCGCCCCGGGCGCGGTGCCGGGCTCGGTCGGCTCCCCCGCGGCTTCGGGCGGGTGGGGGGCCACGCTCACCGCGCTCGTGCACGCCGTGACGGGGCACGGCGCCGCGGCCGGCGGCGGGGCGTCGTCGTCGCCGACGAAGCTGCTCGAGCTGCCGCTCGTCACGCAGATCGGGTGGCTCTATCCCGCGGCGATCGCCGGCATCGCCCTCGGACTGTGGCGCTGGTGGCCGCGTCGCGAGGAGGGGCGCGTCCGCGGGCGCCGAGCCGATGCCGCACGGCCCGGGGCCGAGGCGACGGCGATCGACGCGCGCGCCCGGTTCGCGCTGGTGGTTCTGGCGGCGGTCTGGCTCGTGACCGCGGCCGTCGTGCTGTCGCTGACGCGCGTCCCGCACACGGCCTATGTCGCCGCACTCGGCGTGCCGCTCGTGCTGCTGACGGCCGTCGCGTGGGGCGAGGGCGTGCAGCTGCTGCGCGAGAAGAGTCGGGGCCGACGCCTTGTGCTCCCGGGTATCGCGCTCGCGCAGGGGGCCTGGTGGGCGGTGCTCGTCACGCAGGCCCGGCTGCCCGGCATCCTTCTCCTCCCGGCGATGGTCGTCGGGGTCGCCGGTGTCGTCGTCGGGGTGGTCGCGGCTCTCTCGTCTGCACGAGGGCGTCGCGTGGCCCCCGCCGCCCTCGCTGCAGCCCTGCTGTGCGTGCCGATCGCGACGAGCCTGCAGGTGCTCGACGACGCGCGCGACGGCAGCGGCGGCGACGCGTACGTGGGCGTCACCGCCCAGAAGAGCGATCCGGACGAGACGTTCGCGGTGTCGAGCCCGGCGCCCTGGGGCGGAAGCGCGGGGCTCACCCCGGCGATGGCGCAGCTCGTCGACACGGCCCGCGCCCACGGCGGCGGGAGCAGCGGTCAGGCCCTGATGGTCACCCACTCGTGGGCGATCTCGGCGCAGATCATCGACGCCACCGGCGCCGACGTGCTCACCGACGGCGGCTACTCCGGCCACGTGCCGGTGTTCACGGTGCCCGCGCTCGAGCAGATGGTCCATTCCGGTCGGGCCCGCCTCCTGGCGGTGGCGAAGGGGGCGCCCGAGTCCGACCCCGTCCGCCACGTCGCGACGGAGCCCGGATGCCGGCAGGTGGGCGAGTGGTCCTTCTCGGCGGCGCACGAAGGCGGCGACGTGAACAAGGTGTCGGGCGTCACGCTGTACGACTGCGAAGGGGCGTGAGAAGAAGTCCGCCTGCGGCGGCGGCCGCCCGGATCAGGCCGGCGCGGTGAAAGAGGCCGTCACGGGATCGCTCGAGACGGCGACGCCAGACGGAAGGGTCCCGCTCGCCCCGACGCCCACGGTGTACGAGTGTCCGGGCAACACGTCGAGGAAGTCCGTCGACCGCGTCATCCCCGCGACATCGACGCGGTAGACCCGCCCCGTCGTGGAATCGGTCACGGTGACGACGAACGAGGTGATCGTGCCGATATCGTTGACGGTCCACGTCAGAGCCTCGCCGCTCGCCGCGCTCGCGGTGGTCACGGTGAGCACGCGGGGGACTCCGCGGATGGTCGCGAAGATATTCGGCGTGCCCGCCGGCAGCTTCAGGAGCTTGCCGGCCGCGCCCGGGGTCGAGGTGAGCGCCGCCTTGACCTGAGCCGGTTTCCAGGTCGGGTGCTCCTGCAGCAGGCGTGCGGCGAGACCGGCTACGTGCGGGGTGGCCATCGACGTCCCGCTGATGGTGTTGGTCTTCGACCCGATCCACGTCGATGTGATGTCGGACCCGGGGGCGAAGACCGTCACGCATGCGCCGAAGTTGCTGTACCACGCGATGGTACGCGACGAATCGATCGATCCGACCGTGATGCCGTTGGGGGCGTGCGCAGGCGACGACGTGCACGCATCGGCGCTGTCGTTGCCCGCCGCAGACGTCATGACGAATCCCCGGTCCACACCTTTCTGCACGTACCTGTCGATGGTGGAGTTGACAGGGGTCTCCAGGCTCATGGTGATCACCGACTGCGCGCCGACGGCATTGTTGTAGATCCAGATGAGGCCATAGAGGAAGCCGATGCCGGTGCCCTTGCCGTCGCATCCCATCACCCGCACGGGCACGAGGCGCGTCGCCTTGGCCACCCCGTAGGTGGTGCTCCCGACCGTGCCCGCGACGTGCGTGCCGTGGCCGTTGCAGTCCTCTGTGCCGTTGGTGTCGGATATCTCGGTGTGCCCGTGGGTGGCCTCCACGCGTCCGCCGAAATCGGGGTGTGTGGACTGGATGCCGGTGTCGACGACGTAGACGGTGGTCCCCGCGCCCGTGGTGTCGGCCAGGTAGTGCTGGTCCTGCGAGGCGTCGGGACTGTCGATGGCGTCGAGACCCCACGACGGCACGGGTGTCTGGTCGGCGGTGGCCGCGATCTCCTGGTTGGGGGTGACCGGGGCGTCGGGAAAGGTCGCGCGGACCGCGTCGACCTGATCGGCGGGGACGGCGACGAAGGTCGTCCCGTCGAGGGACTGCGCTCCGATCGCGCGATCTGCCACGGCGCGGAGGTCGTCCAGTCGGTCATCGGGGATCTCGACGAGGGAGTACGTGAGCTCGATGCGACGGCGCGCGGCGGCGGTGGCACCGGGGGGAACCGGGATCTGCTCGGCGAAGGTCGGCGCCTGCGGCGCGGCGGCTCCCGTCGTCGGTGCTGTCGCCGACGCGGCGGGAGCCCCCCGCGCGGGCGAGGACGCGGGCACCGACTGCGCTGCGCCGAGGGCGGCGAGCACGGCGACGACTGCGGTAGCTGCGACGAGCAGCCAGCGGCGAGGACGCGGAGCGTTCGACATGAGCAGGTCTCCGTTGGTCGGGGTCAGCAGGCGGGCATGGGGGCGACGACGGGCACGGCCACGCGCGAGGAGCCCGCCGCGGCGAGCACGGGCTGCCCGACCCGCCCGACATTGTCGGCCACGACGCCGACGTCGGCCTGGTACAGGGTGGCGACCGCGAGGAAGAGAT
Source organism: Microbacterium sp. NPDC089188 (assembly GCF_040685155.1). Classification (NCBI taxonomy): domain Bacteria; kingdom Bacillati; phylum Actinomycetota; class Actinomycetes; order Micrococcales; family Microbacteriaceae; genus Microbacterium; species Microbacterium sp. NPDC089188. The sequence continues at coordinate 517,655 of NZ_JBFBHH010000003.1, read as the reverse complement.
CAGCCCCGACGGGTGTCGCGCCCGAGGGGATCTGCGCGACCGTGCGGACGTGGCCGGCGAGGACGTCGAGCAGTGCCGCACCCCCGTCCACCAGGCGCAGCGGCAGCAGTCGCTGCCCCGAGAAGTAGGGGTTCGGGGTCAGAGCACCCCACGAGGCGACCTGCGTCACCAGCGCACCGGTCTTCAGTGGCGTCGATCCGTCCCAGCTCGCACGGTAGAGAGCGCCGTCGGCGGCGAAGAGGTCGCCCGCGACGGGTGTCGCTCCTACCGGCACGCCCCCGGGCTGTCCGAATTCGTAGGCCGTGCGCACCTCGTCGGCGGGCGAGCGGTACAGGCGCGCCGTACCGTCGGCATCGCGGAACGGGAGTTCGAACTGCCCGGTGAGCCCGCTGCCCTGGTCGTGCTCGACGAGCTGACCATATGCGACGAGCCCGGATGCCACCGCGACCCCGCCCCGATACAGCGTCGCGCCGGAGAGGAACAGGTCGGCGGCCACGGGCGTCGCACCCGCAGGGGTACCGGTCGCGGGAGTGGCGGCATTGTTCGCGGAGTCGAGGACGACGGCGGAACCATCGGCGAGGCACAACGGCAGAAGGAACGAGCCGCTCTTCGCCGGGTTCTCTGCAAGAGCACCGGCGGCGGCGACCTCGCGCAGGACGATACCCACCCCCTGGCGGTAGAGCACGTCGTCACGGAGGAAGAAATCGCCGGCCACCGGCGTGGCTCCCGCGGGCACCTCCGGCGCGGCGATGCTTCCGCGGGGGGTGAAGAGCACACACGCGTCGGGAGAGGCAGAAAGAGCCGCCGAGGCCGGTACCGCCTCCTCCGCCGACGCGGTGAGGGTACCGACTGCGCCACCCGTAGGGACGCGGATGTCGCCGCACGGCGCCACGCCATCGGAACCGGTGGTCACCGTCGACGACGAGGCACCGTCGGCGAAGGTGAAGCCGCCGCTGAGCTGAAGGGTCACGAGCTTGCCCGAGGCGGCGACGCCTGCGGAGTCCGCCCGCACGGTGGCGTCGGAGATGGCCATGCACATGGGCGCTTGGTAGCCGGTCGCCGAGAACGACAGCGAAGTGCCCGACACGGCTGCGGCAGCGGGCGCCGTGGCAATGGCCGCGACGGCCGGCACCGCCCAGACCGCCGCTCCGATGAGCGTGCGGCGCGAGGGCAGCGCCCGAGGGGCCGATGAAGACACGAGCGGCGCGTTGCAGACGTCGTTCACAGGGGTCCTTCCAGCCGGGCCCGCGCGCGAACGGCACGTGGGTTACCCGCCACTCTCACAAGGCGGGAACGAGGACGAAGACACCGCGGTCAATTCCCCGTCGGGGTGAACCCCGCCCCCCTCACCGCTCGCCCCGACACGACTCCCGTCCGCGACGGTCCGCCGCGGTCGGCTCCTCCCGCGGGCCCAGTCCTGTTCACCCACCCCGTCATCCGCGCGGGCGCGCGGGCCCGCGCCGGTAGACTTCAGCCAGTGACCCGCACCCGAGCCGAAGCCGCCTACCTGCGCTCGGCGACGGCGTTCAAGAACCCCACCCTCGACCTGCTGCACGGGCGTTTCGCGCCCTTCGTGGTGGCCGCCCTGTCGGTGGTGTTCACGCCCGATCGCCCCGCCGTCGCGGTCGCGGACGCCCACGTGGAGGTCGCGGAGGTCATCGAGGAGCTGCGCGCCGCCGGCATCGACACCGACGACGAGCGCCGCATCCCCGCGGGCTCCGCGCGTGAGATCTGCCGCGGCTGGGTGCGCGTGGGCTGGCTCGGCCTGCAGATCGAGGACGACGTCGAGGTCTACCGCCTCTCGGCGCACGCGGTCGGCGCCCTCGAGATCGCCGGTCGTGCCGGCGGCGGCCGCGCCCGGGTCTCGCGCTCGCGCGTGCGCACGCTGCTCGACGCCGTCGAACGTCTCGCCCGCGACGCGGAGAGCGACCCCGGCCGCCGCCGCGAGGCGCTGCTGGCCGAACGCGCCGCCCTGGATGCCGAGATCGCGGCGCTCGACGAGGGCGTCGTCGAGCCGCTCGACGATGACCACCTGCTCGAGGAGGCCGAGAACGTCATCCACCTCGCCCGCGAGCTGCCCGCGGACTTCTCACGCGTCGCGGAGTCGATCACGGCGATGCAGCGCGACGTCGTGGCGGAGCTCCGCCGCGACGTGCGTCCGACGGGCGACGTGCTGCGGGAGTACCTCGAACGCGGGCGGCAGGTGATGCAGGCCACGCCGGAGGGCCGGGCGTTCCAGGGAGCACTGCGCCTCATCGGCGACCCCGAGCACATCGACGACCTCACCGAGCAGCTGCATGCGGTGCTCACCCAGCCGTTCTCGCGCCTCATGACCCCCGAGCAACGGGGCGAGCTCGACGCGATCGCCCGCCGCGTCGAGGCCGGCGTGCAAGAGGTGCTGACCGCCCAGCGGCGCGCGTCGCACGTGATCACCGCCCAGGTGCGCACGCACGATCCGATCCGCGACCGCCAGGTCGACGACCTCCTGCGCGGCGTCATGGCGGGGCTGCACCGCTGGAGTCAGACCCGCGCACCCGGCCGCGTCGAACCGGTGCGGACCCTCCCCCTCGCCGACATCGGCCACCTTCGCCGCTCGGTGAGCGACGTGCGGCCGCCCGGAGCGCCCGAGCCCCTGGCATCCGCATCCGAGACGGCCGACGTCGAGTTCGCCACGGTCGACACGCGTGCCTGGGGCGGACCGCACTACCCCGAGCTCGAGGCGTACGTCGCCGGCCTCGGCGGCGACTTCGATCTCGCCGCGGCCTTCGCGGGCGCCGACGCTCAGACACGGCGCCCCGTCGACCTGGTCGGCTTGCTCGAGATCGTGCACCGGGGCGGCCTCGTCGAGACCGACGAGGTCTCGATCGTGGAGGCCGTACGCCCCGACGGAACGACCCGGCGCTTCGCGTTCGGCGCGGTCCGCGCCCAGAGCCACACAGAAACGGATGCCGATGACTGACCTCGAGTCCTCCCTCGCCGACACCGGCACCGAGACGGACACCCCCGCGTTCATCGCGCCCGTGGCGATGGAGAACGACCCCGACGCGCTCTTCGCCGGCGATCGCGGCGTCCTCGACGCGGACGTGCGCCGCGTGCTCGTGCGGATCTTGCAGCGCCGGTTCCTGCTGGCGGAGTCCTCCCCGACGGAGTGGAAGCTGCTGCTCGCCCACCAGCAGACGATCGAGTCGCGGCTGAACGACCTGTTCGTGCGCCTCGTCGTCGACCACTCCCGCGGGGTGGCCTACAAGGAGCAGGTGCGCAGCGACGAGCTCGACGTGCCGATCCTGCTCAAGGACGAGGCCTACTCGCGCGCCGAGACCCTCGTGCTCGTCTATCTGCGCACGGTTTTCCAGCGGGAGACCACCGCCGGTACCGGGTCCGCCCGCGTCGACGTCGAAGAGGTCGAGCAGACCGTGCTGACCTACTTCTCCGAGAGCGACGGCACGCGCGCGAGCCAGCAGCGCGCCGTGCGCACCGCGATCGCCCGCCTCGACCGCGAGGGCATCATCGAGGAGGAGTCTGAGGGCCGCTACCGCATCGGTCCCCTCATCGAGATCGTGCTGAGCGCCGAGACGCTGCGCGAGCTGCAGCGCTGGCTGGACGAGCAGACGACGGATGCCGCGACGCCGGCGGTGCGCAACGCCGAAGCCGACGCCGAAGCCGAGGCGGAGCTCGTGGCATCCGGAACGACCGAGGGAGAGCTCCCATGACCATGCTCGAGACCCTCTTCGGGCTCATCCCCGCCGCCTCCCGCGGGCAGCAGTGGGTGGCGGAAGACCTGCAGCTGATCAACTGGGGCGGCTACGACGGGACGCACCGCGTGCGTTTCGCGCCGACCGCGACGCTTCTGTGCGGCGGGTCCGGCTCGGGGAAGTCGACGCTCATGGACGCGTACGTCGCGTTGATGATGCCGCACACCACCCCCTTCAACGGCGCCTCGAACGGCGCGGTCGTGGGGCGCCCGCGCGGACAGGAGCAGCGCAACATCCTGTCGTACGGGCGCGGCAAGCTCGACGAGTCGCGCACCGACGAGGGCACGAAGGTGCGGGTGCTGCGCGGCGACGGCGTCGACACCTGGACGGCGATCGGCATGACCTGGGCCGACCACGACGGCGCCCGCTTCACCGCGGTGCGGGCCTGGTACATCCCCGCGACGGCCCGCACGCTCGACGACGCGGTCAAGGTGCGCGCGACCGTGCACGGCGCGTTCGACCTCCGAGACCTCGAGCGAGCGGCGCAGAGCCACCTCTCCGACGCGGCGGTCCGGGCCACGGGCCTCGACACCCTCGCCACCGACCGCGAATTCTCGGCCCGCCTTCACGCGGTGCTCGGCATCGGCGCGGCGGGGTCCGGGGCGAAGGCGATGAGCCTGCTCGCGCGCATCCAGGCCGGGCAGCAGATCACCACGGTCGACGATCTGTACAAGCGCATGGTGCTCGAGGAGCCCGAGACGCTCGCCGTCGCCGACGCCGTCGTGTCGCACTTCGACGGTCTCGAGGGCACGCGGACGCGCATGCTGGAGGCCCGCCAGCAAGTGCGGGCGTTGCAGCCCATCCGCGCGATGAAGACCCGCATCGACGAGGCCGCGGAACGACTGCGCCTCATCGACGCGCTCGGACGCTTCGGCGACCCCGAGTCGCGTGCCTCGCTCTGGCGCGCCCAGCGCCGCGTCGATCTCCTGGCGGCGGTCGAGACCGAGCTGCGCGAGCGCACCCACGCCACCGACGCCCTCGTCCGCGAGCGACAGGCTCTGGCGGATGCCGCCGAAGCCGAGCGCGAGGGACTGGGCGACGTGCTGCGCGCGGCCGGAGGCGACCAGCTCGACGCCGCCCAGCGCGAACAGCGTGCGCTCGAGCGGCGGCTCGCCGGGATGCAGCGCGACCGCGAGAGGTTCGACGCCGCCCTGTCTGTTCTGCACACGGAGGCGACCTCGGAGAAGCAGTTCGGCGCGCTGCTCGCCGAAGCCCGCGCCACCCTCGGCGATACTCTCGGCAAGAGCGCCGTGCGCGACGCGTTCGTCGCCGCGAGCAGCCGGCACACCGACCTGCGCCAGCAGCTCTCCGCCCTCGAGGCCGAGCACCGCCGCACGCAGACGCGCGACGACAACATCCCCCCGCGCCTGCACGAGGCGCGCGAGGCGCTGGCCGAGGCCGCCGGTCTCACCGCCGCCGACCTGCCCTTCGTCGCCGAGCTCGTCGACGTCCGCACCGAGTTCGAGCCGTGGCGCGGGGCGTTCACCCTCGCCCTCGGGGGGTTCGCGACGACCCTCCTCGTGGATGCCGCGCACCTGGCATCCTTCCGTGCCGCCATCGACGGTGTGCGCCTGTCGGAGCGGCTGCGGTTCGAGGGCGTGTCGACCGACCTGCCCGAGCGCACCGGGCTCGACCCCGCGACCCTGCCCGGACGCCTCGAGTACCGCCGCTCCCCCTTCACCGGCTGGCTGCAGGACCGCCTCGAGCAGCAGTTCGCGTTCGTCTGCGTGGATGCCGCCGCCGACCTGGCGCAGCACCGCCTGGCGCTCACGATCTCGGGGCAGACGAGTCAGGGCTCCCGCGGTGCGCACGGTGGATCGGTCCGCCAGAGCGTCCTGGGCTTCTCGTCCCGCGTGCGTCTGACCGAGCTCGGCGAGCAGATCGTCACGGTGCGTCGCGACCTCGCCACCGCGAAGTCGGCGGTCGACGAGGCCGCTGCGGCCCTCGACGCGTTCGACGAGCGGCGCAGCGCCCTCGAGAAGATCGCCGATCTGTCGTGGGACCAGGTCGACACGGCATCCGTCGAGCACGACCTCGAGCGCTGGAACGAGACGATCGTCGAGGTGACCGCGGGCAACCCGCGCATCGCCGAGCTGCAGGAGCAGATCTCCGGCACGCGCGCCCGCGCGGCGCGGCTGCGCGAGGAGATCGGGGCCGCCAAGACCGAGCAGCAGGCGCTCGCCGCACGCTGGGCCGAGGTCACCGACGAGGTGGATGCCGCGAACGAGCGCCTGGAGCGGGCGGAAGACGCCGCGATGACGCTGACGGTCGACGAAGCCGCGTACCTGGACGGGCTGTTCGTCGCGCCCTCCGACGACGCCTCCCCCTCGCAGCTGCTCTCCCGCTTCGACGCCGCCCTCGAGTCCGCCTCGAAGCGTCTGCTCGAGGAGCAGCGCGCCGCCCAGGAGACCTGGAGCGATCAGCGCGAGAGCCTGCGCCGCACCCTCACCGCCTTCACCGACCGGTGGCCGAGCCCGAACCTGCTGGCCGACCCCGACGAGTCGCTCGGCGACTTCGAGCGCATCCTCGCCGACCTCGAGGCGAGCGGCCTGCACGAACTCGAGGCGGAGTGGCGCGACTCGCTGCTGCAGCTGTCGGGCAACGACCTCACGAACCTCGACTCGGCGCTCACGCGGGCCCTGCGCGAGATCCGCGAGCGCATCGCGCCGATCAACGACATCATGCAGGATCTGCCGTTCTACGACGACGACCACCGCCTGCAGATCGTGCCGCGCGAGAACCAGTCCGAGGTGCGGCGCCGTTTCCGTCGCGAGTTGCGCGACGTGCGGGCGGCGATCGACGCGGCATCCACCGACGACGAGCGCGAGGCCGTGTACGGCCGCATGGCGCGGCTGATCGGCCGGATCCGCCCCACCGCACCCGACTTCGCCGACCTCGTCGACGTGCGCAACCACGTGCGCGTGAGCGCCGAGCGTTTCCGCGCCGACACCGGCGAGCACGTCGCCCTCTACGACCACATCGGCGAGAAGTCCGGCGGCGAGTCGCAGGAGCTCATCGCGTTCATCGTCGGCGCGGCCCTGCGCTACCAGCTCGGGGATGCCGGATCGGAGCGTCCGCGGTACGCCCCGGTGTTCCTCGACGAGGCCCTCATCAAGGCCGACGCACACTTCACCAAGCGCGCGATCGGGGCGTGGCGCGGTCTCGGTTTCCAGCTCGTCATCGGCGCTCCGAACGACAAGTACAGCGCGATCGAGCCGCACGTCGACGTCGAGTACGACATCCTCAAGGACACCCGGGGGCGGTCGTGGGCGAAGGCGAAGGTGGGCGTCGCCGGCTGACGCGAGCGGCGGCGCCTCGGCTCGCGCGGGCGCAGCGCGCGCTCATCCCTCACGGGCGCGGAGCGCGTCGTCGACGCCGCGGAGGACGGCGGGTCCGGGGCCGTTCAGCTCCGCTCGCGCCGAAGGGACATCGCGGAAGTACCGCACCACCGTGGCGACCTGGTTCGGGTCCGAACCCAGCGCCAGCATGGGCGCTTCGATGCCGGGTCCCCCTGCGTCGGCGACGAGCCGGAGCTTCGCGACCGGTCCCGTGCCCACATCCACCTCGGCGAGCTCGTCCCAGGTCCAGTCGATGCGGCCGCGACCACGAATACCTGTGAGCCCCTCCACCGTCACGTGGAGGCCGGCCGCCTCGCGCAGCCGCACGGTGTTCACGACGATGATGCCGAGGCCGAGCAGTCCGAGCGCAGAGGGCGCGCGCGTGAGCAGGAACGACGGCATCGTCGCCAAGTCCGCCACATCGACAACGATCTGCGCGACCGCGGGGAGCAGCAGAAGGCTCCCGAGCACGAACGGCATCGCCGTCGCGGCCGGGGCAGGGCGGAACCAGATGCCGGATGCCGACTCGTCGATGCGCACCACCCTCTCCCGCATCGTGCGGAGGAGCAGGTTCAGGCAGCCCGCGACGCCGAGGAGGGTGACGGTCGACGCACCCGTCACGAGGCGCAGGCCGGGTCGGCCGTCGGCGACCGCCATGACACCGGGCAGCACGGCGAAGAGCACGACGACGACGACGAGCCACGCGGGGCGTCGGCCGTTCGGGAAGACGGGCACACGCGCCTCCGCGGACGCCAGTCGAGGCGAGGTCGTGACGACACCCATCACCACGCTCCCCCGTCTCGTCGGCGCGATCGCGCCATCGGCCGATCGCCCCGTTCCTCCGCCAGAGTATCGAAGACGAGAACTGCTGCCCCTTCGATGCTCCTCCGCACCCTCCACGGCATGCTCATTCGGGACCGGTCGCTGAACGCGGCTACGCCGTCGTCGCGAGCGAGCCGCCCCGACCGGCGCGAACACCCCCTCGGGAATGTCCGGGCCCTTCTCTACGCTGAGTCCTGAGGGCATTGCGAAAGGCGGCACGGATGCAGGGACTCGAGATCACGGTTCTGCTGGGCCTCGCGATGCTCGTGGGCACGGTGTTGGCGCCGCGACTGCGCGTCGCGACGCCCCTCGTCCTCCTCGTCATCGGCCTCGCCCTGGGCTTCATCCCCGAGCTCCGTCAGATCGAGCTCCCGCCCGAGACCGTGCTGCTGCTGTTCCTGCCGATCATGCTCTTCCGTGAGGCGTGGACCACGTCCCTCCGCTCGGTGCGCCGGTCGCTGCGCTACATCATCCCGATGAGCACGCTCCTCGTCGTGGCATCCGCGTTCGCCGTCGCCGGGGTCGCGACGCTGCTGGGCGTGCCGTGGGAGGCCGCCCTGGTGCTCGGCGCGGCGGTGGCACCGCCCGACGCCACGGCGGTCGCCGCGCTCGGGCGCCTGCTGCCCGCCAAGACCTTCATGAAGCTCAAGGCCGAGAGCCTGACGAACGACGGCACCGCCCTGGTCCTCTACGCGATCGCCGTCGCGCTGCTGCTGGGCGACCAGATCACGCCGCTGCAGATCACCGGCATGGTGCTGCTGTCATACCTGGGCGGAGCGGCCGCGGGGATCGCGGTGGCCGCTGCGGCGTTCTTCGCCCTGCGACGGATGCAGTCGACCCTGACGATCAACCTCACCATGGTGCTGGTCCCGTTCGTCTCCTTCCTCATCGCCGAGCTCATCGACGCCTCGGGGGTGCTGGCGGTCGTCTTCGCGGGCCTCATCATGGCCTGGGTGTCGCCGCGGATCACCACCGCGATGTCGCGGAGGGCGGCGGATGCCACGTGGCCCTTCGGCGTCTACCTCCTCAACGGCGCGCTCTTCGTGCTGATCGGCCTCGAGGTGCAGCTCGTGCTGCACGAGATCTCGGGGTCGGAGATCGGCATCCTGCTCATCGTCACGGTCGCCGCCTGGATCGCCCTGTTCGTGGTGCGCTATCTGTTCCAGTGGATGTTCTCGCCCTTCTCGCGACCCGCCGCGGGATCGTCGCGGTCGCTCCGGCACCGGTCGCGGGTCGTGAGCACCGTGGCCGGGTTCCGCGGAGCCGTGTCACTGGCCATCGCCCTGTCGGTTCCCGTCACCACGGCCGCGGGCGACCCGGTCGCGGGACGCGACGCGATCGTCTTCGTGACGGCGGGCGTCATCGTGCTCACCCTTCTCGTGCAGGGACCGCTCCTTCCCGCGGTCATCAAATGGGCGAAGCTCCCGAACGACGATGCGGCGATCGAGGAGTACGAGCTCGCCGAACGCGCCATCTCGGGAGCCGCCCTCGCCGCCCTCGACGACCTCGCGGTCGAACACGGCATCAGCGATCGGGTGCGCGACCGCGCTCGGCGTGAAGGCTACGAGCGTCTCGAGCTCGCGAACGCGCGGGCCGTCGCCCGGCAGCGCGCCATCGAGGAGCGCGACCTCGCCGAACTCGACGCCTCTCTCGACGACGACGGCTCGGCGACCGGACCCGTCCCGCCGGACGGTCACGAAACCGACCGGCGCGGCGACGATCGCCGGGTCGACGACGGGGACGCGGCGGGCACGGCCTTCACCGGGCCCCTCCAGATGATCGCCGTCAGCGAAGACATCGACGTCACGCAGCGCTCCCCGCTGCTGCGTCACAAGGAGGCGCAGAGGCTGCGGCTCGCGGTCCTCGACCGCAAACGCGAAGTGCTGCTCCGGCTGCGCCGCGAGGGCACGATCGACGACCTCGTCGCACGCAAGATCCTCGCCGGCCTCGACCTCGAAGAGATCCGCACCCGCGGTCTCGAGAAGGCGGGCGAGTAGCCGCGCCGAGGGGAAGCGGCCCTTCGGTGAACGGGCGGCAGCGCTCGTCAGCGCCCCCGCAGACGAGGGCGTGAGGGCATCGGTCTCCGGTCGCGCCTGACCGGTGTTCCGCTCCGTGGGGATCAGCGGCGAGGAACCCCGCCCGAGCGGAGCGCCGCGGACGCCGCCTGATCGCGCGCGAGCACATCGTCGCCGCCGCGACCGCGCGTCTCGCGCGCCGACAGCCCCGCGTCGGTCAGCCGCCGGCGCAGGCCCGACGGCAGCTCGGGCAGCGTCGCCGCCATCCCCGCGGGCCGATGGGAGAGACCGAACAGCAGCACGAGCCCGGGGCCGTCCACCGGCCGTAGCTCGACGCGGGTCGGCGCCTCGCTCGCCGCCCAACGGAGCGACCGGAGCTCGGCGAGACCGAGGTCGACGATCGGTGCGCCTCCCGGCATCCGTTCCACCACCATCCGATCGGCGGTCACCCGCACGCGCGCGTCGACGGTGCGGGAACGTGCGATCAGCAGCAGGCCGCCGTAGACGGGCAGGCCGACGAGCCAGCCCAGGACGATGACGATGAGCAGCGGGCTCATGCGCATCGCGACATCGGAGAACCCGACCACGAAAGCGATCAGCGCGCCCCCGCCGCCCCCGATCAGGATGCCGAGCACGAGCCGATACGTCGACAGCCGCAGCGGCACGACCGGCAGGCGCAGCTCCCACACGTCTCCGCTCCGCTCCCACTCGGGAGTCACCAGCCGTGCCGCGCGCCGAGCGGAGTCCGCGCGGACGAGACCGGACACCCGCCCGATCAGGGTCAGCCAGACCCATCCCGCGGCCGGGACGGCCGCGTAGGACGCCGCCGTGACGATCGCCGCATCGACCGGAGCCGGTGCCGCGTGCTGCGTCAGCGCGTACAGAGCCACTCCGGCGGCCGCCGCGAGGCCGATGTGCAGCGAGAACGAGAGGGCGAGCGAGCGCAGGGTCATCAGCGTGCGGACGACCGCGTGCGCGACGAGCCAGCCCGCGGCGAGACAGAGGAGGAACCCTCCGAAGTCGAACGCCGTGCCCAGCAGGGGCACGGCCGCGAGACCGCACACCACCGCCCAGACCAGCGGATGCCCGAGCGCACCACGAACCCCGATGAGGCGTCGCCCTCCGCTCATGCGATCCCCCGCTCGTCCACGCCGACCCACCCCGCCGGTGTCACGATCCTACGAGGACCCGTGCGCCGACCCCGGCGGACCCGTCGGAGAGCGATGAGCCGCCCCGCCGCGCGCCCCGACGACATCCGCGCGGGCGACGATCGTGACGGTGGCCGTCACTCCCCCGGGACCAGCAGCCCGCTCTCGTACGCCGCGATCACCAGCTGCGCGCGGTCGTGCGCACCGAGCTTCAGCATCGTGTTCTTCACGTGGGTCTTCGCCGTGTGGGGGGAGATGAAGAGGGATGCCGCGATCTCGTCGTTCGACCGCCCGCGGGCGATGTGGCGCAGGACTTCCCGTTCCCGGTCGGTCAGCACGTCGAGCGACGGCGCCTCCCCCGCGACCGGCGCTGCGCGCCGCACGTACTTCTCGATGAGACCGCGGGTCGCCGCGGGCGACAGGAGCGCGCCCCCGTCGTCGACGGCGAGCACGGCGTGGATGATCTCCTCCGGCTCGGCGCCCTTGCCGATGAAGCCGCTCGCTCCGGCGCGCAGCGCTGCGACGACGTAGTCGTCCTCCTCGAACGTGGTGAGGATCAGCACGCGGGTGTCGGCCAGCGCCGGGTCGGTGCAGATACGGCGGGTGGCCTCGATGCCGTCCAGGCGCGGCATCCGGATGTCGCACACCACGACATCGGGGCGAAGCGCCTGGGCGAGCGCGACGGCCTGCTCGCCGTCGGCGGCGTCGCCGATCACCTCGATGCCGTCGGCCGCGTCGAGGAGGTCGTGCACCGCGGCGCGGATGAGGACCTGATCGTCGACGACGATGACGCGTGTCGGGCTCATGCGGAACCTCCGGGTCGAGCAGTCGGGCGGGGGGCGGGCACCGGCAGACGCGCGGCGAGACGATAGCCGCCGGGCGCCGGTCCCGCGTCGAGGCGACCGCCCGCCGACTCGACGCGCTCGCGAAGGCCGATAAGGCCGAAGCCCGACGGGGAGGGCTCGGCGGCGGCCTCCTCGGGGCGGAAGGGGTTGGTGACCACGACCTCGAGATCGTCGCCGTCACGACGCAGCAGCACGTGCACGCGACGGGCCGTGCCGTGCTTGAGGGCGTTGGTCAGCCCCTCCTGCACGACGCGGTAGGCGACGATGTCGACGCCGAGGGGCAGCACCTCGTCGGGGTCGCGCTCGTCGCGGACGGCCGCATCCCACCCGGCGACGCGCACCGACTCCACGACCGCCCCGAGACGCGCGAGCCCCGGTTGGTCGCGGGCGTCCACGTCGTCAGGGGTGCGCAACACGGCCAGCATCGAACCGATCTCGGCGAGCACGTCGCGGGAAGCGGTGCGGATCGTGGCGAGCGCCTCGCGGGCCTTGTCCGGGCGGGTGTCCAGTGCCGAGCTCGCCACTCCCGCGTTCAGGCTGATGACCGAGATCTGATGGGCGACGGCGTCATGGAGGTCGCGGGCGATGCGCAGGCGTTCTTCGCTCACGCGGCGCCGCGCTTCGGCCTCGCGCGTCTGCTCGGCGCGCCGGGCGCGCTCGAGAACCGCCGCGACGTACGCGCGGCGGGAGCGCGCGGCATCTCCGATCGCTCCGGCGAGCGCGACGGCGAGGCCGACCTGCAGGAACCGCGTGTCGAGCCCTGTCATGAGGCCGACGACGATGCTGGCGCCGACGAGCCCCACCACCCCCGCGATGGCCACGGGCGCGGCCTCCCTGCGCCCGACGCGGTCGGCCATCCCGTAGGCCGCGATCGCCGTCGTCAGCGCCGCCCCCGGCGCGAGTGTCCCGAGCACGAGGGCTCCCACGAAGATGGCGATGCAGACGACGAAGACGAGACGCGGCCACCGGCGGCGCAGCGGCAGCAGCAGCGCCGGCAGCACGATGAGCACGTGCACCAGGGGGCTCGACGGCCGCAACTCGGGGAACGGGACCGGCGCGAACGAGGGCACGACGACCAGCACGGCGATGACCACGTCGACGAGCCAGGCGCGCCCCGCCGGCACCAGGCGCGGCGGCGTGTCCGTGGCCGGGTCGGGTCGCATCCTCCCAGTGTGGACTGCTCACTCCCCCGCGGGTATCGCCCGCACGGGGCATTCGCGGAATACCCCCGCGGGGGGAGTCGCCCACCCCGCGCGAGCGACGCGGAGCGGTGCGCTCGCGAGCGACAGTGAGGTCATGGCATCCGAACCTCCTCCTCCCCTGCTCTCCGTCACCGATCTGCACAAGTCGTACGGCCGCGGATCCGCGCGCTTCGACGCGCTGCGCGGTGTGAGCCTCGACATCCACCGCGGCGAGAGCATCGCGATCGTCGGCAAGAGCGGATCGGGCAAGTCGACCCTCATGCACCTGCTCGCTCTCATGGACGCCCCCTCGAGCGGAACCGTGCGTCTGGAGGGGAAGGATGCCGCGACCCTGCGCGGGCGCCACCTCAACCGCACGCGCAACAAGACGTTCGGCTTCGTGTTCCAGCAGTTCTTCCTCACCCCCAGCGCCTCGGTGCTCGAGAACGTGATCCTGCCGTTGAAGATCGCGGGCGTCGGACGCGCTGAACGCCGCCGGCGGGGACTCGCGGCGCTGGCCGAGCTCGACATGCAGGACAAGGCGAAGAACAAGGCCACGGCCCTCTCGGGCGGGCAGAAGCAGCGCGCGGTGATCGCCCGCGCTCTCGTGAACGACCCGCGGGTCATCTTCGCCGACGAGCCCACGGGCAACCTCGACTCCGCCACCGGCGCCGTGGTGGAGGACATCCTGTTCCGCCTCAACCGCGAGCACGGCATCACTCTCATCGTGGTGACCCACGACGACGAGCTGGCGGCGCGGTGCGACCGCCGGGTGCAGATCCGCGACGGCGTCATCGTCACCGAGGAACGGAGCGCCGCATGAAGACCACCGACCTGGTCGCCACGGCCGCCGCGAACACGTTCCGTTCCAAGACCCGCACGATCCTCACGGTGCTCGCGATCTTCGTGGGCGCCTTCACGCTGACGTTGACGAACGGTCTCGGCACCGGCATCAACCGCTTCATCGACGACACCGTCTCCTCCATCGGCGCTGCCGACGTGCTGACCGTGACGAAGACGGGAACGGGGGCCGCGGCATCCGCAGAACCGCAGAAGTACGACCCCGACGCGGTCTCCTCGGCGAACACGAACCCCGGTCGCCCCGGCGCCACCGCGACCGTCTCGGCACTGACGGATGCCGACATCCGGACGATCGAAGACCTTCCCGGTGTCGCGTCGGTGAGCCCCACCCGCGCCGTGCAGATCGACTACGTGCAGGTCGACGGCGGCGAGCGCTACGTCGCGAGCGCGGGCTCGCTCATCGGCGGCCAGACTCCGCAGCTGGCGGCGGGCGCCGCGCCCGACGAGTCCTCCGACGCGCTCGAGACCGCGATCCCCGAGTCGCTCGTGACGCCCCTCGGCTTCCCGGACGCCGCGGATGCCGTCGGGGCCACACTGACGATCGCCGTGTCCGACCCGGTGCGCACGCAGCACGTGGTCTCGGCGACCATCACGGGCGTGACCGAGGGCGCCTTCGCCTCCACGACCTCGTTGACCACCAACACCGCTCTGGAAGACGCGTTGTTCACCGCGCAGAACACCGGGGTCCCGGCCGATGAGCTCGATCGGTACGCGAGCGCGAGCGTGACCCTGTCGTCGGCGGCGGCGCAGGACGTCGACGACGCCAAGACCGCGCTGTCGGATGCCGGCTACTCCGGCCAGACCGTCTCGGATCAGCTCGGCACCTTCAAGGCGGTCATCGACGGGATCGTGCTCGTCCTCAACGCGTTCGCCGTCATCGCGCTGTTGGCGGCGAGCTTCGGCATCGTCAACACCCTGCTGATGTCGGTGCAGGAGCGCACGCGCGAGATCGGGCTGATGAAGGCGATGGGCATGGGCAGCGGCCGGGTCTTCTCGCTGTTCAGCCTCGAGGCGGTGATGCTGGGACTGTTGGGCAGTCTCATCGGCGCGGTCGTCGCGATCGGCGTCGGCACGGCCGTGAGCGCGCAGCTGGGGCAGACGCTCTTCAGCGATCTGCCGGGGCTGCAGCTCATCGCCTTCGACCCCGTGTCGATCCTGGTGACGACGGTGGCGATCATGGCGATCGCGTTCCTCGCGGGGAGCCTTCCGGCCGCGCGGGCGGCACGCGCCGATCCGGTGGAGTCGCTGCGGTACGAGTGACGCGGGACGGGCCCGGGGTGACGCATCCCGGGCCCCGAGCGCAGCGCTGCACACGGCACGGCGCTCGGTCCACCGGGACGTCGACGGGGGTCCTCAGGCGAACACGAGCTCGATGTTCGCGTGGTCGCGGAACACCCCGACGACGAGGTCGAAGTACGTCTCGCCGCGTCCGGCCTCGAGCTCGTCGAGGGCACGTCGCGCCGGTGCGACCGCATAGACGTCCGGGCGTTCGAGCTTGCGCCGCAGGTAGGCGAGGGTCGTCTCCACCCCGAGCGCCGCTCGCGCCGCCTCCGCGTCGCGCCACAGCACGCGCACCGGTTCCGAGCCGCGCAGGACCCCGAACCCGCCGTACAGCAGATCGTCCAACGCGTCGAGGCTCTCGCCGAGGGTCCAGGGCTCGTTCGGCATGAACACGCGGTTCAGCTCCGCGTACAGGGATGGGATGCCGTGCACCCGCGATCCGTCGATCTCGATGAGCCGCGCGGTCATGGCATCCGCCCTCCTTCCACGGGATCACGACGAAGGACCGGAGCCTGTCGGCATCCGGTCCTGTCGTGAGTGGCCCTGGCGGGCCGCGGGACGATCAGTCTCCGCCGTTGATCACCGAGAGGTACGAGCCGAAGGGGCGCGCGGTCTCGGAGGCGGAGAAGTCGTCGGCGAGGCCCTCGTGGGGCGTGGTTTCGAACTGCATGCATCGAGTGTGCCCGCACGGGCGCTTCACCACATGCCGCTTGACAATCCGCCGATATCTCGTCTAGCTAACTACTTGGCTCTCTAACTGAATGGTTCCGTCGGCCGGATCTCGAATCGGATGCCGTCACTCCGGCGCCCCGGCCGAGGCGGGCGCGAGCACGATGATCCCCGCCCCCACGAGAGCGACGGCCGAGCCGACGTAGTCCCACACCGTGGGACGGAAGCCGTCGACGACGACGCCCCAGGCGAGAGAACCCGCGACGAACACCCCGCCGTAGGCGGCGAGGACGCGCCCGAAGTGCGCGTCCGGCTGCAGCGCCGCGATGAAGCCGTACGCGCCGAGCGCGACGATCCCGAGCAGCGCCAGCCACCAGCCCCGGTTCTCGCGCACCGCCTGCCAGATGAGCCAGGCACCGCCGATCTCGGCGATGGCGGCGAGAGCGAAGAGCATGACGATGCGGGCGGTGACCATCGGGCCATTATGGCCGCGACCCACCCAGGGCACCCTGCCGCATCCGCCCGGAAGACGGTCTGGAGACGCCCGGGTTACGGTCGTCCACGCGCGCATTACGGAGAGGAAAATTCTCGGCCAGGACCTATCTCCGAGGGCTACATTCCCCGCAGGGGGTGATGATGACTCGACCTCGCACCTTGACACACATCTACACACTCGCGGGCGGCTGGCAGAAGGCCCCCCACGAGCCCCTCACGCCGGAACGAGCCGCCGCGTTGCGCGACCAGGGGATCATGCTGGTACGCGCGCGTCGCGGCTTGTTCGACACGCGTGAGATCTCGCTGCGGCAGTATCCGCCGACACGCTGACCCTCCGAAGAGGGGACAGACACCCCCACCGACGACGCGTAACGTCGTCCTCCCCCGCTCCAATGGCGCAGCGCCCTCGAAAGCTCGAGTTCTGGAGTGGAAATGACTCGCCCTCGCACCGTGACCCACGCCTATCGCATGCCCGGCGGATGGGAGACGCTCCCCCACCGCCCCCTCACCGCCGAGACCGCCCACGCGCTGCGTGACGAGGGGTACACCCTCGTCCGGGCTCGACGCGGGTGGGGCAACTCGAAAGAGCTGTCGCTCTCGCATTACACCCAGCAGCCGGCCGGCGCCGCCCCGTGGTCCGACGCCGACATCCGCCCGTCGGGGTCGTCCGCGGCCTGACCACACAGCCACCCCCTGGGGGGTGAGGACGCGGATGCCGTGCGTATCGTCCCGCGCGAATCGGGCGCGGCGGCCGGCCTCACGGCATCCGCGTCCTCGTCGTGAACCCCCAACTCCGCGCCCGGATTCCGGGGACGGCCCGACGGGGAAGGCCGATCGAACCGAAGCTCCGGCGAATCCCGGTAGTGCGAGCGGAAAGCGATTGCCCCACCGGCAGGTAAAGTCGCTTGAATCGGTCCGCTGCATTCAAGGGGGGCAATGCCGATGCCAGGGTCGCAGACGATCACGCACGCCTATCGACTGCCGGGAGGGTGGGAACCCGTGCCGAAGCAGCGATTGAGCGTCACGAACGCTCTCGCTCTCCGCGCTCAGGGCTACACGATGATCCGCGCGAAGCGGCGGTTCCGCAGCCCGTACAACCACTCGATGGTGCAGTTCCTCCAGGCGGCCGGTCACTCGGACCGGTGAGGCGCGACCTCTCCCGAGACGGTGCTCTCCCGGTGCCTGCGCATCCAGGAGACCCCGCCGACGCGCGTCGTATTCCGTATAGCCTTGGCGGATGACGTGCACTCGCCCCGCATTCGACGAGATCTCGCAGTGGGTCGCCGACTACGAGCAGCACGACAGCGTCGCCCACGCGACCGTTCACGTCCTCCCGCAGGACGACCCCGAGCACGCCGACTCGGGCATCGTCGCCGTCCATCTCAACCACGGTCCGGCGTCCATCTACCTCAACATCGACTGCGACCGCACCTGGACCGCGACCCTTACCGAGCGTTCCGGGGAGTTCCCGCTCACCGGAACGCACCTGATCTCCCTCGGCGAGGAGCTGTTCACGACGGGCAAGCTCTGCGAATACCTGCAGAAGCGAACGGATGCCGCGACGGTGGACGCCGCCTGATCTCCCCCGCCGCGGACGTGCCACCGTAGCTCGGAGCCCCGCGTCCGACGCCGAGACACCTGCGCAAGGTGTGCGCGCCGCTCGACAACGGGTGCGAGACTGCCGGTATGGAATCGCTCGAGGACTCGCCGCCCCGCCGCTCCCGCGAACAGCTCGAAGCATGGGTCGCGGAGTTCGAAAGCGAGGAGCACTGCATCGCGGGTTCGATCTCGGTCGCCCCTCAGGAGGACGACGGCGAGGACGACACGGGGCTCGTCATCCTGCGCCTGCGCAACGCGTCGGCATCCATCCACATGCGACCGCGCAGCTACGACGACCCGATGTGGGAACTGACCCTCAGCGAGCAGCCCGAGAGTCTGTCTCTGTCGATCCACGACATCACGAGCCTCGCCGCCGAATACGTGATCGCCAGCAACCTCTGCACCTTCCTCCAGTGGAAGTCGCTCGAGTGGGACCGCAACAGCGGGCGGCACGCGGACTGACTCGGCGGGCGCGCCCGATCGGATCGACACGGGAGGGCACCGGATCACTCCGACGCGTTCCGAATGGTCACCGGATCGTGTCCGTCCGCGTGCGCATCGACGGCGTGCAGTCTCGCCCGCCGCAGAAGCATCCCGAATGCGGCGCAGTCGACGCACGAGCAGGGGCCGCGCGTCGGGCGCATCGCTGACCCGGACCGGAAGCCCGCCTGACGCACGCGGCGAGCATTCTCAGCTCGTCGAGCATCCGGTGAGCGAGGAGGTGACAACGGCGTCCGACTTCGCCCCTGTTGCGGTGTAGCCCTCGGGCAGCGTCGTGAGAGCGTTCAAAGTCCACCTCGCGCTCGTCGACAGAGTCGTGCGGAACGAGATGGCTGTTCCCGCCGGAAGGTCTGCGGTCAGCGTGAATTGGGTAGCCGTGCCGCTGAGCCGAGTCTGCGTTGTCATCCCCGAAGGGGTCGAGGAGAAGACTCCGATACTGGAAACTCCTGTGCCGGAGATGAGCACCGTCGTCCCTGTCGGTAACGGCGCGGTGGCGCTGGCGACGAGAACGAACCCCGGCCCCTGAATACCCGGAGCTCCGCAGGAGCCGGAGAGCGAATACGCGCCGACATCGGACGTGGACGCCGCCGCGCGGGGTGCCGCGACGGCGATGGCGATTGCGGGAACTGTCCACGCAGCCGCTTTGATAACGGTGCGGCGATCCATTCCAGCGTTCGCGGTGGAATGGTCGGTGATGAGCTCGGTCACGAAGTCCCCCGTCGTTGCGGGGGTGCTGCCTCGATCGACTGGTGCCGCCCCGTGCAGTCCCATTGCCACCCCGTGCCGCCGAGTATGCATGAATCACATGACGTCTGTGTAACTGAGCCAAGAAATCAGCTCGGCAATTCCGACATCGCGTGTCCGCGGCACTTCAACAGCCGATAGCATCCGTGGCATGAGCGATCTCGAGCGCGGTGTCATCAGTCGCCGCGCCCTCGTCGGGGCTGCCGCATGGAGCGCGCCCGTGATCGCGTTGGCCGTCGCTGCGCCCCTCGCATCAGCGAGCACCACACCTCAGCTCACCTACCGGGTGAGCGGCCCCACTGACAACAACGGCATCACGTCCTACGTGATCTGGATCACCAACGACGGCACCACTGCCCTTGCCGCCGGCGACCTCATCGCTGCCCTTCCGGCGACCGAACCGGATTACTTCTACTCGGGATACAGCGGCGATGTCGCTTGGCGGTACGGCGACGGAGGCGAGTCCGTCGTGTGGTTTTTTGCAGCACCCATCGAACCCGGCGCCGAGAGCGGGGCTTTCATCATCTACCTCGGCCGCCAGGGGCCGGAGCAGAGTTCCCCGCCGACGGCTGTCATCACTTTCTCGGCGCCGGGTCGAGGTTCGGTGTCAATTCCCCTCACGCTTCTCTGAGTAAAAGGACGCCGGGCCAATGAGTGCTGGCGTCAGTCAGGCCGAACACAATCGCTTCCGCCGGGACTGCTCCTCCCCGGAATGTGGTGCTGACCCATCGGAATGAGTCACATGCGATCACGCACCCCAGGGGCCTTTGCTGCCGGCCTGCTCACCCTCTCCCTCGTCACAGCCCCCACCGCCGCCAGCGCCGACCCGGCACCCGACTGCCTCACGGTGCCAGGCAAGGCCGGTGCCGCCATTGACGCGAACATCGCCGGCTACCCGGTCGAGAAGCCGAGCGAGTACCGGACTGTCGACGGGCAGAAGGAGCCGGTGTACCGCGTCAAGATCGGGCAGACACTGCACATCCCCACCCGTATAACCAATTCGGGCACCTGCCACTACTGGACGTTCGGCGGCGACCTCACCGCCATCGGCCACGATGCCTTCAAGACGCCCGGCAGCAGCACCTACGTCGAAGGAATCGGAAACCGAATCTGGGCCGCGTCCATCGGCGTGCCCACCTGGGACCCCGACCCAGACGGAAATCACCCGTACACACGACGCTCCGAGCGCCTCTACGTAGAGGTCTCTCCCGGCGACACCGCGAAACGACTGTGGCCGATCACGGTGGACAATCTTCCCCGAGCAGGAGTCCTCTACGGCGTCCGGTTCCGTTACGACACCGACGTGTCCGACCCGCCTGTATCCGACAACGCCACCAGCAAACGTATCTGGCTCGTCCGAGACTGATGTCAGTGCCAGGTCCAGACGATTCTGTTAGAGCCGCTGATCGAACCGCACTCGGCGCTCACGTGCCCGCTCATGAGACGCACGCCCGTCGCCGGAAACGACAAGAGGCCCGAACCCCCGCAATCCTGCGGAAGTTCGGGCCTCAACTGTCGGGATGACAGGATTTGAACCTACGACCCCTTGACGACCTCACCGGTCGCGACGCTCAACGACACGGGCGCGCATAGACCCGCAGTTTACCAGTCTGACCGGGCATAATCCGATGCATCGGAGCGACATTGGACGACACCGTGACACGCTGACGCGTTCCGACATGTTGTCCCAGTGTTGTCCGGGACGGGGGCAACTGGGACGGTGGCGGCGTGCCCGTCCCCGCGGCCGCGGCGTCCCGGAAGCGGCGCAATCGACGCACGAGCAGGGGCCGCACCTCCCAGCACAAGATGCGGGAGGAGCGTTTCGTGCGGGGGTGAGGCTCACGCGCCGTCGAGGAAGATGAACGCGCTGGGGTCGATGTAGGAGGAGACGCGCCAGACGCCGCCCTGCACTGCATCGGCGGGGACGGCGACGCAGGAGTCGAAGCTCGCCGTCGCACCGGGGTACATGGTCCCGACTGCCCAGATCTCTGTCCCAGCGATCACGCCGCAGGGGGCGTTGCTCGCGTTGAAAGTGTTCCCCTTCGCACTGACGTAGTCGATGCCGAGGCTCGCTGCGGGGTCTCCCCCGTTCTCGTCGGCGGCCGGCTTCACTGCCAATTGAAAAGTCGCCATGATGAACACCGTCCCCTCAGCGGGCGGAGTGTTGTACGGGTTCGCATCGAGCACGAGCTGCGTCGCGTCCGTGTTCGTCGCACCGACGGAGAAGTTCCACATCGACGCGGGGTCGTACTCGGTTGAGCGGGCCCTGCGATCGGTGTCGGACCTTGTCCTCTCGCAGACGGTCGGCCATCCGGCCAGCCGCGGTGAGGAGGGTGGACGCGGAGATGTCGACGATGGTGAACCCCGCGTCGCTGAGCAGCGCGACCAGGTCGGCGGCGTCGCAGCCCTTCGTCTGCAGTGCGACCTGCGTGATGCCGGTCTTGGCGCGGACCGCAACCGCGTGCTTCACGACCCAGGTCATGCCAGTGCGTTGAGCGACGACCTCGAGGTGCACGCGACCGTCGGAGCGGTATCCGGCGACGACCATGCTCGTACGGGTGACGCGCTTCTCACGGAAGACGTCGATGCCGAGCACCATGCGGGAGT
This sequence comes from Microbacterium sp. NPDC089188, assembly GCF_040685155.1. Classification (NCBI taxonomy): domain Bacteria; kingdom Bacillati; phylum Actinomycetota; class Actinomycetes; order Micrococcales; family Microbacteriaceae; genus Microbacterium; species Microbacterium sp. NPDC089188. The sequence goes on along the minus strand of NZ_JBFBHH010000003.1, from coordinate 495,797 downwards.
CCGCGGCGATCGTGGACCCGGCGTCGACGATGGCGCCGTCCCCATCGAGCAGAGCAGGGTCTGCGGCCTTCTCCCAGTCGGTGGCGTCGAGGTAGGGCTCGATGCGGGACGTCACCCACTGGCACAGCACCTCCGTGCGGTATCCAGCGTCGGTCATCCCGCGAATGTCGGCGAGGCAGATCTCGATCGTCATCGACCCGTGCCCGATGGACGGGTTCGACTGAAGGATCGCTTCGACGTCGTTCTTCGCACACCCCGGCGCCGCCGACCACTCGAAGATGCCAAGCGACTGGTCCACCAGCGCTGACTCGGCGGTCTCGCCGTTGGCGTACGCCTCGGCGTCAGCAATCCCCTCTTCGACGTAGTCGGGCACCTGGATGCCTGCGGCGATGAGGTCAAGGAGCGCCGCGTTGCGCTGATGCCACAACACCACCGAGCCCGCGTCTCCCGCGTTCGAGAAGCCGACGAGCATCCCGTTCCAGAAGGACTTCGTCGTCTGCGACACCGCGTTCCACGCAGACCAGTCGCGCTGCTCGCGCATCTCGTCCATGAGGACCTTGGCGGCGGGCTTCGCACGAGCGTTCTTCGCCGCGCGGATCTCGTAGTGCGCCCGCGACCGGGCAGTGATAGCGATCGACCCGTTCGCGTCGCGCACCTTGGCCGTCGCCTGCACGAGCGCCTCGATGCCGAGCTCCGCCTCCTCCGCCGTCTCCGGGTCCGGGTCGCACCAGCTTGACGGCCGACCACGGCTCCTTCGCGATGTCGAGGTTCTGCGCGACGCCGACCACTTTGAACTTGAACGGCGGGATCCTGTCGGGGTTACGAGCCGAGTCGACGTACAGCCACCAGGCAGCGAGAACCGACGCGAGCGTCGTCTTCCCGTTCTGGCGGCCGACGAGGACGATCACTCGACGGAAGCGATACGTGCCGTCCTCGCGCAGTTCGAGCGCGTGGATCAGCAGCCACTTCTGCCACGGATACAGGTCGACGCCGAGCACGAAGAGCGCGAACTCGATGACCTCGAAACCGAGCGATGTCTCCGGCGTCAGCGGGCGCAGGGGGCGCGTCCACAGGCGCGGTGCCTCGCGCCCGTAAAGCTTCGCCATGCGACCTCCATCAGCCTGCGCCGATCCCCCGCGCGTCCTTGAACGCCTGCAGGCTGCTCACCGGCGCGCTCTTCTCGCCCGCGGCGTCCGGCTGCGGCAACGGTCCGGCCGCCGGCGGAGAAGCAGGGCGGGCCGCGCGATCGAGCACACGACGCACGTCGGCCAGCGCGGCGCGGTACCGGGACGACGTCGACGCGCTCGGAGCCTCGTCCATCTCCACCGCCAGGGACTTCACCAGCTCCACCAGCGGAGCTTCCTCGGGCGCGTGAGCAAGCCCGGTCGCGCGGAGCATCCGCGTCACAGCAGCGCGGTGCACACCGGCCCGCTTCCGGCCCGACGAGGGTGACATCACATCGTCATCCGTCACACCACCCTGCTCGACAGCCTCAGCAGCCTTCCGAGCACGGCGCAGTCGCTGATACTCGCGGTCCTGCTCCTTTGTCCGCGGCATCGACGACCTCCAACCCGGGGCTCAGGCTCAGCGCGAGCGGGGTGACGAAACGGGGCGAGCCGAGACCCGGGGGAGAGAGGAAGCCCTCCCCGGTGGTGGTCCGCCCCTCCGTTGTGATGCGGCATTTTTGGTGGGGTGGGGTCGGGCAATCACGTACGCATGCGACGATGTTGACATGACGGATGAGGCCAAGTGATCGACTGGGACGTTCTCGGCCGCTACGCGGAGATTGCCACAACTTTTCTCTCCACTATCTCCGGACAGATATTGTCGTGGCCGGTCGCTGTACTCCTCTTAGGAGTCATCTTCTACAGGCCGATCTCGGAGCTAATCGGCCGCATTGAAAGCGGTGAGGCGCCCGGGGTCAAGTTCAAGGTCCGGGCCGCTATTCACAAGGCTGAGGTAGCGGCCATCGAATCGACAATCGAAGGGCAAATCGAAGCTGCAGAGACTGGCGAGGAGCCATCGCTGCTCCCGGACGTGCAATCCCCGCCCTCGGAGACCGGAGCAGACGTATCGAGCGACGCGGAAGAGGGGTTGGACGAGACGTCCTCTAGCGATGTCCGTGAGTCGAAGCTGGTCGAGCGCCTGGAAGCGGCGGGACGCGTTCTCAACGCGTACGCGGCGCTCCTGTCAGAGGTGGATTCGCTTTGGGCCCTCGTCGGCTCACAATCGATCTCGTTTGGCAATTCGTGGAAATACCGAGTTCGACGCCTGGCCGCGACGGGACATCTCAACCAGTCATTCGTCGTGTCTTTCGACGAGTTGACTTCTGTCAGGGCATCGGTAGCGCATGGAGCTAAAGTGTCGCCGCAAGACGCCCGTGACTTCGAGCGCACCGCGAAGCGTCTCCAGTGGATAGTCCGAAAGAAAAAGAAGTCACTCTCCGGTGGGAGGCCCGCCGCCGCATCGCCGTCTGGTCGTGAAGATCCGGCGCAGACCACCTCGGCTGCAGAGTGAACGACGCCTTCTGAGGTAGGTCGACCAAGATCTTGATCTCACGCCCAATCCCGTGAGGGGGTGCCGAGGTCGACGACGGGGGCGCCGTTGCCGCGGTCTCGGTTGCAGCCGGCGTGGGAGGGGCGCTTGTTGGTGGGGTCGTCTTGCAGTTCGGGGTGGGTGGAGACGGGCCAGTAGTGGTCTTCTTGGAACCGGTCGTCGTTAGCCCAGTCGTCCCACGAGGCGGTGTAGTCGATCGAGAGACCGCAGATCCAGCAGGGGGCGTGTTCGGCTTCGCATTGGGCGCGGAAGTCGGCTCGTTGCTTGTGCTGGCGGCGAGTGTTGGTGCGGGCCATCAAAGGTCGGCGTCGAGCTCGACGTCGCAGCAGAGGGAGGCGGCCAGGTGACTCGGGTAGCGGCTCCGCAGGAGGTGCATTCGGGCATGTCGGTGGGGAGCATGCGGCACCTCCTGAAGGTCTAGACGTCGGAGTTGGTGCCCCTATAGGCCGCCTGAGCTCGACGCAATTGCGCGTCCCTCTTCGCGAGCTGTTGTTCGCGGATCGCGAGGATGTCGCCCGCGGTCAGGTCGAGATCGTTGACCACGTAGACGGATTCGCCGATGAGCCACCAGGCTTTGTTGACTTGCCTCGAATGTGTGAGCTTGACGGGGTTCTTTTCGGAAGCTTCGACGTCCTCGGCGCGGAGGATGTGAAGGTCTGTGGTGCCTCGTGCTCCGCGTCCGGGGGTGATGGAGATCTTGAAGTACTCGCCTGAGCGGTGTTTTCTCTTGATCCACCAGAGCTTGCTGAGCTCGTCGAGACGGGTTACTTGTGCTGCCGCGGGCTTGAGGATGATGGCCACGCTGCGAGCGTAGCGAGGAGTGGCAGGGCGCGATATTCGGCTTCTGGTAGCTGGTGCTGCCCTGCGCGCGTATAACAAGGTTCCTTAGTAACTATTCAAAGAGCTGTGACGATTCCCAACAACGCGCCCTTCGCGCCCTATTTGCTAAGAAAGCCCGGAATCACGCGGCTAGATCAGGGTCCGATCGTATTTCCGGATGCGCCCTTTTCGCGCCCTGGCGGTGAATAACGCGCCCTGGTCGCCAATGCGACAGGGCGCGTTGCGACGCAGGGTGGAGAAGGGCCCGGTAGGGCGGTAAAGTGTTCGGATGACGACTACTGCTATCCACTGCCCTGCCTGCGGTCACCATGTCTTCGACGCCGATGTCTCCGCGCTCGTGACGAGCACCGCTCCCCCGGAGCGTCACGTCGCACTGCTCGGCTCGCAGACCGCGATCGCGCTCGCTCTGCTTGAGGACTTCTTCGCGGATCGGGGCGACGTCGTTCGGGATCCGACCGGCCGCATCCAGCAGTCGGAGTTCATCGACGCGTTCAACGCCTGGGCGATTGGTCGAGGTTCAACCCCGCAGACGCCGGTCGCGATCGGGCGCGCGTTGCGTGAGCTCGGCGCTGTGCAGGGAAAGTCGAATGGTCAGCGCTTCTACCTGGGCATCACCCGGACCGCTTCGCGCGGCTAACTGCTGACGTTTCTCGAGAGGCGCCGGCGCGGTGTGGCGGGGCGCCTCTCGAGGCGGTGCAGGTGCTCCTCGCCGGTGAGTCTGTGGCGGCGATTGCGTGTGCGGGAGCCCTTCGCGGCCATGGGCAGGTTCCGCGTTGACACCGGTCTGGGGGCCGGTGGTGGTGAGCACGAGACCCCCGGGGCACGTGTGCTCGTCCGGGGGTCTTGACGCCTGGTGCCGTGTGCGACACCGTTCCAACCATCAAGGTAGGGGGTGACAGAACTAGCCTGCCAAGCTCGGCTCACCGGTAGGGTCGTCACCATGCCCGCCGCCGACGAGAAGCCAACCTGCTTCATCGCCATGCCCATCACTACTCACGAGCACGAGGCGGAGCGCTACGGCGGCGATCTCGACCACTGGATTCACGTAATGGAAACCATCTTCGTCCCCGCTATCGAACGCGCTGGGTTCGAGGCCATACGCCCCGCGGCGAAGGGCAGCCACATGATCCACGGTCAGATCATCAAGCATCTGTCTAGTGCCGACATGGTTCTCTGCGATCTGAGCAGCCATAACCCCAACGTCTTCTTTGAGCTGGGCGTTCGCACTTCGCTCAACCTTCCGATCGCATTGGTCAAAGATGAGCACTTGAACATTCCATTCGACACGTCTGGGATCAATACTCACTCGTACGACTCCGCCCTGAACGGCTGGGATATCCAGTCCGAGGTAGTAAAACTGGCGGCACATCTCGAGGACAGTGTCGAGAGTTGCGACGGGCGCAACCCGATGTGGCGACACTTTGGACTGACCATCGCCGCAGACGGCCCGTCCGGGCCAGCGAATGCTTCCGACGCGCAGTTGGCGCTCATGTTCGAGGACATGAGCGAGATGCGACGCGAAATGCAGCTCCTCAGCAAGAGAACGTCGGTCCGCGACGAAACCGCGCCGGAAGCGTCTAACCCTCATACGTCGTCTCGCGTGAAAGATCTCGCCGAACTAGGTGTCGACCTCAGTCTCGTTCTTGGACTGCCCTACAGCTCCGGCAGGCGTAAGACCGCGAAGACCTACAGCCTCACTTTCGACAACCCCACGAAGGCAGTGATCTCGCCCTCTCATGCGGATGAGATCGAAACCGCCCTCAGGAGGAGGGGCTTTGCCCTCTTGCAAGCACACTCAGGGGTCGACGAGCTCGAAATCACCATCAGATCCTCCTGACATACGACGCGTTACGCGGCATTGACGCCAGCGGCGGTGAGGGCTTCGGTGCGACATTGTTCGACGGCGGCGATAACTTCGGCGACGCGGTCGGGCCAGAGGTGGGCGTAGGTGTTGAGGGTCTCGGTGGCGTCCTTGTGGCCGAGCATCTGTTGCACGAGTTTGACGTCGGCGCCGGCGGCGATCGCGTTGGTGGCGGCGACGTGGCGGAGGTCGTGGACGGACATAGTCGTGGCTAGGCCGGCGTTGGCGCGGGTCTTGCGCCAGACGCGGTTGTACCAGTTGGTGCCGTCGATGGCGCCGCCTCGGACTGCGGTGAAGATGAAGTCGTCGGGGGCGCGGCCGGCGGTGAGCTGCTCGAGCTGCGCCATGAGCGAGGGCATGATCGGCAGCCAACGCTTCTCCCACGTCTTGACGGGTCCGAGCTTGCGGCGGCCTTCTCTGTCGACGGTCCAGGTACGGTGCACGCGCGCACGGTTGCCGCCGGTGTCGAGGTCCTTCACTTTGAGGGCGGTGGCTTCGCCGATGCGGGGGCCGCTGAAGGTGAGCAGCTGCAGCAGGAGCGGGTCGTCTCGGCGGCCGGTGAGCTCGTGCGCGGTGTCAGCGAGGGCTTCGATGTCGAGGTAGGACAGGTGCGGTAGGTCGTTCTCGATGTCGCCTTCGTCGCGTGGCAGTTCGACGTTGGTGAGCGGGTTGCGGCCGATGATGCGCTCGGCGACGGCGTAGCGGATGGCGCCGCCGAAGGTGGAGCGCACGATGTGGCCGAGGTAGGCGGGTGCCATCTTGGCGGGGTGTGCGGGCGGTGGTCTTGATGCGCTGGTTGACGTCGAATACGTGGGGGGCGGTCCCGTCGCGAAGCTGCAGCACCCAGGCGTCGATCTGTGGGCGGGTGATGGATCCGATGGGGGTGCTCCCCCATTTTGGGAGGACGTAGTTGTCGAGCTCGCGGCGGTAGCGGCGCCAAGTGGAATCTTTGATGCGGCCTTTGGAGGCGAGCCAGGCTTCGGCGATCGCGACGTAGGTGCGTTCGCGGGCGGCGGGGTCGATGTACCGGTCGGAGCGGATGTCGTCCTCAAGTGAGGCGATGAACGCCTCGGCGTCGACGAGCGGGCGGCGGTGCCCGTATGAGCCTCGTTGCCTTCCCCTCCCCCGCCGCGGATGCGGATAGCTCCGGCCTTCCCGCTGGTTACGCGGATGTTCCCGCGGTTATGTCGCCGAAGACGCTCGGTGATCTGCTCGAAGTCAGTTCGCGCACGCTCGAGCGTTGGCGCGCCGAGAAGGTCGGCCCCGCGTACTTCTCGCTTCCTGGGTCAAGCCTCATCCGCTACAGCCGGGCCGACGTCGTCGCCTGGCTCACCGCCGCCCGTGTCGAGGTGACCCCGTGAGCGTCTGGCGGGTCCTCGCCGCCGTCGCTGTCGTAATCATCGCGCTGATGGTCGCGCCGGCCGCGATCGCCCCCGGCTTCAACGGCGCCGACCTGATCGTTGTGCTCGCCCCCTTCGCGCTGCTGCGCATCTGCTTGCCGCGTGCGCGTCCCGAAACTCCCGCCGGGGGCGCGACCGCCCCCACTGATGTCCCCCACATGGCCGAGCCCCCGGCGGGCACCCACACCTGAGCCCCGCTCCACCGCCCGCCCGGGCACTCACACCCGTTCTCGAAGTCCCTCTGGCAGGAGTCCTTGATGTCTCGCGTCCTCATTCGCCCCCCGAAGCCCCTCACGCGTCGTCCGTATCGTGCGCGCCGTGCACCTCAGCATGACAACGCGGTCACCGCGGTGCTCGATGTGACGCCAGTCCCCCGCGGCATCGTTGCCCTTGTCGGTGTGATGGGCGGCGCAGTGGTCGTCGAGCTGATCGTCGGCCTGGCGGTGATCCTGTGATCGCGGTCGGCCTGGACCCGTCACTCACCTGCACGGGCCTCGCGATCTTCGACACCGACGGAGGCGTGACGACGCGTCGTGTGCGGACGCCGAACCTCGGCACAAGCCTGCTCGCCCGCCGGCAGCGGATGCGCCGCGCGATCGACCGTGTCCTGTCGAATGTCCCCGCCCGTGTCGACGTGACGTTGATCGAGGTGCCGAACGCGGCGAAGCAGCACGGCGCGCACCAGTACACGCTGACCGTCGTCGACCAGCCCGCCGGGAAGTTCGCGGTCAAGCTGCGCGCCCCGTCCGGTGCGCTCGCCCTCACCCGCAGCGCACTCCCCGCCGACGACTACGACACCCCGTTCCTGGGCACGTATCAGGTGGGGCAGCTCGGCGGCCCGCTGGGCGAGCTCGCGCGCCTGCTCGTGCAGGAGTTCGAGCAGGGCTTCACCACCGACCCCGAAGACGTCGTCGACGCCGAGCTCGTCGACGACACCACCCCCACCACCGACGCCGAGGAGGCCTGAACACCATGAGCACGCCCGCACCCATCACCCCCATCCGCCAGCCCGAGCAGAAGCACCAGTCGACCGAGCATCTCGTCGGCGAGCGCGCATCGCTCAAGGCCGACGCCGAGCACATCGCGGACCGCATCGCGCAGATCGACGCGCAGCTGGTCGAGCGGCTCCCCGTCGGCACGCACGACATCGACGGCACGAAGGTGCAGGTGCGGGAGTACTCGCGCCTCGATACCGAATGGGTCGCCGCGGAGTACCCGCAGGCGGACTACCCGCAGCTCTACATGACGACGACCGGTGTCGATCTGGCCGCGGTGAAGAAGCAGTTCGCGCCGGCCGTGCTCGAGGAGCACCAGGTTCGCGGCGCGAAATCCGTCGTCGTCAGGTAAGCGCGACCGCCGCGACGGCATACACGCCGGGTTCGAGTCCCGGGGCGGCACAGAAAGGAGCGATCACCATGCCGATCCTCAACTACACGACCACCATCGACGTCGAGAAGACGATGGGCGAGATCAACCGTGCGCTCGCCCGCCGCGGCGTCACCCGCATCTCCACCCTGTACGACGAGCACGGCGTCGCCGCCGGCCTCGCCTTCACCATGAAGACCGACTACGGCGTGCGCGACTTCGAGCTGCCTGTGCGCACGGGCGGCGTGCTCGCCGCGATGAAGGCCGACCCGGCTGTGAAGCCCGCGCAGAAGAGCGCCGCCCAGGCCGCGCGCGTCGCGTGGCGTATCGCGAAGGACTGGCTCGAGGCGCAGTCCGCGCTCATCGACGCGCAGCTCGCAACGCTCGACGAAGTGATGATGCCGTACATGGTCGGCGACACCGGCCAGACGATGTACGCCGTCTACCGCTCTTCGCAGAAGGCGATCGGCGTATGACCACCGTCGAGGACCTGTACCTCGGAGTCATCCGCGACAGCATCACTCGGCACCCGCGGTCGCTGCAGAAGCGCATCGGCCCGTCCGAGATTGGCAAGCCCTGCGACCGGTGGATCCTGCACAAGCTGCATGGCGACGGCGAGCCCGACCGCGGCCCCGCGTGGAAGCCTGCGATCGGCACGGCGGTGCACGACCAGCTCGAGCGCTGGTTCGACGCCGCGAACGTCCCGAACGAGACCGGTGACGTGACGAACTGGGAGTGGGTGACCGAGCAGCAGGTCGTGGTCGGCACCATCGGCGGCCAGGACATCCCGGGGCACTCCGACCTGTTCCACGTGCCTACCGGCACCGTCATCGACCACAAGATCGTCGGCCCGAAGCAGCTCACGAAGTACCGCATCCATGGGCCCAGCCAGCAGTACCGCGTGCAGGCACATCTCTACGGCAAGGGCTTCACCGACGACGGCGGGTGGGGCCCGTGCCGCACCGTCGCGATCGCGTTCCTCCCCCGCGACGGGGAGCTGCAGAACGCCGTGTTCTGGTCCGAGCCGTACAACCCGCACCTCGCCGGCGAGGCGATGCTCCGCGCGAATCGCCTCAACCTGCTGCTGCAGGTCGCCGGGCTCGAGGGGGCGCTCGCGGCGTCGCCGCTGTGCGACGACGAGTGGTGCACCTGGTGCCGCACGGAAAAGCGCGCGCAGCACCGCGCCGCCGGCGGATCCCTCTTCGACGTGCCGCCCGCCGAGCCGACCCCCGCCGCAGCGGGGAACGCGATCCCGCCCCTCGCCGAGCTCATTCCGGAGCGCACGTGCGAGCACTGCGGGTGGCAGAACCACGAGAAGCGCGAGAACGCGGCCGAGTGGGAGCGGTCGTGGCAGGTGCACGAGCAGCTCCTCTGCCCGGCGCGTGCCGCGGCGCCCGTGACGCCCATCCGCCCGGCGGCACCGCCTGTCGCGATCGCGCAGCTGTGCGACGACTTCGGCTTGCCCCTGCACCCCGAGGCCGCAGCCGACGGCAGCACCGTTCACCCGACCTGCATCACGCCGTTCCCGCCCGCCCCACGACCCATCCCGTCGACGCCGCAGCCAGCGGCGGCGGCACCCGCCCCCATCCGCAACCTGTTCGACCGCTGACAAGACCAACCACCAAGGAGAACCCCATGTCCCTCTTCGAATCCTCCAGCAAGGGCGTCAAATGCGACGCCGTCGGCGCCACCGTCACCGGCGTCGTGCAGTCCGCTCCGCGTGAGCGGCAGCAGACGAAGTTCGGCACCCAGGAGCCCGACTTCTGGCCCAACGGCGACCCGAAGATGCAGATCCTCGTCGACCTCAAAACCGACCAGCGTGCCGACGCGAGCGACGACGGCGAGCGCACCCTGTACGTCGCGTCGAAGAACATGAAGCGCGCGATCGGTGAGGCGATCCGCGCGGCCGGGGCGTCGGACATCGCGCCTGGCGGGACGTTGACGGTGCAGTACCTCGGGAACGACCCGGCGTCGAAGAACCCGGCGAACCCGGCGAAGATGTATGCCGCGACGTACACGGCGCCGACGTCGGCGTTCGCGCAGCAGCCGGTAGCCGCGGCGCCCGTCCCCGTCGCCGCGCCTCAGCAGCCCGTCGCCGCGCAGCCCGTCGCGCCGCAGCCGCAGCAGCAGTACGTGCAGCCCGTCGCGCCTGCCGCCGTTGCGCAGCCGCAGGCGCCCGTGCAGCAGCCGTTCCAACAGCAGCCCACCGTGCACGCCGGCGGCCTCACCGACCAGCAGGTCGCGCAGCTGCAGCAGCTCCGCGGCGCGGGCATCCCCGACGCGCAGATCGCCACCGCCCTCGGCCTCACCACCGAGCAGATCAGCGCGCTCGACTCCACGCCGTTCTGACCACGACTGCCCGCGCCACGACAGCGTGCGGCCCTCTCGCGAGGGGCCGCGGGCACCCGACCCACAAACTGACCACCGTGCGCTTGAGGCTCGAAGCGGTCAGGCCAACACTTTCGACAACGGTCCGAGGTCCCCCTGATGCCATGCCAAAACCACTTCCACTGTTGTCTCGACAACGTGGAGCGCAGCTCGCACCCTCGCGCCGGGCTTGCCGGATGCTATTTCCCCCATGGCGGCATCGATATGCCCCTGCACCTGCGCCCTCTGCATCCGCACCCATTCGCAGACTTCTTTGCCGTTATCTGCATCAGCGAGCAGCGCACGTGCACGGACGAAGTGCTTGTCGATGCGAACGCGGGTGAGCGCACGCCTACCCCAGACCGTCGTATCCACGGCGATATCCATCTCGGTGTACAGAAGCTCGATGATCTCCTCTACACCCCGCGTGTGCCGATCCACGGACCAGTTGTAGTCGGTGGAGTCTGCGGCCTGCTCAGCCGCCGTAGCCTGGCGCTCCGCCGCTGCACGCGACCCGTCAGCTGCGAGCGCCTGTCGTTCTGCAGCCACACGCGACCCATCCGCAGCCGTGGCTTGGCGCTCGGCGGCTTTGCGCGACCCGTCAGCAGCCTCCGCCGCTTTGGAGGCAATCTTCTCCGCACCCCCTGCAGCGATCGCTTGATACCAGGCGATCGCCGTGGCGCAAGCGGTCGCGACGAAAGCTCCGATACTCACGATGAGAACAGCCAATTCCATAGCCGGAGCCTAGCGGGGTGCGCCCGATGACCCTTCTTGCCACCGCCCTCGACCTGCACCACGCGGGCCTGTCCGTCGTGCCCGTCGCCGCCGATGGCACGAAGCGCCCCCGCATCGCGTGGAAGAAGTACACCGACGCCGCCGCCGATGAGGCGCAGCTGCGCGCCTGGTTCGACAACGACCTCGACCAGGGCATCGGCATCGTCACCGGCCGCGGCGACGTCGAGCTCCTCGAGGTCGAAGGCGCAGCGATGGGTCAGATGGGTGACGTGCTCGAGCTGTTCGACGGCACCGGCCTCCGCCCCGTCTACGACCGCCTCATCGCCGGGTGGTCCGAGCAGTCACCGTCCGGCGGCCTGCACCTGCTGTACCGCGTCGACGGCGGCGCGGTCCCTGGGAATACGAAGGTCGCGCAGCGCCCGACCGACGGCGCGACCGGGCGCGAAACCCTCGCGGAGACCCGCGGGACCGGGGGGTTCGTCGTGCTCGCCCCGTCCGCCGGCGCCGTGCACCCAACCGGACGCCCCTGGGTGCGGCTCATCGGCGGGCCCGCCACCATCCCCACGATCACCCGCGAGGAGCGCGACCAGCTCCACGCGATCGTGCACGCTGCGCTCGACACCATGCCGGATGAGACCCCGGTCAGCGTGGGCGGCCCGGTCGACGCGAAGTGGTCGACCACGTTCCACGCCGCTGAGGGCGACATCACCCCGGGCGACGACTACCAAGCCCGCACAGACTGGGCCGACATCCTCGTCGGGTGGGTGCACGTGTTCACCCGCGGCGCGACGAAGTACTGGCGCCGCCCCGGCAAGAACGACGGCATCAGCGCCACCACCGGCCACGCCGGCGACCGCGACCGCCTCTACGTCTTCACCTCGTCGACCGACTTCGAACCCGAGGTGCCGTACACGAAGTTCGGTGCGTACGCCCTGCTCAACCACCGCGGTGACCACGCCGCCGCCGCGAAGGCCCTCGCCGAGGCGGAGTACGGGCACCGCGCGCCCCGCGCGCTCGCCCCCGCCGCTGCCGCGTCGCGCACGACGTCGACCGGCACACATATCAGCGCCGTCGGCGCGCCCGCCACGGCGACAGCACCCGCCGCGTCCATCGGCGGGGACAGTGCCGACCTTACCGACGACGGCAACGCGCGCCTCCTCGTTGCCGAGTACTCCGGCACCATGCGGTACGTGCCCGACGCGGGCCGCTGGGTCACGTGGGACGGCACCCGGTGGGCGTGGCACCCCGACGACGGGCCCGCCATCGAAGCCGCGCGCGACGTCATCCGCCGCATCCCCACCGACAACACCGCGCTCAAGGCATGGCGGCTCAAGTCGATGCGGGCCCGCGCGATCGGCGACGCCGTCCGCCTCGCCCGCGCCGCCCCCGCGATGCGCGTCGCCGCGGCCGAGTTTGATCGCCACCCGTGGCAGCTCAACACCCCCGGCGGTGTTGTCGACCTCCGCAGCGGCAGCATCGCCGCGGCCACCGCCGCCCTGTTCCACTCGAAGCAGACGACCGTCACCCCCGATCCGACCATGCCGACCCCGCTGTGGGACAGGTTCCTCAAGACCACGTTCCAGTCGAACGCCGCCGTCGAACGGTACATGCAGCGCCTCGTCGGGCTCATGTTCATCGGCGAGGTGCGCGAGCACATCCTCCCCTTCGCGCACGGCGCCGGCGGCAACGGCAAGGGCGTCTTCGCCGAGGTGCTGTCCGCGATCGCCGGGGACTACGCCACCTCCGCGCCGCAGGGCTTTCTCGTCGTCGGCCGCGAGAAGCACCCCACCGAGCTCGCCATGCTGCAGGGCCGCCGCCTCGTCATCACGTCCGAGATCAACGAGGACACGAAGTTCGACGAGGCCAAGATGAAGGCACTCACCGGTGGCGACACGATCACCGCCCGCTTCATGGGCAAGGACTTCTTCGACTTCGCCCCGTCGCACACGTTCCTTCTCCTCGGCAACAGCCAACCGAAGGTCGAGACCGGCGGGGACAGCGTCTGGCGGCGCATGCGCCTCATTCCTTTCACCCACTCGGTGCCCGAGGAAGAGCGCATCGAGAACCTGCAGCAGCGTCTCGTCGACGAGGAAGGCCCTGGCATCCTCGCCTGGGTCATCAAGGGCGCCGTCGAGTACTCGCGCGACGGGCTCGACACCCCCAAGGAGGTTCTTGCCGCGACCGACGCGTACCGCGCCGAGGAGGACCACCTTGGCCGGTTCATCGAGGACCGCTGCTCGACCGGCGGCGGCGAGTACGCACGCGTCGAGATGGCAGAGCTGCGGAAGGCGTACGACGCGTGGTGCCGGGAGCAGCGCGAAGATGCCGTGACTGCGCAGAGCTTCGGTCGGCAGCTCAAGCAGCGGTTCGACATCGGCACGGCCAAGTCGAACGGGCGCCGGTTCTACACGAACGTCACGCTCTACGCCCCGGAGACCGAGGCGGAGTCTGACGACCCGCGCGACATCCCCTGGCACGAACGATGAGCGCCACCGCCCCGCTCGCCGCGCGCTGCGCACGATGCCGACGCCGCGTGCTCGAGGTGCGCCGCGACTTCCAACTCGGCGTTCTCATCGGCGCACCCCGTCTCGACCCCGTGCGCCTTGACCGTGACCAGGTCCTCGCGTGTGTGCTCGTCGGGATCCGCCTATGGCAGATCCGGGAGCACGCCGGCACGACGACGACGAGCAGCCGGTCGCGGTGGTGGCCGCGGCAGCCCGTCGACGGGCACACCGCCCCCGAGCATGCCTGCGCCCGCGTGTGGGACGCCCCTGCCCTCGACCTTGCGCCCGACGAGGTCACCTACCCCGAACAGCCCCCCTTCTGAGAGGAACCGCCATGACTGAGATCACCCGCACCGTCGAGCAGCTCGTCGCTGACATCGACGTCGACGACGACGGCCTCGTCCGCATCCACGTCGCCCACCCGCTCACCCCCGACGAGGCGCGCGACGCCGCCGCCGCAATCATCGTCGCCGCGAAAGCGGGCGAGGAGTACGTCGCCGAGCAGTCCGCGCGCGATCAGCAGACGGCCGACGAACCCCACTGCGCTCTGTGCACGGGCGTTGTCGAGCGCGACCCCCTCAGCTCCTCGGGCTGGCGGCACGTCGCGCCCCTTCGCGCGACGCATGCGTTCCACGTCGCCCGTATCGCCGAGGCGGCCGTCTGATGCGCACCGCCGACATCATCAGCGACACCATCCCCCACGGCACGCCCGACGGCCACCGCGCCGGATGCCGCACCAGCGCCTGCCCCGCCGCGCTCCCCTGCCGCGACGTGTACCGCCGGTACGCCGGCGACTACTCGTTCCGCCGACTCTTCGACGCGGGCGTGCCCCTCGCCGACATCGTCGCCGCCGACGACGCCGCACGCGAAGACGTCGCGAAACGGGACCGCGCAGCGAATCGGGCCGCGCGGAAGCGCGTCGCGCAGATCCCCGCACCCGCGCCCAAACGCCCTCGCCGCGCCGAGCCCGCGCCGGCGCCCCTTGAGCCGGCAGAGCCCATCGCCCCGGCGCTCACCGTGACGCCGACCGACATCGAGCGCGCCGCCGCCGTATGGCGGGTGCAGAAGCTCGCGCTGGATCTCGCGCTGCGCAACGCCGAGCGCGCCGTCGGCGAGGCGATCGCCGCCCGCGACCGGGCGTTCGACGAGCACGTCGCCACAGGGGAGCCCACCGCGCCCGCCGAGGGTCCGCGCAACGGCCGCCGACGACGCCGTGACGAGATCAAAGCCGGGGTGCGTGCCCTGCACGCCGCTGGCAAGTCGGACGCGGCCATGGGCGTCGCGCTCAAGGCCACCCGCGCGTACGTCAGCATGGTGCGCCGTGACCTCGGCCTCGCATCTAACGTGCCCGCCGGCGGCCAGAAGGTCGTGGCATGAGCAGTCAGCCCCTGGGCCGCAGCGGTATTGGGTGCCGCCACACCAGCTCAACGTCCGACCCTGGGCGTTTCCACATGACGACTACGTCGCGCTCGAACCCGGTTGCGAGCGTGGCCTAGAACATGAACTTGAAGGCGCTCTTCGCCCCGACGAACCGCGGGGACGTATCACTCACCGAGATTGCGATGTCGTCCGGCTGTCCGTCGATCGTCACCTCAAGCGCGTCGACGGCGCTGTTGTTTGTGAGGAGGTACGTGTCACCGCCAAACCACGACACGGACCACGGAGGCCCCTCGAAGATAGTCGATTGGATGAGCGCCAAGCGTTCGGTCGCCGCCGCCGACCGTCCTTCGGAACGCGCCGCCTCAGCCTGCGCCTCAGCGGCTCGTTCCTGTGCCGCAGCCGCCTGCTTCTGTGCCGCGAGTGCGTCCCCGCGCGCGAACCAAGCGATCACAGCGGAAGCAATTCCAGCGGCAGTCGCGGCAAAGGACACCCACAAAGCGGCAAGTTCCACGGTGCGCACTCTAGCGAAGGATGCAGCATGACCATTCCGGCCGACGCGATCGACCCGACCGTCGTGCGCGAGCAGTGGGTCGCCGAGTACCTCTGGCACGTCGACCAGCTGCCCTACGTCGTCGAAACCACCGGGACCATCGTCGTCGCCGCGCGCGGCGTCCGCGCCGCCCCGCTCACCGAGCGCGTGTCCGGCGGCGGGTACATCGACAACGTGCCCCTCGTCGACGGGCCCGAGGCGCGGAACGCGCGCGCCGTGTGGGACGCGATGCGCGGCTACCTCGTGGTCGCGGCATCCCGCCTCGGCGTCGAAGCACCTCAGCTCCCGCCCGGGCTGCCCGACGACGTCGAGCTCGCCCGCGAGTGGGCGTACGCCGCGAGCGCGTGGCTGTCCGACGCCGTCGAACACATCGAGTCCTGGGAGGACCTCGACGCGCTGCAGGACCAGCTGTTCCGCCTCGTGCGCCGCGCCATGCACCGCCTCGAGCTGACCGCCACCCGCCGCGCCCGCCCCGAGCTGTGCCTGCGGTGCGGCCAGCACGGCGTCCTCGTCGACTGGATCGACGGGCCCGACGGCAACTCCGTCCTCTCGAAGGTGTGCATCGTCTGCCGCACCGACTACAGCCCCAGCCCGGCATGAATACGACGCGTCCTCGAGTTCGCCCTACTGCCCTACTTCTTGAAGCCGAGATGTTTCCTCACGCTCTCCACCAGATCGTCTTCGAGATGTCCAAGATCCGCAGGGGGGCGCCCATTCTCCTCGTCGTCGGGGTTATAGACCATCTTGACGACAGGGTTGGCGAAGGCCTTTGCCGCGTCCCGCACCGAACGAGTAGCTACCAGGTCGAGGCTGGCCCGCGCAGTCATTATCTGTTCGGCCTGCGTGCGGAGCGCTTCATCGGTTTCACGCACCATGGGGTTTTGAAGAGCATCTGTCGCGGCGAGCCTTCGGGCAAACGCATCGCGATCTTCGTCTGTCAGCAGACGCTCCCGCCGCTCCTCGTCCGTCATATTGTCGTACGCCTGCCCAGCTACGTGCCGAGTCCCTGCGACGAAGCCCGCGCGCCACGCAAGACGACGCCGTATCTCAGCAGCAGCGGTCAGGAGCACGGAGACGTACTCGCGAATATCCGAGTCCCACCGAGTCGCCTCACTTCGGCTTGCCTTTCGCGCTTCGAGTTGCCAATTGAAAATGAAGCCGAGCACAGCACCGACGACGAGGAAGCCGCCCGCCACCGCGGGGACCCCCCACCACGGAGGAGCGTCCCCGGAACTCAACACTTGGACGATGAGGGGGCTTGGCGTCGGAGATGGTTCCACACCTGCAAGTTAGCGCCTCGATCGTCCTACGACGCGGGACGTGGCTGATTGGTGGCCACCCTGACGTACCGCGAGGCGGCGCGCGAGGTGCGCCGCTCCGTGCGCACTATCAAGCGGTGGCGACGCGCCGGCATGACCATGACCTGGGAGCAGCGCGACGGCCAACGCGTCCGCGTCGTCGACGAAGACCTGCTCTTCGCGACCCTCCGCGACCGCCTCGACGCGTGGCCCTCGCACCAGTACCGGCTGCGCCGCCTGCAGGCCGCAGCGGCACTCGACCCGCCCGCGAGGTGAGCACCGTGCAGGTGTCATGTTGTCCGAGTGTTGTCCGAGCGCCCGCCCCCGGAAACGATAAGAGGCCCGAACCCCCGCAATTCTGCGGAGGTTCGGGCCTCAACTGTCGGGATGACAGGATTTGAACCTGCGACCCCTTGACCCCCAGTCAAGTGCGCTACCAAGCTGCGCCACATCCCGTTACCCGCGAGCGGGCAACTCCCCTATATTAGCCCCTCCCCGACACCGTCGCGAACCAGCGCCCACCCCGGGCGTGTGGCGCCGCGTCGAACGACGTGATGCCCTTGTCGATGTCGGACCCCCTCGCTAGCGTCGCGACATGACGATCGAGATCCTGCCCGCCACCGGTGACCGCTTCGACGACGCCGAGACGGCCCTCGACAGCGGCGACGGCCCCGGCTGTCAGTGCCAGTGGTGGCTGCTCACCAACGCGCAGTTCAACGACGAATCGCGCAGCCAGTTGACGGAGCGGTTCCGCGCCGAGACGCGGAGCGAAAGGGCGCCCGGCCTCATCGCCTACGTCGACGGCGAGCCGGCCGGGTGGGTCCGGGTCGGTCCACGTCTCGCGCAGCCGCGCCTCGCCCGCACGCGCGACGTCAAGACCGCGACCGTGCAGCCTCTCGACGCCGACGACGTGTGGGCCGTGTCGTGCTTCGTGGTGCGGGAGCAGCACCGGGGCACCGGCCTCACCCGTGCCCTCCTGGATGCCGCGGTGACCTTCGCCCGTGAGGGCGGTGCCCGCGTCGTCGAGGGCTACCCCCTCGATCCGTCGGTCCAGAAGCGTTCGGCTGATCAGCTGTTCCGCGGCACGGTGGCGGTCTTCCAGGATGCCGGCTTCGACATCGTCGACCGCCCCAAGCCCGACCGCGCCCTGGTCTCCCTCACTCTCCGCGATTGATCGCCCGTCTTACGATGGAGGTTCGCCGACGAAGGACCTGAGATGACGGATGCCACGACCACCGCTCGCGTCGACGCGTGGCTGTGGGCGGTGCGCGTCTACAAGACGCGTTCGGCTGCGACCACGGCGTGCCGCGCCGGACACGTGCGCGTCAACGGCGAACGGGCGAAGGCGGCTCAGCCGGTGCGTCCCGGCGACGAGCTCCGCGTGCGCATCCAGGGGTTCGATCGCATCCTGGTCGTGAAGAAGACCATCGCGAAGCGCGTCGGTGCCGCTCTGGTGGCCGAGTCGGTGGACGATCGCACTCCCCCGCCCCCGTCGAAGGAGAGCATGCCGTTCGTGCCCGTCCGCGACCGCGGCGCGGGACGCCCCACGAAGCGCGACCGCCGCGAGATCGAGAAGCTGCGCGGCCGCGAGCTCGACTGAGCCCGTCGGCGTCGCACCACGCGGGGCTGCGTCCGGTCGTTGCGCCGGTCGCGGGGACCGATGGCTTCGACAGGCTCAGCCACCTTCCGCGCTACGCCAGGTCCCTCAGCATGTCGAAGGGACCGGTGGCCCCGAGAAGCTGAGCTCCCTCACGCGGCCCGATGTTCGGGTCCAGACCGGTGGCTTCGACAAGCTCAGCCACCTCGCCGGGAAGGGAATCGCCGCCGGTCGGAAGCGCCGTCAGCCCAGCTGATCCAGCGCCCAGCGTGCGCCGCGCACGGTCGCGCCGAGAGCCTCGACGCGGGCCGCGAGCTCACGGTCGCCGGTCACCACCACGACGGGATCGAACGCCCCCACGAGCCCGCGCACGGCCTCGACGATCTCGTCATCACCCTCACCCGGGGCGCGGCGCACCTCGAGGGCCGGAGCCACCGGCTCCGCCGCCCGAGACTGTCCCTCCAGCACGGCGACCACCCGCGGGAACCAACGCGTGGCGGAGAGGCCGAGGAGGTCGGCATCCACCCCCTGCTCGGCGAGACGGGAGAGCTTCGTGACGAGGCGGGTCGCGGCTCCCGCGCGATCCTTCCACCAGCAGTCGGGAACCGACCCCATGACGTTGGCCACGTCGACCACGATCGCCGGACGAGAGCCCAGCGCTGCGCGCAGCGCCGGCCAGGCCGCGGCGAATCCGGGATGCAGGGGAAGGTCCGTCACCCGATCGACCGCGACCCACTCGAGGGCCACGCTCTCGGGGTCGCTGATGACCGGATCGAAGGGCGTCGTGACGTCGGCGACGAGCGTGGAGTACGACCAGATACCCAGATCGAGGACGCTCTCGAAGCGCGCGCGCACGGCATCCACGGGCACACCGGCCTCTTCCGTCGACTCGCGCAGGGCACCGTCGCGAGCGGACTCCCCCTCGTGACGCGCTCCGCCGGGCAGCGCCCAGGTGCCGCCGAAGTGGCTCCACGAGACCCGGTGCTGCAGCAGCACGCCGCGCTCGGGGTCGAGGGCGAGCAGGCCCGCCGCGCCGAAACGTCCCCAGTACTTCTCGCCCGTGGGCGCGACGACCCACGCGTCGCCGGGGTCGCGCGGCCCGTGCGGTCGCCGCGGTTCGCCCGGGGCGGGAGGCTCGATCGTCATCCCGTCCAGCCTGGCACAGCCGTCGGGTGGGAGCGCCGCCGTGCGTCATATCCCGCCGCGGAACGCGCCACACTTGACGGGTGGAGTACGAATTCGACGACGACCCCCGGCGCATCGACCGTGACGCGGTCTGGCAGTGGCTGAGCACCGAGGCCTACTGGGCCCGGTGGCGCACCCGCGCCGACGTAGAGGCTCAGCTCGACAGCGCGTGGCGCCTCGTCGCCGCCTATCGCCGCGACACCGGCGAGCTCGTCGGCTTCGCACGGGCGATCTCCGACGGGGTCGCCTTCGGCTACCTCGCCGACGTCTTCGTCGTCGAGGGGCACCGCGGTCGCGGCATCGGCCAGGGTCTCGTGTCGCTGATGATCGACGAGGGTCCGGGCCCGCATTTCCGCTGGACGCTCTTCACCAGCGACGCGCACGGCCTGTACCGGAAGTACGGATTCGTCGAGCCCGACCGGACCGCCCTCGTGCGTCCGGCGGCGTCCGTCTGACAGCCGCCCCGAGACGGCGTGGTGGACGGGCAGGGCCCCCGGTACCGCCACCGACGCCGCTCGCGAGCGGATGCCGAGCGCAGGGCCGGCGGCATCCATCCTCCCCGCACACGCGAACGTCCCGACCCCATGGGGGCCGGGACGTTCGGTATCGAGATCAGGCGTCGAATCGCGCTCCGCGCGGATCGCTGGGCAGCAGCTCGAAGACGAAGAGGATGATGCCGCCGACGAGCGGAACGAACCCGATGAAGATCCAGAACCCGCTGCGGTTGGTGTCGTGCAGACGGCGCACGATGAGCGCGAGATGCGGCACGAACGTCGCGAGGCCCCACAGCAACAGGATCACGTAGAACACGAAGCCGAGACCCGACGGCACGGCGGTCTGTCCGAATTCGTCGACCCCCGGTCCGCCGGTGAGCAGCGCCAGAACGCTGAGCACGATGGAGACCAGCGCGTTCGCGAGGACCCACCACCAGAATTCGCTGCGGCTGGCGCGACCGCGGAAGGTCGCGTACTTCTTGAAGAAGCGCTGCACGGCGGCGCCGAACGAGGCGCCGTAGAGCGGCTGAGAAAGCGGAGTAGTGCTCTGCGTGTACGACATGTGTGTCCCCCTGACACGATGACGGATGATGCCCGACGCGGCGGCTGATCGCCCCCCGCTCGTGCACTGTATCGAGACTGCACGCCCGCCGTACGAGAACGACGCTCCATGACGACTCACACGTCGAAGCGCGCACCCTCCGGCCGCGGCCCCTGAACCGTGAAGACGAGGAGCACCAGGACGCCGATGAGGGGCACGATCCCGACGAGCACCCACAGGCCGCTCCGCCCGGTGTCGTGGAGGCGCCGCACCAGCACGGCCAGTGTCGGCACGATCGTGCCGAGGGCCCAGACGATCCAGATCAGCGAGAGGATCACCCCGTGCGGTCCCGTGATGGTCGTCGAGCCGTCGGCCTCGATCCGCACGCCGTCGGTCAGTGTCGGCAGCGCGTTCAGCACGGTGCCCACGACGGTCCCGGTCAGGACCCACCACCAGTACTCGCTGCGACTCGCCCGTCCGCGGAAGGTCGCGTACTTCGCGAAGAACCGCCTGACGGCAGCGCGAAGCGGCGCGCCGTAGTAGGGCTGGTCGAGGGGTGGTGCGATCGCGGTCATGGCGCGCCTCCGGGAGGGATCAGGGATGCCACGGCCCCCGCCGTCGCCCGTGCACTGTATCGGCACCCGGCTCGCGGCCGCGGACCCTTGCATCCGGCCCCGCACGGGACTCGCCACGAGCAGCCGGCCGGCATCCCGGCGGGATGACGCCGAGACGACAGGCACCCACCATCTTGCGCCCCCGGCGCCTCGCCGGACATCGCCCCGCGACCCCGGCACGCGTCGCAGTGACCGCCCGCGGCGACGCGAACGCCCCGACCCCCAGAGGAGGGACCGGGGCGTCGGACGCGCGGCTCAGCGCTGGCGCTTCTCGCGGATACGCATGTTCAGCACGATCGGCGTGCCCTCGAAGCCGTAGATCTCGCGCAGGCGCCGCTGGATGAACCGGCGGTAGCCCGGGTCGAGGAACCCGGTCGTGAACAGCACGAATGTCGGCGGACGCGTCGCCGCCTGCGTCCCGAACAGGATGCGGGGCTGCTTGCCGCCGCGGAGCGGATGCGGGTGCTCCGCGACGAGCTCCGAGAGGAAGGCGTTGAACTTGCCGGTGGGGATGCGGGTGTCCCACGACTCCAGCGCCGTCTCGAGCGCCGGCACGAGCTTGTCGAGGTGACGGCCGGTGCGGGCCGAGATGTTCACGCGCGGAGCCCACGCCACGTGCGCGAGGTCCTGCTCGATCTCGCGCTCGAGGTAGCGCCGACGGTCCTGGTTCTCCATGTCGTCGTCGTTCAAGCGGTCCCACTTGTTGAACGCCAGCACGAGAGCGCGACCCGACTCCAGGACGAGGTCGATGATGTTGAGGTCCTGCACGCTGATGGGCTGCGACACATCGAGCACGACGACCGCGACCTCGGACTTCTCCAGCGCGGTCGAGGTGCGCAGCGACGCGTAGAAGTCGGCCCCCTGCGACAGGTGCACGCGGCGCCGGATGCCGGCGGTGTCCACCAGCGTCCAGAGCTTGCCGCCGAGCTCGACGACCTCGTCGACGGGGTCGCGGGTGGTGCCCGCGAGCTCGTTGACGACGACGCGCTCCTCGCCCGCGGCCTTGTTCAGCAGCGACGACTTGCCGACGTTCGGGCGACCGAGGATCGCGACGCGGCGCGGTCCGCCGATCTCGTACTTCGCGACCGCCGAGACCTCGGGCAGCACCTTCATGAGCTCGTCGAGCAGGTCGGCGACGCCGCGACCGTGGATGGCCGAGACCGGGTGCGGCTCGCCGAGGCCGAGGTTCCACAGGGCCGTGGCCTCGGGCTCCTGGCGGGCGTCGTCGACCTTGTTGGCGATGAGGAAGACGGGCTTCTTGCTCTTGCGCAGGAGCTTCACGACGTGCTCGTCGGTCGAGGTCGCCCCCACCGTGGCATCCACCACGAACAGCACGACGTCGGCGAGGTCGATCGCGACCTCGGCCTGGGCGGCGACGGAGCGGTCGATGCCCTTCGCGTCGGGCTCCCACCCGCCGGTGTCGACCAGCGAGAAGCGGCGGTCGAGCCACTCGGCCTTGTACGTGACGCGGTCGCGCGTGACACCGGGGGTGTCTTCGACGACCGCCTCACGGCGACCGAGGATGCGGTTCACGAGCGCCGACTTGCCGACGTTCGGCCGACCGACGATCGCGACGACCGGCAGTGCGGGCAGGAACTCGATCTCGCCGTCGCCCGACGCCAGCCCCGCGAGCAGTTCGGCGTCGTCCTCGTCGAGGTCGAAGTCGGCGAGGCCCGCACGCAGTGCTTCGGCTCGCTGCTCGGCGAGCGCCTCGTCGAGGTTCTGCATCTTCTCGGCGAGCTGGTCGGGCCCGCCTTCGTATTCGTCTTCTTCAACGCCCATCGCGGGCTCCCATCGTGTTCTCGACGACGCTCAACACGGCGTCGACGGTCTGTGCGAAATCGAGGTGGGTCGAGTCGACGACCTCGACGCCGGGCGCGGCGGTGAGGAAGTCGACGACCGTGGAATCAGCGGCATCCCGCTTGTGCAGAGCCGCGGCGACGGCCGCAGCGTCCTGCGAGGTGAGTTCTTTGCTGCGTCGGGCCGCCCGCACCTCGGGGGCCGCGGTCAGCAGGATGCGCACGGGCGCGTCGGGGTACACGACCGTCGTGATGTCGCGCCCCTCCACCACCACGCCGGGAAGACCCGCGGATGCCACGAGCCGACGGAACAGCTCGTTCACCGCGTGCCGCACGGGGGCGACGCGCGCCACCCCGCTCACCGCGTCGGTGACCCGGGGCTCCCGAATCGCGGCCGTGACGTCGGTGGACCCGACGCGCACCCACCGGTCGATGGTGTCGAGCGAGATGGCGTAGTCGAAGTCGCCGAACACCTCGAGCACCGCGGTGGCGTCGGAGGTGTCGACCCCGTGTTCGAGCGCGTGCCACGCGAGGGCGCGGTAGGCGGCGCCGGTGTCGAGGAAGCCGTAGCGGAGGCGCGCGGCCGCAGCCTTCGACACGCTCGACTTGCCGCTGCCGGCGGGGCCGTCGATCGCGACGACGACGGGAGCCGCGGATGCCGACCCCTCGGCCGGGGCGCCGAAGGCGGGCTTGAGGAGGGATTCAGTCATGGGTGGTGCTCGCAATCCGCCATCCGCGCTGCTGGAGTCCGTCGACGGCTCGACGGACCGCGTCGGGCACGACGCTGATCTCGGCGAGGCCGAACGGGGCGCCGGGCGAGTGCTCGAGGCGCAGGTCTTCGACGTTGACGTCGAGGTCTCCGAGCTCGCCGAAGAGGCGGCCCAGCTGTCCGGAGGTGTCGTCGACCATGACGACGAAGGTATCGAAGCGGCGGTTCTGTCCGTGCTTGCCCGGCAGGCGTTCGACGCCCTCGTTGCCGCGGCGGATGGTGTCGGCCACCGTCCGGCGGGCACCGGGCACATCGGGATCGCGCAGGGCGTCGGCCACGTCGGTGAGATCGGAGGCGAGCCGATCGAGCACGTCGACCACGGGGGCGGCGTTCGCGCCGAGGATCTGCACCCAGAGTTCGGGAGCGGATGCCGCGATGCGCGTGGTGTCGCGCACGCCCTGGCCGGCGAGACGGAGGGAGCCGTCGGGCGCCTCCACGAAGCGTCCGGCGAGCAGGCTCGCGACGAGCTGCGGCACGTGCGACATGAGCGCGACGGACTCGTCGTGCTCCTCGGGCGTCATCTCGATGAGCGTCGCGCCGAGGTCGAGAGCCAGCCCCTCGACGAGCGACAGATCGTGCGCCGAGGTCTCGCCGTCGCGGCAGACCACCCACGGGCGGCCCACGAAGATGTCGGCGCGCGCAGAGATGGCTCCCCCGCGCTCTCGCCCCGCCATGGGGTGGGAGCCGATGTAGTGGGTCAGGTCGACCCCGCGTGCCCGCAGAGTGCGCAGGGGCTCGAGCTTCACGCTCGCGACGTCGGTGACCACGGCATCCGGGTATCGGGCGAGCTCGCGCTCGACGACGTCGGCCGTGACGTCGGGCGGTACCGCCACGACGATCAGCGAGGGGGCGTCGTCGGGGCGCTCCGCGCGACCGGCGCCGTAATCGATCGCCAGCCGCAGCTGGGAGGGCGACGCGTCGACGAGCACCACGTCGACCCCGCGGGCGGTCAGTGCGTGGCCGATGCTCGCGCCGAGGAGCCCGGAGCCCACGACACGGACCGTGCCGCTCGTGCGGGTCGCCAAAGGCCCCGCCGCGCGCGCGGACGCCTCGTTCGATTCGCTCATCGGGTCTCCTGCTGCCCTGGGCGGTGCCGCACGCACCGCGAGACGCCCGGGAGGCTCACTCCACCGGAGCGTCGCCGTCTCGACGAGACAGCGTGAGCAGGGCACCACGTTCTACTGTAGTCAACTCGCGCGCCTTGCCCACCGGGAGTGTTCCCAGGTGAAGGGGTCCGAACTGCCGCCGCACCAGTTCGACGACCGGATGACCGACCTCGGCCATCATGCGGCGCACGATGCGGTTCTTGCCCGAGTGGAGGGTCAGCTCCACCAGGCTCTCCCCCCGCGAGGCGTCCAGGAGGCGCGCCTTGTCGGCGGCGATGCGTCCGTCTTCGAGCTCCACGCCCTTCAGCAGGCGCTGGATGGTCTGCGGCAGCACCTGCCCCTCGACCTTCGCGATGTAGACCTTGGTCACCCCGAACGAAGGGTGCGCGAGCACGTGGGCGAGGTCGCCGTCGTTGGTCAGTACGAGCAGGCCGCTCGTGTCGGCATCCAGTCGTCCGACGTTGTACAGCCGCTCGTCCCAGTCCTTCGTGTACCGACGCAGGTCGGGGCGGCCGCGGTCGTCGCTCATCGAGCTCACGACCCCGGTGGGCTTGTTGAGGATGACGTAGCGCTTCGACTCGTCGAGCTGGATGGCGGTCCCGTCCACGTCGACGAGGTCGGTCTCGGGGTGGATGCGGCGGCCCAGCTCGGTGACGACGAGGCCGTTCACGCGCACGCGCCCCTCGACGATCATCTGCTCGGCGACGCGGCGTGACGCCACTCCCCGGTTGGCCAGCACCTTCTGCAGGCGCACGCCCTCTTCACTCGCCGAGCCTGCGCCCCCGGTCGTCGAGCCTGTCGAAGCGTCGCTCATTTCAGTACCTCTCCGTCGAATCCGTCCGAGCCGTCGTCGAGCAACGGCGAGATGTGCGGCAGCTCGTCGAGCGAGTTGATGCCGAGGTTGATCAGCAGCTGATCGGTCGTGCCGTAGTGGATCGCCCCCGTGTCGGGGTCGGTGAACACCTCGGTGATCAGTCCGCGGGCGAGCAGGGTGCGCACGACCGAGTCGACGTTGACGGCGCGGATGGATGCCACCTGTCCGCGCGTGACGGGCTGCTTGTACGCGATGACGGCCAGGGTCTCCAACGCGGCCTGCGACAGTCGCGAGGGCGCTTGCGTGTTGACGTACTCCCCCACGACGACGTCGTACTCCTCGCGCACGTACAGGCGCCATCCGCCCCCGACTTCGCGCAGCTCGAACCCGCGGCGCGGTCCCCCGGTCTCGCCGTCGTAGTCGGCGACGAGCGCCTCGACCGCCTGGCGGACGGCCGAAACCGGAGCGCCGACCGCGGCGGCGAGGCTCACGAGACTCTGCGGCTCCTCGAGCACGAGCAGAATCGCCTCGAGGCGACGAGCGACGGATGCCGGGTCGGCCGAACGCGGCGCGGGAGATGGCGCGGGCGCGGTCTCGGCGGTCGGGGGCCCCGCAGGCGCTTCCTGCGCCGCGGGCGAAGTCATGGGATCAGCGGTCATAGTCGGCTCCGAGGGCGGCGAGGTTCTCTTCGGACCACCGTTCGGCGGTCCAGCGCAGCGTCAGCTCACCGAGGGGCTCCAGCTGCTCGAACGACAGGGCGGCGTGGCGGTAGAGCTCGAGGATCGACAGGAAGCGCGCGACGACGACCCCCGTCTCGGTGACACCTGCGACGAGATCCCGGAAGTTCAGCGTGCCCGCCGAGCGCAGCAGCGTGACGACGATCGCGGCCTGCTCACGGATGCTGACGAGCGGGGCGTGCAGGTGATCGAGTCCCACGGTCGGGATCTGCTTCGGGGCGAGGGCGACGACGGCCAGCGCCGCGAAGTCGGCGGCGGTGAGGGTCCACTTCAGCTCGGGGACCGCGCTGCGATACTTCTCGTCGAGGCGCACGGCGCGCGTGTGCCTCTTGTCTTCGCGCTGGAGGCAGCGCGCGAACCAGGCCGAGACCTCTTTGAACGCGCGATACTGCAGCAGACGCGCGAAGAGCAGGTCGCGGGCCTCCAGCAGCGCCACCGATTCGGCATCCACGAGCTCTCCCTGCGGGAGCAGTCCGGCGATCTTCATGTCGAGCAGGGTGGCGGCGACGACGAGGAACTCCGATGCCTCGTCGAGGTCGGCGTCGGGGCCGAGGGCGCGCAGATAGGCGATGAATTCGTCGGTCACCCGACTGAGGGCCACCTCGGTCACGTCGAGCTCAGCGCGCGAGATGAGCGTCAGCAGCAGGTCGAAGGGTCCGTCGAAGTCGGGCAGGGAAACGCGGAAACCGCCAGCGTCGGTCCCGGTCCCATCGACAGGCTCAGGGACCTCAGCAGGGAGGGGGTCGCCGGTCGCGAGGTGGCTGAGCCCGTCGAAGCCACCGGGACTCGCCGCGTCAGTGCCTTCCGCAGGCTCGGGACCCGGCGGCGCCGCGACGGGGCTGCCCGTGGGGGTGTCGTCAGGCGACGGCGCCACGGGCGACCAGCTCCCGCGCCAGCCGCAGGTAGGCCTGAGCGGCGGCATGTTCGGGGGCGAACTCCGTGATCGGCATGCCCGAGACCGACGCGTCGGGGAACTTCACCGTGCGACCGATCACCGTCTCGAGCACGTCGTCGCCGAACGCCTCGACCACCCGCTCGAGCACCTCGCGCGAGTGGAGGGTGCGGGGGTCGTACATCGTCGCGAGCACCCCGTCGAGCTCGATCGCCGGGTTGAGGCGGTCACGCACCTTGTCGATGGTCTCGACCAGCAGTGCGACACCGCGCAGGGCGAAGAACTCGCACTCGAGCGGGATGAGCACGCCGTGCGCCGCGGTGAGGGCGTTGACGGTGAGCAGACCGAGCGAGGGCTGGCAGTCGACGAGGATCACGTCGTAGTCGGCCGCGACCTTGCGCAGCACGCGGGCCAGGATCGTCTCGCGGGCGACCTCGTTGACCAGGTGCACCTCGGCCGCCGACAGGTCGATGTTGGCCGGGATCACGTCGAGACCCTCGACGCGGGTGTGCACGATGACCTCGCGCGGGTCGCGCTTGGTGTCCAGCAGCAGGTCGTAGATGGTCGGCACGTCGTGCGTCTGGATGCCGAGACCCGCCGACAGCGCGCCCTGCGGGTCGAAGTCGATCGCGAGGACGCGACGGCCGTAGCCTGCGAGGGAGGCCGCGAGGTTGATGGTCGTCGTCGTCTTGCCGACGCCGCCCTTCTGGTTGCAGAGCGCGATGATGCGGGCGGGACCGTGTCCGTCGAGCGGCTTCGGGGTGGGGAACCCCTGGTAGGGGCGTCCGGTGGGTCCGAGGATGACCTCGTCCGCGCCCGTCTTCGTGCCCTTCGTGCTCGCCGACACCGAGTCTCCCGCCTTCGTCATAACGGTTCCGAGTCTAACCGCCGCCCGCTCTCCCGCCCGGTGTGACCCGCGGGCGGCGCCCCCGAACCGTGCAACCGAGGTCCCGAGCCACGCAACCGAGGTCCCTGAGCCCGTCGAAGGGACCGGGCCCCGCTGCCCATCGCTCCCCGAGGCGCCACCACCCCGCGCACGATCGCCCGGTGACTCCGACGAGCTCAGCCGCCTCCTCACCGAGGGCTCCGGGCGCCCCTACCCCGCGCGGACAGCCACCCGCGCGCGACGCGCCTGCACGAACAGCGCCAGGGCCACCGTCAGCGCGGCCCACGCGGCGGCGACCTTCGTCAGCACACCGTAGATGAGGTGGGTGGTGGTGTACTCCTCGCCGAACCCGCCGTTGGCCCCCAGCGCCACGAGGGATGCCACGACCAGCAGAACCGGGAGCGAGAGCCACCACGCCCAGCGGGCGGCCTCCGGAAGCACCCTCCGTACGGGCTGGGGCGCATGCCGTGACAGCCACACCAGCGCGAAGATCCCCAGCACGGCCAGCCCGAACACCCCCGACCCGTACTGCAGCCACTTCGTCACCGAGAAGGGGCCCCAGCGCTCCGCGAGGGCGGGGAGCAGTTCCTCCCCCGTGCGCCCCTCGTGGGTGAAGAGGTCCCAGGCGATGTGCGAGGCGACGCCGAGCGCGAGCGAGAGGACGAGCCACAGGATGCCGAGGGCTCCCCCGCCGACGCTCTCGCGCACCCCCGCGCGGGCATCCGTGTCCCACTGCGCCGGCAACCGCTCGGCCACCGGCCGCGGCAGCAGCTCGCGCGTCGCGGGGCGCAGCGCGCACCGCCACACGAGCAGTAGGACGAAGGCGACGACGACCGTCACCGGCAGCCATGCGAAGTCGTGGGTGAGGCCGTAGTCGGGCCACATCCCGCGCACGAACAGCGGCAGGTCGGGGGTCATCGCCCCGATCGCGATCGCCGCCGGGACCAGCCGCGTGCGCACGAACGGCAGTGCGACGACGGCGTGGCTCGGCGTGAACGGCATGTCAGCTGAGGAAGAGTCCCGCGAGGGTCTTCTTGCCGCGCCGCAGCACCGACACCCCGCCCGGGAGCGTCCCTTCCACGACCGCGTCGTCGCTCGCGACCTTCGCGCCGTCGAGCGAGACACCCCCCTGTGCGATCGCGCGCCGCGCGTCGCTCAGGCTCGACGACAGGCCCGTGGCCGTGAGCGCCTCCACGACGCTCGAGCCGGCGGCGACGGTCGCGTGCGGCAGCTCCTGCAGCGCCGTGCGGAGCACCGTGGCGTCCAGTCCGGTCAGGTCGCCCTGGCCGAAGAGGGCCTCGGTCGCGGCGATCACGCTGTCGGTCGTGTCGGCGCCGTGCACCGTCGTGACGACCTCGCGCGCGAGACGCTTCTGCGCGGCGCGACGGAAGGGCTCGTCCTCGACCAGACGGGCGTACTCGTCGATCTCGGCGCGCGAGAGGAAGGTGAACACCTTGAGCCGCTCGATCACGTCGCGATCGTCGGTGTTGAGCCAGAACTGGTACATCACCCACGGGCTGCACATCTCGGCATCCAGCCAGATGGCGTTGCCCTCGCTCTTGCCGAACTTCGTGCCGTCGCTGTTGGTGATGAGCGGCGTGCCGATGGCGTGCACGGAGACGCCCTCGACCTTGCGCACGAGATCGGTGCCGCTGGTGAGGTTGCCCCACTGGTCGCTGCCACCGGTCTGCAGCACGCAGCCGTACTGCCGGTGCAGCTCGAGGTAATCCATGCCCTGGAGGATCTGGTAGCTGAACTCGGTGTAGCTGATGCCCGCCTCGGAGTTAAGGCGCGCGCTCACGGCGTCCTTCTTCAGCATCGTGCCGACGCGGAAGTGCTTGCCGATCTCACGCAGGAAATCGATCGCGCTGAGGGGGGCGGTCCAGTCGAGGTTGTTGACGATGCGCGCGGCATTGTCGCCCTCGAAGCTCAAGAATCGCTCGACCTGGGCGCGCAGGATCGCCACCCACTCGGCGACGGTCTCGCGCGTGTTGAGCGTGCGCTCGGCCGTGGGCCGCGGGTCGCCGACGAGACCGGTGGAGCCGCCCACGAGTCCGAGCGGGCGGTGTCCGGCCAGTTGCAGGCGACGCATGAGCAGCAGCTGCACGAGGTTTCCGAGGTGCAGGCTCGGTGCGGTCGGGTCGAACCCGCAGTAGTAGACGATCGGGTCCCCCGACAGCAGTTCGCGCAGCTCGTCCTGGTCGGTGGAGACGTGGACCAGGCCGCGCCACAGCAACTCATCCCAGACGTTGTCGAACGTCGGATCGTTGGCGGGTGCGAGGGCGCTCACGGGCGCCGCATCGGTGGAGGCAGACACCGGTTCAGGCTACCAGCGGGCTCGCCGGGCGCCGGATGCCGGGGTCCGGTTCCACCGACGGACACGCACGCCGGGGGCGCGGATGGCTGTCGACGGCGTCCTCGGGCAGCGGGCGCCGGCGCGCGGGCGGGGCGCCGCGATACGCGCGACACCCGGGAACGCTCAGCCCTGAAGCGGAGACGTCGCGACGGACGGCGGCTCGCTCGGCAGCAGGAGCAGGCGCGTCTGCGTGCGGGTCATCGCCAGGATGACGCCCACCAGAGCGGCGAAGACGACCCCGCCCCCGGCGAGCATCCACCCCCGGACGATCGCGGTGATGTCGCTTCCGCCCGCGGCGAGCACCAGCGTCACGATCCCCGCGATCACGGCCGCGACCGCGAGGACGGCGACGAGGATGGCGACGATCACGAGCGTCTGCAGGGCCGCTTCCGCGTGGAACGTCGGACGGATGCCCCACCGGGTCAGCGTGTACGCGGTCCACCGCGTCCCCGTCCACCACCGGCTCATCGTGCGGGAGATCGGATACCACCCCGCTCCGGGGCCCTCCACCGCCCCGGGCAGCGGCCGCACGGCATCCGGGTCGAGGGGGTCGCCCTGAGGTGCGGGGGTGCGCCGCACCGCCGTGGTCTGCGCGGCCATCGCGAGGAACAGCGCACCGAGCAGCAGCGTCGTCACCGCGGAGAACGGCCAGCTGCCGGCCGTCGCGGCGAACGTCCCCTGCAGGAACGCGAGCGAGAGGAAGACCGCTCCCATCGTCCACGCGACAGCGGGCGATTCGGTGACGGCCCAGTCGACGCCGACCTGGCCTCTCCGGATGCGCGAGCCGGACCAGACTCTCCCGTCCCACCAGCGCACGAGCTCCGAACGGGTCGCGTACCACCCGGGCCGCGGCCCGTCCGCCTCGCCGGCGGAGGAGTGCGGATGCCGATCCTCGGCCACCATGGACGGCCGCGCCTCCTCGGGAGCCCGGCCCTCGGGAACGGGAGCCTCGTGCGCCGTCCACTGCGCCCCGTCCCACCAGCGCAGCTTCCCCGGCGTCCCGGCGTCGTACCATCCCGGTTCAGCGGTCATCGCGTCCCCCCTCGCATCGCTCGACCCTAACCGCACGCCATCGCCTGCGCGAGCGGTTGCTCACCCGGGGTTCACACCCCACCAGACGAGGAAGGCCGCGGCGAGCGAGGTCACCCAGCTGACGAGGCTGCCGATCAGGAAGTACTCGGCGCGGTCGCCGTCGTCTCGATCGCGCGAGATCTCGGGGAAGCGCACGATGCCCTTCGCGGCCAGCACGGCCGCCAGCAGCGTGTAGGCGCCCGCGAGGGTGAGCACGAACACGAGGATGCGTTCGAGGGGGCCGATGAGACGTCCGCCCTTGAGGGTGGGAGGGGACTGCTCGTCGCCTGCCGCCCCGCCCATCTCGGAGCGCAGCGCGATGCGCACGACGGCGTTACCCGACTCGAGAAGGAAGACGAGGCAGCCCACCACGAGCAGCACCACGTCGATCGAGACCGCCTCACCGGGGCGGTAGTCGGACCAGGCGGCGCCGATGAGACCCGGGCGCGCGCGGCCGGGAGCGATCACGACGCACGCGGCGGCCGCCAGCCCCAGCAGCGCGACCGGCCAGAGACCCGCGCGCGCGGCGCCCGTCTCAGGCAGCACCCGCGTCCAGATGGCCGCGACGGCGACGGCGAGGACACCGGCGACCACGGCGTCGAGCCCGGCCGAGACGACGACGAGCAGCACCGCGGCCACGGAGAAGACGATCCAGCGACGGGAGTGGATCATCCGCCGCAGCAGGTCGACCCCGCCCACCGCGAGCAGCAGGAGCCCGGCGGCGATCATGCGCGCGCCCCCGCGACCAGCACGTCGTACCCCTCGACGATGGCGGCCGACCCCGCTGAGGCGAGCGCCTGCGACACCGCCGACTGGCTGATCCCCTCCTGCTCGGCGAGCTCGCGCTGCGATCGTCCGAGACAGCGGCCGTAGGTGAGGCGGCGGGCGCGCTCGCTCATGGCCGAGACGGACTGGTCGCGACTCAGGGCGTACGCGGTGGCCAGAGCGATGGTCTCGGTCATGGCGGCATCCTCTCCCTCCGCCGGCTCGATCCACGTGCGCGCGAGCGGCGCGGCGCGCTGCTGCAGCCGCTCGACCTGCTCGATCGCGGCGCGGGCCGCCCACCAGGCCGGCCCCTCGGGAACCTCCCGGCCCTGCAGGGCGATGGGTCGCACCTCGCCGACCCCGACCCCGAATCGGCAGTCGACGCCCTCGGGAAGGGCGAGACGCAGCAACAGGAGCGATGCGAGGGCCGCCGACAGCGAGGGGTACTCCCCCTGCAGTTCGTCTCCGACCACCGCGGCGAGAGGTGCCGTTGCGACCGGGAGCACCTTCTCGACCCCGGCGACGGCGTCGGCGATCGCGCGCTGCGCTCCCGCGCGGTCAGCCAGTCGTCGCGAGGCGACGATGTCCGCGATGACGGCAACGCTCATGCGATAAGCCTAACGCTTATAAACCGCTTTTGATAAGCGAAAAGCTGATATTCACGACACGAGAGAGCGCGCGGCGGACTGGGCGCGCGTGACGAGCTCTTCGCGCTGCTCGCCCACGCGCACCGGTGAGGTGCCGCCGACGCCGGTGCGGCTGGCCACCGACCCGTCGATGGTCAGGACCTCGCGGACGGCCGGGGTCAGGGCCGGAGACACCGAGGCCAACAGCTCGTCGTCGGCGTCTTCCAGGCCGATCTCGCGCTCCTCGCACGCACGGACGAGGGCGCCGGAGATCTCGTGGGCATCGCGGAACGCCACGCCCTGGCGCACGAGCCACTCGGCCACATCGGTCGCGAGGGAGAACCCCTGCGGGGCGAGCTCGGCCATCCGGTCGGCGTGGAAGCGCAACGTCGCGATCATGCCCGAGAACGCCGGGAGCACGAGCTCGAGGGTGCGCACCGAGTCGAAGACAGGCTCTTTGTCTTCCTGCAGGTCGCGGTTGTAGGCCAGCGGAAGACCCTTGAGGGTCGCGAGCAGGCCCGACAGGTTGCCGATCAGACGCCCCGCCTTGCCGCGCGCGAGCTCGGCGATGTCGGGGTTCTTCTTCTGCGGCATGATGCTCGAGCCGGTCGAATACGCGTCATCGAGTGTGACGAAGCCGAACTCCCGCGTATTCCACAGGATGACGTCTTCGGACAGACGCGACAGGTCGACGCCGATCATCGCGGTGATGAAGGCGAACTCGGCCACGACGTCGCGCGACGCGGTGCCGTCGAGGGAGTTCTCCGACGGGCGGGCCAGGCCCAGATGGTCGGCGACGAGCTGCGGGTCGAGCCCCAGAGTGGCCCCGGCGAGCGCCCCTCCGCCGTACGGCGAGACCGACGCGCGCACCGACCAGTCGCGCAGCCGCTCGATGCCGCGGACGAAGGCCCAGCCGTAGGCCTGCAGGTGGTGGGCGAGCAGGACGGGCTGCGCGTGCTGCAGGTGCGTGCGCCCGGGCATGATCGCGGAGCCGTTGGCCTCGGCCTGAGCGACGAGGGCGTCGATGAGACGGAGCAGTTCGCGGGTCAGGGTGCGGGAGTGGTCGAGCAGGTAGAGCCGGACGAGGGTCGCGATCTGATCGTTGCGGCTGCGACCGGCCCGCAGCTTGCCGCCCAGGGCGGGTCCGACCGTCTCGATCAGCACCCGCTCGAGCGCCCCGTGCACGTCTTCATCACCGGGCGATGCGACGAGGGAGCCGTCTTTCACGCGGGCGGCGAGATCGTCGAGGCCGTCGTGCATGGCCCGCGCCTCGTCGGCGTCGAGGTAGCCGGCCGCCTCGAGCGCCGCCGTGTGGGCGTGCGAACCCTGGATGTCGTAGAGGGCGAGATCCCAGTCGAAATGGGTGGAGCGGCTCAGCGCCGCCAGTTCGGGAGACGGTCCGCCCGAGAAACGGGCACCCCACAGGGCCCCCTCGTTCGTCGCCTGACCGGTCTCGCTGCTCATCCCCCCAGCCTACCGAGGGCGACCGACATCCCCCGAGCCGGAGGACGGCGCCCGCCCGTTCAGCGCAGCTGCGCCGACGGTCTCACGACGTCCCCGCCGACGACCGCACGCACCGCCCTGTCGATGAGCGCCTCGAGCGGTCCCCGCCCGATCACGAGCACCCAGACCGTGCAGAGCACCACGAGACCCGCCACGAGCGGAGCGAACAGTCCCGCCTCCCGGATGCCGTACAGATCCGACGTGTCGCCCAGCAACGCCAGGGCCACGATCGCCCACACCACCAGCTGCAGCACGTAGGCGGTGAGCGGCATCGACCCCACGGCGCGCAGAGGCACCGCCACCCAGCGCAGCGGGGTGCGGCACAGCAGCAGACACGCGCCGATGACGGCGATCGCGAACCCGCCCGACCCGATGACCTCCCACAGCCCCGCCGAGTGGTCCTCGGCGGTCAGGACGACCGCGAGATAGGCGTTCCCCCGCACCGCGGGAGCCGTGAGCAGCGCCGCTCCGTACCCGGCGAGCGCGAGCGACCCGCCCACGGTGACGAGCAGGCCCTGCGGCGCGGGCGCCCGCAGGTCGAGGCGGCCCAGCCCCATCCCGGCCAGGAGAAACGCGATCCAGGTCGTGAACGGGTAGTTCCACCCGATCAACGCCGCCAGCTCGTCGCCGCCGGGCCCCGACCAGATGGGCGCGGCATCCAGGACGGGCTGGACCCACGGCATGACGAGGGCGAAGACCGCGGCCGCCGTGAACAGACCTCGCGCGCGCAGGCCGAGGAACGGCAGCGCGAGCACGAAGAGCACCGCGTACGCGGGCAGGATGACGTACACGGGTACGCCGGTCATCACCAGCAGCACCCCGATGACCCAGAGCATCGCCCCGCGCATCGCCAGGCGTGCCGCCGCGCGGGGACGCCGCTCGGCCGGCAGCGGACGCGTGCCCCCCGTGACGAGCGCGATCGACAGCCCCGCGAGCACGGCGAAGAGGATCGACGACCGGCCGTTGACCAGCGTGATCCACGACTCCGGGTCGGGGGTCAGCACGCGCTCGGTGTCGAGGAGGTGCGCCGCGAGCATGCCCAGCACGGCGAGCCCGCGCGCCAGATCCACGCCGCTCAGCCGGCTCGGCCCGTCGAAGCGGGACCAGAGCCGGCCGAGTCGCGACGTCAGCCCTGGCGCAGAAGCCACACCAGCAGCGCCTTCTGGGCGTGGAGACGGTTCTCGGCCTCGTCCCACACGACGCTCTGCGGGCCGTCGATGACCTCGGCGTCGACTTCGTACCCGCGGTCGGCGGGCAGGCAGTGGATGAAGATCGCGTCGTCGGCCGCGCTCGTCATGAGCTCGCTCGTGACCTTGAAGCCGCCGAGGTCGCGGATGCGCGCGATCTTCTCCTCCTCCTTGCCCATCGACACCCACGTGTCGGTGACGACGACGTCGGCTCCGGATGCCGCGACCTCGGGGTCGGCCACCAGTGTCACCGACCCGCCGGTCTCGGCGGCGATGCGCTCGGCATCCGCGATCACATCGGCGCGGGGGGCGTAGTCGTCGGGAGCGGCGACGCGCACGTGCATGCCCGCGGTGACGCCGGCGAGCACGTAGGAGTGGGCCATGTTGCTGCGCCCGTCGCCGAAGAACGACAGCGTCAGCCCCTTCAGCTCGCCCTTGTGCTCGCGGATGGTGAGGAGGTCGGCGAGCAGCTGGCACGGGTGGAAGTCGTCGCTGAGGGCGTTCACCACGGGCACGCGGGTGCCGCGGGCCATCTCCTCGAGGCCCGCCTGCGCGTAGGTGCGCCACACGATCGCGGCCACCTGACGCTCGAGCACGCGAGCGGTGTCGGAGGGGGTCTCCTTGCCGCCGAGCTGGCTGTTGGCCGTCGAGATGATCAGCGGTGACCCGCCCAGATCCGCGATGCCGACGGCGAACGAGACGCGCGTGCGGGTCGAGGACTTGTCGAAGATGACCGCGACGGTCTGGGGTCCTTCGAGCGGCTTCTGGGCCCAGCGGTCCTTCTTCAGCTCGATCGCGAGGTCGAGGATCTCGGCCTGCTCGGCCGGGGTGAGGTCGTCGTCGCGCAGCAGGTGGCGGGTCATGCGGGTACTCCTACGATGAGGGCGTCGTTCACGGTGGCGAGCGCGGCGCCGAAGAGGTCGAGGAACTCGGCGACCTCGGCATCCCCGATCGTCAGCGGCGGCGCGATGCGGATCGTGTCGTCGTTCGCGGCGTTCACGACGAGACCGTGCTGCTGGGCGGCGGCCACAACGGCCTTGGCGACGGGGCTGGTGAGGCCGATGCCGAGGAGCAGGCCCTTTCCGCGCACACCCGCGACGAGCGGCGAGCCGAGCGCGGCGATGCCCTCGCGCAGCTGCGTCTCGCGCCGGGCGGCGTTGTCGACGAGCCCGGCCGACTCGATCTCGTTCAGCACGGCGCCGCCGACGGCTGTGCCCAGGGCGTTGCCGCCGAAGGTGGAGCCGTGCGTGCCGGGGAAGAACAGCTCGCTCGCGGCCCCGAAGGTGATGAGCGCCCCGATGGGGAAGCCGCCGCCGATGCCCTTCGCCACGGTGATGGCATCGGGGACGATACCGGCGTGCTGGAAGCCGAACCACGCGCCGGTGCGGCCGGCGCCGGTCTGGATCTCGTCGACGATGAGCAGGGCGCCGTGGCGCTGGGTGAGTTCGCGCGCCGCCCGGAGGTAGCCCTCCGGCAGCTCGACGACGCCCGCCTCGCCCTGGATGGGCTCGACGAGGAGCGCCGCGACGCGATCGTCCATGGCGGCCTCGAGAGCCTCGATGGTGGCGTCGATGTGTTCGACCCCGGGCACCATGGGCAGGAAGTCGGCCTGCAGAGCGGGCTTGCCGGTCAGTGCCAGCGCGCCCATCGTCCGCCCGTGGAAGCCGCCCTTGAGCGTGAGGATGCGCGTGCGGTCTGTGCCGCGGCCGTGCAGACGAGCCAGCTTGAGCGCGGCCTCGTTGGCCTCGGCACCGGAGTTGCCGAAGTAGACGCGGCCCGACTCCCCCGTGCCGGCGAGGCGCTTGAGCCGTGCGGCCATGGCCAGCTGCGGCGGCGTGGCGAAGTAGTTCGAGACGTGAGCGAGGGTCGAGGCCTGCGCGGTGATCGCCTCGACGAACACCGGGTGGGCGTGGCCCAGGGCGTTGACGGCAATGCCGGCGAGGAAATCGAGGTACTTCTTCCCGTCGCCGTCCCACACGTACGCGCCCTCGCCGCGCACGAACAGCGCCATGCGGTCGCCGAAGCTGCGCACGAGGTCGCGTCCGGCGTCGTCCTGCCAGGCGGCGCGGGGCGTCGCGGGTTCCTGAGTCGTGTCCGCGTTCACGCGACCACCTCCGTTCCGATTCCTTTGTTGGTGAACAGCTCCACGAGCACCGAGTGCGGCACACGTCCGTCGATGATGGCCGCCGTGGGCACTCCCCCGTCGACGGCGTCCAGGCACGCCTGCATCTTGGGGATCATGCCCGACTCGAGCTTCGGCACCATCGCGCGCAACTCCGTCGAGGTCAGGTGCGACACCAGCGAGTCGCGGTTGGGCCAATCGGCGTACAGGCCCGGCACATCGGTCAGCACGACGAGCTTCTTCGCGTTCAGCGCGATGGCCAGGGCCGCCGCCGCGGCATCCGCGTTGACGTTCAGCGACGCACCGGGGTGGTCGAGGTCGGGGGCGATGCTCGAGACGATCGGCACGCGACCGGCGGCGAGGTGGTCGAGCACCGGCTGAGGGTCGACGGTGACGACGTCGCCCACGCGCCCGAGATCGTGCTCGACGCCGTCGACGACGACACCGCGTCGACGACCGCCGAACAGGCCCGCGTCCTCGCCGCTCAGGCCGGTCGCCAGCGGCCCGTGCGCGTTGACCTTGGCCACGAGCTGCGGGTTGATCTGACCGGTGAGCACCATGCGCACGACCCCGATGGCCTCGGTCGAGGTCACCCGATACCCGCCGCGGAACTCGCTGGGGATGTCGAGACGGTCGAGCATCGACGAGATCTGCGGACCGCCGCCGTGCACGACGACGGGCTTCACGCCGACGTAGCGCAGGTACGCGATGTCGGCGGCGAAGGCGTCCTGAAGCTCGTCGCTGACCATGGCGTTGCCGCCGTACTTCACCACCACGACCTGATCGCGGTACTTGCGCACCCACGGCAGCGACTCGACGAGCGTGACGGCCCGTTCGCTGGCGGCGGCGGGATCGGTGTCTTGAAGATCGACGTGGGTCATGAGGAGTAGGCGCTGTTCTCGTGGACGTAATCGTGCGTGAGGTCGTTGGTGCGGATCGTGGCCGAGGCCTCGCCGACGCGGAGGTCGACGACGAGGTCGGTGGCGCGCGGCGTGAGGTCGACGTCCTCGCGAGGGCGATCGGGGCCGCCCGCCGTGCACACGCGCACGCCGTTCATCCACACGTCGACGTCGTACGGGTCGAAGGCGGCGTCGGTCGTGCCGATCGCGGCGAGGACGCGGCCCCAGTTGGGGTCGTTGCCGAAGATGGCGGCCTTGAAGAGATTGTTGCGGGCGATGGAGCGGCCCACTTCGACCGCGTCCTCTTCACTGGCCGCGTTCGTCACGCGGATCGTGATGTCGTGGCTCGCGCCCTCGGCGTCGCCCTGCAGCTGCGCGGCGAGGTCATCGCAGACGGCGGCGAGGGCTGCGGCGAATTCCTCGGCATCCACCCGGATGCCACTGGCCCCGCTCGCCAGGAGCGTCACCTGGTCGTTGGTCGACATGCAGCCGTCGGAGTCGAGTCGGTCGAAGCTGACATGCGTCGCCGCACGAAGCGCCGCGTCGGCGCCGGCCGCGTCGAGCACGACGTCGGTGGTCAGCACGACGAGCATCGTCGCGAGCCCCGGCGCGAGCATCCCGGCGCCCTTGGCCATGCCGCCGATGCTCCACCCCTGCCCCCGGTGCGCGGCGCGCTTCGGCTTCGAGTCGGTGGTCATGATGGCGAGCGAAGCGTCTTCTCCCCCGTCGGTCGAGAGCGCGGCGACGCCCTTCTCGACGCCGTCGAGGACCTTGGACCGGAAGACCTCGTCGCCCGTGCCGATCAGCCCCGTCGAGCACACGACGACATCGCCCGCGCTCGCACCGAGCAGCTCCGCCGCGCGCTCCGCGGTCTGGTGCGTGGTCTGGAATCCGAAGGATCCCGTGAAGCAATTCGCTCCGCCGGAGTTGAGCACGACGGCCTCGATCACCCCGTCCTTCACGACCTGCTCCGACCACAGGATGGGGTTGGCCTTGGCGCGGTTCGAGGTGAACACCGCCGCACCCACCTTGAGCGGTCCGCGGTTGACGACGACGGCCACGTCGCGCGCACCGGACGACTTCAGACCGACGGCGACGCCGGCGGCTTCGAAACCAGCGGGGATCGTCACACTCACGGGGCGACTCCGTTCACGGGAAGGGCGGTGGTCTCGGCGAGGCCCAGCGCGATGTTGAGGGACTGCACGGCGGCTCCCGCCGTGCCCTTGACGAGATTGTCGACCGCGGCGACGACGGTCACGCGATTGGCCGCGCGATCGATCGCCAGGCCCATCGACGCGATGTTGGCGCCGAGCACGTCGGCCGTGCGCGGGAAGACGCCCGCGGGGAGCAGCTCGACGAAGGTCTCGTCGGCGTAGGCGTTCTTCCATGCGTCGCGGATCTCGGCATCCGTCGCGCCATCGACGATCGGTGCCGAAGAGGTGGCCAGGATGCCGCGCGCCATCGGCACGAGGACCGGCGTGAACGACAGTCGGATGCCGTCGCGCGGCGCCCCCGCGGCGGCCAGAGCCTGGCGGATCTCGGGGATGTGGCGATGTGTACCGCCGACGGCATATGGGTTCGCGGTGCCGAGGATCTCGCTGGCGAGGAGGTTCGTCTTGGCGGACTTGCCGGCTCCACTCGGGCCTACGGCGAGGACCGAGACGATGTCGCCCGGGTCGATGACCCCCGCTGCGACACCCGGCGCGAGGGAGAGGGCGACGGTGGACGCGTTGCACCCGGGCGCGGCGATCCGGGTGGCCCCGCGGAGGTGCTCGCGCTGCTTCACGCCGCCGACGACGAGCTCGGGCACGCCGTACGCCCACGGCTCGGGGTGCTCTCCGCCGTAGAACGCGGCCCAATCGTCCGCCGATGTCAGACGGTGGTCGGCGCCCGCGTCGATGACGAGCGGGGTGCCGGTGAGGGCGTCGGTGTACTGCGCCGACTGCCCGTGGGGCAGGGCGAGCACGACGATGTCGTGACCTGCGAGCACCTCGGGCGTGGTCGGCTGCAGCTCGAGGTGCGCGAGGGAGCGCAAGTGCGGTTGATGGGCGACGAGCCGCTGGCCGGCGCTGGAATGCGCGGTGACCGTGCGGATCTCGACGTCGGGATGGTCGGCGAGGAGGCGGAGGATCTCGCCACCCGCGTAGCCGGAAGCGCCGGAGACGGCGACCGAGAGGGTCATGTATCCACCTTACGAGTCGGGGCTGATGCTGCACGCAGCGGTAAGCGGGGCGGCGACGCCCGTATGCCCGACCGATGGCGGGTTACGAG
This sequence comes from Microbacterium sp. NPDC089188, assembly GCF_040685155.1. Lineage (NCBI taxonomy): Bacteria > Bacillati > Actinomycetota > Actinomycetes > Micrococcales > Microbacteriaceae > Microbacterium > Microbacterium sp. NPDC089188. Next base: position 454,707 of record NZ_JBFBHH010000003.1, on the reverse strand, counting down.
GTCGCCGAGAATCGGCGCGCGACCCGACGTCGACGCTCGTCACCGGTGCTCACGAAGAGCTCCTCGGTGCGCGCGGTGGTCGACGACATAGTGGCGAGGGTATCCGCCACGGGGCGGACGGGGCAAATCGGGGCCCCACCGCTTCTTTCGCAGGACCCGCCGTCGAACGTTCGAACGCCCTCGTCGTTGTCCCCCAAATGGGGGACAGAAAAAGGGTATGCTGTCACCCTGCCCTCATCGCCGGGCACTTCCGACTGCCCCCTTACCGGCGATGAGGGCAGTTCTCCGCCTGCTCGGCATCCGACCACGGACCGTCCACGCCCCCCGAACGCACGGGAGCGCCGCGCGGCGTGAGCCGGGCGGCGCTCCAGGAGCGGCGTCGTCAGTCGCGGATCGCCGCGCCGAATCGTTCGGCGGCCACCGCGACGCCCGCGAGCTTGGCATCGGTCGCCTCCGCCGCCGTCAGCGTGCGGTCGGCGGCGCGGAAGCGCAGCGCGAACGTGAGGCTCTTCGTGCCCTGGGCGAGCCCCGGGCCGCGGTAGTCGTCGACGAGGCGGGCGCCCTCGAGGAGTGGCGCTCCTCCCTCGACGAGCGCGGCGCGCACCTCCCCCGCAGCGACGTCCGAGGCCACGGTCAGCGACACGTCCTGGGTCGCGGCCGGGAATGCCGACAGGGATGCCGCGACCACGCGCGACTGCGCGAGCTCGAGCATCGCGTCGAGGTCGAGCTCGGCCACCAGCACGCGTCCCGGCAGATCGGCCTCGGCCGACACGGTCGGCAGCAACTCGCCGACGTAGCCGATGTCCTGGCCTGCGGCGAGCACGCGGGCGGTGCGCCCGGGGTGCAGAGCCGCGCGCTGGGCCTGCAAGAGCTCGATGTCGAGCCCCGCGGCCGCGGCGAGCACGCGCACCGCGTCGACGGCATCCGCGAGATCGGCGGCCAGAGCGGGCTGCCCGGGCTGCTTGGCGACGGAGTGTCCGGCCAGCAGGATCGCGACGTGTCGGCGCTGCGGCGGGATCGACGCGTCGAGCGCGGCGAGGGTGGCGGCGTCGGGCCGCACGGCCAGCGGCGGAACCGAGGGCGTGCCGTACTGCACCCCGGGCTTCGGAAGGAACACCGTCCCCGTCTCGAAGAGCGCGAGGTCGACGATGCCGCGCGAGACGTTGCGGTGCGCCACCTGCAACAGCGCCGGGATCAGCGAGCGGCGCAGGAACGGCGCGAGACCGTCGAGCGGGTTCGCGAGCTTGACGCTGGGCAGCGGGTCGCCGGAGGGCGAGCCGTGAAGGGCGTTCTGCTCCTCGGTGGTGAAGGGGAACGACGGCGTCTCGACGAAACCGGCCGCGGCCAGGGCGTTCGCCACGCGACGACGCCCCTGCTGGGCGGAGGTCAGACCCCGGCCCGACGGCGGCGTGGGGAGCACCGAGGGGATGCGGTCGTAGCCCTCGATGCGGGCGACCTCCTCGGCGAGCGTCCACTTGTCGGTCAGATCGGGGCGCCACGACGGAGGCGTCACCGCCCATCCGCCGTCGTGCTCGTCGACGCTGCATCCGATCAGCCGGAGAGCCGAGACGGTCTCGTCGTCGGTGTAGTCCACGCCGATCAGACCCGAGACGAAGCCGGCGGGCAGGGTGAGGGACTCGCGGCGGTGCGACGACGACAGCGATCCACCGAGGTCGGTGTCGAGCGTGCCGCCGGCGAGCTCCACCATCAGCGAGGCGACGCGCTCGGCCGCCACGTACGGCACCAGCGGGTCGACGCCGCGCTCGAAGCGGCGCGAGGCCTCCGACGGCAGCTTGTGGCGCCGCGCGGTCCGCGCGATCGTGACCTGGTCGAAGGTCGCGGCCTCGATCAGGACGTTGCGCGTCGCATCGCTCATCTCGGTCGGCCCGCCGCCCATGACGCCCGCGAGACCGATCGGTCCCGACTCGTCGGTGATGAGCAGGTCTTCCGCGCTGAGGGTGCGCACCTGACCGTCGAGGGTCTCGAGCTTCTCGCCCTCCTCGGCGCGGCGGACCGTGATGCCGCCCTGCAGGCGGTCGAGGTCGTAGCCGTGGATCGGCTGGCCGAGCTCGAGCATGACGTAGTTGGTGATGTCGATCAGCACACCGAGCGAACGGATGCCGGCCAGCGACAGCCGCGTGATCATCCACGGCGGCGTCGGGCGCGAGGGGTCGACGTCGCGCACGATGCGCGCGACGAATTCGCTCGCCCCGGCGCGTCCGCGGATGGGCGCGCGGTCGTCGACGGCGATCGGGAAGCCCGACGGCGTGCGCGAGACGGCCTCGTCGTGCCCCGTCCCGGGGTCGCGGAACGCCGCGCCCGTCGCGTGCGAGTACTCGCGCGCCACGCCGCGCAGCGACAGGGCGTAGCCGCGGTCGGGGGTGACGTTGATCTCGACGGCGACGTCGTCGAGACCCAGCAGCGCGATGGCGTCCGTCCCCACCGGCGCATCGATCCCGAGGTCGACCAGACGCAGGATGCCGCTGTGCTCGCTGCCGAGCCCGAGCTCCTTGGCCGAGGCGATCATGCCGTCGGACACGTGCCCGTACGTCTTCCGCGACGCGATCGGGAACGGCCCCGGCAGCACGGAGCCGGGAAGTGTCACCACGACCTTGTCGCCGGGGAAGAAGTTGCCCGCCCCGCACACGATGCCGCGGACTCCCCCGTGGGCCTCGCCCACGTCGACCTGGCACCAGCGGATGGTCTTGCCGTTGGACTGCGGCTCGGGGGTGAATTCCTGCACCTGTCCGACGACGATGGGACCGCTGAGCTCGAAGCGGTGCACGTCTTCTTCTTCGAAGCCGACCGAGACGAGCGCCGCCAGGACGTCGTCGGGCGTGGCCTCGGCGGGCACGTCGACGTACTCGCGCAACCAGGAGAGAGGGACGCGCATCAGACCACCATTCCGAACTGCTCACTGAAGCGCACATCGCCCTCGGCCATGTCGCGCATGTCCTGCACGTCGCTGCGGAACATGAGCGTGCGCTCGATGCCCATGCCGAAGGCGAAGCCCGAGTACTCCTCGGGGTCGATGCCGGCCGCCCGCAGGACGTTGGGGTTCACCATTCCGCAACCGCCCCACTCGATCCACCGCGCCCCGCCCTTGAAGGTGGGATGCCACAGATCGAGCTCTGCGCTCGGCTCGGTGAACGGGAAGAAGTTGGCGCGGAAGCGCGTCTTGGCCTCGGGCCCGAACAGCACGCGCGCGGCGTGGTCGAGGGTGCCCTTGAGGTGAGCCATGGTGATGCCCTTGTCGACCACGAGCCCCTCGAACTGCGTGAACACCGGCAGGTGCGTCGCGTCGAACTCGTCGGTGCGGTACACCCGGCCCGGGCACAGCACGTAGATGGGCAGGTCGCGCTCCAGCATCGAACGCACCTGGACGGGGCTCGTGTGCGTGCGCAGCACCAGGTGACGGGCGACCGGATCCACGAAGAACGTGTCCTGCATCTGGCGCGCGGGGTGGTCGACGTCGAAGTTCAAGGCATCGAAATTGAACCACTCGTGCTCGAGCTCCGGCCCCTCTGCGATCTCCCATCCCATGCCGACGAAGATGTCGGACACCTGCTCCTGCAGGAGGGAGATGGGATGCCGCGCACCGACGCGGCCGCGCTGCGGCAGCGCCGTGACGTCGATGCGCTCGGCCTCGAGCTGCGCAGCCGTCTCGGCGGCGGCGAGTTCGGCCTCGCGAGCGGCGAGCGCCTGATTGACCTGGCCGCGCGCCTGGCCGACGAGCTTGCCGACCGCGGCCTTCTGCTCGGGGGCCACGTGGCGCATCTGGGCGTTCAGGCGCGCGAGGGAGGACTGCTCCCCGGTGTGCGCGGAGCGGGCGGCTTTCAACTCGGCCGTGGTCGCGGCCGCGGCGATGGCCGCGAGAGCGGCTTCGACGGCGGAGGCGACGGCCTCGGGGGTGATCTCGGGTGCGTCGGACACGAGATGAGAGTCTACCGACGGGCGGGGACACTCCCCCGCCCGTCGGTGCGATGACTCAGATCGTTGACCCGCCGCGCTGGGCGACGATCAGCGAGGTGTCGGTCGCTCCCTGCTGCAGGGGCTGCACGGGCGCGGCGACGTCGCCGCGCGACGAGCGACGGAGCCGCTTCTCGACGAGGGTCGCCACGAACGACAGCAGAAGGCACAGCGCGATGTAGATCGCGCCGACCACGATCGTCGCCGGGACGATCGGCGAACCGACGACGGGCTGCGCGCCGATGTACTTCGCGTAGAACAGCAGCTCGGGGTAGGTGATGACGAAGCCGAGGGCGGTGTCCTTCAGGGTCACCACGAGCTGCGCGATGATGACGGGCATCATGGCGCGGATCGCCTGGGGCAGCAGCACGAGGCGCATCACGCCGGCCTTGCGCAGACCGATCGCGTATCCCGCCTCCGACTGCCCCTTCGGCAGCGACTCGACGCCGGCGCGGATGACCTCCGCGAGGACCGATCCGTTGTAGCAGACGAGGGCGATGACCACCGCCCAGTACGGCTCCATGCGGATCCCGATGACGGGGAACCCGTAGTAGAGCAGGAACATGAAGACGAGCACCGGAATCGCGCGGAAGACCTCGATCACCGCGGTGAAGGGCCAGCGCACCCACGCGTGATCAGAGAGACGCCCGATCGCGAGGACGAAACCGAGCACGAGAGCACCGACGGCGGCGGCGGCGAAGGCGGCGAGCGTGGCCAGCGTGGCATCCAGGATGCTCGCCCACACGTTCGTGTAGGTGAACGCCGACCATTTCTTGGCCGTGAACTGGCCCGTGTCGGCGAGTCGCCACACGAAGAAGCCCACGATGGCGAGCACGACCAGGATCGTGAGCACGCCCAGGATGCGATTGCGCAGGACGGCCTTGGGGCCGGGGACGTCGTACAGGACGCTGCTCATCGGGCGACCCTCCATCGGTTCTCGAGCGTTCGTTGCACCCATGACAGCAGGAGCACGAGCGCGACGAACACGATCATGATCCACAGGATCACGACGAACGCGTTCTCTCCCCGCTCGCTGAGGTAGTTGCGGACCGATCCCAGGTTCACGATGGAGAAGCCCGCGGCGACGGTGGTGTTCTTCAGCAGGGCGATGAAGACGCTCACCATCGGGGGGATGACCGAGCGGAACGCCTGGGGCAGCACGACCAGTGACATGACCTGCCCGAAGGTCAGGCCCAGGGCGCGCGCGGCCTCGGCTTGACCGACCGGGACCGTGTTCACACCCGATCGGATCGCTTCGGCGACGTAGGTGGCGGTGTAGATGCCCAGGGCGCAGATGCCCAGCACCAGCGACACCTCACCGGTCAGGCGGAGTCCGAGAAGAGGGGGCAGAGCGAACACGAAGGCGAAGAACACCAGCGTGAGGGGGGTGTTGCGGATGGCACTGACGTAGAACGTCCCGACTCCGCGCGCGATCGGCACGGGCGACACGCGCATCGCGCCGACGATGATCCCGAGGACGAGCGCGAGCGCGCCGCCGGCGAAGAACAGCACGAGCGTGCCGACGAGCGCTTGGCTCCAGATGTCGAGGTTGTCGGTGATGACACCCATGCAGGGTCCTTATCTCGAAGGAGGGAATCGGGGGCGGGCGGGCGCGGACAGCCGCACCGCCCCCGATCGGATCACTCGTCGGCGGTGGGCTGCTCGCCCTTGATGCCGGCCGGCGCGAGGTTCTTCTCGAACAGCGCGGTCCAGACGTCGCCGCCGTCGTTGAACAGGGTGTTGATGTGGTCCTTCAGCACCGTGTCGCCCTTGGGGAGGCCGACGCCGTAGCGCTCCTCGCTGAAGGTGTCGCCGGCGATCTTGAAGGTCTCGGGCTCCTGGGCCACGTAGCCGGCGAGGATCGCCTGGTCGGTGGTGACCGCGTCGACCGAGCCCGCGCGCAGCTGCTCGAGGCACTGCGTGTAGGTGTCGTACTCGACCGTGTCGCCCGGGTTGTACTCGTCGCGGATGCGCTGCAGCGGCGTCGAACCGGTCACCGAGCAGACGATCTTGCCGGCCAGGTCGTCCGGTCCGGTGATGTCCTCGTTGTCGGCTGCGACGAGCAGGCCCTGACCCGTGATGAGGTACGGACCCGCGAAGTCGATCTGCGCCTTCCGCTTGTCGGTGATCGAGTAGGTGCCGACGTAGTAGTCGATGTTGCCGTTGACCAGCTCCTGCTCGCGGTTCGCGGAGGGGATGGTCTTGTACTCGATCTTGTCGGCGTCGAAGCCGAGCGAAGCCGCGATCCACTGGGCGATCTCGACGTCGAAACCGCCCCGGTCGCCGCTGATCGGGTCCTTGAACCCGAGACCGGGCTGGTCCTCCTTGACGCCGACGACGACCTTGTCGGCCGAGACCATGCGGTCGTAGGTGGGGCTGCCGTCGAGCGAGACGTCGGACGCGACCTCCCACAGCTGGGTGGTGTCGGCGCCGTCGCCCTCGGCGGGGGCGGCGCCCGGGGCGCCGCTGTTGCAGGCGGTCAGTGCCAGCAGGCCGGCGGCGACGATGCTCGCGCCGGCCAGAAAACGTGTCTTACGCATGTGATGTCTCCTTGGTAACGAATGTGTGCTGTGCGAATAAGGGTCAACGGGGACGGCGCGCGTCATCGGAACGAGGTGGAGCGAGGCTCGAATCTCGGCCAGAACCTCCTCGTCCTCTGCCGTCCGGGGTCACGCGTCAGTGCGTGATGAGCTTCGAGAGGAAGTCCTTCGCCCGGTCGGACTCCGGCTGCGTGAAAAACTGCTCGGGGGCCGCCTGCTCGACGATCTGCCCGTCGGCCATGAAGACCACGCGGTTCGCGGCCTTGCGGGCGAAGCCCATCTCGTGGGTGACGACGATCATCGTCATCCCGTCCTTGGCGAGGCCGACCATGACGTCGAGCACCTCGTTGATCATCTCGGGGTCGAGCGCCGAGGTGGGCTCGTCGAACAGCATGACCTTGGGCTTCATCGCCAGGGCACGGGCGATCGCGACGCGCTGCTGCTGACCTCCCGAGAGCTGGGCGGGGAGCTTGTCGGCCTGGTGGCCGACGCCCACGCGCTCCAGGAGCGCCCGCGCCTCCTTCTCGGCATCCGCCTTCTTCATCTTGCGGACCTTGAGGGGACCGAGCATGACGTTCTCGAGGATCGTCAGGTGGGCGAACAGGTTGAACGACTGGAAGACCATGCCGACATCGGCACGCAGCTCGGCCAGGCCCTTCCCCTCTTTGGGAAGTTCCTTGCCGTCGATGGTGATCGAGCCGCTCGTGATGGTCTCGAGACGGTTGATGGTGCGGCACAGCGTCGACTTGCCCGACCCGGACGGGCCGATCACGACGACCACCTCGCCGCGGTCGACAGTGAGGTCGATGTCCTTCAGCGCCTGGAACTGGCCGTAGTGCTTCTGCACATCGGAGACGACGACGAGGGGCGCAGAGCCCGCCGGGGGAACGGATGCCATGCCTTCACCCTATGAGGATGTTGTGCGTCGGACCACATTCCGGCGCGCGCCTTAACCGTTCTGTAACAGCCGGGAGCGCAGCGATCTCTGCCGCACTCAGACGGCCCGCTGGGCGAAAGCGGTCTCGTAGAGGCAGACGCTCGCGGCGGTCGCGAGGTTCAGCGACTCCGCACGACCGTAGATCGGCAGGCGGAGGGCGAGGTCGGCGTGAGCCAGGGCATCGTCGTCGAGTCCGCGTGCCTCGTTGCCGAACAACCAGGCCGTGGGCTCGGCCAGGCGATCGCGGGATGCCAGGAAGTCGTCGCCGTCGACGTCGGCCGCGACGACGCGCAGCCCCGCCTCGTGCATCCGAGCGACGACGTCGGGGAGCTCGAGGTCGACGGCCACGGCGACGTGGAACAAGGATCCGGTGGTCGAGCGGACGACCTTCGGGTTGTACGGATCGACGGTGCGACCGGTCAGGATCACGGCGTCGGCCCCGGCGGCATCCGCGGCGCGGATGATCGTGCCGAGGTTGCCGGGATCGCGCACCTCTTCGCAGATCGCGACGAGACGGGGGCCGGCTGCGAGCACGTCCTTCAACGCCGTCGGCGACTGCCGGGCGACCGCGATGATCCCCTGCGGCGTCACGGTGTCGGCCATGGCGTCCAGCACCGCTTCGGTCGTGTACTGCACCTCGACGTCGGCGCGCTCCGCGGCCTCGCGCACGTCGGTGTGCTTCTCCATCGCCGTCGGCGTCGCGTAGAGCTCCAGAACGGTCTCGGGCGCGTAGGCGAGCGCCTCTCTGGCAGCCTGCGGACCCTCGAGAAGGAACAGGCCGGTCTCCTGGCGGGCAGCGCGTTTGCTGAGCTTGGCCACGGCGCGCACCCGCGGCGAACGGGGGTTCTCCAGCACGTGACCAGTGTATGGCGCTGATGGCATGGGGCCCGGGATGCCGCGCGCGGACGACGAAACGGGCGCCCTCCGAGGAGGACGCCCGTTTCGGGAGAAGATGCGACTTACGCGGTCTTCGGAGCGTTGACGTCGCTGGGCAGCGCAGCCTTGGCGGTCTGCACGAGCGAGGCGAACACGGCGGGCTCGTTCACCGCGAGCTCGGCGAGCATGCGGCGGTCGACCTGCACACCCGCGAGGCCGAGGCCCTGGATGAAGCGGTTGTAGGTGAGGCCGTTCTGACGGGATGCGGCGTTGATGCGCTGGATCCACAGACGGCGGAAGTCGCCCTTGCGCTTGCGGCGGTCGCGGTACGCGTAGACCAGGGAGTGGGTGACCTGCTCCTTGGCCTTGCGGTACAGGCGCGAACGCTGTCCGCGGTAACCGGAGGCGCGCTCGAGGATGACGCGACGCTTCTTGTGGGCGTTTACTGCCCGCTTGACTCTAGCCATTTCTGTTTCTTCCTAACGTGCGTCGGCGCTCAGAGACCGAGGAGCTTCTTGGCGACCTTCGAGTCACCCTTGGCCAGGACCTGCTCCTGGTTGAGGCGGCGGGTGCGCTTCGAGGCCTTGCCTTCGAGGTTGTGGCGCATACCGGCCTGCTGCTTCATGAGCTTGCCGCTACCGGTGAGCTTGAAGCGCTTCTTGGCACCCGAGTGGGTCTTCTGCTTCGGCATCTGTCTTCCTTCGTTGGTGTTCCCGGCGGAGCGGGAGTCTGGGGAGCTTTACTCGGCGGGGGCCGAGGTCGGCGTTTCTTCCGGGGCCGAATCGCCGCGGGCCGCGCTGCGCGCCGCCTCGCGGTTCGCCGCGCGCTGCGCGTTCTGCTCGGTCTTGACCTCGGACTTGTTCTTGTGAGGAGCGACCACCATCACCATGTTGCGGCCGTCGATCGTGGGGTTCGATTCGACCGTGCCGAACTCGGCGACGTCTTCGGCGAACTTGCGGAGCAGGCGCACACCCTGCTCGGGACGCGACTGCTCACGACCACGGAACAGGATCATGGCCTTCACCTTGTCGCCCGCCTGCAGGAACCCCTCGGCGCGCTTGAGCTTGGTGATGTAGTCGTGGGCTTCGATCTTCAGACGGAAACGAACCTCTTTGAGGACCGTGTTCGCCTGGTTACGACGCGTTTCCTTGGCCTTCTGAGCGGCCTCGTATTTGAACTTGCCGTAATCCATGATCTTGACCACGGGCGGCTTCGAGCTCGGCGCAACCTCGACCAGGTCGAGGTCCGCTTCCTGGGCCAGGCGCAACGCAGCTTCGATTCGGACGATGCCGACCTGCTCGCCGTTGGGTCCGACGAGACGGACCTCCGGGACTCGGATGCGCTCGTTGGTGCGGGGATCGCTGATGCGGAACTCCTCATGTGTGCGGGTGGTGGCCGCCGCGATCCGATCGAATCGCGGGCGAAGAGGAGTACACACGCCACCCGGCACGGTGCTGTCAGCACCGGCTTCTGCACCCTGGCGACCCCGTGCGAAACGGAGCGGAGTGCGGGAACCCGGTAGCCTGGAGCGGCAAGCGCGGGTGGGATGTGATCCTCTTTCGTACGGAGTGAGACACTCCGAAGCCCGCCATAGTCTAGCAGAGAGATTCACGTGGACACGATCCCCTCCGACCAGCCCGCCGACGACCAGGCCGCGCACCGCCACGGCGCAGAAGACGAGCGGCTCGCGCGCTGGGAGGAGCAGGAGCGCGCCTCGGCCTCCGCCACGCGCGACATCGCCGACGTGCCCGCGGTCGAGGTCATCACCACCGCGGCGGTCCACCTCATGAGCGCCGCCGCCGTCAAGACCGGCCTGGCCGACAACCCCGCCGAACAGCTCGACCTCGACGAGGCCCGCAAGCTCATCAACTCCCTCGCCGGCCTCATCACCGCGGGCGCCCCGGAGATCAGCGACATGCACGCGCGCTCACTGCGCGACGGGCTGCGTTCGCTGCAGCTGGCGTTCCGCGAGGCCTCTGTCATCCCCGACCCGATCGGCAAGGGGCCGGGCGAGAAGTGGACGGGTCCCGTCACGTAAGTCGTTCGTTCTGGGGTACCGGGCTCCGTGATGCCCCCTCCCCCAGGCAAGAGCAGGGCCCCTACCCCGATTGCCTGGGGAAGGGGGCATCACTGCGCCCTGTGCCGCAGGCCGGCTCCGCCGTGACACCCGCGGGCGTATGGGACCCTGCCCCGATTGCCCAGCGAAGCGGCATCCCTCCGCCCTTTCCCGCAGGCCGGCTCCGCCGTGACACCCGCGGGCGTATAGGGCCCCTACCCCGATTGCCTGGGGAAGGGGCATCACTGCGCCCTGTGCCGCAGGCCGGCTCCGCCGTGACACCCGCGGGGGCCTGGCCTGTCGTGAGAACAGGGGATGCCACGAGAACAGGTCGACCGCGTCGAAAACGGCCTGTTGCCGTGGCATCCCCTGTTCTGGTGACGTCCGGCGGGAACGTGTTCCTCAGACGTCCTTGCTGCGGTGCAGCTTCACCGTCAGGGAATCCACCAGCACCGCGATGCGGTCGTCGGCCGACCATCGGCGTGCGATGCGGGCGAGCACGGCATCCAGTTCCTCCTGCTCGAGGCCCGACATGAGCTGGAGGTGCACCACCAGTTCGGGACCACGCAGGCGGCCGGTGGGGTCGCCCGACTCGACGGCGAGGTCGAGCACCGCGAGTTCGCCCGAGATGCTCTCCTGCAGGCCGGTGAAGATCGCGGGAGACGTGTGGGCCGGTTCCCACGACTCCCCCTGCGCGATCGCCCAGACGGCGGGGCGCCGGATGACGAACTCCGTCTCCGACGCCGGGTCGATGACGATGAGCTCGGTGTCCTCGGACGCTGCAGCCAGGGCCGTGCGACGCCCGTCGGCCGGCACGGGGCGGGCTGCGGCATCCCAGGTCTGCAGGGCGGTCACCGAGGTGAACACGGGGAGCACCTTGCGACCGTCGGGGGCGGCGACCGTCACGATCGACAACTCCTGCGTCTTGTCGACCTCGAGGCCGTGAGCACCGATACCGTGGTCGCCCTTCTCGGCGACCAGCGGGATCAGCAGTCGCGCGTCGCGATAGGCGTCGACGACGGCGCGCGCGTCGCCGTCGCCCGCGCGGAACGCGACGAGAGCAGCGAGCAGCGCCGGGTCGGCCGAGCCGTCGTCACCGGAGTGCGGGTTCGACTCGAAACGACGCCCCTCCCAGGGAACGCCCGCGGAATCGGCGCGGTGCCCGTGGTCGTGGGGACCGCCGGCGCGAGGACCGTCAGTGTCCGGCGACATCCAGCGCCTCAGCGAGGGTGAACTGTCCCGCGTAGAGGGCCTTGCCCACGATGGCGCCCTCGACGCCCAGCGGCACGAGCTCGCGGAGCGCCGCGATGTCGTCGAGGCTCGACACGCCGCCGGAGGCGACGATGGGCTTGGGGGTGCGCTGGGTCATCTCGCGCAGAAGCTCGATGTTGGGACCGCGCAGCGTGCCGTCCTTCGTCACGTCGGTCACGACGTAGCGGCTGCAGCCCGCGTCTTCCAGGCGCTGCAGGACGGTCCACAGGTCACCGCCGTCGCGGGTCCAACCGCGCGCCGCGAGGGTCGTGCCGCGCACGTCGAGCCCGACGGCGATCGCCTCGCCGTAGCGGTTGATGACGTCGGCGGCCCACTCGGGGTTCTCGAGCGCGGCCGTGCCGAGGTTGATGCGGGTCGCACCGCTTTCGAGGGCGGCTTCGAGGGAGCGGTCGTCGCGGATGCCGCCCGACAGCTCGACCTGCACGCCCTTGACCTGCTTGATGACCTTGCGCATGACATTCGCGTTGCTGCCGCGTCCGAAGGCGGCATCGAGGTCCACGAGGTGGATCCACTGCGCGCCCTGACGCGCGAAGTCGGCCGCGGCGTCGACGGGGTCGCCGTAGCTGGTCTCGGTGCCCGCCTCCCCCTGGGTAAGACGGACGGCCTTCCCATCGGCCACGTCGACCGCGGGAAGAAGGACAAGCTCGGGCGTGGACGCGAAATCGTTCATGGCTCCTCGTGCCGGTAGGCGCCTCTCGCCAGCCCCGGGCACGAGGTCACACAGTAGTCGTGCGCAGGCCGTCGATCCAATTGGCGAGAAGACGGATGCCGGCATCTCCCGACTTCTCGGGGTGGAACTGCGTCGCGGCCAGTGGACCGTTCTCGACCGCGGCGATGAAGGGGGCACCGTACGTGCACCACGTCACGGCGGGCTGCGGGAACGGCGGCGTGACCTCGAGCGACCACTCCTGCGCCGCGTACGAGTGGACGAAGTAGAAGCGCTCCCGTTCGATGCCCTCGAAAAGACGCGATCCCTCCCCCGCGGCGACCGTGTTCCAACCCATGTGCGGCAGCACGGGGGCGGCGAGCTCGTCGACGGTGCCCGGCCACTCACCGAGTCCGGGCGTGTCTGTGCCGCGCTCGATGCCGCGCTCGAACATCACCTGCATGCCGACGCAGATGCCGAGCACCGGACGACCGCCCGCGAGCCGCCGATCGATGATCTCGCCCCCACGACTGGCGTTCAGGGCGCCCATGACGGCGCTGAACGCGCCGACGCCGGGGACGAGGAGGCCGTCGGCGTCCATCAGCAACGAGCGGTCGGATGTCAGCCGCGCGTCGGCTCCGGCTTCGACGAGCGCCTTGACCGCGGAGTGGACGTTGCCCGAGCCGTAATCGAGGACGGCGACGACCGGCTTGGCCGTCACAGCGCGCCCTTCGTGCTCGGGATGCCGTCGACGAACGGGTCGAGGGCCTTGGCCTGACGGAAGGCACGCGCGAACGCCTTGTACTCCGCCTCGGCGATGTGGTGCGGATCGCGTCCCCCGACGACGCGCACGTGCACGGTGAGGCCGCCGTGGATCGAGATGGCCTCGAACGAGTGGCGCACGAGCGAGCCGGTGAAGTGCCCGCCGATCAGGTGGTGCTCGAAGCCCGCGGGCTCCCCCGTGTGCACGAGGTAGGGGCGTCCGCTGATGTCGACGACCGCCTGCGCCAGAGCTTCGTCGAGCGGAACGAGCGCGTCGCCGTACCGCGCGATGCCGGACTTGTCTCCGAGCGCCTGGCGGATCGCCTGGCCCAGGACGATGGAGGTGTCTTCGACGGTGTGGTGCGCGTCGATGTGGGTGTCGCCCGTCGCGCGCACGCGCAGGTCGGTCAGGGAGTGCTTCGCGAACGCCGTCAGCATGTGATCGAAGAACGGGACGCTCGTGGAGATGTCGCTGACGCCGCGACCGTCGAGGTCGAGCTCGAGCTCGACGCGGGACTCGCTCGTCTCGCGCGTGATCGAGGCGGTGCGGGGGGTGGCGGGGGCGGTCATGCTCGGGATCCTATCGAGGCGAGGGCGTCCAGGAACGCGGTGGTCTCGTCGGCCGTTCCGGCCGAGACGCGGAGGTGGTGGGGGATGCCGACGTCGCGGATCAGCACGCCCCGGTCGTAGAGCGCCTTCCACGTCGCGGCGGGATCGTCGACGCCCCCGAAGAGGACGAAGTTCGTCCAGGACTCGTGCGCCGTGTACCCCAGCGCCGACACGGTCGCCGAGATGCGGTCGCGCTGCGCGACGATCTCGTCGACCATCGAGAGCATGGTGTCGGCGTGCCCGAGAGCGGCCGTCGCGGCGGCCTGCGTCAGCGCGCTGAGGTGGTACGGCAGCCGTACCAGGCGGAGCGCGTCGACGAACGCCGGGTCGGCGGCGAGGTAGCCGACGCGGGCTCCCGCAAAGGCGAACGCCTTGCTCATGGTGCGCGAGACGACCAGCCGCGGGCGCCCGGGCAGCAGCGAGATGGCCGACGGCTCATCGCGCGGGGCGAACTCCTCGTAGGCCTCGTCGACGATGACGACCCCCTCGAAGGCGTCGTACACGGCCTCGATGACGTCGAGGCGCAGGGGGGTGCCCGTGGGGTTGTTGGGGGCGCAGAGGAAGACGATGTCGGGACGCTGCTCGCGCACCTGCGTCGCCGCGGACTCGGCGGAGAGGGTGAAGTCGTGCGCGCGCTCCCCGGCGATCCACCGGGCGCCCGTGGCGCGGGTGAGGATCGGGTACATCGAGTAGGTGGGGGCGAATCCCATCGCCGTGCGGCCAGGACCGCCGAACGCCTGGAGGATGTGTTGGAGGACCTCGTTCGAGCCGTTGGCCGCCCAGATCTGATCGGGGTTCAGTCCGTGCCCGAGGTACTGCGCGAAGGCCTCACGGAGAGTGGTGAATTCGCGGTCGGGATACCGGTTGACATCGCGGAGGGCGCGAGCCACGGCATCCAGGATGTCGTCGGCGACTTCGGACGGAACGGGGTGCGTGTTCTCGTTCACGTTCAGCGCCACGGGCAGCGCGGCCTGCGGTGCCCCATAGGGCGTCATGCCCCGGAGATCGTCGCGAAGCGGGAGGTCGTCGAGGCGTACGTTCACCTCACCCATCGTAGGCGGCGGTGACACCGACGGATCACGCTCGCGGGTCGGGCGGATCGCCCCTGCCGTCGGCGTCGATCCCGTGCGGACGGTCAGTTCGCGGGAGCGTATTCGGCGGGGATGGCGATGCGCTGACCCGCCGTGACGGAACCGCCGGACAGGGCGTTGAGACGCGAGATCTCGGCGACCACATCGCGCGGGTCGGCCGCGGGCGCGAGCTCCTCGGCGATCGACCACAACGTCTCGCCGCTCATGACGGTGATCTCGGTGAACGACCCGACGGGCGCCCCGGCCTCGTTCGAGGCGAGCGCGGCTCCCCCGCCGACGACGGCGAAACCCAGGGCGATGGCGAGGGGAAGGGCGACCAGGAACGCGACGACACGGCGTCCGCGCGCGGTGATGCGCAGGCGGGTGGTCGGGGCGGTGATGGCGATGCTGCTCATGATGTGCTCCTCGGTGGGGAGAGATTCGCACCCCGCCCTCGGCCGGGAGGGCGGGGGTGCGAATCTGTATTCCGAATCTATCTTCGATACTTTCGATGTGTCAAGACCGCGGATATCGCAGACGGATCGAACGCGACACGCGCGCCGTTCCCTGCCTTCCGGCTCGTTCACCGGATACGGTTTCGACACGGAGACCTCATCACCAACCTCCGACATTCGAATTTCCGCCGCATCGACAGCGGCGCGAGGGGAGCACAGATGACCGACGCGACGACCGCCGCCGGCCGCGAACGTCCGCAGACTCGGCGACGCAAGAACCTGAGCGACAAGCAGCTCGCCATCCTCGAGGTCATCCAGCGATCGATCGCCCGGCACGGCTACCCGCCGAGCATGCGCGAGATCGGCGACGCGGTCGGCCTGAAGTCGCTGTCGAGCGTGACCCACCAGCTCAACCAGCTGGAACTGAGCGGCTACCTGCGGCGCGACCCGGGCAAGACGCGCGCCATGGAGGTCCTCATCGACCTCCCCGGTGCCGCCGCCGAGAACCCGGCCGACACGGCTCCCGCGCTGGGCGACGCCGCCCTCGTGCCCCTCGTCGGCCGCATCGCCGCCGGCGTGCCCATCACCGCCGACCAGCAGGTGGAGGAGATCTTCCCCCTCCCCCGCCAACTGGTGGGCAAGGGCGAGCTCTTCATGCTCAAGGTGTCGGGCGACTCGATGATCGACGCCGCCATCTGCGACGGCGACTGGGTCGTCGTGCGATCGCAGGCGACGGCCGAGAACGGCGAGATCGTCGCCGCGATGCTCGACGGCGAGGCGACCGTGAAGACGTTCCGCCGCCGCGACGGCCACACCTGGCTGCTCCCCCGCAACAGCGCGTTCGAGCCGATCCTGGGCGACGAGGCCGTCGTGCTCGGCCGCGTCGTCGCCGTCCTGCGCGCCGTCTGACCTTCCCCGCCCCGGGGCCGGATGCGCGCTCGGGCGTGGCATCCGCCCCTCTCGGCTCGCTCGTCGCGAGTACCGGGGATCTCCGTCGATGTCGGATGCCCTGCCTAGGCTGGAGTCATGGCTGACACCCTCCCCTACGGTTCCTGGCCCTCCCCGATCACGCCCGCGTCCGTCGCCCAGGCCTCGCCGCGCGTCGACGGCGCACGACTGGTGGGAGACGAGGTGTGGTGGGGCGAGTCCGTCCCCCACGAGGCCGGTCGCGTCGCCGTGAAGCGTCGCCGCGGCGACGGCTCCGTCGAGACGGTGCTTCCCGCACCCGCCGACGCGCGCTCCGCGGTGCACGAGTACGGTGGCGGCGCCTGGACGGCGTCCGACGACGGGGAGCTGTACTACGTCGAGAAGGCCGACCAGCGGGTCTACGCGCTCCGCCCGGGCGAGACCTCGCGCCCGCTGACCCCCGCCGACGACGCCGTGCGACACGGCGGACTGCGCTGGGAGCACGGGGTCCTCCTCGCCGTGCGCGAGACCCACGGGTCGTCGCGGGTCCCGGCCCGGGCCATCGTCCGCATCCCCCTCGACGGGCCGGCGGAGGTCCTCGCCGAGGGCAGTGACTTCCTGGCCCAGCCGGCCCTCTCGCCCGACGGTCGCCGCCTGGCCTGGGTGGCCTGGGATCACCCCGACATGCCGTGGGATGCCACCGTCCTCCGCGTCGCCGACCTCGAGACGGGCGAGGTCCACGACGTCGCGGGCGGTGCGCACCGCGCGCCCGTGCAACCCGTGTGGATCGCGGACGACGAGCTCCTCTACGCGGACGATCCCGAAGGCCGATGGAACCTCTTCCGTCGCCCCCTCGACGGCGATGCGCAGCCGCTCGCCCCGGCGGACGCCGACACCGGCGGGGGCCTGTGGGTACTCGGAACCCGGTGGTTCGGAGCGGCCGACGACGGGCGCGTCGTCGCCGTCCGGACGAACGGGGCCGATGAGGTCGTCGAGATCGCACCGAGCGGCGTCCGTCCCCTCGACGTCCCCGTCGTCGCCGGCGCCGCGATCGACGACGCCCGCGGGTCGCAGGTGCTCGTCTCGGGTTCGGACGCCGGCGGGCGATCGGGCCTCTGGATCGTCGACCTCGATTCCGGCGCTGTCGACCTCGTGACGGGAGGCGCCGGCCCGTGGGGAGACGAATGGATGCCGACGGCCCGCGCGCTGTCGACGGACGGACCGCACGGTCCGGTGCACGCTTTCGCCTACGCCCCCACCAACCCCGACGTCGCCCCCGTGACAGGCGAGCGCCCGCCGTACGTCGTGCTCGTCCACGGCGGACCCACCTCGCACGTCGGCCCCGCTCCGTCGGCGAAGACGGCGTTCTTCACGAGCCGGGGTATCGGCGTCCTCGACGTCAACTACGGCGGTTCCACCGGCTACGGGCGCGCCTATCGGGACCGCCTGAAGGGACAGTGGGGCGCGGTCGACGTCGATGACGTCGCCGCCGCGGCATCCGCCCTCGCGGAAGCGGGACTCGCCGACCCCGAGCGCCTCGCCATCGCGGGAGGCTCGGCCGGGGGCTGGACGGTGCTCGCCGCCGTCACGCGCACCGACGTGTTCGCAGCCGGCATCTCCCGCTACGGGGTGGGCGACGCACGCGCCCTCGCGGAAGACACCCACGACTTCGAGGCGCGCTACCTCGACGGGCTCATCGGGCCTCTGCCCGATGCCGAGGCCGTGTACGTCGAGCGCTCACCCCTGAGCCGCCCGGAGCTCTTCCGTGTGCCGCTGCTGATCCTGCAGGGATCGGAAGACCGGGTGGTCCCCCCGTCGCAGGCGGAGGCCATCCGCGACGCCCTGACGGCGCACGGCGTCCCGCACGCGTACGTCCTGTACGAGGGCGAGGGGCACGGGTTCCGCCGGTCGGAGACGGTGATCGACTCCCTCGAGCGCGAACTCGGCTTCCTCGGCGCGGTGTTCGGCTTCGAGACCCCGGGTATCCCCGCGCTCGAGCTCGACTGAGCCGACGCCTTCCGGGCGACTCACCCGCGGCGCCGACGCGCCGAAGAGCGCCCCCACGGCGATGGGCCCCCGCGCGTACGCGCAGGGGCCCATCGTGCCGCGCGGGCCTCAGCCGTCGAACGCCGCCAGCTCGGCGGCGAGCCGGGCGCCGACGTGAGCGTGCAGATAGGTGCCGTTCTCGCGGTGCTCCTGCGCCACGATGAGGCCGCTCTCGTGCACCGCCGACACGAGGTCGCCGCGGTCGTACGGAACGACCGCCTGCACCTCGACCGCCGGCAACGGCAGCGCCTCTTCGATCGCGGCACGCAGTTCGGCGATGCCCTCACCGGTGCGCGACGACACGAATTTCGCGTTCGGAGCGAGACCCCGCAGCACGAGCCGGTCGTCTTCGCTCACGAGATCGGACTTGTTGAAGACGACGATCTCCTGCCCGAAGTTCGCGTCGACATCGCCCATCACGTCGCGCACCGTCATGAGCTGGGCGGCCGGGTCGGGATGCGACGCGTCGACCACGTGCAGGATGACGTCCGCGTCGCCGACCTCTTCGAGCGTGGAGCGGAAGGCTTCGACCAGCTGATGCGGGAGGTTGCGCACGAAGCCCACGGTGTCGGTCAGCGTGTACACGCGCCCGTCGGTGGTCTCGGAGCGGCGGACCGTGGCATCCAGGGTCGCGAAGAGGGCGTTCTCCACGAGCACTCCGGCGCTCGTGAGGCGGTTGAGCAGGCTCGACTTGCCCGCGTTGGTGTACCCGGCGATCGCCACCGACGGGATCGTGTGGCGCTTGCGCTCGGCGCGCTTGGCCTCACGGGCGGGGGCGAAGTCGCGCAGCTGCTTGCGCAGCTGGGCCATACGCGTACGGATGCGGCGACGGTCGAGCTCGATCTTCGTCTCACCGGGTCCGCGGGATCCCATGCCCGCTCCGCCTGCACCGACCTGTCCGCCGGCCTGGCGCGACATCGAGTCACCCCATCCGCGCAGTCGCGGGAGAAGGTATTCGAGCTGCGCGAGTTCGACCTGGGCCTTGCCCTCACGGCTCTTCGCGTGCTGGCTGAAGATGTCGAGGATGACCGTCGTGCGGTCGATCACCTTCACCTTCACGACGTCTTCGAGCGCACGCCGCTGGCTGGGCGCGAGCTCCGTGTCGGCGATGACGGTGTCGGCGCCGACGGCGGCGACGATGTCGCGAAGCTCCGCGGCCTTGCCCCGGCCGACGTAGGTCGCCGGATCGGGGTGGGGCCGACGCTGCAGGACGCCGTCGAGCACGACCGCTCCGGCCGTTTCGGCGAGCGCCGACAACTCGCGCAGGGAGTTCTCCGCATCCGTCTGCTCCCCCTGGGGGTGCACGCCGACGAGCACGACGTTCTCGAGGCGCAACTGGCGGTACTCGACCTCGGTGACGTCTTCGAGCTCGGTCGACAGGCCGACGACACGGCGCAGCGCCGCGCGTTCCTCGCGGTCCCACTGGTCGCCGTCGCTGTCGCCGCCGTACGCGGTGGTGCTGTCTTGAAGGGCCTGAGCGGCACCGAAGACCCGGACCCCGCGGTGCGCTTCGGCGCGCGCGAGCACACGGTCGACCGGATCCACGGCTGACGCGTCGATGCTCGGGGGTGTGGTCTGTTCGGTCATGTGTTCCTTTCGTCGCGGGCGGGGCCCGCGGTGGTACTGATGTTCTGGCACTTTATCCGGCCCGGCGCCCGAGGCTCCGGTCGGATATCCTGTGCGGATGGGGAGCGAGCACTACTTCAGCGCGTCGCCGTCGAGTCCCGAGCAGCTCCGCCGCATCCGCGTGACGCTGGCCGGTCGCGAACTCGAGGTGGTCACGGCGGGCGGCGTCTTCAGCCCCGAGCACGTGGATGCCGGCACCTCGGTGCTGCTGGCCAACACGCCTCCCCCGCCCGCCGGTGGGAACTTCCTCGACCTGGGGTGCGGGTGGGGTCCGATCTCGTTGTCGCTGGCGCTCGCGTCACCGCACGCGACCGTGTGGGCGGTCGACGTCAACGAACGTGCTCTCGATCTCGTGAGGCGCAATGCCGAGTCGCTCGGCCTCACCAACATCAACGCCGTGCGCCCGGAAGATGTTCCCGACGACGTGACGTTCCGCACCATCCGGTCGAACCCGCCGATCCGGGTCGGCAAGAACGAGCTGCACAGCATGCTCCAGCACTGGATCCCGCGCCTGCAGGAGCGCAGCGACGGCTGGTTCGTCGTCCAGCGCAACCTCGGCTCCGATTCCCTGCAGCGCTGGCTCGCGGCGACCTTCCCCGAGGGCTACGGCGTCCAGCGCGCCGCCACCGGCCGCGGGTACCGCGTCCTGCGGGTGCGCCGCCACGGCTCGCCCCCGAGCGAACTCATCGACGTCGTCCGCTGAGCCGACGGCATCCGCCGCGCCGTCGCCGGAGGGGGCGCGGACGGGAGCGGAGCCCCGTCCGCGGTGGAATCATCCGCTCGCGCCCGCGAGCCGGCATCCGGCTGCCACGGCTCGAGCGCGCACGCGCCGTCTCCCCGCGACGTTTGACGTCACGCGATTCCGCTCCGACGCCCCGTTCCGGTGTCAGGCGAGAGCGACCTCGCCCGTGAACACCAGCGATGCGGGACCCGACAGGAAGACCCGCCCCTCGGCGACGCGCACGCCGAGCGTGCCGCCCGGGGTGTCGACGACCCAGTGATCGGGAGCGGCGGCGCCCGCCCAGTGCCGCACGGCGAGCGCGGCGGCGGCGACGCCCGTTCCGCAGCTGAGGGTCTCGCCGACCCCGCGCTCGAACACGCGCAAGCGGATCGCCCCGACGCCGTCGCGCACGAGCGGGTCGGCCGGGACGACGAATTCGACGTTGGCGCCGTGTCGCGGCGCGGGGTCGAGTACGGGCTGGAAGGTCAGATCGAGCCCCTCGAGCTCGGCATCCGACGACAGGGCGACGACCACGTGCGGGTTGCCGACGTCGATGCCCACCCCCGGGCGCGCGACGCTCAGGCCCTTCGCGCGCACGAGCGTCTCGTCGGCCTCGACCGCGTACGCTCCCAGGTCGACCTCGAACCCGCGGTCGCTGCGCGTGAGGGTCTTCACGCCCGCTCGCGTGCCGATCCGCAGTCCCTCGTCGATGGAGGCGAGACCCGTGTCGGTGAGGTACCGGGCGAAGACGCGCGTGCCGTTGCCGCACATCTCGGCCGCGGATCCGTCGGCGTTGCGGTAATCCATGAACCACTCGGCCCCGGATGCCGCCGCCTCGGCGCCGTCGCGGATCGCGGCGGAGCGCACGACCCGCAGCAACCCGTCGGCGCCGATGCCGAAGTGACGGTCGCACAGCGCGGCGACCTGCGCGTCGGAGAGGTCGAGCTCGCCGTCGGGGTCGGCGACCACCACGAAATCGTTGCCGGTGCCGTGGCCCTTGGTGAACGCGAGAGAGGACATGCGCCCAGTCTACGGACGACCCGCAGCCGGCCATCCGCCGTGCCAGGGCCGGGCGGCCTCAGTCGGGTCGTCCGGGACCGTCGACGATCAGTCGCCGGCCGGTGGCCCAGGTCTCGAACGGCTCGTAGCCGAGCGCGTCGTAGAAGCCCCGCGCTCCGGTGTTGTCGGGGCGCACCATGAGCTGCACCTTGGGGCAGCCCATCTCCTCCAGCAGCCGCTCTGCCTCGGCCACGAGCGTCCGCCCCACTCCCCGCCCGCGGTGCGAGGCCGCGGCGGCCAGGTAGTAGAGCCACCCGCGGTGTCCGTCGTAGCCCGCCATCACGCTGCCGACGAGCGCGTCCCCGTCGACGGCGACGAGGAAGAGCTCGGGCTGCACGGTCAGCTTCCGGCGGATGTCGGCGCGCGGGTCGTTCCAGGGCCTGGTCAGCCCCGCGTCCTCCCACAGGGCGACGACGGCGTCCTCGTCGGACGGCACGAATGCGCGGATCGCGATGGTCATCGATCATCTCCCACTGTCGCGCGCACGAGGTGCGCGGCATCCGTCGTCCGGGCGTCGACGACGCGGGCATCGGCGTAACGGCGGAACCACGACACCTGTCGGCGCGCGTACCGCCGGGTGAGGGCCTGCGTCTGCGCGATGGCCTCCGCGCGCGTCAGGTCGCCGCGCAGCTGGGCGAGCGCCTGCGCGTACCCGATCGCTCGTGACGCCGTGACGCCTCGCTCGAGTCCTTCGCCGCGCAGCCTCTCGACCTCGTCGACGAGGCCCGCGGCCCACATCCCCTCGACGCGCTCGTCGAGCATCGACACGAGCTGCTCGCGTTCCACGTGCGTCGTCACGATACGCGTCGACGGATGCCACGGTTCCGGCGCATCCGGAAGGGCACCGCCGTGCGTCTGGCCGCCCTGGGCCAGCACCTCGAGCGCGCGCACCACGCGTCGCCCGTTGCGCGGGTCGATGTTCGCCGCCGCACGGGGATCGGCCTCGCGGAGCCGCGCGAAGAGCGCACCCGGGCCCTCGCGCCCGAGCTCCGCCTCGAGGCGGGCGCGCAATGCCTCATCCCGCGGGGGGAAACGGAAGTCCCACAGCACGCTCGAGACGTAGAGCCCCGAGCCGCCGACGAGGATCGCCTCGGCGCCCCGGGAGTGGATCTCGGAGATCGCCGCGCGGGCGGCATCCTGGTACCAGGCCACCGCGGCCTCGTCGGTCACCGTGAGATCGTCGAAGAGGTGATGCGGGATGCCGCGGCGCTCGGCGACCGGGATCTTCGCGGTTCCGATGTCCATGCCGCGGTACAGCTGCATCGCGTCGGCGTTCACGATCTCGGCCGGCCGCCCCTCGGCCGCGAGAGCCTCCGCGAGGGCGAGGGAGAGACCGGTCTTGCCGGTGCCGGTGGCTCCGACGACCGCCCAGAGGGACGGGCTCGTCACACGCCCACGCGCAGCGTGGGGAGTCCGAGCGACACCGCGCGCGGCGCGCTGGCTTCGCCGGCGGGCGCCGGCACTGCGCACGACTCGGCCTGCGACCGGTCCCACGCGTCGCCGGCGCGGGTGCGACGGATGCGCAGCGGCGCGCCGTCGACGGCGTCGGCGAGCAGGTGGAAGGGCGCCGCGTGGGTCACCGTGACCGACACGACGTCGCCCGGACGCGGCACGGCCGAGCCCGCCGGCAGCTCGAAGTGCACGAGGCGGTTGTCTTCGGCGCGGCCGGTCAGGCGGTGGGTCTCGGCATCCTTCTTGCCCTCCCCCGCCGAGACGAGGACCTCGAGGGTGCGGCCGAGCTGCTTCTGGTTCTCCTCGGCCGAGATCCGGTCCTGCAGGGCGATCAGCCGCTCGAAGCGCTCCTGCACGACGGCCTTCGGCACCTGATCGGCCATGGTCGCGGCCGGTGTGCCCTCGCGGATCGAGTACTGGAACGTGAAGGCGCTCGAGAACCGCGAGGCCTCGACCACGCGCATGGTCTCTTCGAAGTCTTCGTCGGTCTCGCCCGGGAATCCCACGATGATGTCGGTCGTGATCGCCGCGTGCGGGATGCGCTCGCGCACGCGGTCCAGGATGCCGAGGAACTTCTCGCTGCGGTACGACCGACGCATCGCCTTGAGGATGCGGTCGGAACCGGACTGCAGGGGCATGTGCAGCTGCGGCATGACCGCCGGGGTCTCGGCCATCGCCGCGATGACGTCGTCGGTGAAGGCCGCCGGATGGGGGCTGGTGAACCGGATGCGCTCCAGGCCCTCGATCTCGCCCGCCGCGCGCAGCAGCTTGCCGAACGCGAGACGGTCGCCGAACTCGACGCCGTACGAATTGACATTCTGGCCGAGCAGGGTGACCTCGATCGCGCCGTCGTCGACGAGCAGGCGGATCTCGTTCAGGATGTCGCCCGGGCGGCGGTCCTTCTCCTTGCCGCGCAGGCTCGGCACGATGCAGAACGTGCAGGTGTTGTTGCAACCGACCGAGATCGAGACCCACCCGCTGTGCACCGAGTCGCGCTTGGTGGGCAGCGTGGACGGGAAGATCTCGAGCGACTCGAGGATCTCCAGCTCCGCTTCGCCGTTGTGGCGGGCACGCTCGAGCATGCCGGGGAGCGAGCCCATGTTGTGTGTTCCGAAGACGACGTCGACCCACGGCGCTTTCTGCTGGACGGCTTCTTTGTCCATCTGCGCGAGGCAGCCGCCGACGGCGATCTGCATGCCCGCTCGCGCGTCCTTGCGCGACTTCAGGTGACCCAGTGTTCCGTAGAGCTTTCCCGCGGCGTTGTCGCGCACCGCGCACGTGTTGATGACCACGACGTCGGCCTCGGTGCCCGCCTCGGCGCGCACGTAGCCGGCGCTCTCGAGTGACCCGCTGAGGCGCTCGGAGTCGTGCACGTTCATCTGGCATCCGAACGTGCGGACTTCATAGGTGCGCGCACCGGCGTCGCCCTGGGCGGCGGCGGAGGGCGCGATGAGCGTCGGAGAGGAGACGGGGGTGGTCATGATGCGAGCAATTCTAAAGCCCGTGCCCCCAGACCTCGACGCGTACCGCCGGACGACGCTGATCGCGAAACGCCCACGTTCCTTCGTTCACCGGCCTAGCGGCGCGCATAGCTGATCGATAGTGTGTGCCCACGCTGACCCGTCCGCCTGCGGGTATCCGGGGGGAGAAGTATGCGGACAGAACAGGCGACCTCGTGGTCGCGCGCAGTGATCGGTTCCGATCGGGATGTGATCGACCTGGCATCCCGTGTGCAGGCCGGCGTCTCCATGGTGGTGGCGGGGCCACGTGGAAGCGGCCGTAGCTACGTCCTCCGGGCCATCACGGCGGAGGTCGAGAAGCGCGGACGCGAGGTCATCATCGTCCGGCCGGCCTCAGCGCTGAGGGCCGTCCCATTCGGAGCCCTGGTCGCTACCGGCCACCCCGCCCTGCGCAATCTGAGCGAAGGATCACCGACGCGGATCGAGGGCGTGGTCGTCATCGACGACGTCGACGCCCTCGATCCCGCCTCAGCGCGTGCGCTCGCCCATGCGGTGGCCGCAGGCCGGGCGACCGCTGTCGTCGGGCTGCGCACCGCTCGCCCTCGGTCGCGGTACCGCCCCGATGACGCCGACAAGGTGCGCCGCACGTTCCTCGACCTCTGGATGGACGGCTTCGCTCGACGCATCGACCTGTCGGAGCTCACCGACGACGACGCACGGCGCATGATCGCGCTCTTCCCTGACGCGGATCTGCTCGACGTGCCGACGCGGGCGGGCCTCATCTGGCGCGCGGACGGCTCCCGCACACTGCTGCGTCAGCTCGTGCTGGAGGCGCTCCGGGCTGCCCGCGACGGCCGCGATCCGCTCCGGGCGGTCCGCTCCGTCGCCCCCGACAGCCGACTCGCCGTCGCGGTGGAACGCCACGTCGCCGGCTTTCTGCGGCAGGACCTCGAGTGCCTCGCCGGTGTGCGCCGCCTGGCCCACCTCGAGTTCGCGGTCGCCACACGCCTGTTCGACCCCGAGGCCGTCGGCGCGCTTCTCGGCAGCGGCCTCCTCCACGCCGATTCCTCGGCGGAACAGCGCCTCACGGCCAACGATCTCTTCGCGCTCCAGGCGCACCGGCAACTCGGCGACGATGTCGTCGATGCGATCATCGACGGCGCCGGCAGACGCATGCTCGCCGAGGCCGACCGCTGGTGGAGCTCCACCATCGCGGTCGCCGTCTCCGAACGATGGCACCGTCTCGGTTTCGACGCCTCGGGCGAAACGGCCTATGACCCGGCGCTTCGCGCCCGGGTGGCACTCGACGCGGCGCGAGAGGCGAATGACCGCGGGGACCCCGCCCATGCGGCCGCCCACGCCGCGCGCGGCCTCGCTGCCGTCGATGACCCCGCGCTGCACATCGAAACCGCTCTCGCGCGGCACGACGTGGTCGACCCGGACGGCGTCGTCGCCGACGGTTCCGCCCGCCGCCGGATCGCTCGTCTGCAGGCGTACAGAGCGGCGGCGGGGATGCCGCTCTCCACCGATGCGGCGCGGATCTCGCCCGAGCAGGCCGAGGCGGACGCCCAGGTGGAGCGCCTGCTCGGCGAGGCGGCGCGGGCGGGTGACCGGCTCGACTCCGCGAAGGCGAGCGAACTCGCCGAGCTGGCGATCTCGATCCCCGGCGCCTCGCCCCTGGGGCGACTGCGGGCTCTCGTGACGGCGGGCACCATGGAGACTCTTCGGGGCCGCTGGGCCGTCGCTCGAACCCACTACCGCGACGCGCAACGTCTGCTCGACGCGGACCCACGCCCACCCGGGATCACCACCCGAGATCGGCTGGCGACGTTGCTCTCGCTCCTCGTGGGGCACCAGATCGCCGGGGCCGACGGCACTGCGGCTCAGCACCGCCTCGAACGCGAGCTCGGTCCGGCCGCGCGTGAGGGCGGCTCTTCCGAACTGACCGTCGCGGGCGTCGCCGCGGCCATCGCGTTCGCTGCGTCCGGGCGACCCGTGCAGGCGTATCGCGAGGTGGTCTCGGCCATGCGCCGGGACCCGGCCGCGGTGGGCGACTCCACGGCCGCGATGCTGAGACTGGATGTCGCGGAGGAGTTGGCTCTTGCGCAGCGGCTGGAGGAGGCGCGCGCCATCCTCGCGCATGTCGATGAGGACGGGCCGCTCATCGTGCGTCGCAGCCGCCTCTACGTCGAGACGACCGTCCTGGTCGCGGAGGCGCGGGTCGCCGAGGCGCGTGCCGCCGCGCGCGCCGCCGCCGATCTCAGCCGCGGTTGCACGGCAGCGGCCCTGCGGATTCGCGACCTGTACCGGCTCGTGAGTCTCGACATCGCCGTGCAGGACGAGATCGACGAGCTCGTGCAGCTGGCCGCCACGACGGACCTCCCCCTCGCGACGGACGCGGTTCGCCGGGCGTCGGCTCGGTCAGTCGGAGCCGACGACGCGCGACCCGTCGATGAGCTTCGGCTTCACGCGCTGTGGTCGGCGCCCGCCGCCGAAGCGGTGATCCCCGCTCCCGCACCCGCTCCGGCGCCCGTTGCCTCCCCGCCGCCCGAGGAGCTCACAGCCCGAGAACGTGAGATCGCTCTCCTCGCGAACGAAGGGCTCACCAACCGGGCGATCGCCGCTCGTCTGTTCCTCTCCGTCCGGACCGTGGAGTCCCACGTGTACCAGGCGCGCTCGAAAGTCGGAGCACCGTCGCGGCGCGAGCTCGCGCGCATGGTGGCGCAGGGTGTCGTCGCGCGTCTGCCTGACCCGCAGGATGCCGACGGGAACAGTCGTCAGGGCTGAACGCTCCCCTCACGCCGGTCAGGGATGAACACCGGTCAGGGGCGGACGCACGCCGGTCAGCGGCGAACCCACGCCCCATACGGGTCGAGGGCGAACGCACGCCTCACCCCGGTCAGTCGTCAGGAGTGAAACGCACGCCTGACGTCGGCCGGCTGAAAGACCGCGACCGTCCGATCCCCGCCTCGCTCAGAGCCGTCTTCGCGGCCGACAGAGCCACCGACGACGGATATCCCCGCCGCGCCAGCTGACCGGCCAGCCGCCGGAGCGACGCATCGTAGTCTTTGCCGTCCACGCCGCGGACTTTGGTGCGGGCGAATTCCAGCGCGCGCTCCGCGTCGTCGTCGGGAAGCTCTGCGAGTGCGGCTTCCGCGACGTCTCGGGGGATGCCGCGCTTGCGCAACGTCTCGGCCACAGCCCGACGACCTTCGCCGCGCTTCTCGATCGCCGACATCGCGAGTTGTTCCGCGAACGCCGCGTCGTCGAGATAGCCGAGATCCACGAACTTGACGATCAGCTCTTCGATGACGACCTCGTCCGCGCCGTCGACGCCGCGGAGGGCCGTTCGCGCTTCCGCCAGTGACAACGAGCGCGAACGAAGTTTGCGAAGCAAAAGCGCTTCGGCACGTTCGAGCGCATCGTCGACGTCGGCGTCTGCACCGGTTCCGCGTGAGTCTGTCGCACGGAGCGAAAGCGAATCACCCCCCGGGAGGTTCCACGCCGCGGCGGGGGAATCGTGAGCGGACTCGCCGGACGATGCGTCGCTTCTCAGCGCCCTCAGTCGCGGACGCGACCGAGGGACCGCGACATCACCCGCCGCCGTGGCATCCGCGGCAGCGGCACGACCGCGCGACGGGTGGGCGCCCTCGGAGGCGCGGCCGGAGCGCGTCGCCGCCGACGCCCCGAACAGGGGAATGACCGGTGCGAGATCGGTGTCGACAGCACGCAGGGAAGCCGTCCGGCCCGCGCGCGCGTCGGCGCCGTGACGCGAGGCGGTCGAATCTGTGGGCGCGTCGGCGTCTTCACTCGAGGCGGTCGAGCCTGTGCGCGCGCCGGTGTCGTCGTGACGCGAAGCGGGTGGATCCGCTGGCGCGCTGCCGTCATCGCTCGCGGTTGCGACCCCTGTATCGGTGACATGGGCCCACGGCGAATCCGGCAAATCCGACGCCGAGGAACCCCGCCCGTCTTCGCCGCCTGACGAACGCGGACGGACGGGGCCCTTGGTGTCGTCGCTCATCACGCCGGGCGGCGCTGGGCGAGCTCGTCGTCGGCGGGTGCCGCCACAGCAGGCGCTCCACCGATGCCGAGCTTGGTCTTGATCTTCGACTCGATCTCGGCCGCGACATCCGGGTTCTTGATGAGGAAGTTGCGGGCGTTCTCCTTGCCCTGCCCGAGCTGCTCTCCCTCGTACGTGTACCACGCGCCGGACTTCTTCACGATGGCGTGCTCGACGCCGAAGTCGATCAGGCTGCCCTCGCGTGAGATCCCCACGCCGTAGAGGATGTCGAACTCGGCCTGCTTGAAGGGCGGCGCCATCTTGTTCTTGACGACCTTGACGCGGGTGCGGTTTCCGACTGCTTCGGTGCCGTCTTTCAAGGTCTCGATACGACGGATGTCGAGGCGCACGGAGGCGTAGAACTTCAGCGCCTTTCCACCCGCCGTCGTCTCGGGAGAACCGAAGAAGACACCGATCTTCTCGCGCAGCTGGTTGATGAAGATCGCCGTGGTCTTGGTCGTGTTCAGACCACCCGTCAGCTTGCGGAGCGCCTGCGACATGAGGCGCGCCTGGAGACCGACGTGGGAGTCGCCCATTTCGCCCTTGATCTCGGCCTCGGGCACGAGAGCGGCGACGGAGTCGATGACGACGAGGTCGATCGCGCCGGAGCGGATCAGCATGTCGGCGATCTCGAGGGCCTGCTCACCGGTGTCGGGCTGAGACACGAGCAGAGCGTCGATGTCGACGCCGAGCTTCTTGGCGTACTCGGGGTCGAGCGCGTGCTCGGCGTCGATGAACGCGGCGATGCCGCCGGCACGCTGCGCGTTGGCGATGGCGTGGAGCGTCAGCGTCGTCTTACCCGACGACTCCGGTCCGTAGATCTCGATGATGCGACCGCGCGGCAGGCCGCCGATACCGAGGGCCACGTCGAGGGCGACGGAGCCGGTGGGGATGGTCTCGATCGGGGCGCGGTCGTCGCTGCCCAGTCGCATGACCGAGCCCTTTCCGAACTGCCGGTCGATCTGCGCCAGGGCGGATTCGAGGGCCTTTTCGCGCTCTGCGGGTGAGGGCATGACGTCTTCTTTCTGCTCGCGTTCCGGTCGCCTATAGGCTGTCGCGTCCCCCATCGACGATGGGGGCACCCGACAAGGCGTTCAGAGTGTCGTTCGACGTTCCTCACGTTAGAGAGGGCCTCCGACATTGGTGTCGGGAGACGGCCTTCCTGTGGATGAACGGGGCACGAAGCTCGTTGTGAAGGAGCCTACGCCCGAATCGAACGTAGATTCGATGACACGCCGGGATCTCGTCTGCGAGTCCCGAAAGCCCGGCGGCGCGCTGCCCTGCGGGGCGCGTGCATCAGCCCGCACCCGTTCGGCCCCGATCCGCGCTGTCGAAGGGAGCCGGCCTCACGGGTGGCCGACCGAGGCGATACCGAGATCGACGTCTCAGGACCGACGCGGTTCGAGCCGCCCGACGCCGTACCGACGGTTCTCCGGTACGTCGGTCTCAGCGCAGAGCGCGAGCCACACGTCGCGAGGATCGACGCCGGCCGCGAGAGCATCGGCACTGGTGCGTCCCCCCACCGCCGACAACACGAGATCGGTCAGCAGGGAGCCACCGCGGGCGCCGAACTCATCGGCGACAGCGCGATCGAATTCGCTACGACGCATGCGGACGCGACGTCAGCGCAGCGACAGCTCGGGCTCGACCGCGGCGACGAGTTCGTCGGGGACGACGTCGGGGAAGGTCTGGAGGCCCTCGAGCACGGAGAGCCGGTCGCCCACCTGGCGCATGATGGTCGAGATGGGGACGTCGAGCGCTTCGGCTACCGAAGCGAGGATCTCGCTCGAGGCTTCTTTCTGACCGCGTTCGACCTCGCTGAGATAGCCGAGGGCGACGCTCGCGCGACTGGCGACCTGGCGGAGGGTACGGCCCTTCTGCTGGCGGAGGTCACGCAGGACTTCGCCGATCTCTTGACGAACCAGGATCATTTGGGGCCCTCCTCACTGCTGATTCCGTCGCTGCCCGGATGAGCAACTGTAAAACACCATCTGTGGTCACCCTAATGCCGCGCGCTGTGCACCGGATGGGAATCGCTGGACGAAACCGGAGTGTGCGATCATTTGTTCCCGCACTCGGCGTCGATGCTCCACGGACGAGGATTCACAGGGCCGCGAGGACCCGCCGGATGGCCAGATGGGCGGTCTCCCGGCGGATACGGTCGCGGTCCCCCGCGATCACCAGCGAGTCGACGCGGGTGCCCAGCGGCGTCGAGACCGCGATGTGCACCGTGCCGACGGGCTGTCCGTCCTGCTCGTCAGGACCCGCCACTCCCGTCGTCGCGACGCCGACATCGGCGGGGACGCCGTCCGCACCGAGGACATCTCTGACCCCGCGCGCCATCTGGCGTGCCACGCGAGGATGAACGGCGCCGTGCGCGTCGAGCAGGGCGTGATCGACTCCGAGCACGCTGTGTTTGAGGTCGGTCGCGTAAGCGACCACTCCCCCGCGCACCACCCGCGAAGCGCCCGGCACATCGACGAGAGATGCGACGACGAGACCTCCGGTGAGGGATTCCGCAACGGCGATCGTCCACCCGAGCTCGGCGAGACGGTCCAGCAGCACCGCCGCGCTCTCGCGCGGGTCGCGGACGAGCGTCTCGTCGAGGTCGTCGGGAACGCCGTCGATCACCGGCGCCCTCGGCTCCGCCGTGCAGCACGGACCTCGGTCACGACGTAGTCGATGCCCGAGGCGATGGTCAGGATGACGGCGATCGTCATGGTCACGACCGAGACCCACCACACGGTGCCCTGCCATGCTCCCGCGTCGGAGAGGCCGGCGAACGGGATGAGGGCGATCGAGAGCGCGACGGCCTGGAAGACGGTCTTGAGCTTGCCCATCCACGCCGCGGCGAGCACGTGGTTGCTGACGACGATGAACCGGTAGATCGTGATGCCGATCTCACGGACGAGCACGATGATGGTCACCCACCACGGCAGCTCGCCGAGGATGGACAGCCCGACGAAGGCCACTCCGGTGAGGGCCTTGTCGGCGATCGGGTCGAGCAGCTTGCCGAGATCGCTCACGATCTCGTATCGCCGGGCGATGTACCCGTCGACCCCGTCCGTCGCGATGGCGACGATGAACAGGATGGCGGCGGCCCAGCGGAGTGCACCGCCCTCCCCCGCGTCGGCCAGAAGCAGCCAGAGGAAGACCGGTGCGCACAGGATGCGCACGATCGTGATCGCGTTGGGGAGCTGCGGGTGCACGGCCATCAGTCGCGTCCCGTCAGCTGCCAGGCGTCTTCGGAGCCCTCGTCGTCTTCCACGACAGGCAGCCCTTCGTATTGCGCGTCGATCGGGTCCTCGCCGTACCGGTCGTCGTCGCCGACGGCCGCGGGGGCCTCGGGCGCCTCATCGCCGCGCAGACGCGCAAGGACGGCAGGAAGCTGCTCGTTGGTGACGAGCACGTCGCGGGCCTTCGATCCCTCGGAGGGACCGACGATCTCGCGCGACTCGAGCAGGTCCATCAGGCGCCCCGCTTTCGCGAAACCGACGCGCAGCTTGCGCTGGAGCATCGAGGTCGACCCGAACTGCGTCGAGACCACCAGCTCCGCGGCCGCGAGCAGGAGCTCGAGATCGTCACCGATGTCGGCGTCGATCTCCTTCTTCTCGGCGGCCGCCTGCACGTCGGCGCGGTACTCGGGCCGAGCCTGCTGCGTGACGTGAGCGACGACCTTCTCGATCTCCTGCTCGCTCACCCACGCTCCCTGCACGCGGACGGCCTTGGACGCCCCCATGGGCAGGAAGAGACCGTCGCCCTGACCGATCAACCGGTCGGCACCGGGCTGATCCAGGATGACGCGGGAGTCGGTGACGCTCGTCACGGCGAAGGCGAGGCGCGAGGGCACGTTCGCCTTGATGAGGCCGGTCACGACATCGACCGACGGACGCTGCGTCGCCAGGACGAGGTGGATGCCGCTCGCGCGGGCGAGCTGGGTGATGCGGACGATCGAGTCCTCGACGTCGCGGGGGGCGACCATCATGAGGTCGGCCAGCTCGTCGACGACGACCAGAAGATACGGATAGGGCTTGAGCACCCGCTCGCTCCCGGCCGGCAGCTGGATCTCCCCCGCGACGACCGCCTTGTTGAAGTCGTCGATGTGACGGAAGCCGAACGACGCGAGGTCGTCGTACCGCATGTCCATCTCCTTCACGACCCACTGCAGCGCTTCGGCGGCCTTCTTGGGGTTCGTGATGATCGGCGTGATGAGGTGGGGCACCCCCGCGTAGGACGTCAACTCGACGCGCTTGGGGTCGATGAGCACCATGCGCACGTCGGACGGCTTGGCGCGCATCAGGAGGCTGGTGATCATCGAGTTGACGAAGCTCGACTTGCCCGAACCCGTCGATCCGGCGACCAGAAGGTGGGGCATCTTGGCCAGGTTGGCCACGACGAAGCCGCCGCCGACGTCTTTGCCCACGCCGATGGTCATGGGATGCGTCGACGAGGTCGCGGCATCCGATCGGAGGATGTCGCCGAGCGTCACGATCTCGCGGTCGGCGTTCGGGATCTCGACGCCGATCGCGCTCTTGCCGGGGATCGGGGCGAGGATGCGGACCTCGTTGGAGGCGACGGCGTAGGCGATGTTGTTGGTCAGCGCGGTGATGCGCTCGACCTTCACCCCGGGCCCGACCTCGATCTCGTACTGCGTGACGGTCGGACCGCGCGAGAACCCGGTCACCCGCGCGTCGACCTTGAACTGCTCCATCACGCTCTCGATGGCGGCGACCACCGCGTCGTTCGCCGCGGAGCGGGCCTTGGGGGGCGTCCCGGTCGCGAGCGCCGTCACGGCGGGCAGACGGTAGTTCGCGGCGGGCGGGGCACCGGCACTGTCGCCGCCGAGCCCCGAGATGCCCGGCAGATCGTCGTCGTCGCCCAGATCGATCGACGAGTCGTCGTGCAGACCGCGGCCGGATACGGCACCGGCGAGAGCGCTCGCGTCGAAGACCTCGGTGAGGGCATCGGGCGCGGGCGGGACCGGCGGCGGGGTCGGCGCCTTCGCACGGGGCGCGACGGGCTCCGGCTCGACCATCGCCGACTCGAATCCACCCTGCGTCGTTCCGGGCGAGAGCAGGGTCGTGAGGTCGTCGGAGCCGAGGGATCCGTCGGCGTCCTCTTCGCGGCCAGACCTGTTGCGTCGCCACCAGGGCAGCGACTTCTCGGCGGGCTCGTCGTCGGCGTCGTCGACGGCGAGGACCTTCGTGGTGGCATCGCTCTGCTCGGAGCGCTCGACCCCGAACATCCAGGCGTAGAGATCGCCGAGCCGACGTCCGATGCGGTTGGGGGGCGTCTTGGTGAGGATCAGCACGCTGAGCACTGCCACCAGGGAGAGCGCGATGTAGGCGCCCACGTCGGTGAGCGCGAAGGCCAGGGGCTCCCCCACGATCCAGCCCGCGATGCCGCCCGCCGGGCTGAGGGCGGGCAGTCCGCCTTCGCTCGGCACGGGACGACCACCGGCGACGTGACAGAAGCCGGCGAGCGTGACGATGAAGAGCCCGAATCCGATGCCGACGCGGCCGTTGTCGTGGACGGATGCGGGATGCCGGAAGAGCCAGCCCGCCAGCAGCAGGAGCAGGACGGGGAGCACGAACGCGACGCGGCCGAAGAGCGCGCCGAAGCTGTAGGCGCTGATGAGGGCAGCGGCCTCCGTGCCGATGAAGAACCACTCGACGACCGCACCGAGGACGGCGAGCACGACCAGGAAGAACGGGAAGCCGTCGCGTCGCTGATCGCGCTCCAGGTTCTCGGGGCCGAACGCCCGGAACATCCCGCCGACGCCGTGGGCGACCGCCATCCACGCGCGGGCGGCGACGGGAGGCTTCTCGGGCTCGTCGACGTAGCGCTTCGGCGCGGGCGCCGAGGCTTTCGATCGCGACGACCCCTTCGCGGGGGCGCGACCGCCGGACGGGGACGAGGTACGAGCCATGCCTCCACGGTAGGCGCGACCCCTGACATTCGCAGGTACCGACGCGGGGTTCAGCGCAGGCGCTTGACCATGACGTCGCGGCCGATCCCCCGCCGCACGACGGCGAACGCCTCCGAGCGGTACAACGACACGGCGAAGTTGTCGCGCTCCACGCTGAGGCTGAGGCGCGCATACCCCTCGCCGCGAGCGTGGTCCACGAGGTGCTGCAGCAGGGCTCGTCCCGTTCCGTGAGACCGCCAGACGGGCCGCACGCCGATGATCAGCTCGGGCACGCCCGTTCCGATCCAGGCGAATCCGGGCTCGTCGCGCGGGAACATCCGATACCAGGCGGCGCCGATCGGCTCCCCCGTCGGCGACTCGGCGACGAAGCCCGCGTCGCCCGGCCGCAGCCACCCGGCGATGTATCGGCGATGGTCCGGACTGCTCAGCACCTCGTGACGAGGGCGGGCACCACCGGCGCGCCAGTTGGCGGCCTCGACGGTCATATCGGCGAGGAAGGCGCCGTCGGAACGGACAGCCGCACGGATCGGGAGACCGGGCATGCCCGCATGATAGCGAGCGAGGGCATACCCGCGTGACCACGCCGACCGCCCGGGCGCCCCGAACAGGCCCGCCTCGCCTCACGGCGTGATCGCAGGCGGAACCCGGGAACGACGGAGCGCCGCGGGGGGATCCCCGCGGCGCTCCGCTCTGCTCGGCTGCTCAGGCCTCGATGACCATCGGTACGATCATGGGCCGACGACGAAGCGACTGGTTGACCCAGCGTCCGATCGTGCGACGCACGACCTGGGACAACGCGTGGTTGTCGCGGACCCCCGACTTCGCCGCCTCGGCCAGTGCCGCCGCGATCTTCGGTTTCACGCTGTCGAAGACCTTGTCGTCCTCCGCGACGCCGCGGGCATGGATCTCGGGTCCCGACACGATCTTGCCGGTCGCGGAGTCGACGACGACGATGACCGAGATGAAGCCCTCCTCGCCGAGGATGCGTCGGTCCTTCAGGTCGGCATCCGTGATCTCGCCCACCGATGACCCGTCGACGTACACGAAGCCGATGTCGACCTGGCCCACGACCTCGGCCACGCCGTCGCGCAGATCGACGACCGTGCCGTTCTCGCCGAGGATGGTGTTCTTCTCGGGGATGCCGGTCTCGCGAGCGAGCTTGGCGTTCGCCATCAGGTGGCGGTACTCGCCGTGCACGGGGAGGACGTTCTTGGGCTTGAGGATGTTGTAGCAGTACAGCAGCTCGCCCGCCGCGGCGTGACCCGAGACGTGCACCTTGGCATTGCCCTTGTGCACCACGGTCGCACCGAGCTTCGTCAGCCCGTCGATGACGCGGTAGATCGCGTTCTCGTTCCCGGGGATCTGGCTGGATGCCAGGATGATCGTGTCGCCCTCGCCGGGTTCGATCGCGTGATCCAGGTTGGCCATGCGGCTGAGGACGGCCATCGGCTCGCCCTGCGACCCGGTCGACATGTAGACGATCTTGTCGTCGGGCAGGTCGCGCGCCTTCTTGTAGTCGATGAGCACGCCGTCCGGCACGTTCAGGTAGCCGAGGTCGGCCGCGATCCCCATGTTGCGCACCATGCTGCGCCCGAGCAGCGCCACACGGCGACCGTTCGCGTGGGCGGCGTCGAGCACCTGCTGCACCCGGTGCACGTGGCTGGAGAAGCTCGCGACGACGACACGGCGAGGCGCCTTGGCGATCACCTGGTCGAGCACGGGGCCGATGCCGCGCTCCGTGGGCGTGAACCCGGGCACGTCGGCGTTGGTGGAGTCGACGAGGAACAGGTCGACGCCCTCCTCGCCGAGACGCGCGAACGCACGGAGATCGGTGATGCGACCGTCGAGCGGCAGCTGATCCATCTTGAAGTCGCCCGTGGCGAGAACGAGACCCGCAGGGGTGCGGATCGCGACGGCGAGGGCGTCGGGGATCGAGTGGTTGACCGCGACGAACTCGAGATCGAACGGACCGACCT
The DNA here is from genome assembly GCF_040685155.1 of Microbacterium sp. NPDC089188. Classification (NCBI taxonomy): domain Bacteria; kingdom Bacillati; phylum Actinomycetota; class Actinomycetes; order Micrococcales; family Microbacteriaceae; genus Microbacterium; species Microbacterium sp. NPDC089188. The sequence continues at coordinate 418,280 of NZ_JBFBHH010000003.1, read as the reverse complement.
GCTCGCGCTGCCCCTCCGCCACCGTGAGGGTGTACGGGCGGATGCGGTGCTCTTTCAACTTCGCCTCGATGAGAGCGAGGGTGAGCCCCGAGCCGATGAGGGGGATGTCGCCCTTGAGCTTGAGCAGGTAGGGGACGGCGCCGATGTGGTCCTCGTGGCCGTGGGTCAGCACGACGCCGACGATGTCGTCGAGACGGTGCCGGATGGGCTCGAAATCGGGCAGGATCAGGTCGACGCCGGGCTGGTGCTCCTCGGGGAAGAGCACGCCACAGTCGACGACGAGCAGCTTGCCGTCGTACTCGAAAACGGTCATGTTGCGACCGACTTCGCCGAGGCCGCCGAGCGGGATGACGCGGAGGGTGCCCGCGGCGAGCGCGGGCGGATCGAACGGGGTAGTGGGCATATGTGCCTCCTCGGATGCCGCCGTGCGGCATCCCTCTGTGTGGCGTCCCTGGCCGCGGTTCGGCGGACGCCGATGCTTATCTCGTGGTGCCGTGCACCTTCGGCAGCGCGCCGCCGGCGGCCGCGTTGCGGTCGGGGCGGAAGTTGGAGAAGTCGGCGCCGGCCACGTTCTTCACGAGGGCCAACTCGTCTTCGATGACGGCGGCTTCCCACTCCTCCGGCCCGACGAGGGGCAGGCGGACCCGGGGGCTGCCGATGCGGCCGAGGCCGTGCAGGATGTACTTCGCCGCGACCGTGCCCGGTACGTGCGTCATGACGGCGCGGACGAGCGGTTCGAGGCCTTTGTGCGCAGCGGTGGCGGACGCCAGATCGCCCGCGTTCACGGCATCCACGATCGTCCGGTAGGGCGCGGCGGCGATGTTCGCCGTGACGCCGATGAGGCCGGACGCGCCGATCGAGAGGTGCGGGAGGACATTGGCGTCGTCGCCCGAGAAGTACATCAGGTCGGTCTGGTTGAGCACCCGGCTGACCTCGCTGAAGTCGCCCTTGGCGTCTTTGATCGCGAGGATGTTGGGGTGCTTCGCGAGGCGCAGGATCGTCTCGTACGTGATGGGCACACCCGTGCGGCCGGGGATGTCGTAGAGGATGACCGGCAGGTCGGTCGCGTCGGCGACGAGACGGAAGTGCGTCAGGATGCCGGCCTGCGTGGGCTTGTTGTAGTACGGCGTGACGATCATGATGCCGTCGGCGCCGGCCTTCTCGCTGGCCTTGTAGAGCTCTATCGCGTGCGCGGTCTCGTTCGAGCCGCCGCCCGTGATGATCTTGGCGCGACCGGCCGACACGCTCTTGCCGACCTCGACCAGACGCAGCTTCTCAGGGTCGGTGAGCGTCGAGGTCTCGCCCGTGGTGCCGGTGACGACGATGCCGTCGGCCCCGGCGGTGATGACGTCGTCGATGTGCTTCTCGGTGGCGGGCCAATCGACTTCGCCGTCGGCGGTCATCGGAGTGATGAGCGCGACGAGCACCTGACCGAAGGGATTGCCGGAGTGCGTCATGATCCCAGGTTATCGGTTCGGCGGCGTCCTCCCCCGGCCTCCCCCGCAGTCGGTGTGAACAATGCGTGACGGCGAGGGCGTCCTAGGGTGAGCGCATGGCCTGGACGACCCGCGCGACGCGCACCGTGTACGAGAATCCCTGGATCAACGTCCGCGAGGATGACGTGACCGGCCCGCACGGCGACGGCATCTACGGGGTGGTGCGCATGCAGAACCCCGCGGTGTTCGTCGTCGCGCTGGATGACGACGAGCGCGTCTGCTTCGTCGAGCTCGAGAGGTACACGACGGGTCGTTCGCTCGAGATCCCCGCGGGCGGGTCCGACGGGGAGGATCCGCTCCTCGCGGCGCGACGCGAGCTGCTCGAGGAGGCCGGGGTGACGGCATCCGAGTGGCACGATCTGGGAGCGATGAACGCCCTGAACGGCATCGCCGAGGCCCCCGAGCACGTCTTCCTCGCGCGCGGCCTGTCGATGACGGATGCCACGGCCTCGCAGAGCGAGGAGGGCATCGACGCCGTGCGGTGGATCCCGTTCGCCGAGGCGCTCGCGCTGATCGCGGGCGGCGGCATCACCGACGGGGAGACGATCGCCGCCCTCGCCTTCGCCGGGATCCGGTTGGGTCGGTTCCGCTGAGACGCGAAGGGGATCAGCGCCCGCGTGACGCCGCGCGCACGACCACCGCGTCGGGCAGCAGGCGCGACCCGGCGACCAGGAGCTTGTACCGCCACGACGGCACCGACACCGAGCGCCCCCGTGCGGCGTCGCGCAGTCCCTCGCGCACCACGGTGGCCGCGTCGAGCCACATGCGATCGGGCACGCCCTCCTGCCCCGGAGGGAGGCCGAGGCGCTCGTGGAAGTTCGTGTGCACGAAGCCCGGACAGACCGCCGTCACCGTCACGCCCCGTGGACGGTAGACGACGTTCGCCCAGCGGCTGAACGAGATGAGCCACCCTTTCGCGGCGCCATAGGTTCCGCGCGGCACGAACCCGGCGACGGAGGCCACGTTGACGATGCGGCCGCTCCCCCGCGAGAGCATCGGGGTCAGCGCTGCGTGCGTGAGCCGCATGGCGGCTTCCACGTGCAGTCGCAAGTGGCGAACCTCGGCGTCGACGTCGTTCTCTTCGAAGGCGAGGTCGAGCCCGAATCCCGCGTTGTTCACGAGCACGGCCACATCGCCGACCTGGAGGCGCTCCTCGATGCGCGAAAGAGCGTCGGGCTCGAGGAGGTCGGCGCTGAGGACCTCGACCGCGACGCCGTGACGATCGCGCACCTCGGAGGCGACGGCCTCCAGGGCGGCTGCGTCGCGGGCGACGAGAACGAGGTCGGCGCCGCGCGCGGCGAGCTGCCGGGCGAACTCGGCGCCGAGGCCCGAACTCGCCCCCGTGACCACCGCGGTGCGCGTCATCTCAGTCTCCCCGGTGGTACGTCTCGAAGCGATACCGGATGCCGCTGCGCGAGGTGTGCCATCCCTCGGCGGGGTCGGCGGCGACCCGCGACCAGCCCCGCGTCGACGGAGCGCGGGTGTCGCCGTCGACCGCGAGGTCGAGGCGCGTCACCTCGAGGACGTCGGCGCGGTCGACGGCTTCGGCGTACAGCATGCCTCCGCCGATCACCCAGACCTCGGCTCCGCGGGCCGACGCGAGGGCCTCGTCGAGCGATCCTGCTCGCTCGGCCCCCTCAGCGGTCCACGCGTCGGAGCGGGTCACCACGATGTTGCGCCGCCCCGGGAGGGGGCGGAATCGCGGCGGGAGGGACTCCCACGTGCGACGCCCCATGATCACGTCGCGCGAGCCCGTGACCTCGCGGAAGTGCGCCATGTCTTCGGGGACGTGCCACGGCATCCCGCCCTCGGCGCCGATGATGCCGTCATGGGCTTCGGCCCAGACGAGACCGACCGAGGTCATACGGCGACGGCCGCGCGGATGGCGGGGTGGTGCTGATACCCCTCGACGACGATGTCGTCGTAGGTGTAGTCGAAGATCGAGTCGGGGGTGCGCGCGAAGCGCAGCATCGGGGCGGGGTACGCCTCGCGCGTGAGCTGCTCGGCGACCTGCGCGCGGTGGTTGTCGTAGACGTGGCAGTCACCGCCGGTCCACACGAACTCGCCCGGCTCGAGGCCTGTCTGCTGCGCGATCATCAGCGTCAGCAGCGCGTAGGACGCGATGTTGAAGGGGACACCGAGGAACATGTCGGCGCTGCGCTGGTACAGCTGGCACGACAGCTTGCCGTCGGCCACGTAGAACTGGAAGAGCGCGTGGCACGGCGCGAGCGCCATGTCGGGGATGTCGGCGGGGTTCCACGCCGACACGATCAGGCGACGCGAGTCGGGATCGCGACGGATCTGCTCGACGACCTGGGCGATCTGGTCGATGGTGCCACCGTCGGCGGTCGGCCAGGAGCGCCACTGCACGCCGTAGACGGGCCCCAGCTCGCCGTCGGCGTCGGCCCACTCGTCCCAGATCGTGACGCCGTTCTCCCGCAGCCACGACACGTTCGACTCACCACGGAGGAACCACAGCAGCTCGTAGACGATCGACTTGAGATGCACGCGCTTGGTCGTCACCAGAGGGAACCCCTCGGCGAGGTCGAACCGGATCTGCCGGCCGAACACGCTCGTGGTGCCCGTACCGGTGCGATCGGACTTGTGCACGCCCTGCTCGAGGACGTCGCGGAGCAGGTCTTCGTAGGGCGTCGAGGTGTCGGCGGTCACGAGCTTCACGATACCCGCGTGCGCCCCCGTCACGCCGATCGTCCACACCCGCCCCGCGGCGGCCGGGCCTGGGGAGGAGGGGGATGCCGCAAAGGCCCGGCCGTGAGAACGCTGAGCGGGTGCGTCATGCGAGGACTCATCGGCCCGCGGCCCGTCACGGCGCACTACCGTTGTCCGTCGTGGACCTGACCATCGCCCTGATCTCTGTCGCGGCTCTCGTCGTCGTGGCGACGGCCGCGGGACTCCTCTGGCGCCGCCGCGACGGCCGCGCCCGCGCCATCGACTCGGCCGAGGTCATCGACCCGCGCCGTCTCGGCGCCGACGGCCTGGGCGAGGAGGCGACCCTCCTGCAGTTCAGCACCGAGATGTGCGCGCGCTGCCCCGGGGTCCACCGGATGCTCAGCGAGGTCGCCGATGCCCGCGACGGCGTCCGTCATCTCGACGTCGACCTCACGCACCGCCCCGACATCGCGCAGCACTTCCGGGTGCTGCAGACGCCCACGACGCTCGTGCTCGATCGTCGCGGGGTCGTGCGCACGCGCTTCGGCGGAACGCCCGGCCGGTCGGTCGTCGAGCTCGAACTCGACACCCTGAAGAAGGAGACGGCCCGTGCCTGACATCTCGCGCATCGATGCCCGCGGCCCGCGGTTCGCGGCATCCGTCACCGCCGTTCTGCTGCTGGTCGCGACGCTGCTGAGCCTCGTCGGTATCTCCACGCGCGCCGCCCCGGGGTTCACCGCGTATCAGCCCCTGACGGGAGACAGCTTCTCCCCCTCGTACCCCGCGGTTGGGCAGGCGTCGGTGCTCGAGCGTGCGTCCGACCCCGGCTTCCTGCTCCTGCTCGTGGTCGCCCTCCTGTTCGTGTGGGGCGTCGCCGCTCCGCGCACGGCGCCGTGGAGCGTGCTGTACCGCCGGGTCGTTCAGCCGCGCCTCACTCCCCCCACCGAGTTCGAGGACCCGCGCCCGCCGCGCTTCGCGCAGGGCGTGGGACTGTTCGTGACGGCCGTGGGTCTGCTGCTGCACCTGGCCGGAGTGCCCTGGGCGCTGCCGGTCGCGGCGGCGATGGCCTTCGTCGCCGCGTTCCTGAACGCCGTCTTCGGACTGTGCCTCGGCTGTCAGCTCTACCTCGTCCTGCAGCGCGCGGGACTGCTCGGCCGCCGCGGACCCACCACTGCCTGAGCGGTCCGTGAGACGGGGCTGTCAAGTCCCGCGCAGCGTCGGAACCCCTCGTTAGGCTGGCCGCGTCGCGGTCACCCCCGATCGCGCCGGATCAACGGAGGTTCCCCATGGCCGTCACGAGCGAAGCCACCACCGCCTGGAAAGGCAGCCTGTTCGAGGGATCGGGCGAGGTCACGTTCACCTCGTCAGGCATCGGTACGTTCGACGTGAACTGGAAGGCGCGCAGCGAAGGCTCGAGCTCGGTCACCACGCCCGAGGAGCTGCTCGCGGGCGCCCACTCTGCATGCTTCAGCATGGCGTTGTCGAACGCCCTCGCCGACAACGGCACCCCGCCGACGTCGGTCGACACCACGGCATCCATCACCTTCAAGCCCGGCACCGGTATCACCGGCAGCCACCTCAACGTCAACGCCGTCGTGCCCGACCTCGACGACGCCACGTTCCAGAAGATCGCGGCCGACGCGAAGGCGAACTGCCCCGTGTCGCAGGCCCTCGCCGGTATCGACATCACCCTCGAGGCGACGCTTGCCTGAGACCCCGGCCCGACGCGTCGTCATCGCCGGCGCGTCGGGCCTCATCGGCTCGGCGCTTCTCGACTCCCTGCGAAGCGACGGCGTCGAGGTCACCTCGCTGGTGCGCCACGCCCCCTCGGCCCCGCACGAGCGGCAGTGGCTTCACGATGCCACTCCTCTCGACCCCGAGGTCATCGCCGGGGCCGACGCGGTGGTGTGTCTGAACGGTGCCTCGATCGGCCGTTTCCCGTGGACCCCGTCGTACAAGTCGACGCTGCTGTGGTCGCGGGTGACGCCGACGCGCACGCTGGCCGCTGCCGTCCGCGCTCTCGGCGATGATGCCCCGGCGCTCGTGAACGCGAGCGCGACCGGCTTCTACGGCTCGCAGCCGCGCGTCGAGCTCACCGAGGGCTCGCCCCGCGGCACGGGCCTTCTCGCCGACATCTGCGTGGAGTGGGAGTCCGCCGCCCGGGACGCGGGTGACAAGGCGCGCGTCGCGCTCCTGCGCACGGCCCCCGTCGTGCACGAGCAGGGCGTCCTGAAGCCCCTGCTGCTCCTCACCAAGCTCGGCATCTCAGGGCCCATCGGACGCGGGACCCAGGTGTGGCCGTGGATCTCGCTCGACGACGAGGTGCGCGCCATCCGTCACGTGATCGACTCCGAGATCGACGGCCCCGTCAACCTGACGGGCCCGACCCGGGCGACGGCGAACGACCTCGGATTCGCCCTGGCGCGGCGCATGAACCGCCCGTACGTGCTGCGCGCGCCGATCTGGGGCGTCAAGCTCGCTCTCGGGACGGATGCCACCGAGGCCCTCCTCACCTCCGACGCCGACGTGAAACCGACGGTCCTGAACGACACGGGCTTCTCTTTCACGCACCGAACGGTCGAGGACGCGGTCGCCTCCGCCGTCCCCGCGGCCGACTGACGAGCGACGGCGGAGCGGCGACCGCGCGGACTCAGCGCCCGCGTCGCTCCGCCGCCTCGAGACGGATCGCGGTGCGCACGGCCTCGCGCGCACGCCGACGGTCACCCGCGGCGTCGTAAGCCAGAGCGAGACGGTAGCGCGCGCGCCAGTCGGCGGGATCAGCCTCGACCTCGGCGCGATAGCGCGGAAACAGGGCGTCGCCGTCGGCGCGTTCGACGCGCCCGCTCGGCCGCACGGGCAGGTCTTCGTCGGGGAGTCCGCCCTCGGCGTCGAGCCTCTCGCCGATCTGCTGCGCGCGCACACCGAACCACAGCTCGCGCCCGATGGCCCAGAGGGCGAGCGACGGCAGGACGAGAAGGGCGATGCCCATGACCACGCCGACGGTCTCGCCGCTGGCGAGCAGGACGAGCGCCCGTTGCCCCGCCAGGACGACGTAGAGCAGAAGCAGCACCGTCATGACGGCGACGGCGATGCGGACCCTCATGCGCTCGTCGCGCTCGCGACCTGACCCGACACGTCGCCGTCCGACACCGGGGCGCCGGTCTCGACCGGCCGCGTGCGCACGCCGATGTCGATGAAGCTGTCGAGACCGATGGTCACGCCGCGCGCCTCGCGAGCCGCCGCGAGGGCGATGCGGACCCCCGGCGCGTATGCCGTGGTCGGGTCGATCGTGTCGTGCACGATGGTGAGCGACTCTCCCGCGCCCGAGAGCACAGTCTCCTGGCGGGCGATCACGCCGGGACGTCGAAGCGAGTGGATCGGAACGGATGCCACGCGCTGGCCCCGAGCACGCTGGTCGACGTGCGGTGACTCGACGGGACCGACGTCGGCGCGGGCCGAGGCGATGAGCTCGGCCGTGCGCACCGCGGTGCCGCTGGGCGAATCGACCTTCGTGTCGCGGTGGGCCTCGACGATCTCGATCGACGGGAAGAACGGGGCCGCGGCAGCGGCCAGGGCACTGCCGATGACCGACCCGAGCGAGAAGTTGGGGATGAAGACGACACCCGTCCCGGCCGCCTCCGCGAGGGGGCGGACGAGGGCGATGCGCTCGTTCGACCACCCCGAGGTGCCCACGAGCACGTTGAGTCCGCGGTCGATGGCGGCGCGGACGACGTCGATGGACACCGCGGGCGTCGAGGCGTCGACCACGAGGTCGGCTCCGTCGAGCTCGGCGAGATCGGACTGGGAGCCGAGCACGGCGGCGACCTCGTATCCGTCCTCGGCCTCGACGACCTCGCGGATGACTCCGCCGAGCTTGCCTGTTCCGCCCACGATGGCAACGCGTGTGGTCATGCCACCAGCCTAGGCGTCGGCGCCGTCGCGGGTCGGGCACTGTCCACAGACGCGCCGCGCGAGCGGCATCCGGAGCGGAGTGCCGCCGGCAGCGCACAAGCCGGCGGCGGGGTGGACCGGCAGCCGGATCGCACCACCAGCCGGATCAGACCGGCCGTCTCGTCCGCGGCAGCCCGATCGGATGGGCGGCCCGATCGGACCGGCAGCCCGGTCAGACCGGCAGCGGGTCGACCAGTCCCGTGCGCAGTTCGACCGGCAGGTGCGCCAGGTCGTTGTGCGACAGCAGCGTCCAGGGGCGGCCCTTCTTCTGCGCGATGACCGTGAGTCCGCAGTACGCCTGGTTGATCGTCATCCAACGCCAATCGGGAGCCTGCAGCACCTCGCGGACGAACCACGAGATGACGAAGTTGTGGGTGATCACCAGCTCGTGCACCTCCCCCGCCTTGCGGGCGAGGAACTCGGCGGTCGCGTCGGCCATCTGCGCGCGTCCCGCGTCGATCTCGGCCTCGGTCACCGAGCCGAAGAACGGCTCGTACGCGGCCGGGGTCTCGGGCGTCATTCCGGTGGGGACGCAGTCGAACAGCAGCGCCGACGACTCCGGCGAGACCGACGGGAGGCGGTCGGCGACGGCGCGCGCGGTCTGCGCGGCGCGCTCGAGGGGCGAGTGCCACACCGCGTCGAGGGGAAGACCCGACAGCCGATCGGCGAGCAACGCCGCCTGACGCTGGCCGCGCGGCGACAGGGGGCCGTCGGAGAGGCCGTGCTCGGCATCCTGGTGCTCGCCATGGCGCACCAGGTAGATGTAGTGCGTCACGTCAGCTCACCCCGTTGTCGATCTGCCGTCCCCCGGCCGGTCCTCCCAGCCTACGTCACGCCCCGGTGGGGGCGGCCCTCACTCGGCGGCGCGCGCGATGTCCGACAGCTGGGAGCGGCTGAGCCGCACGCCCACGGCGCGCATGCATTCCACCACGTGGCGCGGAGCGAAGGCGTTGACGATGGGCGCGGTGATGATCTTCTGCGCGAGCAGCCATGCCACCGCCACCGCCGCATCCGGGATGCCGAGTTCGTTGCCGACGGTGTCGAGCGCGCGCAGGACCCGCGAGCCGCGCCGGTTCAGGTGGGCCGCGACCTGGGAGCCGCGCACCGACTGCGTCGACTGACCGCGCGTGCGCGTCTCGCCCGCGAGGAAACCGTGAGCGAGAGGATGCGACGGGGTCACCGCCATGTTCTGGGCGGACGCGATCAGACGCACATCTCCGTCGAATTCCGAGCGCCGCAGCACGTTGTACGGCACGTCGAGCACCGTGATGCGGGGATACCCCGCCGACGACAGGATGCGCGCCTCCACGAGCTGGGCGGCGGTGTATCCGTGGGCGCCGATCGCGCGCACCTTGCCGGAGTCGACCAGCCACTCGCTCGTGGCGAGGGTGTCCTCCAGCATCGCCGTATCGCCACGGGCGGCGTCGAGCGAGAGGACGTCGATGCGATCGGTGCCCAGGCGCGTGAGCGACGCCTCGACCGCCCGCACGAGGTTCACGGAGTCGAGACCGGGGTTGTCGGGATGACCGCCCACCCGCACGGTCAGGACGGTGTCATCGCGAAGGCGGCGCGACCGCATCCACGCGCCGATGATGTACTCGCTGCGGCCGGCCGCGTAGCTGTCGGCGGTGTGCACGGCGTTGCCACCGAGCTCGACGTAGGCGTCGAGGATCTCGTGGCTGGCGCCGGCGTCGACGTTCCAGCCGAACTCCCCGCCGCCGAGGAAGAGCGGGAAGACGTCGAAGCCGGTCTCGCCGAGGGGGACGCGCACGTGGGAGCCGAGGCCCGGCCCCTGCAGGGTGATGGGGGCGGACGGGTGCGGAGCGCGATCCCGACGCAGGCGCGGCGAGGCCGTCTCGTCGACGCCCGAGCCGCCCATGGTGAGATCCCCTCTCGCGCCGGGAACCGGTGCGGATATGCCGCACGCCCTCGCCCCCCGACGTTCTTCGAGCGTATGCGTTCGCCCTGACGAGGCTGCGGTTTCACCCGGCCCGGCGATAAACATTGCGTAACGCTTGCGCGCGGCGCTGTCACATGAGCCCCGCTGACCACTTGCGTCACACGACGGATGCCCGCCCCGCATCGAGCGGGACGGGCATTCGGTGATCGCGCGATCAGCCTTCGGCGGGAGCCTCGGGGCCCTCGCTCGCGGCGGCCGAGCTCTGCGTGTCGGCGGGCTCGGGCGTGGTGGCCTCCTCGTCGAGCACGGGCTCGAGCGAGAGCTTGCCGCGGTCGTCGATCTTCGTGATGCGCACGAGGATCTTGCGGCCGACCGAGAGCACGTCTTCGACGTTCTCGACGCGCTTGCCACCGGCGAGCTTGCGGACCTCGCTGACGTGCAGCAGGCCGTCCTTGCCGGGGAGCAGCGAGACGAACGCACCGAAGGTCGCGATCTTCACGACCGTTCCGAGGAACTGCTCGCCCACCTCGGGGTTGGTCGGGTTGGCGATCGCGTTCACCTGGGCACGGGCAGCCTCGGCCGAGGGTCCGTCGGTCGCGCCGATGTAGACGGTGCCGTCCTCCTCGATGGAGATCTGCGCGCCGGTCTCATCCTGGATGGCGTTGATCGTCTTGCCCTTGGGGCCGATGAGCTCACCGATCTTGTCGACCGGGATCTGCACGCTGATGACGCGGGGCGCGGTGGGCGCCATCTCGTCGGGAGCGTCGATCGCGGCGTTCAGGACGTTGAGGATCGTCAGACGAGCCTCCTTCGCCTGGGTGAGGGCGGCGGCCAGCACCGACGACGGGATGCCGTCGAGCTTGGTGTCGAGCTGGATCGCGGTGATGAACTCGGAGGTACCTGCGACCTTGAAGTCCATGTCGCCGAGGGCGTCTTCGGCGCCGAGGATGTCGGTCAGCGCGGCGTAGCGGGTCTGTCCGTCGACCTCGTCGGTCACCAGACCCATGGCGATACCGGCGACGGGAGCGCGAAGGGGCACACCCGCGTTCAGCAGCGACAGGGTCGAGGCGCAGACAGAGCCCATCGACGTCGAACCGTTCGAGCCGAGGGCCTCGGACACCTGACGGATCGCGTAGGGGAACTCCTCGCGGCTGGGCAGCACCGGCACGAGCGCGCGCTCGGCCAGGAAGCCGTGGCCGATCTCGCGACGCTTCGGCGACCCCACGCGACCGGTCTCACCGGTCGAGTACGGCGGGAAGTTGTAGTGGTGCAGGTAGCGCTTGCTCGTGATGGGCGAGAGCGAGTCGATCTGCTGCTCCATCTTGAGCATGTTCAGCGTGGTGACGCCCAGGATCTGGGTCTCGCCGCGCTGGAAGATCGCCGAGCCGTGCACGCGCGGGATGACCTGCACCTCGGCGTCGAGCGGGCGGATGTCGGCCAGGCCACGGCCGTCCATACGGACGCCCTCGGCGAGGATGCGACCGCGGACGATCGTCTTGGTGACCGACTTGTACGCGGCGTTGAACTCCAGCGTCGCGACAGCGGGCAGCTCGCCCGACTCGACGGCGGCGAGCAGCTGCTCCTTGACCGAGGTCTTGACCTCGTCGTCGGCGTTCTGACGCTCCTGCTTGTCGGCGATCTGGTATACCGGCACCAGACGGTCGTAGGCGCGACCGGCGACGAAGTCGTAGGTCTCCTGGCTGTAGGCCGGGAAGACGGGGAACGACTGGATCTCCTTCGACGCGGTGCGAGCGACCTCGTTCTGCGCGTCGACGAGCTGGCGCAGGAACGGCTTCGCGGCCTCGAGACCCTCGGCGACGACCTGCTCGTTGGGCTTGGTCGCACCGCCCTTGATCATGTTCCAGCTGCCCTCGGTGGCCTCGGCCTCCACCATCATGATGGCGACGTCGCCGTCGTCGAGCACGCGGCCCGCGACGATGAGGTCGAACACGGCGTCCTCGAGCTGGGTGACGGTGGGGAATGCGACCCACTGGTCGGCGTGCTCGCCCTGGCCGGGGATGAGCGCCAGGCGCACACCCGCGATGGGGCCCGAGAACGGCAGACCCGAGATCTGGGTCGACATGGATGCCGCGTTGATGGCGAGGGCGTCGTAGAACTCGCCGGGTGCGATCGACAGCACGGTGACGACGATCTGGACCTCGTTGCGCAGGCCGTCGACGAACGACGGGCGCAGCGGGCGGTCGATGAGGCGGCACACGAGGATGGCCTCGGTCGAGGGGCGACCCTCGCGACGGAAGAACGAGCCGGGGATCTTGCCCGCGGCGTACGAACGCTCTTCGACGTCGACGGTCAGCGGGAAGAAGTCGAAGCCCTCACGGGGGTGCTTGCCGGCGCTGGTGGCCGACAGGAGCATCGTCTCCTCGTCGAGGTAGGCGGCGACGGCGCCCTGGGCCTGCTGGGCGAGGCGTCCGGTCTCGAAACGGATGGTACGGGTGCCGAAGCGGCCGTTGTCGAGAACGGCCTCGGCGGCGGTGATTTCTGGACCTTCCAAGAGGTCCCTCCTTCTTTGTTTAGGCTCGCCGCCCCGTGTGGGCGACGAGCTGACATGCGAAGGAGCAGGAACAGGCAGAAAGGGCGCGCCGACGAATCGACCCGGAAGTCCCGGCGACTGGCCACCAGTAGACGACCACCCGGCGTTCCGACGGGGAGTCCACCACAGGGGACCAGCGTCTGCCGGCCTGCTCCGTGAGCTCATATGTAGTTGAGCGGATGCCAAGACGGCATTCGGGCTTCACCCTACCAGCGACGACCGCTTCGGGGTGGTCGCGCCACGCCTTCGTGCTCTAGCGTGACCTCATGGGTCTCACGCGTCTCACCAGTCACACGCTCGCCGCGTGCCTGGTCGTCGGCGCGACCTTCCTGCCGATTTCCGCCTCCGCCTCGGTCGCGTCGACCGCGACGAGCACACGTCCCGCCGCTGTCGACGAGTCGGCCGTGGCGGCGCTGAAGGACCAGCTGGATGCCGCGGAGGCGGCGGCAGCGTCCGCGTCCCGTCGCGCGCTGGACGCGTCCGCCGCCGCCGAGCGCACGCGCCGTCTCGCGGACACGACGTCCGCGCGCGCTCAGACCCTGACCGAGCAGAGTACGGCGGCCGATGCCGCCCTGTCGCAGGCGAGCAGCCGCGCGGGGGCCAGCGCCGCCCGCCTCTATCGGACGGTCGGCGCCGGGCCTCTGGTCGCTCAGCTGCTCACCGAGGCGGATCCCGATTCGCTGCTGCAGCGGCTCGGTCTCCTCGACCACGTCACCTCCGTCAGCGCGCGCACCGCGGGCGACGCCCGATCGGCCGCCGACGTCGCGACGTCACTCCGCACGCAGGCCGAGGCGGCGCGCACCGAAGCGGCTCGGCTCGCGGCCGAAGCGGAGACCACGGCGGCCGCGGCCCGCGGGGAAGCGGATGCCGAAGCGGCCGGTGTCGCGGCGGCGCAGTCGCGACTGGACGAGCTGTACGCGCAACTCGCCGCCCTGAAAGAGACCACCGCAGCCCAGGAGCGCGCAGCCCGTGAACGCGAGAAGGCCGCACGCGACGCCGCCGAGGCCGGCGGCGCGACCGGTGGCGGCTCCGGATCGAGCGGATCCGGCGGCTCGGGAACGGGCGGCTCCGGCGGCAGCGGGTCCGGTGGCGGGTCGGGAGGAGCAGGCGGCGGGTCCGGCAACTCCGGCGGGGGCGGGTCGGGCGGCAGCGGCTCGGGCGGCGGGTCCGGCGGCAGCGGCGGAGGCTCGGGCGGCGGGAGCGGCTCCGGCGGAGGCGGTTCGAATGGCGGCGGGTCGGGCGGCTCCGGCGGCGGCTCGACGGCACCCGCGGGCCCGATCATGAGCCCGGGCGAGGCCCGCGATCATGCGCGCGGCGCGATCCGTTCCTACGGGTGGGGCGACGATCAGTTCTCCTGCCTCGTCTCGCTGTGGAATCGCGAGTCGGGCTGGCGCGCCGACGCCCTCAATCCGTGGAGCGGCGCGTACGGCATCCCGCAGGCGCTCCCGGGCGAGAAGATGGCATCCGCCGGTCTGGATTGGCGCACGAACGCGGCGACGCAGATCTCGTGGGGACTGTCGTACATCAGCGCGCGTTACGGCTCTCCCTGCGGAGCATGGGCGCACTCGGAGCAGACCGGCTGGTACTGAGCGCCGGCTCGGCGCGGGGCGCCGATCACGGACCCTCCGACGAGCTCAGAGTCCTCCGCGCGCGAGGTGGTTGAACCTGTCGAAGCCACCGGACCCCTCGACGAACCCAGGGTCCTTCCCGGGCAGCCGCCCCGGGCATCGGCGTGCGTCACGACGCGGGGGTGCGCTCCCGATCGCCGCGGGTGGGGAGCTCGACGTATCCCTCGTGCTTCGCGTGGATGCCGTCACCCGCGGTGCGACCGCGGACTCGGCGCCACACCCAGGGCAGCGCGTCACGGGTCAGCCATCCGCCGCGCGGGGCATCGTCGTCGGCGTGGAGCGCCTCATCGAGGCCCAGCAGGGCTCGTGCGTCGGGAACGCCGAGCGCCTCCGCCGCGCGGTAGGCGACGAGCCGGTGCCCCGACGAGCGTAGGTGCACCAGATCGTCGGCCCACAGCGGCAGCTCCCCGATCTCGGCGGCGGCCTCCAGGTCGAGCAGGATCGCGCCCTGGTCCGCGGCGATGCGGCGCAGATGCACGTTGTAGGCCGCGAAGCGGCGGGCGAAGATGCGAGCCGCCGGCCGTCGAGGGAGGAACGTCGTGACGAGCAGGACGTCGGCGCCCGTGCGACGTACCGCGCGCACCGCCGACTCGACCTCCGCCACGAGGGCGGGAATCACCGGGGCCGGCCCGACGAGGTCGTTGGCACCGATGAGGATCGACACGAGGTCGGGCTGCAGGGCCAGGGCCGCGGGGATCTGCTCGTCGATCAGGTGCCGCACGCGGCGGCTGCGCACGGCGAGGTTCGCGTAACGGAAAGGCCCCTCGTCGCTCGTGTGCGCGAGGAGCTCCGCGAGGCGGTCCGCCCACCCGCGGAACTGGCCCGAGGGCATGCGCGACGCGTCGCACAGCCCCTCGGTCAACGAGTCGCCGAGGGCGACGAAGCGGGTCCAGCGACCCCGTGTGCGCGTGGCCTCGACGGCCGCCGGGCGCGGCCCGCCGCGCAGGAGGAGGTTGTCGTCGATGCGGCGGAGGGCGATGGCATCCGCGTAGTGTCCGACGAGGTCGCCCGTCAGGGCCGCCCACGTGCGCCCCTGCACGGCGCCGCGCGCGGCGCGCGCGAAGGCGCGGCGCTTCGCCTCGTCGCCGACGAGATCGGCGACGCGCGCGCGCAGGTCGCCGAGGTCGCCGGGCTTGTAGAGCCAGCCGTCGACGCTCGAGCGCACGAGATCCAGCGGACCGCCGACTCCCGTCGCGACCACCGGGACGCCGCTGGCCAGGGCCTCCTGGATGGTCTGCCCGAAGGTCTCGCTCTCGCCCGGGTGCACGAAGACGTCGAACCCGGCCATGACCGATGACAGGGCCGTTCCGGACAGGTGGCCCGTGAAGACGGCATCCGGGAGGGCTTTCTCGAGCGCGGGGCGCGAGGGACCATCGCCGACGATCACCACGCGGGTGTCCGGCAGGCCGGCGAGGACGCGGAGGTCGTCGACCTGCTTCTCGGGCGCGAGGCGACCGACGTACCCGATGATGCGCTCGCCGTGCGGCGCCACCTCGGCGCGCCACGCGTCGTCGCGGTGCTCGGGGGCGAAGCGCACGGCATCCACTCCCCGACTCCAGCGGCGGATGCGATCCACGCCGAGCTCCTCGAGCTGACGTGTCGACGCCGACGAGGGAGCGAGGGTGAGCGTGGCCCGACGGTGAAGGCGGGCGACGTGAGCGGCGACGAGGGCCGTGGCGTGCGGCAGGCCGTACTTCTGCGAGTAGGCGACGACGTCGGTCTGGTAGACGGCGACGGAGGGGATCTTCAGGGCGTCCGCCGCGGCGAGCCCCTGCCACCCGAGGACGAACGGGGATGCCAGGTGCACGACATCGGGGTCGAAGTCGCGCAGCAGGGCGCCCAGGCGTGCCGCTCGGGCGAACACCACCCGCACCTCGGGGTAGGACGGCAGCGGCACCGAGCGCAGGAGCTCGGTGCGGGCGCCGTGCAGGTCGGCGGTGACGTCTCCCGACCTGGGGGCGATGACCAGCGTCTCGTGCCCCGCGTCGGCCAGGTGGCGCAGGACGTGGAGGACGGAACCGGTGACCCCGTTCATGTGCGGGAGGAAGGATTCGGCCAGCAGCGCGACTCTCACGACACCAGGGTGCGACCTCGGCGGCCCTCGCGGGGCGCGTGATGGGTCGACGTTCGCGATGTTCACCGGATGCTCCGCGGGGCGTCACCGCCGCGTGGGCGGGGCGTCTCGATCGGCGGCGGAGAGTGACGGGATGGACGGGGTCGACGCGTGGCTGCAGGCGATCGCGGCGAGCCCGTGGGCCCTGCCGGCGATGGCGGTACTGGTGTTCGCGGACGCGTTCCTCGTCGTCGTTCCGGGCGAGGCGGCGGTCACGGCCTTCGGCGCCCTCGCCGTCGCGCACGGCACCCCGCCGCTGGGCGGTGTGATCCTCGTCGCCGGGGCCGCCGCGTTCGCCGGCGACCTGTGCTGCTACCTCGTGGGGCGCGCGGTGGGGGTCGAACGGTGGCCGTGGATGCGCGGGCCTCGCGTGTCGGCCGCGTTGGAGTGGGCACGCCGGCGCCTCGACCGAAACGCCGCACTCGTGCTGTTCACGGCGCGGTTCGTCCCGTTCGCGCGTCTCGCGGTGAACCTCGCCGCCGGGGCTGCGCGCGTGAACCCGGCGAGGTACCTGGGCGTCGCCGCTCTGGCGGCGCTGGCCTGGGCGGCGTACCAGGCGGTCATCGGCGCGGTGGTGGCCGCCGTCGTGCCCGGCGGTCCGGTGGTGGCGGTGGTGGTCTCGATCCTCGTCGCGGTGGGGATCGGCGTGGGCGTCGACCTCGTCCTCGCCCACCGGGCGAAGCGGCGGACGGCCGCGCGGGGCTGACGCGGGGCCGCGACGGCGCCCTCGCGTGGACCCGCCGATGCCGCGCGCCTCGGGCTTCTCCGCCCGATCCTTTCGAGGGTCCCGAGATTCCAGATGCCGAGACCGGCGCTCAGACCAGCGCGAGCGTCTCCTCCGCCGCCTCGACCAGCGCTCGACCGTACGACGGACCGTGACCCGCGGCGTGCACCGCAAGCGGGTGCAGCTGATGGACCGGCACGCGGTCGCGCCATCCCCCGCGAAGCGGATGCGCGCGGTCGTAGGCGGCGATGATGCGGTCGAGGAACGGAGCGCCGAAGAGGGCGAGCATCGCGAGGTCGGTTTCGCGGTGGCCGCCGTGCGCCGCGGGATCGATGAGCACCACGCCGTCGGCGGCCCACAGCACGTTCCCGGCCCAGAGGTCGCCGTGCAGGCGCGCGGGCGTCTCCTCGTCGTCGAAGGCCCCCTCCGCGACGAGGGCGCACGCGCGCCGGACCACCTCGGCTCCGGATGACGACAGAGCCCCCGCGGCGAGCGCGACCGGCAGGAAGGGCTCGACGCGCTGCGCGGCGTAGAACGCGCCCCACGTCGCCGTCGGGCGGGCGGGTTGGGAGCGGCGTCCGATGAAGATGTCGCCCTCCCACCCGGGCGGCGGCGAGCCGAAGGCCGGGGCGCCGGCGTCGTGGGTCGCGGCGAGCGCGGCACCGAAGGCTTCCGCGGCCTCGGCCGTCGCGCCCGTCTCGGCGATGCGCTCGATGCAGATGCGATCGTCGGCGACCTCGGCGACACGCGCGATGCGCGCTCCCCGCGCCTCCGCGAGCCAGCGGAGTCCGGCCGCCTCCGCGGCGAAGAAGCCCGCGGGCGCGTCGGAACGGGTCTTCACGTGCTGTTCCATCGCCTCAGTCTGTCGCGATGTCGGAAGGCCCGGGCACCATGGGCGTATGAGCGACGGCTACGACCCGGACTTCCTCGGCATCCCCCTGCCCCTCCCCTCGCCCGCACGGGCGACCACGCGGCTCGACTACCCGCGCTTCTCGGTGCTGCTCGACGAGGGGCGACGGTTCGCGGCCGTCACCGCCGTGGTGATCGACGGCGCGACGCTGCGCGACCTCCCCCGCACCGGCGAATGGCGTCTCGACCCGCGCGTCGATGCCGACGCGCAGGCGGGGGCCGAGATCTACAGCCGCAACGACCTCGACCGCGGGCACCTCGTGCGACGCCGGGACCCGGGTTGGGGCACGACCGACCAGGCGCAGGATGCCACCGAGGCCACGTTCTTCTACACGAACGCCGCACCGCAGGCGGCCGGCTTCAATCAGTCGAAGGAGCTCTGGCTCGGGCTCGAGGACCATGTGCTCGCGTACGCGGAGACGACCGATCAGCGCATGGCGGTGTTCACCGCGCCGGTGCTCGCCGACGACGATCCGCCGTACCGCGGTATTCGGGTGCCGCTTCGCTTCTGGAAGATCGCGGCGTGGCGCGAGGGCGACGCCCTGGCGGCCGCCGGTTTCGTGCTCGATCAGACCGACCTGGTCGATACGCGGCAGGGGCTGGTGGTGCCCCCGCTGGGGGCGTTCCGCACGTTCCAGGTGCCGATCGCCGAGATCGCGGCCGAGACGGGGATAGACGTGGGGCCGCTCGTCGCGGCGGATACCCTCGTCCGCCGCGGACTCCGCCCGGTAGCCGCGCGCGAGCTCCGCGGCGCGGACGACATCGTGCTCTGAGGCATCCGCTTCCCGGACGGGTCGCTCCGTGCGCCGCTGCGGTCGCGGATCGCCGGGCGCTCACCGCCGGGCCGCGCGCGTCAGCGCACGCGCACCGCGTGCAGGAGCGAGTCGACCGCCGCCGCGGGGTGGCCCTCGCGGAGTTCCGCATCGGCGCTCGTTCGCACGATCCGTTCGCACCGCGCGATGCGGAACCGGTCGTCGAGCGCGCCGCGCAGCACCTCCGGGGTGTAGAGGATCGCGGGGTCGGAGGGCCCGTGACCTCCCGCGGCGATGTTCTCGACGTCGTGACCGACGACGACGAGCGTGCCGCCGGGCGTCACCCATTGCGCGATCCTCGCGATCGCCGCCGCGCTGTCGGGAAGGTGGAGGTAGCACGACACGACGAGATCCACGGGGGCGTCGGGCTCCCATTCGTGCACGTCGGCCTGGACCCACTCGACGGCGTCACCACCGGGCCGAGCCGCGGCGAGCGCGAGTCCTGCGCTCGAGAAGTCGAGACCGGTACACGCCCAGCCCCGCTCCGCGAGCCACAGCGCGGTGCGTCCGTCGCCGGTGGCCACGTCGATCGCGGTTCCCGACGGCAGCGGGGTCACGATCTCCCGCACGACCGCGGGCGGTTGGGTGGCCCACACTCCCCCGGCCGAGGCGCGGTATCGCTCGTCCCACTGCGCGGCATCCATCCCGACTCCTTCTGCTCGCCCCCACCCTAGGCGGAGCGTTGCTTCGTCGCCCGCGCACGAGCTCTCCGTGGTGCGTACACCTTCCGCTCGGACGCCCCAGAAACGACGGAGGTCACGCGCATCACCGAGTTCGCGCCCCCGCACCCTCGAACCGGCCCGTGCACACCCTCCGCGACGCGCATACCCGCACCCCGAATCCCGCGGAGATCACGCCCATCACGCCCCACGCACGACGACGCCCCGCCACCCACGAGGGCGACGGGGCGTCGAGACGGGTCACTCCCCCGACAAGCCGCCGAGGAGGTGACCGAACGAGCGGCCCTCGCCGAGGTACGAGGAGGGGTCGAACGGGTCGGCGTCGCGCACGGGCTCGCGGGCTGCGATCGCGTCGGCGAACTCGCGGGCGCCGCGGTCGACGCGCGAGCCCAGCGGGGCGACCTCGTCGGCGTTGGAGCCCCAGTCACTGGATGCCGCGAACACCCCGGTCGGTACGGGATTCGCGTGCAGGTAGGTGAACAGCGGACGGATCGCGTAGTCGATGGCGAGCGAGTGACGGGCAGTGCCGGCGTTGGCGCCGATCAGCACCGGAGTGCCGGAGAGGGCCTGCGGGTCGAGCACGTCGATGAACGACTTGAACAGGCCCGAGTAGCTCGTCGAGAAGATCGGCGTGACAGCGATCAGGCCGTCGGCCGAGACGACCGTGTTGATCATCTGCTCGAGCGCCGGCGGGGCGAAGCCCGTCAGCAGGTTGTCGGTGAGGTCGTGCGCGTAGTCGCGCAGTTCGAAGACGTCGGCCGTGGCCTCGATCCCCCGCTCGCGCAGTTCGGCGAGCGCCGCGTGGGCGAGGCGGTCACCGAGCATCCGCGTCGACGAGGGCGTCGACAGTCCCGCGGTCACGACCGCGATGCGACGGGCGGCCATCTCAGGCACCCACCTTCGTCGCCGCGGCGCCGAACGCGCTGCCCGAGCGCGGCGCGGCATCCTGGTAGGGGCTTCCCGAGACCATGTTGTCGCCGCGGTTCGCGCCGGGGACGGCCTGGCGCGGGGCGGCACCGGCGTAGATCTTCTCGACGAGGTTGGCGTGCGTGGGCGCGTCGGGCACCTCTGCCGGGCGGTTCTTCTGCAGCTCCTTGCGCAGCACCGGCACGACCTCACCGCCCAGGATGTCGAGCTGCTCGAGCACCGTCTTGGTGGGCAGCCCTGCGTGGTCGATGAGGAAGAGCTGACGCTGGTAGTCGCCGAAGGTCTCGCGCATCGCGGCGTAGCGGTCGATGATCTGCTGCGGCGATCCGACGGTCAGCGGGGTCATCTCGCTGAAGTCCTCGAGGCTCGGGCCGTGGCCGTAGACGGGGGCGTTGTCGAAGTAGGGGCGGAACTCCCGCACCGCGTCCTGCGAGTTGGCGCGCATGAAGACCTGACCGCCGAGACCGACGATCGCCTGCTGGGGCGTGCCGTGGCCGTAGTGGGCGAAGCGCTCGCGGTAGAGGGTGATGAGGCGCTGGTAGTGCTCCTTGGGCCAGAAGATGTTGTTCGCGAAGAAACCGTTGCCGTAGTACGCGGCCTGCTCGGCGATCTCGGGCGTGCGGATCGAGCCGTGCCAGACGAACGGGGGCACGCCGTCGAGGGGACGCGGGGTCGAGGTGAAGCCCTGCAGCGGCGTGCGGAACTTCCCCTCCCAATCGACGACGTCCTCGCGCCACAACTTGTGCAGCAGGTCGTAGTTCTCGATCGTCAGCGGCAGGCCCTGACGGATGTCCTTCCCGAACCAGGGGTACACCGGACCGGTGTTGCCGCGGCCGAGCATGAGGTCGGCGCGGCCGCCCGACACGTGCTGCAGCATCGCGAAATCCTCGGCGATCTTCACCGGGTCGTTCGTGGTGATCAGCGTCGTCGACGTCGTGAGGATGAGGCGCTCGGTCTGCGCGGCGATGTACGCCAGCGTCGTCGTGGGCGACGACGACCAGAACGGCGGGTTGTGGTGCTCGCCGAGGGCGAAGACGTCGAGGCCCACCTCTTCGGTGTGCTTCGCGATCGTCAGGGTGTCCGTGATGCGCTGAGCTTCGCTGGGCGTCTTGCCCGTGGTCGGGTCCTGGGTGATGTCGCTCACCGTCATGACACCGAACTGCATGCCCGGCCAGTTGTTCGTCTCACCCATGATGCGCCTCCTGTTTTGTATGCATCTGAATATACATGGTGGAACGCACCACGCCGGGGTTTATTCCGCCGTACCCCATCGGCATCCGGAATCCACCCCCGTGGACCCCTCTTCCCGACGCGATTATCGTCGCCCGGGATGACGGATGCCACGACCTCGCCCCCGAAGACACGCACGGCGTTCTGGGACAACGCCCGGTTCGCCGCGATCACCCTGGTCGTGTTCGGCCACGCGATCCAACGCCTGACCTACGACTCGGATGCCGCGGAGGCGCTGTACCTGCTCGTGTACGCGTTCCATATGCCGCTGTTCGCGCTGGTCGCGGGGTTCTTCTCATCGTCCGCCGAGCCGACGCGGCGCCGGATGGCTCGCCTGTTCACCGACCTCATCGCGCCCTACCTGATTCTCGAGACCCTGTGGACGATCACGCAGTTCCTCGTCACGGGGAGGACGAACCTCGACCCCGCGCAACCGTCATGGACGCTGTGGTTCCTGCTCGCCCTCGCGCTGTTCCGGCTCGTGCTGCCGTATCTCGCGCTGCTGCGCGCGCCGGTGGTGTGGGCCCTGGCGATCTCGATCGTGGCCGGATACCTGCCGAGCATCGACTCGACGTTCTCGCTCTCGCGCTTCCTCGGCCTGCTGCCCTTCTTCACCCTCGGATGGTGGCTGCGCGAGCACGACGTCGTCGCGCGCGCGGGGCTGCTCGCGGCGCGGCCCGTGTGGCTCCGGGCGGCCGCCGCGACCGTTCTGGTCACCGCCGCGGCGCTCGCCTTCGTCTTCGTCGACACCTGGCGCGACGTGCGGCTGGGAACCTGGTTCTTCTTCGTCGATGCCTATGCCGACCTCGACGCGCCGCAGTGGTGGGCGGGCGGGGTGCGGCTCGCGATCATCGCGCTCGCGCTCGTGCTGATGGCCGCGTTCCTGGTGCTGATCCCCCGCCACGAAACCCGCTGGACGCACCTCGGTCGGTACACGATGTACGTCTACCTGCTGCACACGTTCGTGCTCTACCCGTTCCGCCAGTCGGGAGTGCTGCGGGGCCTCGAGCCGATGGGGCTGTGGATCCCTGTCGTCGTCGTCGCGAGCGTCGGCATCGCCGTGGCGCTGTCGAGCCGCCCGGTCCGGCGTCTGACGCGCCCGCTGGTGGAGCCCCGGATGCCGTGGCTCTTCCGCGACCGCGAGCTCGGCGCGGGTCGCGGGAGCTGACGCACCCCCGCGGCCCGCGACCCGCGACATCACACGATCGGCCCGAGAGCGCAGCTTCGACGACGCCGCACGTCGTGATCTCGCGCGGAACGTGTGACCTCGCGCCCGCGGCCGCGCACCGACGCGCCCGCGCACCGACGCCGTGCGGGCCCACGCCGCGCAGGCCCACACCGCCCGCTCCCTACGCGCCCAACAGCCCCGCCCCGATCGACGCACCCGAGGCGGGAGCCGGGGGCACCGCCCACAGCCCCGAGCCGACATGGCGGAGGTACTCGCCCATGGCATCCGTCGACAGCGCCTTCTGGAGCGTGATGAAGCGATCCGGGCTCTTCTGGAACGACAGGAAGAACAGCCCGGCGTTCAGCCGACCGAGGTCGGTCGTGCCGTCGACGAAGTTGTAGCCGCGGCGAAGGATGCGGATGCCGCCGTTGTTGTCGGGGTGCGCGAGGCTCACGTGGCTGCGCCGGTCGATGCGGGGCATGCCCGTGGCATCCGTCGCTCCGAAGTCGGGCGCGGTGAACTCGTCGCCGCCCGACAGCGGCGCCCCCGCGGCCTTGTCGCGACCGACGACGCGGTCCTGCTCAGCGAGGCGGGTGCGATCCCACGTCTCGATGAGCATCGCGATGCGCCGCGCCACGAGATACGACCCTCCCGCGAGCCACGCCGGACCCTCGGATGCCGAGACCCACACGTTCTCGTCGAGCGCGGCCGTGTCGTCGGCGAGGATGTTGGCGGTGCCGTCCTTGTACCCGAAGAGGTTGCGCGGCGTCGTCTGCGCGGCGGTGGTCTTGGAGGTCCGGCCGAAACCGAGCTGCGACCAGCGGATCGTCGCACGGCCGAAGGCGATCCGGCTGAGGTTGCGGATCGCGTGGACGGCCACCTGCGGATCGTCGGCGCAGGCCTGGATGCACAGGTCGCCGTCGGAGCGCAGCGGGTCGAGGTCGTCGCCCAGGAACGCCGGCAGCCGTTCGAGGCCCGGCGGGCGCTGCCCCTCGAGCCCGAAGCGGGCGTCGAAGAGCGACGGCCCGAAGCCGAACGTGATCGTGAGGTTGCTCGCCGGAAGACCTACGGCCTCCCCCGTGTCGTCCGGCGGGGCCTCGGGCGAACCACCCAGGGCACCCGTCGCGCTCACGTCGAGGCCCTGCATCAGGCGGTTCGCGGCGTAGGTCCAGTCCGCGAGCAGCTCCGCGAGGTCGTCGCGGGTCGTCCGCGCCATCATGTCGTACGCGGCGAAATGCAGGTGCTCCTGCACCGGGGTCGTGATGCCGGGCTGATGGATGCCGGATGCCGGGGCCACGGCATCCATCACCCGTCGCGCCTGATCCTGGCCGTACGCCGCTCCCCCCACGAGACCAGCGCCCGCGCCGACGACGAGGCTGGTCGCGCTCGCACCGATGGCCAGGCCCATCAGGTCGCGGCGGGACACTCCCGCCGACGCGTCGCGGCCGGACGGCGACGCGGCTGCCGCCGAACCCGAGGGTCCGGCGGCAGCGGAGGTCTGTTCGTCGTGGCTCACGCTCACTCCAGCACCGTGACCGTCAGCTGCGACAGCGGCTCGGCGAGGGCGTTGATGAGGTCGGTCAGCTGACGCTTGTCCGCCTCGGTGAGCTGCGAGTACGGCACGAAGCCGGCGTCCGCGGAGCCGTGCGCGGCGAGGGCCGCCTCGAGGTCGGCGTAGCCCTTGTCGATGCGCGTCACCAGCTCGGCGCCCTTGTCGCCCTTCGATTCGGCGAAGTCGCGGACGAGCGAGAAGGCCATCTTGGAGCCCTCGACGTTCGCCGCGAAGTCGTACAGATCGGTCCCCGACCACCAGTCCTCTTCGCCGCTGATCTTGCCCGTGGCGACCTCGTCGAGCAGCGCCATGGCGCCGTTCGAGATGCCGGCCACGCCCTGCGCGTCGAGCGCCTGGGTGAAGGCGTCGGAGTGGACGTAGTCGTACAGCTCCTGCGTGTCGGCGATGAGCTTGTCGCCGTAGGTGGCGCGCTCGGCGGGGGTGGAGGGCGCCCAGTCCTTCCAGGCGGGCGTCTCACCGTCCGCGTTCAGCGCGTCCTGTGCGGGGACCCAGAGGTCCTTCTCGATGCGGTGGAACCCGGTCCAGTCCAGGCCCTCGGCCACGGCGTCGACCTCGCGGTAGTCGATGCGGGGGTCGAGGTCGCCGAGCGCCTCGGCGATGGGCTCGATGCGCTCGTAGTACGCGCGGACGCGCGGGAACTGCTCGCGCGCCGTCGCGTCGTCGCCGCTCTCATAGGCGGCGGCGAGGGTCTGCACCGCGGGGATGAGCTGCCCGACCTGGTCCTTCACGAAGGCCGCGTACAGATCGACGGCCTGCTGCTTCTGCTCGGCATCCGGTCCCTCGACGGCCACGGCGTCACCGGTCACCGTGAAGGCGGCTTTGCCGACGCCGTCGCCGACCATCCCCGGCTTGCACAGGGTGAAGTAGTCACCCGGCTGCGCGACGACGGTGAGATCACGCGAGGCGCCCGGGGCGATGTTCTCGACCTCGCCCACGATGCGCAGGCCGTCGGATGCCAGCAGGTAGAACTCCGTGGTCTGGTCGCTCTTGTTGTCGACCGTGAAAGCCACGGTGCCGCTCGGGGAGCTCCCGGCCGAGACGGCGCAGCCGTCGACGGTCGAGGTCACCGTGAGGGCGCCGGAGGCCGCCGCGTCGGTCTTGGCGACGCAGCCCGAGAGGACGAGGACGGCGGCGCCGGCCGCGGCACCGGCCGCGAGGAGGCGTGTCGGATTCATGGTGCTGTGCTCCGTTCGAGGAAGGGATGCCGCGGCGTCGGGTGCGCGCGGAAGGAAAGGGGTCTCAGGGGGCGGTGGAGGTGGCGACCGTCGCCGGCGCGGCGTCGGGCCGGGACTCCGCCAGAGGAGTGAGCGGCGACGCCGAAGGGCGCGGACGGCGGCCCGCACGCACCCCGCGCACGAAGAGCGGAGCGACGACGGCGACGTAGACGACCCATGCGATGACCTGGATCCAGGTCATCTGGGGCAGGAAGCCCACGGTCGCCTGCAGAAGCACCGCCAGGGCGCTGTCGGGGGCGACGGTGGCCGACACGTCGAACGCCCAGCCGAAGGGGAAGCCCGCCCAGCCGGTGGCGACCAGACCGGTCGCGGCGTCGATCGGCGCGCCGGCGCCGAACGGACCGGGGAGCACGCCCGCCTCCTGCAGATCGTGGAAGGCGTAGGCCAGCACGCCCGCGGCGACGACGACGAGGAACCCGCCCGTCCAGGTGAAGAAGCGGCCGAGGTTCAGGCGCAGCATGCCGCGCGCGATGAACCAGCCGAGGACGACGGCGGTGGCGAGCCCCAGGAGCGCGCCGAGCAGCGCCACGGGCGACTCGCCGAACGACTGCACCATCGACCACAGCAGCAGGGTCGTCTCCACACCCTCGCGGGCCACCGATACGAACCCGATCGCGACGAGCGCCCACACGCCGCCGCGCAGTGCCTTGTCGATGCCGCCCTCGAGGCCCGCCTTCAGGGTGCGGCCGGCCTTCTGCATCCAGAAGATCATCCACGTGACCATCGCGACCGCGAGCAGGGAGAGTCCCCCGCCCAGCAGTTCCTGCGCCTCGAACGTGAGCATGTAGGCCCCGAACGTGAAGATCGCCCCGACGCCGAGCGCCAGGGCCACGGCGAGCCCCACGCCGGTCCACAGCTTCGGCAGGGCGTCGCGGCGATCGAGGCGCGTGAGGTAGGCGACGAGGATGCCGACGACGAGTGCGGCCTCGAGGCCTTCGCGAAGGCCGATGAGGAAGGTGGCGAAGAAGCTGGCAAGCACGGGCGGGAGTTCCGACTTTCACGAGGAGGAAGGACCGCGACGCTGCGGATCAGGTAAGGACAGCCTCACCTGACTGTGACAGATTACGCACTTTCGCCGGTTCGCGCATCCCCGATGTCGACCGGATGCGGACGCCGCGGGCATCCCCGGTAACGCTCGGCAACATTCGCCCACCAGGGCGCGCCCCGACCTAGCCTCGATCCATGTCCGAGTTGAACCTCCCGATCCTCGACCTCTCGCTCCTCGATCAGGGGCCCGAGGCCGCGTCCCGCTTCCGCGACGACCTGCGCTCCGCCACTCACGACGTCGGCTTCTTCTACCTCACCGGCACGGGCGTCACGCCCGCGCTCGAAGAGCGCCTGCTGCAGGCCGCCCACGACTTATTCGCCCTCCCCGAGGCCGAGAAGCTCGCGATCGAGAACGTCACCAGCCCCCACTTCCGGGGCTACACCCGTGTTGGCGGCGAGCGCACGCAGGGGCGCGTGGACTGGCGCGAGCAGATCGACATCGGGCCCGAGCGCGACGCGATCCCGGATGCCGACGGCCCCGGTTACAACCGGCTCATCGGGCCGAACCTCTGGCCGGCCGCCCAGCCCGAGCTGCGCGAGGTCGTGACCGAGTGGCACGACCACCTCACCGGCGTCGCCCGGAAGCTGCTGCGCGCGTGGGCTCTCGCCCTCGGCGCCGAGGAGCAGTACTTCGACCGGCACTTCGGCGACCCGCAGACGCTCATCAAGATCGTCCGCTACCCCGGCAAAGACGACCCGACGCCTCAACAGGGGGTCGGGGCGCACAAGGACTCCGGCGTCCTCACGCTCCTGTGGGTCGAGCCCGGCAAGGGCGGCCTGCAGGTCGAGCGCGACGGCGAGTGGGTCGATGCTCCCCCGGTGCCCGGTGCGTTCGTGGTGAACATCGGCGAGCTGCTCGAGTACGCCACTCAGGGCTACCTGACCGCGACGAACCACCGCGTGATCTCGCCGAGGTACCCCGACGAGCGCATCTCTGTGCCGTTCTTCTTCAACCCGGCGCTCGACGCGCGCCTGCCGATCATCGACCTGCCCGCCGATCTCGCCGCCGAGGCACGCGGCGTCTCGCAGGACCCGACCAACCCCATCCACGCCACCTACGGCGAGAACGCGTTGAAGTCCCGCCTGCGGGCCCACCCCGACGTCGCGGAGCGGTGGCACTCCGACCTGCTGGCCGCGCGCACGGCGTCCTGACCCGCTCGACGAACGCCCGCTGTCCGGCCGACCCGGCGGCGGGCGTTCGCCATTCGCCGCTCGCCGTTCGCACGCCGGAGGTGGCCGGTTCTCGGCGCCGAGGCGGCCGGTTCTCGGCGCCGCGGTGGCTGAGCTTGTCGAAGCCACCGGGGTGCGCGTGGGCTCCGGCCCCTTCGACAGGATCAGGGACCTCCGACGACGATGTACGTGGGAACGCCGAAGGCCGCCCCACACCGTGGGGCGGCCTTCCAAGAATGTTTTGCGCGATAGAACGCTGGTGCGATTAGCGACGCAGACCGAGACGCTCGATGAGCGAGCGGTAACGGTTGATGTCGACGTCCTGCAGGTAACCCAGCAGGCGACGGCGCTGACCGACGAGCAGGAAGAGTCCACGGCGCGAGTGGTGGTCGTGCTTGTGGATCTTGAGGTGCTCGGTGAGGTCCTTGATGCGCTGCGTCATCATCGCGACCTGCACCTCGGGGGATCCGGTGTCACCGGGGTGCGTCGCGTACTCTTCGATGATCGCCTTCTTGACGTCTGCTTCGAGTGCCATAGATGGGATCCCCTTCCTTCTCATTGCGCGGCGCCCGTCACACGATGTGCGAGCTCTCTTTATCCGCGGCCGATCGAACGGCAACCGCATGAGTCTACCAGCATCCGGATGCCGCGAACGAACCGCTGCGCCCCGGCGGTCCCGCGGCCCCCGCGCGCTCCGGCGAGCGGGGGCGTCGGAGGGCTGGCGTAGCCTCGATCCGTGCAGCTCACCGTCCGCGTCAAGCCCGGCAGCCGCCGCGGCCCCCTCGTCGAAGACACCGCCGACGGCCTCGTCGTGCACGTGCGCGAACGCGCCGTCGACGGCGCCGCGAACAGCGGCGTGGTCCGCGCCCTCGCCGCGCACTTCGGCGTGGCCCCGCGCGACGTCGACATCGTCCGCGGCCACACGGCCCGCGTGAAGCGCGTGGACGTCGACGCATGAGCACACGGCAGAGCGCCCTGATCGACGTGCGCCCCCTCACCACCTCCCCCGCCTTCGCGCGCCTGTGGATCGGGTCGACCCTCGCGGGCCTCGGCGGCCAGCTCACGGTCGTGGCGGTCATGCTGCACGTCTTCGAGCTCACGCAGAGCACCTTCGCGGTGTCGATGATCGCCGTGGCGGGCCTCCTGCCGATGGTGGCTGCGGGGCTCTACGGCGGCATGCTCGCCGACGCATTCGACCGCCGCACGGTCGCCCTCCTGGCGGCGGTGGTGACCTTCGCCTCCACCGCCCTGCTCGCGACCCTCGCGTGGACGGGCCTCGAGACGGTCGGGTGGCTCTTCGTCCTCAGCGTCGTGAACTCGGCGGCGAACTCCATCGTGATGGCCACGAAGTCCGCCATCACTCCGCGCCTGCTTCCCCGCGACCTGCTCCCCGCGGCGGCCGCCCTCCAGGGGGTCACCGTCGGCATCATGGTCATGGCCGGCCCCGCCCTCGCGGGCGTGCTCGTCGCCTTCGCCGGATACGCCTGGACCTACTCGCTCGACGTGCTGCTGATGACCTCGCTGTTCCTCGGCCTGTGGTCGTTGCCGCGGCTGCGGCCCGAGGGCGAGGTCGTGCGCCCCGGCCTCGCGTCGCTGCGCGACGGCGCACGGTTCCTGCGCCGCGCCCCGAACATCCGTTTGCAGTACATCCTCGACATCGTCGCGATGACCTTCGGCCAGCCGGTCGCCCTGTTCCCCGCGATCGGTGCGGTGCTCCTCGGCGGCGGCGCGATCACGACCGGCGTTCTCACGGCGGCGGTGGCGGCGGGAGCGTTCCTGTCGAGTCTGTTCTCCGGTCCGGTCGGGCGGGTGCGCCGCCAGGGGCTGGGCATCGAGCGGTCGATCCAGGTCTACGGCCTGTCCATCGGGCTCTTCGGCCTCGTGCTGCTCGCGGCCGCGGTGGGGTGGGGTCGCCCCACCGACACGGGCGAAGACCGGGGCGCCGTGCTCCTCATCGTTCTCGCGGCCCTCGTCCTGGCCGTCTCGGGCGCCGCCGACAACATCAGCGCCATCTACCGCTCGACCATGATGCAGGCGGCGGTCCCGGATGCCATGCGCGGGCGTCTGCAGGGGATCTTCATCGTCGTGGTGGCCGGCGGCCCCCGCGTGGGGGCGCTCTACGCCGGCACCCTCGCCACCCTCGCGGCACTGTGGGTCCCGCCCCTGCTCGGTGGCATCGTCATCCTGGCCCTGGTCGGCACCCTCGTGCGTCTGTCCCCGCGCTTCCGCGACTACGACGCACTCGACCCGCAGCCCTGAGTCCCGCGGCACCTCGCGGGGGCGCGTCGCCCCCGTCGGGCAGCACGGCAGCCCTCCTGAGCGGGACGGGCCGAACACGACCGGACTGCCGATCGTCGGCGGATTCCGGACGTCGCATCCCGGCGACACGATCGATGTCGGAACATCGCCCTATCGTCGGGAGCGTGGCATCCGCTCCCTCCCCCTCCCCCGTCTCGATCGCCGTGCAATTCGTGCTCACCGGCATCGTGTGGGGGTCGAGCTTCCTCTTCATCGCGATCGCCCTCACCGGCATCACGCCCGCGCAGGTCGCGGGCGGCCGGTTGCTGTTCGGCGCTCTCGCCCTCGGTGCCATCGTCGCGATCCGGCGGGAGCGCCTGCCCCGCGACCGGCGCGTCTGGGCCCACCTGTGCGTGCTGGCCTTCAGCTTCTGCGTCGTGCCGTTCCTGCTGTTCGCGTGGGCCGAGCAGCACGTGTCGTCGGGACTGGCGAGCATCTTCAACGCCACCACGCCGATCATGACAGCGATCATGGCGTGGGCGGTGTTCCGCGTCGAGCGCCTCGAGCTCGGTCAACTGCTCGGCGTCGCCGTGGGTATCGCCGGTGTCGTCGTGATCATCGCCCCCGGCGCCGTGTCCGAGGTCGGCGACAGCATCGTCGCCCAGCTCGCCCTGCTCGGCGCGACGGCCTGCTACGGCTTCAGCCTCGCCTACATGCGCCGCTTCCTCGGCGACACGGGCCTGTCGGGGATCGCGTTCGCGTTCGGCTACATCGGTCCGGCTGCGGCCTTCATGGTCGTGCTCTCCCCGCTGATCCTCGCGGAGCCGATGGACCTCTCGCTCCCCGTCGTCGGCAGCATCATCGCCTTGGGCGTGCTCGGCACGGGCATCGCCTACGTCTGGAACCAGAACACCCTGCGCGCCTGGGGCCCCACCCGTGCGTCCACCGTGACGTACATCACCCCCGTCGTCGGGGTGGCCCTCGGCATCCTCGTCCTCGGCGAGAGAATCTCCTGGAATGAGCCGGTGGGGGCCGCCGTCGTCTTCCTCGGCATCCTGCTCGTGCAGCAGCGCCTGCGCCTGCCGCGCCGCACGCGGGCCTGAGTCGACGCGGCGGACCCCGCGTCGCGCCCGGACGGATGAAGACCCCGCATGCCGAGGTGTGGCATCCGGGGTCTTCGTGGGGATCACGACCGCAGCGAGCGCTGCGGAGCGATCACGCCTGGTGCGCGAACTGCAGGTCGAGCTCGATAGTGACGTCCTTGCCGACGAGGACGCCGCCGGTCTCGAGGGCGGCGTTCCAGGTGAGGCCGTAGTCCTCGCGGTTGATGACGGTCTTCGCGGTGGCGCCGACCTTGTAGTTGCCCCACGGGTCGGTGCCGAAGCCGCCGAAGTCGATCGAGAAGGTGGCGGGCTTGCTGACGCCGCGGATGGTCAGCTCGCCATCGACGAGGTAGTCGCCGTCCTCGACACGGACGCCGGTCGAACGGAAGTCCATCGTGGGGTAGGTCTCGACGTCGAAGAACTCGGCCGAGCGGAGGTGCTGGTCGCGGCCCTCGTCCTTGGTGTCGACCGAGGTGACGTCGACGGACGCTTCGACGGTGGCCGCGAGGGGGTTCTCGGGCGCGACGAGCGTGGCGCTCTTCATGCCGAAGGTGCCGCGCACCTTCGAGATCATCATGTGACGGACGGTGAAGGTCACCTCGCTGTGCGAGGGGTCAAGGACCCAGGTGCCCGCCTTGTAGCCGGGGATGTCGAGGGTGGTGGTGTCGGTCATGTCACTCCTAGAGGTCTGGGGAGCCGCGTCGGCGTCCTGGGGAGGTCTAACTCCCATTCACACGAATGTATTCCACGATCGTGGAAAAAAACGAACCCGAGGGTGCCGCAGCCCCCTCGGGTTCGTGAACATCGGGTGTCGTCAGCCGACCTTGAGCAGATCGATGATGAAGATGAGGGTCTTGCCGCCGAGGAAGTGCCCACCGGCGGGGCCGTAGGCGAGGTGCGGCGGGATCACGAGCTCGCGGCGTCCGCCGACCTTCATGCCCGGGATGCCGTCCTGCCAGCCCTGGATGAGGCCGCGCAGGGGGAACTGGATGCTCTCGCCGCGACCCCACGACGAGTCGAACTCTTCGCCCGACTCGTACTCGACACCGGCGTAGTGCACGGTGACCGTGTCGCCGGGCTTGGCCTCGTCGCCGTCGCCGACGATGATGTCGCGGATGACGAGGTCGGAGGGGGCGGGGCCGCTGGGAGCGTCGAACTCCGGCTTGGTGCGATCAGTCATGCATCCATCCAAGCACGCCCGCGCGTGCGCGGCAGCCTCTGGACACCGCCGGAGGAAAGACTCAGCGCCCGGTGCCGCGGCGATGCCTGCGTGTCTCCCGGGCGCTGAGTTGGCCTGTATCGATGGTGCTCCCACCCCACGGCGGTGTCAAGACCCCCGTCGACGAGAACCAGTGGCGCCCGGCCCGTGACGAAGGGACGGCGGCGGCGCGCAGGTGCTCGCGGCGATGCGCCCGCCCGGGCACACGCAGCCGCGGTCCGTCACCGCGACAGCAGGGCCGCCCGCGCCGCCGTCGTGCGCTCGAGCAGGTAGCGCTCGGTCGCCGGAGCCTGGGGATCGCGCCCCGACAGCGTGCGCTGGCGCGCGGCGGCGAGCGCCGTGGCATCCACGATGAACGTCTTCATCACCGGCGAGCGGTCGCCCGGCAGCGTGCGCGCCCAGGCGATGGCGGACCGCCGCCCCGGCCCCGTGGCGAGCATGTCGACCTCCTGCGGGGTGAACCATCCGGCGGCGGCGTATTCGCCCAGGCGGGCGCGGGTGAGGCGCGACTCCTCACGGCGCAGGGCCAGGATGCCGAGGATGAACAGCACGAACAGCGGAACCTGCAGCGCCGCGTAGACCTCGAAGAAGTTCGCGAACGTGGCCGACCCGTTCCAGAGGCCGTGCAGCACGATCGCCCCGACGAGGCCCGGGATGCCGTAGGCGAGGGCCGCGCCCGTGCGCAGGCCGCGACGCGCGGCGAGGCCGAACGCGAACCCGGTGAGACTGGTGAACATCACGTGGGCGAAGGGCGAGAGGACGGCCCTCAGGAAGAAGGTGCTCGCCACTTGAGCCGGGCCGCCCTCGAGGTAGCTGATCGCGAAGTACTGCACGTTCTCGGTGAGCGCGAAGCCCGCTCCGATGAGCGCTCCATACACGATGCCGTCGACGGGGCCGTCGAACGCCCGGCGGGCGAAAGCGAAGATGAGCAGGACGCCGAGACCCTTCGCGATCTCCTCGACGATGGGCGCCTGGACGACGGCGCTGAACGCCTCCGGCAGTCGGCCGACCACGAGCGTGAGCAGCAGGTCGACGCCCAGGGCGATGACGACCGCGGCGATCGCCCCCCAGGCCACCGCGAACACGAGCAGGCGGCGCGGCTCCGGCTCCCACCGGTCGATGTAGCGCACGGCGAACCACACGATCACGAAGGGGATCGCGGCGAGCACGAGCCCGAGGAACGTCGCCGCTGTGCCCAGGAACCCGGTGAAGTACCGCACGAGCAGCGCCAGGAGCGGAACGAGCAGCACGGCCACCACCCACAGCGCCACGCCCCCGCCGCGCGACCGCGGCGGGGCGGCCGATGCCGTTACCTGCGGAGCCGTCGTGATGCGAGTCGGTTCGACCGAACCGGGCCGGGACAACGGCGAGGGGGAGCTCATGGGCTCAGCCTAGAGCGGGCCGGGGACGGCGCATCCGGGGCTTGCGGCCTCCGCTGCGGGGCGCGGGCCGGTAGCGTGGAGGCATGCGTTTCGCCCACGTCCGGTCTCAGGAAGGGGCGGAAGCCCCCCGTCTCGTCAGCGTCCACGGTGAGGAGTTCTCGTTCGTCGACGAGCTCTTCGACGGCGCCCCTGCCACGCTCGAGCAGCTGATCGCCGGCGGTGACGCCCTCCTCGACCGCGTGCGCGAGGCCAGTGCGACCGCCCCGCGGCAGCCCCTCGCCGGCATCCGCTTCGCCTCGGCCGTGCTCGCTCCCCCGTCGATCCTCGCGGTGGGACTGAACTACGCCGCGCACTCGGGCGAGTTGGGACTGAAGACCGACGCGGGCCCGACGGTGTTCGTCCTGTGGCCGAACTCGCTCACCGCGCACGAGGCGACCACGTCGTGGCCCCGGGCGCTCAGCGAAGCCGTCGACTACGAGGCCGAACTCGGGGTCATCATCGGCCGGCCCGGCCGCGACATCCCCGAGTCCGACGCCCTCGACCACGTGTGGGGCTACACGGTCGTCAACGACATCACCGCGCGCAACATCCAGTTCTCCGAGGCGCAGTGGTCGCGGTGCAAGTCGTTCGACGGCTTCACCCCGACCGGTCCGTTCGTGGTCACGGCCGACGAGATCCCCGACCCGCAGGACCTGCACATCTGGACCGTGGTCGATGGACACACCGTGCAGGATGCCAGCACCGGCCAGATGGTGCGCTCGGTGAAGACGCTGATCAACAAGCTGTCGGAGTCGGTGACCCTGCTGCCGGGCACCCTCATCTCCACCGGGAGCCCGGGCGGTGCCGGCTACTCCCGCGACCCGCAGATCTTCCTGCGCGACCGCTCCACGGTGACCGTCGGCATCGACGGCATCGGCGAGTTGACCACGCACTGCCGCATCCTCGACTGACCCGCGCCCGCGCCGAAGCGACCTCGCGCCTTACGGGGCGATGCAGGTGGCCCCGGGGCGATGCCCGTTCACGCCATCGCCACGCGACACGGCCGCAGGTGGCCCCGGGGCGACGGAAGTGGCCCCGGGGCCACCTCGACGCGAGAACGATCGGGATGCCGCGGCACGGCAGACCGCCGACGAGCCGCCCTGAGGGATAGCGCGACGAGGAGTCGGAACGACGAGCACGTCGTTGTACCCGGCCTCAGTCCTCCACGACGCTGTCGGCGGCGCGCACGATCGGGATCGCCGCGGTCACGGCCTGCAGGCCCGACAGACGGGCCGGCGAGATCTGCTTCGTGACCTCTTCGCGGGTCATCAGGCCCGCCTCCACCACGAGGTCGGCGACGTTGCGGTGCGTCAGCAGCGCGGTCTTGGCCAGAGCCGCGGCCGCCGCATACCCGATGAAGGGCGTCAGGGCGGTCACGACGCCGACCGACGAGCCGACCATCGCGCCCAGGCGTTCGCGGTTGGCCGTGATGCCGTCGACGCAGTTCACGCGCAGGGTCCACATCGCCTGGCGCATCCACGTGATCGACTGGTAGATCGAGTGGGCGATGACCGGTTCGAAGGCGTTGAGCTGCAGCTGGCCGCCCTCCACCGCCATGGTGACCGTCATGTCGGCCCCCACGACCGAGAAGGCGACCTGGTTCACGACCTCCGGGATGACCGGGTTGACCTTGCCGGGCATGATGCTCGAGCCCGCCTGGCGCGGCGGGAGGTTGATCTCCCCGAGGCCCGCCTGCGGACCCGACGAGAGCAGGCGCAGGTCGTTGCAGATCTTCGATAGCTTCACGGCGTTGCGCTTGAGCGATGACGAGAACGACATGAAGGCGCCCGTGTCGCTCGTGGACTCCACGAGGTCGGTGGCGGTCTCGAGGTCGAGGCCGGTGATCTCCCGCAGGTGCCGCAGCACCGCCCCCGCGTAGCCGGAGTGGGCGGTGATGCCCGTGCCGATCGCGGTGGCGCCCATGTTGATCTCGAAGAGCAGGTAGGCGTTCTCGGTGAGGCGGTTGTAGTCCTCGCCGAGCGTGGTGGCGAACCCGTGGAACTCCTGCCCGAGCGTCATGGGCACGGCATCCTGCAGCTGGGTGCGGCCGACCTTGAGCACGTCGTGGAACTCTTCCGACTTCGCCAGGAACGACTGGCGCAGCAGCGCGAGCTCCTCGAGCAGGCTCTGGAGTGTGAGCGACAGGCCGATCTTGATCGCGGTCGGGTAGACGTCGTTCGTCGACTGGCTGCGGTTGGTGTCGTCGATGGGCGAGAGGAACGCGTAGTCGCCCTTCTCGCGACCGGCCATCTCGAGCGCGATGTTGGTGATGACCTCGTTCGCGTTCATGTTGGTCGACGTGCCCGCGCCGCCCTGGATGACGCCGACGGTGAACTCGTCGTGGAACTCGCCGTCGATGACGCGCTGCGCCGCGCGGTCGATGAGGTCGGCCTTCGCGTGATCGAGCACGCCGATCTCACGGTTGGCCCGGGCCGAGGCCTGCTTGACCATCGCGAGGGCCCTCACGAGGTCGGGGTAGACCGAGATCGGGCGCTTCGCGATGGGGAAGTTCTCGAGGGCCCGAGCCGTGTGGATCCCCCAATACGCATCGGCGGGGATCTCCATCGATCCCAGGGAGTCGGTCTCGATACGGGTGCGCGTCATTGCGTCCAAAGCCATGTGGGGGTCCTCGTGGGTGTCACGGCGAGCAGGGATGCCACGAGCCTAACCACGGCGGGCGGAGCGGTCGCTGGACACGGCGGCCGGTCGTCGGATCGGTACCGTCCGCCGCGTCTATTGCCCGGTCGCACGCTTGCGCGAGAACGCCTCGAGTCGCTCCTCCGGACTGAGCGCCGCCATCTCGGCCGTCCACTCGGGCGTGAAGTACCCCGTCGCCTCCGCGTCGACCACCGGGACGACGGCGTGGGTGATCGTGTCGTCCCATACGTGGACGAGATGGAACGAACGCCCGGCATCCATCCCGTTGACGGCGTCGGCCGGTCGGGCGAGGTCCATCGTGTAGCAGGATGCCGCGGCGACGCTCACGGGCACCCCCGCGAACGTGCCCGACGTGGAGTAGTGCAGATGGCCCGCGAGGATCGCGCGCACATCGCTGCCCGCAATCGCCTCGGCCAAGCCCGCCTGATCGCGCAGCTCGAGGATGTCGAAGAAGGGGATGTGGGTGGGAAGCGGCGGATGGTGCAGCGCGAGGATCGTCCCCCGCGGGGCGGGCGTTGCCAGTTCGGCCCGCAGCCATGCGAGCTGCGCCGG
This sequence comes from Microbacterium sp. NPDC089188, assembly GCF_040685155.1. NCBI lineage: Bacteria > Bacillati > Actinomycetota > Actinomycetes > Micrococcales > Microbacteriaceae > Microbacterium > Microbacterium sp. NPDC089188. The sequence continues at coordinate 381,305 of NZ_JBFBHH010000003.1, read as the reverse complement.
GTCGAGGTCGCCGTGGTGCCAGCCGGGCACGGTGGAATCCAGCGCGATCAGCCGCAAGCCGTCGAGGTCGTGCACGCTCGTGATCGGATCCTCGGTGGCCTCGGCGTCGAGGAGCTCGGCGCGCATCGCGGGCCGCTCGTCGTGATTGCCCGCCACCCACGCCACCGGCGCCCCCAAGCGCTCCGCCCAGGGCTCCACCGCCTCCCGCAGAGCACGGTACGCCTCGGGCTCGCCGAGGTCGGTGAGGTCGCCGGTGAAGACCACGGCATCCGGTCGGACCCCCGTCGCCTCGGCCGCCGCGAGCGTGCGACGGAGGTGCACGGCCGTGTCGTAACGGCCGCCGAGGAGGCGCTCCCCACCGAGCAGGTGCGTATCGCTGAGGTGGAGGATGACGCGCGCGGCGGGCGCATGCTGACCGAACTGCACGGATGCCATGCCCACAGCCTAGGAGGGGGTTCCGACATCGGCAGGCCGGGCGGGGTGTCCCGTACGCCACCGCGCGGGACGACCGGCGACCCCGGCGTACGGGATCGCGTCCGACCGCGCCGAGGGTCCGGCATCCGGAACCGACCCCCCGCGGAGTCGGACCGGGTTGCGGGCGTCAGTGGTTGAAGAGGATAAGCAGCAGCGCACCCAGCACGGCCGCCGCGCACACGGCGAAGCACACGTAGGCGCCGACGAGCGACAGGCGCTTCTGCCCGTCGCTGAGCGGGTTCTTCTTCGCGGCCTTGGCGACGGCCTTCTCGGCGCGGCGACGCTGCTTGTCGGTGAGCACCGTGATGGCGTCGGTGAACTCCGCGGGCGCGACCAGCGGCGGTCGACCGCCGCGCACGAGCAGGCGCAGCCCGAGGGCGTAGAAGGTGACGACGACCGACGCCCCGATGAGGGCGGCGGCGAAGACCTGCAGGAAGGCTCCCCAGTTGATGAGCATCAGGCGTCCTTCCCGGCCTTCTCGCGCTCGAGGCGGCGCTGGCGGCGCGTGGGTCCGGGCTTGCGCGGCACCTTCACGGCGGCGCCGGAATCGGCGACCTCGCTCATCGCGTTCGCGGAGGTGACGGAGTCACGGCGCGAGCGCAGGAACAGGCCCAGCACGATCACGACGGCGATGACGGCGTCGACGGCGACGCCCCACCCACCGAGCCACACGACGATGAGGGCGGCGGCGGCGCCCACTGCGCCGGCCGCGGGCAGCGTCAGCACCCAGCCGATCATGATGCGGCCGACGGTGTTCCAGCGCACGGTCGAGCCGCGGCGTCCCAGGCCCGACCCGATGACCGACCCGGATGCCACCTGCGTCGTCGACAGGGCGAAACCGAGGGCGCTCGAGGCGAGGATCGTCGCCGCCGTCGAGGTCTCGGCCGAGAAGCCCTGGGCGGGCTTGACGTCGGTGAGGCCCTTGCCGAGCGTGCGGATGATGCGCCACCCGCCCATGTAGGTGCCCAGGGCGATCGTGATCGCGCAGGCGAAGACGACCCACAGCTGCGGGTCGGGGTTGGCGGTGGACTGCCACCCGACGGTGATGAGGGCGAGGGTGATGACGCCCATCGTCTTCTGCGCGTCGTTCGTGCCGTGGGCCAGGGCCACGAGCGACGACGTGAAGATCTGGCCCCAGCGGAAGCCGTCGCGGCCGTCGGCCTTCGCGTCGTAGCGACGCGTGACGCCGTAGGCGATCTTCGTCACGACGAAGGCGATCAGGCCGGCCGTGAGCGGGGCGATGAGGGCCGGGAGGATCACCTTGCTCAGCACGACCCCGGTGTCGATGGCCGAGGCGCCGACGCCGACGAGCGTCGCGCCGATCAGGCCGCCGAAGAGCGCGTGCGAGGAGCTGGAGGGGAGGCCCAGCAGCCACGTGAGCATGTTCCACGTGATCGCGCCGATGAGACCCGCGAAGATGATGGGCGGGAAGATGTCGGGACTCAACTGATCCTCGCGGATCATGCCGCCCGAGATCGTCTTGGCGACCTCGGTCGACAGGAACGCGCCCACCAGATTGAGGCTGGCGGCGAGAAGGACGGCCACCTTCGGCTTCAGCGCACCGGTGGCGATGGGCGTGGCCATCGCGTTCGCGGTGTCGTGGAACCCGTTGGTGAAATCGAAGAACAGTGCCAGCGCGATGACCAGCACGATGATGAGGGCTGCGCTCTCCACCGTTCGCTTTCCGTGAGAAGGAGGAAGGGATGCCGACGGGATCGGCGTGACGAACGAAGAGTTCACCTGGCGTTGATCTTTCGTTCACCGAAAGACGCGACGACATCCTTTCATTCGGACCTGTGAGGGTCAAACGCGCAGCGGCGCGGGAGGTCGGCATCCGTCGGCGTCTTCGGCCGGATGCCGCGGCGGCGCACTAGCGTGGAACGGTGACCGACCTCGACCCGCAGCCCACCCCTCCCGTCGCCGACCGCCGTCCGATCGCCCGCACCCACCACGGCGACACCTTCGACGATCCCTACGAATGGCTGCGCGCGAAGGACGACGCCGAGGTCGTCGCCCACCTCGAGGCCGAGAACGCGTATACCTCCGCGCGCACCGCTCACCTCTCGCGTCTGCGCGACACGATCTTCGGCGAGATCAAGGGCCGCACGCTCGAGACCGACCTCTCGGTCCCCGCCCGCCGCGGTGACTGGTGGTACTACGGACGCACCGTCGCGGGCGCGCAGTACGGCATCCAGTGCCGCGCCCCGCTGGACTCCCCCGATGACTGGACGCCGCCCACCCTCTCCCCCGACCGCCCTGTCCCGGGCGAGCAGGTGCTGTTCGACGGCAACGTCGAGGCCGAGGGCACCGACTTCTTCTCGCTCGGGAGCTTCGAGATCTCGAACGACGGCACGCGCATGCTGTACGGCATCGACGTCGCCGGAGACGAGCGCTACACGGTCCGCGTGCGCGACCTGACGACCGGCGAGACGCTCGCCGACGAGATCCCCGGCACCTTCTCGGGCGCGACCTTCTCGCCCGACGGCCGTTTCATCGTCTACACCACCGTCGACGACGCGTGGCGCCCCGACACCGTGTGGCTGCACGAGATCGGGACGGGTGTGGATGCCGATGTGAAGCTGTTCCACGAGCCGGACGACCGCTACTGGGTCGGCGCCGACTTCACCCGCAGCGACAAATACCTCGTCATCGAGATGGGCTCCTCCATCACGAGCGAGGAGTGGCTGGTGGACGCCGACGACCTCCGTGGCGAGCCGCGCGTGGTGTGGCCGCGCACGGAAGGCGTGGAGTACTCCAGCTCGCACGCCGTGGTCGACGGCGAGGACGTGCTCTACATCCTCCACAACGACGGCGCCCTCGACTTCGAACTGGTGCGGGTGCCGGCATCCGCACCGCAGGGGCCGCGCGAGACGGTCATCGCGCACCGCACGGGGCAGCGTCTGCTGGGCGTCGACACGTTCCGCGACTGGGGTGTCGTGGCGTACCGCCGCGACGGGCTCGCGCGCCTGGGCATGCTGTCGTACGCCGACGGGGCCGTCACCGAGATCGCGTTCGACGAGCCGCTCTACAGCGTCGGCACGGGTGGCAACCCGGAGTGGGCGCCGCCGATGCTGCGCCTCGGGTACGGCTCGTTCGTGACGCCCGGCACCGTCTTCGACTACGTGATCGATACCGGCGAACTGCTTCTGCGCAAGCGCCAGCCCGTGCTCGGCGGCTTCGACCCCTCCGACTACGGACAGGCGCGCGTCTGGGCACCCGCCGAGGACGGGACGCAGGTGCCCGTGTCGCTCGTCTGGAAGCGCTCGTTCGGCGAGCCCGGTACGGCGGCGCGCCCTGTGCACCTGTACGGCTACGGCTCCTACGAGCACTCGATCGAACCCGGCTTCTCGGTTCCGCGACTGTCGCTGCTCGACCGTGGAGTCGTCTTCGCCGTGGCGCACGTGCGCGGCGGTGGCGAGATGGGTCGCCAGTGGTACGAGGACGGCAAGCTGCAGGCCAAGCGCAACACGTTCACCGACTTCGTCGCCGCCGCCCGCCACCTCGTGGCGGAGGGCTACACGACACCCGACCGCATCGTCGCCGAGGGCGGGAGCGCCGGCGGCCTGCTCATGGGCGCGGTGGCCAACCTCGCACCCGAGATGTTCGCCGGCATCCTGGCCGACGTGCCCTTCGTCGATGCGCTGACCACGATCCTCGACCCGTCGCTGCCGCTCACGGTGATCGAGTGGGACGAGTGGGGCGACCCGCTGCACGACGCCGACGTGTACGCCTACATGAAGTCGTACTCGCCGTACGAGAACGTGCGCGACGGTGTCGCCTACCCCCGCATCCTCGCGGTCACGTCCTTGAACGACACGCGCGTGCTCTACGTCGAGCCGGCCAAGTGGGTGCAACGCCTGCGCGAGGTCGGAGCCGACGCGATGCTGAAGTGCGAGATGGTCGCCGGCCACGGCGGCGTCAGCGGCCGCTACAACGCCTGGCGCGAGCGCGCGTTCGAGCTCGCGTGGCTGCTGGATGTGCTGGGACTGGCGGAGTAAGAGCGGCGGCGCGGCCACGGTAGGCGAGCGGTCGTGGCGGCTGTGCGGTCGCGGCGGCTGCGCGGTCGCGGCGGCTGCGCGGTTGCGGCGGCTGCGGCATGTCCCACTCGTGACGGTGCTCGTCCCACTTGTGGCCGGTTGCGAGCCCCTCAACCAGCGATGAGTGGGACAAGGGGTCACTGACCGGGCCGCCAGCCCGCTCTGAGCAGCGCGGCGCGCACGAGGGATGCCGCGGCTGCGCCGTCTCCGCGGAGGTGGTGGCTCAGGATGCGGACGTGATCCCACCCCGCGTCGCGAATTGCGGCCCAGCGATCCGCGTCGTGAGCAAACTGCCGCGGATCCTCCGCGTGCACGCGGCCGTCATACTCGACGGCGACGCGCCACGCCTCGAAGGTGAGGTCGATCTCCGCGACGAATTCTCCCCGAGTCGAGAAGATGTCCTCGTTGACGCCGGGCTCCGGAAGTCCGTGGCGCGCGAGGAGGAGCCGCAGGTGGGTCTCGCGTGGTGACCTCACGCCCGGGCGGGCGAGAGCGAGCGCCCTCCGGAGGATGCCGCCCCGGACATCCCCCATGCGGGCGATCTCGACATCCAGGTCGGCGGCGGTGGCGAGCGGCCTTCGCCCGGCGAGGAGCGCGTCGGCGCCCGCGACCAGGTCGTCGAGACGCCACAGCCGGCCGCACTGCCGCCATGCGCGAACGGCGTTCTCGATCGGCATCCCCTCGGGTCCGGTTTCGATGGCCGGCTCTCGGGTCTGCAATCGATGACCGACGACACCACGGGTGCGGGGCTCGCGCGCGGGGCGGTGCGCCGACACGTGCAGGCGCGGCGTGTAGGGCCAATCCGGTGTGCTGAGACCGCGCAGGACGAACACCGTCTCGTGACTGAAGAACTGCCCGTCGGCGAGGCGGGGCGCATAGGCCCGGCACCTCTCGAGGATGCTCTGGTCGCCGGTCGGGCGAGACCGCACGCCATGAAAGGGCGTGACGAGGTCGGATGCGCGGAGGCGGGTCCTGCTCGCACCCCGTTCCAGGGCCTCCGCTACGTGGAATCGGTCGGGCGGGTCGTCCGGCAGGGGCTGGCGGCGGGTCATGCTCCAGGATCCCGACCGTTGACCCGTGCGTCAGCCTTCTCCACAGCCCTTCCGCCTGCTCTGCACCTGTGGAGGACGCCTCTCAGCCGCCACCGCCCCGACCATGTCCCACTTATGACCGGTTCAGCGCACCTGGACCGGCCATAAGTGGGACACGCACCGCCATATGTGGGACGAGGCCGCGGGGACACGGCGCACGCTCGCCACGCCTGCTCGCGCATCCCACGCTGCGCGTGCGTCCCTCACACTGCCCGCCTCATACGCTGCACACGCTCACCGCGCCCACTCGCCGCGCACGCGAACGCCCCGCCCCGCGCGAGGCGGGACGGGGCGTCGGAGCGACGAACTCAGCCGAACAGCGCCGCGGCCTCTTCGTAGCGGTACAGCGGAACGCTGTTCAACTCGCCGAGGGCGTCGGCGAAGGGCACGCGCACGATGTCGGTGCCGCGCATCGCGACCATCTGACCCCAGGCGCCCTCGTTCAGGGCGTCGGCGGCGTGCAGACCGAGGCGCGTCGCGAGCACGCGGTCGAACGCCGACGGCGAACCACCGCGCTGGATGTGACCGAGCACGGTGGCGCGGGTCTCGATGCCGGTGAGGCGCTCGATCTCGGGGGCGAGCAGCTCGCCGATGCCGCCGAGGCGGGGACGGTTGAAGGCGTCGAGACCCTTGTCGCTGAACGCCTCGTCCATGCCCTTGAGCTTGAAACCCTCGGAAACGACGACGAGCGGGGCACGACCGCGGTCGTGGGCGCGAGTGACCTGCTCGACGATCTCGTCGATCGACATCGGCACCTCGGGGATGCAGATGACGTGAGCGCCCGCCGCGATACCCGCGTGCAGCGCGATCCAGCCCACGTGGCGGCCCATGACCTCGGCCACCATGCAGCGCTGGTGCGAGTCGCCGGTGGTGCGGAGGCGGTCCATGGCATCCGTCGCGATGTTGACGGCGGTGTCGAAGCCGAACGAGTAATCGGTCGCGCGCAGGTCGTTGTCGATCGTCTTCGGCACGCCGAGGACGTTGATGCCGTCCTTCGACAGACGGTCGGCCGCGGCTAGAGTTCCTTCGCCGCCGATGGCCAGGATGCCGTCGAGCCGGTGCCCGTACATCGTCTTGGAGATGTTCTCGGCGCCGCCGCGCACGCCCTCGTACGGGTTGGTGCGGCTCGTGCCGAGGATGGTGCCGCCGACCTTGGACAGTCCCTTCACCTCGTGACGCGTCAGGGGGAAGAAGTCGCCGTCGACGACTCCGCGCCACCCGTCGCGGATGCCGACGAACTCGATGTCGTAGTTGGTCGTGCCCTTCAGCACGACGCCACGGATGACCGCGTTGAGACCGGGGCAGTCGCCGCCGCTGGTCAGGATGCCGATCTTCATGGGCAGAGTCCTCTGGTGCTGTGATTCGGGTGGAGGGTCGGCGCCGTTGCCGTCTTCGACCCTATCGCCGCGGGCGGGAACGCTGCCACACGGTGACGGAGGGGCGAAGGATGCCGGAACCCCGACGCCGTGGTCCGCCTGACGGTCCGCCATACCCGGCGAGACGAGCACACTGGACGCCAGGGGCCCCACCCGTTCCGCGGAGCCGACGTCACGGAAGCAGGGCGTGCGACGGGAACAGGCTGCTTCAGCCGGTGACGGCCTGTTCTCGTCGAACTGCCTGTTCTCGTGACGACACGCGAACGCCCCGGCACAGGGCCGGGGCGTTCGAGGGCGACGGATCAGGCCGTGCCGAGCGCCTGACGCAGCAGGTGCATGAGCGCCGAGAGCTGCACGGAGTCGCTCGAACCCGGCTCGACCGACTGTCCGTCGAGGGCGCGCTGGGCGAGGCCCTCCTTGGAGTCGATGAGCTCCGCGATCTTCGTGTCGATCGTGTGCGCGGCGATGATGCGCCACGCGGTCACGGGCTCCTCCTGGCCGATGCGGTGCACGCGGTCGATCGCCTGCGTCTGCTCGGCCGCGGTCCACGACAGCTCGGCGAGCACGACGTTGGAGGCGGCCTGCATGTTGAGGCCGACACCGGCGGCGGTGAGCGAACACACCGCGATGCCGACGTCGGGGTCGCTGTTGAAGGCGTCGATCGCGGCCTGACGGGCGGTCGAGGTCTGCTCGCCGCGCACCGAGACGGCCTTGAGACCGGAGGCCTTGAAGTGGGCCTCGGCGGCATCCATCACGTCGATGTGCTTGGCGAAGAACACGACCTTGCCCACCGAGCGCTGCAGCTGAACGGCGTAGTCGGCGGCGAGGTGGGCCTTGGCCTGACCGATGCGGCGCACCATCGTGAAGACGTTCTCGCTGCCCGATCCCGCGGCCTTCGACTCCTCGAGCTCGCCGTGCGCGACCAGACGTACGATGTCGTCGTCGATCTCGCCGGCGGCGAGGCCGCGGTCGCCGCGCGCCTCGATGATGCGGCGGTACTTCGCGGCCAGTCGGGCGCCGAGCTCGCGCTCGGCCTGACGGATCGACCGGCCGTACTCGTCGTCCAGCTCGACGGGCAGGTCGGCGACCAGCTTGTCGGGCAGATCGGCGGCGACGTCCTTCTTCTTGCGTCGCACGATGCCCATCGAGATGACGGCCTCGCGCGCCTCGGGGTAGAACGCCTTGTCGGCGGGCGTCAGGCCCGTGGCATCCAGCTTCTCCATCAGCTCGGGACCGGGCTTCTCGCCGTTGGTCCAGCCGAGGAAGCGCCAGATCGCGTCGAAGTCCTCGACGTCGTTGATCAGCGGGGTCCCGGTCAGAGCGAGCATGAGCGGGTCGCGCGTCTGCTCGCGCACCCGGGATGCCAGGGCCAGCACGTTCTGCGAACGCTGCGACGTGAGGTTCTTGATGAAGTGCGCCTCGTCGACGACGACGCCCTTGAGACCGATCGACGACAGCCACGAGAGGTGGCGGTCGAGGATCTCGTAGTTGACGATGAACACGTCGGCGAAAGCGTCGATGTCGGCGCCGCCGCCGGAGATGACGGTCGCGCGGCGCTGCGGGGTCCACCGCTGCACCTCGCGCGCCCAGTTCATCTTCACGACGTTGGGGACGACGACCAGCAGGGGGTAGGCGTCGGCGACGGATGCCGCCAGCACCGACTCCGCGGTCTTGCCCAGGCCGGGCTCGTCGGCGAGGAGGAACTCGCGGTGGCCGAGGCGCACGGCCTCGAGGAAGCGCGACTGATGCGGCATGACCTCGAGCCCGCGCGGCGAGAGCCGGTCGAACTCGGGCACGGGCGGCAGCTCCATGCTCGCGGCCGACCCGCCGGCGCCGGTCTCGAACGCCTTGTAGAGCGGGCCCATGAGCTCCCACCCGTCGAGGCGGCGGCGCGGGGCGTCTCCGCTGGGGCGCGGCGTGAGGTCGGGGGCGCGGAACGGGTTCGCCATCTGGCGCGCTTCGATGGATGCCGGCACGACCTGCTTGTCGGCGAGAGCCGCGGAGACGACCGGGGTGATCTTCGGCGTGTTGTCGGTGATGATCAGCTCGTCCGGCGGCAGCTCGGCGCCGGACTCGAGCAGCCAGTCGCGACGCATGCGGCGGGCGACCGGCGAGGTGGCCGCGTCGACCTCGAGCAGCTGGATCAGCGAGGTGTCGCGCGCGGCGGTCTTCGCGAGGATCGTCGCCACGCCGTCGAGGCGCTTGAGCAGCTCGGCGCGCGCGGCGTCGGTGATCTCGGTGTCGGCCTTCACCCGCGCACGCTCCTCGCGCACGAGGAACGCGATCACCTGGAACTTGACGCGGTTGGTGGGCCCGAGCTTGCCGCGCTGCGCCTTCGCCTCGACCTCGCGCACCTTGCGCGCGAGGATCGGGATGACGGGTGCTTCGTCGTCGCGTCGGGATGACGTGGTCTTCCTGCGCCGCTGGCTCGAGCTACGGGCGGCGGTTGCCGTGGTCGGCATGCTCCTCCTGAGCGTGTCGTCCGGAAGTAGTCCGGAACGTTCCGGCGCGAGGCCGGTGGATCAGTGACCCCGGGGAACATCACCCGGCACGCCGCCGAAGCGGCGGTGCCTGTGGCCCGAGAGCGCGTCGACCGGAACGGTTCACGACTGGGGCGGATGGCGGGATCGAGATCATTCTAGCGGCTTTCGCCCCCGGACCGACGGCGAAGACGCGCGGTCGTGGACGATCCGCGCACTTCCCCGGTCGGCGCCGCTCAGGCCGCGTGCCGCAACCGCAGACTGTTGAGGACGACGAAGACGCTCGAGAACGCCATCGCGGCTCCGGCGAGCATCGGGTTCAGCAGCCCCAGGGCCGCCAGCGGCAGAGCCGCCACGTTGTACGCGAAGGCCCAGAAGAGGTTGCCGCGGATCACGCGCATCGTGCGCCTGCTCAGGGCCACCGCGGTGACGATGCCGCGCGGGTCGTCGCGCATGAGGGCGACGTCGCTCGCGTGGAGCGCGGCATCCGTCCCCCCTCCCATGGCGATGCCCAGATCGGCGGATGCCAGGGCGGCGGCGTCGTTGACCCCGTCGCCGACCATTGCGACGGTGCGCCCCGCGGCCCGGAGCGTGGCGATCTCGTCGACTTTGCCCTCGGGCAGGACGCCCGCGCGCACCGTCTCGATGCCGAGCTCGTCGGCGACGGCGCGCGCGATGTGCGCATTGTCGCCGGTGAGCAGGACCGGCTCGAGACCCATCTCGCGCAGGCGGGCGACGGTGGAGGCGCTCTCGGGGCGCACCGTGTCGGCCACCTCGACCACGACGCGTGCACGCATCGCGCCGTCGGCGTCGGCCCATCCCGCCACCACGACGGTTCCGCGCTGCTCCCCCTCCTCGACGGCCGCGGCGAGCGCCACCGGCAGCGGCGCCGCCAGGTCGGCGGCGAGGGCGGGACGCCCCGCGAACACGCGGATGCCGTCGACGAGACCGACGATCCCGCGGCCGGGCAGCGCCTCCACGTCACGGGCCACCGGTCCATCGGCCGCCGCCGCCACGATCGCGTGCGCCACGGGATGCTCCGACGCGCGCTCGAGCGCGGCCAGCCGACGCAGGGCCTCCTCGGCGTCCTGATCGTCGGCGGCGGTGATGTTCACGACGCTCATGCGTCCGGCGGTCAGAGTGCCGGTCTTGTCGAGGACGATCGTGTCGATGCGCTCCGCGGATTCCAGGGCCGAGGGTCCCGTCACCAGGATGCCGAGCTGGGCCGCGCGGCCGGTACCGACGAGGATCGCGATCGGGGTGGCCAGGCCCAGCGCGCACGGGCAGGCGATGATGAGCACCGCGACAGCGGCGGTGAAGCCGGCCGACAGCGGCTGCCCGGCGAGGAGCCAGCCGAGGAGGGTCAGCGCGGCCAGCACGATCACGACCGGGACGAAGACGCCCGAGATGCGGTCGGCGAGGCGCTGCACGCGGCTCTTGCCGAGCTGCGCGTCCTCGACGAGACGGGCGATGCGCGCGAGACGCGTCTGCTCGCCCACCCCCGTCGCACGCACGACGAGCCGTCCGCCCGAGGCGATGGTGCCGCCGGTCACCGTCGATCCGGGACCCACGTCGACCGGGACTGACTCCCCGGTCAGCATGCTCTCGTCCACCGAGGCGCTCCCCTCGAGCACGTCTCCGTCCGTGGCGACGGTGGACCCGGGGCGCACGACGAACTCGTCACCGACGGCGAGCTGCGCGATGTCGATGCGACGCCCGTCGACGAGCTCCGCCTCCCGCGCGCCGAGGTCGAGCAGTGACCGCAGCGCCGCCCCGGCTCGACGGGTGGAGCGCTGCTCGATGACGCGTCCGAGCAGCAGGAAGACGGTGACCGCGGCGGCGACCTCGAAGTAGACCACGGAGGTCGCGTCGTGCACCGGCCCGAAGAGCATCACCTCGTGACGGATGCCGATCCGCCCGGCCGATCCGAAGACGAGCGCCCAGACGCTCCAGAGGTAGGCGGCGAAGGTGCCCAGCGTGATGAGCGTGTCCATCGTGGCGGCGCCGTGCCGCGCGTTGCGCAGCGTGGCGCGGTGGAAGGGCCACCCGCCCCACAGGACGATCGGAGTCGCGAGCACCAGCGACACCCACTGCCACGCGGGGAACTGCCAGGCCGGGACCATGCCGAGCGCCACCACGGGAACCGCCAGGCCGAGCGACACCCAGAGGCGCACGCGCAGGGGGGTCGAGCCGGGCGCATCGGTCGTGTCGTGCACGTGCCCGGAGGGCGCGTTCGCGGAGTCGGCGTGCGCGTCGGGGGCTGGCGCGTCGGGGGCGTGCGCATCGGCAGCCTGGGCGGCGGAGGCGTGCGCGGGAGTACCCGCCGGCGCGGGCGCGGAGGCGCCCGGCGCGTTCGAGGCGGCACCGTCGGGCTGCGCGGCGGTCGCGGCGAGATCGCGCCCGGTCACGGCATCCACCGCTCCCCCGGGGGCGGGCACGGGCACCGGGGGCGGCTGGGTGGAGGTGCGGGTGCGGACGCGGGCGTCGTAGCCGGCGGCGCGCACGGCATCCACCAGGGCCGTCGTGTCGAGGTCGGCGGGGTAGCGCACCCGCGCGGTCTCCGTCGCGAGGTTGACCGCCGCTTCCACGCCCTCGACCCGCCCCAGGCGCTTTTCAACGCGCGCGACGCAGCTCGCGCACGTCATCCCGTCGATGTCGAGCACCGCCTCGGCGGTCGGTGCGGCATCCGTCTGGTCGCTCATGGCTCCTCCTCCGGTCACCCCGTCCTCAACAGGATACCCCCAGGGGGTATTCCTGCACCACGTCCGGGGCCGTGATCGCCTCCCCGGGTCGATGTCCCGCGGACGCGCCCGCAGGGTCGCGGCGCAAGCGGCTCCTCGCAAGCCGCCCCGCCCCCGAGCGACCGACCCTACGCTGGGGGAATGGCCGAGACGATGACGCGCGAGCAGCGCACGGTGCTCGCGGTCGCGGTCCTCGCCTCGTTCGTGTCGTTCCTCGACGGCACGGTGGTGAACGTCGCCCTCCCGGCCATCGCCGCCGACCTGGGCGGCGGGCTGAGCACGCAGCAGTGGGTCGTCGACGCCTACCTCGTCACGCTGGGGGCGTTCATCCTGGTCGCCGGTTCGCTCAGCGACGTCCTGGGGCGGGTCGTCGTCCTGCGCATCGGCCTCATCGGCTTCGGCGTCACCTCCCTCGCGATCTCCGCCGCCCCCACCGCGGAGTTCCTCATCGTGGCCCGCGCGCTCCAGGGCGTGGCCGGCGCCCTCCTCGTGCCCAGCTCGCTCGCCCTCATCACCTCGACCTTCCGCGGTGCCGCGCAGGCGCGCGCGATCGGCATCTGGACCGGCGCGACCACCGTCGCCATGCTCGCGGGCCCCCTGATCGGCGGGGTCTTCGTCGACACCCTGTCGTGGCGGCTCGTCTTCCTCGTCAACGTCCTCCCCATCGGAGTCACGATGTGGCTGCTGACCCGGCTCGGCCATCGCGACCACCGCCGCCCCGGCGCTCGCGTCGACATCCTCGGCGCCGTCCTGTGCGCGGCAGGCCTCGGCGGCATCGTGTTCGCCCTCATCGAGCAGCCCAACCTCGGGTGGGCCTCCCCCGTCATCTGGCTCCCGGGGATCATCGGCATCCTGGCCTTCTCGGGTTTCCTCGTGCGTCAGAAGACGGCGCGCGAACCGATGATGCCGTTGGACCTCTTCCGGGCGCGCAACTTCTGGGCGGGCAATCTCGCCACCGTGTTCGTCTATGCGGCGCTGTCGCTCAACGGCTTCGTGCTCAGCGTGTACCTGCAGCAGGGGGCCGGGCTGCCGGCGACCCTCGCGGGGCTCGCATCGCTGCCGAGCACCGTCCTCATGATCGTCCTGAGCTCTCGCATGGGGGCGTTGTCGGGGCGTCTCGGGCCGCGACTCTTCATGACGGTCGGCCCCCTCGTGATGGCCGCCGGCGCGCTGCTCCTGTTGCTCGTCGGCGACGACTTCGACTACTGGACGCAGGTGCTCCCCGGCGTCATCGTGTTCGGCCTGGGCCTGACCGCCACGGTCTCCCCTCTGACCGCCGCGGTGCTCGGCGCGATCGACTCCGAGCGCTCCGGCATCGCCTCCGCGGTCAACAACGCCGTCTCGCGCGTCGCCGGTCTTCTCGCGATCGCCGCCGTCTCCGCCGTGGTCGGCGGATCGCTGGATCTCGACGGATTCCACCGGGCCGCGATCTTCACCGCCGCGTTGATGGCGCTCGGGGCGGCGGCGTCGTTCCTCGGCATCCGCAACCGCCTGTCGCGGCAGGACTGACCTCCGCGGCGGTCGGGGCGCCGCGGCGCGGACGCGGGGCGCCTCGGGGCCGCGATCACCGCCCCGCGATGGCCCGCGACGCGTGGCGACGTCAGTGCCGCGTGGCGACGCCTACCCCCACGTGGCGACGCCTGTGCCTTGCGCCCCTGCTGCTCAGCGCAGGATCGCGCGCGAGCGCTCGACGTCGTCGGCCATCTGGACGATGAGCGCGTCGATGCCGTCGAACGCCGTCATCCCGCGCACGCGTTCGACGAAGCGCACCTCGACGTGATGGCCGTAGAGGTCGAGCCCGGTCTCGTCGATGACGTACGCCTCGACCTGCCGCGCGTTCACGTCGTCGAAGGTCGGATTGGTGCCGACGCTGATCGCGGCGGGATAGCTCGTGCGCCGCGCCCCGTCGACGTCGACCAGCCACCCGGCGTAGACGCCGTCGGCGGGCACGAAGCCCTCGAGGTCGGGCGACAGGTTCGCGGTGGGATACCCCAGCTCGCGCCCGCGCTTGAGTCCGTGCACGACCTCGCCCCACACCGAGGGAGCACGACCCAGCAGGCGCGCGGCCGTCGAGATGTCGCCCGCCGACAGCGCCTCGCGGATCCACGTGGACGACACGCGCCGGTCGGCGTGCACGGCGCGGACGTCGTCGACGACGTCGACGCGGAAACCGTGCTCCGCTCCCATGCGCTCGAGAAGCGCTGGATCTCCCACTCCCCCGGCGCCGAAGCGGAAGTCTCGCCCGACCAGCACGGTGCGGGCGTCGAGGGCGTCGACGAGGATGCCGCGCACGAAGTCCTCCGCCGGGATCGCCGCCAGGGCGTCGTCGAAGGTCAGCAGCAGCGTGGCATCCACTCCGGCCCGCTCCAGCAGGTCGAGCTTCTGGTGCGGGCCGATGACGTCGGCGGGGCACTTCTCCGGACGCAGCACGCTCAGGGGATTGCGGTCGAAGGTCACGGCGACCACGCGCGCACCGTCGGACGCGTCGACCCGCGCGCGGTCGATCACCGCGCGGTGGCCGGTGTGCACGCCGTCGAACTTGCCGATCGCCACCACGGTCGGACCGAAGCCGGCGGGGACCTCAGCGGGGTCGCGGAAGACGATCACGACGTGGTCCGGCGGTGCCGCACGAGCCACCACAGTCCGAGGAAGGGCAGCACGAGCGGGATGAAGAGGTAGCCGTATCCGTACACCGACCACACGGTCGGGTGCTGGAACAGCGCCGGCAGCACCAGGCTCAGCGTGCCGACCACCAGCACGCCGACCAACTCGAATACAATCGCGATCCAGGCGACGCGGTACCAGGCGGGGCGCCCGGAGAAGACCAACGCGAGGGTCGCGAGGATGTAGACGACCGCGGCGAGGGCGGACAGCGAATACGCCAGCGGGGCATCGTCGAACTCGCGCACGATCTGCACGAAGGAGCGACCCGTGGCGGCGAGCGCCATGATGCCGTAGACGACGACGAGGACACGGCCGATGCCGGTCATCCCCCGGGAACGGGTAGGAGTGGTGGATGCCATGACACCTCGATTCTAGTTCGCCCCGGCCGCGACCGAGCGGCGCGGCGGCGACCGTGGGCGCCGGATCCGGCCGGTGGCTTCGACAGGCTCAGCCCCCTCCCGCCCAGGTGCGTGAGTCCCTGCCCGCTCAGGTCCCTGAGCCTGTCGAAGCGACCGGGACCACCGCGCCGCCTCAAGCCGCGGCATCCCCTGACCCCTCAGGCCAGCTGCACCGTCCAGATGACGTGCATGCGCCACACCATCACGGCGACCGCGAGGGCGGCGACACCCATGACCACGGTGCTCCATCGACTGCGTTCGAGCAGCGCCCACGCGACGCCCGCGATCGGCACGAGCGCCGCCGACACGAGGTAGGTCCAGAACTCCAGCAGACTCCCCGAGGGCGGGTTGCCCGCGAACGGCGCGATGATCGCCACGACGATCTGCACGATCAGCAGCAGCTCGATGAGGGCGAGCGATCCGACCGTGACGTCTCCCGGCCGCCGGCCGATCAGACCGGCCCCGACGGCGACGACGCCCGCGAGCACCGCGATCCCCACCTGCACGAGCGTGAACCACAGGATCATCGGACGCTCTCCTCGGGCATGTTCATGACGCTCTTCAGCTGCGTACCGCGCTTCTCGACCACGCCGATGAGGCGCCCGTCGGGATCGATCGCGGCGGCGACGGCGCCGGTCAGCCGCCCCCCGCCGTCGATGCGCTTGCCGTGGCGCAGGTCGCGCGCCTCGTCGGGGCCCACCGCGATCGCTCCCATGACGACCGCGGCGGCGGTGGCGGGCTCGATCAGGGCGTCTTCGGCGAGGTCGTCGACCGACGCCGCGCCGGCGACGTCGAACGCCCCGATGCGCGTGCGACGCAGGGCGGTCAGGTGGCCGCCCACGCCGAGGGCCCGGCCGAGGTCGCGCGCGAGGGCGCGGATGTACGTGCCGCTCGTGCAGTCCACGACCACGTCGAGCTCGATGGACCCCTGCCCGCGGCGCGTGGCGTGTACGTCGAAGCGCGAGACGATGACCCGGCGCGACTTCAGCTCCACCTGCTCCCCCGCGCGCGCGAGGTCGTACGCGCGGCGCCCGTCGACCTTGATCGCCGACACGGTGCTCGGCACCTGGTCGATCTCGCCGGTGAGAGCGGCGATGCCCTCGTGGATCGCGGAATCCGTCACGGCCGCGACCGCGTCGGCATCCGCCCGTTCGGTCTCGACCCCGTCGGCGTCGTCGCTGTCGGTCGACACCCCGAGGAGGATCGTCGCCTCGTAGGTCTTGTCGGCGCCCACGATGTAGGTGAGCAGACGGGTCGCGCCCTCGACGCCGAGCACGAGCAGCCCCGTCGCCATCGGGTCGAGCGTGCCGGCGTGACCGATCTTGCGCGTGCCCAGCGCGCGTCGCGCGCGCGACACGACGTCATGACTGGTGATGCCTCCCGGCTTGTCGACCAGGAGGATGCCGGGGCGCACCATCAGCAGAAATCTCCGAAGACCTGGACGGGGTGGGCGGGGTCGGAGTTCTCGACGATGACCGAGGCCGCCGCCTTCGGCCGGACCGTGCGCAGGTAGTGCTTCTCGGCATCGGGCAGTTCCGGTCGCGGGGCGCCGATCGGCGGGTTGCTCTCGAGCCAGATCGAGAAGTTCCACAGCCCGCGCACCTCGGGAGCGTGCAGGAAGCGCCCGGAGACGACGAGCACCGCGTCGGCCGGTGCCCCCGCGGAGTCGCCGACCGGCTCACCGGCGCGGAAGGGCGCGACGACACTCTCGCGGACGTCGTCGGCGTGGTCGGCGAGCGACGCGCGGACCACCGCGGTACCGTCCTCACCGACGGCCGCGGCGAAGGCGTCGGCGAACGATCCGGCCGCGTCGGCGTCGAGTGCGTCGACCGCCACCACCACTCGACCCGCGCGGCTGTTCTGCCGCATCAGGTCGCGGAGGCTCCGCTGCAGTTCGGGGACGGTGTTCTCGGTCGAGGCCATGCCTCCAGCCTACTTTCGCCCACCGACACCCGCCCTCCTCGTCGCCGCCCGCCCCGCGAGATCGCCGTCCGCGCCGCGTCCCTGTCCCGCCCGCGACCGAGGTCCGCATCGGGGCACCGCGGCGTTCCCGCGACCGTAGGCTGGAGGGATGCCAGGACTCGCCGCGCCGCTCATCGACTGGTACCGCGGCGCGGCGCGCGACCTGCCATGGAGGCGCGCGGGCTTCGGCGCCTGGGGAACCCTCGTGAGCGAGTTCATGCTCCAGCAGACCCCCGTGGCGCGCGTCATCCCGCACCTCGAGGCCTGGCTGACCCGCTGGCCCACCCCGGCCGATCTCGCCGCCTCTCCCCCGGGCGACGCGGTGACCCAGTGGGCGAACCTCGGCTACCCGCGGCGCGCGCTGTGGCTGCACCGCGCCGCGGTGGAGATCCGCGACCGTCACGACGGGGTCGTCCCCCGCGACGTCGAGGCTCTGCTCGCCCTCACCGGCATCGGCGACTACACCGCGCGCGCGGTCGCGGTCTTCGCGTACGGGGACCGGCATCCGGTCGTCGACACGAACACGCGTCGCGTGCTCGCCCGCGCGGTCGAGGGACGCGCGCAACCCGGCCCGCCGCACCGTCGCGACCTGGAGCGGATGGATGCCGAACTCCCCGACGACATCGCGGAAGCCGCGATCGTGAACGCCGCCGCCATGGAGCTCGGTGCGATCGTGTGCACGGCGCGATCACCGCGGTGCGACGCGTGCCCCCTGGCCGCGCGGTGCGCGTGGCGGGCGGCGGGATACCCCGAGTCCGAGGACCGCCGCCGCAGACAGGCGAGCTACGAGGGCAGCGACCGACAGGCGCGCGGTGCCGTGCTCAAGACCCTTCGCGAGGCCGCGCCGGCGTCGGTGCCGCTGTTCGCCGTGCTTCCGACGTGGCCGGACGCCGCACAGCGCGACCGCGCGATCGATTCGCTCATCGCCGACGGCCTGGCCGAAGCGATCGACGAACACCTGCGCCTGCCGGGCCACCCGACATCCTGATCGGGGGCTCGCGGCCCACCCGGAATGACGAAGAGGCCGGATGCGACCCGCTCGGGGTGGCATCCGGCCTCTTCAACACGCGGCATCAGATCCGCGCGGCTTCTCCGTCCTCGTCGAGATCGCCCTCGTCGGGGTCGTCGTCCTCGTCGAGATCGTCGTCGTCGAGGTCGCGCGGCTTGACGTACGGGTCGGCCTCGCCGGCATAGGCGGCCGACGCGGCGAGACCCGCCACCGACTCGTCGCGCTCGCGCGCCTCGCGCAGCAGCGCCGAGATGTGGTCGGCGTTCTCGGGGATGCCGTCGAGGATGAACTCCAACGACGGGGTGAGCCGCGTGTTGAGGTGCTTGCCGACCTCGCTGCGCAGCATGCCGGTCGCGGACTTCAGCGCCGCGGCGGTGTCGGCGCGGTGCGCCTCGTCGCCCATGACCGTGTAGAACACCGAGGCGCGCTGGAGGTCACCCGTGACCCGCACGTCGGTGATGGTGACGAATCCGAGCCGCGGGTCGCGCAGCCCCTTCTCGAGGCGTTCGGCGAGCACCACGCGGATGCGGTCCGCCACTCGAGCCTGTCGTTCCCCTGCCACTGCCTTCTCCTTCTTTCACATACCGCCGCGAGTACGAGTGCCCCCGTGGCTCATCGCCGGGCGGGAGTCCCGTCACGGGCAGCCGCACCAGCGTAGGCCGGAGGGGGTGTGCATCTCCCCGAGCATCGGGGTAAGGGCCCCGCTCTGCTCGGGGAGATGCACACCCCCGCAGGCCGAAGCGGGAGCCGCGCCACATGGCGCGACCCCCGCACGACGATCAGCCTCGCGGCTTCTCGACCATTTCCGTGGTTTCGATTTCGTCACCGATCTGGATGTCGTTGAACTTGCCCAGGCCGATACCGCACTCGAAGTCCGTGCGGACCTCGGTGACGTCGTCCTTGAAGCGGCGCAGCGACTCGATGGCCAGGCCGTCGGCCAGCACGACACCGTCGCGGATGACGCGGGCCTTGGCGTTGCGCGTGATCGTTCCCGACCGCACGATGACACCGGCGATGTTGCCGAACTTCGAGGAGCGGAACACCTCGCGGATCTCGGCGACACCCGACTGCACCTCTTCGAACTCCGGCTTGAGCAGGCCCTTGAGCGACTGCTCGACGTCGTCGATCGCGTTGTAGATGACCGAGTAGAACCGCACGTCGACACCCTCGCGGGCGGCACGCTCGCGGGCCTTCGTGTCGGGACGCACGTTGAAGCCGATCACGATCGCGTTGTCGATCGTGGCCAGGTTGATGTCCGACTCGGTGATCGCACCCACACCGCGGTGGATGATGCGCAGCTGGACGCTGTCGTCGACCTCGATCTTGAGCAGCGATTCCTCGAGCGCCTCGACGGCACCCGACACGTCACCCTTGATGATGAGGTTGAGCGACTCGACCTTGCCCTCTTCGAGAGCGCGGGTGAAGTCCTCGAGCGAGATGCGCTTGCGGGCCTTGGCCAGCTGGGCGTTGCGCTCGGCGGCCTCGCGCTTCTCGGCGATCTGACGCGCGGTGCGGTCTTCCTCGGTGACGATGAAGACGTCGCCGGCGCGGGGAACCGAGTTGAGACCCTGCACCTGCACGGGACGCGACGGGTAGGCCTCTTCGACCGCTTCGCCGTTCTCGTCCATCATCGCGCGGACGCGGCCGTAGGCCGTGCCGGCGACGATCGCGTCACCGACGCGCAGCGTTCCGGACTGGATGAGCACCGTGGCGACCGAACCGCGACCCTTGTCGAGCTTCGCTTCGATCGCGACACCGCGGGCCGCCTTGTTCGGGTTGGCCGTGAGATCGAGACCGGCGTCGGCGGTGAGCAGGACCGCATCCAGGAGGGCCTGGATGTTGAGGTTCTGTCGGGCCGAGACGTCGACGAACATGACGTCTCCGCCGTACTCCTCGGCGACCAGACCGTACTCGGTGAGCTGCTGGCGCACCTTGGCCGGGTTGGCGTCGGGCTTGTCGACCTTGTTGACCGCGACCACGATCGGCACGTTCGCCGCCTGGGCGTGGTTCAGCGCCTCGACCGTCTGGGGCATGATGCCGTCGTCGGCCGCGACCACGAGGATCGCGATGTCGGTCACCTGCGCACCGCGGGCACGCATGGCGGTGAACGCCTCGTGACCCGGGGTGTCGATGAAGGTGATCGCGCGCTCGATGCCCTCGTGCTCGGTCCAGATCTGGTACGCACCGATGTGCTGCGTGATGCCGCCGGCCTCGCCCGCGACCACGTTCGTCTGGCGGATGGCGTCGAGCAGTCGCGTCTTACCGTGGTCGACGTGGCCCATGACGGTGACCACGGGAGGACGGATCTCGAGATCGTCCTCGCTCTCGGCCTCGAGCTCGGCGTCGAGGTCGAGACCGAAGCCCTCGAGGAGCTCCTTGTCCTCGTCCTCGGGCGAGACCATCTGGATCTTGTAGCCGAGCTCGGCGCCGAGGACCTCGAAGGTCGCCTCGTCGAGCGACTCGGTCGCAGTGGCCATCTCACCCAGGTTGAACAGGATGGTCACGAGCGTGCCGGGCTGCACGGTGTAACCGCGCAGGGCCTCGAGCTTGTCCGCGAAGTCGGCGATGGAGGCACCGCGGCGCAGGCGGATGATCTCGCCGTTGCCCTTCGAGACGTTGACGCCGCCGACGACCGGCGCCGACCGCATCTCGAATTCCTGCCGCTTCGCCCGACGCGACTTACGCTGCTTGGACTTGCCGCCGCCCTTACCGAAGGCACCCGCGGTACCACCGCCGGGACCACGGCCACGGCCACCGCCGCCACCGGGACGACCGGCGAAACCGCCACCGGGAGCACCGCCACCGGGGCGCTGGAAGCCGCCACCGGCGCCGCCGGGACGACCGGGACCGCCGGGACGCTGCTGGAACGGAGCGCCGGGACGACCGGCACCACCGGGACGACCGGCACCGCCGGGGCGCGGGGCACCGGGACGCGGGGCGCCGGGGCGCGGAGCCTGCGGACGCGGGATGTTACCCGGGGTCGGGCGCTGGCCCATGCCCTGCGCCGACGCGAACGGGTTGTTGCCCGGGCGGGGACCGGCGGGACGCTGGCCCATGCCCTGCGAGGAGGCGAACGGGTTGTTGCCCGGACGCGCACCACCGGGACGCGGGGGCGAGCTGGGACCGGGCTTGGGCGCACCGGCACCGGGGGTGGGGGCCGACGACGGAGCCGCGGGCTTCGCACCGGGCTTGGCCGGGGCGGAGGGGGCGGGCGCCGACGCTGCGGGAGCCGGAGCGGCCGGGGCGGATGCCGCGGGAGCCGGGGCGGCAGCGGGAGCCGCCGGAGCGGCGGGCTTGGCCGGTCCGGGGGTGGGGCCCGAGGGACGGGCACCGGGGGTGGCCGCCGGACGGGCGGGGCCCGGGCGGGCGCCGGCGCCGGGGCGCGCCGCGGGGGCGGCCGACGTGGCGCTCGACGAACCGGACGAGCCCTCGGCCGCGAGGGCGGCGCGGAGCTTACGAGCCACGGGGGGCTCGATGGTGGATGAGGGGCTCTTGACGAACTCGCCGAGCTCCTTCAGCTTCGCAAGCGCGACCTTGCTGTCGACGCCGAGCTCGGAAGCGATCTCGTGCACGCGTGGTTTTGCCACAATTCTCCTGTCTGAGGGCCTACCCCGGACAGGGCAGACCGCTAGTTGCGGACGGGTCTCATTTCGAGCCGTTCACTTCGTGTCCATAGCCGTTCAGCCTTTTCGCTGGAGGGTTGATTCGAAGGTCTGCGTGTCAAGCGGGCCTGACACACGCAATGCTCGTACGAAGGCGCGACGCGTGAGGGCTTTGCTCACGCACGCGTCCGTCTCGTGCACCCACGCTCCCCGGCCCGGCAGCACCGCTCGCTCGTCTGCGACGAGGACCGATCCGTCGGCGACCACACGCAGAAGCGATGATCGGGGGGCGCGTGCGCGGCATCCGACGCACGTTCGTACGGGTTCCATCTTACACCTCGCGGTCGCCCGGACGATCTGACCCTCAGTTGTCTTCGAGGATGCTGTCCGGCTGGATGTCGATCTTGGCGCCGGTGAGCTTCGCGGCGAGGCGGGCGTTCTGGCCCTCCTTGCCGATCGCGAGCGAGAGCTGGTAGTCGGGGACGAGGGCGCGGACGGCCTTGGTCGAGGCGTCGAGCACGAACGACGAGGTGACCTTCGCCGGCGACAGCGCGTTCGCGACGAAGCGCGGCAGCTCGGCGTCGTAGTCGATGATGTCGATCTTCTCGCCGGCGAGCTCCTCGGTCACCGCGCGCACGCGGCGTCCGAGCTCGCCGATGCAGGCGCCCTTGGCGTTCACCGTCGGATCGTTCGCCTTGACGGCGATCTTGGACCGGTGCCCGGCTTCGCGAGCGAGCGAGACGATCTCGACCAGGCCCGCGGCGATCTCGGGCACCTCGAGGGCGAAGAGCTTGCGCACCAGACCCGGGTGCGTGCGCGAGACGGTGATCTGCGGGCCTTTGTTGCCCTTGGCGACACTGGTCACGTACACGCGCAGACGCGAGCCGTGCGGGTAGGTCTCGCCCGGGACCTGCTCCTCGGGCGGGAGGATCGCCTCGACCGTGCCGAGATCGACGTGCACCATGCGGGGGTTCGGGCCCTGCTGCACGACGCCGGCGACGATGTCGCCCTCCTTGCCGCGGAACTCCCCCAGCACGGCGTCGTCGGCGATGTCGCGCAGACGCTGGCTGATGACCTGCTTCGCGGCGAAGGCGGCGATGCGGCCGAAGTCGTCGGGCGCCTGCTCCTCTTCGCCGATGACGGCGCCCTCGTCGTCGATGACCGGGGTGAAGATGCCCACGTGACCGGTCTTGCGGTCGAGCGAGGCCCTCGCACCGGCCGGGATCTCGCCGGAGGGCGAGATGTGCTTGGCGTAGGCGGTGAGGATCGCCTGCTCGATGATGCGCGCGAGTTCGTCGAAGGGGATCTCCTTCTCGCGTTCGATCGTCTTCAGAAGTGCGAGATCGATGTCCACAAGGCCCTCCGTTATTCAGCTCTCGTCGACGCGACCGGCGCCGACAACCCTCCTACGATACCCGGGATGCCATCCGCCTCGCGACTCGGGACCGATGACGGAGGCCGATGCACAGTCGTTTCAGAGACGCTCGAGCGGGTTGGCCGCGAGCTTCGCGACCACTCCCCCATCGACGAGCCGCCGAGCGGCGGTGTCGGGCTTGCGCGCGGCCTGGTCGCGGACGCAGGCGCCGAACTCGGCGGCCAGGTCGCCGCGGGGATGCGCCGCCAGGACCTCGCGGAGGAATCCCTCCGGCAGCACGTCGGCGCGTGCGCCCGAGATGTCGAGGCCCGTGGCGATCTCGAGCAGATGGCCCTCGGCATCCATCGTCGGGTCGACGCTCGTCCAGTTGTGCCGCACGATGACCTCGAGCGCGCGCCGACGACGCTCCCGCGCCCAGCCCGCTCCCGCGGTGACGGCGATGGCGACGTGTCCCCCGGCGTCCTCGTACGACAGCGTGTGGTTGTCGAACTCGGCCATCGTGCCGATGTCGTGCAGCACAGCCGACACGTACAGCAGCTCGTGGTCGATGCCGTCGAATCCGCCGGCGCGCGCGAAGCCCTCCGCCCACAGCCACGACCTCAGGCCGTGGGCGGTGATCGCCGCCGACTGGTACTCCCGCGCGAGCGTCAGGGCCGCACGCGCGGCGGCGGTGTCGGGCACGGGGAAATCGGCGGGTCGCACGGAGCCTCCAGGATCGGGTCCCCCCAGCATCGCGCGCGACGCCCCGCTCCGCCGTGTCGCGACGGCCAGCCGCCGTCGTCTTCCTGCCAGAGCGTTCCGGATGCCGTGACGGCGGGGCCGCGGCATCCGGAACGGCTCAGCCGATCGGGGCGGCGTGCCAGATGCGGTCGAGGTAGTCGCGCATCGCCCGGTCGGAGGAGAAGTACCCGCTGCGCGCGACGTTGAGGATCGCCGAGCGCACCCATCCGTCCTGGTCGGCGTACGCGGCGTCGACGCGCTCCTGCGCGTCGAGGTACGACGAGAAGTCGGCGAGCGCCATGAAGCGGTCTTCGTAGAGGAGGTTCGACACGAGGGGCTCGAAGACCGTGCGGTCGCCGTCGGAGAACGCACCCGAGGCGATCAGGTCGATGGCGCTGCGCAGCCGCTCGTCGCGCTGGTAGAAGTCCGCGGGACGGTAGCCGTCGGCCCAGAGCGCCTCGACCTCGGGCTCGCTCATGCCGAAGAGGAAGAAGTTGTCGTCGCCGACCAGCTGCCGGATCTCGACGTTCGCGCCGTCGTCGGTGCCGATGGTCAGCGCACCGTTCAGGGCCAGCTTCATGTTGCCCGTGCCCGAGGCCTCCTTGCCGGCGAGCGAGATCTGCTCCGACAGGTCGGCGGCGGGGATGATGCTCTCCGCCAGCGTCACGTTGTAGTTCGCCGGGTAGAGCACCTTGAGCTTGCCCTGGACGCGCTCGTCGGCGCTGACGACGTCGCCGACCGCGTTGATCAGGTGGATGATGCGCTTGGCCATGCCGTAGCCGGGGGCGGCCTTCGCGCCGAAGAGGAACGTGCGCGGTTGCACGGCATCCACATCGAGGCGCCCGGAGACGATGCCCTCGTACGTGCTGACGATGTGCAGGACCTTGAGCGTCTGCCGCTTGTACTCGTGCAGGCGCTTGATCATGACGTCGATGAGGTGGTCGTCCGACAGCGCCGGCTCCCCGCGGGCGTCGAGCACGCGGCTGAGCCGGCGCTTGTTCGACGCCTTCACCGCGGCGAACCGCTCGCGGAAGTCGGCGTCGTCGGCGAGCGCCTCGAGTCCCCGGAGGCGTTCGAGATCGACCGTCCAACCCGCGCCGAGCGCCTCGGTGATCAGCGCCGACAGCTCGGGGTTGGCCAGGCGCAGGAACCGGCGGGGCGTGACGCCGTTGGTGACGTTGGTGAACTTGTCGGGCCACATCGTGGCGAAGTCCTTCAGCACGTTGTCGCGCAGCAGCTGCGAGTGCAGTTCGGCGACGCCGTTGACCTTGGATCCCGCGACCGTGGCGAGATAGGCCATGCGCACCGAACGGAACGGGTGCTCACCGATGATCGACATGTTGCGGATGAGCAGTTCGTCGTCGCCGAAGCGCTCGCGAACCTCGAGCAGGAAGGCGTCGTTGATCTTGTAGATGATCTCGAGGTGGCGCGGCAGCAGACGACCGAGCAGATCGACCGACCACACCTCGAGCGCCTCGGGCAGCAGCGTGTGGCACGTGTACGCGAAGCACTTCTGCGTGATCGCCCACGCGGCATCCCACTCGATCTTCTTCTCGTCGACGAGCACGCGCATGAGCTCGGGGACGCCGATGACGGGGTGCGTGTCGTTGAGCTGGAAGATCACGCGCTCAGGGAGCTTCTCGAGGTCGAAGTCGTCGGGGAGGACGTTCTCGATGAAGTCCGCGATGGAAGCCGCGACGAAGAAGTACTGCTGCTGCAGGCGCAGCTCCTTGCCCTGGGGCGTGGAGTCCTCGGGGTAGAGCACCTTGGAGATGTTCTCGGCGAAGGTCTGTGCGCGGACCGACTGCACGTAGTCGCCGGAGTTGAAGGTGTGCAGGTCGAAGGCGTTCGTCGCGACCGCGCGCCACAGGCGCAGGGTGTTGACCCGGCCGTTGTGGTAGCCGGGAACCATCATGTTGTACGGCACCGCGAGCACGTTCCACTCCGGCACCCAGCGCGTGCGCTCGACGCCCTCGTCGTCGTAGGTCTCGGTGGTGCCGGCGAACGAGATCGTCTGCGCGGCCTCGGGGTGGGCGAAGTCCCACGGCGAGCCCATGCGCAGCCAGGCGTCGGGCTGCTCCACCTGCTGGCCGTCGGCGAAGGCCTGGCGGAAGATGCCGTACTCGTAGCGGATGCCGTAGCCGATGGCCGGGACGCTCATGGTCGCCAGCGAGTCGACGAAGCACGCGGCCAGGCGGCCGAGGCCGCCGTTGCCGAGCCCCGGCTCGATCTCGACCGCGCGGAGATCCTCGATGTCGATGCCGCACTGTGCGAGCGCCTCGGTGGCGATGTCGGTCAGGCGCGCGGCGAGCAGGTTGTTGTCGAGCTGGCGACCGAGCAGGTACTCGGCCGAGAGGTAGCAGACGGTCTTGTTCTGCTGCGCCTTCTGCTGCGCGCGGTCGTCGAACCACCGCGCCATGAGGTAGTCGCGCACCGTGTACGCGAGCGCCAGGTACTGGTCGTTGACGTCGGAGTTCGACAGCGTCACGCCCTGGTCGAAGTTCAGGTTCTGCAGGAACTGTTTCGCGAAGCCGTCGACGGATGCCGCCGGGGCGACGACGGGCGCGAGGGCCAGGGGGTGGGTCGGGCGCAGCTCAGGAGTGTTCTCGGGCACCCTCCGACCGTAATCAGAACCGTCATCACTGCCAAGACGGCATCCGCCACGACACACGATCTTCACCCGTTCGCCGCACGGGCGGAACCGCCCGGGTGCACCGGAGCGGATCAGCGCAGGCCGCACCCGTCGACGACCTGGTCGCGGCCCTCGATGAGGTTCTTCGTCCAGCTGTAGAGCACGGGGAGGAAGCGCGATTTCGGCAGGATCGGTCGCAGATGGTCGTAGCCGGCGTAGGTCGCCCACCGCACCGGCTGGCCCTCGGCGCACAGCTCCTGCACGTAGTCGCGCTGCAGCTGCGGCGGGATGACCTCGTCATCGGCGCCCCACGCGACCAGCATCGGGGTGCCGAGCGGCGCGGTCATCGCGTTCTCGGCGAGGCGGCGTCCGAGTGCGCCGTCGGTGAGGTCGGCGTTGTAGAGCGGGCGGTCCTCGCTCACCCCGAGGGCCGTGAGCACCGACACGACCACACCCGGCTCGCTGGGGCACCGCTGGGTCATCTCGAGCACGATCGACCGGGAGCCCTCGGCGATGTAGTCGTCGAGGTGCACGTCGGCATAGGTCTCGGAGTACGGCACGAGCACCCACGACGTGATCACCGACAGCATGGCGTTCGGAGGGCCCGACAGCAGCTCGCGCGCCAGCGCGGGCGGATCGGCGACGGGGGCCACCACTGCGGTGCCCAGCACGTCGATGCCCGGGGCGTAGTCCTTCGCGATCGCGGTGGTCCACAGCGCCGCATGGCCGCCCTGCGAGTGCCCCCACACCACCGTGTCGGGCGAGAGCGTGAGGTCGGTGCGCAGCTCGCTCGCGGCCAGCACGGCGTCGAGGGACGACCGGGCCTCCCCCGCGCCGATCAGGTAGGGATAGGCGCCGGGAGCGCCCTGGCCCGAGAAGTCGGAGGCGACGACGACCCACCCGGCCTTGAGCGCCTGCTCGAGAGCGGGGATCGACCACTTCGTCGCCGACGCGTCGCGCAGGCTCGGTGCGCACCCCTGGGCCACGCCCGTCGTCCCGTGGTTCCAGACGATGACGGGACGCGGGCCCGGCGGCAGATCCGTGGGCACGATGACCAGGGCGCTGGCCACGGCGGGCCGGTTCGCGGCATCCCGGGTCGTGTAGAGCATCCGCGTGACCGCGCCGTTCTCGGGGAGGCGGCCGAGGTAGGCGTCGGAGCGGATGAGCCGGCCGTGGCCGCTCGGCACCTGCGCGGGCGGGTCGTAGAACGCATCCACCACCGGGGCCCCGGCGTCGAGCCAGTCGTTCAGCCACCACCCGCCCGCGGCCGTCGCGACGAGCACGAGCGACAGGGCGTACCGACCCGCGGCGGCCCATCCGGCGCGGATGCGCCGGCGTCGCAGCGCACGCTGCGCGTCGAACGGCGTCTTCCGCACGCGAGGACGACGGATGCCGGCCACCCCGCGCGCGAGGACTCCCAGGCCGAACACGATCGTGCGCACACCGAAGACGACGGCGAGCACGAGCACCGTCACGTCGGGCCAGGTGAAGGACAGCACCCCGAAGGCGATCTGCGCGACGCCCCACGACAGCGAGAGGATGCGCGCGCTCGCGCCGCCACGACTCACGGCCCGGCCGATCGAGGCCAGTCCACCGATCACCAGCAGCACGGCGAGCACCGGCGGCAGCAGTTCGAGACTGCGGCCGAGCCAGACGAGGACGGCGAGGCCCGCGACGATCCAGGCGGCCGACACCGATCGCGCCCACCAGTTCGCCGGTCGTCCGACGAGCTCGACGATCCCCATGACCACCGCGCTCGCACCGACGTAGATGCCCAGCAGCACGAGAGAGGTCAGCGGACGCGAGACGATCAGCACGCCGAGCGCCACCACCACCGCACCGATCACGAGCAGCACCCGCGGCGGGGCGTTGCGCACGAGTGCGGGAAGGGCGTTCCACCGGCTCGGGCGCGATCGGCGGGTGGCGGGCATCAGGCCATGATAGGCACCGTCATCCGGCGCGACGGTCCGGTGGACGCCCCCGCGCAAGCGAGTGGCGGCGACGGCCCGAACGGCATACGGTGCCCGAATGCCCTCGACCGCTCGTACCGCAGCCCGGGAGGCCGAGGCGAACCCCGCCTTCCGGCTCGCCGCCCGCGCGGGCTACGCCGCCAACGGCGCGCTGCACCTGCTGATCGGCGCGCTCGTGATCGCCGTGGGCCTGGGAGCGACGGAGGACAGCGACCAGACGGGCGCCTTCCGCGCCCTCGCGGCGGTGCCGCTCGGCGCCGTCGCGCTGTGGGCCCTGGCGGTGGGGCTCGTCACCCTCGGCGCATGGCATCTGCTGCAGGCCTTCGCTCCACGGCACCTCACCGTGTGGCGCCGTCTCGCGCGCATCGCGGCGGAAGCACCGCAGGGCCTGGTGTTCGTCTTCATCGGTCTCGTCGCGGCATCCGTCGCCCTCGGCGCCCGTCCCCGAGCCGAACAGACCACCGAGGACCTCAGCCGCGGCGTCCTGATGTGGCCGATCGGCGGCTTCCTGCTGGGTGTCGTCGGTCTCGCCGTGGCGGGTGTGGGCATCGGCTTCGTGTGGATGGGGATCCGACGCTCGTTCCACTCCAAGGTCCGCGTGCCCCGGGGGCGACGCGGCCTCGCCCTCACGGCACTCGGGGTTATCGGATTCCTCGCCAAGGGCGTCGCCCTGGTGATCGTCGGAGTCCTTCTGACGGTCGCCGCCATCACGGTCGAACCCGACACCGCGGGCGGACTCGATGGCGCGGTCGCGGCCGTCATCGCCCTGCCCGCGGGGCCGTTCCTCGCGTGCCTCGTCGGCCTCGGATTCCTCTCCTACGGGGTGTTCACGATCTTCCGCGCGCGCTACGCCCGTCTCGACGCGTGAGAGGTTCCGCCCGAGCGGCGCTCAGTCCAGGCTGGGGTCACGACCGGTGCGCTCCCCCGTCTCCAACGTCGCGATCCGCGCGTGGTCGTCGGCGTCGAGGGTGAAGTCGAACACGTCGCCGTTCTCGCGGATGCGATCGAGGGAGACCGACTTGGGGAACACCACGAGGGTGCGATCGAGGTGCCAGCGGATGACGACCTGAGCGGGGGTCTTGCCGTACTTCTCGGCGATCTGCGCCAACACGGGTTCGTCGAGCAAGCCACCGCGGGCGAGCGGCGCCCACGACTCGGTGACGATGCCGTTCGCGGCATCCCAGTCGACCAGCTCGTTCTGCGGGAACCGGGGGTGCAGCTCGACCTGGTTGATCGACGGCAGCACGCCGGTCTCGTCGCGCAGGCGCGCGAGGTGAGGGATCGCGAAGTTGCTCACGCCGATCGAGGTCGCACGTCCCTCCTGTTGCAGGCGCACCAGCGCCTTCCACGTCTCGACGTAGCGGTCGGCGCTGGGAATGGGCCAGTGGATGAGGTACAGGTCGACCCGGTCAAGACCGAGCTTCGCGGCGCTCGCGTCGAACGCGCGCAGCGTCTGGTCGAACCCCTGGTCGTCGTTCCACACCTTGGTGGTGACGAAGACCTCGTCGCGGTCGAGCCCCGAGGCGCGCAGTCCCTCGCCGACCTCGGTCTCGTTGCCGTACAGGGCGGCCGTGTCCACGTGGCGATACCCCGCGGCGAGCGCCCCCGCCACGAGACCGGCGGTGACGTCGGCGGGCACCTTGTAGGTGCCGATGCCGAGCTGCGGGATCGTGGAGCCGTCGGACAGAGACAGGCGGGGTGCCGAGATCATGGCATCCACGCTACCGAGTCCTCCTCGTCCGTCGGAGTCTCTTGACCGCCCGCCGCGGCCGGTAGCCCGAGAGACCGCGAGACGACATCCCGCTGATGATCCGGCTGCACTCTGCAACCGTGTGGTCAGCGAGATGCCGTCTCGCGAGGAGAGGCGGGACGAGCGTCAGCGGGTCAGCGCCGCAACGGCGTCGGCGACGGCGAGCGTCTCGCGCTCGCCCGTGCGGCGGTCCCACAGCTCGACCTGCCCCTCGGCGGCGCCACGGCCGACGATGAGGATGCGCGGGATGCCGACGAGCTCGGCGTCGCCGAACTTCACGCCGGGCGAGACCTTGGGGCGGTCGTCGTACAGGACGTCGAGGCCGGCAGCCTCGAGCTGGTCGGAGACGGATGCAGCGAGCTCGAACGCGGCGGCGTCGCGGCCGGTGGCCACCACGTGCACGTCGAACGGGGCGACCGACTCCGGCCAGATCAGGCCCTTGTCGTCGTTGTTCAGCTCGGCGATGATCGCGAGGATGCGGGTCACGCCGATGCCGTAGGAGCCCATCGTGACGGTCGCGAGCTTGCCGTTCTCGTCGAGCACCTTCAGTCCGAGCGCCTCGGCGTACTTGCGGCCGAGCTGGAAGACGTGGCCGATCTCCATGCCGCGGGCCAGCTCCACGGGGCCCGAGCCGTCGGGGGCAGGGTCGCCGGCGCGCACGGTCGAGACCTCGACGAAGCCGTCGCCGACGAAGTCGCGGCCGGCAACGAGGGAGTGCACGTGCTTCTGGTCGATGTTCGCGCCGGTGATCCACGCGGTGCCGTCGACCACGCGGGGGTCGAGCACGTAGCGGATCTTCGTCGCCGACTCCTCGCCGAGCACGGGACCGGTGGGCGACCAGGGGCCGATGTAGCCCTTGACCAGCAGCGGGTTCTTCGCGAAGTCGTCTTCGGTGGCCGCTTCGACCTCGGCGGGGGCGAAGGCGACCTCGACGCGCTTGTCGTCGACGTCGCGGTCACCGGGAAGCCCCACGACGACGAGCTCGCGCGTGCCGTCGAGGTGGGTCAGTGCCAGCACGACGTTCTTCAGCGTGTGCGCCGCGGTCCACGCGGTGGCCCCGTCCGTCGCGGGGCCGGCGATGCCGGGCGCGGGAGCGTCGAGGTGCGCGTTCGCGTGGTCGACGAGGGTCGCGATCGTGGGGGTGTCCGGGGAGTCGAAGACCACCGCATCCGGCTGTCCCTCGATCGGGAGCGCCTCGGGCGCGACCGTCGTGAAGGCCTCGACGTTGGCGGCGTACCCGCCGGCGGAGCGCACGAAGGTGTCTTCGCCGATCGGGGTCGGGTGCAGGAACTCCTCCGACTTCGAGCCACCCATCGCCCCCGCGTCGGCGGCGACGATGACGTACTCCAGCCCGAGGCGGGTGAAGATGCGCTCGTAGGCGTCGCGCTGGGCCTGGTACGACGCGTCGAGCCCGGCATCCGTCGCGTCGAACGAGTACGCGTCCTTCATCGTGAACTCGCGGCCGCGCAGGAGACCGGCGCGGGGACGCGCCTCGTCGCGGTACTTGTCCTGGATCTGGTAGATCGTCAGCGGAAGGTCCTTGTACGACGAGTAGAGGTCCTTCACCAGGAGCGTGAACATCTCCTCGTGCGTGGGAGCGAGGAGGTAGTCGGCGCCCTTGCGGTCCTGCAGGCGGAACAGCGCGTCGCCGTACTCCTCCCAGCGGCCGGTGACCTCGTACGGCTCGCGCGGCAGCAGCGCCGGGAAGTGCACCTCGAAGGCTCCGGCGTTCGCCATCTCTTCGCGCACGACCGTCTCGATCTTGGCCTTGACCTTCAGACCGAGAGGGAGCCAGGCGAAGATGCCCGGGGCGTTGCGACGGATGTATCCGGCGCGCACGAGCAGGCGGTGGCTCGTGACCTCGGCATCCGAGGGGTCTTCGCGAAGCGTGCGGAGGAAGTAGTTCGACAGACGGGTGACCACGAGAGTCGAGTCTAGGCCGCGCGGACCGGGAGGACGGATGCCGGGCGCCTCACGCCGCCAGGTCCGGATCGGCCGCGAGCCGCGAGACGAGGTCGACCCACTCGCCGGTGTCCCTTCCGTTCCCGTAGACGGTGAGCCGGGTCTCCCCGACGACGGCGATGATCGTGGTCGACACACCGTTCGGTGCGCCGTCCTCGATCCAGGCGGCCGACGTCCCCGGGATGTCGATCGGTCGCATGGAGCGCTCCTCGAGGTCGGCGGCGGTGGGCTCGCCCAGGAGCGGCTGCGTGTAGAAGCCGAGGGCGAGGGCCCGACCGGAGCCGTCGGTCGGATACGACGACCACCCGCAGAAGCGGGCGACCCCCGCGGCCACGGCGATGTCCCAGACCGGCCCGGACGCGACGTTGTCGCTGGGGTATCCGGTCTCGACGTCGGCACCCGCCCAGTCCGACACCAGCGCGTCGAGCTCTGCGCACGCGGGAAGGGGCGCTCCGGCCACCTCGTCACGGGAGACGCCGACGGCGCCCGCGAGGCGCGGTTCGACGGTGGAGAGCACGTCCTGGGCCGCCGCGCGCACGCGCTCCACCGCGGCGGTGACCTCCGGCGACGGGTCGCGGTTGTACGCCGGGTCCCACCAGTTCACCCCGACCCACAGGTCGCCGATCGTCTTCTCGGCGAGGCAGAGCTCGCCCGGCCCGCAACGCTCGTCGGCGCGCCAGGCATCGACGGTGCCGTCGGGAAGCGCCGCGCTCGGAACGACCGTGACGCTGAACCCGTCCTGGTCCGTGGACCATGCGCACGAGAGCCCGCCGAGCAGTCCCAGCATGTCGTTCTGCCGCGGCGGAGTCGACTGGCTGCTGTTCGCGAACGGCGATGCGACCGCCTCCGGAATGAATCCGCCCGCCTCATCGGCGTCGAGCAGAGCCTCGCACCGACCGCCGAGCACGACGGCGGGTTCCGGCCGCTCCGGGGGCGAGACCGACGACGCGCTCGGGGTCGGGGTGGGCGCGGGCTCGACGATCGAGGCCGTCGGGGTCGGTGAGGGCGACGTGGCGACCTGCGGCGCGCCCAGGGTCGAGGTCACCGCCACTCCCCCGGCGATGCCGACGACCAGCACCGCCGCGATGGATCCGGCGATCCAGGCCCCCCGGTGCGCGCCGACCGGGGTGATCTCGCGAGCAGCGCCCACGATCCGCGCGCGCAGAGCGGCGCGCTCCTCGGGCGTCAGTTCGTCGTTCATGCCCGTGCCCCTTCCAGCGCGACCTCGTCGCGCAGCTTCGCCTTGGCGCGGGCCAGCCGCGATTTGACCGTCCCGGCCGGGATGCCGAGGGCCTGCGCCACCTCGCGCTCGGCATAGCCCTCCAGCACGGCCAGGACCACGACGGCCTGCTCGCGCTCCGGCAGCCTCTTCAACGCCGCGAGCACGCCGCTGTCGTCCTGCCCGTGCATCGCCCGCGGCTCGGGGACCGGCGCCCGGTCGAGCAGCGCCCGATACCGCCGGCCCGACCGCTCGAGATTCCGCGCGCAGTGCGCGACCGTCGTCAGCAACCACGGCAGGGGCGACCCCTCGACCAGGCGGACCGAGGCGCGCTTGCGCCACAGCTCGAAGAACGCCACGGTCACGGCATCCTTCGCATCCTCCCGTGCGGTCAGCAGTCGCGAGGCGTGCCGGAACAGGCGCGCCTCGTAGCGGTCGAACAGCGCGGCGAGCGCGAGCTCGTCCCCTTGGCGAACCCGGCCCCACAGTCCGGCGTCGTCGTCATCCACACTCAGTAGTGTCCGTGAGACTCCGTTCGGTTCCCGCACGAGCAACGCGGACGATAACGAAACGGTGACGGCTGTCAGCCGGCCCGCCGGCCGAGATGCAGCGCCGTGCGCACCACGAGACCGGCCAGCAGCGCCCAGAACGCCGCACTGACCCCGAACACGGCGATCCCGGATGCCGCGACGAGGAACGTCACGACCGCCGGCAACCGCTCGCCCGGGTCGTCGATGGCCTGCTGCACCGCGGATCCGAACGCGCCGAAGAGAGCGACGCCCGCGACGGCGGGGATGACGCCCGCCGGGGCCAGGAGGACGATCGCCGCGAAGGCCGCCGACAGGGCGCCCAGCACGAGATAGGTGCCGCCGGCCGACACGCCCGCCACCCACCGGCGTCGCGGGTCGGGGTGCGCGTCCGGTCCCGCGGCGATGGCCGCGCTGATCGCCCCGAGGTTCATCGCGTGCCCGCCGAAGCCGGCCGCGGCCGCCGACCCCAGGCCGGTGACGAGCATCGCCGGCCGCCACGGGATCGTGTAGCCGAGGCTCTTCATGACCGCGACGCCGGGCACGTTCTGCGACGCCATCGTCACCACGAAGAGCGGCAGGGCGATGCCCACCACCGCGCCGACCGTGAGCGTCGGGGCGGTGACCTCCAGGCGGGGCAGCAGGGATGCGGCATCCGTGTCGACCCCGGTGCGCGCGAGCTCGACCGCGACCACGACGATCGCCGCCACGAACGCGAGCGGCACCGCCCAGCGGGGCAGCAGGCGGGATGCCACGAGCCAGACGATCAGCACCGGGGCGACGCCCCACGGGTCGTCGACGAGGCCGACGAACGGCGCCACGCACAGCGGCAGCAGGACGCCGGCGAGCATGGCCTGCGCGATGGAGGGAGGGATGCGGGCGATCAGGGCGCCCAGGGGAGGGAAGAGCGCGGTGCAGAGGATGAGCGCGGCGCACACGAGGAACCCGCCGACGACCGCGGGCCACCCGCCGTCGACGGCGCCCGTCGCCGCGAGCAGCGCGACGCCCGGTGTGGACCACGCCACGGTGATCGGGATGCGGTACCGCGCCGCGAGGACGATGCAGCCGACGCCCACGACCAGCGTGATGGCGAGCAGCCCGCTCGCCGCCTGCGCGGGAGACGCGCCCACGGCGCCGAGACCCGTCAGCACGACGGCGAAGGTGCTGGTGAAGCCGACGAGAGCGGTCACGACCCCCGCGACGAGCGGACGGGCGAGCGAGGGCGCGGGAGTCTCGGTCATGGGACTCCCGACGCTATCGGACGTCGGCCCGCGGGTCGGTGCGGCGCGGGTGAGCCGTGCCGGATCGAGCGGCGTGCGATTCTCCGCGGCAGCTCATGCGTCGCCGGTCACGCCCATCGGTCGGGGCGCACCGCGCGTGGGAGGGCGGTCGGCTCAGGCCGTGATGACCTGCGCCGTTCCGGTCGCGGCATCCGGACCCATTTCGTCGGCGAGGCGGTTGGCCTCTTCGATGAGGGTCTGCACGATCTCGGCCTCGGGCACGGTCTTGATGACCTGGCCCTTGACGAAGATCTGGCCCTTGCCGTTGCCCGACGCCACGCCGAGGTCGGCGTCGCGCGCCTCACCGGGTCCGTTCACGACACAGCCCATGACGGCCACGCGCAGCGGAACGGTCATGTCCTTCAAACCCTCGGTCACGTCGTCGGCGAGCGTGTACACGTCGACCTGCGCGCGACCGCACGAGGGGCACGAGACGATCTCGAGCTTGCGCTCGCGCAGATTCAGCGACTGCAGGATCTGGTGCCCGACCTTGACTTCTTCGGCCGGAGGTGCCGACAGCGAGACGCGGATCGTGTCGCCGATCCCCTCCGAGAGCAGGATGCCGAACGCCGTGGCGCTCTTGATCGTGCCCTGGAACGCGGGGCCGGCCTCGGTCACGCCGAGGTGCAGCGGCCAGTCGCCCCGCTCGGCGAGCAGGCGGTAGGCCTTGACCATGACGATCGGGTCATTGTGCTTGACCGAGATCTTGAAGTCGTGGAAGTCGTGCTCCTCGAACAGCGAGGCCTCCCACACGGCGCTCTCGACGAGCGCCTCGGGGGTGGCCTTGCCGTACTTCTCGAGCAGGCGGCGGTCGAGCGACCCGGCGTTGACGCCGATGCGCAGGGAGACGCCGGCATCCTTGGCGGCCTTGGCGATGGCGCCGACCTGGTCGTCGAACTTGCGGATGTTGCCGGGGTTCACGCGCACGGCGCCGCACCCGGCGTCGATCGCCTGGAAGACGTACTTCGGCTGGAAGTGGATGTCGGCGATGACGGGGATCTGGCTCTTCTTCGCGATGATGTGCAGCACATCGGCGTCGTCCTGCGACGGCACGGCGACGCGCACGATCTCGCAACCGGATGCCGTGAGCTCGGCGATCTGCTGGAGGGTGGCGTTGATGTTGGTCGTCGGCGTCGTGGTCATCGACTGGACGCTCACGGGGGCGTCGCCGCCGACGAGCACCTTCCCGACCCGGATCTGACGGGTCTTGCGACGGGGAGCGAGGGTCTCCGGCACGCGGGGCATTCCGAGATTCACAGCAGGCACGCGCTCAGCCTACGCCGCCGTCGCTGGACGGAGCCGGAACAGGCTGCGAATGCTCCCTGTGGTAGGTTCGGCGCCATGCGCGCGCAACTCAGCTGGTGGCCCACCGTCTAGGCGGTGAGCACGCGTGCGACAGACCGCCCTCCCTCGGGATCCGGGCGGTCTTCGTGTTTTCGGCGGCCGCGTAGGACCCTCGCTCACAGACGGAAGTACTTCGATGACCGGGCCCGACCCCTCCTCTCTGATCCACGATCTGCTCGCAGGTTCCGCGCCGTTCGCGCTCATCGCGCGCGGCCCCGCCACGGGTGACGACGCCACCGTCGAGGTGCTCACCGGCGACGTCGTCGACGTGGACCTCCTCGCCGACATCCCGCTGACCGACGTCGACGGCGTCGCCCGCGAGGTACTGGCGCTCGTGCCGTTCCGTCAGGTGCGCGAGCGCGGGTTCGTCTGTCACGACGACGGCGCTCCGCTTCGCTGCCTCGTCATCGGCGAGCGCGTCGTCCTCCCCCGTGCCGGGGTCATGGCATCCCTCCCCTCCGCCCCCGTGGACCTCGCGGACGCCGGGTTCGACATCGCCGACGAGGAGTACGCCGACATCGTGCGGCGCGTGATCGCCGAGGAGATCGGTCGCGGCGAGGGGGCGAACTTCGTCATCCGGCGGGACTTCGTCGCGGGCGTCGACGCCGATCCCCGCGCCGCGGCGCTGACCTGGTTCCGCGCGCTGCTCGAGCACGAGAAGGGCGCGTACTGGACCTTCGCGATCGTCACCGAGGGGCACATCGCCGTCGGGGCGAGCCCGGAGGCGCACGTGAGCGCCCAGGACGGCATCGTCACGATGAACCCCATCTCGGGCACGTTCCGCCACCCCGCGGGCGGCGCCACAGCGGACACGCTCGCGGAGTTCCTGCGCTCGACGAAGGAGACCGAGGAGCTCTTCATGGTCGTCGACGAGGAGCTCAAGATGATGAGCGCCGTGTGCAGCGACGGGGGGCGCATCACGGGCCCGCACCTGAAGGAGATGTCGCGCCTCACCCACACCGAGTACATGCTGCGCGGGCGCAGCGACCTCGACCCCCGCGACATCCTGCGCGAGACGATGTTCGCCCCCACGGTCACCGGCTCCCCCATGCAGAACGCCTGCACCGTGATCGCCCGCCACGAGACGACCCCGCGCGGGTACTACTCGGGCGTCGCGGCACTGTTCACACCCAACGGCAACGCCGAGGGACCCACGCACGACCTCGACGCGCCCATCCTGATCCGCACGGCGTACCTCGTCGACGGACGCCTGCGCGTACCCGTGGGTGCGACGCTCGTGCGCCACTCCGACCCCTACGGCGAGGTCGGCGAGACGCACGGCAAGGCCGCGGGCGTCCTCGGGGCGATCGGCGCGATCCCCCGTGACGTCCCCGTCGTCCCCGCCGATGCGGATCCCGACGCCCCGGTGGCCGAGCGCCGACCGCTCGCGGAGGATCCCGCGATCGCCGAGCTCCTGGCATCCCGCAACGACCGTCTCGCACCGTTCTGGATGAACCCGCAGGACCCCGACGGATCGGGCCCGTTCGCGGGCCGCACGGCCCTGGTCGTGGATGCCGAGGACCGCTTCACCACGATGCTCGCCCACCAGCTGCGCCACCTCGGGCTCGACACCCGCATCGTGCACTGGGCGGACGTCTCGGACACCGAGGTGGATGCCGCGGACCTCGTGGTGTCGGGACCCGGACCCGGCGACCCGCGCGACGACACCCCGCGCATGGAGGCCATGCGCGGCGTCGTCGGACGCCGGACCGCTCGGCGCGACCCCCTTCTCGCCGTGTGCCTGAGCCACCAGATCCTGGCCGACTCCCTCGGTATCGAGCTCACGCCGCTCGATCGCCCGCATCAGGGACTGCAGAAGAGCGTCGACGTGTTCGGCGAGGACGCCTCGATCGGCTTCTACAACACCTTCACCGCGCGCGTGCACCCGGGCGACAGTCGGAGCATCGCGTACGACCGGGGCGAGGTCGTGGCCCCCCTCGACGTCGACGTCGCCGCCGACCCCCTGACCGGAGACGTCTACGCCCTGCAGGGTCCCGGTTTCGCGAGCGTGCAGGGGCACCTGGAGTCGATCCTGTCGCGCGACGGCATGCGGACGCTCGAGCGGCTCATCGCGCATGCGCTGACCGACGCGTCCTGACGCCGGGGCGGCGCGCTCAGGAGGCGCAGGCCTCGAAGACGTGGCCGGATGCCGGCGGCGCGACCAGCTGCAGGTCGCGCCGGATCATCGACACGCGCGGATCGGCGTCGCCGCAGGCCGCGAGGAAGTCGTCGCGCGACGTCTCGTCGACGTACTCGACGTCGAGCACCGCCGGATAGACGGCGCTGTAGTCGTCGCACTCCGCGAAGGCCGCGCACGACTCCGCGACGGCGAAATCGAACCCTGCGGCCGCCAGCTCCTCGGCGTGCTCCGCGGTGTTCTTCTGGGCGACGGCGAGCCCTGCGTCGTGGGCGATGCGCACGTACGCCTCGGCGAGGGACCGGTTGTCGCCCCAGGTGAGTGCGCCATCGCTGCGCGTGTACGAGTCGAGGTTGTCGATCTCGACGGCCGCGTAGCCGTCGGCGGCGCAGCCGCGGATCTGCTCCCCCACGAGGTCGACCAGCTGTGATCGGCTTGCCTCGCTCGACGTGTCGAAGAGGTACTCGTCGGGCCATCCGGCATCCACGAGGGGGCCGTCGACTCCGGCGACGAGCAGCTCGGGCCGATCCCGGGCGACAGCCGCCGAATCCTCGGGCTGCGTCTGGAACCCGTTGACGTAGCAGACGTCGTATCCGGCGCCCGCGGGTGGGGCCGTGCGATCGCGGACGACGATGTCGACCCCGTCCGACGGCGGGTAGGCACCGCCGAGCTGGTAGTCGAAGCCCGCCCCCTGCGGGGGGAGGCGCACCGCGCCCCCGGTCGACGGCGGGCCGGATGCCGGGGCGCAGCCGGTCGACACGGCGAGGGCCGCCACGACGACGACGCCGAGAGCCCCCACCCGTGCGAACCGGCCCCGCGTCACAGCAGCTGTATCGGATTGAACACGTCGGCGAGGAACAGCACGCCGCCCATGCCCACCAGCAGCACGACGACGACGAAGGTCACGGGCACGAGCTTCGTGGCATCCACCGGGCGTGCGACCGTGCCGCGCAGACGCGCGATCCGTCGCTTGAGGCCGTCCCACAGGGCGACGACGACGTGCCCGCCGTCCAGGGGCAGCAGCGGGATCAGGTTGAAGACGAACAGGGCGATGTTCAGGGCGGCGAGCAGGCCGATGATCGACTGCACGCGCGCGGCGATCGGCGCGTCCACGGCGGCGTACTCGCCCGCGAGGCGTCCGGCGCCGACGACGCTCAGGGGGCCGTTCGGGTCGCGGGGCTGACCGGTGACGAGGTCGACCGCGGTGTCGTAGACGCGGACCGGCAACTGCGTCATGATCTGCGCGACCGCGCCGACCTGCTGGATCGTCGCCTCGGGCCCTGCCCAGAGGGGCTGCGGCACGAGCGCGGACTGCGGGGTGAGTCCCGCGAAACCCACGCTCTGGTACTCGGGCTGCCCGGCCGCATCGAGCACGGGTCGTCCGTCGGCGCCGGTGACCGCCCGGTCGGTCTGCACGGGCGTGATCGTGAGCGTCTGCTCGGAGCCGTCGCGCTCGATCACGACGGGCAGGGCCCGACCCGGCGAGCGCTGGATGACGGCGGCGGCCTCGTCGAAGGTGGACACCGCGGTGCCGTCGATCGAGACGATGGTGTCGCCCGGCAGCAGTCCGGCGGCGGCCGCGGGGGCGACGGGGTCGCTCGCCTCGCAGGCCGAGCGATCGGCGGTGGCCGGGATGACGCACTGCGACACCGAGGCGACCGTCGTCGTCCCCTGCGCGATGCCGATGCCGCTCACGGCGACGGCCGACAGCACGAACGCCAGCAGGAGGTTCATGATCGGTCCGCCGAGCATGACGATGATGCGCTTGTACACGGGCAGTTTGTAGAAGACGCGGTCGTCGGCGGCGATGAGGGTCTCGGCGTTGGCGTCGCGGGCGTCCTGCACCATGGTGGCGAAGAAGCGCGAGCGCTTGGTTCCGGGCTCGGCGTCGTCGGGCGCCGGCGGATACATGCCGGCCATCGAGATGAACCCGCCGAGCGGCAGCAGTTTGAAGCCGTACTCGGTCTCGCCGACCCGCTTGGACCACAGTGTCGGTCCGAACCCGATCATGTACTGCCCGACGCGTACGCCGAAGAGCTTGGCGGGCAGCAGATGCCCGATCTCGTGCAGGGCGATCGAGATCGCGAGGCCGATCACGAGCACGAGCACGCCGATGAGGAAGGCGATCGCGGTCACCTTCGTGACGATACCGCCGGGAGGCTTTGAACGGCCCGTGCGGCCGCGATGCGGTGTCTCTGCGGCACCGGATGCGACAATGGACGCGATGCCCAGCGACGCCCCCTCGAACCTGCCCCCCGTCCTCCGTCCGGAGCGTCCGCCCCGCCGCGACCTCGCGGAACTGGCCCGCCGCTGGGGCGTGCGCACGGTCGGAGACGTCGACGGAACCGTCCTGACCGGCATCACGCTGGCCACCGCCGATCTGCGTGCGGGAGAGGCCTTCGTCGCGATCCGCGGAGTGAACCGGCACGGCGCCGAATTCGCGGCCACCGCGGCCGAGCGCGGCGCGGTCGCGGTCATCACCGACGACGCGGGCGCCGACATCGCCGCCCCCACCGGGTTGCCGATCGTCGTGGTCGACGACCCCCGCGCCCTGTTGGGCGACCTCTCGGCATGGGTCTACGGCACCGGCCCCGACGACGACCTCCCCCGCCTGCTGGCGACCACGGGGACCAACGGCAAGACGAGCGTCTCGCACCTGCTCGAGGGCATCCTCGGTCAGCTCGGCGTGGTGACGGGCCTGTCCTCCACCGCCGAGCGCCACATCGCGGGAGACGTGATCGTCTCGCGCCTGACCACCCCCGAGGCCTCGGAGTTCCACGCCCTGCTCGCGCTCATGCGCGAGCGCGGGGTCGAGGCGGTCGCCGTCGAGGTGAGCGCGCAGGCCCTCACCCGACACCGCGTCGACGGGCTGGTGTTCGACGTCGCCGGGTTCACCAACCTCACGCACGACCACCTCGACGACTACGCCGACATGCGCGAGTACTTCGAGGCCAAGCTGCCGCTGTTCCGCCCCGACCGCGCGCGACGCGGCGTGGTGTGCCTCGACTCCCCCGCGGGTGCGGAGATCGCGGCGCGCGCCGAGATCCCGGTCGTGACCATCGCGACGCCCGCGATCGCGCACGACCCCGCGGCGGTGGCATCCGCCGACTGGACGGTCGACATCGTCGACGAGCGCCAGGAGGGCACCGAGTTCACACTGTCCGACGGCAAGGGACGCTCGCTCACCACGGTCGTGCCCGTGATCGGTCGCCACATGGCCGCCAACGCCGGCCTCGCGATCGTCATGCTGCTCGAGACCGGCTACACGTGGGAGCACCTGTTCAGCACCCTCGACGGCGAGCACATCGACGCCGCCCTCCCGGGCCGCACGCAGCTGGTCTCGGGGGCGGAGGGCCCCGCCGTCTACGTCGACTTCGGTCACTCCCCCGACGCGTTCGAGAAGACGCTCGCCGCGGTGCGACGCGTCACGCCGGGAAAGGTCGTCATGCTCTTCGGCGCCGACGGCGACCGCGACGCGACCAAGCGCCACGACATGGGACGCACGGCCGTCGAAGGCAGCGACATCCTCGTCGTCACCGACCACCACCCCCGACACGAGAACCCGGATGCCATCCGCGCGGTGCTCGTCGAGGGCGCGCGGCGCGCGCGGCCCGACGCCGAGATCCACGAGTTCACCCCTCCGGAGCGGGCGATCCTCGAGGCCGTGAAGCTCGTCGGCGAGGGCGACGCGATCCTGTGGGCAGGGCCCGGACACCAGGACTACCGCGACGTCCGCGGCGTCCGCACGCCCTATTCGGCCCGCGAGCTGTCACGACGCGCCCTGCGCGCGGCCGGCTGGGCCGTGCCCGACCCGCAGTGGCCTGTCCCCTACCCGGCCGACAGCACGCCGTCGTCCGACCCCGAGCGCCCGGTCGACTTCCCCGCCTGACCGGGCGACGGCAGCTCATCGCCTCCCACCTGCCCCGAGGGGGCCGAGCCCGTCGAAGTCACCGCAACCCGCGCAACACCCTGCACCCGAGGTGGCTGAGCTCGTCGAAGCCACCGGCGCCCGCGCGCGCACGCCCGGTCCCCTCGACAGGCTCAGGGACCCCCGACCATCGCTGCACCCAAACCCCGACGCCAGGTGGCTGAGCCCGCCGAAGCCACCGCAACCCGCGTCACCCCGGTCCCTTCGACAGGCTCAGGGACCTCCGCATCCGGCGAGGGACGTCAGCGCGACGCGATGATCTCGTCGGCCGTACGGCGCGCCCACGTCTCCGCCTCGGCGAGGCTCTCGCGGGTGAGGGTCGCCGGGGGCTCGTGCCGATCGACCACGCGCTCGATGAGATCGACGATGCCGAGGAAGCTCAGCCGGCC
This sequence comes from Microbacterium sp. NPDC089188, assembly GCF_040685155.1. NCBI lineage: Bacteria > Bacillati > Actinomycetota > Actinomycetes > Micrococcales > Microbacteriaceae > Microbacterium > Microbacterium sp. NPDC089188. The sequence goes on along the minus strand of NZ_JBFBHH010000003.1, from coordinate 338,238 downwards.
CTCATGGAAGGCGTCGACGGCCTGCTCGTTCGCCGCGTTGAAGACCGCCGGGAACGTCGCCCCCGCGCGCCCCACGCGCTTGGCCAGAGCGACGGAGCCGAAGGCCTTCTCGTCGAGCGGTTCGAACGTCCACTGCGACGCCGTGGTCCAATCCAGCGGCGCCCCGACGCCGCCCACACGGTGCGGCCAGTCGAGGCCGAGCGAGATCGGCAGCCGCATGTCGGGCGGAGACGCCTGGGCGATCGTCGAGCCGTCCACGAACTCGACCATCGAGTGCACGATCGACTGCGGGTGCACGGTCACCGCGATGCGGTCGTAGGCGACGTCGAAGAGCAGGTGCGCCTCGATGACCTCCAGGCCCTTGTTGACGAGCGTCGCCGAGTTGGTGGTCACCACCCGGCCCATGTCCCAGGTGGGGTGGGCGAGCGCTTCGGCCGGGGTGACGGCGCCGAGCTCGTCGCGCGAACGCCCGCGGAACGGACCCCCGGATGCCGTGAGCACGAGACGGCGCACCTCGTTCGACGCTCCCGCGCGCAGCGCCTGGGCGATGGCGGAGTGCTCCGAGTCGACGGGGACGATCTGGCCCGGCGCGGCGAGCGCGGTGACGAGTTCACCGCCGACGATCAGCGATTCCTTGTTCGCCAGCGCCAGGGTGCGGCCCTCCTCGAGGGCCGCGAGGGTGGGCCCGAGACCCACCGATCCGGTGATGCCGTTCAGCACGACATCGGCGTCGACGTCGCGGACGAGCTGCTCCGCTTCGACGGCACCGAGAGCGGTGTGCTCGACGCCGAAGGCCCCGGCCTGCGCCTCGACGCCGGCGCGGTCGGTACCGGCCGCGAGACCGACGACCTCGAAGCGGTCGGCGTTGGCGCGGATGACGTCGAGCGCCTGGGTGCCGATCGAACCGGTGGAACCGAGGATGAGGACGCGGCGCATCCCGTCAGCCTACTGAGCCGCCACCCCGGGGCGTCGCGCGCCGCACGCATTCGTGCGAGGCGCGACGCCCCGGACGTCGCTCACTGCGCGGCGGGAGCGTGCTGCACGCCGAGGATGTCGACGACGAACACGAGCGTCGAGTTCGCCGGGATCGAGCCCTGCTCCTGGTCGCCGTACCCGTCGGCGGGCGGGATGACGGCGACGACCTGCGAACCGACCGTCTGTCCCTCGAGCGCCTTCTTGAAGCCGGGGACGACCGCGGTGGTCGCGAACTGGGTCGGCGCGCCCTTGTCCCAGCTCGAGTCGAAGACGGTGCCGCCGTCGTAGAGCACGCCCGTGTACTGCACGATGACGGTGTCGCCGGGGTTGACCACGTCGCCCGAGCCCTGGCGCAGGTTCTCGATGCGCGTCTCGGTGGGCGCGGGGGTGCTCGGGACGGTGACCGTGGGGGCACCGTTGTCGGCGAAGGTCACGGTCGGCATGCCGTCGGCCGGGGCGACCTCGGTGCCGTCCGCGCGCGTCGGGAGCTCCGCGATTGCGTCCGCCACCAGAACGTAGGCGGGAGAGCCTTCGCCGAGGATGCCGGCGGGGAAGGTCGAGACGGTGCGCGAGCCGACCGGCACGCACGACACGGCCGCGCCGAAGATCTGCTGGGAGTTGACGATCATGTCCATCCCGGACGGATCGGACGACAGCGAGTCCAGGACGACGTCACCCGTGCTGGCGTCGATCACCGTGTAATTGGCCTTGACGATGTCGCCGGCCTGGATCTCCTCGCCGCTGCCCTCGATCAAGGTGCTGCGCTGGATGTCGCTGGGGGCGAAACCATCGGGGCGCGTCACGGTGACAGGGCCCTGGAAGTCGCCCGACACCTCGAGCCCCGCGGGGACGTCGCCGGTGAACGGCGTCTGGCAGGCTCCGGCATCCGGGGTCGCCGTGGCATCGGGCGTCTGCGCGTCGGTGGACGAGCCGGAGCATCCGGCCAGCAGCAGCACTGCGACGGCGGCGACGGACAGGGAAGCGATCGGGCGAAAACGCACGGGAGACCTCTCGGAAGAAGAACGGCAAGCTCCCATCCTCGCGCATCCGGCTTTGGCGCGGCTGGGAGAGCGCGGCGGAAGGAGGCCGGCGGAGAGGCCGTCCGCGACGCACGCCGCCCCATGCACGCCCCGGCATGCGGCGGCTAGTAGCCTCGTCGAGTGAGTTCCGACCTGCCCGCCGAGCCCCCCGCCGCCGCTCCGCCGCAGCAGATGGGCGCGGCCTACGGACTCGGACGGTTCCTCATCGCGCCCCTCGCCCGCGCCGTCTACCGCCCGCACGTCGAGGGGCGAGAGAACGTCCCGCGCACGGGTCCGGTGATCTTCGCCAGCAACCACCTGTCGTTCATCGACTCGATCGCCATCCCGGTCGCCGCTCCCCGCCCCGTGCACTTCATGGCGAAGTCGGCGTATTTCGAGAAGTGGGCCTCGCGGCAGTTCTTCACCGCCATCGGGGCGATCGCGGTCGAGCGCGGGGCCGGGCAGAAGGCCCTCGACGCCCTCGACCAGCAGCGCGTGCTCCTCGAAGACGGTCGCGCCGTCGCGCTCTACCCCGAGGGCACGCGCTCCCTCGACGGCCGGCTCTACAAGGGCCGCACGGGAGTGGCGTTCCTGGCGTTGCAGACCGGTGCACCGGTGGTCCCGGTCGGCCTCATCGGCACCGACAAGGCGATGCCCGTCGGGGCGAAGTTCCCCAGCACGAGCGAGCGCATCACGGTGCGCTTCGGCGAGCCCCTCGACCTCTCGCCGCACGGTCCCGCGACCTCGGGGCGCGCGCGACGCGGCGCCACCGACGAGATCATGGCCGCCATCCACGCCCTGAGCGGGCAGGAGCTCGCGAACGCCTACAACGAGGCCCCGGCGCAGAACCCCATCGAACGCATCAAGCAGGTCCTGCCGCACGAACGCCTCTGACGCGCCTCCTCGCCCTTGACGCGACGCCCCCCGACGACCAGGGTCGAAACCGACGGCCCGAACCGTCGGAGCCACAACGAGGAGGCATCGTGAAGAAGTTCGTCAACGACCCGGCTGATGTGCTGGCCGAGGCCCTGCGTGGTATTCAGGCGGCTCATCCCGATCTTCGCGTGGATGCCGAGAACCGCGTCATCCTGCGCGCGGAACCGACCCGCGCGGGCAAGGTGGCCCTCGTCTCGGGCGGGGGCTCCGGGCACGAGCCGATGCACGGCGGGTTCGTCGGACGCGGCATGCTCGACGCCGCCGCCGCGGGCGAGGTGTTCACCTCCCCCACCCCCGACCAGGTGCTCGCCGCCACGCAGGCCGCCGACTCGGGCGCGGGCGTCCTGCACATCGTGAAGAACTACACCGGCGACGTGCTCAACTTCGAGATGGCCGCCGAGCTCGCCGCCGCCGAGGGCGTGCAGGTCGAGTCCGTCGTCGTCGCCGACGACGTCGCCGTGCAGGACTCGACGTGGACCGCCGGCCGCCGCGGCACGGGAACCACCGTCGTCCTCGAGAAGATCGTCGGCGCCCTCGCCGAGGAAGGCGCCGATCTCGCCGCCGTCGCCGCGCTCGCGCGCCGCGTCTCGTCCGCCGGGCGCTCGATGGGCGTCGCGCTGACCAGCTGCACCGTGCCCGCGGCCGGTCGCCCCACCTTCGACCTCCCCGACGACGAGATGGAGGTCGGTGTCGGCATCCACGGCGAACCCGGCCGCTCGCGCGTGAAGCTGGCATCCGCTCACGAGGTCGCGAAGCTCATGGTCGAGCCGATCGTGCACGACTTCGGCGACGCGGTGGGGCCGGCGATCGTGCTGCTGTCGGGATTGGGCGGAACGCCGCTCATCGAGCAGTACCTCTTGTACGGCGAGATCGCGCCGCTCCTCGCCGAGGCGAGGGTCGACGTGCAGCGCGTGCTCATCGGCGACTACATCACCAGCCTCGACATGGCGGGCGCCTCGCTCACGGTCGTCAAGGCCGACGACGAGATGCTGCGCCTGTGGGACGCCCCCGTCGTCACCCCCGGCCTGCGGTGGGGCGCATGAGCGCCGCCTCCGTCACGACCGGCGACCTCGTCGCGTGGATCCGCGCCTTCCGCGACGCGGTGCAGCAGCACAAGGACGAACTGACGCGCCTCGACTCCGAGATCGGAGACGCCGACCACGGCTCGAATATGGCCCGCGGTCTCGACGCGGTCGTCGCCAAGCTCGACCCCGAGCCGTCCACTCCGACCGATCTGTTCAAGACGGTGGGCATGACACTCGTCTCCACGGTCGGCGGGGCCAGCGGCCCGCTCTACGGCACCCTCTTCCTGCGCATGGGACCCGCCCTGGCCGAGGCCGACCCCGTGGATGCCGCAGCCCTCGGTGCGGCGCTCCGGGCCGGTGTCGAGGGCGTCATCGCCCGCGGCAAGGCCGAGGTCGGCGACAAGACCATGATCGACGCCCTCTCCCCCGCCCTCGAGGCCTGGGACTCCGCGGCGCGGGACGACGCGTCACCTGCCGCCGCCTCGCGCGCCGCCGCCGAGGCCGCCGCGCGCGGACGTGATGCGACAGAGCCGCTCGTGGCCCGCAAGGGCCGCGCGAGCTACCTCGGCGAGCGCAGTGCCGGACACCTCGACCCGGGCGCCGCCTCGGCGACGCTGCTGCTCGAGGCCCTGAGCGACACCCTGGCGGCCGCCGAGTGATCGGCATCGTCGCGGTCTCGCACAGTCGCGCCCTGGCGGAGGCCGCGGTCGAGCTCGCGCTGCAGATGGGCGGGACCGAACCCCCCGTCGTGCGCGTGGCCGCGGGCGGACCCGACGGCGACCTCGGAACGGATGCCGTGGCCATCGCCGCCGCGATCGACGAGGCGGATTCGAGCGACGGCGTGCTCGTGCTGATGGACCTGGGCTCGGCCATCCTGAGCGCCGAGACGGCGCTCGAATTCGTCTCCGCCCCCGACCGTGTGCGGCTCAGCCCCGCTCCGTTCGTCGAGGGTCTGGTGGCGGCGGTGGTCACGGCCGCCGGCGGGGCCGGTCTGGACGCGGTGGCCGCCGAAGTGCGCGGGGCGGGCGACGCGAAGCGGCGCCAGCTCGGCGACGACGACGCCTCGGCATCCCCTCCGACCCCGGGGAGTTCCGCGCCGTCGACCGATGCGGGGCCTGTCGAGGATGACGCTCCCCCCGACACCGCGTCGTTCGAGGCGCAGATCGTCAACCCGTCGGGACTGCACGCCCGGCCGGCCGCGACCTTCGTGAAGGCGGCGTCGCGCTACGACGCCGACGTGCGCATCATCGATCTCGACACCGGCGGCGACGAGGTCTCGGGGCGCAGTCTGCTCGCTCTCATGGCGCTGGGCGTGCGGCAGGGGGCGCGCGTGCGCGTGAGCGCCTCCGGGCCGCAGGCGCAGCGGGCCCTCGATGAGCTGCGCGCTCTCATCGACGACGGCTTCGGCGAGCGCTGAGGCTCCGTCCGCGCCGGGGGCGGCCTGGCATTCCGACCGGTCAGCGCGTGACGCTGAGCAGGCGTCGCGCGAGCGACTCCTCCACGACGAGCTCCGTCACCAGGCCCGCAGCGAGCGCCCCGCGCAGCCCGTCGAGCTTCGACAGGCTCGACACGACGCAGAAGCGCCGGGGGATGCGACGGACCGTGTCGAGATCGGGCCCGCTGGAGCGCGCGTTGAGCTCGGGGATGTCGCTCGAGCCGTCGGCACGGTAGAACACCGTCGCGCAGTCGCCGACGACGCCCTCGCGCTCGATCACCGCGCGGTCGCGCTCGTCGAAGTAGTCACCGCTGTACACGTGCGAGGGCACGTCCGCGTGGGGCGAGCCGAGTCCGAAGACGAACAGACCGACGCGCTGCTGGATCTCCAGGACCGAGCGCACGGAGCGCTCGCGCCACATGGCCTGCTTCGTGCGCGGATCGTCGAAGAGCGCCGGCACCGGGAATTGGTGCACCGACGACGACCACGCCGCACCGAACTTCGACAGGATCTCCCCCGCATAGGGGATGCCGGAGGTGCGCACGTTCGCGGCGCCGTTCATCTGCACGATGTGGGTGTCGTGCACGTCCTTCTGCGGCACGTGGCGCGCCATGGCGGAGAGGGTGGATCCCCAGGCCACCCCGACCGTCATCGACGACTCGACCCGCTCGGCGAGGATGCGTGCCGCGGTGAGGGCGGTCCGCTCCAGACGCTCGGCCTCGGACGTGCGCGGGGGTGTGGGGACGATGTGCGCGGTGATGCCGAAGCGGTCCGCGATGCGCTGAGCCATCTGGCCGCGCGCGTCGTCGGGCGGACTGATCGAGATCGTGACGAGCCCCACGTCGCGGGCGTGCTGCAGCAACCGCGACACCGAGGACCGCGAGACGCGCATCTCGTGCGCGATGGCATCCATCGTGAGGTCCTGCATGTAGTACAGCTGAGCCGCGCGCAGCGCGTCTCGGGAGCGCTCCTCCGCCTGCGTCGTCACTGTCTCGACACCTTCATGAACACCATTCTGCACGTTTGTTCAAGGGGCTTGCAACAACGTGCAGACGAGCGCATCCTGATCGTCGTACCAACAACGAAAGGTCGCAGTCGACATGTCGTCCCCCACTTCTTCGCCCCGCGCGGATGTCCCGGCGCTCCGCCCCGACGTCCAGGCGCTCCGCGACGCCGAAGACCTCGACGTCCTGATCATCGGTGGAGGCATCAACGGCCTCGCCACCCTGCGCGACCTGGCCCTGCAGGGCGTCAGCGTCGCCCTCGTCGAGCGCGGCGACTTCGTATCGGGTGCGTCCTCCGCCTCCAGCCACATGGTGCACGGTGGCATCCGGTACCTCGAGAACGGCGAGTTCCGTCTCGTCAAGGAAGCCGTCACCGAGCGCAACGACCTGCTCAAGACGGCCCCCCACTACGTCAAGCCGCTCGAGACGACGATCCCGATCTACAAGACGTTCTCCGGCATCCTGTCCGCCCCGTTCCGCCTGCTGGTGACGCACGGACGCGGCAAGCCCAACGAGCGCGGCGCCCTGCTGATCAAGGTCGGCCTCATCATGTACGACACCTTCTCGCGCGACGGCGGATCGGTCCCCCGGCACAAGTTCCTCGGCAAGAAGAAGTCGCTCGCCGAGCTGCCCAAGCTCAACAACGATCTCGCCTACACGGCCACCTACTTCGACGCCTCGATGCACGACCCCGAGCGCATCGCCCTCGACGTGCTGCGCGACGGCATCGAGGCGGGCGCCGGGCGCACGCAGGCGGTCAACTACGTCTCGGCCGTCGGCGCCGACGCGAACGGCGTGCGCGTGCGCGACGAGGTGTCCGGTGAGGAGTTCACCGTGAAGTCCAAGGTGATCCTGAACACCGCGGGCCCCTGGACCGACCTGGCCAACGAGGCCATGGGACTGAAGACCCAGTTCATGGGTGGCACCAAGGGCTCGCACATCGTGCTCGACAACCCCGAACTGCTCGCCGCGACCGGGGGACGCGAGATCTTCTTCGAGCACTCCGACGGCCGCATCGTCCTCATCTACCCGCTCAAGGACCGCGTCCTCGTCGGCACCACCGACATCGACGCCGACCCGTCGAAGCCCGTCGTGTGCACCGACGACGAGATCGAGTACTTCTTCGACCTCATCGGCCACGTCTTCCCGACCGTCGGCGTCGACCGCTCTCAGATCGTCTACACGTTCTCCGGCATCCGTCCGCTCCCCCGCCACGACGACACCGCACCCGGCTTCGTCTCGCGCGACTACCGCATCGTCGAGGACGAGATCGCCGGAACCCCCGCGATGAGCCTCGTGGGCGGCAAGTGGACCACCTTCCGCGCCCTCGCCGAGCACCTCAGCATGAAGACACTGCAGAAGCTCCGTCGCCCGCACCGCGTGAGCACGCAGGGCCTGTCGATCGGCGGCGGCGCCGGCTTCCCCGCGACGCCCGAGCAGCGTCGCCGGTGGATCTCGGCGCGCACGAATGCTCACTCGGCGGAACTCGTGGATGCCATGCTCGAGCGCTACGGCACGCGGGCCGACGCGATCCTCGACGTGCTGCCGGCCGATCCGACCCCGGTCGAGGACGCCCCCGGGTACTACCGCGAAGAGCTCGAGTGGATCGCGGCGAACGAGCAGGTCGTGCACCTGATCGACGTCCTGCTGCGCCGTACCCACCTGGCCTTCGTCGGCGGCATGACCGAGCGCACGCTCCGCGAGGTCGCCGAGGCCGTGGCGGGTCCCCTCGGCTGGGACGCCGATCGCGTCGACGACGAGATCAGCCGCACCACCGAGATCCTGCGCTCCGCGCACCGGGTCGACCTGGCTCAGGCCGGGGTCGCGCGAATCTGAGAGAACGTGCGGGCGCGCCACCTGTCGCGCGCCCGCACGACGCGCATAGGTTCGGAACACCGAGCCGCATCACCGCTCGAGCCGAAGGTGGCCGGGCGAGAAAAGAAAGGTCGATGACGACATGCAAGAAGTGAACCTGGGGCTGTACTTCCTCTCGGAGGTGGTCGGAACCGCGATGCTCATCCTCTTGGGCTGCGGCGTGGTCGCCAACGTGGCCCTCGCCAAGACCAAGGGCAACGCCGGTGGCTTCCTGATGGTGAACTGGGGGTGGGGCCTCGCCGTGTTCGCCGGTGTGATCGTCTCCGCCTACTCCGGCGCGCAGCTGAACCCGGCCGTCTCGATCGGTCTGCTCGTCGCGGGCAAGATCGCTTTCGTCCAGTTCCTCGTGGCCGTGGCGGCCCAGATGGTCGGTGCGATCATCGGCGCCGTGCTCGCATGGGCGTCGTACAAGCAGCACTTCGACGACGAGCCCGACCCGGCCAACAAGTTGGGCGTGTTCTCGACCGGCCCCGCGATCCGCTCCTACGGCTTCAACTTCCTCACCGAGGTCATCGCGACCTTCGTGCTGGTCTTCGTGATCTTCGGCTTCAGCGACTACGGCGTGGCCGACATCGGCGTCCCCGGTGGTATCGGCGGACTCGCCGCTGTCCCGGTCGCCCTGCTCGTCGTCGGTATCGGCGCCTCGCTCGGTGGCCCCACCGGCTACGCGATCAACCCGGCACGTGACCTCGGCCCCCGTATCGCCCACGCCATCCTCCCCATCAAGGGCAAGGGTTCCAGCGACTGGGGCTACGCGTGGGTTCCGGTCGCCGGCCCCCTCGTGGGTGGCCTGCTCGCGGGTCTGCTGGCCCCCGTGCTCCTCAGCCTCGGCAAGTAACACCGTCGCGGGGGCGTCGCCCGGCGCCCCCGCCTCCCCTTTCCTCTCTTCACCCGTTCACTGAACAAGACAAAGGAGTCCATCCATGGCCGACTACGTCCTCGCCATCGACCAGGGCACGACCTCGACGCGCGCGATGATCTTCGACAAGTCCGGGAGCGTCGTCTCCGTCGGACAGAAGGAGCACGAGCAGATCTTCCCGCGCGCGGGGTGGGTCGAGCACGACCCCCTCGAGATCTGGCGCAACACCCAGGAGGTGATCGGCCTCGCCCTGAGCCGCGCCGACATCACCCGCCACGACATCGCCGCCGTCGGCATCACGAACCAGCGCGAGACCGCGGTGGTCTGGGACAAGAACACCGGCAAGCCCGTCTACAACGCGATCGTGTGGCAGGACACCCGCACGCAGTCGATCGTCGACCGCCTGGCCGACGGTGACCCCGAGCGCTACAAGAGCATCGTCGGCCTTCCGCTGGCGACCTACTTCTCGGGCACCAAGATCGTCTGGATCCTCGAGAACGTCGACGGAGCCCGCGAGAAGGCGGAAGCCGGAGACCTCGTCTTCGGCACCACCGACACCTGGGTGCTGTGGAACCTCACCGGCGGCATCGACGGCGGCGTGCACGCCACCGACGTCACCAACGCCAGCCGCACCCTGTTCATGGACCTCGAGACGCTCGAGTGGCGCGACGACATCCTGTCGGACTTCGGCGTGCCCCGCTCGATGATGCCCGAGATCCGCTCCTCCTCGGAGGTCTACGGCACCGTCGAGTCGTCGTCGTTGCTGCGCGAGACCCCGATCGCCGGCATCCTGGGCGACCAGCAGGCCGCGACCTTCGGTCAGGCCGCCTTCGACCCGGGCGAGAGCAAGAACACCTACGGCACCGGCAACTTCCTCATCTTCCAGACGGGCGAGGAGATCGTCCACTCGAAGAACGGTCTGCTGACGACCCTCGGCTACAAGCTCGGCGACCAGCCCGCCCGCTACGCGCTCGAGGGATCGATCGCCGTGACCGGCTCGCTCATCCAGTGGCTGCGCGACCAACTCGGCATCATCTCCTCGGCCCCCGAGGTCGAGAAGCTGGCCGAGAGCGTCGACGACAACGGCGGCGTGTACTTCGTGCCGGCGTTCTCGGGCCTGTTCGCCCCGTACTGGCGTCCCGACGCCCGCGGCGCGATCGTCGGCATGACCCGCTACGTCAACCGGGGCCACATCGCCCGCGCGGCACTGGAGGCCACCGCCTTCCAGTCGCGCGAGGTGCTGGATGCCGTCAACGCGGATTCGGGCGTCGACCTCGCCGAGCTCAAGGTCGACGGCGGCATGACCGCCAACGACGCGCTCATGCAGTTCCAGGCCGACATCCTCGGTGTTCCGGTCGTGCGTCCGGTCGTGGCCGAGACCACCGCCCTCGGTGCCGCGTACGCCGCGGGTCTGGCCGTGGGCTTCTGGAACAACCTCGACGACCTGCGCGCCAACTGGCAGGAAGACAAGCGCTGGGAGCCGAGCATGGACGACGCGGAGCGCGAGCGCGAGCTGCGCCTGTGGAAGAAGGCCGTCACCAAGTCGATGGACTGGATCGACGACGACGTGCGCTGATCCCGCCCCCACGAACGGAACCCCGTCGGCCCCGTGCCGGCGGGGTTCCGTCGTTCCCGCCCGCCTCCCGCACGGCCCTCAGCCCAGCCCCCGAAGTCCCTGAGCCCGCACCCCGAGGTCCCTGAGTCCGTCGAAGGGACCGGTCCCCTTCCCGCACGCCGGCTCCCACGGCATCCGGACGCCGAGACCTCAGCGCCGAGGCTTGGGGTAGGCCGCGCGCATCGCGTCCGACTGCAGGTAATCCGACACCCCGATGAGCAGGAGGGCGAACAGGATCTGCTCCGTCACCACCCAGAACGGGTACAGCCCGGGGATGGCCGCGAGCACGAGCGCCACCACCGGGAAGATGCGGCTGAACAGCTGCAGGCGCCGGAAGGCCCAGTACCACCCCGCGTGTGCACGCCAGAGGAAGTAGAACAGCGTCGTCGTGATGCCCAGCACCACCAAACAGCGCATCCACACCGCGAATCCGACGTCCTGACCGCTCAGGCTCATCCACAGCGCCACGACGACCGTCGCGACCCCGAGGACGAACCCCGCGGCGAGCAGCACCGTCATCGCGCGGAAGGCCCGGCGCACTTTCGGATCGTCGGACGCCGCGACACGATGATCGGCCTGCCGGCCCCCGGCGATCCGATCGAGACGGCGCAGGGCGGGTTCGAGCTGCATGCGCTCACTGTACGACGAGTCGCCCCGCCGCCGTCCACGGCGCCGCTCAGCCGACGGTGACCACCGGTTCGTGACGCACCGGGAAGTTGACCGAGTTCGCGATGAAACACCACTCACGGGCCTGACGGTGGGCGGCGGTGGCCGCCTCGACCATCGACTCCTCGGCGACCGTGACGCGCGGGCGCAGCACGACGTCGGTGAACGCTCCCCCGCTGTTGCCGTCCTCCTTCATCGTCCCTTCGGCGTCGTCCTCGTAGGACGTGACGACCACGCCGGTCGTGACGCACGCGTGCAGGTACGACAGCAGATGGCATTCGCTCAGCGCGGCCAGCAGCAGCTCCTCCGGGTTCCACTTCGCCGGATCGCCCCGGAAGGGCGTGTCCGCGGATGCCGCGATCGCGGGCTTGCCGTCGACCTGCACGGTCACGGACCGGTCGTAGTCGCGGTATCCGCTCGTCCCGGTCCCTCGGTCGCCGGTCCAGGTCGCGCGCAGGCGATAGTGATGCTCTCCGTACATACCCCCAGTCTGCCCCGTACCCGCGCGCGAGTCGCCGGAATCCGTCGCCGGAAACGCGTCGGAGGTGACATATCCTGGCGACTCGCACGGGCGGCTCGACCGGGGCGGAAGGGGGTCGGCGGGATACGATCAAGGGATGCCCACCACGCCCCCCGCCTCCGTCGAACTCGCCGTCGTCGACCGCAACGGCTTCGTCGAATCACGCCACGTCGGCGTCGCCGTCGTGCTCGCTCCCGACGGCACCGAGAAGCTCGCCCTGGGCGACGTGACGGCGGCATTCCTGCCGCGCTCGAGCATGAAGCCCCTGCAGGCCCTCGCGTGCCTGTCCGCGGGAGCCGATCTCGCCGACGAGCGCCTCGCGATCTCCATGGCCAGCCACTGCGGCACCGACCGCCACGCCCAGCTGGCGCGCGACATCCTGCAGTCGGCCGGGCTCACCGAAGACGACCTGGGCTGCCCCGCGGCCTGGCCCACCGACACGGCGTCGCGTGATGAGCTCGTCCGCGATCACGGCGCCCCCTCCCCGCTGCGCATGAACTGCTCGGGAAAGCACGCCGCGATGCTGCTGACGTGCGTGGCCAACGGGTGGTCGACGGCCGACTACCTCGACCCGCAGCACCCTCTGCAGGTGCACATCCGCGAGGTGCTCGAGCGCCTCGTCGGCGAGCGCATGACCACGACGGCGATCGACGGCTGCGGCGCCCCCGTCTACGCGATGAGCCTGGTGGGTCTCGCGCGCGCCATCCAGCGCATCGCCACCTCCTCGGAGCGCTCGCCCTTCGCCCTGCACCGCAGCGCGGGAGCGCTCGTCCGCGCCGTCAAGGAGCACCCCTGGACCGTCGACGGCCCGGGTCGTCCCGACACCATCGTGATCGAACGACTCGGCGTGTTCTCCAAGATGGGCGCGGAAGGCGTCCAGGTCATGACGGCGCCCGATGGAACGACCGTCGCCCTGAAGATGCTCGACGGCTCCAACCGTGCGGGCTGGGCGGTGGCCCTGCGCCTGCTGGAGCGGGCCGGGGCCCTGTCCACCGAGGCCGTCGATGAGACGCTGGCGCTCCTGCCCCTCACGGTGTCGGGCGGCGCGGGTGTCGTCGGCTCGATCCGCGCCGTGGTCTGATCCATCGGCGCGCCGGGCGGCCATGCCCTTCGCCGCCCGACCGCCCGCGTGAGCGGCCCGGCTGCGCGCCTCAGATCCCGCCGTCGACCGACCGCGGATAGGCGATCGGCTCGTCCGGGACAAGCACCTCGGTCTCTCGGTTGAGACTCTCGCCACGGAAGAACGGCTTCGAGCCGGGGAACGCGAACCACACCACCATGAGCACCACGCCAACGGCGAGGGCCCCGATGCCGACGACGAAGGTGCCCCCGACGCCGAACAGCACCGTGTAGCCGTACTCGGGGTCGTACATGTCGATGGCCGACTGGACGAATGCGTATGTCAGCATCAGGGCCCCGAGCAGCGGCAGGATGCCGCGATAGACGAGGTTCTTGCCCGACGAGAACAGTTCACGACGGTAGTACCAGACGCAGGCGTACCCGGTCATGGCGTAGTAGAACGCGATCGCGAGTCCGAGCGACAGGATCGAGTCCTGCAGGATGTTGTCACTGATGAGCGTCATCCCCACGTAATAGACGCTCGCCACGATCCCCATGACCAGGGTCGAGAACGACGGCGTCTTGTAGCGCGGGTGCACCGACCGGAACCGCGCCGGCAGCGCCTTGTAGGCCGCCATCGCGAGCGTCCCGCGAGCGGTGGGGAGGATGGTCGTCTGCGTCGATGACACCGCCGAGATGAGCACGGCGACGATGAGCACCCACCCGAACGGTCCGAACAGCCCGTCCTTCAGCGCCAGGAACACGTCGTCCGCGTTCTCGGGGTTCGCAAGCCCCGAGCCGTCCTCCCCCACTCCGGCGTACATCATCGCGGCGACGGTCACGGTGACGTAGGTTCCGAGCAGGATGACGGTGGTCAGCAGCGCCGCGCGGCCCGGAATGCGCTTCGGGTCCTTCGTCTCCTCGTTCAGCGCGAGGCAGGTGTCCCACCCCCAGTAGATGAACAGCGCCAGCAGCACCGCCTCGGTGAAGCCGCTCCAGTCGGTGAAGCCCAGCGGGTTGAACCACGCGATGTCGAAGGGGGTGGGGTTCGGCGCCGTGCCGTCGAAGAACTTCCACAGCGCGAGCACGACGAACAGGGCGAGCACGAGGTACTGCACGCCGAGCAGGATGTTCTGGATCCGTTCGCCGATCTCGACGCCCCGGTAGCTGATGTAGGTCATCGCGGCGATGAACGCGACACCGGTCGCGGTCACGAGCGGCACGTTCTCGGCGAGCGAGCCGTCGCCGATGAGCGACCAGAGGTAGATGCCGGCGATCTGCGAGAGATTGGCGAGCACGACCATGCCGGCCACGGCCACTCCCCAGCCGCCCATCCACCCGATCCACGGGCCGAAGGCCTTGGTCCCCCAGGTGAAGGTCGTTCCGCAATCCGGGATCTCGTTGTTCAGCTCACGGTAGGCGAAGGCGATGAACAGCATCGGCACGAATGCGATGACGAAGGCGATGGGCGCCTGCGCACCGACGGCCAGGACGACGAAACCGAGGGTGGCGACGAGGGAATAGACGGGGGCGGTGGATGCCAGACCGATCACGGTCGAGCCCCACAGGCCCAGCGTTCCGGAGGCGAGGCCCTTACCGGCCGTCCGTTCGGGTGCGGAGGTCATATGCCGAACGTAGAATCCGCGCCCAGGCGCGGTCAAGAGCGGATCTCAGGCGGAGCGGCGCGCGACGTCGAGGACGACGATGGTCACGTTGTCTCGGCCGCCGTTCTCGAGCGCGGCGGCCATCATGGCGTCGACCGCTGCCGCGGGGTCGGCGTTGGCCGCGAGGAAGTGACGGATGCCGAAATCGGTGAGCTCCTTCGTCAGACCGTCGGAGCAGACCACGAATCGGTCGCCGTCGAGCACGTCGAGACGCAGGTAGTCGGGCTTGACGCTGTCGCTCGGTCCGACGGCGCGCGTGATGACGTTGCCGTAGGGGTGGTTCTCGGCCTCTTCGGGGCTGAGTCGGCCGGCCGCGATGAGCTCCTGCACCACCGAGTGGTCGGTGGTCACCTGGACGATCTCCTCATCTCGCACCAGGTACACGCGGGAGTCCCCGATGTTGAGGGTCACCCAGTGCGGTTCCTCGGTGTGCGTCTCGAGATAGAGGCCCGTGAGGGTCGTCCCCGTCCCCTCGTCCGTCGTCTCGGGATGCGCCACGATGTCCTTCACGGCGCGGGAAAGGGCCTTCTCGATGTTCTTCGTCGAGACCGCACCCGACTCGACGACGGCGCGCAGACGGTCGACGGTACTGGCACTGGCGATCTCGCCGCCGAGGTGGCCTCCCATTCCGTCGGCGACGATGAAGAGAGGGTATTCCGCGAGGAACGCGTCTTGATTGACTTCGCGGCGACGCCCCGTGTCGGTGCTCGCCGCCCAGCGCAGTTCGAGAGAGCCGTCGCCGAGAGGGACGGTACGCGTGTGGGTGGTCACCTCGGGCACGAACGATCCTCCGGTTGGCCGACAGCTGCGCCGGCGGAACCGCGCGGCCCTGTCATCCTAGTCGACACGCGAGCATCGCCAGCGGACGCGCCGGAGCGCCCCCTCCCCCGTGCCGCGTTCATCCCGCGGCGGGATCGGCCGGCAGCCCCAGGATGCCGTCGAGCTCGGCGAGATCATCGACGCTCGGCGACCACGCCGTGGCGGCGGCGGCGTTTGAGCGCACCTGCGCCGCGCTGGTGGCTCCGGCGATGACGCTGGAGACGAGCGGGTTCGCGAGGAACCACCCGAACGTCGCCTCGAGCATCGAGATCCCCCGCGCGTCGCAGTATGCCTGGTACCGCTCGAGGGCGTCCCACGGCGCGTCGCGCCAGAGGTGCGGGCGCTGGCGCATGATGCGGCTGTCGTCCGGACCGCCCTCGCGCGTGAACTTCCCGGTGAGCAGGCCGTTGTGCAGCGGGAAGAAGGGGAGGAAGCCGAGGCCGAAGCGGCGGGCGGCGGGGAGCACCTCGCGCTCGGCCGCTCGCGCGAGGAGGCTGTACTGGTTCTGCGCCGATACGAACCGGACGCCCGCCGCCGCGGCATCCGCCTCGGCGATCTGCCAACCCGAGAAGTTCGAATGACCGATGTATCGGATCTTGCCTTCGCGGACGAGATCCGCGAGCGCGTCCAGCGTCTCGTCGACGGGCGTCTCGGGATCGGGCGTGTGCATCTGGTAGAGGTCGATCCAGTCGGTGCGCAGGCGCCGCAGCGAATCCTCGACGGCGCGCCGGATGTGCGCCCGTGAGCCCTTCGCGCCGCCGACGATCGCCGGCGCGAGGTCCGC
Organism: Microbacterium sp. NPDC089188; assembly: GCF_040685155.1. Lineage (NCBI taxonomy): Bacteria > Bacillati > Actinomycetota > Actinomycetes > Micrococcales > Microbacteriaceae > Microbacterium > Microbacterium sp. NPDC089188. The sequence continues at coordinate 321,983 of NZ_JBFBHH010000003.1, read as the reverse complement.
GTGGCCGAATTTGGTCGCGAGGACGACCCGGTCGCGGCGCCCCTCCAGCGCCTCGCCCATGAGCGTCTCGGACAGGCCGAAGGAGCGGCCGTAGATGTCGGCCGTGTCGAGGAACGTGACGCCCGCATCGAGGGCGGCGTCGAGGACGTTCCGCGTCCCCTCGAGCGTTTCGGTGGGCGTACCCACACGACCGAAGTTGTTGCACCCGAGGCCGACGGCGGACACCCGAAGTCCTGAGCGGCCGACGGGGCGAAGGGGCAGATCGGTGGGGGTCATGACTCCACGCTATCCCCGTGACGACACGAGGGGCTCCCCGCACACGGCGGAGAGCCCCTCGACGATCCGGTCGGAGATCAGACCTGCGGACCGGCCGGGGGTGCCTGCGGCGGCGGCGTGCTGCCCGAGGCGGGCGGCGCCTGCGGCGGCGCGTACCCGGGGGCCGCCGGCGGGGCGTAGCCCTGCGCGGGAGGAGCGACCGGCGCCCCGTATCCGCCGCCGTTCTGACCCTGGACGTTCTGCGCGGGCTGCGCGGGGATGCCGTTCCAGAACGTCTTGTCGGCGAGGAACGACGAGCCCCACGGCGACGGCGAGGCGGCGGCGGGGTTCCACCGGTTGCTGCTGAAGCCCAGGATGCCGAGGAAGATCCACTGACCGAGAGGGCCGAGCAGGAACAGCAGCAGAATGGGCCAGTCGCGTCCGAACTTGGCGGCCACCCGGTACGAGATCATGATCAGCGCGACGACGATCGCGAGACCGGCGAGGAAGTTCAGGATCGGAATGGCGGAGGCCACGGCGAGACCCAGAAGGATCCACGGCGAGAAGTCACCCAGCTTGGCGTAGACGAGGGCGTTGTAGACGGGGACCCAGGCGCGCCACTTGCCCTGGACACCGGCCTTCTCGAAGACCTTCATGAGCAGGAACGAGCTGATGAGGTAGCCCAAGATGCTGAACAGGAAGATGAAGAGGTACACCACGGCCAGAACCGCCGCCTCGCCGGCACTGGTCGTCCCGTAGTCGGAGTAAGCGAGATTTGAGATGTTCACGTCGATCCTCTCGAGCGGCCCCCGCGGTCACGAGAGCCGGCGGGCGTCTCCCGCGCGTGTCATGCTAGCGAACCTGAGTGTTCGCTGACATCCCCTCGTCGACATCCGTCTCAGACTGCTAGGAGCAACTCCCGTTCACCGGACGGCCGCACCGTCCACCCGTTCTTCCTCGCCCACCCGAGGAAGTCCTCGCGGCTGGACAGCTCCGCCCCGCTCGACGCCAACGCGCGGACGAGCTCGCCTTTCGCGTGCTTGTTGAAGTGGTTCAGAGCGCGGACGGCGCCTCCCTCCCCCTCCGTGACCACGCGTACGTACGCCGACGACATGCCCTCGGGTACAGGCCCCAGCGCCACGTACGCCTCCGAACGAAGGTCGAGGACGAACGACGCACCGGCGTCGGCGAGAGCCTCGCCGACGGCGCCGGCCCAAACACGGCGCGGTGCCGGCAGAGCGGGAATCGAGGTCCCCGCCGCGAGGCGATAGGCGGGGATGCCGTCGAGAGCACCCACCGGACCGAAGGGCGCGGAATGGATGACGACGTGCTCCGCGAGCCAGCCGCGGGCATCGTCGTCGAGACTCCCGGCATCCAGGGCGTCGAAGAGCACCCCGGTGTAGCGGTCGACGGCGGGCAGGGTGGGCGCCGACCGGAGCGCGGCATTGTCGGCGATCTCGTGCCGACGCTTCGGGCTGAGCTTCAGCACGCGCGCCGCCGTGTCTTCGTCGGCGCTCAGAGCGACGAGGGCGTCGAGCACGCTCTCGCGCTGCGGCAGGAGCGACGGTGCCCACAGCGACGCGAGCGACAACGGAGCACCGTCGCCGCCCGGTTTCTTGGTCTCGGACGGCGGCAGCAGGACGAGCATGGATCCTCCCGGAAAAGGCGACGCGCGCCGCCCGATATCGGGCGACGCGCGTCAGCGATGAAGCGGTGTCAGGAGACGAGGGCTGCGTTCCCGGCGACGATCGTCACTTCGTCGTTCGCCATCGAGAGGAAGCCGTCCTCGGCGTTGGCCAGGATCTTCGTGCCGTCGGCGCGGGTGATGCGCACCTCGCCCTGGGCGAGGATCGCGAGCACCGGCTCATGCCCCTGCATGAAGCCGATCTCACCCTCGACGGTCTTGGCCACGACGAGCGTGGCCTCCCCCGCCCACACCTCGGCGTCTGCCGACACCAGGCTCACGCGCAACGACATGTCAGCCGTTCTCCTTCTGGATCTGCGCCCACTTGGCCTCGACGTCGGAGATGCCACCGACGTTGAAGAACGCCTGCTCGGCGACGTGGTCGAAGTCGCCCTTGACGATCGCGTCGAACGACTCGATGGTCTCCTTGATCGGGACCGTGGAGCCCTCGACGCCGGTGAACTTCTTCGCCATGTAGGTGTTCTGCGAGAGGAACTGCTGGATGCGACGTGCACGCGACACGACGATCTTGTCTTCCTCGGAGAGCTCATCGACACCGAGGATGGCGATGATCTCCTGCAGTTCCTTGTTCTTCTGCAGGATCTGCTTCACGGCGGTGGCCACGCGGTAGTGGTCGGCACCGATGTAGCGCGGATCGAGGATGCGGCTCGTCGACGTCAGGGGGTCGATGGCCGGGTACAGACCCTTCGACGCGATCTCACGCGAAAGCTCGGTGGTGGCGTCGAGGTGGGCGAACGTGGTCGCCGGAGCCGGGTCGGTGTAGTCGTCGGCGGGGACGTAGATCGCCTGCAGCGAGGTGATCGAGTGACCGCGCGTCGAGGTGATGCGCTCCTGGAGCACACCCATCTCGTCAGCCAGGTTCGGCTGGTATCCCACGGCAGAAGGCATGCGACCCAGCAGGGTCGAGACCTCGGAGCCGGCCTGCGTGAAGCGGAAGATGTTGTCGATGAAGAGCAGCACGTCCTGCTTCTGCACGTCGCGGAAGTACTCCGCCATCGTCAGCGCCGACAGGGCGACGCGCAGACGCGTCCCCGGCGGCTCGTCCATCTGGCCGAACACGAGGGCGGTCTTGTCGAAGACGCCCGCCTCTTCCATCTCGCCGATCAGGTCGTTGCCCTCACGGGTGCGCTCGCCGACACCGGCGAACACCGAGACACCACCGTGGTCCTGCGCGACGCGCTGGATCATCTCCTGGATGAGGACCGTCTTGCCGACGCCCGCACCACCGAAGAGACCGATCTTTCCACCCTGCACGTAGGGGGTCAGGAGGTCGATCGACTTGATGCCGGTCTCGAACATCTCGGTCTTGGACTCGAGCTGGTCGAAGCTCGGCGCCTTGCGGTGGATGCCCCAGCGCTCGGTGACCTCGATGGTCTCGCCCGGAGCGGCGTTCAGCACCTGACCGGTGACGTCGAACACCTTGCCCTTGGTCACGTCTCCGACGGGCACCGAGATGGGGCCGCCGGTGTCGCGGACGTCCTGACCGCGGACCATGCCGTCGGTGGGCTTGAGCGAGATGGCGCGGACGAGGTCGTCACCGAGGTGCTGAGCGACCTCGAGGGTGATCTCGGTCGACTCGTCACCGATGGTGATCGTGGTCTTCAACGCGTTGTAGATCTCGGGGATCGCGTCATGCGGGAACTCGATGTCGACGACCGGGCCGGTGACGCGCGCGACGCGTCCGACGACGGCCGCGTCGGTCTTCTCGGCGGTGAGGCTCATGGCTTCTTCTCTCCTTGGGGACTTACTTGCCGGATGCCAGGGCATCGGCGCCGCCGACGATCTCGGCGATCTGCTGCGTGATCTCCGCCTGACGCGCGTTGTTGCGCAGGCGGGTGTAGTCGGTGATGAGCTTGTCGGCGTTGTCACTGGCCGACTTCATGGCCTTCTGTGTCGCGGCGTGCTTGGCGGCCGACGACTGCAGCAGGGCGTTGAAGATACGGCTCTGGACGTACGTCGGCAGGAGCGCGTCGAGAACGGTCTCGGCGTCCGGCTCGAACTCGTAGAGCGGGTAGACCTCGGACTGCGCAGGAGCCTCATCGGCCTCGAGCACCTCGAGCGGGAGCAGGCGCACGGACTCCGGCGACTGCGTCATCATGCTGACGAAGCGGTTGTAGACGAGGTGGATCTCGTCGACGCCGCCCTCGTTCTCCCCGCCTGCGCGGTACGCCTCGATCACGGCATCCGAGATCTCTTCGGCGGTCGAGAACTGCGGGGTGTCGGTGTCGCCGACCCACTGGGCGACGCTCGGCATGCGACGGAACTGGAAGTATCCGACGGCCTTGCGTCCGACCAGGTAGTAGACGACCTCTTTGCCCTGCGAGCGGAGCAGCTCGGCCAGCTCGAGACCCTCACGGAGGATCTGCGAGTTGAACGCCCCGGCGAGGCCGCGGTCGGACGTGAAGATGACGACGGCCGACCGACGGATGTTCTCGCGCTCGGTCGTCAGCGGGTGATCGACGGAGGAGTGCGTGGCGACCGCCGAGACGGCGCTCGTGACGGCCCGCGCGAAGGGCGATGCCGCGCGCACACGCGCCATCGCCTTCTGGATGCGCGAAGCCGCGATGAGCTCCATCGCCTTGGTGATCTTCTTGGTCGTCTGAGCAGAACTGATCTTCTGCTTATAGACCCGCAGTTGTGCGCCCATGATTCCGTTCTCGTGTCGTCGCTATCAGCGACGGCCCTTGACGATCCGCTCCTGGTTGACGTCCTCCGCCTCGGCGGCGTCGACCTTCTCGGCGCCGACGACGCTCTGGTCCTTGCCGGGCTGGAATTCCTTGGAGAACGCGTCGATCTTCTGCTCCAGCTCCGCGAGCGTGTCGTCACCGAGCACGTTGGTCTCGCGCAGAGTGTCGAGCACGGTCGAGTTGCGGCGCAGGTAGTCGAGCAGTTCGCGCTCGAAGCGCAGCACGTCGGAGACCTCGACCGCGTCGAGTTTGCCGTTGGTGCCGGCCCAGATCGACACGACCTGCTCCTCGACGGGGTACGGCGAGTACTGCGGCTGCTTGAGCAGCTCGGTGAGGCGCGCACCGCGCGCGAGCTGACGACGCGAGGCCGCGTCGAGGTCGCTCGCGAACATCGCGAAAGCCTCGAGCGAGCGGTACTGCGCGAGCTCCAGCTTCAGCGTTCCGGAGACCTTCTTGATCGACTTGACCTGAGCGTCACCGCCGACGCGCGAGACCGAGATACCCACGTCGACCGCGGGGCGCTGGTTGGCGTTGAAGAGGTCGGACTGCAGGAAGATCTGGCCGTCGGTGATCGAGATCACGTTGGTCGGGATGTACGCCGAGACGTCGTTGGCCTTGGTCTCGATGATGGGCAGACCCGTCATCGAGCCGGCGCCGAGCTCGTCGGAGAGCTTCGCGCAACGCTCGAGCAGACGCGAGTGCAGGTAGAAGACGTCGCCGGGGTACGCCTCGCGGCCCGGCGGGCGACGCAGCAGGAGCGACACGGCGCGGTAGGCCTCGGCCTGCTTCGACAGGTCGTCGAAGATGATCAGGACGTGCTTGCCCTCGTACATCCAGTGCTGGCCGATGGCCGAACCGGTGTAGGGCGCGAGGTACTTGAAGCCGGCGGGGTCGGACGCGGGGGCCGCGACGATGGTGGTGTAGTCCATCGCACCGGCGTCCTCGAGCGCGCCCTTCACCGAAGCGATGGTCGAGCCCTTCTGGCCGATGGCGACGTAGATGCAGCGAACCTGCTTGTTGACGTCGCCCGACTCCCAGTTGGCCTTCTGGTTGATGATCGTGTCGATCGCGATGGCCGTCTTGCCGGTCTGACGGTCGCCGATGATGAGCTGACGCTGGCCGCGGCCGACGGGGATCATGGCGTCGATGGCCTTGATGCCGGTCTGCAGGGGCTCGTGCACGCTCTTGCGCTGCATCACGCCGGGAGCCTGGAGCTCGAGCGCGCGACGACCCGAGGTCGCGATCTCACCGAGACCGTCGATCGGGTTGCCGAGCGGGTCGACCACGCGACCGAGGTAGCCCTCGCCCACGCCGACCGAGAGCACCTCACCCGTGCGGGTGACGCTCTGGCCCTCTTCGATGCCGGAGAACTCGCCGAGCACGACGACACCGACCTCGTTCTCGTCGAGGTTCTGGGCGAGGCCGAGCGTGCCGTCCGCGAAGCGGATGAGCTCGTTGGCCATGACGCCGGGGAGTCCCTCGACGTGGGCGATGCCGTCGGCCGCGTCGACGACGGCGCCGACCTCGGTCGCCGCGGCGCCGGTGGGCTCGTAGGCGTTGACGAAGTCCTTCAGCGCGTCACGAATGACGTCGGGGCTGATAGAGAGATCTGCCATTGTCTTCCTTCGTTCGTGGGGCCCTCGGCCCCCAAGATCACGCCCGCTCGGGCGGAAAGTCTTCAGCCGGCGATCCGCTGGCGGAGGTCGGCGAGACGTGCGGACACGCTCGCGTCGATGACGTCGTCGGCGACCTGCACGCGCAGACCACCCAGCACGGTCGGGTCGATCACGGTGTTCAGCGTGACAGCCGAGCCGTAACGTGCGCTGAGAGCGTTCTGCAGACGGGTCTGCTGGTCGGCGCTCAGCGGTGCGGCGGCGGACACGGTGGCCACGATGCGCGATCGCTGATCGGCCACGATGCGCTCCGCGCGGCGGAGCAGGGCACGGACCCGACGACCGCGCGCGTGCTCGACGAGCGACGACACGATCAGGGCGGTGCCGGCGCTCGCGCGCCCACCGAGGAGGGTCGAGACGAGCGTGCCCTTCGCCGACGCGTCGCCGAGACGACCGCCGAGCGCGAGCTCCAGTTCGCCGTTGGAGGCGACGGTGCGCGAGAACGAGAAGAGCTCGGCCTCGATGTCACCGGTCTCGGCGACCGAGGTGGCCCGCACAGCGAGCTCCTCGAGTCCCTCCACGAACTCCGCGGCGCTGGACCAGCGCTGCTGAGCGGCGCGCGAGAGCAGCTCCACCGTGGCAGGCCGGTACGACGGACCGAACACGGCGGAGACGAGCCCCGCCCGGGCTTCCGCCGGCACCGACGAGTCGGACAGCGCGCCGCTCAGCTGCGCCGATCCGCTCACGGCGGCCACGGCAGCGAACAGCTCGCGTGCGACGTCGAGATCGACACCCGACGCGGAGGCCAGGGCCTCCGACGTCGCGGTCCGGGCCTGAGTGGTCGCGCTGCCCATTACTTGGCCGCCTTCTCGGAGGCCTCGAGCTCGGCGAGGAAGCGGTCGACCACGGCGTTGGCGCGCGCGTCGTCCGACAGGGTCTCACCGATCACGTTGCCGGCGAGGTCGACCGCGAGGGTACCGACCTCGGAGCGCAGCTGCACGAGGGCCGTCTGACGCTCGGCCTCGATCTGCGCGTGCGCGCTGGCGGTGATGCGGGCTGCCTCGGACGCAGCGGTCTCCTTGGCCTCGGCGACGATCTTACGACCGTCCTGGGTTGCGGACTCGCGGATCTCACCGGCTTCGCGGCGCGCCTCGGCGAGCTGCGCGGTGTACTCCTCGAGTGCGGCCTCGGCCTGTCGCTGAGCCTCGTCGGCCTTGGCGATGTTGCCCTCGATGGCAGCACTGCGCTCGTCGAGCAGCTTCGCCATCCGCGGCAGGGCCACACGCCACACCACGAAGATGATGACGACGAAGCACACGGCCGACCAGATGATGTCGTACCACGCCGGGATCAGCGGGTTGTGCGCCTCTCCCGCGGGCTCCGCGGCGAGTGTGACAAGAGCGTTCAGCATCCTGTCTCCTTACAGTGAGTCGAGAGCGGCCGGTTCAGGTGAAGATGAAGCCGGTCGCGATACCGATGAAGGCGAGCGCCTCGGTGAAGGCGATACCGATGAACATCAGGACCTGCAGGCGGCCCGCGAGCTCGGGCTGACGGGCGACGCCCTCGATCGTCTTGCCGACGACGATGCCCACGCCGATGGCGGGGCCGATGGCGGCGAGGCCGTAGCCGATCGTGGCGACGTTACCGGTGACCTGGGCGAGAACCGTAGTTGCGTCCACGGGTTTTTTCCTTTCGTTGGGTGGCTCGGCGTGCGCCGGGCCGCTCAGTGCTCTTCTGCGACCGCGAGCTGGATGTAGACCGCGGTGAGGATCGCGAAGACGTACGCCTGGAGGAAGGCGACGAAGATTTCGAACAGGGTGAAGGCGAAGCCGAAGGCGAGGGAGCCGGCGCCGAGCGCCGTCCACCAGCCGCTGAGCCCGACCACGAAGAACTGGGTGGCCGAGAAGAACAGCACCAGCATGAGGTGGCCGACGACCATGTTCATCAGAAGACGCAGCGTCAGGGTGACGGGGCGGATGATGAAGGTCGAGAGGAACTCGAGCGGGACGATGATGATGTACAGCGGCCACGGCACGCCCGAGGGCAGCAGCGCGTTCTTGAAGAAGCCGCCGGGGCTCTTCTTGATGCCGGCGTAGATGAAGGTGACGTACGCGACGATCGCGAGCAGCAGCGGCACGGCGATGACGCTCGTACCGGCGATGTTCAGGAACGGGATGACACCCGTGATGTTCATGAACAGCACCATGAAGAAGATCGTGGTGAGGATCGGCAGGAACCGCTTGCCGTCCTTGCGACCCAGGATGTCTTCGGCGATGTTGACGCGGACGAAGTCGAGGCCCATCTCGGCGATGCTCTGGAAGCGGCCGGGGACGACCTTCATGCGGCGGGTGCCCAGCACGAGGAAGAGGACCAGCGCGAGCGTCGCCAGCATCTGCGTGAGGTTGATGCGGGTGATCGCGAAGATCGTGCCCTCGAACAGGACCGCGTCGGGGAAGAACTCGGAGATGGAGGGCGGGTGGAACTCCGCACCCGCAGACGCGAAGTTCGTGATCAGGGTCGCAGCTTGAGTGGACAGCGCTGGCTCCAGCTTCGGGGCATCGGTGTGAACCGTTGCGACGATGGTCGGTGATGGTACCCGAAGTGCGAACCTGGAGAAGATTTCCCATCGCGGGCGGGTACTTATGCCACCCTATCAAACTCCCGGCGAATCCATGAGTCCGCGGGAGGTGATCGTCTCGCCGCCGGACTAACGTGCGCGACGGGGCGTGCGGGTGGGTTATGGACCGGTCAGGCGCGCCGGTCGCCCGCTTCGGGGTCGGTGGGGAGCGTGATGTCGCTGACGCTGGGGATCCGCATGCGCAGGAGGACCACCACGTCGACGGCGAGGGACGCGATCACGCTGACGACCAGCGCGACGTAGAACACCACCGGATCGACCCAGTCCTGTCCGCGCAGCACGACGATCGCCACGATGAACAGGATGAGCTTGAGCAGCCACCCCCCGAGCACGATGCCGAAGAAGATGGGCACGTAGAGCGGGTCGCCGAACCACCGGTTCGCGACGAGGATGCTCGTCGCGGTGACGGCGAGGAAGATCGCGCTCACGGCCACCCCCGCGAGGGCGCTGCCGAGGCCGCCCGCTCCCCCGACGAGGAAGCCGACGACGCCGCCCACGACCAGGAGCACCGCGGTGACGACACCGCCCCACACCAGCGCGGTGCGCAGCACGGGCGTACTGGAGAGAGGTCGACGGGGGGCGGGAGAGACGCTGCTCATGAAGGGGACTCCGGTCGGGTGGGTCGGACGCGACGGGAGAGCCGCCGCAGACGGTGCGATGAAGGAAGGAGGGTCAGGACGGCGCAGGCGAGCACCCCGGTGACGCCGAAGGCGACCCCGATGGCGTAGTCGCCCGGCCAGCTCTGCTGGGTGCCGATGTACATCAGCAGGAACGCGAGGCTGACCACCGCCGTCCAGCTGTAGAAGATCAGGACGGCGTCGCGGTCGGAGTGCCCCATGTCGAGCATCCGATGATGAAGGTGCTTGCGGTCGGGCGAGAACGGGGACTTCCCCGCCCACTGCCGCCGGGCGACGGCAAGACCGAAGTCGAGCAGGGGCAGCAGCACGATGACCACCGGCAGCAGGATGGGGATGAAGGCACCCAGAAGCTGCGAGCGACCGATCTTCTCGGGGTCGAGCACCGCCGGGTCGAGCTGACCGGTGATGGCGACCGCCGAGCTGGCCATCAGCAGGCCGAGCATGAGGGCACCGGCGTCGCCCATGAAGAGCTTCGCGGGCGTCCAATTCATCGGCAGGAAGCCGAGGCAGGCGCCGACCAGGACCGCCGCGATGAACGAGGCGAGGTTGAAGTACGTGCTCGCCCCGGTGTCGCGTACCAGCAGGTAGGAGTAGGCGAAGAAGACGCCGTTGGCGATGAGGCAGACACCGGCGACGAGGCCGTTGAGTCCGTCGATGAAGTTGACGGCGTTCATGACGACGACCAGCGCGAAGACGGTGAGCAGGAAGCTCACCCAGCTCGATCCGACCGTGAGGGCGCCGATGGGCAGCGAGAGGATCTGCAGCTGCCCGAACCACGCGATGATCCCGGCGGCGACGAACTGCGCACCGAGCTTGATCATCCAGTCGAGGTCCCAGAGATCGTCGGCCACTCCGACCAGGACGATGAGCAGCACCGCGCCCAGGAGCGAGAGCACCGGGACGGGATCGGTCCAGAAGATCGAGAAGTAGGGGTTCCGGCTCGACAGGGCGAAGGCGGCGACCACGCCGAGGAACATGGCGACCCCGCCCAAGCGGGGCGTGGGTGTCTTGTGCACATCCCGATCCCGGATGCCGGGATACAGCTTGAAGCGCAGGGCGAGCTTCCACACCACCCACGACAGCGCGAGCGTGACCGCCGCCGTGAAGAGGATGGTGAGGAGGTACTGGGTCACGGACCCGGAGCCTCGTCATCCGGGGCTGCGTCGTCCGGGGAGACGTCGGAGGGCGCGCCCGCCGGGGTCGGGGCGTCGCGGTCGTCGACCGGGTCGGGCTCGAGCAGATCGCCGAGCACCTCGCGGAGGCGTTCGCGGGAGACGGCGCCCTCGCGGAGGACGCGCACCACCGGCTCGGAGCCGCCGACGAGCAGCGTGGCGTCGACGATGGTCGACGCCACCCCCGTCTCGCTCACACCGGCGTCGAGGTAGGCCGAGACGCTGTCGCCGAGCATGTCGCGCGCGGCGTCGATGTCGACGGCGGCGGGCATGCCGGTCAGGTTGGCGCTCGACACCGCGAGGGGGCCGGTCTCTTCGAGCAGTTCGAGGGTGAGCTTCTGCGCCGGCATGCGCACCGCGACCGTGCCGTGTGTGTCGCCCAGGTCCCACGACAGCGACGGCTGCGCGGGGAGCACGATCGTGAGGCCGCCGGGCCAGAACTCGCGGACGAGGTCGTCGACCGCGGGAGGGATCTCCGCGACCAGGGCGCGCAGCGTGCTCACGCCCGCGACCAGGACGGGCGGCGGTTGCTGACGTCCGCGCCCCTTCGCTTCGAGGAGCCCCGCGACGGCGCGCGTGTTGAACGCGTCGGCGGCGATTCCGTAGACGGTGTCGGTGGGGAGCACGACGAGTTCGCCTCGGCCGATCGCCTGACGCGCGTGGCGCATCCCGGACAGCAGCTGCGACTCGTCACGGCAGTCGTAGACGGGTGACATGTCGCGCGCCAGTCTAGTCGCGCCGTGCGCGGCGCGTCGTCACCCGGTGCGTCAGGGGCGGATCGCGGTCGTCGCGCGGTCGCGCGTGGTCAGGTCGGGATGAGTGGATGCCGAGCGCCACCCATCGGCGGTGAGGAGGGCGCGGATCGCCTCCCCCTGCCATTCCCCGTGCTCGATGACGATCGTGCCGCCGGGGTGGGCGAGTCGGAGACCCACCCGGCTGAGCTCGCGAACGGCGTCCAGGCCGTCGGGGCCGCCGTAGAGGGCGGCGGGCGGGTCGAACAGACGCACCTCGGGATCGCGGGGGATGGCGTCGTCGGGCACGTACGGCGGGTTGGACGCGACCACCGACACCGTCCCGTCGAGTTCGGGGAACGCGTGAGCGAGGTCGATGAACGCGAGCGAGAGGTTGTCGGCGCCGATGAGGGCGTGGTTCTGCTTCGTCCAGATGAAGGCGTCCACGCTGTTCTCCGCCGCGTAGACGCGCGCGTGCGGCACCTCGGTCGCCATCGCGAGCGCGATCGCGCCGCTGCCGGTGCCGAGGTCGACGGCGACGGGGGCGTCGGAGGCCGCCGCTCGCAGGGCGTCGATCGCGAGCTGAGCCACCATCTCGGTCTCGGGGCGCGGGACGAACACGCCGGGGCCGACGGCGAGCTCCATCGACCGGAAGGGGGCGCGTCCGGTGAGGTGCTGGAGGGGCTCGCGCGCGCAGCGGCGGTCGACGAGGGGCGCGAGGGCGGTGGCCGCCGAGTCGGGCATGCGGTCGCCGCGGATCGCCGCGGCCTGCACACCGCCTCGCGAGGACTCCAGCACATGGGCGACGAGCAGTTCGGCATCCACGTGGGGGTCGGGGACGCCCGCTGTGCGGAGGCGGGCTGCCGTGTCGCGGACGACGTCGGCGACCGATGCGGCCGTGGGGGCGGGGAGAGGGGCGGTCTCAGGCATGACGGGAGCCCAGCCTAGTCGGGCGGTGTGCCCGGTCCGGGCTCGCGTGGGGCCGACGGGTGGACGGGGGCGGGTCGTGTCGTCAAGCGGCGTCACACGAGCCGGCCCGTCGGAAGGCTCGCCTAAAATAATCGCGTCCCGACCGACGGCGAAAGGCGAGCCATGCCCGGCATCCACTCCGACATCACCTCTGCATTCGGCGACACGCCGCTCGTGCGGCTGAACCGCGTGGCGGAGGGCGCCGGGGGGCAGATCCTCGCGAAGCTCGAGTTCTACAATCCCGCTTCCAGCGTCAAGGACCGCCTCGGCATCGCGATCGTCGACGCGGCGGAGGCCTCGGGCGAGCTCAAGCCCGGCGGGACGCTCGTGGAGTCCACCAGCGGCAACACCGGCATCGCTCTGGCCATGGTCGGTGCCGCGCGCGGCTACAAGGTCATCCTGACCATGCCCGCCTCGATGTCGAAGGAGCGTCGCATCCTGCTCAAGGCGTTCGGCGCCGAACTCGTGCTGACCGACCCCACCAAGGGCATGTCGCACGCGGTCGACGAGGCCAAGCGCATCGTCGCCGAGACCCCGGGCGCCGTGTGGGCCCGCCAGTTCGAGAACGAGGCCAACCCCGCCATCCACCGCAAGACCACCGCCGAGGAGATCCTGCGCGACACCGAGGGCGAGGTCGACTACTTCGTGGCCGGCATCGGCACGGGCGGCACCATCACCGGCGTCGGCCAGGTGCTCAAGGAGCGCAACCCCGACGTGAAGATCGTCGCCGTCGAGCCCGCCGACTCCCCCGTGCTCACCAAGGGGCACCCGGGGCCCCACAAGATCCAGGGCATCGGCCCGAACTTTGTGCCCGCCATCCTCGATCGCGACATCATCGACGAGGTGATCGACGTCGAGTTCGACGACGCGATCCGCCTGGCACGGGAGACGGCCGCGAAGGACGGCATCCTGGTCGGGATGTCGTCGGGTGCCGCCATCTGGGCGGCTCTCGAGGTGGCGCGCCGTCCCGAAGCGGCGGGCAAGAACATCGTCGTCATCATTCCCTCGTACGGCGAGCGGTACCTCTCGACCGCTCTGTACGAGCACCTGCGCGAAGACTGACGTGGGGGTCCTCTCCCGCATCCGAGAAGACATCGCCTCCGCCAAGCTCCGCGACCCCGCGGCGCGCGGCGGTCTCGAGATCGCGTTGCTGTACCCCGGGTTGCACGCCGTCTGGGCGCACCGCGTCGCGCATCGCCTGTGGTCGCGTGGGCTGCGCTTCCCCGCGCGCGCTCTCTCACAGGTCACCCGCTGGCTCACCGGCATCGAGATCCACCCGGGAGCGACGATCGGTCGACGCTTCTTCATCGACCACGGCATGGGTGTCGTCGTGGGCGAGACGGCGGAGGTGGGCGACGACGTCATGCTTTATCACGGCGTGACGCTCGGGGGTCGGCAGCGCGAGGGCGGCAAGCGTCATCCCACGCTGCACGACGGCGTCGCGATCGGCGCGGGAGCGAAGGTCCTGGGGCCGATCACCCTCGGCGCGCGCACCGTCGTGGGCGCGAACGCGGTCGTCACCCGAGACGCCCCGGCCGACAGCGTGCTGGTGGGCGTGCCCGCGAAAGCGCGCACGCGGCGCAGCGGCGAAGACACCCGCGCTCTGCTCACGACCCCGGAGTACTGGATCTGAGCCGCATCCTCGAGCGCGGCGCGAGACCGGTGAACGGCCGGTTCCGCGCCGCCCCACGCCGCGTGGCGCGCGGCCGGCGAAGGGTCGGTTCCGCGACGCTCGGCGCCGGCGCCGCCCGCTCGTTCGCACGCCGACGCGTCGGTGCACCTCCCGCCCGCTGCGGTGACCGGGTCTCGCCCTAGGCTCGAGACATGACCCGTCTGCACGATCTGTCGCTCGCCGCCCAGGTCGACGCCCTTCGACGCGGCGAGCTCGCGCCGGCCGACCTCACCGCTCACTACCTCGACCGAGCAGAGCGCTTCGCCGACCTCGGCGCGTTCGCCGAGATCTCCCCCGACGCAGCGCGGCAGCGTATCTCCGAGCTGCCGCCGTCGCCGCGCGGAGCGCTCTGGGGCGTCCCCCTCGCCGACAAGGACCTCGTGGCGCGGGCGGGGGTGCCCACCCGTTACGGCTCGCGCTCGCGCGCCGATCACGTGCCCACGGCGTCCGACCCCCTCGCCGCCGCCCTCGACGCCGCCGGCGCCGTGAACATCGGCAAGACCTCCACGTCGGAGTTCGGACTCACCGGTTTCACCGAACCCCTCATCCACGCCCCGGCGCGCGACCCCTGGCGCCTCTCCGCCGGAGCCGGCGGTTCGAGCGGAGGAGCGGCCGTCGCGGTGGCCGCGGGCCTGCTGCCCGCCGCCGTGGGATCGGACGGCGGGGGGTCCATCCGCATCCCCTCGGCGACGGTCGGCCTACTGGGCCTGAAGCCGTCGCGCGGGCGCCTGCCGCTCGGTTCCGGTTTCGATTCGCCGGACGGGTTGTCGGTGACCGGGCCGATCGCGCGCAGCGCGGAAGACGCTGGCCTCCTCCTCGATGCTCTGATCGATCTCGCGCCCTTCTCGTACGCCACGACGGCGCCGGGCGGCGGACCCTTCGTCGACGCGGCCCGGCGCGAGCCCCGGGAGCTGCGCATCGGCGTCACGACCGTTTCACCGTGGGACGACGACGAGGACATCGCGCTCGATCCGGACGCCCGCGGGGCGGTCGAGGTGACGAGCGCCTGGCTGAGCGACGCCGGACACGCGGTGACGGATGCCGACTGGCATCCGTGGGGCTACGCGGAGCTGTTCCACGTGCTCTGGCGCGCCAGTGCCGCTCGCGTGCCGCTCACCGACGACGACATGGACCTCGTCGAGCCGCTCACCGCGTGGCTGGTGCGGGAGGGCCGACGGATGTCGGCGCTCGACCTCCTGAACGGGCTCGCCGCCGCGCGGGCGTTCGAGCGCCGCACGATCGCCGACTTCTCGGCTTTCGACGCCGTGCTGACCCCGGCCCTCGCCCAGCCTCCGCAGCCCGTGGGGTCCTACGCCGGGCACTCTCCCCAACGCACCTTCGCGATGCAGGTCGAGTACGCGCCGTACTCGAGCTTCGTCAACGTCGCGGGCCTCCCGGCGCTGACGATGCCGGTGACCGCGGATGCCGAGGGCCATCCCGTGTCGGCGCAGCTCGTCGGCCGGCCCGGTGGCGAGGCGGTGCTGCTGTCGCTCGCGTCGCAGCTGGAGGCGCGACGCGGGCCTCTCCCCCACCCGCCCGCGTGGATCGACTGAGACCTATCGGGAGATCAGCCCCGCGGCGACGAACGCACGGGCGTAGATCGCCCGGACGGTGGCCTGCTTGCGCTCGTTGTAGGCGCTCATGAGACCGTCCTCGGCGACCTCGCGCTTCACGCGCGCGTAGAGCGCCCGGTCGTCGGCATCCGCCCGCAGATGGTCGCGGAAGATCAGGTGGCGGGCGGCCTCGGGGCTGTCGGGCGGCCAGACGTGCAGGTGGACGGCGGGCTCGCTCGCGACCAGGAGCCGGTGCCCGAGCCACCACGGCTCGCGCACGCGCAGGGCGAAGCCCGCGGCCTCGAGGGCCGGCACGTACGCATCCTCGTCGTCGGTGTCGGCGACGGTGAGATCGACGTCGATCACCGGCTTGGCCGCCAGCCCGGGCACCGCGGTGGAGCCGACGTGGTCGACGCGGATCGCCCGCTGCCCGAGAGCGTCGTGGATGCGATCGCGCACCGTCGCGAAGGTCAGGGGCCAGGTGGCATCCGCGTCGACGATCTCGATCCGCCGTGCCTGTGCGGGCTCCCCCACCCACGGCGAGGCACCGGGAGGCGGGGGCGTGTCGTCGAACGCGACGATGCGGGCAGCGGAGGGCACCCACCGACCCTACGACAGGCGAGGCGAAGCATCCGGTCGGCCGCCGGCGAGGGGGTTCGGCAGGTCAGCCGTCGGCGAGGGCGACGAGACGCGCCTCTTCGTCGGCGATGATCGCCGATTCGATGATCGGGCCGAGCGCGCCGTCCATCACCTGGTCGAGGTTGTAGGCCTTGTACCCGGTGCGATGATCCGCGATGCGGTTCTCGGGGAAGTTGTATGTGCGGATGCGCTCGGAGCGATCCATTCCGCGGATCTGCGAGCGCCGCGCGTCGGCGGCGACGGCGTCGCGCTCCTCCTGCTGCTTGGCGAGCAACCGGGCGCGCAGCACACGCATGCCGGCCTCGCGGTTCTGCAGCTGCGACTTCTCGTTCTGCATCGACACCACGATGCCCGTGGGCACGTGGGTGATGCGCACCGCGGAGTCGGTCGTGTTGACCGACTGCCCACCCGGTCCCGAGGAGCGGAAGACGTCGATCTTCAGGTCGTTGGGGTCGATCGCGACCTCTTCGGGCTCGTCGACCTCGGGGAAGACGAGAACACCCGTCGTCGACGTGTGGATGCGGCCCTGCGACTCGGTCGCGGGCACGCGCTGCACGCGGTGCACGCCGCCCTCGTACTTCAGGTGCGCCCAGACGCCCTGCGCGGGATCGCTCGAGGAGCCCTTGATGGCGACCTGGACGTCTTTGTACCCGCCCAGGTCGGATTCGGTGCGCTCGAGCAGTTCCGTCTTCCACCCCATGGATGCCGCGTACTGCAGGTACATACGCAGCAGATCGGCCGCGAAGAGGGCGCTCTCCGCTCCCCCCTCGCCGCCTTTGATCTCCATGATGACGTCACGCGCGTCGTCGGGGTCGCGCGGGATGAGCAGGCGCCTCAAGCGTTCCTGCGTCTGCGCCACGCGCTCCTCGAGGGCGGGGACCTCCTCGGCGAAGGCCTCGTCTTCACGGGCGAGTTCGCGTGCCGCGTCGAGGTCGTCGGACGCCGCGGTCCACGCTTCGTGGGCCGCGACGATCCGCGACAGTTCGGCATAGCGCCGGTTGACGCGCTTGGCGCGCGCGGCGTCCGCGTGCACGGCCGGGTCGGAGAGCTCCTCCTGAACGGCCTTGTGCTCCTCGAGCAGGCCGCGGACCGACTCGAACATCGCGGGCTCCGCCATCGCGCCAGCTCCCCCGATCAGCGGATGCTGTTGTCGTCACCGCCGCGCGCGGGCGCCGGGATCGACTTCTGCATCTGCACGAGGAACTCGACGTTGGACTGCGTCTCCTTGAGCTTGCCGAGCACGACCTCGAGAGCCTGCTGCGGCTCGAGACCGGCCAGGGCGCGGCGGAGCTTCCAGGTGATCTTGACCTCGTCGGGCGAGAGCAGCATCTCTTCGCGGCGGGTGCTCGACGCGTTGACGTCGACGGCCGGGAAGATGCGCTTGTCAGCGAGCTGGCGGTTCAGACGCAGCTCACTGTTGCCCGTGCCCTTGAACTCCTCGAAGATGACGTCGTCCATCTTCGACCCGGTCTCCACGAGCGCGGTCGCGAGGATCGTGAGCGATCCGCCGTTCTCGATGTTGCGCGCGGCGCCGAAGAAGCGCTTCGGCGGGTACAGCGCCGACGCGTCGACGCCACCGCTGAGGACGCGGCCGGAGGTGGGGGCGGCGAGGTTGTACGCGCGGCCGAGACGGGTGATCGAGTCGAGCAGCACGACGACGTCGCGACCGAGCTCCACGAGACGCTTCGCGCGCTCGATGGCGAGCTCGGCGACGGTGGTGTGGTCTTCCGCCGGACGGTCGAACGTCGAGGCGATGACCTCGCCGCGCACCGTGCGCTGCATGTCGGTGACCTCTTCGGGGCGCTCGTCGACGAGCACGACCATGAGGTGGACCTCGGGGTTGTTGTGCGCGATCGCGTTGGCGATCTGCTGCAGCACGATCGTCTTGCCCGCCTTCGGGGGCGCGACGATGAGACCGCGCTGACCCTTGCCCACCGGGGCGACCAGGTCGATGATGCGCTGCGTGAGCTTCTCGGGACCGGTCTCGAGGCGCAGGCGCTCCTGCGGGTAGAGCGGCGTGAGGTTGTTGAACTCGACCCGGGCGGCTGCGTCGTCGACCGACAGCCCGTTGATCGAGTCGACCTGCACGAGGGCGTTGTACTTCTGGCGGCCCTGCTGCTCGCCCTCGCGGGGCTGCTTGATGGCGCCGACGACGGCGTCGCCCTTGCGCAGGTTGTACTTCTTCACCTGGCCGAGCGAGACGTAGACGTCGCTCGGACCGGGCAGGTAGCCGGTGGTGCGCACGAAGGCGTAGTTGTCGAGCACGTCGAGGACGCCGGCGATCGGGACGAGGACGTCGTCCTCGCCGATCTCGGTCTCGAACTCGTCGCCCGTCGTGTTCTGCCCGCGGCGCTTGTTGCGCTGGCGGTTGCGGCTGTTCGCCGGACCCTGCTGCTGCTGGGCCTGCTGACCGTTCTGGCCGCTGTTCTCGCGCTGACCGCTCTGCGAGCCCGCGTCGCGCTGACCGCTCTGCGTCGGCGCCTCGGCCTCGTCGGCGGACGTGGAGGCCGCGGCGTCGTTCTTCTCGGCGGCGTCGGCCTTGTTGCGGTTGCGGTTGCGCGACCGGCTCCGACCGCGACCGCGAGCGGGGGTCTCGTCGGTCTGCTCGGCGGAGTCGCTCGCGTCGGCGGCCTGCTCCGACTGCTCGGTCGCGTTCTCGGCGTCGGCATCGGGCGCCGCGTCGGCGGCGACGTCGGCGGCGGTCGTGACGGGCGTGGTGGGCTCCTCGGCCGGAGCCTCGGATGCCGGAGCCTCGGATGCCGGAGCCTCGGATGCCGTGGCCTCCGCGGCGGCCTCGTCGGAGGGCGCGGTGGTCTCGGTGTCGGCGGGCGCGCTGGCGGCCTCGGCCGCGGCAGCCTCGGCAGCGGCGGCCTCGGCGGCGGCCTTCTCCTCGGCGGTCGCGCTCTTGGCGCGGCGCGGCGCGCGCTTGCGGGGGGCGCGGGCGGGCTTCTCGGCCGGGGCCGACTCCTCCGTGGCGGGCGCGTCGGCGGCGGCGTCGTCCGCAGCCGCAGCCGCGGCGGTGTCAGCAGCCGGCGCATCCGCGGTCGGCTCGTCCGCGGCCGGCGCGTCAGCCGCCGGCTCCTCGGCGGGCGTCTCGACGGCGTCGGCCGGGAACAGCGCCTCGGGCTGCGCGTCGGCGGCGGCGTCGTCGGCCGGGGCGTCAGCGCCCTCGCCGTCGGCGGCCTCCGCCTCGGGTGCGTCGGCGGCGGGCGCGTCGACCGTCGCGGTGTCGGTGCCGTCCGCCGCAGCCGTGGGCTGCTCCTCGGCGGGGTTCTCCGCGCTCTCGGGCGCGTCGACGGGCTGGGTCTCGGAGATGGACTCCACGAGTGCTCCTCAGAAAATGAAACGTGATCAGATCGCGCTTCGCCATGCAGAACGCAGACGAAGAGACACCAGCGGTTCGGAAGACTGCAGCCGATACCGGGTTCGCGATGTGTTGCGGATTTCGCAGGTGTGCAGAGGCTCAGATTCGCGAATTTACGCGGAACCCTCTGCGTTTTTCACTGTACCACCCTTGACGTCGACGGCGAGCATGAGGGCCTGCCACGGGGTGTCGACGACGGATGCCATAAGATCCGCCGCCGCGAGTCGCTGTCCGGGCCCGTCCGCGAGCACGAGCACGCTGGGGCCCGCCCCCGACACGACCGCCGCATACCCCTCGGCCCGCAGCGCCCGCACGAGCCTGTCGGTCTCGGGCATCGCCTGGGCGCGGTAGTTCTGATGCAGCTTGTCCTCGGTGGCCGCCATCAGCAGCTCGGGGCTCTGCGTCATCGCCGCGATCAGCAGGGCGGAACGCGAGACGTTGAACACGGCGTCCTCGCGGGGCACCTGCAGCGGCTGCAGGCTGCGCGCGACGGCGGTCGACATCGTGAAGCTCGGCACGAAGACCAGCGGCGAGACACCGCGGTGCACGATGAGCTGCTTGTGCTGCGGGCCCTCGGCATCCATCCAGGCGATGGTCAGACCGCCGAACAGTCCGGGGGCCACGTTGTCGGGGTGGCCCTCCATCTCCGTGGCCAGGCGCAGGAGGTCGACGTCGCTGAAGGCGACCTCCCCCTCGAGCAGGCCCGTGGCGGCCAGGATGCCGGCCACCACGGCGGCACCGGACGAGCCCATGCCGCGCCCGTGCGGGATGACGTTGCGTGCGCTCAGCCGCAGACCGGGGAGGGTGCGGCCGACCGAGGCGTAGGTGTGCGCCATCGCGCGCACGACGAGGTGCGACGCGTCGCGGGGGACGTCGGCCGTCCCCTCCCCCTCGACCTCGATCTCGAGGCGGTCACCGTCGAGCTGCTCGACGACGAGTTCGTCGTAGACGCTGAGGGCCAGGCCCAGGGTGTCGAAGCCGGGACCGAGGTTCGCGCTGGTGGCGGGAACGCGGACGGCGACCCGGCGACCGGGGCCTGAGCTCACGCGGTCACCGGCTGCAGGTCGAGCACGGAGGCGACCTCCGAGGTGGCGGCGTCGACCACGGTCGGCTCGACCGTCGTGCCGTCGGCCTTGCGCAGAGCCCACTGCGGGTCCTTCAGGCCGTGCCCGGTGACGGTCAGCACGACCTTCGCACCCGACGGGACGACGCCCGCCTCGGCACGGCTGAGCAGACCCGCGACGCTGATAGCCGACGCGGGCTCGACGAAGACGCCGACCTCGCCCGCGAGGATCTTCTGCGCCTCGAGGATGCCCTCGTCGTCGATCGCGCCGAACCAGCCGTCGGTGGCCTCGCGGGCCTCGAGAGCGAGCTCCCACGACGCCGGGTTGCCGATGCGGATCGCGCTGGCGATCGTCTCGGGGTTCTTCACGACCTCGCCGCGCACGAGGGGCGCGGACCCGGCTGCCTGCAGACCGAACATGCGGGGCACCTTCGTCGCGACGCCGCGAGCTGCTTCCTCGCGGTAGCCGCGCGAGTAGGCGGTGTAGTTGCCGGCGTTGCCGACGGGGATGAAGTGGAAGTCGGGGGCGTCGCCCAGCTGCTCGACGACCTCGTAGGCCGCGGTCTTCTGGCCTTCGATGCGGTCGGGGTTGACCGAGTTCACGAGGT
This sequence comes from Microbacterium sp. NPDC089188, assembly GCF_040685155.1. Classification (NCBI taxonomy): domain Bacteria; kingdom Bacillati; phylum Actinomycetota; class Actinomycetes; order Micrococcales; family Microbacteriaceae; genus Microbacterium; species Microbacterium sp. NPDC089188. The sequence continues at coordinate 300,676 of NZ_JBFBHH010000003.1, read as the reverse complement.
GCACCGGGTAGTGATCGGCGAGTTCCCGCGCGATCTCGAGGCAGTCGTCGAAGTTGCCGCGGATCTGGATGAGACGGCCGTTGTGCGCCACCGCCTGGCTCAGCTTGCCCATGGCGATCTTGCCCTCGGGCACGAGCACCGCGGCGGTGATACCGGCGTGCGCGGCGTAGGCGGCGGCGGAGGCCGAGGTGTTACCGGTGGAGGCGCAGATGACGGCCTTGGCGCCGTGCTCGACGGCGCGCGAGAGCGCCACGGTCATGCCGCGGTCCTTGAACGACCCGGTGGGGTTCATGCCCTCGAACTTGACCCACACGTCGGCGCCGGTTCGGCGCGAGAGCGCCGGGGCGGGGATGAGGGGTGTGCCGCCCTCGCCGAGCGTGACCACGGTGGAGGCGTCGGTGACACCCAGACGGTCGGCGTATTCGCGGAGGACTCCGCGCCAGAGGTGAGCCATGTCAGTTCCCTTCCACGCGCAGCACGGAGACCACGCGCTCGACGACGCCGCTCGCGGCGAGACGCTCGACGGTCTCGCTCAGGTCCTGCTCGCGGGCCTTGTGTGTTCCGATGACCAGCCGGGCGGAACCGCCGGTCTGGGTGTTCTCGTCCGCCTCGATGACGGTCTGCTCGACGGTCGCGATCGACACGCGGCCCTCGCTCAGGATGCCGGCGACGGTCGCCAGCACGCCCGGCTGATCGTCGACCTCGAGCGTGATCTGGTAACGCGTGATGACGTGCCCGATCGGCACGGCCGGCAGGTTCGCGCGCGTGGACTCGCCCACCCCGACGCCTCCGGCGATGTGCCGGCGCGCCGCCGAGACGACGTCGCCGAGCACGGCGGAAGCCGTCTGCACGCCGCCGGCGCCCGCGCCGTAGAACATGAGGTCGCCGGCCGCCTCGGCCTGGACGAAGACGGCGTTGTTGGCGCCGTGGACGCTGGCGAGCGGGTGCGACCGATCGACGAGAGCGGGGTAGACGCGCACGGAGATGGACTCCGAGCCGTCGGCGGCCGTCAGACGCTCGCACACGGCGAGCAGCTTGATGACGTACCCGGCGTGACGAGCGGACTCGATCATCGCGGCGTCGACCGAGGTGATGCCCTCTCGGTGCACGGCATCCAGGGGAACCGTCGTGTGGAAGGCCAGGCTCGCGAGGATCGCGGCCTTCTGCGCGGCGTCGTAGCCCTCGACGTCGGCGGTGGGGTCGGCCTCGGCGTACCCGAGCTGCTGCGCCTGGGCCAGGACATCGGCGAAGTCGGCGCCCTCGGTGTCCATGCGGTCGAGGATGTAGTTCGTCGTGCCGTTGACGATGCCCATGATGCGCACGACGCGGTCGCCGGCGAGCGAGTCGCGCAGCGGGCGGATGATCGGGATGGCACCGGCGGCGGCGGCCTCGTAGTACACCTCGGCGCCGACCTGGTCGGCGGCCTCGAAGACCTCGGAGCCGTGGGTCGCGAGCAGCGCCTTGTTGGCGGTGACGACGTCGGCGCCCGAGGCGATCGCGTGCAGCACCTGCGTGCGGGCCGGCTCGATCCCGCCCATGAGTTCGATCACGATGTCGCTGCCGACGATGAGGGTCTCGGCATCCGTCGTGAAGAGCTCGCGCGGGAGGTCGGCGTCGCGCTTGGAGTCGACGTTGCGCACGGCGATGCCGGCGAGTTCGAGCTTGGCGCCCGCGCGGTCGGCGAGCTCGTCGCCGTGCTTGAGCAGCAGGTCGGCGACCTGCGAGCCGACGGCGCCGGCGCCGAGGAGCGCCACGCGGAGCGTGCGGTAGTCGGTCATGCGGTGTCTCCGTGGGGTGTTGCGGTGTGGGCGGATGCCGGGATGCCGGCGTCGCGCGAGAGCAGATCGTCGATGGTCTCGCCGCGCACGATCACGCGGGCCTGTCCCCCGCGCACCGCGACGACGGGCGGGCGGGGCGTGTAGTTGTAATTGCTCGCGAGCGAGAAGCAGTAGGCGCCGGTAGCGGGCACGGCCAGCAGGTCGCCCGGTGTGACGTCGGCGGGGAGGTACTCGGCATCCACGACGATGTCACCCGACTCGCAGTGGTGGCCGACGACGCGCGAGAGCGCCGGGGTCTCGGAGCTCGTGCGCGAGACGATGCGCGCGGAGAAATCGGCGCCGTAGAGAGCGGGGCGGGCGTTGTCGCTCATTCCGCCGTCGACGCTGACGTAGGTGCGCTCGAGGTCCTCGGCGGCCGTGACCGTCTTGACCGTCCCGACCTCGTACAGCGTCACCCCGGCCTGGCCGACGATGACCCGACCGGGCTCGGTGGCGACGTCGGGCATCGGGATTCCGCGCACGGCGCACTCGTCGGCGATGGCGTCCAGGATGCCGTCGGCAATCTCCTCGATGGGCTTCGGGTCGTCGACCGAGGTGTAGGAGATGCCGAAGCCGCCGCCGACGTTGAGGAGGGGGATCTCTCCCCCGGCCAGCAGGTCGGCGTGCAGGTCGACAAGGCGTGCGGCCGATTCGCGGAATCCGGACGAGTCGAAGATCTGCGAGCCGATGTGGGCGTGCAGGCCGACGAAGCGCAGGCTGGTGAGCTCGCGGATGCGCGCGACGGCTTCGGCCGCGCCGTCGAGCGAGAAGCCGAACTTCTGGTCTTCGTGCGCGGTCGCGAGGAACGCGTGGGTCTCGGCGTGCACGCCGGTGCGAACGCGCACGAGCACGGACTGCACGGCGCCGCGGCGCTCGGCGATCGCGGCCAGGCGCTCGATCTCGATGGGGCTGTCGACAACGACCGAGCCGATGCCGACCTCGACCGCGCGCTCCAGCTCGCGCACGCTCTTGTTGTTGCCGTGGAAGCCGAGACGCGCGGGGTCTGCTCCCCCGGCGAGGGCGACCTCGAGCTCGCCGCGCGTGCACACGTCGACGGAGAGTCCCTCGTCGACGACCCACCGCACGACCTCGGTTGACAGGAACGCCTTTCCGGCGTAGTAGACGCGAGCCCGGATCCCGTGACGCGCCGCCGCCGAGTCGAATGCGGCGCGGGCGCGGCGGGCGTGCTCGCGCACCTCGTCCTCGTCGAGGACGTACAGCGGGGTGCCGAAGCGGTCACGCAGATCGAAGACGGAGACGCCTCCGATCTCGACGGAGCCGTCGTCGACGCGACGAGCGGACGCGGGCCAGACGGGGGCGACGAGCTCGTTCGCTTCGGCCGGAGTGGTGAGCCACTCGGGCACGAGCGCGGAGTGCGAGGCGGACACAGAGGGACCAATCGGGTTTTGCGGCGACGCGACGGCCGCGGATCACGGCTGCCACCCCCGCGGAGAGTCACGCGGCGGGCAGCCCGATCAGTCTAGGGCACCGCGTATGCCGCTCCCTTCCCGTGTCCGGTGGCGCCGCCCTGCGTCCGCAGCCGCCGGGCTCCGGGCGGCCGTCAGACCACGAACCGCCCCCCCGCGGATGGTCAGCGTCTGAGGCGTCATGGACAGGGACCCGGTCTGCACGCTGTCCGCGTAGACGCGCACCCGGGAGGGCTCCGCGGCGGTGACGAGGAGCCGGTACCCGTTCGACACCGACATGCCGTCGAGCGCCGTCACGACCTTGTCGTGGGTGTCGTCTCCGTTCACGGTCACCGTGACGAGCGTCCGGCCCCGCGCGTTCTGCAGAGCGACCTGGTAGTACAGCTTCCCCGTGAAGGAGTAGTCGTGCGGGGCGACACCGGTCGAGGTGACCACGAGGCGCTTCCCGTCTCGGCTCATGCCGATCCATCCGGAACGGACGTCGTAGATGCCCACGAATCCGAGCGCCGAGGTGGCGGTGACAGGAACCGTCCGCGTCAGCGCCTCCTGCGTGGCACCCGATGACTGGAGGATCGCGAGAAGCCGCCCTTCCATCGAACCGACGTTGATCGCGAGGACGCGGGTCGAGGCGCCCGTCTCGTCGTGCCGGATGACGGTCGCCTCCCGCACCTCGAGCGCCGTGCTGGTCGCCCCGAGGACGTGGATGCCGTGATGCCGAGGCTCCGGGGGCGGCATCGGTGCGCACGCGCACCGACGTCGTGTACGCGCCCGAGGAGTCCGTGACGCCCGTCGGTCGTTCGATGATCGCGCGGGCGGGGTCGTCCAGCGAGAGGGACACGGCGTCGCCGGCGCGAGGCCGTCCATCGGCTTCGATACTCGTGACCCTCACGGTCGCCGTCTCATCGGGGTAGGCGGCCGCGCGGGACGACGTCAGCGTCACGCGGTCGGTCCGGCTCGCCGCCGCGTGCGCAGGCAGTGCCGCGCTCACGCTCAGAACGGGAATCGTCCACGCGCCTGCGGTGAGAACCCTGCGACGTGACACCGCGGACATGCCGACCTCCCGATGACGCGCCGCGGTCGCGGCATCCGTCCGTCGACCCCGACCATAGGCAGGCTCACGCCGGTCGGCGGTCGCGCTCACCGACGCGGAGGACGGGTGACGCGGTCGGTGATCGCGATGCGCGGCCGGTCAGCTGCAGGAGCCGTCGGCCTGCAGCGCGGGGTCGTCGAGGATGCCGCCCGCGAGGTCGAAGGCGGCCACGAGGCTCTGACCCTGCACCGTCGCGGAGGTCAGCGTGAGGCCGGCCGGGAGGCGATCGGCGATGCACAGGCTCTGCGGGCCGAGGACCGCGTCGGCCACGCCGCCGAACTGCGCGCGCAGCGTGTCGGCGTCGATGGTGTTGCCGCCGAGTTCGAACGACGTCGGGGTGAGGGTCAGGTCACCGGACGCTGCGCCCGGGGTGACCGAGACGCCCACGGGGATGCCGACGCCGAAGAGCGACAGCTCGTTCGTGAAGGTGAGATCGGGGGCGGCCATCGCCACCGTGCCCGACGGGAAATCGGGGATCTGCGCGAGCAGCGCCCGCAACTGCTCCTCATTGAGACGCACCGAGGCCGATCCTCCGTCGGCAGGACCCTCACCCGACACCGGCACGCCCTGCATCTCCACGAGGACGTCACCGGTGATGGGGCCCAAGGTCACGTCGTCCGAGCTGACCGTGACGTCGTCGAGGCGCCCTGCGATCAGCTGCGGGAGCACGATTCCGCTCACCGACACGTCGAGGTTCTGGTCGTCGGCCAGGCCGACGTTCTTCACGACCAGCGAGCGGACCGTGTTCGTCACGAGGGAGCGTGCGATGAACTCGGCGGCCACCACGGCACCCGCCAGCAGCACGACGACCACGAGGAGGATCGCGATCCATCGACCTGAACGGCGGCGGGGGGCCACGGCATCCGCGTCCGTCATGACTACATCCGCTCCGGAGCGCCGACGCCGAGCAGCGTGAGGCCGTTGCGGAGCACCTGACCGGTGGCGTCGTTGAGCCACAGGCGCGTGCGGTGCACCGACTCGACCGGGGCGTCACCGAGCGGGATGACGCGGCAGTTGTCGTACCACCGGTGGTACAGGCCGGCGAGCTCTTCGAGGTAGCGCGCGACGCGGTGCGGCTCGCGCACCTCGGCGGCGAACGCGACGACCCGGGGATACTCCTGCAGGGCACCGAGAAGCGCCGACTCGGTCTCGTGATCGAGAAGCTCCGGGGCGAACTCCGAGCGGTCGACACCCGAGTCGGCGGCGTTGCGTGCGACGTTGTGCGTGCGCGCGTGGGCGTACTGCACGTAGAAGACCGGGTTGTCGTTGGTGCGCTTCTGCAGGATCTCGGGGTCGAGCGTCAGCGGCGAGTCGGCCGGATACCGTGCGAGCGAGTAGCGCAGCGCGTCGGTGCCGAGCCACTGCTGCAGGTCGTCGAGCTCGATGATGTTGCCCGCGCGCTTGGACAGCTTGGCACCGTTGATCGACACGAGCTGTCCGATGAGCACCTCGATGTCCTTCTCGGGGTCGTCGCCCGCGGCGCCGGCGAGAGCCTTGAGACGGTGGACGTAGCCGTGGTGATCGGCGCCGAGGAGGTAGATCTTGTGCGCGAAGCCGCGGTCGCCCTTGTTGAGGTAGTAGGCGGCATCGGCGGCGAAGTACGTGTACTCCCCGTTGGAGCGACGGATGACGCGGTCTTTGTCGTCGCCGAAATCGGTGGTGCGCACCCAGACGGCGCCCTCGTCGTCGAAGACATGGCCCTGTTCGCGCAGACGGTCGACCGCCTCGTCGACGAGACTCGGCTGCGCATCGACGTGCGCGTGCAGCGTGCGCTCGGAGAACCAGACGTCGAAGTGGACGTTGAAGCGCTCGAGAGAGGCCTGGATCTCGCCCAGCTGGAAGCGATAGGCCAGTTCGGTGGCGACGGCCACCTGCTCGGCGCGATCGAGATCGCGCAGGTCGGGGCGCTCCGCCAGCACCCGCTCGGCGAGCGCTCCGATGTACGCGCCCCCGTATCCGTCGTCGGGGGTCGGCTCGCCGTGCGCCGCGGCCACGACGGAGCGGCCGAAGCGCTCCATCTGGGCGCCGGCGTCGTTGATGTAGAACTCGCGGACGAGCGTCGCACCGCTCGCGAGCAGCACGCGGGCGATGGCATCGCCGAGAGCCGCCCACCGGGTGTGGCCGATGTGCAGGGGTCCGGTCGGGTTCGCGCTGACGAACTCGAGGTTGATGGTGTTCCCGCGCTGGGAGTCGTTCGTTCCGAACGCGGCGCCCTGCTCGACGATGACCTTCGCGAGCGCGCCGGCGGCAGCGGCATCCAGTCGGATGTTGATGAAGCCGGGGCCGGCGACCTCGACGCTCGCGACGCCGTCGACCGCCTCGAGACCGGCGGCGATCTCCGCGGCGAACTCGCGCGGGTTCGCTCCGACGACCTTCGACAGCTTGAGCGCCGCGTTGGACGCCCAGTCGCCGTGGTCGCGGTTCTTCGGCCGCTCCAGCGGGAGGTCGGCGGCGGTGATCCCCGCCGAGGAGCCCTCTCGTCGCGCCTCGGCGAGCGGGGCGATGACGGCGAGGAGGGCTGCGGAGAGGGCTGCGGGATCCATAACCCTGCAAGTCTAGGCGGAGCGGGGCGGGACCCCCTCCGTGACGACGAACCGCCGGAGGCGACCGCGGAGCGCGTCAGCCGATCTGCACCAGCGCGGCGTGGTCGTCGGGGGTCGTGGCATCCGGGGTCTCGTCGTCGAAGACCGCGTCGACGTGCAGGCGTTCCAGCCCCACGTATCCCCCGTGGTAGCTGAGGAAGGCGCAGTCGGCGGCGTCGCGCCCCGTCGCGATGCGGACGAGCGAGCGGCGATCCGCGAGACGGGTCGCGTCGACGACGTACCAGGCGCCGTCGATGTAGGCCTCGGCGACGGCGTGGAAGTCCATCGGCTCGAGGCCGGGGGCGTAGCACGCGGCATACCGCGCCGGCATGTCCATCGCCCGCAGGAGCGCGATGACGACGTGGGCGTAGTCGCGGCACACGCCCTGGCCGGTCATGAGCGTCGTGACCGCGCTGTCGGTGCCGAGGCTCAGGCCCGGGGTGTAGGTGACGGTGGATGCCACGAACGACGACACCGCGGTCAGCAGCTCTTCACCGGAGAGCCCGCGGAACTGGCGACGTGCCTGCGAGAACACCTCGTCGGACTGGCAGTAGCGGCTCGGGCGCAGGTAGGTGATGGTCTCGAGGTCGCTCGTGCGGGGGCTCTGCGCGGGACCGGCGACGACGGCGTCGTACCGCACCGTCAGGGGGCCCTGCTCGCCGGTGACGCGGTGAAGGCGGCTGCCGGACTGGTCGACGATCTCGGTGGGCGTGTACACGCGATCACCCTGCGAGAACGTCAGGTCCTCGCTCAGCAGAGGGACCCCCTGGGCGGCGGAGATCTGGAAGATGAGGTCGACGGATGCCCCGAGATCGAGGTCCAGTTCAGCGGTCACGCGGCGCGGCACCGGGCAATCCTCGCACGGCGCGCGGGCGTGGGGGCCATCCCCGCGCACCTGTTCCGCGACACGCCGCCGCCGGCATGCTCACCCGTCCTTCTTGCCCGGCCCCTTGCCGTTCCCCGGCCCCTTCTCGTCGCCCGGCTTCTTGTCGGACGGGCCCCCGCCGTTCCCGCCTCCGCCGGTGTCATCCGTGCCGTCGTCGACGACGTCCTGCTGGTCGTCGGGTGCGGGCTCGGTCGTCTGCGCAGGCTCGGGCTCGGGCGTGGGTGTGGGGGTGGGGACCAGACCGGTGAGATCGGCACGGACCGTCGCGATGCGCGTCAGGATGGCGTCCGCCTCCTCGGCCGTGATCTCCCCCGCGTCGCGGCGGGCGGTGACCTCGGCCTCGAGCGCGTCGAGGCTCGCGAGCGCCGAGGCGTAGTCGCCGGCCGACGCCTGCTCCGCGATCGTCTGCACGTTCTGCTGCCACGCGGTGGGCGCGGCGGGCGGGGTGCAGCCGGCGAGGGCCAGGGCTGCGGCCACGGCCACGACGCCGGCGAGGGAAGCGCGACGGATCATTCCCCGACCTCCTTCCACAGGTCGTCGACGTGCTGATCGAGCGGCTGGGGCAGTGCGGGCAGATCGGGCTCGGGGGCTCCCCCGGCTCCGGCTGCCACGGCGGCGGTCACTCCCCCCGTGGCGAGGACGGCGGCGACGACGGATGCCACCACCACAGCACGTCGAGACGGACGACGCCGCGAACGGGGCACCGGGGATCCCCCCGGCGTCGAGGCGTCGAAGACGCGCGTCGGGGCGGTGGCTCCGGACACCGCCGGCATACGCGCGGTCGTTCCCCCTCCCGGGGCGGGCACCGCCACGTTCGACAACGTGCGCAGCGCGACGATGACGCCCGCGGCATCCGGTCGTTCGGCGGGGTCGATGGCCGTCATCCGCTCGAGCACGTCCCGCCACCCGGAGGGGATGTGCGCGGGGATCTCAGGCGGGGAGACGAGCCGGGCGGCGAGCGCTTCATGCGGGGTGCGGGAGCCGAACGGGCGTGAACCGGTCAGGGCCTCCAGCAGCACGAGTCCGAGCGCGTACACGTCGCTCGGGGGTGCGGCCGGCATCCCGCGCGCCTGTTCGGGGCTCAGGTAAGCGGCCGTTCCGATCACGGTGTCGGCCCGTGTCACGCGGGTGGCCCCGACGAGCGAGGCGATGCCGAAGTCGGCGAGAGTCGCCCGCGGGGTCTCCCCCGTGTGCGCGGCGGGTCGCATCAGGATGTTCGACGGCTTCACGTCGCGGTGCACGATCCCTCGGCCGTGGATCACGGCGAACGCCTCCGCGACCTCGCGCCCCACGCGCGCGGCCTCGGGCCCGCCGAGACGACCCCGCGCGATGAGGTCGGTGAGCGTCGGGCCCGCGATCAGCTCCATCGCCAGATAGGCGGGCGTCGCGTCGAGCCGTGCGTCATAGAGGGTGACGAGCGACGGATGCGAGAGCGAGGCGAGCAGGCGGATCTCCGACCGGACGCGGGCGACGTCGGAGGGATCGGCACCGTCCCCGTCGATGACCTTGATGGCGAGGGTGCGCTCGAGAGCGGTATCGACCGCCTCGTACACGCGCGCGTAACCGCCCCGGCCGAGCAGACGGCCGAGGCGGTAGCGTCCGTCGAACAGGTCGCCCGCGGGCGAGTCGTCGGCGACGGTGCGCGTCGGTTCGGTCATGGGTGTACCTCCGGGGTGGCGACCCCGGTGGACTCAGACGAGGTCGTCGTTGGACGAGCGCGTGGTCGAGCGGGTGACCTGGGCGCCCCCCACTCCTTCGGTGCGGGTGACCGTATCGGTTTGCCGACGACGCACGAGCAGCACGACGCCGATCAGGAACACGACGACGCCGGCTCCCATCATGATGTAGCCGACCATGCTCAAGCTGACGTAGTCGTTGGGCAGGTTCACGGCGAAGGCGAGGATGGCGCCGATGACGAACAGCGCGATGCCGGCTCCGATGCTCATGGCAGATCCTTTCGACGGAAGGTCTCAGCATCCCAACCGTCCGCGAAAGAGCGGCAGGTCTTGACAAGAGGTCGGAACGGGCGATGCCCGATCCGGTGGACGCGTCTTTCACCCGCCCCCGACGCGGTGCCGCGACCCGCGACCATCCCGCGCCCCGGGAGACTGACCGACGATGTCCCGCGAACAGCCCCTCCCGAGTCGTACCGGCGAAGCCGATCATCTGCATGTCGACGCCCTCGGGGTGACCGTGCGCATCGACCTCGACGGCGTGCCCCCCGCCGACCGCGTCTCGATCGGAGAAGCCTGGTCCGGGGCCCGGCACGACGAAGCCACGCTCGCTGCGGCGATCGTCTCCCCGCGCCCGCGCTTCCTCTCCGACGAGACCATGTCCGACCTGTCGACCCAGGTGACGCTCTCCGCCCTCTCCGCGCGGCGTGGAGACCTGTGGCTCGTCCATGCCGGCGCCATCGCCGACGACGACGGACGCGTCGTGCTGTTCTCGGGTCGGTCGGGGATGGGCAAGACCACCCTCATGTCGAGCCTCGCGCGCGACTACGCCTACGTGAGCGACGAGAGCGTCGGCGTCGCACCGGACGGGAGCGTCCTGCCCTACCGCAAACCTCTGTCGATCGTCGACGGCGCCGGCCGCGCCAAGAAGCAGGTGTCGCCCCGCGGTCTCGGTCTGCGCGATCTTCCGCCCACCCCGCTCCGCCTGCACGCCGTCGTGGTGCTCGATCGTCAGCCGCGGAGCACCCAGGCCGCCCTCGAGCCCCTCGACATCGCGGATGCCGTGGCAGCGATCGCGCCGCAGTGCAGTTATCTCGCCGATTTGCCGCGTCCCTTGGAGACGCTGATCGGCCACGTCAGCGCGGTCGGCGGAGCGCTGCGTCTGCGCTACGCGGAAGCCGCGGACGTGCTTCCCCTCATCCGCGATCTGTTCGCCGCGCCACGGCCGGCGTCACGCGAGCCGATCGTCTCGCAACGCGCCGAGGCCACCCGAGGCGCGAGCGGCTTCACCCGCACGCCCGTGGTGGATGCCGTGGCTCTCTCGGGCGCGCGTCTCGCGCTGCTGCGCCGCGCACCGGACGACGAGACGACGATCCACCTCGTCGACGGGATCGGACCGGTGCTCTGGCGGGCAGCCGACGGCGCCTCGTTCGACGACCTCGTGGCTGCCGCGGTGCACGCGCACGGCGAACCGCGCGGCGGAGACGCCGGAGATGCCGTCCGTGCCGCCCTGACGGCGCTGTGCGACGCCGGGCTGATCGCCGAGCGCCCCTGACGACGACGCCGCGACGCCGTGCCGGGCCTCCGCCGCCCGGGCATGGCCGCATCCGCGGACACCGCCTCGGGAGGTGACGTGAGGGGTGAAAGACCCTGTCGCCCGCCCGCCCGCCCCTTCACGTGTCAACCCCGCACCGCGCGAAGAACGACCGGTGTCTGCTGGATGCCATGAGCCAGAACGACGTGACGACCAGATCGAACCGGGGCCAGTGGGAGAACGCGGTGGAGGGCCGACCCGAGCTGTCGGCGAGCTTCTCCAGCAAGGAGGAAGCCGTCGACCAGGGGCGCGCCACCGCCGACGAACTCGGCTCGCGGCACCTCGTCGAGGACGCCGAGCCGACCGGCGCGCCGACCGACGAGGGCTGACGGCCCCGGAAATCAGAAAGGCCGCGGTCATCGACCGCGGCCTTCGTCACATGTGCCCCCGGCAGGAATCGAACCTGCGACCTTTGGTACCGGAAACCAACGCTCTATCCCCTGAGCTACGGAGGCGGACCGGTCCAGGCTATCACCGCACCGGCGGCGGTCCCGACGGCCGGGCGTCGCTGCAGCCACGGCTCCGCGGGCACGGCCACGGACCGACGACGCGGAGCACGACGCCGATCCGTGGCATCCGGATCACTCGTCGCCGATGACGCCGATGCCGCTCGCCTGGTGATCGGCGTTCGGGTCGTCGGCGGACGGTGCCTTGGAGGCCTCGTCGACGTCGTTCTCCTGGCTCGGCTTGACCGTGGGGTCGTCTCCGAGGTCGGACGCGTCGTCGGCCGGGGTGTGCTGCGGGTCGCTCATGGTGTTCCCTTCGTCGAGATCACCAGCGTCGCAACCCGCCCCGGCCCGGCGCACCGGGTTGACCGGGGTGGCGCGTCGGCCTAGTGCCGGAACATCCCCCGGACCCGTCGGGAGATCGGAAGGTGCAGCAGCACCTCGCGCCCGTCGACATCGACGGTGACGACCGACCCGCCCAGCCCTCGACCCGGCACGGGGGCGACGTCGGAGCGCACGTAGGCCTCCGCCACGTCCACGTAGACGGCGAGCAACTGCGCGCTCTGGTCCTTCGACGACGACGCGTCGACGAGCTGCATGCGGTGACCCGTGTCGGTCTCGACCGAGAACCACCGCGAGCCGGGGGTCGATACGAGCGCCCACCGCGGCCCGCGCGAGAAGCGGGCCCATGCGGCGCCGTCGCGCAACTCGGTGGCGACCTCGAGATCGGCCTGGGCCACGACGAGGACCTCCAGCATCGCGAGCGCCTCGGCGGCCGTGACGTAATCGGCGCGGTCGGCGCTCAGCCCGCCCCACTCGAACTTGCGCTCGCCCATTCGGCCGCCTCCTCGTTGAGAGCGTAAACCCGCCCGACCATGGCGTGCCGTGCGGGCGGCCAACCTGAGCGTCGGCTGGGAGAACCCCTACGATGAGCGCATGCTGACCTCCTCGCCCTCGTCTATCACCGACCAGACGTCGATCTTCGCGCTGAGCGCCACGAACTCTCTGATCGCCTTCGCGATCTACGTCCTCATGGTGGTCGCGCTGTGGCGCGTCTTCGCCAAAGCCGGGCACGCCGGGTGGCTCGCGATCATCCCGATCGTCAACCTCGTCGTCATGGTGCGCATCGCCGGCTTCTCGGGGTGGTTGACCCTGCTCTACCTCGTGCCGATCGTGAACCTCGTCTTCCACGTGATCGTGCACATCCGCGTGGGCCGGGCATTCGGCCACGGGTGGGTGTTCTCGCTGTTCCTGCTGGTGATCTTCTACGTCATCGGATATCTCGTCATCGGCTTCAGCGAGGACAAGTACCGTCCCGAGCGCCTGGCCTGACAGGACCGGCCTCCGCGGACCGGCCCGAGCCGAACGGCTCGACCGGCGCGCAGGCTCAGGCGAAGCGCAGGCGGTCGTCGGGGTGGAGGCTGCGCAACGGCACCGATCCATCGGCGATCGCTCGCAGAGCGCGAGGACTGACCTCCAGCTCCGCCGACACCCGTTCCACTCCCGCCCCCGACGACAGTGCGCTGCGCAGCGCCGCTTCGGCGGCATGGGCGGCCTCGGCGACGTCGTCGGCTGAGCTGCGCACGAAGGCGGCGAGCTGCGCCTGCGCATGACGGATACTCCGGCGCTGACGTTCTCGGCCGTCGGTGGCGTCGGTCGTCGGGGCGATTCGCAGCTGGTCGGGCGACATGGTCTCCACTCCGAGGGGAAGCGTCCGGCTCGCGCGGCTGCGAGCACTCCTCCAGCCTCACCGACGGCCGGTCGTCGCACATCATCCCTGAGGACTATTTCCCGACGGTGAACGGAGGATGCCACAATCGCACGGTCGGGATCGTGGCATCCGGTGCCGTCGCCGTCCACGGCGACGATCCGGCGCAACGTGTGCAGCACGATCGCCGGCTCGGCGGCATCCGCCGTCTTTCGCTCGACCGGCTCGTGGGCTGAATCGGGTGGCGATCAGGCCTGCGTGGGCTGGTCGAAGTCCCAGTCGATGGGCTCGTCGTCATCCACGTCGGACGTGGGCTCGACCGCCCGCAGGTGAGGGCGCGGGAACAGGCGGTGGTTCTTCAACTCGGCGGCCGCGTGAGCGAAGTCCGGTTCCTCGTCGTGCCAGTCGACGGGCGCGGACAGCACATCATTGCCCACGCCGATCACCAGCTCCGCCTGGGCGACCTTCTTGTCGCCGGTGACGATGGGGATGCTGACCGCCTCGGCCTGCCCCTCTTTCGCCACTGCCGCGGTCAGCTCCACGAGTGACGCGGCCACGTCGTCGGTGGTCGTCACGGTTTCGCCGGCATAGGTCACGCATCGCATGCCCCCACTCTGCGGTCCCACCCGGCAAGGGTGGGGCGGGTTGCCCCGGCCGCGCGCGTGGGATACGCGTCAGTCGCGGCGTTGCGCCGAACGGAACATCGACTCGTCGAGTTCGAACCAGACCGCGCGAACGGTGTCGAACTCGGCGAACGGTTCCGGCTGAGGATCGGTCAGAGAGAGGCGGTAACCGCGAGGAAGGTCATCCACGTGCTGTCCGTCGCGCGGTCCGCCGACGAGCACGTAGATCACGGGGAATCGACCGCCCGCTTGTCGACCGCCACTCCGTCGACGGCGTCGCTCATGCGGTGCAGGAAGGCGACGACGGCCGCGGACTCCTCGGGCGACATGTCGATCACGGCCGCGAGCATGCGGTCGTGCATGTTGCCGAGGGTCTGTCGCACCTCCTCGTCGGCGCGCGGGGTGGCCTGGATGAAGATGCTGCGACGATCCTCGGGGTTCGCCGCACGCGTGATGTGGCCCGATCGCTCCAGGCGGTCCAGGATCGCCGTGGTCGACGCGGTCGAGAGCCCGAGGTACCGGGTCAGTTCCCCCGGGCGCACCCGCCGAGTGGGGTCGCGGAGCAGATAGCGCAGGACGAGGAGCTCGTTCTCCCCCATCGCCATGGAGTCGCGGGTGCGGCGTCGCATGGCGACCTCGGCCGCCCGGTAGATGCGCAGCGCTTCGAGGACGGCTTTGCTCCGCCGTCGGCGATCGGTCGGCTCGTCGCCGTACCAGTAGGTGACCTCTTCGGTGGGTCCCGTGCTCGTGAGTCCGCGGGACGTGGTTTCGACGTCGGTCATGACACACTCCTCCCCGCTCGTCCGCCGACTATACCTCGTTAATAATAGTTAGACAAACTAGTTACTAAGCGAGTATGTTCTACACACAGCTAATCGCTCACGAAGGGAGTTCCCATGGGCCACTTGTTCTACGGCACGTCGACCGAACCGATCCGCATCCCGGACCGTCTCCTCTCGCACCTCAAGGTCGTGACCACGACCAAGCTCCGCCGCAGCGAGAGCTTCACCCTGAGCTGGACGCACGTCGACGGCACCCCCGGCCGCTCCACCCTCTGGCTGCAGCCGGCCATCCCCCTGCGATTCGTGTTCGATTCGGCGGAGCCCGAGACCCTCGACGCGACGACGCTGAAGAGCATGGCCGAGATGGCGAACTCCTCGGCGGGACTCGTCGTCGACCTGCGGGTCGAGATCCCCGAGGCTCACCCGAACCGTGTGGCACCCGCGCGCACCCCCGCTGCGACCCGCCGCCGTTCGCTCTCGGTCGCCGCCTGACATGAGCGCTCCCACTCTTCCCGTCGTGCCGACGCTCGCCCCTGCCCGGGTGCTGTGGGCGAAGGTCGACACCGGCTTCTGGGTCGCCCACCGCGGCGGCGAATACGACGGCTGCGTCGACGCGGTCGCCGGCGGGTTCGTGTCGCGCGACGCGCACGGCATCCCCATCGGCCGCTACGACAGCCTCGATGCCGCGAAGGCGTCGCTGCGCTCGACGATGCACCCCGCCAACGTGTCGCGTCGCCGGCGCGCCGAGCGCGTTTCGGTCGTTGCGGCAACCGCCGTCGGAGGCACCGCCCTCGCCTTCGCTCTCACCGCGGGCGCCCTGGCGCCGTACCTGTGAACGACGTGAACGATGTCGAGCTGCGCGACGACGCCGACGACTTCGAGGACGCGGCGAGCGCCGAGTTCGCCGCTCGCTACGGCGTCACTCCCCTCTGATCGCCGTCGACCCCCTGGACGTCACGGTTCGGACGTGACACCGTCGGCGCTTCACCAACGGATGGAGACCCCATGACGATCGACAACGGACACCCCGGAAGCGGAGACTCCGGCGCCGCTCCCGACGAGCAGTCGAACGGCGCTGGCAGCGAGTCGCCCGAGGAGGGTGCGGCCGCGCAGCGCGACGCCGACGAGGCCGCGACCACGAGCGACTCCCCCACCGGCGACATCGGCTGAGACCGCCTGGACGGCCGGCGCGGCTCCCGACGGGAGCGCGCCGGCTGCTGCGTCTGCGCGTCAGAAGGCGTAGCGCACCCGGCAGTACGGAAGCTTCCGGGCGATGAGATCGGTGAGAGCCGCAACACTCTGCGCCTTGAGGGGATGCCGATAGCGGACGTTGACCGCGCCGTTCTGCGAGCGCTTCTCCTCTTGCGCGGCGGGTGTCCACAGCAGCTCCTCCCCCTTGGGGTGCCAGCCGAGGTTCACCTCGTGCAGGCCCTCGTTGTGCGTGAGGAAGATGACCTCGCAGGCCAGCTGGGCCTTGGCCCGCGCATGCAGTGCCGCGTCGAGCTGCTCGAAGAGCTCTTCCCAGTCGGCGAGCCACGTCGGGGTGAGGATGACCGGCGAGAAGTTGACATGCACCTCGTACCCGGCATCGACGAAGTCGTTGATCGCGGCGATGCGCTCCGCCATCGGCGAGGTGCGCAGATCGGTGACGCGCGCCGTGCCCGCCGGCATGAGCGAGAAGCGGATGCGTGTGCGGCCCGCGGGATCCCACTCGAGCAGATCGCGGTTGACGAACTTCGTCGCGAACGACGCCTTCGCGGTCGGCGTCATGCGGAACAGATCGCACACGTCGCGGACGTTCTCGCTGAGGAGCGCGTCGACGGAGCAGTCGCCGTTCTCGCCGATGTCGTACACCCAGGCGTCGGGGTCGCACTGGTTCGGCTCGGTCTTGGGCCCCCGGGCCGCGACGTGGCGCGCGAGGTGACGCGTGATCTGGTCGATGTTCGCGAACACCGTGATGGGGTTGCTGTAGCCCTTGCGGCGCGGAACGTAGCAGTAGGAGCACGCCATCGCGCAGCCGTTCGACAGCGACGGCGCGATGAAGTCCGCCGAGCGGCCGTTCACGCGCGTGGTGACGCTCTTCTTCACGCCCAAGACGAGCGCTCCGGTCTTGATGCGCACCCAGCGGGCGACGTTGGTCTCATCGCCGTGAACCTCGGGGATCTGCCAGTGCGAGGCGACCGGAACGATGTCGGCGTCGGGCCAGCGCGCGACGATCTCCCGTCCGCGCTCGAGTTCGAGCGCGGCGTCCTCCGCGTAGATGCGCGTGACGCGCAGAAGGTTCTCCCGTTCGACGGCCATCGTTCCGTTCTACTCCGGGGTTCCGACATCGACGTTCGCCGGCATCGGCTGACACCGCGGGCACCACCACGTGCGGCGCTGCTCCGGGTCGTTCGCCACCTCGTCGCGCACGCGGACGCGCGTTCCGCAGCGCAGGCACGGACGCCCCGCGCGGCCGACCACCCAGTGCGAGGCGCCCCGACGACGATCCCCCGTGGTGACCTGGTACATCCCCGGGACCGTCGCCGACACGCGAAGGCATCGAGCCGCGAGCGTCACGAGGGCGTCCAGATCGGTCGCACCGATCGGCGCGAAGGGGTGGATGCCGCGCAGGAAGGCGAGCTCGTTCACCCAGAGGTTGCCGAGCCCCGCCACCCGACGCTGGTCGAGGAGCGCTGCCACGAACGGGCGATCGGGGCGTTCGGTCAGCCGGCGCACGGCCTCCGCGGCATCCCAGTCCGCGCGGAGCGGATCGGGACCGAGGTACCCCACGACGTCGCGTTCGCGCGCGGTCGGCACGAGCTCGACGACCGGCAGATCCAGTCCCCACACCTCCCGCCCGTCGTCGAGTCGCAGGCGCACGCGGGCCTTCTCCCGGACCGCGGTCGGAAGGGATCTGCCGGCTCGCGTGATGGTCCACGATCCCTGCATGCGCAGGTGCGTGTGCAGCGTGTCGCCCTCATCGAAGCGCGTGAGCAGGTGTTTTCCGTGCGTGTCGTAGCCGACGATCGTGCGGCCGGCGAGGGAGAGACCGGCGGCGTTGCCGGAGCGCACCTCCCCATCGGCCACACGGGCGCCGGTCGTCGCGGCATCCAACCACTGACGGAGGCGATAGACGCTGTCGCCCTCCGGCACGGCTAGCGCGCCGCGGGGAGGAGCTGGTCGCCGCGGGGGGCGAGATCGGGACGCAGGCGCGTTCCGAACTCGTGGCGCAGGGCGCTCAGCGCGGCCTGCCACCCGGCAAGACCGTGGACGCCGGGCCCCGGACTCGCCGACGAAGAGCACAGGTACACGCCCTTCATCGGGGTGCGCCAGGGGTCGGGGCTGTACACCGGCCGGCCGAGCAGTTGCGTCAGGGTGGGGGCACCGGCGGAGATGTCACCGCCCGGGAAGTTGGGGTTCCACGTGGCGATGTCGACCGCGGTGCGCGAGCTCGAGGCGAGGATCGTGTCGCGGAAACCCGGCGCGAAACGCTCGATCTGCCGCACGATGGCCTCTTCGCGGTCGGCCGGACTCCCGGACGGCACGTGCGTGTACGCCCACAGCACGTGCTTGCCCGCGGGCGCGCGCGTGGGGTCGAACAATGTCGGCTGAGCGGCGAGGACATAGGGGGCGTCGGGGAGCTCGTCGCGCGCGACCGCGTTCTCGGCCGCGGCGATCTCGGCCCGGGTACCGCCGATGTGGACGGTCCCGGCGCGCGCGACGTCGGGATCGGCCCACGGCACCGGCTCGGACAGCGCGAAGTCGACCTTCGCCACGCCCCCGCCGTACCGGAACCGCTGCAGCGCTCGGCGGTATGCCGCCGGCATCCGGTCTCCGGCGAGGCGGATCAACGCTCGCGGGGTGGTGTCGAGCAGGACCGCACGCGACGGGGGGAGCTCGTCGAGCGAGGTCACCTCGACCCCCGCGTGCAGGACGCCGCCGTGCGCACGGATGTCGGCGATCATCGCATCCGCGATCGCCTGGCTGCCGCCGACCGGGATCGGCCACCCGCGACCGTGCCCGTAGGTGGCCAGCACCAGACCCGCTCCCCCGGCCGCGAGGCTCGGCTGGTGAAGGATCGTGTGCGCGGACACGCCCGTGATCATGCTCGGCACGGCCTCCTCGCGGAAGCGCGCGTTCCACCACGGACCGCCCTGCTCGAGGGCCCGGATGCCGAAGAAGAACGCCGCGAGAGGGTCGCCGGGGATGCGCAGCAGCGCATTCCCCGTGAAGTCGGCGACGCCGCGCAGATGATCGACGAGCGGGCGCATCAGCCGCTCGTAGGCGGGCCCGTCGACGCCGAGACCGTCGGCGGCGCGCGCGAGATCGCGGAACGCCAGCGCGGCGCGCCCCCCGTCGAGCGGGTGCGCGTACGACACCTCGGGCACGATCAGGGGAACGCGACGGTCGAGACCGAACTCGCGGAAGAACCACGACTCGAGGGCGAGGGGGTGCACCGCCGACCCCACGTCGTGGTGGAAGCCCGGGAGCGTCAGCTCCGCGGTGGACGCGGCTCCGCCGAAGGTCGGCGCCTTCTCGTAGACGCCGACCGAGAGCCCGGCGCGTGCGAGGGTGACGGCAGCGGCCAGGCCGTTCGGACCGGAACCGACGATGACGGCGTCGTAGGTCTCGCTCATCGTCGGATCGGCTCCCTCTCGGCGGTCGACTCGTGGCCGATCGCGTCGGCACCGCCCTCGGTGCCGGGTGCGCCGCCCTCCGCGAGGTAGGCGAGACGGTGCAGCGTCTCGGCGTTGCGCCAGCGGGTGATGGCATCGAAGACGGTGTCGGGCAACAGCCGGGTCGGCCCCGTGACGGGCTCCTCCTGGATGCGCACGACGCATCCCTCGCCCCGTCGTTTGACGTCGATGGCGACGCGCGCGACGCCGATCGGGCCGCCGTGCGGTTCCAGGACCGCGCGATGCGGCGGATCCCAGACGCGCATGATCGTGGTGTCGTTCACGAGCAGGGGCCACGACCCGAACGAGTGGTGCAGCGTCGCCCCCACCTGGGGCCAGGACTCCCCCACATCGCGCATCCGCGAGGTGCCGACCACCCACAACGGGTAGAGCCAGCCGTTCTCGAGGACGCGGAAGACGTCTTCCGGGGTGCAGTGCAGCAGACGGACGTTGCGGGCCATGCGTCGCTCCTCCTCGTCGTCTCGGATGCGGACGGATGCCGAGGACTTCCCCGACAGCCCTCACGCTACGGTCCGCCTCCGACATCCGTCGCGGTGGTTGCGCCTCAGCGCCTCGGCCGATATCGGCGCCGCGGTCGGCTCACGCGGCCGCGGGGAGGACGAACCACGCGCGCGTCCCACCCGCCGGGGAGGCGTCGAGACCGATCGTCCCGCCGTGCGCCTCGACGATACGTCGACATGTCGCGAGGCCGATGCCGATGCCCTGCACGTCGGCGCCGTGCCCGCGCTGCATGGGCTCGAAGACGCGCTCGCGCAACTCCGTCGGCACCGCATCGCCGTTGTCGTCGACGCTGATCCGCCAGCCGTCGGGCAGGGTCTCGACGCTCACTCGGACGTCGGGCACCTTCTCGGCCGCGACGGTGAACTTGACGGCATTGGCGATGAGGTTCTGCAGCAGGACGCGCAGCAGGGTGTCGTCGCCCCGGACGAACGTCGAGGCGACCACCGTGACCTCCGCGCCCGTGCGCACCAGCGCGCCGTCGAGGTCTTCGAGCACCGCGTCGACGGTCTCGGCCACGTCGACCTGCGTCATATGGGGGCGGGCGCCGCCTATCCGGGCGAAGTCGAGCAGGTCGGTGACCATCGACGTCATCCGACCGGCCGCGGCTTCGGCGCGGGCGAGGGACTGCGCCGCGCGCGGGGCGTCGGCCATCTCGGGGCTGTCCGCGGCGAGCTCGAGGAAACCCGTCAACGCCGTGAGCGGGTTGCGCAGGTCATGGCTGACCTGGGTCGCGAAGTTCTCCAGCTGCTGGTTCGACTCGACGAGGTCGCGCTGGACGCGGCGCAGCTCCAGCACGTCGATCACCTGATGGGCGAGCAGGTCGAGCGCGTGAGCGCTGGCATCCGAGAGCTCCCCCACCTCGTCGTCGAAGACGCAGAGCGTGCCGATCGCCACTCCCGACGGCGTGATGAGCGGGCTGGAGGCGTAGAAGCGCACGTTCGCGACCTCGCCGGTGACGAAGGCATTGAGGGCGAAGCGGTCATCGAGCCGGGCGTCGGCGACGACGACGCGGCCCGGCTGGGAGATGACGGCCGCGCACATCGAGTCCTCGCGCTCGCATGACGCAGCCCGGATGCCGACGGCGGCGACCTGATGCTGCATCCGGTCGTCGATGATGTTGATGACGGCGGTGGGGACCCCGCACACGGTCGCGGCGAGTTCGACGAGCCCTTGGAGGTCGGGCTCGGACGGCTCGCCCACGAGACGGTACTGAGCGATCGCGTCTCGCCTGGTCACATCGTGCGCAGTCGACACGGCATCCCCCTGGTGTTCTCGCCGACGAGCCTAGCGGCTGCGGGTTACACCGGGACGGCCGGGAGAGGAAGGGGCTCGCGCGCGATGGCCGCGTAGCGCAGAGTCGCGGCATGAGCACCCCGACCTTCCCCCAGACCCCGTCCGAGCCCAGCGCACCGACTCCCGCGGAGCCGACCACGCCGGCGCCGTCCGAACCGACCGTCCCCCTCCCGCCCGAGACGCAGCCCGCCCCGGCGGGCGGGGTCGGCGACGAAGCGAAGGGGTCCGACGCAGCCGGCGCCTTCGCCGAGGACGACGACGAGGCGATCGGCTCGGCCGAGACGGTCGCCGACAACGCGGTCGAGGAGGCCGTGGTCGACGCGGTCGACCCGGGCGGACGGCCCGACTGAATCCGAACACACGCGGAAGGGGGCGATGCCGGATCGGCACCGCCCCCTTCCGCCGTTCAGGCGAGGATCACGGGTTGCCGCGCGTCCACAGCAGGAGGATCGCGACGGCCTGCAGCACGAGGCAGCCGACGAGGATGGCGGTGCGCCGGCGCGGCGTCGACGACCATCGCTCGTCGCCCATGAGCGGCGCCATGGGCATGAGCAGACGGAACGTGCTCTGCTGGGGCAGGAACACCGCGAAGATGTACACGCCGTAGCTGAAGCCGTACGCGACGACCATGAGGCCGAGCTTGCGGACGGGCCGCGACCACATCAGCGCGAGGAACGCCACGATGAGGGCGATCACCAGCACGATGCCGACGACACCCAGGTGCGTACCCGCCTGACGGAACCACGGAGTGAAGGGCGTGAACTCGTCGTTGCCGACGTAGTCGAGCCACCACCCGAGCTCGGTGCGGATGTAGGCGTTGTGCGTTCCCGTGACGAACTGGGCGATGTGGTTCCAGGAGAGCCCCGCCACCGCGATGACCAGCCCGGATGCCATGAGCGACGCCCATTCGCGGACCGGGAACGGGTCGACCCGACGGCGGAAGAAGCGCACGAGGAACACGATGCCCAGGGCCAGGCCCAGGGCGAGCACGCCCGGCCGCGTGTACGCGGTGATGAGGCCGATGGGCAGGATCCACAGATAGCGCCGCTTGATCGCCAGCAGCATGCCGGCGAACATCAGCAGCATGAACAGGCCCTCGCTGTAGCCGATCACGAAGAGGAACGACATCGGCGCGAAGGAGAAGAACACCACGGCCCACCACGCCGGCTGCGGCTTGGCGACGGTGCGCAGCAGGACGAACAGCAGCCACGTGGCGCCGAGACTGGCCCCGAGGCTCAACAGGATGGCGACCGGCTGCCAGCCGAGACCGGTCGTGCCCGAGATGACGCGCACCATCGTGGGGAACACCGGCAGGAACGCCCAGTTGTTGGGGAGGATGTCGCCCGAGACGTTCATCGGCAGCGACATCGGGTAGCCCTGGGCGGCGATCTGGCCGTAGCGATCGGCATCCCACCCGGTGAGGTAGTCGAAGAACGTGCCGAGACGCTCGCTGTCGGGGCCGAAGCCCCAGCGCGCCGCCTTCGCGATCGAGTAGAAGCCCCACAGGAGCCCGAAGTTCACCGTGCGCGCGATCGCCCACAGGATCAGGATGCGAGTGAAGGCCCCGCGCTCGATGGGGACGATGCCCTCGGGCCGGCGCAGGACGTCACTGCCGTACTGCCGCAGCGCGCGACCGACGCGGGATTCGCGCAGACGATCGAGACGTCGCGACGGACGCCCGATGACCCTCGACGGTTGCGTCGGGGTGACAAGCTCGCTCGGCGGTGCGCTCACTCGGAACCTTTCACAGGGGAAGACGAGGGCGAGTGACGACGGTGTCTGGCCCGGAGAAGTGCAATTGGGCGTGATCGTACCGGATCAAACTGACCGTTCCATCCGGTTGACTTCTGCGGAAACCCCAGGTCAGTGGGTGTCGCCCACGAGCTTCAGGCCGACCACGCAGCCGACCAGGCCGAGCACCAGGAGCACCTTCACCACCGAGACCGCCTCGGTGCCGGTCACCATGGCGACCACGACCGTCAGCGCGGCCCCGATCCCGACCCAGACCGCGTAGGCCGTGCCGGTGGGGATCTCGCGCATCGCCACGGCGAGCCCACCCATGGATGCCACCAGGGCCACGCCGAAGATCACGCTCGGCCAGAGCCTGGTGAAGCCCTCCGACCGACCGAGGGCGGTGGCCCAGACGGCTTCGAGGACACCGGAGAGGATGAGGATGATCCACGACATGACGATGCAGCTCCTTGGCCAGTCTTGTCGCTGTCCGGGTACTGATCCCTCGTCCGGGGGCGCGGTGGGCGTCCGGTGCCCAGGCTAGCGTCCGCGCCTGGGCAGGACCCGTGCAGCACGACTCGAGTGAACGCCGCCCCGTGGGGGAAACGCTCCGGCCGGGCGTTTCCCCCACGCCGGAGCGTTCACACCGGGCCGCCCGGGCCTCGGCCGCAGGCGGGCTCCCGGCATCCGGCTTCAGATCAGGAAGATGGATGCCGCGCCGGGGTTGTGGGCGTGGACGAGCACGCCGAAGACCACGGCGTCGAAGAGCAGGTGCACCGTCACGACGTACCAGAGCGAGCGGGTCTTGAGGAAGAGGAAGCCCTGCACGATCGCGAACGGGATCGTGAGCAGAGGTCCCCAGGCCTGGTAGCCGAGTTCCCACAGGAACGAGACGAACACGATGGCCTGCAGCAGGTTCGCCGTCAGGTCGGGGAAGTGCCGGCGCAGCAGCACGAAGACCGTGCAGATGAAGAAGAGCTCGTCCCAGATGCCGACCGCGCCGACGCCGACGAACAGCCGCGCGATGAGCTCCGGCGTCGTCACCTCGGGCCAGTTCATGTAGACACCGGAGGTGATGAAGTAGAACGGCAGGATCAGGTAGCCGAGCACGATGACGCCGGCCAGCCACGCCCACTGCCACCAGGTCCAGCGTCCGCCGCCGCGCCAGGGGAACGCGATCGCGCGATCCCGGTAGACGAAGCGCGAGATCACGTACGGCACGACGGCCGCCCCGCCGAGAGCGAGCGTGAACCGCACGAAGGCCGCGTTGTCGAGCTCGGCGTGCAGCGGGATCAGGCTGACGATGAATTGGCCGATCGCGACGAGCGAGACGTCGCGGGCGATGCTCGGCTCATCGGAGCGGGCGAGGGCGACGCCGTTGCGGCGATCCACGAGAACGGCGGATGCCACGGCGAGAGCGAGCAGGACCCACCCGAGCCACACGACCTGCACGACGAACAGCACCGGGGCGGCGAGGCACACCAACAGCGCCGGGAGGAGCTTCGGCGTCCACGTGGAACGCTCGCGGACCGGCACCGCGGTGTGCGCGGTCACGGCGAGACCCGCGTGTAGGTGAGGTCGCGGATGTCGCGGCCGACCCGCAGCCCCTTCCGCTCGAACGCGGTGAGCACGCGCCCTTCGAAGCGCTCCGCCCACTCCCCCGCGAACGCCCGCTCGAACCCGGGCGCGGCGTCGAGCACCTCGCGCATCTGGTCGGCGTAGTCCTGCCAGTCGGTCGCGAGGCGCAGGGTGCCGCCGGGGCGGAGCGCCTGGGCGGCGATGCGCGCGAAGTCGGGGGCGACGAGGCGGCGCTTCGTGTGCTTGTTCTTGTGCCAGGGGTCGGGGAAGAACACCCAGAGCTCGGAGGCGCTTGCCGCGGGCAACAGATGCTCGAGTGCCTCCGGCGCGTTGGCCTCGACCAGGCGCAGGTTCTTCACGCCCTCGCGGTCGGCGTCGAGCATCGTGCGGGCGAGTCCCGCGGTGAAGACCTCGACGGCCAGGAAGTCCGCGTCGGGATGGGCGGCTGCGGCCGAGACGATCTGGTGTCCCTGCCCCGAGCCGATCTCGACGACCAGGCGCGCCGCGCGACCGTAGACGGCGGCGAGGTCGACCGCGGTGCCGGCCTTCACGCTCGTGGCAGCGGCGGCGCGTTCGACCGGCAGCAGGTAGAACGGCGAGAGCTCGGCCCACGCGCGGTCCTGCGCCTCCGACATGCGGCCGCTGCGGCGCACGAACGACACCGGCTTGTCTCGGAACACGGGGGCGGAGTCCATGGCATCCAGGGTATTCGGCTGCCCCTCGGGGGTGTGGCGCACGGGCACCTTGCGGCCGCTCACGGGACGGTCACGAAATCGATGAGCTCCTCGACGCGGCCGAGCAGGGCCGGTTCGAGGTCGCGGAACGTGGTGACCCTCGACAGGATGTGCTGCCAGGCGCGGGCGGTGTCGGCCTGCTCCTCGGCGGGCCAGCCGAGGGCGCGGCACACGCCCACCTTCCACTCGATCCCGCGGGGCACCTCGGGCCAAGCGGCGATGCCGAGGGCGCGCGGGGTGACGCACTGCCACACATCGACGAAGGGGTGGCCGACGATGCGCACGTGGGCGCCGTGGCGGCCGCGCGCGATCTTCTCGGCGATGCGCGACTCCTTGGAGTTCGGGACGAGGTGGTCCACGAGCACGCCGTAGCGGCGCTCTGCGGTCGGGGGCTCGGCATCCAGCTTCTCTTCGAGCAGATCGACGCCCTCGAGGAACTCGACCACGACGCCCTCGGCGCGCAGGTCTGCGCCCCAGACCTTCTCGACGAGCTCGGCGTCGTGCTTTCCCTCGACGAAGATGCGGCTCGCGCGGGCGGTGCGGGCGCGCTGGTCGTGCGCCGCGAACGAACCGGAGGCGGTGCGCGTGCGCCCCTTGGGTGCCGCGGCGGGCGCGGTGAGCACCACGGGCTTGCCGTCGACGAGGAACCCCCCGCCGAGCGGGAAGAGGCGGCGCTTGCCGAACCGGTCCTCGAGCTCGACGTTCATGCCCTCGACCCGCGTCACCGCGCCGACGTAGCCGTCGCCCGCGACTTCCACGACGAGATCCGCGGATGCCGCGACCTCGGCGGCCTTGACGCGTCCGGCGTCGCGCCATCCGCGGGCGAGCACGTCCGTTCCGTACCGGTCGTCCATGGTGGTGTACCTCCGAGCGTTCGAGCCTAGGCGTCGCGCCTGTCCGCCGGCAGCGGACGCGCCGCGCCTATCCCGGTGTCGGCGGTCGTTTATAGGGTGGATCCGTTGCGCACCGAAGGGGGATGCATGCGGGTGCCGAAAGTGGTCCGGGCGGTCGCCGTCGCCTTCCTGACGCTCGTCGCGATCCTGGGGGTGCCGCTCGCCGCGGTCGCCGTCCCCCCTCCCTCCCTCGGCTCGAGCTACGTCGTCGACCGCATCGACGCGCTCACCGATGCGCAGGAGGCAGAGGTGCAGTCGCGGCTGGTGGCGCTGTCGGAGCAGACCGACCTCGATCTGTGGGTCGTCTTCGTCGACGCCTTCACCGATCCCGCCGACGCGCAGGACTGGGCGAACGACACGGCCAATCAGAACAAGCTCGGACCGCACCAGTACGTGCTCGCGATCGCCATCGACGGTGACACGTTCTCGTTCTACCTCTCCGGCGACGTCGACGACGGGGAGCTCTCGGCCGCCCAGCTGACGTCGATCGAGCAGGAACGCATCCAGCCGGCACTGGAGGCCGGAGACGACGCGGGCGCGGCGATCGCCGCCGCCGACGGCATCCGCACCGCGCACGCGCAAGCCGGGGGCAACATGCCCGTTCCCCCTCCGACTCCCGCCACCGACAGCGGGCCCGCCCTCGGGCCGATCATCCTCGTCGCGGTGCTCCTGCTGGCCATCGCCGGCGTGCTGCTGTGGCTCTTCCTCCGCAAGCACCGGTCGGCGGCCACCGCGACGCCGCCCGCGGAGAGCGTCGACGACCTCGCCCGGCGCGCAGGCTCGGCGCTCGTCGCGACCGACGACGCCGTGAAGACCAGCGAGCAGGAGCTCGGTTTCGCCCGCGCCCAGTTCGGCGACGAGGCCGCGGCCCCGTTCGCCGACACCCTCGCTCAGGCCAAAGCCGACCTCGACCGGGCCTTCGCCCTGCAGCAGCAGCTCGACGACGACACCCCTGAGACCCCCGATCAGCGACGAGCCGGCTACGCCGAGATCCTGCGCCTGTGCCAGAGCGCCGACGAGGCCCTGGATGCCAGAGTCGCGGCCTTCGACGAGCTCCGCGCCCTCGAAGCGGACGCCCCGGCCGCCCTGCAGACCGCCCGCACCCGGCGCGAGGCCGTCGCCTCCGCCCTCGCCGCGGCGGAGCTCGAGCTGCAACGGCTGCGCGCCCGCTTCGCCGACGACGCGCTCAGCCCCGTCGCCGACAATCCCGCCCAGGCCCGCTCGCGTCTCGACCTCGCCGCCGCCCAGGAGACGGAGGCCGACGCCGCCCTCTCCGCGGGACGCGCCGGCGAAGCGGCGGTCGCCATCCGCGCCGCCCAGGCAGCCGTCGCCCAGGCCGACACGCTCGAGAAGGCGATCACCACCCTCGGCACCGCCCTCGATGACGCCGCTCGGCGCGCAGGGGCCCTCGTCGCCGAGATCGAGGGCGACCTCGTCGCCGCCGAGGCCCTGCCCGACCCCGACGGCCGGGTCGCCGCCGCGGCCGCATCGACGCGCTCGCAGCTCGACGCCGCGCGTGCGCTCTTCTCGGCCGAGCGTCCGAGCCCGCTGCGCGCGGTCGACGGACTGCAGCAGGCGAACGCCACCATCGACGGCGTGCTCGACGCGGCGCGCGACGCCGCGGAGCGCCGCCGACGCGCCGAAGGCCAGCTCGACACCGTGCTCGCCCAGGCCCGCGCGCAGGTCAGCGCGACCGAGGACTTCATCGCGGCGCGGCGAGGCGCCGTGGGGCCGACCGCCCGCACCCGCCTCGCCGAGGCCGGTGCCGCGCTGGTGCAGGCCGAGCAGCTGCGGGCGAGTGATCCGGCGTCGGCGCTGACGACGGCCCAGCGTGCGGCGCAGAAAGCCGGCGAAGCCGCCTCGCTCGCCCAGAACGACGTGGGGTCGTTCGGCGGGAGCGGGGGCGGCGGCGACCTCATGGGCGCCATCCTCGGCGGCATCGCCATCAACGCGCTCTCCGGCGGCGGACGACGCCGTGGCGGCTTCGGGGGCGGCGGTCTCGGCACTCTCGGCGGGCTGGGCGGACTGAGCGGCCTGGGCGGCGGCGGATTCTCCGGCGGACGTTCGCGTTCCGGCGGCGGTGGGTTCGGCGGCGGGTTCTCGGGCGGCGGACGATCGCGCAGCGGAGGCGGCCGCGGCTTCTCGAGCGGAGGCGGCCGCGGCCGCGCCGGGGGCGGAGGAGGCCGACGCCGCTGATCCCCTCGCGGCGCAGCCGCCGATCACAGAGAATTCGTAGCATCCGACACCAGACTCGACATCGTCGCCCTCAGGAAGGAACACCCCGCATGGCCAAGCAGTCCATCTTCGGTCGCATCTCGACCCTCGTCCGCGCGAACATCAACGCGCTCCTCGATCAGGCCGAGGACCCGCAGAAGATGATCGACCAGCTCGTGCGCGACTACTCGAACTCGATCGCCGACGCCGAGTCCGCCATCGCCGAGACCATCGGCAACCTGCGTCTGCTCGAGCGGGACCACCAGGAAGACGTCCAGGCCGCGGCCGAGTGGGGCAACAAGGCCCTCGCCGCCAGCCGCAAGGGCGACGAGCTGCGCGCGGCCGGCAACGTCGGCGAGGCCGATAAGTTTGACAACCTCGCGAAGATCGCCCTGCAGCGTCAGATCACCGCCGAGGGCGAGGCCAAGGCCGCCGCTCCCACGATCGCGTCGCAGACCGAGGTCGTCGACAAGCTCAAAGACGGCCTGAACGGCATGAAGACCAAGCTCGAGCAGCTCAAGGCCAAGCGCAACGAGCTCACGGCCCGCGCCAAGGTCGCCGAGGCGCAGAACAAGGTGCACGACGCGGTCAAGTCGATCGACGTCCTCGACCCCACCAGCGAGCTCGGGCGCTTCGAAGACAAGATCCGCCGCGAAGAGGCCCTCGCCGCGGGCAAGCAGGAGCTGGCCGCATCGAGCATCGACGCGCAGTTCAACGCGCTCGAAGACGTCGGCGAGCTGACCGAGGTCGAGGCGCGTCTGGCCGCTCTGAAGGTCGGCGGCCCGCAGCGCGCGGCGATCGACGCCCCCAGCCCCGACCAGCTCTGATCGACCCTCGAGCGCGCCGTCCGTCCACCGGGCGGCGCGCTCCCGTCTCCGGCGAGGACACCATGGCCAGATTCATCGTCGCCCCGCAGTGGCAGGGCTCCTCGTCGTCGCGTGCGATGCAACTCGTCGACGGTGCCGAGGCCATCGCCGGCGACCTCCCCCGCGCCTCGACGACGGTGCTCGACGCACCGACCGAGGCCGGAGACGCACAGGGCACGCGTGTGCACCGTCTCAGTGCTCTCGTCCGCATGCGCGAACGCATCGAAGACGCCGTCCGCGGAGCCGACGGGCCCGCCGTGGTGATCGGCGGCGACTGCGGAGTCGCACTCGGGGCCGTATCGGCCGTCGCGGGCGACGACCTGGCGGTGGTGTGGATCGACGCGCACGCCGACCTGAACACCCCGGAGTCCTCCCCCAGCGGGGCGTTCCACGGCATGGTGCTGCGCGCCATCGCCGGCGAGGGCGAGTCACCCCACCGCCTCGAGCCCGCAATCTCCCCCTCCCGCATCGTCCTCGCCGGAACGCGGGCCCTGGATGCTGAGGAGCAGCGCTACATCTCGGAGCACGGCATGCGTGTCCTCGCCCCTGCCGACCTGGCGGATCCCGATGCCCTCGCCGACGCGGTCCTCGCGACCGGCGCCGCGCGGGTCCACGTGCACGTCGACCTCGACGTGCTCGACCCGGCGGAGATGACGGGCGTCGCCCTGCCCGAGCCGTTCGGTGCGCGCGCGGCCGACGTCGTGGCATCCGTCCGCCGTCTGCGCGAACGCCTGCCGCTCGCGGGGGCCACGCTGACCGAGTTCTCGCCGTCGAGTCCCGCGGCGGCCGTCGACGACCTGGGCACCATCCTCCGTCTGATCGGAGCGCTCGCGTGAGCCCGATCCCCCGCCCGCCGGCCGGCTGGCGCGAGCGCGCCGATCGCGCCGTGGCTCGGGGTCGCCGTCTCGACCGGTTCATCCCCGGCATCCTGCTCGACTCCCCGATCAGCCGCGTCGGCTATTGGTACGGGTGCACCGTGGGATGGGTATGGGGCTCGATCTGGAGCACCGGGCGCATCGAGAGGCGCGGCGGCCTGTGGGTGTTCCGCGGCCTGCCCGCGTGGGCGTTCCCCCGCGGGGGCGTGTGCGTCGGCGGATGCTTCCTGACCGGCGACGACCGGCCCACCGACGTGGTCCTCGGACACGAGGCCGTGCACCGGCGGCAGTGGCAGCGCTACGGCTTCCTCATGCCCCTGCTCTACGCGCTCGCGGGACGGGATCCGCTGCGCAACCGTTTCGAGATCGAGGCCGGGCTCATCGAGGGCAACTACGTGCCCCGCGGCAGCTGACCCGCCGTCCGTTCACCGCCCGCCCCGCTCACCGCGGCCGCTACCGCGGATCGAGTGTCCAGGACACGCCGCCCTCACCCCGAGGATCCGGCGTGTCGTGGACACTCGACCGAGGGCGACGGGATCGCGCGGCGGCAGCGTCAGCGCGCGGTGGCGAGGCCGAAACGCTCGGGCGTGTGGATGGCGAGCGGATCGACGCCGTGGCGCGAGATCAGATCGTCGACGATCTCGGCGGTGCCGAGGTATCCGCCGAGCAGGATGACGCGGGTCGCGTCGTCGTCGCAGCAGAGCATCTCGCCCGCCCAGCCCGAGACCGCACGAGCGAGGGCCTGCCCCGGAGCGCAGCCACGACCCGTACCGGGCGCTCCGCCGCGGCGCGAACGGTCGAGCCACGCGATCGTCATGCGGGCGGGTGCCGCGACGCGACCGATCCACGACTCGTCGGGGACCTCGATGAACACGCGCCCGGTCGAGCAGATGGGCAGCGTCGCCAGGAGCGCCTCGAGCTCGGCGAGAGAGGTCTCGTCGGCGGTCACGAGGTGCTGCACGCGGGTGTGCCGCGACGCACGGCAGGCGGCGTCGTTGTGCTCGGAAGAGGTGGGCATGATGAGGTCGAGTATACCCCCGACAAAGGGTTGCCTAACCTGTGTTCCGGCTGGTGATCCACACGTGGATCACTCCACGAGCACCTCGCGCAGACGGTCGATCTCGGCATCCGTCATGCCGTGCGCACGCAGATACCCGGCGGCGGAGCCGTAGGTGCCGTCGAGATGCGCCAGCAGCGCGCGCATGGCCCGCGCCGGTGAGCGGGTCGCGAGATCCTCGGCGTGCACGTTCTCGGGGTGCAGCGCTCGGATCGCTGAGAGCACCCGCGCGTTGCGACCGGCGGGCAGCAGGCCTTCGGTGCGCGCGTAGTCCGCCACGACGGCCTCGGCGTCGACGCCCGCCGCGGCGAGCGCGATCCCGACCGTCACGCCCGTGCGGTCTTTGCCGATCGTGCAGTGCACGAGCACGGGCTGATCGACCAGGATGCCGCGGATGGCCGCGACGACGCGGTCGGCGGAGGCGTCGGCGATCTCGGTGTAGAGCTGCTCGAGACTGAGGTCGCGCGCGAAGAACGAAGCGACGGATCCCAGGAAGAGGGGCTCGTGCTGCACCTCGACGGGCAGATCGTCGAGCCGGCTGGGGTCGACGGCGAGCTCGCTCTCGTCGCGGAGATCGACGACGCGACGCAGGCCGATCGCGCGCAGGGTGTCGATGCCGTCGTCGTCGACTGCGACCAGGTTGCCCGAGCGGAACAGGACGCCCTCTCTGGTTCGGCCCGCGCCCGCCGGGAGCCCGCCGACGTCGCGGAAATTGACCGCCCCCGAGACCAGCGAGCTCACGCGGTGCCGTCCACGTGCACGTGCGGAGCGCGCGGCGCGGTCGTCGCGGGAGGAGCGGCATCGTCCGCGACGACAGCGCCCGCGGGCGTGCGGGGCGGTACCGGATAACGGCCCGCGATCGCGACGCGGTTGAAGGCGTTGATGGCCACGAGCACCCAGCTGAGGGCGACGTACTCGGCCTCGCTCAGGATGCCGCCCGCCTGGTCGTACACCTCGTCGGGGATGCCGTCCTCGTGGATGAACGTAAAGGACTCCGTCAGCTCCAGCGCCGCCCGCTCGCGGTCGTCGAACACGCCCGACTCGCGCCACGTCGCGATCTGGGCGATGACGTCGGCGTCGAGCCCCGCCTTCACGGCGCCGTCGACGTGGACGCGCACGCAATACGCGCAGCCGTTCAGCTGGGAGGCGTGGATCTGGACGATCTCGCGCAGCCGCGCATCGATGCCCGCGTCGGCGGCGAGCCGGCCCACCGTCGTCGAGAACGCGCGCAGCGCCGCGTACGCCTCCGGAGCCGACTTCGACAGGTGCACACGCCGTTCCTCGCCCATGGCGACAGCCTAGGACGACCGTGGTCGACCGGCGCGGGAACGGTCGGCGACACCTCGGCATCCGCCCGAGCCGCGGGAACCGGGGACGGGCCACCGCGCGCAGGATGCCGCGCACCGCGTGACGCCGCGCGGCACCCCGGTGGCGGCATCCGGGCGACGGGTGACAGGCTGAACCCCATGCCCGAGCTCGACGAGTTCTCGTTCCTCCCCGCCCAAGCCGCCGGTCTCGGCGCCGCCGTCCCCGCCGTCTCCCGCGTCGACCTCGCCCTCGCCGACGGGCGTCGATTGAGCGCGCTGCGGTGGGGCGCCGCTCCCCCGGCGGTGACGCTGCTGCACGGCGCCGGACTGAACGCGCACACGTGGGACACGACCCTGCTGCACCTCGGGGTGCCCGCCCTCGCGCTCGATCTGCCGGGGCACGGCGATTCCTCCTGGCGCGACGACGCCGCCTACGTCGCGCGCGTCCTCGCCCCCGACGTGGTGCGCGCGCTCGAGACCTGGACCGATCGGCCGCAGGTGCTGGTGGGCCACTCGCTCGGCGGTCTCACGGCGGCGGCCGTCGCGGCATCCCGTCCCGACCTGGTCTCACGACTCGTCGTCGTCGACATCACCCCCGGCGTCGATCCGAACGCGGGACCCGCGCAGATCCGCGCGTTCTTCGCCGGCCCGACCGACTGGTCGTCGCGCGAGGAGCTGGTGCAGCGCGCCCTGTCGTTCGGACTCGGCGGCTCACCCGAGGCCGCCGCGCGCGGGGTCTTCCTCAACTCCCGTGTGCGCGAAGACGGACGCGTGGAGTGGAAGCACCACTTCGCCCACCTCGCCGCGGCCGCCGCGAATGCGGCCGCCCGGACCGACCCCGCCGCGGACGCGGGCACCGAGCCCACGACCCCGGATGCCGTGCGCGCGG
The DNA here is from genome assembly GCF_040685155.1 of Microbacterium sp. NPDC089188. NCBI lineage: Bacteria > Bacillati > Actinomycetota > Actinomycetes > Micrococcales > Microbacteriaceae > Microbacterium > Microbacterium sp. NPDC089188. Next base: position 267,431 of record NZ_JBFBHH010000003.1, on the reverse strand, counting down.
TGCTCGCGAGCACCGGGTGGGACGACCTGGCCGAGGTCGGCGCGCCGGTGACCCTCGTCCGCGGCGAGCGCGGTTTCGTCACCGAGACGGATGCCGAGGAGCTCCGGCGTCGCGTGCCCGGTGCGGGCGTCCGCGTGCTCGCCACCGGCCACAACGCGCAGGAGGAGGATCCCGCCGCCCTCGCCGCGCTCATCCGCGAGGTCGTCGCCGACGCCTCCGCGTGAGGCGGTCGGCGGAGAACCTCGCGTGCGCGCACCGTCATACACCGTCGCTCATCGTCACACGGGGCGATGAGGGAATGCCGGTGAAAGTAGGCTGTTTCCACCCCTGCACGGCATCCACAGCACTCGGATGCCCTCGGCCTGCGAAAGGACACCCCGCAATGCTGCGCCGCACCGCCCTCGCCTCGAGCGCGCTCCTGATCGGAGCGCTTCTGCTCACCTCGTGCACCGGCACCACCACCTCGCCCGGACCGGTCGGCGACCCCGACCCCAACGCGACCCTCACCGTGCGCCTGTCGCTGGAGCCGTCGAACCTCGACATCCGTCGCACCAGCGGCGCGTCGCTGGAGCAGGCGCTGATCGACAACGTCTACCAGGGTCTCGTGACCCGTGACGGCGACCAGGACAACGCGATCGTCCCCGCCCTCGCCACGGCCTGGGAGGTCTCCCCCGACGGCCTCACCTACACCTTCACCCTCCGCGAGGGCGTGACCTTCCACGACGGGAGCGCGCTGACCGCCGACGACGTCGTGACCTCGCTGCAGACGGCCAAGGACGACGCGACCGTCCAGAACAGCGCCGACCTCGCCGGAGTCGCCTCCATCGCCTCGCCGGACGCGACGACCGTCGTCGTCACGCTGGCGCAGCCGAACATCGACTTCCTCTTCGCGCTCACCGGCCGTGCCGGGTTGATCTTCAAGAACGGCGACACCACGAACTTCCAGACCGCGGCCAACGGCACCGGGCCGTTCCGCGTCGAGAGCTGGAGCACCGGGCAGAGCCTGACCCTCACCCGTTTCGACGACTACTGGGGGGAGAAGGCCGGCGTCGCCGAGGTCGTGCTCGACTACATCCCCGATCAGAGCGCCGCCACGAACGCCGCCGTCAGCGGCGACGTCGACGTCGCGCTCGAGATCGACCCGGAGCTGCAGAGCCAGATCGAGGGCACCGGGAACTTCTCGATCGAGTCGGGCCTGACCACCGACAAGGGCACCCTCGCCTTCAACAACGCCAAGGCCCCGCTCACCGATCAGCGCGTCCGCGAGGCCCTCCGCCTCGCGATCGACCACGACGCCCTCGCCGAGACGCTCGAGACGGCGCAGCCTCTGAACGGACCGATCCCCCCGCTCGACCCGGGGTACGAAGACCTCACCGGCAGCATCTCGTACAACCCCGACCGCGCGCGCGAGCTGCTCGCCGAGGCCGGTGCCGAGAACCTGAACCTGACGCTGACCATCCCCAACGTCTACCCCGGCACCCTCGCGACCTTCCTGGTGTCGTCGTTCGCCGACGTGGGCGTGACGCTGAAGGTCGACCAGGTGGACTTCTCGACCTGGCTGACCGACGTCTACCAGAACCACGACTACGACCTGAGCTTCGTGCGTCACGTCGAGGCGCGCGACTTCGGCAACTGGGCCAACCCCTCGTACTACTTCGGCTACGACAACCCCGAGGTGCAGAGCCTCTACGCCCAGGCGCTCGCGACCACCGACGAGCAGCAGTCCTCCGACCTGCTCGCCGAGGCCGCCCGCATCGTGGATGACGAGGATGCCGCCGACTGGCTGTTCCTGTCGACCCCGCGCACCGCGGTCGCGAACGACGTCGCCGGCTTCCCGAAGAACTCGCTCAATGTGCGTCTGCCGTTGGCGGGCGTGACGGTCGCGGCGGAGTGATCCGCTACACGCTGACACGGCTGGGCCTGCTCGTGCTGGGCCTGGCCGTGGCCAGCGTGCTGATCTTCCTCTCGCTCCGCGTGCTCCCCGGCGACGTCGCGCAGCTGGTCGGGGGCACCCAGGCGAGCCCGGACCAGATCGCGGCGCTGCGCGAGAGCCTGGGTCTGAACGTGCCGCTGTGGCAGCAGTACACGGCGTGGATCGGCGGCCTGTTCCGCGGCGATCTGGGCACCTCGCTGCTCACGGGGACGCCGGTGGCCACCGAGCTGCTCGACAAGGCGCAGGTCACCGTCCCCCTCGCCGCGATGTCGCTCACGGTGGCGCTCGTCGTCGGCATCCCGTTCGGTGTCGTCTCGGCGCTCGGCCGTCGCCGGGCCGGGGGGACCGCGCTGAGCGTCGGTGCTCAGGCCCTCGCCGCGGTCCCGGTGGTGTGGGCCGGGATGATGCTGGTCGTCGTCTTCGCGGTGTGGCTCGGATGGCTGCCGCCGCAGGGCTTCCCGCGCGCCGGGTGGAACGATCCGGGGGCGGCGGTGCGCGCCCTGATCCTGCCCGCCCTGACCATCGGCGTCGTCGAGGGGGCGATGCTGCTGCGCTTCGTGCGGAGCGCGACCCTGCAGGCGCTGGGCGAGGACTACGTCCGCACGGCCGCGGCCAAGGGGCTCACCCGCACGCGCGCGCTGCTGAGCCACGGTCTGCCCAACGTCGGCCTCTCGGTCATCACGGTGCTCGGTCTGCAGATCGCGGGCATCATCGTGGGAGCCGTCGTCATCGAGCAGCTGTTCACGCTGCCCGGGGTGGGCCGCATGCTCGTCTCCGACGTCGCCGGGCGCGATCTGCCCAAGGTGCAGGGCGAGCTGCTCGCCCTGACGGCGGTCGTCCTGATCGTGGGCGCCGTCGTCGACCTCGTGCACCGCCTGATCGACCCCCGCCAACGGGAGGCCGCATGAGCACCCTGAAACGCCTCCTCGCGCTGGGGACCGGCCGGTTCGGCATCCTCGTGGCGGCCCTGGTCGTCGTGGTCGCCCTGATCTCGCTCGTGTGGACCCCGTTCGACCCGGGGGCGGTCGATGCGCGCAACCGGTGGGCCGACCCTTCGTGGCCGCACGTGCTCGGCACCGACAACAGCGGACGCGACATCGCCAGCCTCCTCATGGCCGGAGCCCGCACGACGGTCGTCGTCGCGGCCGGCGCGGGGATCGTGGCGTCCCTGCTCGGCATCGCCCTGGCGGCGCTCGGTGCGCTCACCGCCCGGTGGATCCGCGAGAGCGTCGCGGTTCTGGTCGACATCCTCGTGGCCTTCCCCGTGCTGATCATCGCGATGATGATCTCCGCGGTCTGGGGCGGGTCCCTCGCGGTGGTCATCTGGTCGGTGGGCATCGGGTTCGGCGTCAACGTCGCCCGCGTCACGCGCCCCGAGCTGCGGAGAGTGCTGCACAGCGACTTCGTGCTCGCCGGGCGGGCGAGCGGGCTGTCGACGTGCCAGAACCTCACCCGTCACCTGCTGCCGAACGTGGCCCCGGTGTTCATCGTGCAGTTGTCGTGGGCGATGGCGGTGGCCGTGCTCGCGGAGGCGGGCCTGTCGTACCTCGGCTTCGGCGCCCCCGTGACGCAGCCGTCGTGGGGCGTGCTGCTGAGCGACCTGCAGGCGTACATCGCCGTGCACCCCCTCACGGTCGTGTGGCCGGGAGTGGCGATCACCCTCACCGTGCTCGGACTCAACCTGCTCGGCGACGCTCTGCGCGAGGCCGCCGACCCCACCCTCGCCGAGCGGACCCCGTCGGCGCGGACACCCGTTCCGGGGGTGGTCGCGTGAGCCTCGTGGTGAAAGACCTGCGCGTCGAGATCGGCGGGCATGCCGTCGTGGACGGTGTGTCGTTCGACGTCCCCGACGGCGCCCGCGTGGGTCTCATCGGCGAATCCGGTTCGGGCAAGTCGCTCACCGCCCTCGCGATCCTGGGCCTACTGCCCGAGGGGGCGCGCGCGACGGGCAGCGTGCGCTGGGACGACCGCGAGATCCTGAACCTGCCCGACGCCCGGCTCGCGGCCCTGCGCGGCGACGACATCGGCATCGTGTTCCAGGAGCCGCGCACGGCACTCAACCCGATCCGCACCGTCGGCCGCCAGATCGGCGAGTCCGTCCGCATCCACGAGGGCGTCTCCCGCCGCGAGGCCCTGCGCCGTGCGGTCGTCGAAGCCGAGCGGGTCGCCCTCCCCGACCCGGAGCGGCTCGTCTCGCGCTACCCGCACCAGCTGTCGGGCGGACAGCGCCAGCGCGTCGCGATCGCCATGGCCCTCGCGTGCCGCCCGCGCCTGCTGATCGCCGACGAGCCGACGACCGCGCTTGACGTCACCATCCAGGCCGGGATCCTGTCGCTGCTTCGAACCCTGGTCCAGGATGCCGGCATGTCGCTCGTGTTCATCACGCACGATCTGGCGGTACTGGCCCAGGTCGCCACCCACGCCGTCGTGCTCGAGCGCGGGCGGGTGGCCGAGGAAGGCGCGGTGACCGACCTGCTCCGCGCACCGTCGTCGCCGATCACGCAGGCGCTGCTGCGCGATGCGACGGCGACCCTCTGGCATCCGGAGCGCTCCGTCTCACGCGCTCCGGCGTCGAACGAACCGGATGCCGAGATCCCGGCGGCGGCGGACCGCAGCGACGGCGAGGGGGAACGGTGAGCGACACGGTGATCCGGGCGCGCGGGCTCTCGCGCGACTACCTCGCGCCGCGCACCCGCGGCTTCGGTCGCGCCGAGCGCACCGCGGGACTCGCCGACGTCGATCTGTCGGTCACGGCGGGCTCCGCGGTGGGGATCATCGGCGAGTCGGGCTCGGGCAAGTCGACCCTCGTCCGTCTGCTGCTGGGTCTCGACGTGCCGAGCGCCGGGAGCGTCGAGGTGGAGGGGCGTGTCGTCGACGGCCGCGGCTCCGCGCGCTCGCTGCACTGGCTGCGGCGTGCGACGGGCATCGTCTTCCAAGACCCGTACGCCTCCCTCGACCCCCGCATGAACGTCGGGCGCATCGTGGGCGAGCCGCTGTGGGCGCTCGGCATCGACGGCGACCGTTCGCAGCGCGTTCGCGACGTGCTCGAGCAGGTGGGCCTCGACGCCGACATGTCGGCGCGCTTCCCGCACGAGTTCTCGGGAGGCCAGCGGCAGCGCATCGCCCTCGCGCGGGCGATCGTGCATCGTCCGCGCATCCTCGTGGGCGACGAGCCGCTGTCCGCCCTCGACGTCACCGTGCGCGCGCAGATCCTGCGTCTCATCGCGCGGCTGCGCGCCGAGGAGCAGCTGACGCTCGTGCTCGTCTCGCACGACATCGGCGTGGTGCAGAGCGTCTGCGACCAGGTCGTGGTCATGAAGGACGGGCACATCGTCGAGCAGGGTCCCACCGAGAAGGTGCTGCTGCAGCCGCAGGCGGCCTACACCCGCCAGCTGCTCGCGTCGATCCCGACGCTGCCCGCCTGAGGCTCCTCCCCCGTCCGCGTGAGTGGGAATCCGCTCACAGGTCATGGGCAAGGGATGCCGCGATGTCGGGGGTCGGCGTTAGCCTCGCCCCATGACCCCCGGTATCGTCCCCCCGTTCCTGCTCGACCGCCTCGCGCAGACCGACGACCCCCGCCTCGCGCGGGCGGCGGCCGCCGCGCGCAAGACCCTCGCCCTGCCGCGTCCGTCCCGCCCCACGCGTACGCGCCTGCGCCTGTCCATCGAGGGCGACGCGCTCGTGGCCGAGACCGGCCCCGCCCCCGATCGCGTCATCTCCGACGCCGCCAACACCGAGAACCTGCCGGGGCGTCGCGTGCGCAGCGAAGACGACGCGCCCACCGGTGACAGCGCCGTCGACGAGGCGTACGACGGCCTCGGCGAGACCTACGACTTCTTCTGGGACGCGTTCGCGCGCGACGGCATCGACGCGGCGGGCGGATCCCTGCTGGCCACGGTGCACTACGGCGACGACTACGACAACGCGTTCTGGAACGGCGAGCGCATGGTCTTCGGCGACGGCGACGGCGACGTGTTCGTCGGCTTCACGCGCTCGCTCAGCGTCATCGCCCACGAGCTGGGTCACGGGGTGACGGAGGCCGCCGGAGGACTCGAGTACCAGGGGCAATCGGGGGCCCTGAACGAGTCGCTGTCCGATGTGTTCGGCGCCCTCGCCGAACAGCATCATCGGGGCCAACGCGCCGACGAAGCGTCCTGGCTCATCGGCGCGGGTATCTTCGCCGCCGCGGTGCAGGGCGAAGCCCTGCGATCGATGAAGGCCCCGGGCACCGCATACGACGACGACGTGCTCGGGAAAGACCCGCAGCCGGGCCACATGCGGGATTACGTCGAGACCGAGGACGACAACGGGGGCGTGCACATCAACTCCGGCATCCCCAACCACGCGTTCTACCTCGCCGCAACGGCTCTCGGCGGTTTCGCCTGGGAGCGCGCCGGGCTCATCTGGTATCGCACGCTCACCGGCGGCGCGCTGTCGTCCACGGCCGATTTCCTCGCCTTCGCCTCGGCGACACTGCGCACCGCCGCCACGGAGTACGGTGAGGAGTCCGAGGAGGTCGCCGCCGTCCGAGCCGCATGGGCCGGGGTCGGCGTCGTGAAGGATGCCGCAGCCTGACGCCGACACCGCCGAGCACGAGCGTCTCGTCGTCGTGGTGGTGCGGTCGGGCGGCATCGCCGGACTGTCGAAGCAGTGGCGCGCCGAACCCGCACCGGAACGTGTCCCGCACTGGCGGGACCTCGTGGAGCGTTGTCCGTGGGACGCCGCGGAGGCCCCGTCGACGGGCGCCGACCGGTATCAGTGGCGCATCGACGTCCACCGGGGCGACACCGCCGTGCATCGCGCGCGCCTCGGCGACGGGCAGATCGAGGGACCGTGGCGCGCGCTCGTCGATGAGGTGCGCCAGGCCGCGGCGCCTCCATCGCGAGATTCCTGAACCTCGGCGGCGTGGGCCCGAGCGCAATCGCGCGACACGAGGGCGGACACCGGACACAGACGCGCGAGCGCTCGGCGCGGGCGGACACCGCGAACACGGGCGCACTCGCGCGACGCGAGGGCGGACACCGCGAACACGGGCGCACTCGCGCGACGCGAGGGCGGACACCGCGAACACGGGCGCACTCGCGCGACGCGAGGGCGGGCACCGCGAACCGAGGCGTGCGGGCGCGACGCGATCGTCGCTGCGCTGAGTCCGCCTTCCCGAGGGCACGGCACGCGGCGATCGGGGTATCCCGACCGCTCAGCCGAACAGCTTCCGCCGCTTCTTCTTCGACGGGATGCTCTTCTGCAGGTAGACGACGCCGAGCCAGCGTCCGAACTTGAAGCCCACGCGCCCCATCCGCCCGACCTCGGTGAAGCCGAGCTTCTCGTGCAGGGCGATCGACGCGTCGGCGCCCTTGTCGCTGATGGCCGCGACCATCTCGCGGATGCCGAGGTCCTGGCACGCGGCGATCAGTGCCTCGAGCAGCGCTCGCCCCAGCCCTTTGCCCGCCGCGGCCTGCCCGAGGTAAATCGAGTTCTCGACCGTGTAGCGGTAGGCCGACTTGGACTGCCACGGTTGCACGAGCGCGTAGCCGAGGATCTGGCCGCTGGGCGACTGCGCCACGAGGAAGGGCAGGCCGAGCTTGTGCAGGGTGGCGAACTTGTCGCGCCACTTGGCGATCGTCCAGGCCTTCTCGTCGAAGGTCACGACGGAATTGCGCACGTAGTAGTTGTAGATCTCGCGGATGTCGGGGATGTCGGCCTCGGTGGCCGGGCGGATCTCGAACGAGAACGGCCTCTCCGGCTCGGGCGCGCGGCGCAGGTGCGCGGGCAGACGCCGACGGCTCTTCTCGTACTCCTCTTCCAGCACCCCGCCACTCTACGGGCGCGGCGGTTTCGGGCGTGTGTCCGCCATCCGCCCCGCGGGGCGCGGGGGCGTCAGGCCGGAAGCCGCCAGTCCACGGCATCCGCGCCCTGCTGCTCGAGCAGAGCGTTCACCTGTGAGAACGGGCGCGATCCGAAGAATCCGCGGCTCGCCGACAGCGGTGACGGGTGCGGTGACGACACCGTCGCCGTCGCGCCGAGGAGCGGCGCCAGGTTCATGGCATCCTTCCCCCAGAGCACGGCGACCAGCGGCTGCTCGCGCGCGACGAGCACCCGGATGGCGTGCTCGGTCACGCGCTCCCACCCCCACCCGCGGTGGGATGCCGGCTGCCCGGGCGCCACGGTGAGCACCCTGTTCAACAGCATCACGCCCTGCGCCGACCAGGCGGAGAGGTCGCCGTGCGGCGCGGGGGCGATGCCGAGGTCGTCGTGCAGCTCTCGGTAGATGTTCGCCAGACTCCGCGGGAGCGGCCGCACGTGCGGGTCGACCGCGAACGACAGCCCGATCGGATGGCCGGGCGTCGGGTAGGGGTCCTGCCCCACGATGAGCACCCGCACGGCATCGAGAGGGGTGCGGAAGGCCCGAAGGACGAGCTCACCGGCCGGGAGATAGGGCGCCTTCTCGGCGCGCAGTCGCTCCCCCAGCGCCGCGATGTCGTCGGCGACGGGGGCGAGGGGCTCGACCCACGAGGCGTCGATGAGTCCCGCGTCGGCGAGCTCGGCGAGCGACTTCGCCGTCACGCGGCGTCTTCTTCGTGCACCGATCCCTGGTGCGACCACGGGAAGTCGATCCAGAGCGAGGTGTCTTTCCAGGCGTAATCGGGCTGCACCACGGTCGTCGGCTTGGTGTAGATGACGGCTGAGCGCGCCTCGGCCCCGTGACGATCGAGAAGCTTGATGGCCAGATCGAGGGTGCGGCCGCTGTCGGCGACGTCGTCGACGAGCAGCACACGGCGCCCCGAGAGGTACGACAGATCGAGCGCCGGAGGCAGCACCTCGGGGGCATCCAGCACCGTGCCGACACCGGTGTAGAACTCGACGTTCAGGGCACCGCAGTTCTTCACGCCCAGGCCGTAGGCGATCGCCCCGCCGGGCAGCAGACCTCCGCGCGCGATGGCGACGACCACCTCGGGGTGGAATCCGTCGGCGACGATCGCGCGGGAGATGTCCCTCGTCGCGATCCCGAAATCGTCCCAGCTCAACCGTTCGCGTTCGTCAGCCACCCGCGGGCCCCTCTCATCGTCTCCCCTCACCCTAGGGCGCACGGCCTCCCGCACCCGTCCGGAGACGGAGGTGCGGGGGCGCTGCTCACGGTCGGGAGCCCACGGGCAGCAGCATCGCCGCGGTCCCGGGGATGTCGACGAAGCCGATGCTCGCCCAATGAGCACGGCGGGCGGCGACATCGGCCGGATCGACCACCGGTCCACCCATCGCGGCGGGAAACGCCGCCGTCAGGAGGATCGCTATCGTGTCTCCGTCGAAGACGCGGGCGACGCCGCGGACGAGCGCGTGGCTCACGAGAGAGCCGACCGCGGCGTCGATGTCGACGGAGGAGATCACACACAGGCTGTCGGTGAACAGCGAGGACTCGTCGATCATCGAGATCAGCTCGCGATCGGCGAACGCGGATCCGATCGACGACAGGTCCGGCACGGCCTCGCGCAGTTGTTCGGCCCAGGACGGATCGGCGTAGTGGACGCGGTGGAGCGTCGCGGCCGTCAGGACACGGGCGCCCGCATCCGCCTCTTCGCCGGAGCGGATGACCGCACGCCAGACTTCCGGCTCGGTCCGTCGCTCGTCGATCCGGACGGTGAGATGGAGCGCCATCGCTCCGACGTCGGCGTCATCGTGCATGTGCCCCCCAGGGGTCGTCGCGCGTCATCCGGTCGCCGCCCCTCGTCATTCGATCCATCGTTCTTCGTCTTTCACGGGCACTGCACGCAGGAGTACCGCAGGGCCGTGAGCGGCGCCGGTCGTCGCATTCGGCCCTCTCACACCCCCACCGCGTTTCCTCTCCTTTTCGAGTCGTTTCGCGCCCCCCGCGCTCAGCCGACCCCGCAACGCTCCCGTCTCCCGTTCCTTCACCGCAAATGGTGTTGCGGCACGCCTTCCGGGGCTTACATTAGAAAGTACTCATCTCATTCTTAGGGTATTGACAGCCCTTTCGGAACGCCCCTTCCCCCCTAGAGGAGCACGACCACGTGAGCAGCACCTACATCGAGACCGGCGGTCAGGTCCGCGTCTACGATTCCGCCGTCAAGGCTCACGATCGCCTTCCCCTCGGCACCTATCGCGTGCGCTTCAGCAGTAAAGAGGGCTTCAGCCTCGTGCGCACGGCGGATCTCGCCGTCGGCGCGGAGAAGGTGTACGGACAGCGCGAAGCCAAGGTCGACAAGATCTTCCGCACCTACGCCCGACTCGACCGCAACCTGGGCGTCATGCTGTCGGGGAACAAGGGGCAGGGGAAGTCAATGTTCCTCCGCATGGTGGCGGAACGGGCGATCGCCCAGGAGCTGCCGGTGGTGCTCGTCACCGAGGATGCCGACGGCATCGTCGACTTCCTCGACACCCTCGACGAATGCCTCGTCATCTTCGACGAGTTCGAGAAGGTCTTCGCATCCGGTCGCGGTCACCTCGCGGAGCCGAACCGCCAGAATCAGTTCCTGACGCTCTTCGACGGGATGTCGTCGGTGCGACGCATCTATTGCGTGACGGTCAACGACGTGCAGGACGTCAGCCACTACATCGTCAACCGGCCCGGTCGCTTCCACTACCACATGCGCTTCGACTACCCCGGCCCGGACGAGGTGCGGGAGTACCTCGCCGACCAGGCCCCGCACGCCGCGCCCTCGGAGGTCGAGAACGCCGCACTGTTCTCGCGTCGGGTGAACCTGACGTACGACCACCTGCGGGCGATCGCCTTCGAGATGAATCACCCCGAGGCGAAGTTCTCCGAGATCGTCGAAGACCTCAACATCAAGGCGATCGAACCGAGTACCTATCGCGTCGAGGCGAAGTACCCGGACGGCACGATCCTGGCGGACGAGTCGGTGCTCAACCTGCACGAGCGCAGCGATGTGCAGCGCACCATCGAACTGCGCAGCACCCAGCGCACGCTGTTCTTCTCGTTCGCCCCGCGCGACGTCGTCTTCGAGGACGACGGCAGCATCTCGATCCCCGTCCACACGATCGACGCGATGGTCGAGGACGAGGAGATGCCCGACGAGCTTCCGGCGCGGATCACTCTGACCCTCGTGGGCCAGGTCAGCTACTCGTTCGATCGCTGAAAACGACACCGCGCTTCGCGCGATCCCCCACGCGTCGGCGTGGGGTCGAGGATGCGCGCCGCACGGGCTACGAGTCGTCGCGGGAGCGGGGCGGAACCGTCACCCTCTTGTTGACGTCGCGCGTCGCCGAGAACTTCAGCACCGCGTAATCGTCGACGTGCCCGCGGGTGTGGGCGTCATCGCGGATGTTCAGGACGACGTCGTGCCCCTTGTGCGGCTGTGCGTAGAACTTGCCGAACCCGGTCAGCGTGACGCGGTTGCCCGCGTTGACCAGCTCGAGGATCTCCTCGAAGATCGCGTCGTACGCGAGCTGGGTCGTCCGCAGGGACAGACCCGCGCGCTTGGACACCCGCTGGACGAACTCGCGCTTGCTCACCTTGGGCTCTTCGGACCTCGTGACAGGCATATCTTCACCATCCAATGCTCTTGCTCGTGAACGAGCGTATGTGTCGACCCTCCGACCGGCATCGGGGTTGCCGAACGGGGACGACAGGTGGACCGTGCTGCGACGCGTGAGCGGATCCTTCGGGTGAAGACGCCGGCGGTACGCGTCGTCGCCCGCCGAGGTGGCCCGTCTCCGCGGACGCGACGGACGCTCCGGCGGCGCGTGCGCACTGCCGGTCTCGCCGCCGACGCCCCTCGGAACCGAGGTCACGCACCGCGGGCTGACTCCGACCCGCGCCCCTTCGGGAGGGCGCACACCGCGTTCGGGTTGCGGTGCTCGTCGGTTTCTGCTCGTTTTCGTGACGATCTTAGCGCCTCGCAGCACCTTCCGCGCGAGATGTTTCGCCGCGGATCTCCGCGGTCGCCCGTGCGGCTCGGGGTACGCCGGCGGTCAGGCCGTCCCCAGCTGCGCGCGCAGAGGGTACGACGTGTCCTCGAAGATCAGCTGCGCCGCCGATCCCGTCCGCGCGTTGATGAGGACGGGCGCACGCAGGTTCACGAACACCCCCTCCTCCGAGGGATTGGCCACGACGAACAGGCGGACGGTTTCCTCGTCGGCGCCGACTTCTCCGCGCATCCCGGCGGTGATGCGCGGGCGATAGTCCGCGACCACGGTCGCGGGGTCGACGAGGAACAGCCGCACCTCGTCGCCCCTCGAGCGCAGCGAGTACAGCCCCCGGGCGCCCTCGATGCGCGCGAGACGGAAAGAGGTGAGCGGGCCGAGCCCCGGAAGGGATGCCGCGAACTCCACGTCGAGATCGCCGAGCTCGGCGGTGGTCCCGGGGGCGGTCGTCGGGGAGGTGGTCATCGCAGGAACTCCAGGAGGTTGGTCTGCAGGGTCTTCGCGGTCACCTGCAGGGCGGATTGATACACGAGCTCGGCGGATTGCAGGGCGATGTACACCTCGAGGGTGTCGACGTTCTCGACCTCGGCGCGGCGCGCCTCGAGGTCGACGGCGACGCTGGTGTTCGCCGCCGACGCCCTCTCGATCTGGGCCTGGCGGGCCCCGGCGACACCCCGCGCCGTCGCCAACTCCTTCAGGTGCGCGTCGATCGTGGCCAATCGCGGTCCGACCTCCTCGCCCGCGCGCAGATCGGCGGCGATCGCGCGCAGAGCCGCGAAGACGCTGTCGGTACCCTCGCCGAACACCTGCGCGCCGTCGAGGTCGACACGCACCTGCTCGCCGTCGGAGAGGCGCCGCTGGACCCCCGCACCGCTCGTGCCCGAGAACGCGAAGGTCGCCGGGTCGAAGGCCGAGCCGCTGTCGTCCGTCCCCGCGAAGACCGTACGTCCGAGCACCGTCGTGTTCGCCTGCGACAGCAGCTCGGTGCTGAGACTGTCGAGTTCGGCGGCGATCGATTCCCGGGCCGACGCGCTCAACGCGCCCGAGTTGGCGCCCTGGGCGGTGAGGTCGCGCGCGCGGTTGAGCAGGTCGATGCTCGCTCCCAGCGCCGTGTCGGCGGTGGTCACCCAGGCGAGACCGTCGCTGATGTTGCGAGCGTACTGCGACGTGCGCGCCTGCTCGCCGTGCACCCCCAGAATCGCGGCGGCGGCCGCCGGATCGTCGCTGGAGGTGCGGATGGCGCGCTGCGAGGTCGCCTGATCCTGCAGCCGCGCCCGGTCGGCGAGGCCCGCCTGCAGGGTGCGCAGCGCCTGCTGATTGACGGTGCTGCTGGTGATGCGTCCGATCATGGCCACTCCGGGGTCAGCGGCCCACGAGGCCGACGCGGTTGATGAGCAGGTCGAGGGCCTCGTCCACCGCGGTCAGCACGCGGGCCGCCGCCTGATACGCGGTCTGGTACTTCAGGAGGTTGATGGTCTCTTCGTCGCCGTCGACCGAGGCCTGCGACTGCTGCCCGCTGATCGCCGCGATCGCGCTGCGATCCGCCGTGTCAGCGCGCTGCACGTCTCCCCCGACCGCCACGCCGTACCCCGTCACGAAGCTCGACCACGTCGCCGACGGACCGGTGGGAGAGGTTCCGAGCACCGAGAGGCGATCGGCGATCGAGGTGTCCCGCGCACCCGCTCCCGGTGCCGCGAGGGCGAGCTGGTCGAGCCCCGTCGGCACGACCCGCAGTCCGCGTGCGGCCGGACCCGTGGCATCCACCGAGAAGAAATCCCCACCGGCGGCGCCCGTCGCGGTCTGACCGGAGCGATGGATGCCGTTGACCGCGGTCGCGAGCGAGGTCGCGACCGCGTTGTAGGCGTCGGCGACCGCCGCCAGCGTGCCCCCCTCGGATGCCGGTGCGAGGACGCTCAGCGCACCTCCGACCGACCCGCCGGTCACGGCGACGGGGACGTCGGGACGGTCGGTCCAGGAGATCGAGAGGCGCGCGGGATCGGTCATCTCGCGCGGTCCCGCCACGGCCAGGGCGCGGCTGGAATCGCCCGCGACCAGCGCGTTGCCGTCGAGGCGGAGGGTCATCGTGCCGTCGTCCTCGAGCCGTCCGGTGGCCCCCACGACAGTGGACAGCTGCTGCGCCAGCACGTTGCGCTGGTCGATGAGTTCGTTGGCCGAGCGCCCCGACTGCAGCGCCGTGCGGATCTGCCCGTTCAGGGTCGCGACCTGGGCCGCCGTGACGTTGACGTCGGCGATCTGCCGATCGACCTGAGCGCGCAGGTCGCTCCACTGCCCCACCACGCTGTCGTAGCCCGAGGCGATCTGCGCGGCCAGCACCGAGGCGTTGGTCAGCACCACCTGCGCGGCGGCGGGCTCGGGGGTGTTCGCCAGATCGGCCCAGCCCGCCCAGAATCGGTTGAGGTTCGCGGCGAGACCGTCTTTCGTCGGCTCGGCGAGCACGGCCTCCGCCGCGCTCGCAGCGGCGGCGCGCGTCGACCAGAACCCGGATGCCGACAGCGCATCGCGCACGCGTGCGTCCAGCACCTCGTCGCCCAGCCGCGCCACGCCCGTCACCGCGACGCCGCCGCCGACGTTCAGGCCCGATCCCCACGCCGCGACGGTGCCGGCGGGCGCGACCGAGGTCTGCTCGAGGCGCTGGCGGGTGTACCCGGTGGTGGTCTCGTTGGCGATGTTCTGCCCGGTGACGGTCATGCCGGCGCGCGCGGCGGCGAGGCCCGACGCGGCGACCTGGAGTCCGGCGAAGGTCGACATGCGCTCAGACCTGCACGTCGAGGAGACGCGATCCGCCACCGCCGACGAGCGCCCCGCTCGCGGCGTACTCGCCGGTGGGCTCGCCCAGCCCGGCGATCGTCTCCTGCGTCACGCGCAGTGCCGTGCGCAGGTGCTGATTGACGGTGTTCCTCTTCTGGGCGATCTCGTCGGCGAGTCCGGTCATCACCGCGTGGTGGGAGCCCATGACCTCGCGCCACGCCTCGGTCGGCGCGATCTCGACGAGCTCGCGCAGCGTGGTCGCCTCCGGAGCGCCCCACTCCGTCGCGACGTCGACGAACATCGTGTCGCGCAGGATCGCCCCCGAGGCGAGGGCCTTCGCGACGCGCTCGACCTCGGTCGTGGCGTGCTGGACCCAGCGCGTGCGCCCGGTCGTCACGAGCATCTCGAGCTCCTCGAGCTTGAACAGCATGAGCTCGAGCAGCTCACGCTGACGCAGCAGCTGCATGCTCAGGTCGGTGGCGGCCACGGGGTCTCCTCGTTCGGGTCGAGTCGTCGTGACAGGTCCACCCGTCACGACAGCCACTATCGCGACGCGGCGACGCCCCAGTAACCCGCCCCGGCCGGGGCCCGTGCTGCGACGGCCCGCCGGAGCGCGGCCTACTCGGCCGGCGTCGACGCGCGAAGCGCCGTCAGCAGGGCGTTCTGCGCCTCGTCGGAACGGGCCGCCCTCAGGGCGTCGTGGTTCTCGGTGCCGACGGCGACCACGATCTCGCTGCGGTGGATGCGGGTGTCGCGGGGAGCGTCGATGCCGATGCGCACGCCCGTCGCCGTCACCCCCAGCACGGTGACCGTCACGTCGTCGCCGATCATGATGCTCTCGTTGGGTCGTCGCGTGAGTACGAGCATGTCGGAGTGACCGCCTTCCCTGGCTTCTGCGCGGAGCGCCGTCCTGCCGACGAATATACCTTTTCCGTTCGATGACGAGCGGATTCAGCACCTCATACGGAGCCGATGGCGACCTGCTCGAGGCGCACGACGCCGACGACGTCGGTCGCGAAACCGCCGATCGCGGCTTCGTCGTACGACAGGATCGGCATCCCCGCGACCTGACCCGACACGAGGGCGCGCACCCCCTGGCGCAGCGACGGCGCGCACACCAGGATCGGCTCCGCGCCCGCGGGGTCGAGCTCGCCGACGGTGCGGCGGATGCCCTCGAGCAGCTGCATCGTCGCCTCGGCGCTCAGCACGATCTGCGGACGCCCCTCGACCTGCCGGAGCCCTTCGAGCATCTGCTGCTCGAGCACGGGGTCGAACATGACGACGCGCAGGCGCCCCTCGCGGGCGAACCGCGCGGCGATCGCCGGGCCGAGGGCGCTGCGGGCGGCCTCGACGAGGGAGGGGATCTCGGTCGACGACTTCGCGCGGAGGGCGAGGGCCTCGTAGATGCGTCCGAGGTCGTTGATCGACACGCGCTCGGCGAGGAGGCTCGCGAGCACCCGCTGCACCACGGCGAGGGGAAGGAGGGTCGGGGTGAGCTCCTCGACGGCTGCGGGGTTCGTCTGCTTCAGGTGCTCGGTGAGCTGACGCACGTCCTCGAGCGAGAGCAGCCGGTGCGCGTGCGCGTGCACGATGTCGGAGAGGTGGGTGATGATGACGCTGGATCGGTCGATGACCGTCGCCCCGGCCAGGTCGGCCGCGTGCGACAACTCCGTGCGCACCCACTTGCCCTCGAGGCCGAACACCGGGTCGACCACCGCCGTCCCGGGGAGGCCCTCCAGCCCCGTCCCGAGGGCCAGCACGTGCCCGCGGGGCACGATCCCCCGGCCCGCCTCGACGCCGGCGACGAGGATCGCGTAGGTCTCGGACGGCAGCTCGACGTTGTCGCGCGTGCGCACCGGCGGCATGAGGGCGCCGAGCTCGAGGGCGACCTTGCGCCGAAGCGCCTTCACCCGGGTGAGCAGGTCGCCCTGCCCTCCCGCGGCCAGGTCGACGATGTCGGGGGCGAGCGAGATCTCCAGCGCGTGGACGCGCATCGTGTCCATGAGGTCGTCCGGCCGCTCCGCCGCGGCCTCGACGGCGAGCTGCGCTTGCGCGTCGGCCTCGTCGGCCGCGGCCCGATCCGCGTTCGCCTTCACGCGCGACGCCGCGAAGAGCAGGACCGCACCGATCGCGAGGAAGGCCAGGAAGGGCATCCCCGGGATGAGCCCCATCCCCAGCGCCGCGATCGCCGTGATGATGAGCGCGTTGCGCGACTGGAGCAGCTGGCGCCCCGCGGCCCGGCCGAGCTCGGCCTCGGCGTTCTCGCGCGTGACGATCATGCCCGTCGACACGGCCATCAGCAGGGCCGGGATCTGGGTGACGAGCCCGTCGCCGATCGTCAGCAGGCTGTACGTCTCGAGCGCCTTGTCGATGCTCATGCCGTGCATGGTCATGCCGATGACGATGCCGCCGGCGAAGTTGATGATCAGGATGACGATGCCGGCGATCGCGTCGCCCTTGACGAACTTGCTGGCTCCGTCCATCGCTCCGTAGAAGTCCGACTCGGCGGCGACCTCGGCGCGCCGGCGGCGGGCCTCCTCGTCGGTGATGAGGCCCGCGTTCAGGTCGGCGTCGATGGCCATCTGCTTGCCCGGCATGGCATCCAGGGTGAAGCGGGCGCCGACCTCCGCGACGCGCTCCGCGCCCTTGGTGACGACGACGAACTGGATGACGGCCAGGATGAGGAAGATGACCGCACCGATGACCAACGAACCGCTGATCGTGATCTGACCGAACGCCGCGATGACCTGGCCGGCGTGCGCCTCGCCCAGGATCAGGCGCGTGGACGCCACGTTCAGACCGAGCCGGAACAGGGTCGCCACCAGCAGCAGGCTCGGGAAGACGGAGAAGTCGAGCGGCTTCTTCACGAACATCGCCGTGAGCAGGATCAGCAGCGCGAAGGCGATGTTCGACACGATGAGCACGTCGAGCAGCGCCGCCGGGATCGGCACGATCAGCAGCAGGATGATCCCCACGACGCCGAGGGGGACGGCGCCCTTCGACAGCACTCCACCGATCATGATTCCCGCTCTCTCGTGGTGTTCCCGTGGCCGGGTCGGTTCGTCGCCGGGCGCGCGGTCGCTCGGCGCGCGGCCTCGGGGCGCACGGTCACAGCTCGCGCCCGACGAGGGCCGCGGGGGGCATGGTGTGCGTTCCCGCCCGCGACCCCCTCTTGTGCAGCTGCTGCACGAAGGCGAGCACCTGCGCGACCGCGGTGTAGAGGTGCTCGGGGATCTCGTGCCCCACGTCCACCGCCGCGTGCAGCGCCCGCGCGAGCGCGACATCGCGCACCATCGGCACCTTCGCGCTCTCGGCGCGCTCGCGGATCTTCTGCGCGATGACCCCGGCGCCCTTCGCAACCACGCGCGGGGCCGACCGGCCCGGCTCGTAGCGCAAGGCCACGGCGATGTGCGTCGGATTCAGAAGGACGACGTCGCTGTCGGCGACGGCCGCGATCATGCGGTTGCGGCTCACCGCCATCTGACGCGCTCGACGCTGCGACTTGATGAGCGGGTCGCCCTCGCTCTTCTTGTGCTCGTCGCGCGCTTCCTGCTTCGTCATGCGCGTGTGCTGGCGGTTGCGCTTCATCACCACGAAGACGTCGATCGCGGCGAGGAGCAGGCCCACGGCCACCGCGACCTGCAACAGGGTCGCCACTCCCCCGCCGGCCAGCTCCAGGAGCCAGCCGACGGTGTGACGGCCGCTGCCCATCAGCACGGGGACGAGGCCGGCGACGACGATCCACAGGGCGGCGCCGATGGCGGCCGTCTTCAGCAGCGCCTTCGCGCCCTCCCACAGGGCTGCTTTGCCCACAGTGCGTTTCAGTCCCGCCACGATGTCGAACTGCTCGACGCGCGTCGGGATGCCGCGCAACCGGATGCCGCCCTGCGCGATGGCCGTGGCGGTCGTGGCCACCAGCACCACGACGAGCAGCGGGGCGAGTACCTCGCCGACCGTGCCGACGGCGTGGCCGATCGCCTCGATCGCCCGCGCGGGATCCGGGTCGCGCGCCACCGCGGCGAGGGCCCCCAGGGGCTGCGACACGGCTCGGGACGCGGCATCCACCGTCGACGGGATCATCACGCCCGCGGCGCCGATGCACACCCACGCCGTGAAGTCCTGGCTCCGGCCGATCTGCCCCTTGCGGATCGCCTTGCGCAGGCGCTCCGGGGTCGCCTTCTCGGTGCGCTCCCCCGTATCGGTCCCGCTCATCGCGTCACCCCGATCAGCACCTGCGCGGCGTCGCCCGCGAGCGAGGAGACGATGGCCGGGAGGGCGGTGAAGACGAATCCGACCAGCAGCAGGGTCAGCGCGATCTTGATGGGGAAGCCGAGGGCGAACGCGTTCAGCGCCGGTGCGACGCGGGAGACGAGCCCGAGGCCCACGTCCGCGAGGAACAGCACGATCAGCAGCGGGCCGGCGATCTGCACGGCGCTGACGAGCATCTGCCCGACCGCGTCGGTGAGCACCTCGGCGGGTCGTCCGAGGTCGAAGGTCCCGGCGACGGAGACGGCGTCGAACGAGCGGAACAGACCGCCGAGCACGAGCTGATAGCCGTTGGAGGCGAAGAGCAGCAGAATCGCCGTCATCTGGAACAGGCGCGTGAACTGGGCGCCGTTGACGTTCATCCCGGGGTCGTAAGCCTGGGCGAGCTGGAAGCCGCCGAAGGTGTCGACGAGGAAGCCGGCGCTCTGCACCGCGCTGAACAGCACGAGCACGAGGAAGCCGAGCAGGCTGCCCACGAGCACCTGACCGGCGAGCGCGAGCAGAAATCCGCCGGTGTCGAGGCGCTGATAGCCGGCGACGACGACGGGTGAGACGGCCAGGCCCAGGCCGACGCCGAGCATGGCGCGGATGCGCAGCGGGATCGCCCCGTGGCTGAAGGGCGGAGCGATGACCAGGAACGCCGTGATGCGCACGATGGCCAGGGCCGTGGCCTCGAGCCACACGAAGTCGATCGCGAGGTTCATCCGCCGCCGTTCAGCAACGAGGGGATTCGCGCGAACAATTCGTTCGTGAACGCGATGCTCTCGGCGATCATCCAGTTGCCGCACACCAGCAGCGCGATGCCCACGGCGATGAGCTTCGGCACGAACGACATCGTCATCTCCTGCACCTGCGTGATCGACTGCAGCAGCGAGATCGCGAAGCCGACGACCAGCGCCGTGATGAGCAGCGGCGCACTCAGCTTCGCCGCGAGCATCAGGGCGCTCAGGCCGATGTCCATGACCGCCTCGGGCTTCATCCGGCACCCCGATACGACTGCACCAGCGAGGTGATCACCAGCCCCCACCCGTCGACGAGGAGGAACAGCAGGATCTTGAACGGCAGCGAGATCATGACCGGCGGGAGCATCATCATGCCCATCGACATCAGGGCGCTCGAGACGACGAGGTCGATGATCAGGAACGGGATGAAAACGATGAAGCCGATCACGAACGCCGCCCGCAGCTCGCTCAGCATGAAGGCCGGGATGAGCGTGTACAGCGGGATGCTGTCGGGCGCCGCCGGGTTGTCCATCTGCGCCGCGCGGTGCATCAGGGCGATGTCCTCCTCGCGCGTGAAGTGCAGCATCCACGTGCGCAGCGGCTGCTGGGCCGCGTCGAAGGCCTGACCGAAGTCGATCTGCCCGGAGGTGAAGGGCGTGACGGCCACCTGATTGATGTCGGCGAGCACCGGCCACATGATGAACAGCGTCAAGAAAAGACTGAGGCCCGCGAGCACCTGGTTGGGCGGGATGGACGGAAGCGACAGCGCGTTCCGGGTGAGCGCGAGCACGACGAAGATCTTCGTGAAGCTGGTCATCATCAGCAGCAGTGCCGGGGCGACGCTGAGCACCGTGATGCCGAGCAGCGTGGTGATGCTGTCGGAGGGCGACCCGTTGATCCCGTTGATGCTGATGCCGCCGGACTCCCCGGTCGCGGCGGACGCGCTGTGCGCCGTGAGCAGGTCGAGCGCGCCGACGAGCGCGAGCGCAGCGACGCCCGCGGCCGCCCACCCCGCCACGCGCGTCCGTCGCCGCGGATCCCGGCGATCCACGCGCACCGCGACGGCGCGGGAGGGGGATGCGGGCACGACGGCACTTTCGCGAGGGTGTCGAGGCCGATCCGTAGCCAGGGGTGCGAGCGATCCGTGCTCGCGACCGACTATCGCGACGGTGGCGGCGGGCGTAACCGACCACGCGGCCCGATCAGGCGGCGGTGCTCGTCCCGGCATCCTCCCCGCGGGCCCCGCCGGCGTCGGCGAGCGAGATCACGTTCTCGGACGCGTCGTCCCCGGACGCGTCCACCTCGGACGCGTCGACCGCGGCCGTCGGGGCCTCCTGGGTGTCGACGACGTCGATGCCCTTCTCGCTCACGCCCAGGACGTAGCGGATGCCGCCGAACTCGGCGACGACGAGCTGCGCCTTGGCGCCGAGGGTGGTGCGGGCGACGAGCGTGATCTTCTCCGCCCTGGCGCGCGGAGCGGCGGCGGCACGCGCGCCGGTGAGCTCGCGCAGACGGCCCAGGCGACGCGGCACGAGCGCTGCGAAGGGGCTGCCGCCCGCGGCCTGCCCCTTCTGCAGCCGACGGCCGAGGAACAGCAGCAGCCCGACGACGGCCGCGAGCGAGACGATCGTGCGCAGCGCCAGGAGCAGCTCGTCGCCGCTCATGCGGTCTCCGCCTGGTCGATGATGCGCTCGACGCGCACCGCGTAATCGCCGTCGGCCACCACGACGGTGCCGTGACCGATCAGGCGTCCGTTGAGGGTGATGTCGGCGGGTGAGCCGGCCGCGCGGTCGAGCTCGACCACCCGACCGGGTTCGAGCGAGAGCACGTCGCGCACCGCCATGCGCGTGCGGCCGATCTCGACGACGAGCTCCATCTCGACGCCGGCGATGCGGCTGATGCGCGTGGGGGCGGCCGGGGCCGCCGCCGCGGCGTCGTCGATGCGGATCGCCGCGCGCGCGACGACCGAGCCGTCCTCGCGCACGAGGTCGAAGACCTGGGCGCCGGGAACCGTGAACACCCCCGCCGCGTCGACCTCCTCGCCGTCGCCGAGCGTGCCGGCGCCCAGCACGGCGACCGCCGCTTCGAACACGGGATGCAGACGGTCGGCGAGGGCGCTCCCGGCGGAGCCGTCGTCGAGCGTCGCGACGTCGGCGACCTGGATCGCGACGGTCGCGCCGGGGGCACCGGCGAAGGCGACGGCCACGGCGCGACCGGTGGCCCCCGGGTCGGTCGAGGGGGCGGGGAGCACCGGGAACGCGAAGGGGAGCTTCGCCGCGATCGCGGCGGCCATGGCGGCGGCGTGGAAGGTGCTCATCGGGTCTTCTCCTCGTGGATGGTGGTGATGGTGCAGGCGAGGCGCGAGCCCTGCGCCCCCGGGACCGCGCGGGCGATCGGGGTGTCGCCGACGACGAGTTCGAACGGTTTCGTCTCGGGGTGGGCGAACCGCAGCAGGTCGCCGGGCGCCAGGTCGAGGACCTCGCCGGCGCCGATCACCCGGGGCGAGATGCGCAATGACACCTCGAGCGGGGTGTCATTCAGCTGGTCGCGCATCGCGCCGTCGCGGTGGGCGTTGGCGGCGTGACGGTCGCTCTCGGCGAGCTGGTCCACGACGATCGCGGCCGGGAGCATCACCGTCGCCGTGCTGCGGGCCTCACCCGCGCTCATCGCGAAGCGCGCCACGATGACGGCCTCCCCCGGCGAGATGACCTGCATGTACTGCGGGTTGTAGTGCAGTCCCGAGAAGGTCACCGCCCCCGGCAGCAGCGGGCCCATGCACGCGCTGAGCAGTTCGAAGGTACCGTCCATCACCTGCAGGATCAGCGCCGTCTCGATCGGCGTGAGCGTGCGCGCTTCGACGCCTCCACCGGGCTTCCCGCCCAGCATCTGCACGACCCAGGCCAGCGCGCTGTCGAGACCGAACTGCACGACGCAGGGCTCCTCGCGCCCCGCGGTGGAGCCGGCCACCATGGCCGTGGTCGTCGGGAGGGTGTCGGCGTACTCCTGGTACGACACCAGCTCGAGCCCCTCCGGGACGAGGTGGGTGCGCAGGCGCACCTTGGCCGTCAGCTGCGAGGCCCACTGGCGCGCGAACGTCTCGAACGCGGCCTCGAGCTGGCGCGTGTGCTCGCGGCCCAGCTGCGCCGGTCGACTGAAGTCGTACGCGGGATAGCGACGAAGGGGGTCGTCGCGAACGGCCGCTGTCGTCATGGCCTGTCCTCCAGGGGATTGTTCACGGGTCAACTCTGCGCGGCGGCCTGCACGAGGCCGGGGATGAGGGAGCGCACCTGCTCGTCGGCGGTGGACAGCACGACGATGTCGACGCGGCGGTTCGCGGCGAGGTCCTCGACGCTGTCGCCGACGACGATCGGACGCTGGTCGGAGAACCCCACCGCCTGGACGCGCGTGCCGGCGATGCTCTTCTGCTCGACGAGGAAGCGCGCCACCTTCGTCGCGCGTCCGCTGCTGAGCTCCCAGTTGCTCTCGAACGGCGGGACGGCGGCGCGGTGATCGGCGTGGCCCTCGATGCTGATCTGGTTGTCGGTGGCCGCGAGCACGTCGCCGATCAGGCTGAGGACGCGATCGGCCTTCTCGCTCAGATCCGCCCGGTTGTCGGCGAAGAACGTCTCGGCCCCCACCAGTCCGATCTTCAAGCCGCGGTCGTCGATGACGAAGTCGACCGTGTCCTGCAGACCCTGGGATGCCAGGGCGTCGGTGATCTGCTGACGCATCTTCTCGAGGCCGTCCAGCTCCTGCGCGGCGCGCGCCGCGACATCGCGCACGCCGTTGTCGTCGAGCAGCTCGGGCGGGATGACCAGCCCCTCGGTGAGATCGCCGCCGCCCTCCACCTGGGACTGGCCGAATGCAGCCGCGAGGCCGTTCTTGAGCTGGTCGTACTTCGTCTCGTCGACGACCGACACGGCGTACAGCACGATGAACAGGCACATCAGCACGGTCACCATGTCGGCGTACGACACGGCCCATCGCTCGTCGGGCTCGTCGTGCGCGGCATCCTCATGCCCCCGTCCGCCCGCGCGCCGGGCGCTCGTCACGCGGCGTCCTCCACCGCGGGGGCGGCGTCGGCGCGCGGTGGCTTCTTCTTCGCCGGGGCGGAGGTCGTCATCGCGAGCAGACGCTCCTCGAGCAACCGAGGCGGACTCCCCGCCTGGATCGCGAGGATGCCCTCGCACACCAGCGTCATCCGCTCCTGCTCGAGGGTGGCCATGCGGTTCAGCCGGCCCGCGATGGGGTTCCAGATGAAGTTGGCCGAGAGCAGACCCCAGAGCGTGGCGACGAAGGCCGCGGCGATCATGTGCCCGAGTTCGTCGGGCTTGCTGAGGTTCTCGAGCACGTGCGTGAGCGAGACGACCGTGCCGACGATGCCGATCGTGGGCGCGTATCCGCCGAGCGAGGCGAAGAATTTCGCCGAGACGCGGTTGCGCGCCGATTCCGAGTCGATCTCGTCGAGCATCAGGGTGCGCAGGTCTTCGGCATCCACCCCGTCGGCGAGGGCCTGCACCGCGCGACGCGTGTAGTCGTCGGGAGCGGAGTCGAGCTCCTCCTCCAGGCGCAGCAGCCCGTCGGTGCGGGCTTTCTCGGCGTAGCCGACGAGGACCGGGATGACGGCGGAAGGGGTGGACCGCGGGCCGCGCACCATACGACCGAGGGAGCCGAAGGCGGCGATCGCGTCACGCAGGGTGTGGCTGGCGATGCCGACGCCGATGGTCGACCCGAGCACAAGGATCATGGGGGCGGGGAGGAACAGCGCGCTCAGCGACGCGCCCTCCATCGTGATCATGGCGTACAGGGCGCCGAAGGCGGCGACCACGCCGATGATGAATGCGATGTCCACGTCGGTCAGTCCTGGGCGGCGGGAGCCGAGAGCGCGGACGCCGCGGCGAGCACGCGCGCCCGGTAGGCCACGATCCGCGCGATCAGCTCGTCGAGGCTCTCCTCGACGTTGTACACCCGGCCGTCGACCATGTGCAGGGTCGTGTCGGGAGACTCGTGCACGCGCTCGATGAGATCGGGGTTCACCGCGAACCGCGTGTGGTCGAGGCGGGTGAGCGTGATCATTCGGGGACGGTCTCGGCTTTCGCTGCGGGAGGGGACGGGGCGGACTATCGCGACGCGGCCCGCCCGGGGTAACTCGGGCGGGCCGCGCGGGTGGCGATCGCGGGATCAGCGCTTGAGGTTGGTCAGCTCCTGCAGCACCTCGTCGCTCGTGGTGATGACGCGCGCGCTCGCCTGGAAGCCGCGCTGCGCGACGATGAGGTTCGTGAACTCCTGCGAGAGGTCGACGTTGCTCATCTCCAGCGCGCCGGACAGCAGCGAGCCGATACCGGCTTGCCCTGCCTCGCCGATCTGCGCCTCTCCGCTGTTGACGCTCGCACGGTAGGCCGTGCCGCCGACCTTCTCGAGCCCCTCGGCGTTGGCGAAGGTCGCCATGGCGATCTTCGCGAGGGTCTCGGTGCGCCCGTTGCTGAAGGTGCCCACGATCGAGCCGTCCGTGGTGATCGCGTAGGACTTCAGCGTGCCCGCGGCGGCGCCGTTCTGGCCGGTGAGGGCGATGGTGCTCATGTCGGCGAAGCCGGTCACCGCGCTGAGGTCGACGGCGATCCCCCCGGCGTTCAGCGTGAGACCGGCGGTCTGACGTCCGTCGGTGAAGGCGAGGGCACCGGTCGCTCCGCTGACGGGCTCGGCGACGTCCCAGCCGGCGGCCGTGCGCGTGAACGTCAGGCTCAGCGAGGTCTTCGTGCCCTGGGCGTCGTAGACCGCGATGTCGCGCACGAGCTGCGTTCCGACCGCGGCGGTGGAGGGCAGGTTTCCGGTCGCGGTCGAGGTGGTGGTCGCCCGGGCGGCCGAGACGAGGTCCTGCGGGATCGAGATGGTACCGGGCACCTGACCGGTGTCGACCGCCCCGTTCTGCGCCGACCAGCCCTGCACGAGCGAGCCGTCGGCGGTGACCATCTTGCCCTGACCGTCGAACGAGAAGCCGCCCGCGCGGGTGTAGAGGGTCTCCCCGCCCGAGCGCACCGCGAAGAACCCGTCGCCCTGGATCATCAGGTCGCTGCCGCGGCCGGTGGTCTGGGCCGCCCCCTGGGCGAAGTTGGTGCGGATGCCGCCGACCTGCACGCCGAGACCCACCTGCGCGGGGTTGCGACCGCCGTTCGCGGCATCCGGGATGCCGGCTTCGCCGACGACCTGCGAGAGCGAGTCCTCGAAGAGGACCGAGGAGCCCTTGAAGCCCGCCGTGTTGACGTTGGCGATGTTGTTGCCGGTGGTGTCGAGCATCGTCTGGTGGGAGCGGAGTCCGGAGATCCCGGAGAAGAGCGAACGGAGCATGAGGGTCTCTTTCGTGTGGGTGGTCGAGCGGTGGAGGTCAGGGGGTGGTCGTCAGGACGGTGGTCGTCAGGGGGTCGCGGAGGTGGCGGGGGTGACCGAGGTGATCGCGTCAAGGGCCACGGTGACGTCGCCGATCGTGACCTGCGGGATGGATCCCTCGAAGGACACCTTCGAGACGATCCCCGAAGCCGGGGCGCCGGCCGCGTCGAGGTAGCCGGCCCGCTGCCCGATCAGGGCGGTGGCCGCCCGCCGCATGTTGAGGGCGAACGCCTCGGAGCTGTTGCGGCTCATCGCGGTGAGCTGCTCCATCATGGCCAGCTGGGTCGTCTGCGAGATCATCTGGTTGGTGTCCATCGGGGTGGACGGGTCCTGGTTCGTCAACTGCGTGACGAGCAGCTTCATGAACACCTCGCTGTCGAGCTCCTTCTTCGGAGCCGCGGCGGTGGGGGAAGCGGTCGCGAACGGGCTCGCTGTCGCGGTGACGGCGTCGACGGTCATGGGGGGGTCCTCTCAGGCGAAGATGTCGAGCCCGCCGGCGCGGGCGACGTCGAGCGACGCGGCCGCGCCGATCGGGGGGATCCGGGGGTCGGAAGCGGGGGACGCAGACGCGCGGGCGCGGTCGCGCGGGTCGGGCCGGGCATCGGATGGCGCACCGCCGGACCCGGCGGACGGGCCGCGATCGCCCGCACCGCTGTCTCCGACCCCCGGCCCCACCGCGAGGTGGGCGTGGGGCACGATCGCGGCGAGGTCCCGCCGCAGATCGGAGACCATGCTCCGCAGGATCTCGCGTGTCGCGTCGGTCGCTCCCGAGAGCTCGACGCGCACGTCTCCGCCCGCGCCGATGCGGGCGCGGACCGTGACCGGGCCGAGGGCGTCGGGGCGCACGGTGAGCACGAGCTCGTGCACCCCCGCCGGACGCTGGGCGAGATGCACGATCGCGGGCGCGACCTGCGCCGCGACCGCGCGCGGGACCGCGGCCTCCGTCGGCGGCGGCGGTGTCGCGGGCGCGACCGGGGTCGCGGCGGGAGCGGAGACCGCCGAAGCAGCGGCGGTACCCGCGGTCTCGGCGCCGCCGACGGCGGGCGTGAGCGGCGCGGGGACGGCGGAGCCCGCGGAGGTGCGCGGGGGCGCGGATGCCGCAGCGGAGACGACGGCGGCGCCCGGTGCGGGGGCGGGCGCGGGTGCCACGGCGGATGCGGGCGCCGACTGGCCGCCGGCGGGGGTGAGCACGGGCGCCGGTGACGGCGCGACCGGGGTGGGCGGCTCGGCATCGCCGACGGGCACGGTCGACGCTCCGTGCGCCTCCGGCGTCTGTTGGGTCGATGCGGGGCGCGGGTCGGCGGTGGGCGGGGCAGAGGGCGAGACCGTTCGCCCCGTCAGCGCGGGAGACCCGGCGGCGGGTGCGGCCCCGGCGGCGGGGGCGGGGGCGGGTGCGTCAGCGGGGGCGGACGGGAGGGGTGCCGGCACGGCGACGGCGGCGGGGGCGGGCACGCCGGCGGGGGCGGGTGCGCCGGCGGGGGCGGGTGCGCCGGCGGGGGCGGGTGCGCCGGCGGGGGCGGGTGCGCCGGCGCGGGCAGCCCCAACGGCGGCGGCGGGTGCGCCGGCGGCGGGGGCGGACCGGAGGGATGCCGGCACGGCGACGGCGGCGGACAGGGCGGCGGATGCAGCGATACCCGACGCACCGAGGCCGGACGCCGGAACCCCCGGCGCGGCGAGACCCGGCACCACGGCCGCGGGCGGAACCGTTGCGACGGGAACCGCTGCGGGCGCGGGAGCCGCTGCGGCGGGCGAGGTCGTAACGCCGACGGGCGAGATGGCGACGCCGACGGGCGAGGTCGCGACGCCTGCGGGCGCGGGTGCGGCGCCGGCAGGCGAGGTCGCGACGCCGACGGGCGAGGTCGCGACGCCGGCGGGCGCGGGTGCGGCGCCGGCAGGCGGGGCGACCCCGACGGCGTGCCCGACGGGCGATGCGGGGGCGGTGGCCGTTGTCGCCGGCAGCTCCGCGGAGGCGATGATCCCGTCCTCCGAACGCCCGCCAAATCGGGCGCCGCCGACGGGAACGCCGTCGATCGGCCATCGAGCGTCCGCGGGCGGGGTCGCCGCCGCATCCCTTCCGGCCCCGGAAGTCCCCGGGGTCGGGCTGAGGGTCGCCTCGGCGGGCATCGTCCGCAGAACGGGGCGGGGTCGCTCCCCCTCCCCCGGCGCACTGCCGGGCAGCGCGCCGTCGATCCACACCGGCATCGTCCGCAGCACCGGCGGCTCGGCGGCATCCGCGGCGACCGTAGGCTTCGCGGCCCGGGGGGTCTTCTCCTGTGCCGTCGTCGCACCAGTCAGCCCGGCCGGCACGGTCCCCGCGGCCGGGACCGCCGCGGGGGCGCCGCCCGTGGTCGACGCCTCCGCGGGCGTCGCTTCCGCGGGTGACACCTGCGCGGGTTCCACTCCGGCGGGCACCGCCCCCTGCGGAAGCGGCATGACCCAGGGCGCCGGCATCGTCATCAGCGGCGGATGATCCCTCGCGGGCGCCGTCGTGTCGGCGTCGCGCGTCGTCGCGGGAGCCGACGGACCGCCGACCGCGGACGTCGTCCGAGCGGATGCCGCCACCCCACTCTCCGCCGACGTCGCTCCCCCGCGGGGCGCCGCCTCACCCGACCGAGCCGGAGATGCGATAGAGGAGGTCTCCGGCGACGCCGGTCCCCCGGCATCCGTCGATGACACCGGCACGACGCGGACGTCGGCGCCCCGCGCGAGCGCGTCGGCCGCACGGGCGAAGGCGTCGCCGAACGCCGACGCCGTGTCGGAACCGGAACCCGACGGGGGCGCGGTCGCCGCCCCGGCGCCGAACGCGTTCGCCGGCGCGGAGACCGGCGGAGGCGTAAGCGTCATGCGCCACGTCCCGTCAGGGTGGACGCGATGCCCGAGACGCCGAGCCCGCCGCTTCCGGTCGTGCCCGCGGCGAACAGCGTCTGCAGCGCCGCTGCGAGATCCCCCTGGCTCGCGGGACGCGTCGCGGTCGATGCGGAGGCGGGGGTCGCCGACGTGGTCGGTGTGCCGAGCTCCCGCGCGGCCGCCGCGGCCTCTTCGAGGAGGTCGGCGAATCGCGTCGCCGCGCTCGACGAGGCCGTCGCCGTGGCCGTGGTCTCCGCGACGCCGCCCGCGGCGGTCGTCTGCGCGGGGGCGGTCTTGGCGGTGGCGGACGACGGGTGCAGCGAGGAGATCTGACCCGTGATCGCCTCGATGCGCCCGAGCACGCCGTCGACGCTCACGCCGCGCTCCCCTCGCTGCGACCGGCGCGCGTGGTGGCGATCTCGTCGAGCGCGTTCTGCTCGGCACGCGCCTCGGTCTCGAGCTCGCGCGCCCGGTGCGCGCCCTCGAGCCGCTCGAGACCCTTCAGTTCGCGGCGGGCCTCGACGTGCGCCGCTTCGGCGGTCGCCGCTTCGTCCCGCCGAAGGCGCGCGAGCACCTGCAGGTCGGCCAGCGACGCCTGCCCGGCCGCGCGCGCGGCGGCCATGGCCCGCAACGTCGCGGGGTCGTCGATCTGCGTCGCGATCGCGCTCAGGCTCGACACCGCCTGCTCCGCGGCTGCTTCGGCCGCCCGCACCTCGGTGCGTGCGCGGGCGACGTCCTCCGCCGCGACACGTTCCTGGACGCCGCGCACGCGAAGCAGACCCGCGAGGGGAAAGGTCATGGGTTCAGGCCTCCGAAGGTCTCGGTGAGGGCGGTCAGATGCCGCCAGGATTCGTCCGTCGTGGAGTGCTCGTCGATCGATTGCGTGAGGAACGCGTCGATTCCGCGCTGGTGGAGCAGAGCGGCATCCACCAGGGGGTTCGCCCCCCGCGTGTACGCGCCGATGTCGATCAGGTCGTTCGCCTGCCGACGCGCGGCGAGGACGCTGCGCAGGATCACTGCCCGCTGCCGTTGATCGGGCGTGGTCACCTTGCCCACCACCCGCGAGACCGATCCGAGCACGTCCACCGCGGGGAAGTGCCCGCGCACCGCGAGGGCGCGGTCGAGCACCACGTGACCGTCCAGGATGCCGCGAGCGGCGTCCGCGATCGGTTCGTTGTGGTCGTCTCCGTCGACGAGCACGGTGTAGAGCCCCGTGATCGAGCCCGCCGGGCCCGTACCGGCGCGCTCCAGAAGGGCCGCGAGCACCGAGAACGTCGAGGGCGGGTAGCCCCGTGTCGCCGGAGGCTCCCCCGCCGACAGGCCGATCTCGCGCTGGGCCATCGCCACCCGCGTGAGCGAGTCCATCATCAGCACGACGTCGCGACCCTCGTCGCGGAACGCCTCGGCGATGCGCGTGGCGAGGAACGCCGAGCGCAGGCGGGCCATCGCCGGCTGATCCGAGGTGGCCACGACCACCACCGAGCGGGCGAGGCCCTCGGGCCCCAGATCGTCTTCGAGGAACTCGCGCACCTCGCGACCGCGCTCGCCCACGAGCGCGATGACGGTGACGTCCGCGGTGGATCCGCGCGCGATCATCGACAGCAGCGACGACTTGCCCACGCCGGAGCCCGCGAACAGACCGAGGCGCTGTCCCACCCCGACCGGCGTCATGGTGTCGAGCACGCGCACCCCGAGGCCGAGCTGACGATCGATGCGGCGGCGGCCGAGCACGCTGGGCGCGTCGTTGCCCAGCGCGACGCGCCGGGCGGCGACGAGCGGTCCCTGATCGTCGATGGGGCGTCCGAGTCCGTCGAGCACCCGCCCGAGCAGCGCGGGTCCGGTGGGCACGAGCGCCGCGGCGCCGACGTGGTGCACCGCCGCACCCGCCGTGATCCCGGCGAGCGGCGCCAGGGGCATGCAATGCGAGCGCGCCCCCTCCACGGCGACGACCTCCGCCTCGACGCCGCGCCCGTTCGCCGCCGCGATGCGCACGCGATCGCCGACGGCGGCCCGGATGCCGAGCACCTCGACCCCGAGACCCACCACGGCCGTGACCGTGCCGGCGCGCTCCGGTCGCGCGGCGGTCAGCACGCGTCGCCACGACGCGGTGGCGGTGCTCACGCGGGCTCACCCCCCTCGGCGCTGCGCAGCGCCGCGCGGGCGCGGGCGAGGGCCGAGGAGACACGGGTGTCCACGCGGGCGTCCGCGAGCTCCACGATCGCCCCGCCCGCGTCGACGGCGTCCGAGGCGACGACCTCCGCCGTCGCCAGGACCGGCGATGCGCTGTCGCGGAGCGTGCGCACGTCTCGCTCGGCGAGGTGCGCGCGCACCCACGTCGAGACGGGGGCCTCGGCCACGGCGCGTCGCATCGCGTGCGCGGCCGAGCGCGCGGCATCCGAGAGCTCCCCGTCGAGGATCGTCTCGGCGAGGTCGATCGCCAATTCCTCGAGCCGCTCGGCGTCGGCGGCGACGAGAGCCGCGAGACGCCCGTCGAGATCGGTGCGGACCGCGTCCACCGCGGCGAGCGCCGTGCGCAGCGTCTCCCGCGCCTCGGCTTCCTGCTGCGCGATGCGCGCCTCGAGCGCGACGCGGGCCTGCGCGAGCTCCTCCGCGGCGCGCCGACGCCCCTCCGCGAACCCGTCGGCGTACCCGCGCACGCGCGCCTTCTCGCTGATCGCGCGAGCGTCCGGCACGCTCCCGCCCAGGCGCGGCGGCACCAGCGGTGTGAAGGTTGCATCGGTCACGGCGGTCACCCTGCGGGTTGTGGCGAAGCCGATCCGTGGCCAGGTCGTCGAGCGATCCGTGCTCGCGCCCCACTATCGCGACGCCTCTCGTCCGCGGTAACCGGTGGTCGCGCTCCGCGCGTCGTCGAGGGCGTCACTCGATGAGTTCGTCGTCGTCTTCGCGCGAGATCGTGATCTCCTCGGCCGCCTCGAGCTCGCGGATGATGCGCACCACCTCGGCGCGCGCCTCGTCGACCTGCCGCATGCGCACCGGCCCGAGCGCCGACGCCTCCTCCGCGAGGTTCTCGCGATTGCGTTCGGTCATGTTGCGCCGGATGACCTCGCCGACTTGCTCGTCGGCGCCCTTCAACGCCAGGGCGAGCACGCGCAGATCGATGCCGCGGAGCACGCGCTGGGCGTCGCGGTCCTCGAGCCGGGAGATGTCGGCGAAGGTCACCATCCGACTGCGCACCTCCTCGGCGAGGTCGTGGTCGCGATCCTCGAGACTGGCCAGCAGGGCCTTCTCGAGCACGGTGTCGGAGCGGTTGATGATGTCGACCAGGGGCTGCACGCCCCCGGTCGCCTCGTGCGCCTCGCGCATGCCGAAGATGCCGGTGCGCGCGCGCAGCGACTCCGCGACGACCGCGATCGCCTCCTGCGAGGCCGCCCCCAGGGTCGCGATGGCCTGCGCGACGTCGGTGCGCAGCGGGTCCTGCAGGGCCGCCAGCACCGCGGCGGCGCGGTCGGCGCGCAGGTTGGCCAGTACGACCGCGACGGTGGTGGGCATCTCCCCGTCGAGGATCGTGGCGAGCTGGGTCGGGTCGGCGCTGTTGAGGAACTCGAACGACACCACCCCCTGCGACATCACCCGTCCGACCATGCCGACGGCCTTCTCCCGGCCGAACGCGGTCTCGAGCAATCCGGTGGCGAATTCCTGGCCGCCGCGGCTGACGGCGGATCCCCCGGATGCGATGCGGCGGAAGTCGGCGAGGGCGGCGGCGATCGCGGCGGTGTCGATGCCGCCCAGCTGCGCAAGCTCCGCCGCGAGCAGTTCCGCGCGGGCCTCGCCGAGGTGCCGCAGCACCTCGGCGCTGACGTCGCGGTCCATGTTGAGCATGACGATCGCGGCCTTGCGCACCCCCGACATCGCCGGCGCGGCGGGAGCGACCGGCATCACCTCGGTGGCCGCCGTGGGGCTGACCGCGGTGGCCGCGTCCTCCGCGGGCACGCGCGTCTGCAACAGGCTCATACCCTCGCCTCGTCCATCATGCTCGCCAGCGCCTTGGCGGCGTTCTGCGGGTCGTTCTTGGCGAGCAGCTCGACGTCACGCCGTCGCTGCTCCACCAGCACCTGCGTGGCCTCGGGCTCCTCCTCGATGTCCAGGACGGTCGGGAGCACCTTGGTCGGCGGGGTGGCCGCGGGCAGGGCGATCGGTTCGGCGAGGCCCTTCAGGCTCTTGAGCTTCTGCTCCTCGGTCTCGGTGATCGTCGAGAAGTACTCGATGGGGCCTTCGTCGGTGTACAGGGTGCGCCGTTTCATCCGGCGCCGCACCAGCAGGGCGACGACGAGGATGATGGCCGCGAGCACGATCGAGCCGCCGATGATCGCCGCCCGCAGCAGGTCGGCCTGCATCTGCGCCGCCTTCTCCGCCTCGGCCGCGTCGAGGGCCGCCTGCGCCGCCGCCGCGCCGGTCTGGCTGAACTCGACCATCTCGACCGTGACGGTGTCTCCGCGCTGGGCGTTGATCCCGGCCGCGGTGGAGACCAGCGCCTGCACCTGCTCCGCGGTCACACCGTTCACCGCGCCCCGGTCCAGGGCGACGCTGATGGTCTGGCGGGTCACCTCGCCGGCGGGGGTCGTGGTCTTCTCGGTGCTCTTGTTCACGGCGTTGTTGCGCGTGGACTCCTCGGCCTGGTAGTTGCCGCCGCCCGCCGCGTTCGGCACCGCGATGTTGTCGGGACCCAGGACACCCGTGCCCGTCCCCTGCCCGCCGGTGTAGGTCTCGGTCTTCGTCTGCTCGTTCGACATCACGCCGCCCTCCGGGGCGGTGTAGGTCTCGTCCATCCGCTCCGACGTCGAGTTCGCGACGTCCGCCGCCACGCTGACGGTGGCGTTGCCCGGGCCGACGATGGTCTCGAGCATCTTCGTCACCGTCGAGGCGACCTTGGCCTCGTACTCGGTGGCCTGCGTGTTCGCGGAACCGGTGAGTCCGGTTCCCACGGCGGCGAGCACCTTGCCCGACTGGTCGGTGACCGCGACGTCCTCGGGCGTCATCCCCGGGATCGAGGCGCTCGTGAGGTGCACGATCGCCGCGACCTGGTCCTCGGTGAGCGATCCGCCGCCCTGCGTCTTGACGAAGACCGAGGCGGTGGGATGCCGTTCCTCGGCGACGAACACGCTCTGCTCGGGGATCGCCAGCTGCACGGATGCCGCGGTGACTCCCGACATCGCCCCGATCGTGCGGGCGAGTTCCCCCTCGATGGCGCGTTTGTAGGTGACGGACTGCTGGAACTCGCTCGCCGTCACGCCCATCTTGTCCAGCAGCGTGTACCCGCCGCTGGTGTCGCTGGGCAGCCCTGCGGCCGCCGCGGTGAGCCGCTGGGGATAGACCTGCGCGTCGGGGACGAGGATCGTCGCTCCGCCCTCGGTCAGCTCGTAGGGCACGCCCGCCGATTTCAGCTGCTCGACCACGGCTGACGCGTCTGTCGCGCTCAGGCCCGTGAACAGCGGGCTCATCTGCGGTTTGGACAGCCAGCTGCCCAGGGCGATCACGCCCATCACCAGCAGCGCCGCGCCGATGACGGCGATGGTGCGCTGCGCGACCGTGAAGCCGCCCGCGATCTGCTTCGCGCGGCCGATGGTCGTCGCAAGGAACGGGGGCATGTCAGGCCTGCATCCTCATGATGTCGTTGAAGGCGGCGACGCCGCGGTCGCGCACCGCCACCATCAGGTCCAGCGTCACTCCCGCGCGCGACGAGGCCAGCGTGGCCTTGTGGATGTCGTCGAGGTCGCCCGTGACCGCCTGCACGGCGAGCTGGTTGGAGGTGGACTGCAGCTGCTGGAGGTTCTCCACCGCCGCCGTGAGCGAGACGGCGAACGGCTGCGCACCCGCGGTGGCGCCCACGCCCGACGGCGCCGGCGTCGTCTCGAAGCTGAGCGGTGCGAGCGGGCTCACGCCCCCTGCGGCGACGGGGTCGATCGGAGTGCTCATCACGACCGCCCGATCTGGAGGGCGGATTCGTAGGTCGTCTTCGCGCGGTCCACCACGGCGGCGTTGGCCTGGTACCCGCGTTGGGCGAGGATCAGCATGCTCATCTGGTCGCCGAGGTCGACGTTGGGGTACTGCACGTACCCGTCCTCGTTCGCGTACGGGTGGTCGGGTTCGTAGACCAGGCGCCCCTCGGCCGTCGATTCCTGCACGCCCGTGACGTACACGCCCGGGCTGCGGGTGCCCTCGGCGACGGTGACGTACTTCTCGCGGAACATGTCCTGCCCCGCCGGGGTGGCGGTGTTGACGTTGGCGATGTTGTCGCTCAGCGCATCCATCCATTTGCGGTGCGCGGTCAGCCCGGTGCCGGCGATGCCGATGGTGTCGAAGGTCATGCCGAGGCCTGCCCGATCGCCTTGGTGATGGATGCCGCCTGGCCGCTCAACGCCTGCGCCGCGAACTGGTAGCGCAGCACGGTGTCGATGTTCGACAGCGTCTCGGTGTCGAGGTTGACGTTGTTGCCGTTGCGGCGGGTGGGCTCGAGCGAGCGTTCCACCGTCGGTGCGACCCCGCCGACCCCGCTCTCGACGGCGCTGCGCAGGCGGTCCTCGAACAGCACGCGCTTGGCCTGGTAGTCGGGGGTGTTGACGTTGGCGATGTTCTCCGCGATCGAGCGCTGGCGCAGGGCGAGCCCGTCCAGCGCGCTGGACAGGGCGGTTGAGGTGACGGAATCGAGCACGCGGCACTCCGGTCGAAAGAACGAGCCGATCCGTGGCTGTGTGGTCGAGCGATCCCTGCTCTGGCGCGACTATCGCGACGCCACGGCGACGGCGTAACCGGGTGTCACCCCTCCACGTCGAGATACACCGGTGCGTCGGGGGCGACCGAGGGGATCCGTCGGATCGCGGCGAGTTCGCGGGCGACGTTCTCGCGCGCCGCCATCAGGCCGCTGATGCTCGCCCGCTGGCGCTCCAGGACGAGGCGGGCGCGCTCGACGACCTCGGGCGGCGGCGGCCCGGGTGGTTCCTCGACCGGACCGTCGGCGGGATCGTCGGGGGCGTCGAGCGATCGTTCGAACGCGTCAAGCAGCCGGTTCCACGCCGCGAGGTTCGTCGACACGGGGCGTCAGACCGGCGTGATGGCGTCGGCAGCCGCGTGCCACGCGTCGCGGAGCGGCGCGATGAGGTCGCGGCACTCGCGGGTGGCGTCGGCGTCGCGCGCGACGTTGGCGACGATGAGGCGCCCGGTGATGTAGGTGTACAGCGCCCGCAGCCCGTCGGAGCCGTCCCACGTGTCGTCGAGCGATCCGCTGAGCTCGGCGATGATGGCCTGCGCGTGGGTGAGGTAGGTGCCGGCGGATGCCGCATCTCCCCCGGCCTGCGCCGCGGCGGCCCGCTCGACGTCGACCAGCAGCCGGTCGTAGAGCATGGTCACCAGTCGCTGCGGGGTGGCGGCGTTG
This sequence comes from Microbacterium sp. NPDC089188, assembly GCF_040685155.1. Classification (NCBI taxonomy): domain Bacteria; kingdom Bacillati; phylum Actinomycetota; class Actinomycetes; order Micrococcales; family Microbacteriaceae; genus Microbacterium; species Microbacterium sp. NPDC089188. Next base: position 231,223 of record NZ_JBFBHH010000003.1, on the reverse strand, counting down.
ACCTGCTGCTCCAGGTACTCCTGCTTGGCGCGTTCGAGGGCGGTGGGCACGAGGGGTTCTCCTTCTCGGGGGACGGGATGCGGGGACTACTTCGACGACGGCGTCAACGCCGACAGCTGCGAGGTGAGCCAGTCCGACCGCGACTGCAGGCCCGACAGGCGCACCTCCATCGCGGCATACGTGCGCTCGAGGGTCGCCCGCCGCATGTCCAGGCGCAGGTCCATGCGCTCGACCTGTTTCTCGAGGGTCTTGACCTCGCTCTGCTGGCCCGTGATGCGCTGGGTGACGAGGCCGTCGTACTTGTCGGAGTACTGCGCCGTGGTGTCCTGCACGCGGGCCGAGACCGCGGCGAAGACCGCCTGCACCGCCTCCGGATCCTCGGCCATGGCCGCGGCGAAGCGGTCGGCGTCGAAGGAGAGAGCCCCCGCCTTGTCGACGCTGATGCCGATGGTCGAGGGCGAGACCCCGTCGACCGGGCTCTGGACGGCGGAGGCGAGTGCCGCCCGCAGCGACCGCACCGTGCTGTCGCCGGTGAACACGCCGAGAGTGGTCGTCTTCCCGGGAGCGGCGACCGTCGCCTTCGATCCGTTGTCGATGCGGGTCAGCAGCGTCGCGATCTCCTTCACGAACGCCGAGGCGGCATCCGACTGCGCTTTCGCATCGGGCGTCACGGTCACGGTGACCGGGTCGGCCGAGACCGCCTTCACCGTGATGTCGATCCCGTCTCCGATGCCGGTGAAGGTGTTGGACGCGCTCGTCACCACCTGCTCGGCCGCCGTCCCGGCGAACAGGCGGATGACGGCATCCGTCCCCCGCGCGAGCACGGCCGCGCCCGGCTCGGTCGAGACGTCGATCGACGCGGATGCCGCGACCTCGGCCGCGGTGCCGCGGTGCAGGCTGAACGCGCCCTCCGCACCCGTGCGGGTCGAGGTGATCTGGATGCGCGAGAGCGCCGCCCCCTGCGCGTCGCGCCCGCCGGGCACGACCGTGGCGGTCACCCCGGCCTTGGCGGCGTTGATCGCGGCGGCGAGATCGGCGGCCGATCCACCACCCGGCGCGAGCTCGGTGACGGTGCCGTCCGCTCCGACCAGCGAGAAGGGACCGGCGAACGCCGACGCGTCGCCCGCGGCGGTGACCACCGCGTGCGCCCGTGCCAGCGTGTCGACGACGACGTCGGTCGAGAACGCCCGTGCCGTCTCCCCCGCGACGACGGTCACCGCCTCCGATGAGCTCGATGCGGTGTACCGGGCGAGGGAGGTGGAGGATGCCGCGGCCTTGGCCTTGTCGGTCAGGCTCTGCAGCGCGGTGTTGAGCGACTGGAGGTTCGAGATGACGCTGTTGCGATCGGTGATCCGATTGGCGACGAGGGTCTTGGGGATCGCCGCGACGTTGACCAGGGCGTCGATGAGGTCCTTGGTCTTCAGGCCCGAGGCGATGCCGTCGATCTGCATGATCCTGCGTCTTCCTTCTCTCGAGATGGGGGGTTATGCGAAGGCGCCCGGGCGGGAGAACTCCCCCGCCCGGGCGCCCGAGGGCAGCAGTGCTGCGACTCAGCGCAGGAGCTGGAGAACGCCCTGGCCCGACTGGTTCGCCTGCGCGAGCATGGCGGTACCGGCCTGCTGCAGGATGTTCGAGGCGGTGTACTTGACCATCTCGGATGCCATGTCGGTGTCGACGATGCGGCTCTTGGCGGCGGAGAGGTTCTCGGCCGAGACCTGCAGCGAGTTGATGGTCGACTCGAAGCGGTTCTGCACGGCACCGTAGCCCGAGCGAGCGGTCGAGACGTTCACGATCTCGGCGTCGATGGCGGCGATCGAGGTGAGCGCGTTGGCTGCCGAGTCGACGTCGAGGGCCTTGACCGTCGCACCGAGACCCGAGAAGTCGGTCAGGGCGACCGCGATCTGGTCCTCGGCGGCCGTGGAGCCGGCGCCGACCTGGAACGTCAGGGTGTCGCCGCCCGAGAGCAGCTTGATGCCGTTGAAGTTCGTGCTGGCCGCGACACGGGTGAGCTCGTCGCCCAGCGTGTCGAGCTCGGTCTTGATCGAGGTGCGCGAGTCGGCGTTGTTGGAGTCGTTACCCGCCTGCACCGCGAGGTCGCGCACGCGCTGCAGGATCGAGTGCACCTCGGTCAGGGCGCCTTCCGCGGTCTGGATGACCGAGATGCCGTCCTGAGCGTTGCGCGCGGCGACGTTGAGGCCGTTGACCTGCGAGCGCAGGCCCTCGGAGATGGCCAGACCGGCGGCGTCGTCCGCGGCCCGGTTGATGCGCAGACCGCTCGAGAGCTTCTCGAGCGACTTCGAGACGTCGGCCTGGTTGGCCGACAGGTTGCGGTACGCGTTGAGAGCACCGACGTTGGTTGCGATCTGAAGACCCATGTTGTTCCTCCGTGGATGGGATTACCGTGCGGGGGCCGTCCGTGGCCCTCCATCCCCCACCTTCGCGACGGGCCGGCATCGCGGTAACCGGGACCGCGCGATTTCTCCCGCGCGTTCGCCAGTTGCTCCGCGCTCTCTCCGCCTCAGGCGGGGACGGCGACGACGGGAGCCGCGGCGGCGGGCCCGAAGACGCCGTCGAAGAACGCCGCCTTGGCCTTGGTGGAGCGGTCCGGCGCGGTGCCGTTCTCCCAGGAGTCGAGGGCCTCGCGCATGAGGGTCAGTCCGATGCGGCGCAGCTTCGAGACGTAGGCGTGGCTGACGTCGAGGTCGTGGGCGACGTCCTTGACCATGCGCTCTTCGAGGTAGACCCCGCGGATCACCTGCCGCATCTGATCGGGGAGGGCCGCGACGATGCGCTCGAGCATGCGCTGGGTCTCGGCCTGCTCGGCGGCGTGCTCGGGCAGGATGACGCTGTCGGTGAGGTCGGCCGCCTGTCGCCCGTCGTCGCCCTCGAACCGCGCCTCGAAGCTCGTCGCGGTGCGCACCATCTCATCGAGCAGCTGCATGCGCGCGACGGTCTCGGCATCCAGTCCCGATTCCGCGGCCACCTCCGCGAGCGTGGCGGGCCGTCCGGTGCGCACCCGGACGAGCTCCGTCGCCACGCGCACCCGCTCGATCTTGTCGCGGCTGCGCTCGCCGGCCGGGTCGGCGGCGCGCATCTCGCTGAGGATGGCCCACGTGATCTTCGTCCGCGCGTACGCCCCGAAGGGCACCCCCCGCGCCGGGTCGTATTCCAGGGATGCCACGGCCAGGCCCAGGTACGCCGCCGACAGCAGGTCGTCGAGGTCGACGTGCAGCGCGGTCCGCGCCTTCTCGACCGCCAGGTACTTCGCCAGGGGGAGGTTCTCCCGCGCGAGTCGCTCGGCCGAGAGGGGCACGTCGGAAACGGCGGGGAGGACGGTGCTCGACATCACGACTCCTGCTGTTTTTGCTTGTTTATGAGCAGAAACTAACACACATAGGAGTCTCGGCCGTATCCGGATCGACCCCGGCGTTGGCCTCGCACCGGCGGGCCGCCGGCGGCGCCCGTCCGCGATGCGGCGCTCAGCCGCGGACGCGACCGACCACGCGGAGTTCGACGGTCGCCGCGGTCCCGCCCACCAGGGGGATCGCCGCGGCCGTGGGGTTCCAGATGACGAGGGGAACGCCGGGCGTGGGGGCGACCTGATCCTCCTCGAGCCCGAACCGGGCACGGAGGCCGTAGTGGTGCAGCACCGTCGCGAATCGCTCCCACTCGACCCAGCGCCACGGTCGCATCGCGCTCACGTGCACGCCGGCCTGCTGCCAGGGGCGCGCCGGATGCGAGAAGCCGCGCAGACCGTCCCGACGCACAGCCGGAGCACCGGGCGACAGGACGTCCACGCCGAGCGCCTCGCAGCCGCGCCGCAGGTCGTCGTCGAGCCGTACGAGCTCGGCGCGGGTGCGCAACCGCGCGATCGCGGCCAGGGTCAGCACGACCGGGTGGTGACCGAGCGTCCGCACGCGCGTCCACGTCACGCCCCGGTGGGCGACGAGGCCCCGCGCCGCCAGCCACCGGTCGAAGAACGGATCGGCGATCGCCGCGTCGACGGCTCCGCCGGCTGCGCCGCTCTCGGCGGCGAGACGATCGGCGACCAGTCGGGCGCGCAGGAAGGGCGCCGGCGCGGTCGCGTCGGCGATATGCTGCATCGCGTCTCGCGGATCGAGGCCGTTGAGGCGGGCGAACCGCTCGAGCATCTCGGCGGTGCTCATGCCGGCCCGCAGGCCCGCCTCCCCGCCGCGCACGGAGGGCCGTCGCGCTTGGAACGTCACGGTACTCCCTCAGATCTGCACGTTTACGAGTGAAAATAGCACGCCGGCGAGGGCGCCGTGCGCCACCGCCGAACGTGCTCCGAGGGCCGGTGCTACTCTCGCGCCATGTCGCGCGTCTCCGGCGCGGTCGCGAGAGTGCGCTCGTCCGCCCTCGGCGTGACCGCGGGACTCATCGGGTGGTTCGTGCTGGTCGAGCTGGCCAGCGGCATCCTGCAGGGCTTCTACGTGCCGCTGCTGCCCGACATCGTCGTGCACCTGGGCATCCGCGACGCCGACGTCAACTGGTTCGAGGCCGCGCAGCTGCTGCTCTCCGCGCTGGTGCTGCCCGTGCTCGCCAAGCTCGGCGACATGTTCGGGCACAAGCGCATCCTGCTCGCCTCCGCGCTGGCGACGGCCGCCGCGAGCTGGTGGCTCGTCTTCGCCGACTCCTTCGGCACCTTCCTCGCCGCGTGGGCGCTGCAGGGCTTCTACGTCGTGTGGCTGCCGCTCGAGATCGCCCTCGTCTTCGATCGCGGCCGTCGCGCCGCCCACGGGGTCTCGCGCACGCGCCGGGCCGCGGGACTGCTCGTGGTGGGGCTGCAGGTCGGCGCGATCCTGGGCGCCCTCGCGGCCGGGCGTCTGTTCGCCGCGACCGGCGGCGATCTGCGCCTCTCGCTCGCGATCCCCGCGATCGTGGTCACCTTGATCTGCGTCGTCATCTGGCTCGGCGTGCCCGAATCGGAACGAGCCGACGGCGAGCGCCGCCTCGACGTGGGCGGGTTCGCGATCCTCGCCGGCGCGCTCCTGTGCGTGACCGGTGCGCTCTCGTTCGTGCGCCTGCCCGAGGGGCCCGGCCCGCTCGCGATCACCGCCCTGCTCGTCGCCGGGGTGGCCCTCCTCGCGGTGTTCGTGTGGTTCGAGCTGCGCCAGAGCGACCCGGCGGTCGACATCCGCGTGCTCCGTCGCCCCGAGATGTGGCCCGTGCAGACCACCGCCTTCCTCGTGGGAATCAGCCTTCTCGGTGCCCAGGGCCCCCTCGCGACCTACGCCGGCACGGACCGCGCACTCGGATACGGACTGGGACTGGACGCCACCGACCGGTCGAACGTGATCGGGGTGTACCTGGTGTCCCTCATCGTCGGGGCGGTGCTGTTCGCCGTGACCTCGCGGCGCGCGAGTCCCCGCGCGGTGCTGATCGGCGCGGCGGTCCTCGTCGGGGCGGGATACGCGCTGCTGCTCCCCCTCCACGTCGAGCTGTGGCAGGTGCTGCTGTGCCTCGGGATCGCCGGCCTCGGTTCGGGCGCGCTCGTCGCGGCGATGCCCGCGGCCGCCGCGGCCGCGGCTCCGCGGGGGCAGACCGGCGTGGCATCCGCCCTCACGAACACGACCAAGACCGTGGGCGGAACGATGTCGTCCGCGGTGTTCGGGGTGGTTCTCGCGGCGGGCGCGGGATCAGCCGTGGCGGCGACCGCCGCTCCGCTGGCGGGGTACCTGACCGTCTGGTCGATCTGCGCGGCGGGAGGGTTCGCGGCGGCGGTCCTGCTGTTCTTCGTGCCCGAAGTGGCCTTCGCCGATCGTGCGGAGGCCGAGGTCGACGCGCACGCGGCACGCGGCGACGTCAGCTGAGCGCTGTGCCGCTCACGGGCGGCCGAGGGCGAAGAACCCGATGGCGAGCACCACGACGATGCCGAACGACACCCAGGCGGCGAGTCCCCACGACGTCCGCAGACGCCGACCGGCGGGCGCCACCGCGGCGTCTCCCCGGTAGCCCTGCCCGGCGGGCTCCGTTCGCCGCTGCCCCTCGCGCCAGCGCTCCCACTGTTCGAGCTTCGTGACGAATGCATTGGCCGTCCGCATGACGTCGACCCATCGTGCGGGGTCGGTCGTGACGACACCGCGCGGATGCACGAGCAGGAGCAGATCGTCCACGATCTCGATGTCCCACCCGCCCGCGTCGTCGATGGCCTGCGCCATCACGTCGGGAGTGAACAGGTAGAGCGCGTCCGCCTCGTACCCCTCGGGGCAGTACAGGTCGAAGTGCTCGTCGAAGTCGCCCTCCAGCGAGAGCCGCTGCCCGGAATCGGGCACGGCCGCCACCGCGAACGCGCGGGTCCCGCGCCGAGTGGCGCGCACGATGATGTGCGGCAGTGGGCGCCGAAGGCCGATCCTGATCCATCCGCCCACCGGCGGGTAGGTGAACCGACGCGTGGCGTTGCGGATCTCGTAGTCCGCCCACTCGACCGTTCGCCCGTCGCCATTCTCGCGCGTCATCGCGCGGGAGACGGTGTGCCCCGTGATGCTCCACCAGGCGCGCATGGTTCCCGATTTCGGCCCCGGGACGTACGCGAGCCCGTTGTCGTCGGCGAAGCGGGACAGCGCCCAGTGTTCGCGGGGGCGTGTGCGTCCCCTGCCGGTGCGGACGATGCCCCACACGCTGAAGACGAACACCCCCGCGAACAGGAACACGAACAGGGACATGGGTCGCACCTCGTCGGACCCGCCCTCGCGGATCTTCGCCGCGATGGTGGCCCCCATCCCCAGCGCACCGACCGTCGAGGTGATCAGGAGGAAGGTGAAGACAGCCCGTCGCCCCCGCCTCTCCGGATCGCGGACCCGCGGGTACTGCTGCCGGAACCGCGCCCAGAACTCCCGGAGCTCCGCACGGCTCGGGCGGGAGCGAAGCGCCTCGACGTCGAGCGTCGTCGACTCGGTCATTCCGCGAGACTCGGCATCACCGGGTGCGCAGGGGGCCCCGCGCCAGCAGGTGCTGCGCCGACTGCGCGACCGGGCGCATCGTCACCGAGTCGAGGTTGACGTGACCCGGCGCGTCGAGCGCATAGGCGATCACGTCGGCCACGTCGTCGGCCACCAGTGGCGCCTCGACACCCTCGTACAGCTTGTCGGCGGCATCCTGATCTCCGCCCAGACGGTTGAGGGTGAACTCCTCGGTGCGCACCATGCCCGGGGCGATCTCGATCACGCGCAGCGGTTCGCCGTTGAGCTCCTGCCGCAGCGCGTGCACGAGCATTGCCTCGCCCGCCTTCGCCGCGTTGTAGCCGCCGCCACCGGGGTATGCCGTCTGCGCGGCGGTGGAGGTGACGAACAGCAGGTCGGCGTGCCCGCCCGCGTCGGCCGCACGCCGGAGGAGGGGAAGAAGGGATGCCACGAGCCGCTGCCCCGACAGCACGTTCGCCTCGAACATCCAGCGCCAGTCCTCGGGATCGCCGTCTTCGACACGGTCGCTGCCGCGCGCCCCACCGGCCACGTGCACGAGAGCGTCGACTCCCCCGGTCTCGTCGAGCCAGGCGGCGAGCGCCGCGACCGCGTCGGCGTCGGTGAGGTCGGCGGCGTGCGCCACCGCGCCCGTCTCGGTTTCGAGGGCCGCGAGACGCTCCGCGCGGCGGGCCACGCCGACGACGTCCCATCCGCGCGCGCGCAGCAGCCGCGCCGTCGCCTCCCCGATCCCCGAACTGGCCCCGGTCACCACAGCACGTCGCGTCATGGCATCCACGCTACTGCTCTCCTCCGACACACGAGGGCCTCGCGTCGGGAGTCGGCGCGACCGCCGTGTGACGGCGCGTTTCCTCCGCGGTTGCCCGCGATTTCACCCGTGTCTACGCTCGCAGCAGGCCAGGGCGACCGCTCGGCCCCCCCAGAACCTGAGGAGCAGCCATGTCGGCACCCGAGAACTGGCGTTTCGAGACGAAGCAGATCCACACGGGCGCTCAGCCCGACCCGGTCACCAAGGCGCGCGCCACGCCGATCTACCAGACCACCTCGTACGTCTTCGACAACGCCGACCACGCCGCGAACCTCTTCGCGCTCGCCGAGTTCGGCAACATCTACACGCGCATCCAGAACCCCACGCAAGACGTCGTCGAGCAGCGTGTCGCGGGCCTCGAGGGCGGCACCGGCGCCCTCCTCGTCGCCAGCGGCCAGGCGGCCGAGACGTTCGCGGTGCTCAACATCGCCCAGGCGGGCGATCACATCGTGTCGTCGAGCTCCATCTACGGCGGCACGTACAACCTGTTCAAGTACACGCTCGCCAAGCTCGGCATCGAGACCACCTTCGTCGAGAACCAGGACGACCCCGAGGCCTGGCGCGCGGCGGTCCGACCGAACACCAAGCTCTTCTTCGCCGAGACCATCGGCAACCCGAAGATCAACGTGCTCGACATCCGCTCCGTCGCCGACGTCGCGCACGAGGCGGGCGTGCCGCTCATCGTCGACAACACGATCGCGACGCCGTACCTCATCCGGCCCTTCGAGCACGGCGCCGACATCATCGTCCACTCGGCGACGAAGTTCCTCGGCGGTCACGGCACCACGATCGGCGGCGTCATCGTCGACGGCGGTACCTTCGCGTGGTCCGAGCACTCCGAGCGCTTCCCGGGTCTCACCACGCCCGACCCCTCGTACCACGGTGCGGTCTACACGCAGGCGGTCGGCGACGGCCTGGCCTACATCATCAAGGCGCGCGTGCAGCTGCTGCGCGACCTCGGCGCCTCCATCGCCCCGCAGAGCGCGTGGCAGCTCATCCAGGGCATCGAGACGCTCTCGCTGCGCGTCGAGCGTCACGTGCAGAACGCGCAGGAGATCGCGGAGTGGCTCGAGTCGCACCCCGATGTCGCAAGCGTGAACTACTCCGGCCTCCCCAGCTCACCCTGGTACGCCGCCGCCAACAACTACGCCCCGAAGGGCGTCGGCGCGGTGCTGTCGTTCGAGCTCAAGGGCGGCGTCGAGGCGGGCCGCGAGTTCGTCAACGCGCTGAGCCTGTTCAGCCACCTCGCCAACATCGGCGACGTGCGCTCCCTCGTCATCCACCCGGCATCCACGACGCACTCGCAGCTCACCCCCGAGCAGCAGCTGACCGCCGGGGTCACGCCCGGGCTGGTGCGCCTGTCGGTCGGCCTCGAGAACATCGCCGACCTGAAGGCCGACCTCGACCAGGCCCTCGCCGCCGCGCGCCGCCTGTCGGAGGCCGCCCGCGCCTGAGCGATCCCCGCAGCGACGCCCCGCCCCGGTCGACCCGGGGCGGGGCGTTCGCGTCCCACCCGCGCGAGTCGCCGAGACTCGTCGCTTCGGGGTGCCGAGAAGCGACGAATCCCGGCGACTCGCGCGGCGGGAGTCAGATCTTCTGCCGCGGACGCAGGTTGCCGAGGCCGCCGTCCACCCCGAGCACCTGCCCCGTCATCCAGGCGTTCTCGGGGGCGAGCAGGAACTCCACCGCGCGCGCGACGTCGTCGGGCTCGCCGAGGCGACCGAGCGGGTGCATCGCCTCCGACACCTTCCGCGACATGTCGCTCGAGGTGAGCTTCTCGGTCAGCCGCGTCTGCACGAGCCCCGGGGCCACCGCGTTCACGCGCAGCCCGTGCGCGGCGTAGCTCGCGGCGGCCGACAGGGTCAGACCGATCACGCCGGCCTTGGCCGCGGCGATCCCGTCGTGGTTGGGCAGGCCCGCCAGCGCCGCCGCCGACGACACGAGCACCACCGCCCCACCGTCGCGCATGTGCGCGCCGGCCGCCCGCACCGCGGCGAACGCGGTGGTGAGCGAGGCCGCGATGAGCTCGTCGAACTGGGCACGCGAGGTCAGATGCGCAGGCTTCAGCAGCATCGACCCCGCGAAGACCGCGATCCCGTCGAGCTCCCCCGCCTCGGCGACGACCTTGTCGACCGCATCGAAGTCGGTGGCGTCGAGGGTGAAGTCGGGGTCGATGCGCGAGGAGTCCCGCGCGGTGGTCACGACGTGGTGTCCCGCGTCGCTCAGTCGTGTCGCCGTCGCCTGGCCGATGTCGCTCGAGGCCGCGATGAGAAGGAAGTTCGCCATGCCGGGATCATGACCACCCCACCCGGGTGCCGACGGGGGCTGGACAAGCGGCATCCGCGTCATCCGTCGTCGTAACAGACCGTGCCCGTCCGCGCGCACCGGAGAGAATGGATGCCATGGACTGGCAGATCTCCGAAGACACCGTGCCCTCGGCACCGGTGACGGAGGCCGATGCGCGGTCTCTGCTGGGTCGGCCCCCGGCGACGGGCGCCTGGCGCGACGGAGACCCGGTCGGCGATCGACGGTTCGTCTCGTTCGGCCCCTTCACGACCGAGAACGGCGAATCGCTGCCGCACGTGCGCCTCGCCTACGAGACGTGGGGCGAGCTCTCCCCCGCGCGCGACAACGCCGTCCTGATCCTGCACGCCCTGACGGGCGACAGCCACGTCCGCGGCGCCGCGGGCCCCGGCCACGCCACGGCGGGCTGGTGGAGCGACCTCGTAGGCCCGGGAGCCGCGATCGACACCGACCGGTGGTTCGTCGTCGCCCCCAACATGCTCGGCGGATGCCAGGGCTCGACGGGTCCGGCCAGCATCGCCCCCGACGGGTACGAGTGGGCCTCGCGCTTCCCCTACCTCACCATCCGCGACCAGGTCGCCGCGCAGGCGGCGCTCGCCGACGCGCTCGGCGTCGACCGGTGGTTCGCCGTCGTGGGCGGATCGATGGGCGGCATGCACGCCCTGGAGTGGGCGGTGGGCCACCCCGACCGCGTCGAGCGCTCGGCGATCCTGTCGGCCCCGCCGATCACGACGGCCGACCAGATCGCCCTGAACTCCGTGCAGCTCGACACCGTCCGCGTCGATCCGCGCTTCGCGGGCGGCGAGTACTACGACGCCGGCGACGGCGACGGACCCCACCGCGGCCTCGCCCTCGCGCGACGCATGGCGTTGCTGAACTACCGGAGCCCGACCGAGCTGAATCAGCGCTTCCAGCGCTCCTGGCAGTCGGGGGTCAGCCCGCTCGGGCGCGGCGGGCGCTTCGCGGTGGAGTCGTACCTCGACTTCCACGGCAACAAGTTCACGCGACGCTTCGACGCGAACAGCTACCTGACCCTGGTCGAGGCCATGAACTCGCACGACGTCGGACGCGACCGCGACGGTGTCGAAGACGCCCTCGCCCGCGTCACCGCCACGACCCTCGTCCTGGGCATCGACAGCGACCGCCTGTTCCCCATCGACGGGCAGCACCGCATCGCCCGCGGCATCCCGAACACCCTCGACGGCGATGCCGCCGTCGTGCTCTCGAGCGACTTCGGGCACGACGGCTTCCTCATCGAGACCGCCGCCGTCGCGACGCACCTGCGCCGCCTGTTCGCGACCTGAGCACCGCGGATGCCGCGCCCCCGGCATCCGCCCCACCCCGCCGCACGCCCCCGCCGCACGCCCCGTCGAGCGTCCAGGACACGCCGCGTCGGGTCGGCCGTTGCGGCGTGTCTTGGACACTCGGCCCCGCCCGGGGGCGCCGGACTCAGCGCTGCGTCGGGATCGAGCCCGTGACGGCGGTCTGCGCGGCTTCGGCGGCCGGCATCCGATGCGCGGGATGACGCCCGGACCGGTCCTCGACGCGGTACGACACGAACGCGACCGCGAGCCCGCCCAGGGCCAGTAGCGCCCCGACCCACGCGGGGGCCACGAGGCCGAGCCCCGCGGCGATCGCGAGACCGCCGAGGAACGCGCCGAGGCTGTTGCCGATGTTCAGCGCGGAGTGGTTGAGGGCGGCCGCGATGGACTGGTTGTCCTCCGCGACGTCCATGAGCCGCGTCTGGATCGACGGGCTCAACGCGGAGCCGCAGAAGGCGACGAGGAAGGCGAAGAAGACGAGGCTGACGATCCAGGTCGCCGTGAGCGCCAGACCCACGGATGCCGCACCCAGAGCGATCAGCCCCACGGACAACCAGAAGCGGAGGTCTTTGTCGGCGAGTGCACCGCCGACGATGTTGCCGACCGTCATCCCCACGCCCACGAGGACGAGCACGAGGGAGACCGCCCACTCCGGCTGGCCGGCCACATCGGTGATCATGGGCGCGATGTAGCTGTACATCGCGAAGAAGCCGCCGAAACCGACCGCTCCGATGCCGAGCGCGAACCAGACCTGACCGATCCGGAACACGCGCAGCTCGTCGCGCAGACGTCTCCCGGGCGAGCCCGGGTGCGACGGCACGAAGAGGGCGATGCAGACCGCCGCGAGGGCGAAGATCGCGGTCACCACGGCGAAGGCCGCGCGCCAGCCGACCTGCTGCCCGAGGAGCGTGCCCAGCGGCACGCCCACGACGTTGGCGATGGTCAGTCCGGTGAGCACGAACGCGACGCCCTTAGCGCGGTTGCCCGGTCCGAGGGCATCGGCGGCGACCAGCGCGCCGATGCCGAAGTAGGCGCCGTGCGGCAATCCCGCGAGGAAGCGCGACGCCGCCACCAGCTCGAACGTCGGGGCGATCACCGTCAGCAGCGTGAAGAACGCCAGCGCCGCCGCCAGAACGATCATGACGCGGTGACGAGGGAACCGGGCCACGGACCCCGCGATGGTCGGCGCGCCCACGACGACCCCGAGGGCGTACAGCGAGATGAGCCACCCGGCTTGAGCGATCGCGTCGTCGGGAGAGGCCGCCCAGGCACCGGGCAGGAGTTCACGGGCGATGTTGGGCAGCAGGCCCATCACGACGAACTCGGTCATGCCGATGCCGAAACTGCCGATGGCGAGAGAAAGGAGCGCCCGCATCGCCGCACCTCTCGAGGGAGTCGAAGAGGTCACTCGACGATGCTAGTCGGGTTCCGCGACCCGGCCGAATCGTTTCGAGAGTCGATCGCGCGTCCCCGACGTCACCGCGTGCCGACCACCCTTCCTCCCCGGATGACGGATCGGCCCCTCTCTCCCCCGTCACGGCGGCGACGGGATTTCACCCGCCTCGACCGTGGCACTCTCGAACCCCTCACCGCACAACGAGAGGATGCCGGAGATGACCGAACCACAGGTCTCGGTGCTGATCGGGACCTTCGCCGCCGCCGTCCTCGGCGGCATGACCTTGAGCACGAACCTCATCATGGGCTCGCTGACGAAGGTCATCGCCGCGAACACCGACCGCCTCGAGGCGCGCATCGATTCCCTGCGGCACGACACCGTCGCCGAGTCGCGCGTCACGCGCATCGAGCTCACCGCCAGGATCGACAGCATCGAGGCCGGACTCACCGCCAAGATCGACAGCGTCGAATCCGGACTCACCGCCAAGATCGACAGCGTCGAGAGCCGCCTGCGCGGCGACCGCGCGCGCATCGACGCCGACGTCGCCGCCATCACCAAGCGCATCGGGACCGACCCGCCCGCGATCTGAGGCAGGTCCCCCGAGACGGGCGAAGCCGACGGGGCCTGACGACGCGATCTCGTCGGCCGCGACGCTCCTCCGTCGCCGGGCGTCTGCGCACCGGGCGGGAGCATGCGCCGTTCCGTGCACGTCGGCGCGACCGGCGCGCCGCGGCTCAGTCCGCGCGGTCCTCCCGGCGCTCCAGGGCCTGTTCGAGCCGCTCGACCTTGCCCTCGATCTCGCCCGTGCGCCCCGGGCGGATATCGGCCTTGAGCACGAGCGACACCCGTGATCCGTAGGGCATCACGGCATCCGTCGCCGCTTTGACGACCGCGAACACCTCGTCCCACTCGCCCTCGACCTCGGTGAACATCGAGGTCGTGCGGTGCGGCAGACCGGACGCGCGCACCACGGCGACCGCTGCGGCCACGGCGTCGTGCACCGAGGCGTCGGGGTTCTCGGCGGCGGCGGTGCCGACACCGGAAGGGGCGACGGAGAAGGCGATGAGCATGCGTCGAGACTACGGCGCACCCCGACCGAGCGGAACCGGCGTGCTCCGGCCGGCCGCTCCGCCGTCTCCCGTGCCTCAGCGTCCCGTGGGCACCCGGGGCGGAACGGGGCGGCGACCCGTCACGATCTCCCGCAGGCCGGCGGGCGGCCGGACGCGACCGACGGGGACGCGCGCGACGCGCACGATGGCCCACACCAGCAGCACCAGGGCGAGGAGGTTGCGCACCTCGAGGACCACGACCGGGAAGGGGTTGGGGTGCGTCGCCATCAGCCCGTCGTAGAGCAGCGGGTACATCCACTGGGTCAGGCCGGCGATGACCAGGGTCAGGCCCGCGAAGCCGAACCACCGTCGGCGGTCGATCATGAGACCGAGCACGACCGGGGCGAACAGCCACACGTAGTACTGGGGCGAGCCGACCTTGTTCAGCGCGATGAAGGCCGTCACCAACGCCAGCGACAGCGGCGGGAAGAGCGTGAGGAACGTGGCGCCGTGACGCAGCTTCCAGACGCCCACGGCGGCCACGCCCACCATGGTCAGCAGCATGACCGGGGTCATGGCGGCGATGACCGCGTCGGCGCCCGGGCCGGTCACCTGGAAGGTCAACACGTCGCCGTCGTAGTAGACCTCGCTACCCGGGACGTAGAACGCCGAGAGGAACATGTAGAGCCCGCCGACGGGCGCCTCCATCTGGATGCCGCGCGAGGTCTGGTCTCCCACGAAGCCGAAGACGAAGGGGGCTCCGCCGAGCGCGACCACCGGGACGATGGTCGCCAGCGACACCGCCACCGCGCCCCAGACGAGGGCCAGGCGGCGGCGCACCACGACGAGACCCGCGGCGAGGATGGCCGCCGGCCACACCTTCATCCACACCGAGACCGACAGCAGGACGGAGGCCAGGAACGGGCGCCGCAGCATCCAGATCCCCCCGAGGATGGCGAAGGGCACGGTGATGCCGTCGATGCGGTAGATGCCGACGGGGCCGATGAGCAGGATCGCCGCCAGCCAGAACCACGCGGCCAGCACGCGACCGCGGGAGCGAACCGAACCGACGAGGACGACGAAGGCGATGAGGTTGAAGAGGGCGACGGTGATCGCCCAGGCCGGGGTGTAGCCGACCGCCCAGGCGAAGAGCCAGGCGAACGTCATCGGGAGGAAGGCGAGCTGCGGGTAGATCCACTTCTCGGTGATCCCGGGCCACTGCCAGGTGTCGCTGCGGGTGCAGGAGGTCACGTCGATCCCCCCGAACAGCGCGCAGCGCGACCACGGCTCGTACACCAGGTACACGTCGCCCATGGGTTCGTTGGGCTGCTGGTAGCCCAGCACCCCCACCACGACGTGCACGGCGACGAACGCGATCAACAGGGGAACGACACGCCTCAGCACCCCCCGATCCTAAGCGGGCGTCCCCACCGGCCCTGCCCCGCTCCTGCGCCCGCGCAGCGGGAGGGGGTCAACCGTTACGCGATCGAGTCCCGCAGCAGCTCAGAGATGACCCGCGGCACGGCCTCGGCGACGTCGAGCGCCGTGATCGGACCGCCCTCGCCGCCGATCGAGAGGGAGGCCAGCGCCCCGGCCCGCCCGTGCACCCAGGCGGCGGTCGCCGAGCACGCCGCGAGGTCGTCGATGCCGGTGCGCCCGGCCGCCACCGCGGACGCGGTGAGGGCGCCCAGCACTCCCCCCAGCACATCGCCGGTGCCCGCGGTCGCGAGCCACGGCGTCCCGGCCGACACCCGACGGGTCCAGCCTCCCGCCGCCGCGACCACGGTGACGGCGCCCTTCGACAGCACCACCCCGCCGAAGGCGTCGGCCGTCTCGCGAGCGACGCGCTCGCGGTCGTCGGTCGCGGCCTGCGGCAGCCCCAGCGCCTCCCGCAGCCGGTCGAGTTCGCGGGAATGGGGAGTCACGATCACCGGAGCGGTGGCGTCCGGCACCAGGTCGAGGGCGCCCGCGTCGACCACCACCGGCACCTCGCCGCGGAGGATGCCGCGCAACGCCGCGGTCTCGGCGGCGTCGCGCTCCGCGGCATCCGTCCCCGACCCCATCAGCCACGCCTGCACGCGACCATCGGCGGTCACGGTCTCGGGGCGACGCTGCAGGACGAGGTCCTGCGCGCGCTGCGGTCCGAGGTAGCGCACCATCCCGGTGCCCGTGCGCCAGGCCGCCTCGACCCCCAGCACCGCCGCTCCGGGATAGCGGGTCGACCCCGTGCGCACGCCGATGACTCCGCGGGAATACTTGTCGTCGTCCGCCGTTGGCCTCCGCAGTACGCGGGCGGCATCGTGTCCGTCCCAATCCTTCGCCGTCATGGCGTCACCCTAGAACGCAAAGGTCTTCCATGAGCGCCCTCTTCACTCCCCTGGCCATTCGCGGTATCGAGATGCGCAATCGCCTGTGGGTCTCGCCGATGTGCCAGTACAGCGCGGTGGAGGGCGTCCCGAACGACTGGCATCACGTTCACCTCGCGCAGTTCGCCGCGGGCGGGGCGGGGCTGGTGATCGCGGAGGCGACCGCGGTCTCCCCCGAGGGGCGAATCTCCCCCCAGGACGCCGGCCTGTGGACCGACGCTCAGGCCGAGGCGTGGCGGCCCATCGTCACGGCCCTCCGCGCCCGCGGAGCCGTCGCGGGCGTGCAGCTCGGCCATGCCGGTCGCAAGGCGTCGACGTCGGCGCCGCTCTCCGGCGCGCGCGGCTCGGTCTCGGTCGCCGACGGCGGATGGCGCACCGTCGCCCCCTCCGCCCTGGCCTACGCCGATTTCGCCGAGCCCGCGGCGCTCGATGCGGAGGGGGTCGAGAAGGTCGTGACCGACTTCGCGGATGCCGCCCGCCGGGCCGTCCACGCGGGATTCCAGGTGCTCGAGCTGCACGCGGCCCACGGCTACCTGCTGCACCAGTTCCTCTCGCCCCTCACCAACCACCGCGACGACGCCTACGGCGGCTCGTTCGAGAACCGCGCACGCCTGCTCGTCCGCGTGACCGAGGCCGTCCGCCGCGCCGCGCCCGAGGCCGCGGTCTTCGTGCGCTTCTCCGCCACCGACGCCGCCGAGGGCGGGTGGAGCGTCGACGACACCATCGCCGCGTCCCGACTCGTCGCCGCGGCCGGCGCCGATCTCATCGACGTCTCGAGCGGTGGGCTCGTCCCGCACCAGCACATCGTGCCCGGGCCCGGTTATCAGGTCGAGTACGCCGCGACCGTGCGCCGCGAAACGGGCCTGCTCGTCAGCGCGGTCGGCATGATCGACGATCCGGCCCTCGCCGAGAACGTCGTCGCCGACGGACGCGCCGACGCCGTGATGTCGGGCCGTGAGTGGCTGCGCGACCCGCACTACGCCCTGCGCGCGGCCGCCGCCCTGGGCGCGGACTCCCCCGCCCCCGCGCAGTACCTGCGCGCGTACTGAGCCGCATCCCGGTCCAGGTCACGGTTCTCGCCCGGATCACACGTCGCAACGGGTGCTCGCGGGATCTCGCGCCACGCCGCCCACTCGTTGCGACGGTTGCGCCGCAGCGCGTGATCTCGGTCGGTTCGTGCGCGTCGACTCCACCCGCCCTCACGCGAAGACACCGGATGCCACGCGGCCGCGGCCCGTGGCATCCGGTGTTCCGATGGGGTCAGACGAAGCGGCGACGCTCGGTGGCGTCCTGCACCTCGCCCACGAGCTCCTCGATGACGTCCTCGAGGAAGAGGACCGCCCGCACGTCTCCGGCCTCGTCGCGCACCTGGGCGAGGTGGCGCCCCGAGCGGCGCATGAGCGCCAGGGCGTCCTCGAGGTCGGTGGTCTCCAGCACCGACACCATGTGGTGCACGCGCTTGTTCGGGATCGGCCGTGCCATGTCGGCATCCGACCCCTCCGCCGCGCGCAGTACGTCCTTCAGATGCACGTAACCGGTGGGGATGCCGGACGCGTCGACGATCACATACCGGGAGTACCCGTGCTGCGCGACGGCCCGTTCGATCTCGGCGGGGGTCGTCGTCTCGGGAAGGGTCACCAGATCGGCCATCGGCACCGCGATGTCGGCTGCCTTCTTCTCCGTGAACTCGACCACCGCGGTCACCGTTCCGGCGGCGTCGTCGAGCACCCCCTCGCGACGCGACTGCGTCACGATCGTGGCGACCTCATCCAGCGTGTAGGTCGAGGCGGCCTCGTCCTTCGGCTCCACGCGGAACAGACGCAGCACGTGATTGGCCGTCCAGTTCAAGGCCACGATGATCGGGTGGAACGCCTTCGACACCGCCACCAGCGGCGGGGCGAGCATGAGCACCGCGCGGTCGGGCAGCGAGAACGCCAGGTTCTTCGGGACCATCTCGCCGAACACCACGTGCAGGTACGACACCAGCAGCAGCGCGACCACGAACCCGGCCACGTCGACCGCGGCCTCGGGAAGTCCG
This sequence comes from Microbacterium sp. NPDC089188, assembly GCF_040685155.1. Taxonomy (NCBI): domain Bacteria; kingdom Bacillati; phylum Actinomycetota; class Actinomycetes; order Micrococcales; family Microbacteriaceae; genus Microbacterium; species Microbacterium sp. NPDC089188. The sequence goes on along the minus strand of NZ_JBFBHH010000003.1, from coordinate 213,002 downwards.
GTGAGACCAAGCGGACCCGCCAGCAGGTGGTGGATCGCCGGCTCCGACACGTTCAGGATCAACAGCGAGCAGATCGTGATGCCGAGCTGGCACGTCGCCAGCATCATGGTGGCGTGCTCCATGGCGTACAGCGCGGTCTTGGCCGCGCGCGACCCGCGGTCGGCGTGCGGCTCGATCTGCGAGCGGCGCGCGGAGATGACGGCGAACTCCGCGCCGACGAAGAAGGCGTTGGCCGCGAGGAGCACGACCAGCCAGGCGATTCCGGCCCAGTCGTTCATCGCTGATCACCGCCCTTCGCCGCTCGGACGAGATCGTCGATGTCGTGCTCCTCCGGCGTCGGCGTGAACTGCACCCTGTCGACCCGGCGACCGTCCATTCGCTGCACGGCGAGCACGCCGTCGTCGAGGTCGACCGTGTCGCCGACCGCGGGGATGCGCTCGAGGGCCGCCATGATGAATCCGCCCACGGTGTCGTAGACCTCGCCCTCGGGAACGCGGACGCCCGCGCGGTCGAGCACCTCGTCGGGCCGCAGGTCGCCGGGGAAGGTGACCGACGCGGCCGATCGCACGACGCCGGCGCGGGAGCGGTCGTGCTCGTCGAGCACCTCGCCGACGATCTCCTCCACGAGGTCCTCGAGGGTCACGACCCCCGCCGTCCCGCCGTACTCGTCGACGACGATCGCCATCTGGTAGCCGCGCGAGCGCAGCTCGGACACGAGCGTATCCAGGTGCACGGTCTCGGGCACGCGCAGCGGCTCGGTGGCGAGGGCGGCCACCGGCACGTCGGCGCGGCGGTCGCGCGGCACGCCGATCGCGGCTTTGAGGTGCACGACCCCGACGATGTCGTCCATCGACTCCCCGTAGACCGGGAATCGGCTGTGTCCCGTGCGTCGGGCGAGCTGCACGACGTCGTCGGCGGGGTCGCCCGCGGCGAGCGCGTGCACACTCGGCCGCGGCGTCATGACGTCGGCGGCGCTCAGGCGCGCGAAGGTGAGGCTGCGGTCGAGCAGCGAGGCGGTGTCCTTCTCGAGCATGCCCGCGCTGGCGGAACGCTTCACGAGGCTCGACAGTTCCTCGGCCGAACGGGCTCCCGACAGCTCCTCCTTCGGCTCGACGCCCATCGCGCGCAGCACGCCGTTCGCGCTGCCGTTGAGCACGAGGATCGCGGGCTTGAACACCGCGGTGAAGGCGACCTGGAACGGGATCACGAGCTTCGCCGTCTGCCGCGGGATCGCGAGGGCGAAGTTCTTGGGGACGAGCTCGCCCAGGATCATCGACAGCACGGTCGCGAAGCCGACGCCGATGACCGCGGCGAGCCCGACGACGAGCGCCTCGGGCAGACCCCACGTCTGGAAGGCCGGTCGGAGCAGGTTGGAGATGGCCGGTTCCATCGTGTAACCGGTGAGCAGCGTCGTCAGGGTGATCCCCAGCTGGGCGCTCGAGAGGTGGGTCGAGGTGATGCGCAACGCATCGATCGTGAGCGACAGGCGCGTCTCCCCGGCCGCGCGACGGGCCTCGAGGTCGGCGCGGTCGAGATTGACGAGGGCGAACTCGCTCGCGACGAAGAGTCCGGTCCCCACGGTGAGCAGGAGCCCCACGGCCAGCATGACGTAATCCATCAGGCATCACCCCCGCGCGGGCGTTCGGCGGGAGAGGGTCGTCGGGGCCTGGGTCTACAACTGGGAGGGTCGTCCATCGTGCCGTCGATTCTATGGCAGCGGGAGACCGACGGTACCCGTCTGCGCGAGACGGCCGACCTGGGGAGGATGGGAGACATGGATGCCACCTCCCCGGCGCAGTCGCGCGCCATGGCGGCCGAGTCCGCCGTCGTCCGCCGCTACGTCCACCGCTACGGCCCGCTGGCGTGGGCGCACGCCGCAACGCCGGGCGTGGACGGCGCGCGCACCTGGCACTACTGGTGGCACGCGCATCTGCTCGACGTCCTCCGCGACGCGCAGGAGCACCGCCCGGATCCGCGCCGGGCGCGCCTGCTGCGGGCGCTCCACCGCGGCGTCACCGTGCGCACGCTCGGTCGCTGGACGACGCCGTTCTACGACGATGTGGCGTGGATGACGCTCGCCCTGCAGCGCTACGACGCGCACGATCGGCGCCTCGACCGCCTCACCCGGCGGCTCGACGAGGCGATCGACCCGGCGGTGGGCGCCCTGCCCTGGGCCGTCGACAGCGCGCTGTACAACGCCCCCGCGAACGGTCCCGCGGCGATCGCGCTGGCGTCGTCCGCGCATCGCGGGTCGGCCGTCGATCTCGACGCGTGGGTCGCGGCGACCCTCGACGACCCCGCGACGGGGCTCGTGCGCGACGGGGTCGAGCACGGCGTCGTCCGCCCCGACCTGTGGACGTACAACCAGGGCGTCGCGATCGGAAGCGCCCTCGCCCTCGCCGAGGCGGCGCCCGACGCCGACGCCCGGGAGGCGCACGAGGCCCGGGCGGCCTCCCTCGTGCGTGCCGTCGCCCGGTGGTGCGCTCCCGATGACGACCTCTTCCCCGCGGCCGGGGGTGGCGACGGCGGCCTGTTCGCCGGCATCCTGGCCCGTTATCTCGCCGAGGCCGCGCTCTGGTTCGCCGACGACGCCTCGAGCGAGGCCCACCGGCCGGTCGCGGACGTCGCCCGCCGGCTCGTGCACCGCAACGCGGCGGCGTTGTGGGACGGCCGTCGGGGCGGGTCGTTCCCCGCCGACCCCCGACGGCCCGCGCGCGCGGCCGGCGACGATCTCGATCTGTCGGTCCAGGTCGGCGCCTGGATCACGCTCGAGGCCGAGGTCGCCCTCGAGCGGGCGCTCACCAGCTGACCGGGAGCGCCTTGCCCTCCTCGTAGCCGGCGGCCGACTGCAGGCCCACCCGGGCGCGCTCGTGGAACTGGGCGACCGTGGCCGCGCCCGCGTAGGTGAAGGAGGAGCGCACGCCGGAGGTGATCATGTCGAGGAGGTCCTCCAGGCCCGGCCGCTGCGGGTCGAGGTAGATGCGCGACGACGAGATGCCCTCGGCGAACAGCTCCTTGCGCGCCCGTTCGAACGGGTCGAGACGACCGAAGCGCCCCTGCACCGCCTTGGTGGAGGCCATGCCCCACGACTCCTTGTAGAGCAGGCCCGCGTCGTCGGTGCGGAGAAGTCCCGGGGCTTCGATCGTGCCGGCGAACCACGACCCGATCATGACCGACGCCGCACCCGCGGCCAGCGCGAGGGCCACGTCACGGGGGTAGCGCACGCCGCCGTCGGCCCACACGTGCGCGCCCGCGCTGCGGGCCGCCTCCGCGGTCTCGAGCACGGCGGAGAACTGCGGGCGGCCGACCGCGGTCATCATGCGGGTCGTGCACATCGCCCCGGGGCCGACGCCGACCTTGAGGATGGTGGCCCCGGCGTCGGTCAGGTCGCGCACGCCCTCGGCGGTCACGACGTTGCCCGCGGCGATGGGGATGCCGAGCTCCAGCGCCGCGACCTCGCGCAACGCGCGGAGCATCTGCGCCTGGTGGCCGTGCGCGGTGTCGACCACGAGCACGTCGACGCCCGCGGCGGCCAGCGCCCGGGCTTTCGACGCGACGTCGCCGTTGACGCCGACGGCGGCCGCGACGATCAGGCGACCGGCGGCGTCCACCGCGGGACGGTAGACCGAGTCGCGGAGGGCGCTGCGACCCGACAGCGTGCCGACGACCCGATCGCCGTCCACGACGGGGACGATGTCGACGCCGGCGTGCTCGATCAGCGCGAAGACCTCGCGCGGGTCGCCGATGCGCTCGACCTCGACCACCGGTGCGTCGCTGCGGGCGATGTCGCCGAGCGTGGCATCCGGGAGCGCCGTCGCCAGACGCGGGGCCGGGACGATCCCGCGGAAGGCGGCGACGTCGACGACACCGTCCTCGCGCGCGTCGGCGACGACGATGCCCCGGCCGGGCACCGGGGGCAGCACGAGACGCGCATCGGCGACGGTCGCGGTCGGAGGCAGCACGAGGGGCGCGTCCCAGGCGACGGGCTGCGCCTTGACCCACTCGACCGCCTCGACCAGCTGCGGCAGCGCGAGGTCCTGCGGGAGCACGCCCAGACCGCCGCGACGCGCCAGGGTCGCGGCGAGGCGAGTTCCCGTCACGGAGTTCATGTTGGCCGACACGAGGGGGATCGTCGCGCCGCTGCCGTCACCCGGGGCCAGGTCGACGTCGAGGCGGCTGCGCACCTCCGAATGGCGGGGGACGAGGAAGACGTCCGAGTACGTCAGGTCGACATCGGGCTGCGCGCCGGAGAACTCCATGGCATCCACTCCATCACACGATCCGAAAGTAAAGGCCTCATCCAGGCCGAGGTCGTTCTCCCAACCTCGGCTAGGCTGGCAGATGCGTTGGACGCTCGGCGTCTTCGACGGCGACGTCGGCGCATCCACAGGAATCTTCATCGAGGAAAGCAGGCGATCGACTGTGTCGAGCCAGGTGACGGGCGTCGGTACTTCGAGCGAGGGCGAGTTCGGCGCGAACGAGTGGCTCGTAGACGAACTCTACGAACAGTTCAAAGTCGACAAGCACTCCGTAGACAAGGCCTGGTGGCCGATCCTGGAGGCGTACCACCCGGTCGTCGACGGATCCTCGGCCGCCGCTCCCCCGCCCGCCGCGCCGACTTCGGTGCCGGCGTCCGAGCCCAAGCCGGTGACGGCGCCGATCCCCGTGGTGGGACAGGCGCCCGTCGCCCGCACCACGGCCAAGCCGGCCAAGCCGCAGCCGATCCCGGCGCAGGCCCCGAACGCCGTTCCCTCGGCGGGCTCCGAGAGCACCGAGGAAGACCGCGTGACGGTGCTGAAGGGGATGCCGAAGGCGCTGGCATCCAACATGGACGACTCGCTCACGGTCCCCACCGCGACGAGCGTGCGCACCATCCCCGCGAAGCTGATGATCGACAACCGCATCGTCATCAACAACCACATGTCGCGCACGCGCGGCGGCAAGGTCAGCTTCACGCACCTCATCGGCTGGGCGCTCATCCAGGCGCTCAAGGAGTTCCCGAGCCAGAACGTCTACTACGCCGAGATCGACGGCAAGCCGTCCGTCGTGGCACCCGCGCACGTCAACCTGGGCATCGCCATCGACATGCCCAAGCCCGACGGATCCCGCGCGCTCCTGGTGCCGAGCATCAAGCGCGCCGACACCCTGACGTTCGGGGAGTTCCTCGCGTCCTACGAAGACCTCGTGCGCCGCGCCCGCGGCAACAAGCTGACCCCGGCCGACTTCCAGGGCACCACGGTCTCGCTGACCAACCCCGGCGGTATCGGCACTGTCCACTCGGTCCCGCGCCTCATGCGCGGACAGGGCGCGATCATCGGCGCCGGCGCCCTCGACTACCCCGCGGAGTTCCAGGGCGCGAGCGAGAAGACGCTCAACGAGCTGGCGATCGGCAAGACGATCACCCTCACCAGCACCTACGACCACCGTGTCATCCAGGGTGCGGGCTCGGGCGAATTCCTCAAGAAGGTGCACGAGCTGCTGATCGGCCAGCGCGGCTTCTACGACGACATCTTCGCCGCCCTGCGCATCCCGTACGCGCCCATCCACTGGGCCGCCGACATCAGCGTCGACATCTCCGAGCGCATCGACAAGAGCGCCCGCGTGCAGGAGCTCATCAACTCCTACCGCGTGCGCGGCCACCTCATGGCCGACATCGACCCGCTCGAGTACGTCCAGCGCACCCACCCCGACCTCGAGATCGAGTCGCACGGGCTGACCTTCTGGGACCTCGACCGCGAGTTCGTCACCGGCGGCCTCGGCAACAAGCGGGTCGCGAAGCTGCGCGACATCCTCGGCGTGCTGCGCGACTCCTACTGCCGCACCATGGGCGTGGAGTACATGCACATCCAGGACCCGGCGCAGCGCCAGTGGTTCCAGCGCAACATCGAGGTCAAGTACACCAAGCCCGGTCACGACGAGCAGCTGCGCATCCTCTCCAAGCTCAACCAGGCCGAGGCCTTCGAGACCTTCCTGCAGACGAAGTACGTCGGCCAGAAGCGCTTCAGCCTCGAGGGCGGCGAGTCGCTCATCCCCCTGCTCGACCAGATCCTGCAGGGCGCCGCCTCGGCCGGTCTCGACGGCGCCGCCATAGGCATGGCGCACCGCGGTCGCCTCAACGTTCTCACCAACATCGCGGGCAAGACCTACGGTCATGTGTTCCGCGAGTTCGAGGGCGCCGTGGCCGTGGGCAGCAAGCGCGGCTCGGGCGACGTGAAATACCACCTCGGCACCGAGGGCACCTTCGTCGGCGACGCCGGCGACGAGCTCCCCGTGTACCTGGCGGCCAACCCCTCCCACCTCGAGACCGTCGACGGCGTGCTCGAGGGCATCGTGCGCGCCAAGCAGGACCGCAAGCCCATCGGCACCTTCTCGTGGCTGCCCATCCTCGTGCACGGCGACGCCGCGTTCGCGGGTCAGGGCGTCGTGGTCGAGACGCTGCAGATGTCTCAGCTGCGCGGCTACCGCACGGGCGGCACGATCCACGTCGTCGTCAACAACCAGGTCGGCTTCACCACCACGCCCACCGATGCGCGCACCTCCGTGTACGCCACCGACGTCGCCAAGACCATCCAGGCCCCGATCCTGCACGTCAACGGCGACGACCCCGAGGCCGTCGTGCGCGCCGCGGAACTGGCGTTCCTGTACCGCGAGGAGTTCCACCGCGACATCGTCATCGACCTCGTCTGCTACCGCCGACGCGGTCACAACGAGGGCGACGACCCCTCGATGACGCAGCCGCTGATGACGAACCTCATCGAGGCCAAGCGCTCGGTGCGCCGTCTGTACACCGAGTCGCTCGTCGGCCGCGGTGACATCACCGAAGACGAGTACGAGCAGGCGAAGCAGGACTTCCAGAGCCGTCTCGAGGTCGCTTTCGCGGACACGCACGAGGCCGAGACCGGGACCAACCCGGTCGTCACCACCGACGCGGCCGACGAGCCCGCCGTCGGCGCCCCCGAGACCACCGGCGTCTCGCGTGAGGTCGTGCAGCACATCGGCGACGCCTTCGTGAACAAGCCCGACGGCTTCACCGTGCACACGAAGCTCCAGCAGCTGCTCGACAAGCGCCTCGACATGAGCCGCAACGGCAACATCGACTGGGCCTTCGGCGAGCTGCTCGCCTTCGGCTCCGTGCTGATGGAGGGCACCCCGGTGCGTCTCGCCGGTCAGGACTCGCGCCGCGGCACGTTCGTGCAGCGTCACTCGGTGCTGCACGATCGCGACAACGGCCAGGAATGGCTGCCGCTCGCAAACCTCAGCGAGAACCAGGGGCGCTTCTGGGTCTACGACTCGCTTCTGAGCGAGTACGCCGCCATGGCGTTCGAGTACGGCTACTCGGTCGAGCGCTCCGACGCACTGGTGCTGTGGGAAGCCCAGTTCGGCGACTTCGCCAACGGCGCGCAGTCGGTCATCGACGAGTTCATCTCGTCGGCCGACCAGAAGTGGGCGCAGCAGTCGAGCGTCGTGCTGCTGCTCCCCCACGGCTACGAGGGACAGGGCCCCGACCACTCCTCGGCCCGCATCGAGCGGTACCTGCAGATGTGCGCGCAGGACAACATGATCGTCGCGCGTCCCTCCACCCCGGCGTCGTACTTCCACCTGCTGCGCCGCCAGGCCTACCAGCGTCCGCGTCGCCCGCTCGTGGTGTTCACGCCCAAGGCGATGCTGCGTCTGCGCGGGGCGACCAGCCCGGTCGAGGACTTCCTCGAGGGCCGGTTCGAGCCCGTGCTCGACGACGACCGCGGCATCGACCGCGGCGCCGTGAAGCGTGTGCTCCTGCACGCCGGCAAGATCCACTGGGACCTGCGCGCGGAACTCGACAAGAACCCGAACCCGGAGATCGCCCTGGTGCGTCTCGAGCAGTACTACCCGGCACCGATCGAGGAGCTGACGCGTGTGGTCGCGCAGTACCCGAACGCCGAGCTGGTCTGGGTCCAGGACGAGCCCGAGAACCAGGGCGCGTGGCCGTTCATCGCGCTCGAGGTGGCCGACCAGCTCGACCGCCCCGTTCGTCGCATCTCGCGCGCCTCGGCGGCATCGACGGCGACCGGCTCGCCAAAGGTGCACGCCAGCGAGCACGCCGCGATCATGAAGGACGCGCTCTCGCGCTGACCTCCCGCCGAGAAGGGGCCCGGACGACGGAAGTCGGCCGGGCCCCTTCCTCGTCCTCCCCGGAGCGCAGGAACGATCTCGTATGGCGCGCATGCGGCGACGTCGACCCTGAGGACCATCGCCGCAACGCCGATTGTGGAAACGGGAGCTGCCGGACGGACGCCAGGATGCCGGCACCGCCCATCGCGGGCGGGCACGGAACCGCTCCCGTCGCCCCGCCTGTCAGGATGCCGGGGCCGCGAGCCCGAGGGTCGGCGCCATGGCCGGGATGGCGTACGCCAGGCTCCCATCGAGCGCTTCGCCGGTGTGGCCCGCGCCCTCGACGATGTGCGTCAGCACCGTGAAGCCTGCGGCGGTGGCCGCGTCGGCATTGTTCTGCTGTCCGGGGCCGTAGGTCGTATCCGCACTGCCCCAGGTGAACACGGCCAGGTGACCGGAGTACGTGCCGGCCGGCGCCGCGGCCATGATGACCGAGGGCTTGTTCGCCTGGAAGGCGGCGGCATCGCCGCCGTAGACGTCCGCGACGGTCTGCGCCACGTGCTCCGACCCGGGGAACTCGTTACCCATGACGTCCAGCAGCTGCCCCCAGGTGTCGGGGTACTTGGTGCCGTAGAGCGCCGCGCACGAACCGCCGTTGGAGAAGCCGCCGATCGTCCAGTACCGATGATCCGTGATGATGTTGAGATTCTGTTCGGCCCATTTCGGCACGAGCTCGTTGATGTACGTCGACACGGCGCCGAACTTCGCCGAGTCCACGCAGGCGGGATCGTCGTCGGGCGCGGTGAGCTGATCGACGACGATCGCGATGGGCGCGAGGCCCTTGTTCGCCGCGGCGAAGGCGTCGAGCGCCTTCGCCAGGGCGGTCGGATCGGGCGAGCCGGGTTGCCCCATCATGAAGACCAACAGCGGCAGCGCGGGTGGGTTCGCGACCTGCGCGGCGGGCGGCAGATAGAGCGAGGCATCCCGCGCCGCGTACTGTCCGGTCGGGATCTTGCTGCTGCCGGTCAGCGCGCTCACGGATCCCTTCGTCGGCATCCCGGCCGGCGGCTCCCACGTCTGGTAGAGCGTCGACGGGTCGCCGGCGGTGTCGCCGCGCTGCGGCAGGGACGCCGGGTCGAGTGCCTGCACGCCCAGGATCGCGGCGAGATTGTGCGTGACGCCGTACGACGCGTTGACGCCGAGGGCCCCCGCCAGCAGCGCGGCGATGACCGTGATCGCGCCGATGAGCCGCCGCGGCCAGGGTCGGCGGAGGAGGCCGACGACGCCGACGGCGACCGCCGCCGCCGCTCCCGTCGCCCACCAGATCGCGCCCGACGGCAGCGGTCCTTGGAAGGTGTCCATCGCCTCGAGGATCTTCGCCACGACGAACATCGCGATCGCCGCGGCGACGGCCACGACGCCGGTCAGCACGAGACGTCGCCGCCGCCACAGCAGCACGGCCACGACGCCGAGACCCGCGATCACCGCCGCGATCGGGAGCAACGGCGAGTCGATCAACTCGAACGACAGGATGAATCTGTTCATCGGCGCCCCTCCCACGCGGTCCTCGCCAAGGCGACCATCTCACGGCGAGAGGCGTCGGGCAGGTACGCGCGGCCGACGGCCGCCCCGATCGCGGGAAGCTGCAGCGGATCGCGGTAGGCCAGAGCCAGCGGGCGGTAGCGCGGGCGGAACTTGCCCTTGAAGCGGAACAGGGAGGCGAACCCGTACGCCGGCTCGAGCACTTCCGCGAGCCAGCGCAGCAGCGACCGCAGCGGAGCGGGGTCGCCGTCGACGGGCTCGTCGGGATCATCAGCCAGCGGTGCGCCCGACAGGCTGAGCACCACCGCGCCCTCCGCCTGCAGCTCCAGCGCCGCCTTGGCGATGAGGAACTCCATCATCCCGTTGGGACCGTCCGTGCGCCGACGCATGAAGTCGAGCGTCCACCCGGTGATCTCGCCGTCGGTCCAGCTCGGCATCCAACTGGTGACCGCCTCGATGCGCTCGTCGGGGCCGACGGCCAGCAGCAGACGCACGTCGCGGTCGCGCAACTCGTCGAGGGAACCGAGGGTGAACCCCATCTCTGGAAGAGCGCGGTCGGCGACCCACTCCTCGTCGATCGCCACGACCTGCGACGCCTGCGCGACGGAGAGCTCGTGCCACCGCGACCACACGGCGGTGTAGCCCTCGCGCTCGGCGCGGGTGAGCGGTTGGCGCACCTTCTGCCACGTCTTGCCCGCGAAGCTGAGCCCGGGCAGGTCCATCACGGTCTCGACGCCCACGGGCACGTGTCGCCAGCCCAGCTCGACCAGGTCGTCGAGCGTCTCGGAGTGCACGCTGTAGAACGCGGGTGTCCACCCGTGCTCCACGCAGTAGTCGGAGAATCCGCTCAACGCCTCGGGCCTCCGCCCCACTGGAGCCAGCGGATCCGCGACGGCCAGGGCCACGTCGCCCGCCAGGCGGTACGCCACGGCGCACTCGCCGTCATCCGAGTACCAGTGACGGTTGCCCTCCCAGGTGCCGAGGAACCCGAGGGTGTCGCTGCCGCGGCGCAGCAGGTCGCGATAGTGGGCCTCGCCGCCGGCGTCGGGTCGTCGCACGCGGCGGTACAGCCACAGGATGGCCGCCACCACGATCGCCCAGAACAGCACGCCGATCCATTGATAGGCGAACAACGCCGGACCGTGGTGCGGGAACGCCGTCCCCCCGCCGGGGTTGGTGAACGCGGGAGGGAAGAATCGGCGCAACGTCAGACCGATAAGGTCGAGCACCGTCAACTCGCGGTCGAAGCTGCGACGTCCGACGGCCTCGACGATGAAGAGCGTCGCCGCGCACGCGAGGAACGCGAGTCCGATCACGGCGGCGACCGTTCGCGCCGCGGTGCGCGTGGCCCGCAGGGTGAAGCGCGCCCTGGCCACCACCAGGGCTGCGGCGAGGGCGAGCGGGATGAGGATGGATGCCACGGCCCACAGCACGTACTCCGCCCCGCTGCCGTCGACCCAGGGGTCGATGCGCAGTCGACCGTCGAGCAGCGAGACGACCGGGAGGACCGCCGATGCGGTCAGCACGAACAATGCGACGATCCACGCGGAGCGGCGTCCCTGACGCAGGCCCCACGCGGCGACCAGCAGCAGAACGAGCGGCGTGATCGCCAACAGCGCGGGCCCCGCGCCACGGGTCATGAGCAGCGCGACCTGTTCGTCGCACACCGACTGCGCCACCGAGCCGCACCGGCTGAGCAACTCGTCGTCGTATTGCGTGTAGGCGTCGACCACGAGCGACAGCGGCCCGCGACCGCCACCGCTGACGAGCGCGACGATCGGGCCGCTGCCGACCACGGCGACCAACAGCGCGAGCAGCGTCCGCGTCTCGCGCGTGGAGCTGCGGTGCCACGAGCGGCGCTCGCGACCGCGGGCGAGGACCGACCCCACCCCCAGGCCGATGACGGCGGCGGTCAGGCGGTACCAGGAGTCGGCATCGCCCGCGTAGAGGGCGAAGAGGGCCAGCAGGGCGAAGCCCACCAGCCGCAGACGACGGCGCCACAGCGTGGGCGCGAGCGCCGACGCCGCCATCACGACGCCCGCGATGGGCGTCGTGGGATCGAGCACCGGGACCTCGGCGGCCACCACCGGGCGCAGGTCGGTCAACGTCCAGGCCGCCGCGTGCAGACCGATGCCGACCGCCAGTCCGGCGACGCCCAGCACCACGAGCAGCACCCCCGTGCGCCGGGAACCGAGCAGACGCTCGGCGTACGCGAGCACGGTGAGGGCGAGCAGCAGCGACGACACGGCATCCACCGTGGAATCGGGGATGGCGAGAGCGGTCAGCAGGGTCCACCAGCGGCCGCTCGCGACGGTGGCGAGCGGTCCCGCGCCCCACGCGGAGGCATCCTCGCCCCACAGGGTGCCCGTCGCCGCCGCCGACGCCACGATGAGCACGCTCGCGATGAGGGCGACGGGGTTCTCGCGCGCGTATCGGCGGAGGATCGCCCGCAGCGCGTCGAGCCGCGCCGATGCGCGCGTGACGGGCGGGGAGGGAGGGGCTTCGGACATCGGCGGAATCGTACGGCGGGATCCTATGAACGAGCGTCAGTACCAGATGTCCAGCAGCGGGGTCGCCGCGGGAGCGAACGCGGCGTCGAGCGCGGCGAGCGTCCGGGCCTCACCCCGGACGAGCCCGGCGGACGCCAGCTCGGTGGCCCGGACCCCGCCCAGCAGCAGGGAGCCGAGGGCGCCGACCGAGAGGTCGACGTCGACCGGCGACCCCGCGGCCACCGCCTCGACGGCCGCCTCCCCCGCCTCATCGATGCGCACGGCCCAGGCCCCGTCGGCGAAGCCGAGCGGGTCGTCGACCCGCGCGACCACCTCGAGCGGCGCCGCGTAGACCCGCGACGTCAGGGCACCCGGGACATCGAGCACGCGCAACCAGTGGTGGTCGGTGAGCGTCGCCGTCACTGCGCGGCGATCGGACACCATCCACTGCACCGGCGGCGCGGGGGCCTGCAGCCACGCCTTGACCTTGCCGACGAGATCGTGCTCGATCGCGAACCGCCACAACGCGGCGTAGGCGTCGTCGCCGTCGGCGAAGAGCGCCCGTACCGACAGGTCGTGCGCGGAGTAGTCGTCGGTCTCTTCGAGGGTGTAGACGAGGATGCCCCGCTCGGCGCCGTCGACGTCGCGGTAGACGACGGCCCGGACCTTGTCGGCCTCCTTGTCGCCGGGCGCCACCCCGGCCATCCCGCGCCACCGCCCGTCCCACCCCGGGACGGAGCCCGGCCGCTGGACGCGGACGCGCTCATGGATCGTGTGCAGCCGCTCCGCGATGCCGTCGCGCGGGATGAAGTCGAGCCGCCCCGGCGCCGTGGGCCCCGTCCATCGGGCACGCCGCGCGTCGACGACGACGTCGGAGGCCCACGCGGCGGGCGAGAATCCCCACCGACCGTAGATGGTCGCCTCGGTGACCGTCAGCCCGGCGAGCGCGAAGCCGGCCGCGGCCGCCGTCCGCAGCTCGCCGCCGATCATCGCGCGGGCGATCCCGCGCCGGCGATGCGTGGGTGCCACGGTCACCGCACTGATCGACCACAGATCGACGGCGCGACCGGGCGAGGTGGTCAACGTCGACGCCCACGAGTCGATCGTGCCGACGGGGACCTCGGGCTCGCTGCCCGAGCGGTCGAACACCCCGGTCAGTCGGCGCGTGCGGAGCGTCTTGCGGGAGTTCGCGGCCTCGTCGTCGGTCGACTCCCCGCCGAGGAACCCTCGGGCCACCGCGCGCTGGAAGGGGCGGAAACCCTCGCCGTCGGCGTCGATCCGGGCGTATTCCAGACCGACGGCCGCCACCTCGGCGGCGGAGGTCTCGTCGAGGGGCAGCGTCAGCGTGTCGATGGATGCCATGACCCCAGCCTAGGGACCGCCTCCGACACGCGCCGCGTGCGTGCGAGAAGCGGTCAGTGGGTCGACTGGATCGCGCGCAGTCGCGAGAGCACCTGGTCGCGGAGCTCCTCGGGAGCGGTCTCCTTGCAGGCCCGCGCCACCACCTCGGTCAGCGTCCGGGCGATGTGCGCCTCGTCCTGGCATCCGGGGCAGTTCTGCAGGTGCTCGCGGATGTCCTGCGCCTCGGTCTTGCAGACCTCGTTGCGCAGGTACTCCTCGAGGTCACGTCGCGCCTTGTCGCAGCCGCAGTCGCTCATTTCGTCTCTCCCGTCGCGGCCTGGATGCCGCGCTCCTTGGCGTAGTCCGACAGCAGGTCACGCAGAAGGCGTCGTCCGCGGTGCAGACGGCTCATGACCGTGCCGATCGGGGTTTTCATGATGTCGGCGATCTCCTGGTAGGCGAAGCCCTCGACGTCGGCGAGGTACACCGCCATCCGGAAATCCTCGGGGATCGACTGCAGGGCGTCTTTGACGACGGATGCCGGCATGTGGTCGATCGCTTCGGCCTCGGCCGAGCGGGCGCTGCTGGCGGTGGTCGACTCGGCCCCGCCGAGCTGCCAGTCCTCCAGGTCGTCGATCGCGCTCTGGTAGGGCTCGCGCTGCTTCTTGCGATACGTGTTGATGTACGTGTTCGTCAGGATGCGGTAGAGCCACGCCTTGAGGTTGGTGCCCTGCGTGAAGCTGGCCCACGAGCCGAAGGCCTTCACGAAGGTCTCCTGCACGAGGTCGGCTGCGTCGGCGGGGTTGCGCGTCATGCGCATGGCCGCGGCGTACAGCTGATCCATGAAGGGCAGAGCCTGCTCCTCGAACTGTGCGCGGGGCTCCACCTCGAGCGGGCCGGCGTCTGCGGTGTCGTTCATCGCGCGCCAGTCTACGTCGCGTGCCGCGACGGCCACCGGGACGGTCGTCGCGGTGCGGTCGCGCTCCAGAAGTGCGGTCACGTGTCGTCCCCTTTCAGTAGAGTTGGAACCGATGACTCCCCTCGGGTATTCCCCTTCCGCCGCCACTCCCCGCGGTGCGTGGGACGCGCCCGTCGCCGACCACCCCGTGGATGCCACGGTCACCGTGCCGGGCTCGAAGTCGCTGACCAACCGCGAACTCGTGCTCGCTGCGATCGCGGACGGCCCGGGCACGCTGCACGCCCCGTTGCACTCCGACGACTCCGCCCGCATGATCGACGCGCTGCGCGCTCTCGGTGTGGGCATCGAGGAGGTCGACACGGGGTCCCCCTTCGGCCCCGATTTGCTCGTCACCCCGCCTGCGACCTTCCGCGGCGACAGCGAGATCGACTGCGGCCAGGCCGGCACCGTCATGCGCTTCGTCGCCCCGCTGGCCGGTCTCGCCCGGGGCGACGTGCACGTCACGGCGCACGAGAGCGCCCTGCACCGGCCCATGGGGGCGATGATCCACGCGCTGCGCGACGTCGGGGTCGACATCGACGACGGCGGACACTGGGCGCTGCCGTTCTCGGTTCGCGGTCACGGTCACGTGCGCGGCGGCGAGGTCGAGATCGACGCGAGTCAGTCGAGCCAGTTCGTCTCGGGACTCCTTCTCGCGGCGGCGCGCTTCGACGTGGGTCTGCACCTGCGCCACGTGGGCTCGCGCCTGCCGAGCGTCCCCCACATCGACATGACCGTCGAGTCCCTCGCCCACCGCGCCGTGCACGTCGAGCGTCCCGCCCCCGGCGAATGGATCGTGCCGGCCGGGCCCGTTCGCGCGAAAGACGTGCACATCGAACCCGACCTCTCCAACGCCTCGCCGTTCCTCGCGGCGGCGATGGTCACCGGCGGATCGGTCACGATGTCGGGCTGGCCGCTGCACAGCACGCAGCCCGGCGCCCTCCTCGTCGACATCCTCGCCGAGATGGGAGCCCACGTCAGTCGCCGCGGCGGTGCCCTCACCGTCGCGGCGGGCGACGACGGCATCCTGGGGGTCGATCTCGACCTGTCCGCCGCCGGTGAGCTCGCGCCCACCCTCTTCGGACTGGCGGCGTTCGCCGACGGCCCGACCACCCTGCACGGCATCGGGCACATCCGCGGGCACGAGACCGACCGCATCGCCGCCCTCGTGGGAAACCTCCGTTCGCTCGGCGGCGAGGCGCACGAGCTCGACGACGGCATCCGCATCGTGCCTCAGCCGCTGCACGGCGGCGAGTGGAAGGCCCACCACGACCACCGCCTCGCGACCACCGGTGCCCTCATCGGGCTCCGTGTCCCGGGCGTGCAGATCGACGACATCGGCACCACCGCCAAGACGCTTCCCCAGTTCGCGGGTCTCTGGCGCGCGATGCTGGGCCCGGATGCGGATGCCGGGGACTGACGCGTGAGCTGGCTCGACGACGCGGACGACGACGACCTGGAGTTCGACGAGTCGTCGATCCGGGTGCGTCCCAACCCCAAGGCCAACCGCCCGCGCACGAAGCGGCGCCCGGCGCACGCCGACGCGCAGATCGCGCGCGTGCTCGGAGTCGATCGCGGGCGCTACACGGTCCTGGTCGATGAGGACGGCCCCGACGAACGGCGCGTGCTCGCCACCCGGGCGCGCGAGCTGCGCAAGCAGCCCATCGTCAACGGCGATCGGGCGCGCGTCGTGGGCGACCTCTCGGGCGACGAGGGCACGCTCGGGCGCATCGTCGGCATCGAGGAGCGCACGTCGCTACTGCGCCGGAGCGCCGACGATACCGATCAGGTGGAGCGGGTCATCGTCGCCAACGCCGACCAGATGCTCATCGTCGTGGCGGCGGCCGATCCCGAACCGCGGGAGCGCCTCGTCGACCGCTACCTGGTCGCGGCGCTCGATGCCGGCATCCGCCCGCTCCTCGTCGTCACCAAGACCGACCTGGCCGACCCGAGCGAGTTCCTCTCGCACTTCGCCGGCCTCGATCTCCGCGTCTTCACGAGCGCGCAGGGCGACATGCCGCTCGACGAGATCGGCGAGGCCATCGCCGGCCACGCGACGGTGTTCGTCGGGCACTCGGGCGTGGGCAAGTCCACCCTGGTGAATGCGCTCACCGGCTCCGAGCGCGCCACCGGACACGTCAACACCGTCACCGGTCGAGGCCGCCACACGTCGTCTTCGGCCGTATCGCTGCGCTATCGCGGCCCCGCCGGTTCGGGATGGGTCATCGACACACCCGGCGTCCGCTCCTTCGGGCTGGGCCACGTCGACCCGGCGCACGTGCTGGGTGCCTTCACCGACCTCGCGGAGGTCGCCGAGGAGTGCCCCCGCGGGTGCACCCACCTGCCCGACGCCCCCGACTGCGCGATCGTGGAGGCGGTCGAATCCGGGCGCCTGGGTCCGGGGGCCGCCGCGAGACTCGATTCCCTGCAGCGCCTGCTGACGACGTTCCAGGGCATCGAGCGCTCTAGGCTGGACGGGTGACGAACCTCGATAAGGGCGACACCGCGCCCGATTTCACCCTTCTCGACCAGGATGAGCACCCCGTCTCGCTGGGCGACTTCCGCGGACGCCGCGTGATCCTGTACTTCTACCCCGCCGCGCAGACGCCCGGGTGCACGACGCAGGCATGCGACTTCCGCGACAGCCTGGCTTCGCTGCAGGGCGCCGGGTACACCGTGCTCGGCATCTCGCGCGACACCCCCGAGAAGCTGCGCGCGTTCCGCGACAGCGACGGGCTCACCTTCCCGCTGCTGAGCGACCCCGACCACGCGATCCACGAGGCGTACGGCGCGTGGGGCGAGAAGCAGAACTACGGCAAGACGATCACCGGCGTCCTGCGCTCGACCTTCGTCGTCGACGAGGACGGCAAGATCGTCGAGGCCCTGTACAACGTCAAGGCGACCGGCCATGTCGCGCGTCTGCGCAAGACGCTCGGTCTCGACGCCGCCTGACTCCGAGCTCCGAAGGCCCCGCCCCGCTCTCGCGGCCGGCGGGGTCTTCTCACGTCAGTCGTCGTCTCGACGCCGCGGGGCTGCGGCGCGGACCGCGAGGACCAGCAGAATCAGTCCGATCACCGCCGGGACGGCGATGAGGAGCGCGATGCCCGGCGCGGCCCACTCCCCCGTGATGGCACCGATCGCAACCGACAGCACGAGAAGCTGGGTGACGATGCCGCCCGACCGACCGGCCGACACGTCGCGCGCGGTGGCCACCCCGAAGGCGGCGACGATCGCGCCCCCGATCACCGTCAGGACGATCAGGGCGATGGAGCTCACCACCGAGTCGGTGTCGCCGCCGATGAGGGCGACGGTCTGCCATCCGGCGAGCGCCAGGATGCCGACGGCCTCGAGTCCGAGGAGGGCGGCGGCCGCCAGGCGAATGGGCATCCGAGAGCCTCCCCGACGGGCGCGGCTGCGCCGTTACGATCCGGAAACCTGCCGGTTACCTCTTGATCAGGCGGAATCGCTATGGGAGCATGGAACAAGCCGTGTGCTCCCACAGCGAAGTGGGGCGAGCAATCGCTCGCGTTCCCACCAGGGTACCGGACCCGAATCCCGGTGCCGAATCGTCGAAATTTCTGTTACAAGGAGCACCCCTATGGATTGGCGCGACAAAGCAGCCTGCCTGACCGTCGACCCCGAACTGTTCTTCCCCGTCGGCAACACCGGCCCCGCGGTCGACCAGATCGAGAAGGCCAAGTCGGTCTGCGCGCGCTGCACCGTCACCGAGGTCTGCCTGCAGTACGCCCTCGAGTCCGGTCAGGACTCGGGCGTCTGGGGCGGTCTGAGCGAAGACGAGCGTCGCGCGCTCAAGCGCCGCGCCGCTCGCGCCCGCCGCGCCTCCTGACCTCACGGCATCCGCCGTTCGACGAAGCCCGTCCCTCCGGGGGCGGGCTTCGTCGTGCCGCGGGAGGGAGAGGCGCGCAGACCTCGCCCCGAGAACGGCGGGACTCCCGCGTACCCGCGAGCAACGCGATGCCTCAGGCGGACGAGCCGCCGATGTAGCGCAGCGGGATCTCGATGGTGACCTCGGTTCCGCTGCCCATCAGCGTGTGCCAATCGATGGTTCCTCCGAGCTCGCCCTGGATGAGGGTGCGCACGATCTGCGTGCCCAGGCCGCGGCCCACCTGGCCCTCGGGCAGGCCGACGCCCGTGTCGCGGACGCTGACCTCGAGCATCTCGCCGGTGCGTTCGGCGGCGATCTCGACGTCGCCCTCCTGACCGGCGAGCCCGTGCTCGACCGCGTTGGTCACCAGCTCGGTGAGCGCGAGCGCGAGGGGCGTGGCGAACTGGCTGGGCAGCGTGCCGAACTTGCCCGTGCTGCGCGTGCGCGCGCGGGTGTTGGGGGCCGCCGCGACCTCGGCGACGAGCTTGAGCACGCGCGCGAAGACGTCGTCGAAGTCGACGTTCTGCGCGAGGCCCTCCGACAGCGTGTCGTGCACGACGGCGATGGCCGAGACCCGTCGCATGGCCTGCGTGAGCGCGTCTCGCGCCTCGTCGGAGTGCGTGCGCCGCGCCTGAATGCGCAGGAGCGACGCCACGGTCTGCAAGTTATTCTTCACCCGGTGGTGGATCTCACGGATCGTCGCGTCCTTGGTGATGAGCTCCTGCTCCTGGTGGCGGATCTCGGTGACGTCGCGGCTGAGCACGATCGCGCCGATGCGGTTGCCGCGATCGCGCAGGGGGATCGTCCGCAGCGAGACCTGCACGCCGCGCGCCTCCATGTCGGCGCGCCACGGTGCGCGCCCGCTCACCACGACCGGGAGCGACTCGTCGACGTCCTGTCGCTTCGCCGGCAGGATGCGAGCGGTGACCTCGGCCAGCGACTCGCCCTCGAGCTCGTCGTCGAAGCCCATGCGATTGAACGCCGACAGCGCATTGGGGCTCGCGAAGGTCGTGATCCCGTCGACGTCGAGACGGATCAGTCCGTCCGACGCGCGCGGGGCTCCACGACGAGGTGCGGTCGGCGCGGACAGGTCGGGGAACTCCGCCGAAGAGATCATGCCGAACAGGTCGTCGGCGCAGTCGTTGAAGGTGATCTGCTGACGCGACGGCGTGCGCGTCTCGCCGAGGTTCGTGTGCCGGGTCAGCACGCCGACCGTCGTGACGGCGTTGCCCTCGCGCGAGAGCTCACGCACGATCGGCACCGCACGCACGCGCGTGGGGGTCTCCTCGAACCAGTCGGGGGATGCCGAGTCGACGATGCGTCCGCTCTGGAACGCCTCGCGCACCTGGGTGCGCCACTGCGGACGTACCCGGTCGCCCACGATGTCGCGGTAGAACAGCGTCGCCGCTCCCCCGGGCCGGGTGTGCGCGACGGCGACGAAGGAGTCGTCGGGGGTCGGGACCCAGATGACGATGTCGGCAAAGGCGAGGTCGGCGAGCAACTGCCCGTCGCCGGCGAGGCGGTGCAGCCACTCGACATCCGCCTCGCTGGAGCGACCTTGGGCGTAGACGAGTTCACTGAGTGTCGACACCCCTCCACCCTAGGGGCCGCTCCCGCGTCGTCGCGCGCCGCGCGACGCGGCGGACGCGTCGCGGGTGATGCGACGGGTGAAGGTCCTGTGTGTCCGGCGCCCTGGGGTGGCGAAAGCCGATCACGGAGGATTCCTGGGACCACCGCCGTTCCCCCGGTCGACCGCCCTTCCCGCACGGGCGCGGGTGAACCCCGCACTCCCCCGGAAAGGGGGACATAATGACGGGATGCCGGTTGATCCCTCACCCGAAGAGAGATTCGTCGCACTCGAGCACGCCGCCGCCGCCCTCGCGCTCACGCCCGACGAGATCGTCGCCCTCGTGCACGAGGGGCACCTGCGAGGAGCCGCCCTCGGCTCACCCGCACGGTGGCGCATCGACCGCGACAGCGTCGACGCCTACGTCGAGGCCCGGATCGAGGACGCCCGCCGCGCGGCGCTCTGGCGGCAGTCGCAGGCCGCGAGCTTCCCCGAGCTCTGGGGCCGGGGCGAGCTGCGGCACGACGACTGACCGCGCCTCCTCCCCACCTCACCCCTCGCATCGGTCATCCACAGGTGGCGCATAAGCGCGGTGTCGTACGCCCACGCTCCCCTACGCTCGGCCGCACGTTCATCCGCACTCGCCGAATCCGCACGACGGAGGGGACCCATGTCACTCGCACCCGAACCCGACCCCGAACGTGCCCGCTCATCGCGACCGCGCGGCGAGGAGTTCTTCGCCCGGCAGAGGACCTCGACCGATCAGCTCCCCGCACCCGAGGTCTTCGTGCGAAACATCGTCCGCGGCATCCTCGAGGTCCTCGCCGGGGTGCGCGAGGTCGAGCAGCTCGCGCGCTGGCTGTCGGAAGAGGTCTACCGCTCGCTCGTGACGCGCGCCAATCTCGCCACCCGCGCCCGCAGCGCCCGTCGCGTGCCCGCCCGTCGAGACGTCCATGAGATCCGCAGCGTCCACATCTCCTCCCCCGCGGACGGGGTCGTCGAGGCGACCGTCACCGCGTCCGCGCGCGTCCGCACGCGTGCCATCGCCGTGCGCCTGGAGGGAATGGACGGACGCTGGCGCGTGACGGCACTGGGCCTGCTCTGAGCACTGTCGCCGCGCGGCATCCGTCGCGACCGGCGACGCCTCCGCAGGGCCGCCGAACGCCCGCCCCCTTCGGGGCGCGCCGACGCTCGCCGTGGCTCGGAGCTCGCCGTCACGGCGCGGGGCCCACGCCGTGGCGCGGCCGGCCGCACATCGAGCACCTCCGGCGCACGGTGGCCGCCGACGCCTGGTGCCACCGGCGGGCGCGTCGGGATCCGTGCGCCTCGCGGTTGCCGCCGCCTTACGGGCGCCAGGACGAGAGGAAGTTGCCGAGCCGCTCGATCGCGTCGCTGATGACGCGGGCCTCGGGCAGGGTGACGATGCGCACGTGGTCGGTCGCGGGCCAGTTGAAGCCCGACCCCTGCACGAGCAGCACGTGCTCGGCAACCAGGAAGTCGCGCACGAACTTCGCGTCGTCCGGGATCTCGTACACCTCGGGGTCGAACCGCGGGAACGCATAGAGCGCACCGCGGGGCAGCACGCACGACACCCCGGGGATGGCCTCGAGGCCCTGCCACGCGGCATCCCTCTGCTCGTGCAGACGACCCGAGGGCGCGATCAGCGCGTCGATGGACTGCACCCCCGACAGCGCCGCCTGCACGGCGAACTGCGCCGGCACGTTCGGGCACAGTCGCGTGGATGCCAGCAGGTTGATGCCGTGCAGGAAGCCCTGCGCGTGCTCCTTGGGACCCGTGATCGCGAGCCACCCCGAGCGGTAGCCCGCGACGCGGTACGTCTTGGACAGGCCGTTGAAGGTCAGCACGAGCAGGTCGGGCGCGATCGTGGCCATCGGGATGTGCACGGCGTCGTCGAAGAGGATGCGGTCGTAGATCTCGTCGGCGAGCACGAGGAGCGAGTTCTCGCGGGCGATGTCGGCGATGCCTTCGAGGATCTCGCGCGAGTACACCGCGCCGGTGGGGTTGTTGGGGTTGATGACGACGATCGCCTTGGTCCGCGGTGTGATCTTCGACCGGATGTCCTCCAGGTCGGGCTGCCACTCGCGCTGCTCGTCGCACAGGTAGTGCACGGGCGTACCGCCGCCGAGGCTCGTCATCGCCGTCCACAGCGGGTAGTCGGGCGCGGGGATGAGCACCTCGTCGCCCTCGTCGAGCAGGGCCTGCATCGTCATCGTGATGAGCTCGGAGACCCCGTTGCCGAGGAACACGTGATCGGGGTCGAGGTGCGGGAACCCGGGCTCCTGCTCGTAGCGCGACACGACAGCGCGCCGCGCCGACAGGATGCCGCGGCTGTCGCTGTACCCGTGCGCGTTCGGCACCGAGGCGATCATGTCGCGAACGATCTGGTGCGGCGCCTCGAACCCGAAGATCGCCGGGTTGCCGGTGTTGAGCTTGAGGATCGCGTGCCCGTCGGCCTCCAGTCGATCGGCCTCGACGAGGGCCTCCCCGCGGATCTCGTAGAGGACGTCTTTCAGCTTGGACGACTGGTCGAGAGGGCGAAGCGGGCTCATCGGTTCAGGATATCCCCGGGCCGATCCGGCCAATCGACACCGGGTGGACCGCATGCGGTCGTCCCCGCCGGCGGCGGAGATCGTCGCGCGGATCCCGCGGGCGAGGGACCGTGACGACGGCGACCGCTGCGAAGCGGCGCCGAACGGGACCACTGCGCGTGCGGGGGTGAACGACGGATGCCGTGCCCCGGCAGCGGGACACGGCATCCGTTCTTCGAGGGCCTTACTTCTTCTTCGCGGCGCGACGATCGGCGCGGTTGCCGGGTGCGGCGTCCGCGGGAGCGTCGGTGCGCTGGCCGAAGGCGCCGCGCGCGCCTGCCGGAGCGGCCTCGGCGGCCGGAGCCGCCGGCTGGGCCTGGCGGAGGCGGTTGGTCGCCGCCTGCTGCACCTGGCCGCGGTCGTTGCGCACCTCGACCTCGCCGGCATCGTTGGCCGCGGAGTACTCCAGGCGCTGCGTCTCGACCGGGGTGGGCGTCAGGCCCTTGGCCTCGACCTGCGCCGCGGGCTCGCCCTCGACGCTGCGCACCTCGACCTCGAGGTTGTACAGGAAGCCGACCGACTCCTCCTTGATCTGCCCCATCATCGACTGGAACATCTGGTAGCCCTCGCGCTGGTACTCGATGAGCGGGTCGCGCTGGGCCATGGCGCGCAGGCCGATGCCGTCTTTGAGGTAGTCCATCTCGTAGAGGTGCTCGCGCCAGCGACGGTCGAGCACCTGCAGCACCACGCGGCGCTCGAGCTCGCGCAGAGCCTGCTCACCCAGGGCCTTCTCGCGGTTGTCGTAGGCGATGCGCGCGTCGGAGATGATCTCGCGCTTGAGCCCCTCGGGCGTGATCCGCCCCTTGTTGCCGCCGGCCTCGGCCACGACCTCGTCGATCGTGACACTCACCGGGTAGAGGGTCTTGAGCTCGGTCCACAGGGCGTCGAAGTCCCACGACTCGGTGTGACCCGATCCGGTGTGGTCGTCGATGACGGCCGTGATGGCGTCTTCGATGAAGTGCTGCACGCGGTCGGCGATGTCGTCGCCCTGGAGCATGTGACGGCGGTCGGCGTAGATGGCCTCGCGCTGGCGGTTGAGCACGTCGTCATACTTCAGCACGTTCTTGCGCATCTCGGCGTTGCGCGCCTCGACCTGCGACTGCGCGCTCTTGATCGCCCGCGACACCAGGCCCGACTCGATCGCGACGTCGTCGGGGAAGTTGGTGCGCGCGAGGATCGCCTCGGCGGCGCCCGACTGGAACAGGCGCATGAGGTCGTCGGTGAGCGACAGGTAGAACCGGCTCTCGCCGGGGTCGCCCTGTCGGCCGGAGCGACCGCGGAGCTGGTTGTCGATACGTCGGGACTCGTGCCGCTCGGTCCCGAGCACGTACAGACCGCCGGCCGCGGTGACCTTCGCCGCCTCTTCGGCGACGGTGTCGCGCATCGTCGTATAGACGCCGTCCCATTCCGCCTCGTAGGCCTCGGGCGTCTCGACCGGGTCGAGGTTCTTCGCCTTCATCTCCTGGACGGCGAGGAACTCGGCGTTGCCGCCGAGCATGATGTCGGTACCGCGACCGGCCATGTTGGTGGCGACGGTGACGGCGCCGAGGCGACCGGCGCGGGCGACGATCTCGGCCTCACGGGCGTGGTTCTTGGCGTTCAGCACCTCGTGGCGGACGCCCTTCTTCGCCAGCAGGCGGGAGAGGTACTCGCTCTTCTCGACGCTCGTGGTGCCGACAAGGACCGGCTGGCCCTTCTCGTGGCGCTCGACGATGTCTTCGACGACCTGGGCGAATTTCGCCGTCTCGTTCTTGTAGACGAGGTCGGCCTGATCCTTCCGGATCATCGGCTTGTTCGTCGGGATCGGGACGACGCCCAGCTTGTAGGTCGACATGAACTCGGCGGCCTCGGTCTCGGCGGTACCGGTCATGCCCGAGAGCTTGTCGTACAGGCGGAAGTAGTTCTGCAGCGTGACGGTGGCCAGCGTCTGGTTCTCGGCCTTGACCGGTACGCCCTCCTTCGCCTCGATCGCCTGGTGGATGCCCTCGTTGTACCGGCGACCGACGAGGATGCGGCCGGTGTGCTCGTCGACGATCATGACCTCGTCGTTCATGACGACGTAGTCGGTGTCGCGCTTGAAGAGGGCGATCGCCTTGATCGAGTTGTTGAGGAACGAGATGAGCGGGGTGTTCGCCGACTCGTACAGGTTGTCGATGCCGAGGTAGTCCTCGACCTTCTCGATGCCGGGCTCGAGCACGCCGATGGTGCGCTTCTTCTCGTCGACCTCGTAGTCGACGCCGGCCTCGAGGGTGCGGGCGAGCTTGGCGAACTCGGCGAACCAGCGGTTGGCCTCACCCGATGCCGGACCCGAGATGATCAGCGGCGTGCGCGCTTCGTCGATGAGGATCGAGTCGACCTCGTCGACGATGGCGAAGAAGTGCCCCCGCTGCACGAGGTCTTCCTTGCGCCACGCCATGTTGTCGCGCAGGTAGTCGAAGCCGAACTCGTTGTTCGTGCCGTAGCTGATGTCGGCCTCGTACTGCTCGCGGCGCACCTCGGGGGTCTGGCCCGCCACGACGGTGCCCGTGGTCATACCGAGCGCGCGGTAGACGCGGCCCATCAGCTCGGACTGATAACTGGCGAGGAAGTCGTTCACCGTGATGACGTGGACGCCCTTGCCCGCGATGGCGTTGAGATACGCCGGGAGGGCCGCGGTCAGGGTCTTGCCCTCACCGGTCTTCATCTCGGCGATGTTGCCCAGGTGCAGGGCAGCGCCGCCCATGATCTGCACGTCGTAGGGACGCTGTCCGAGCGTGCGCTTGGCCGCCTCGCGGACGGCGGCGAAGGCCTCGGGCATGAGCTGGTCGAGCGTCTCACCCGCGTCGTAGCGGGCACGCAGCTCGATGGTCTCGTTGCGCAGTTCGTCGTCGGTGAGCTGCTCGTAGTCCTCTTCGAGGGCGCCGGTCGCCTTCACGACGCCCTGCAGGCGGCGCAGGATGCGGCCTTCGCCGGCGCGCAGCAGTTTCTCGAGCGGATTTGCCACGAAGAATCTCCATCTGTCGGGTGCGGCGCCCGCGCGGACGCCGGCCTGCGAACAGGCATACGCCCCTCATGCTATCCGTGTTACCCGTTCGTGACCTGCGAGGAGGCCGCAATCCGGACGTCTCTCTGCGCGCCCGTAGCGAACACACGGCGACGGCCGGGAACCCGCCGCTTAGGATCGAGCCATGGCCGGTTTCTGGGGCAAGAGGAAGCGCGAAGAGCAGGACGCGGCGGATGCCGATCTGGCACGTCGAGCCGAGCTCGCGATCGTCGCGGCCGACGAACGGGTCCGGCTCACCTCCGACGAGCTCGACTTCGCCCGCGCGGAACTCGGCGACAAGGCCACGGAGGATCTCGCGGCGGCCCTCGACTCCGTTCGCACGCACCTCGCCGAGGCGTTCCAGCTGCACCAGCTGAACCACGACGAGATCCCCGACACCAAAGAGGAGCTGCGCACGCGCAACGCCCGCATCATCCAGCTCTCGGAGTGGGCTGAAGACCTCCTCGAGGAGCGCACGCAGGTCCTGCAGCCGAAGATCGACGCCGTGCGTCGCGCGCCCGAGACCCTGGCGCGCGTGCGCGCCGACCGCGGCCGCCTCGCCGCACGGATCCCCGGCGCGCGGGAGGTCGTCGAGCGCCTGTCCCGCCGGTACAGCGAGTCCGCTCTCGCCCAGATCGGCGGCAACCCCGATGAGATCGAGCAGCTCCTCGACTTCGCGGTGCACACCGCGGGCGTCTCGGAGCGACGCCGCGAAGCCGGCCAACGGGAGCAGGCCTCCGTCGCCCTCGAGGCCGCGACCGAGGCGGTCCGACGCGCGGAATCGCTTCTGGATGCCGTCGACACGTTCGAGATCGAGGCGCTGCGCGCCGAGTCCACCCTCGCCGCTGTCGTCGACGACTCGCGCACCGACCTGGTCGAGGCACGCCAAGGCGCGCAGACGCCCGCGGTGACCGCGGCGATGGCGACCCTTCAGCAGGCGCTCACCGCCCTTCCCGCGTCGGGGACGCGCAGCGACCCCTTCGCCGCGCTGTCGTCGCTGCGCCAGGCCAACGCCGCCCTCGATCTCGCCCGTGAACGTGCCGCGCGTCCGGTGCCGTCGCAGGAGCAGGTGGAGCACGCGATCGACGACGCCGATCGTCAGCTGGCGGTCGCGCGGGGCCTCATCACCGGGCACCGGGGATGGATCGGCGCCGATGCGCGCACGCGCTTCGTCGAGGCGGAGCGCCTGCGCGCCGGCCTCCCGCTCGGGCCGATCGCGGAGGACCAGCGCGAGACGGCTCTCGCCACCGCACGACGCGCCGGGTCGCTGGCATCCGAGGCTCTTCAGATCGCCCAGCGCGACATCGAGCAGTCCCGCCCGAACGACTGGGGCGGGGACGGCTACGGGCGCGGCGGCGGCTACGGACGCGGAGGCGGCATGGGCGGCGGCAACATGGTCGGCGGCATGCTCGGCGGTCTCGTCATCGGCTCGCTGCTCGGCGACATCTTCGACGGCTGAGCTCTCGCCCGTCACGACGACGCCCCCGGCCATCCGGCCGGGGGCGTCGTTCATGCCTGCGTCAGGATGCCACGGAGACCATCGGCGACGCCTGCGTCGTCAGCTCGATCACGCCGTAGTCCCACCCCTTGCGGCGGTACACGACGCTCGGGTGGTCGGTGCGGGCGTCGATGAACAGGAAGAAGTCGTGGCCGACGAGCTCCATCCGGTCGACCGCCTCTTCGACCGTCATCCACTCGGCCTCGAACTCCTTCTGGCGGATGACGACGGGGCAGTAGTCCTCTTCTTCGACGCTGTCGTCCTGCACCGGCACGGACCCGGTGGCGACGGCGCGCAGAACATCGACGGAGGCGGGCTCGACATCGATTCCGGAGAGTTCCCCGGTGCCCTTCTCGAACTTTGCACCGCGGGGGTGGTTGCGGGCGTCGACGCGCTTGTCCTTCGCGCGGCGGACCTGCTCCGAGATCTTGTCGACCGCGAGGTCGAGAGCGGCGAATTTATCGGCGTCCGTGGCCTCGGCCCGCACGACGGGGCCCTTGCCGTCGAGGGTGAGCTCGACCGTATCGTCTTCCATTCGACCGTTGCGATAGGAGCGATGCGTGACCTTGACTTCGAGGGTGTTCGCCCGGGGAGCCAGGTGCTCGATGCGGCTGACCTTCTCTTCGACCACCGAGCGGAATCGATCGGTGATTCCGACTCCCACGCCGACGATGTTGGTGTCCATCCGTGACCTCCTTGTTCCGGGTTCCGCCCGGTCTAAGGGCGGAACGTCCGTCGCCTTCAGTCATCCCTACGCTAGTGCTGCGGCACCGCGCTGTCACGTGTCAATCACCTCCGGTTCACCTCAGAGACCCCCGCGTCGCGGCGTGTGCGCCAGCGTTACGGCGACCACCGTGGCAGCCCCCGCGTCGCGCAATGCCCTCGCCGCCTCGAGCAGGGTGGCTCCCGTCGTCACGACGTCGTCGACCACGACGACGGGCAGCCCCGTGACACCACGGGCGACGAACGCTCCCCCGACGTTGAGGCGACGCGCGTCGCGATCGAGACCGCGCTGATCGCGGGGGGCGCGCCGCAGACGCAGCACCCGCTGGTCGCGGTGCCCCGCTCGACGCAGGATGAGCTCGACCGGGCGATACCCCCGTCGGCGGAAAGCGGCACGCGTCGAGGGCACGGTGGTGATCACGGCCTCGGGCGGGATCGCGCCCAGGACGGCGCGCAGGGCGGGGGCGAGAGCGCTCGCGAGGGCGGTGCGGCCGTCTTCCTTCAGGCCCCGGATGATCCGGGCCGTGGGTCCTGCGAAGACGAGGGCGCTCGTGACGGTCAGCTCCGGCGCGAGGACGCGGCGCACCGGCTGCGGAGCGAGGGCGCGGCGGCATCCCTCGCACAGCGCCGTATCGAGAGCGTCGCATCCCGCGCACGCGACGGGGAGCCAGAACGTCAGCGCGTCGCGCGCCGCGTCGGCGAGGAGGGACCGGGGATCCATTCCTCGAGCCTGGAGGAGCCGATCGCCGTCCGGGGGCCCGATTCCCGCACGGTGGAGGGATCGCCGCCTGGGGAGGAGCGGATCACCTCAGGAGGTGGTGCCCTGTTGCGCCGCCAGGACGCGGATGCCGGAGGCCACGAGCGTCCACGAACTGCCGCGCCGGCTGTAGAGCCGTCCCTGGTCGTCCAGGACGCGCACGCTCGTACTGCCGGCGGCCAGCGTACGGGCCCCGTCGGGGGCGGTCGCCTCGGTGCCGCGTCCGCCGACGTTGAGCTCGCGCAGACGGTCGACGCCGTCGACGTCGACCAGGACGCCCAGCGTCGTGTCGTCGAGCCATGCCAGGTCGAAGGCGCCCTGCTGGCTGAACGACAGCACGTGCGGCGGGCCGAGGTTGACCTCGGTGCCCTCGCGCTCGATACCGGCCACCCACACCTCGCGCACGCCCGACACCGTGACGACGGCCGCGATGCGCGTCCCGTCGCGGGAGACCTGCATCGACACGATCTCGGAGGCGTCGGGCCAGGCGTTGCCCACCTCCCGGGGGACCCCCTCGGCGGTGATCGCGCGCACCTGCGTGGGGGCGTTGGCAGGAACGCTCCAGATCTCGCCCTGGCCGTCGATGGAGGGGGCGATGAGCCCGGCCCGGTCGTCGAGTAGGAACGTGCGGCCGTCACTCAGGGCGCTCGCGACCGTCCCCTGCTGGGTGCGGACGGCGGCGAGGCTGCGGTCGGCCTCCAGCTCGACGGCGACGGGGTTCAACGACTCGACGGCATCGGAAAGGCCGTCGATCGGCTCCACCGCGTCTCCGGCGAGCGCGCCGAACACCCCGGCCGTGGTGAGCACGGCCGGCGACGGGTCCACGCGCGTGACGCGCACCGCGACCTCGGACGCGGCGATCGGCGTGCCCTCCACGGTCATCTGCACCTCGTTGATGCCCGCGGTGGCGAGACTGCGCACGAGCTGCGTCTGCATGCGGTCGAGCGTCGTGCGGTCGAGGCTGAGCGCCGCCCGCGGGAGCTGGACCTGCGCGATGCCGTCGGAGGACAGGGTCACGGATCGTCCCACCAGCGAGAGCTCGTCGGGGAAGGCGCTGCGCACGGCGCCGGCCAGCCACGCACTGGGCTGACCGTCGACGAGGGCGGTCGCGACCCGGCTCGCCACGAGGGGCCGCGGGAACCAGCGGACGTCGGGGACGATGAAACTGTAGGTCGGGTCGAAGTACGCCACGGATGCCGACTGGTAGACGGTCGGGAAGACCTCCTCGTACAGCACCACGCCGTCGGGCGCGGAGGTGATGCGCCACTGGTCGTCGACGCGCGCGAGCGTGTAGCTCAGGGTCTCCGCGGCGCCGGCGGCCGTCGGGGCGTACGCACCGTCGGCATCCACCGCCGCGACCGTGGTGAGGGCCACGGCGACCGACGTGCCGTCGGCGCTCGGAGTCGCGCGCCGATCGGCGAGGCGGTCGATCGTCACGCGCGAGCGGGGGTCCCACTGCGTGCCGGGCGCGAGGAAGAGCTTCGCGGTGGCCCAGTCGTCGGCGGGACCGGAACCCGCGCGCAGGAACCCCTCCACGATCTCGGCGGGGGTGGCGTCGTCCTGGGGACCGTCGGGCACGAAGGCGAACGCCTGCGTGTCATCGACCTGCGGCCCGCGCCCCGGGTTGACGTATCCCGAAGTCGGCAATCCCGTGCACGCGGTGAGGGCGAGCACGAGCATCAGGGTCACCAGCGAGAGGGCGCGTCTCATGTCGTCCTCCGGACGCCGGGGCGGGTCGAGATCGGCTGCGTGAGCCCGAGCGCTTCGAGCGCTCCCCCCTGCTCGTCGTCGGGCACGAGCGGGAGGGGCGAACCGGTGACCGGTCTGCCGTCGCGCGGGAGCGTGAGCACGAAGTTCGACCCGCGCCCCGGCTCCGACCACACCGCGAGGGTCCCGCCGTGCAGGCGCGCGTCGCCGAGGGCGATCGACAGCCCCAGCCCCGTTCCGCCGATGGTCCGCACGCGCGAGGGGTCCGCGCGCCAGAAGCGGTCGAAGACGCGCTCGACGTCTTCGCTCTTCATGCCCAGACCGAAGTCGCGCACACCCAGGGCCACGGCATCCCGGTCGCTGTCGACCGAGACGACGATCGGCCGCCCCTCACCGTGCTCGATCGCGTTGCCGAGCAGGTTGCGCACGATGCGCCGCACCCGGCGCGCGTCCATGTCGACGGGCGTGTAGCCGCCGGGGGCGACCAGCCGCACGTCGGAGCCGTGCCCGTCGGCCAGCTGCTCCATCGACTCGATGACGTCTTCGGCGAGGTGCGCCAGACTCGTCGCCTCGCGCTCCAACTGCACGGATCCGGCGTCGTAGCGGCTGATCTCGAGCAGGTCGGTCAGCAGCACCTCGAAGCGCTGCACCTGCGCGTGCAGCAGCTCGGCGGCCCGACCGGTCACGGGATCGAACTCCTCGCGCTGGTCGTTGATCATGTCGGCCGCGAGCTTGATCGTCGTCAGCGGGGTGCGGAGTTCGTGCGAGACGTCGGAGACGAACCGCTGCTGCACGAGTGAGAGGTCGGCGAGCTCCTTGATCTGCGACTCGATGCTGTCGGCCATGGCGTTGAACGAGCGGTTCAGCGTCGCCAGCTCGTCCTCGCCGCGGACGGGGAGACGCACCCCCAGGTCGCCCGCGGCGAGCTTCGCGCTGGTCTCGGCGGCATCCGCGATGGGGGTCGTCACCGACCTCAGCACGAACCAGGCGATCGCGCCGATGAGCACCACGAGCACGAGGCCGACGACCCACAGCAGCACCTGCACGAAGGCGAGGGTCTGCGAGGCGCTCGTGAGGTCGTATCCCATGTACAGCTCGTAGGAGTCGACACCGTCCTCGGCGGGGAAGCGCAACTGGTGGCCGACCAGGATGCCGGGCACATCGCGCCCGTTGTCGGAGGGCAGGGACACGGACTGCCACCACTGCAGATCGGGACTCGACTGCACCTGCGTCCGCAGGGCCTCGGTGACGAGGTTCGACTCGAACGCGGGTGAGATGAACGGCTGGGGAGCGAGCGGCGACGGCGGGCCGATGCGGTAGAGCGCGATCAGATCGCTCGAGGACTGCTGCGACAGCCGGGTGGCGATGCCGTTCATCAGCGTCTGCGCGGCGGCGGGGTCGGTGGAGTCGACCGCGGCGTCGAGGGTCGCCTGCGCGGCCGCCGTGGCGCGCTGCGCTTCGAGGAGCACCTGGTCCTTGCGCGCGGTGAAGAGCTCGTTCTGGATGACGAGGGCCATCGCGACGCAGGTGACGAGGATCGTGGCCGCGGTGAGGGTCACCGTGATGACGATCGTGCGGAACCGCAGGGAGCGCCGCCACAGCGTCGCGAGGCGGTCGCGGATACCCCGCCAGTCGCGCCATCCGTCGATCCGCGGCGAGGAGACGGTGCGCACGGCGCCCGTCATGGAGACCTCAGGCCACCGCGCCGGCGCGGTAGCCCACGCCGCGCACGGTGGTCACGATCCGCGGGTTGTCGGGGTCGGCCTCGATCTTGGCGCGCAGACGCTGCACGTGCACGTTCACCAGTCGCGTGTCGGCCTTGTAGTGGTAGCCCCAGACCTGCTCCAGCAGCATCTCGCGCGAGAACACCTGCTGCGGCTTCTCGGCGAGCGCGACGAGCAGCTCGAACTCGAGCGGGGTCAGGGCGATCGGCGCGTCGCCGCGGCGCACCTCGTGAGCGGCGACGTCGACGACCAGGTCGCCGATGCGCAGCGTCTCGTCGGCCGGAGCCTGGGCGGGCCGCAGGCGCGTGCGGATGCGCGCGACCAGCTCCTTCGGGTTGAACGGCTTGACGATGTAGTCGTCGGCCCCCGACTCGAGCCCCTTGACCACGTCGGCCGTGTCGGTGCGGGCGGTGAGCATGATGATCGGGATGCCGGACTCGGCGCGCACGCGCGTGCAGATCTCGATGCCGTCGACGCCGGGGAGCATGAGGTCGAGGAGGATGAGGTCGGGCCGCTCCGAGCGCCACGCGTCGACGGCCTGGGCACCGTCGGCGCAGAACACGGTGTCGAATCCCTCGGTGCGCAGCACGATGCCGATCATCTCGGCCAGCGCGGTGTCGTCGTCGACAACCAGGATCCGTGAAGTCATTCGGGTGTACGTCTTCCGTCTCGAACCCGCGCGGGGACGGGCATCAGGCCCGGGGTCGGGGCATGTCTCATCGAGAGTAGTCGACCTGCCTGCACGCCAGGCGTGCGTGTCGGAGGTCTGTGACACGATGAGGGCACCGCCATGTGACGAGGAGGGGCCCCACATGACCGCGTACCCGGCTTGGACTCCGGCATCACGACCGGGGATCGTCCCGCTGCACCCGTACGGGTTCGGCACCATCCTGGGCCGCTCCTTCGTGGCGCTGCGACACAACCCCAAAGTGCTGCTGGGCTTCGCCCTCATCGTGCAGGCCGCCGCGTACATCGTGCTCACCGCCGCCGTCGGCGGCGTCGCCATCGCGAGCTTCTCCCGTCTCGACACGGTGCCCATCGGCAGCGACGACTACGACGCGATCCTCGCCGGGTCCGCCGTGATCACGGCGGCGACCGCACTGGTCCTGGGTCTCGCGACCGGAGCGCTCAGCGTGATCGTCCAGGGCGTCGTGGTGTCGGAGGTCGCTCACGCGGTCGTCGCCGAGAAGCCGAGCCTGAAGGCCGTGTGGGCGCGCGTGAAGCCGGTCGTGTGGCGTCTCATCGGGTACAGCGCGCTCTATCTCGTCGCGACGATCGTGGTCATCGGCGTCCTGGCGGGGATCGTCACGCTCCTCGTGATCAACGTGCTGTGGCTCGGCGTCGCGGTGGGCGTGCTGTTCGTGCTGGGGCTCATCGTCGTCTCCCTCTGGCTCACGCCCAAGCTCTTCCTCGTGCCGTCGGTGATCATCCTCGAGCGGGCACCGATCTTCCGCGCGATCGCACGATCGTGGCAGCTCACGCGGGGCCGCTTCTGGTCGACGCTCGGTGTCGTCGTCATCATCTCGGTCGCCTTCAGCATCGTCGCGCAGATCATCTCCGTGCCCTTCAGCCTCGTCGCGGGCATCGTCCCCGGCATCCTCGCCCCCACCGGGGAAGATGCCGTGGGCGCCCTCGTCGGGGTCATCGCCCTCCAGGTCGTCGGGCAGTTCGGCATCCTCCTCGTGCAGTGCATCGCGTTGGTGGTGCAGTCCACCTCCGCCGTGCTCGTGTACGTCGACGCGCGCATGCGGGTGGAGGCGCTCGACCACGACCTGAACACCTACGTCGAACAGCGCGACGCCGGCGGAACCGACCTCGTCGACCCGTACCTGGTCGGCGTCGGGCGCATCGTCGAGCGCCCGGCTCCGACGCCCGTGGGTGCTCCCCCGGCCTTCGCGGGCTATGCCGCGCCGACGGGTTCGCCCGCATATGGTGCACCGCAGGGCTACGGGGCACCGCAGCCGTATGGGGCGGCGCCGGCGTACGGGGCACCGTCGCAGGACGCAGCGACCCCGGCCCATGGGGCACCGCAGCCCTCCGGGGCGGCCTCGGCTGATCCGACCCCGCCGGCTCCCCCGGTCCCGCCCGCGGCGGACGGCGCGTCGGACGACGCCCCGCCTGCCCACCGTGCCCCGGACGCCGCGCCGGGAGCCGCACCGACCACCTGGGCCGCGCCGGGATCGAGCGGCGACGCGTGAGCCCCGCCGCGCTCGCCGCCGCTTTCGCACCCCTGCTGCCCGACCCGGATCAGGCGCAGGAGTGGGCGGAGCGTGAGCTGGCCGACCCCTCCTACCAGGCGGCCGAGCCGAGCATCATCGATCGAGCGGCACAGGCGGTCACCCGCTTCCTCGACGATCTGCTGCGCATCCCGAACACCGACGGGTGGGGACCGGCGGCGCTCATCGTGCTCGCGGTGCTGCTCGTGGCGGCGATCGTGGTCGGCATCCTGATCTGGGGGCGACCGCGTCGGAGCGTGCGCGCGGCTCCGGCCGCTCGGGCACTCTTCGACGACGACGACACCCGGTCGGCCGAGCAGTTGCGGGCAGAGGCCGAGGCGGCCGCGCGGCGCGGAGCCTGGGACGACGCCGTCGTCCTGCGATTCCGCGCCGTCGCGCGGGGCCTGTCGGAGCGCGGGCTGGTGGACCCGCCACCCGGGGCCACGGTACGCGCGTTCGCCCGCGAGGCCGCGCGCGCCCTCCCCGCCCTCGCGGAGGGGCTGGAGACGGCCGCGACGACCTTCGACGACGTGCGCTACCTGCGGCGCCCGGGAACGGCGCAGAGCTACCGCCTCATCGTCGATCTCGACGACACCGCCGTGCGGACGCGTCCGACGCCGATGGGCACCCTGTGAGCGCGGTGACGGCGGCACGACCGCGGTCCCGCGGCCGCGCCGCCCTCGGGTGGATCGCCCTCGCGGTGGGGTTGCTGCTCGTGTCGCTCGTCGGCGGATTGTTCGTCTACGGCGGCTACACGGAGCGCGCACTGCTCGACCCCGACTCCGCCGGCCCCGACGGCACGCGAGCCGTGGTGCGGGTCATCGAGCAGCAGGGCGTGCGGGTGATCGTCGCGCGCGACCGCCCGGCCGCCGAACGCGCGCTGGCCGGAGCGGACGCGACGCTCGTGATGCGGGACGCACCGATGCTCTCCGACGACGCGCTGCGCGAGCTGTCGTCGCGCGCCCGGCACGTCGTGCTCGTCGAGCCGCGCTCCCGCGCCCTCGACGTGCTGATGAACGGGTCGTCGCTCGGAGGATTCGTCGATGACACGGCGGCCGCCGACTGCGCGGTGGCGGCGCCCGACAACGCCCGGACCGCGCGTGTCGGTGAACTTCTCGTCGCCGGCGACGGCGTCACCGGGTGCTTCCCCGTCGGGAGCGAGTTCGGACTGCTGTCCCTCGAGGACGGGGGTCGCTCGGTGACCGCTCTCGACGGCCTCTCGACGTTGACCAACTCCACGCTCCCGCGCGAGGGCGACGCGGCCCTCGCCCTCGGTGTGCTGGGGAAGACCGACACCCTCGTCTGGTACGTGCCCGCGCCCGCCGACGCCGACCCCGGCGCCGCTCCCCCGACCCTCAGCGACCTGACGCCGCCATGGGTCACCCCCGCCATCGCGCTGCTGCTGCTGTCCGCTCTCACGGCCGCGATCTGGCGGGGTCGGCGCTTCGGCCCTCTCGTCACCGAGCGCCTGCCCGTGACGGTGCGCGCCACCGAGACCACGGAGGGCCGCGCGCGCCTCTACGCCACGGCGCGCGACGCCCCGCACGCTCTCGACGAGCTCCGCCGCGCGAGCCGCACGCGTCTCGTGCGTCTCCTGGGGCTCGCGGCACGGACCTCGCCGCCCGACGTCGCCGACGCCGTCGCCGAGCGCCTGGGAGCGGATCGCTCCCGCGTGCGCGGCATCCTGGTCGACGACGTGCCCCGCACCGACCGCGACCTCGTCGCCGCCGCCGACCGACTGCGCGACCTCGAAGAGAGCGTGCGCGTCGCCGTCCGAACCGAAGGGACACCCCGATGACCGAGAGCCCCGAGACCCCCGGCGCCGAGCCGGCCGCCGACGGCCGTGCGACCGGCACCGCCGACACGAGCCCCGCGGCCGGCTCCGCTCGCCCCGATCCGTCCGGCCCGTCCGACGACCACGCGACCCTCCGCGAGGCGATGCACCGCGTGCGCCTCGAGGTGGGCAAAGCGGTCGTCGGCCAGGACGGCACGGTGACCGGGCTGCTCATCGCCCTTCTCTCGCGCGGACACGTGCTGCTGGAGGGCGTGCCGGGCGTCGCCAAGACGCTGCTCGTGCGCTCGTTCAGCCGCGCCCTCGGTCTCGACACGCACCGCGTGCAGTTCACGCCCGACCTCATGCCGGGCGATGTGACCGGATCGCTGGTGTACGACGCCCGCGCGGGCGGATTCGAGTTCCGACCGGGTCCGGTGTTCACCCACGTGCTGCTCGCCGATGAGATCAACCGCACGCCCCCCAAGACGCAGGCGGCCTTGCTCGAGGCGATGGAGGAGCGGCAGGTGTCGAGCGACGGGGTGAGTCGCGCCCTGCCCGATCCCTTCCTGGTGGCCGCGACGCAGAACCCCATCGAGCACGAGGGCACCTACACGCTGCCCGAGGCGCAGCTCGACCGCTTCCTGCTCAAGCTCGTCGTCGATCTGCCCGGCCGCGACGCCGAGGTCGACGTCCTCCGCCGTCACGCGCAGGGCTTCGACCCGCGGCGCCTCGACGAGGCGGGGGTCACCCCTGCCGTCACGGCGGACGAGATCCTCGCCGCGCAGCGGGCGGCGGCATCCGTCGCCGTCGCCGACGACGTGCTCGGCTACGTCGTCGACCTCGCGCGGGCCACGCGGCAGAGCCCGTCCGTGCAGCTCGGGGTGAGCCCGCGCGCGACGACCGGCCTGCTCGCCGCCGCCAAGGCGTGGGCGTGGCTCGGCGGGTACCCCGCGATCACCCCCGACCACGTGCAGACGATGCTCGTCCCCGTGTGGCGCCACCGCATCCGTCTGCGTCCCGAGGCCGAGATCGAGGGCGTCTCGGTGGATGCCATCCTCACCTCCGTCCTGCAGCAGACCCGCGTCCCGATCTGATGTTCGTCACCGGCCGCCTCGCTCTCCTCGTCGCCCTCGGCGTCGTCCCCCTCGTGCTGCTCAGCACCGCGGGGGTGCCGGCCTGGATCGCGGCGGGCGGTTGGGTGCTGCTGTGCGCCCTCGCGATGGCCGCCGATGCGGCGGCGGCGGCCGATCCGCGCCGGGTCGAGGTCACGCGGACCCTGCCCGAGCGCGCCCTGCGCGACGAACCCGTCTCGGGAGAGCTGCGCGTGCGCAACCTCGGTACGCGCCTGCTGCGCGCGCACGTGCGCGACGCCTGGCAGCCGACGGCGGGCGCGCCCGAGGAGCGTCTGCGCCTCACCGTGCCGCCGGGCGAGAGACGGGCCGCGCCGCTGCCGCTGCTCCCCCGTCGGCGCGGCGAGCTACGCAGCGCCTTCGTCGTGGTGCGCGCCCTCGGACCGCTCGGCCTGGCGGGTCGGCAGGCCCGGGTCGACGCCCCCGCCCGCCTCCGCGTGCTGCCGCCGTTCACATCGCGTCGCCACCTGCCCTCGCGCCTGGCCCGTCTGCGCGAACTCGACGGCAACACCACGCTGCAGGTCCGCGGGCAGGGCACCGAGTTCGACAGCCTGCGGGAGTACGTGCGCGGCGACGACGTGCGCTCGATCGACTGGCGCGCGACCGCGCGCGCGGGCACGACCATGCTGCGCACCTGGCGCCCCGAGCGCGACCGCCACGTCGTCATCGTGATCGACACCGGCCGTACCGCCGCCGCGCGCGTCGGTGACGGGGTGCGGCTGGACGCGGCCATGGAAGCCGCCCTCCTGCTGTCGGTCCTGGCCAGTCGCGCCGGCGACCACGTGCACCTCGTGATGTTCGATCGCGTGCCCCGCGCCCGCGTGACCCGCGTCGACGGCGCGCAGCTGCTCCCCGCCCTCGTGGATGCCATGACCCCGGTCGACCCGCAGTTGATCGACACCGACTGGGACGCCGTCTTCGCCCACGTGCGCGGCCTGTCGGTGCGCCCGGCCCTCGTGGTGCTGCTGACCGCCGCCGACGATCCCGAGGCCGCCCGCGCCTTCCTCGCGTCGCTGCCCGCGGTCGCCGCGCGGTCGCGCCTGCTGGTGGCGACCGCGACCGACGGCCCCGGCGACGTGCCCGCCCACCGCGACGCCGCCGACGTGTATGCCGCCGCTGCGATCGAGCGCGCGCGCCACGACGCCGACCGCGTGCGCGACGCCGTCGTCCGCGCGGGCGGCGACGCGGTGGCGGCCTCCGCCGACGACCTGCCGCCGCTCGTGGCCGACCGCTACCTCGCCCTGAAGGCGGCGGGGCGGCTGTAGCACACCCAGCCCGCATGCAGCCCGCGACATACGACGCGGCTTATCCTGGGGGGTACCCTTCCGGTCGTCAGCGTGTCCCCTCCGCGCGCGGCCTCGCCGTCTACGCACAGGATGCGGGAGCTCTCTTGCCAGGTAACGCCACCACGCACTTCGACGATGTGGCCCTCGTGTCGGTGGCGAGCGTCTTGCCCAGCCGCGTCACGACGTCGGACGACATCGAGGAGCGTCTGGCTCCCGCGCTGAAGCGACTCAAGCTCAAGCCGGGTCTGCTGCGCCGCGTCGCGGGCGTCAACGAGCGCCGCAACTGGGCGGAGGGCGAGTCGTCGGATGAGGCGACGATCGCCGCCGGCAAGCAGGCCCTCGCCGAGGCCGGGGTCGACGCGAGCGAGATCGGCCTCATCATCAACACGTCGGTCACCCGCAAGCACCTCGAGCCCTCGGTCGCCGTGCGACTGCACCACGGCCTCGGCCTGCCGAGCTCGGCCATCAACTTCGACGTGGCCAACGCGTGCCTCGGCTTCATCAACGGCATGAGCCTCGCAGCCGGCATGATCCAGTCGGGGCAGGTGAAGTACGCCCTCATCGTCAACGGCGAGGATGCCGACGAGATCCAGGTCAACACCATCAACCGGCTCGTGCGCGAAGATCTCGACCGCGACGCCTTCATGCAGGAGTTCGCCTCGCTCACCCTGGGATCGGGCGCCGCCGCGGCCGTCCTGGGACGCGCGAGCGACCACCCCGAGGGACACCGCATCGTGGGCGGCGTCACGCGGGCCGCGACGCAGTTCTACGACCTGTGCGTGGGCAGCGTCGACGGCATGTTCACCGACGCCAAGGCGCTGCTGAAGGGCGGACTCGACCTCGTCGTGTCGGCGTGGAAAGAGGCCAAGGGCGAATTCGACTGGACCGGCATGGACCGCTACGTCACCCACCAGGTCTCGTCGGTGCACACCGGTGCGATCGTTCGCGCCGCGAAGCTCGACCGCGACCGGGTCCCGGTCACGTACCCCGAGCTGGGCAATGTGGGCCCGGCATCCATCCCCATCACCCTCGCCGCCGAGCAGAAGACGCTGCGGCGAGGTGATCGCGTGCTGCTGATGGGAGTGGGCTCCGGCTTGAACACCGGCATGCTGGAGCTGGCCTGGTGAGCCACCCCCGCGTGACCGGACCGCAGGCCACCCTCCCCCCGGCCGGGCTCCCCGGCCTCGACCCGTCTCTGTCGCGGCTCGTCAGCGTCGAGGGCGTCCTCGATGACCGCGGAGCGTCGCGCCTCTGGCACGTGCTCGACACCGGGGGCACCCTCGCCGAGCACGGCGTCGAGCCGCTCGGCACGATCATCGCCGTGCACGGTAACCCGACGTGGTCGTACCTGTGGCGCGCGCTCGTGACCGCCTCGCTCGACCGCGCGCTCGACGGCCGCGCCGCGTGGCGCGTCGTCGCCGTGGACCAGCTCGAGATGGGTTTCTCGGAGCGCTCCTCGCTGCGCCGCACACTCGCTCAGCGCATCGCCGATCTCGACGCGCTCGTCTCCGAGCTCGGCATCCGCGGTCCGGTCGTCACCATCGGACACGACTGGGGCGGGCCCGTCTCCCTCGGCTGGGCCGTCGAGAACCGCGAGCGAGTCGCCGCGGTCATCGCGCTGAACACCGCCGTGCACCACCCCGACGGCGCCGAGCTGCCCTTCGCGCTGCGCGTCGCGACCGCTCGCGGCATGCTCGCGGCGGGCACGACCGGCACGACGGCGTTCCTCGACGTCACCCTCGCCCTCGCCGACCTCGACCCGGCCGTGCGCGCCGCCTTCCGCGCGCCGTACGCGACCGTGGCACGGCGTCGGGGCATCGGCGGATTCGTCGCCGACATCCCGGCGACGCCGGACCACGTCAGCACCCCCGCCCTGCACCGCATGTCGGCGGGGCTGCGCGAGCTCGAGGTGCCCGCGCTGCTCCTGCGCGGTCCGAAAGACCCCGTGTTCGGCGAGGACCACCTCGACGATCTCACCGAGCGTCTCCCCCACGCCGACGTGCACCGCTTCGAGGGCGCGGGCCACCT
Organism: Microbacterium sp. NPDC089188; assembly: GCF_040685155.1. Lineage (NCBI taxonomy): Bacteria > Bacillati > Actinomycetota > Actinomycetes > Micrococcales > Microbacteriaceae > Microbacterium > Microbacterium sp. NPDC089188. Next base: position 172,654 of record NZ_JBFBHH010000003.1, on the reverse strand, counting down.
GATCGCCGAGGAGCGCCCCTACGCCGACGTGGTGCTCGATTGGCTCGACGAGAAGATCGTGGATGCCGCAACGGCACCCGCGCGCTCGCGTCGCTCGTCCCCGACGAAGCGCGCCGGCACCGGCACCGGCACTGCCCCTGCCGGTCGCCTCTGGGACGCCCTCGACGCCCGCCGCGATGACGACGACACCGCCGTCATCGACATGACCACGGCCTCGGGCGACGGCGGACCGCTGCGGGTGAGCTGGCGACAGCTCGCCGCGCGGGTCGACGAGATCGCCGCGGGACTCGACGCGTTCGGCGTCCGCGCCGGCGACCGCGTCTCGCTGCTCGTGCAGCCCGGCCCGACGCTCACGGCCGCGCTGTACGCGTGCCTGCGCATCGGCGCCGTGGTCGTCGTGGCCGACCGGGGTCTCGGCATCCGGGGGCTGTCGCGCGCGGTGCGCGGTGCCGTCCCCGACGTGGTGATCGGCGAGGTCGCGGGGCTCGCCGCGGCGCGCGCCCTGGGGTGGCCCGGGCGCCGCATCTCGTCGGCGTCCCTGCCCGCCGCGACCTCGCGCGCACTGGGGGTCGAGGCCAGCCTGTCGGATCTCGCGCGCGCCGGTCGGGGGCGGACGCTGCCGGAGCCGCCCGCAGCCGACGCCGAGGCGGCGGTGCTCTTCACCTCGGGCTCGACCGGTCCCGCCAAGGGCGTCGTGTACACGCACGCGCAGTTGACAGCCTTGCGCGACACCCTCGCCACGCACTTCGCGGTGTCGGCCGACACGGGGCTCGTGACCGGCTTCGCGCCCTTCGCGCTGTTGGGCCCGGCGCTCGGCACCCGCTCGGCGACGCCCGACATGGACGTCTCGGCTCCGCGCACCCTCACCGCCGCCGCGGTCGCGGCCGCCGTGCGCGCCTCCGATGCGAAGATCGTCTTCCTCTCCCCCGCCGCCGTCGCCAACGTCGTGGCCACCGCCGACCGTCTGACGGATGCCGATCGCTCGGCGCTGGCGCGTGTGCAGACGTTCCTCTCGACCGGCGCTCCCGTGGGCGTCGACCTGCTGCGGCGGGCTCAGGCGCTCATGCCGAACGCCGTCGCGCACACGCCCTACGGCATGACGGAATGCCTGCTGGTGGCCGACGTCACCCTGCCCGAGATCGAGGCCGCTGCGGGAGACCGCGGAGTGTGCGTCGGTCGTCCCCTCGGGACGGGCGAGGTGCGCATCTCGCCCCTCGACGACCGGGGCCGCGCGGCCGATGAGACGACGACGGATGCCGGGGTCACCGGCGAGGTCGTCATCTCGGCGCCGCATCTCAAGCGCGGCTACTTCCGCCTGCACCTGACCGACCGCGACGCCCGGCGCGGCCTCCCCGCCCGCTGGCATCGCACCGGCGACGTCGGTCACCTCGACGCCGAGGGGCGCCTGTGGGTCGAGGGGCGCCTCCCCCACGTCATCACCACCGCGGAGGGGCCCGTCACCCCGGTCGGCGTCGAGCAGGACGTCGAGACCGTCTCCGCCGTCGTCCGCGCCGCCGCGGTCGGCGTGGGCCCCGTCGGCCGACAGGTCGTCGTCGCCGTCGTCGAGTCCGCCGTCCGGCGTCCCGGCCTGGCATCCCCCGAGCTCACCGACGCCGTCCGCGCGGCCACCGCGCAGTCGCTGGCCGCCGTGCTGGCCGTGCCGAGCCTGCCGACCGACATCCGCCACAATTCCAAGATCGACCGCTCCCGCGTGGCCGCGTGGGCCGAGCGGGTGCTCGCGGGCGAGAAGGCGTCGGCGCTGTGAGGGTCCTCGCCACCGGTGCCTCCGGCTTCCTCGGCCGTGCCGTCGTCCGCGCCCTCCAGCACGACGGTCACGACGTGCGCACGCTGCAGCGCCGCCCCTCGGGCGTCGACGGCGCCGACGACCGTCTCGGTTCGGTGACGGATGCCGACGCCGTGGCATCCGCTCTCGACGGCGTCGACGCGATCGTGCACCTCGCCGCGAAGGTCTCCCTCGCGGGGGACCCGGCGCAGTTCCGCGCCGTGAACGTGGAGGGGACGCGCACGCTTCTCGACGCCGCTGCCGCCGCGGGAGTCTCGCGCATCGTGCACGTGTCGTCGCCCTCGGTCGCGCACGCCGGACACGCCCTCGCGGGCGTCGGCGCCGAGCCCGCCGACCCGGATGCCGCGCACGGCGAGTACGCCCGCACCAAGGCCGAGGCCGAATTGCTCGCGCTCTCGCGCGCCGGCGACGGCACCGCGCTCGTCGCCATCCGACCGCACCTGGTGTGGGGGCCGGGTGACACCCAGCTCATCGCGCGCGTGGTCGACCGCGCTCGTCGCGGCACGCTGCCGCTGCTGGACGGCGGCACGGCGCTCATCGACTCCACGTACGTCGACAACGCGGCATCCGGCATCGTCGCCGCCCTCGACCGCGTCGAGGACGTCAGCGGGCGCGCCTACGTGCTGACCAACGGCGAGCCGCGGCCCGTGGGCGACCTGCTCGCCGGGATCTGCCGCGCATCGGGCGTGACACCGCCGCGATTCAGCGTGCCCGCGGGACTCGCCAAGGCCGCGGGATCGCTCATCGAGCGCGTGTGGGCCGTGCGCCCGGGGCAGGACGAACCGCCCATGACGCGTTTCCTCGCCGAGCAGCTGTCGACCGCGCACTGGTTCGATCAGACCGAGATCCGCCGCGACCTGCGCTGGCGTCCCTCGGTCTCGATCGACGAGGGCCTGCGCCGCCTGTCGCGCGCCTGATCCCGCGCGGCTGCGGACCCGCGCGGTCCTGACCGGACGCGGTTCCGGCTCCGCGCGGCCCGGCCGGACACAACGCAGGAGCTGTGCCGACCACCCAGCGCGGAGACCGCGGAAACCCGCCCCGCCCGGACTCTCGGTCCTGCACGGTGCCCCCGCGGCCCCGCACCCCGCACAACTCCGGCAGAACCCTGGCCTAGGCACCGCCGACGGGCATCAGCCGACCACAATGCAGGAGTTGCGCCGGCCACCCCGGGGAAACCGCCGAAAAGCGGCCCGCCCGGTGGCCGGTGACCCCACGCCCCGCACAACTTCGGCACAACCCCGGCCGGTTCCCCCGAGACAGGCCCCGGCCGCGCACAATGCAGGAGTTGTGCCCGCGGCTCCGCCGAAACCGGCTCCGCACCCGCCCGCCGCGCCCAAAAATCCTGCGCCGTGTCGCCCGAAAGCACCCGCCGGCCCACCACACACGTGTCGACCCGGGACCGCCCCGCACGCGCACCACCCCATCCCGGCAGCGCCCCGCACGCGCACCACCCCATCCCGGCAGCGCCCCGCACGCGCACCACCCCATCCCGGCAGCGCCCCGCTCCAGCGCCTCCCCGCACGGGCACCGCCCCATGCCGCCGCCGCAACGGCGGAAGGCCCGCCCCCGCGAGGGGACGGACCTTCCGGATGCCGCGACGACCGAGCCGCAGCGCGAACCCCGCCGCAGCGGGGTCGATCTCAGACCAGGTCGAACCGGTCGAGCTCGGTGACCTTGCGCCACGCGGCGACGAAGTCGCGCACGAACTTCTCCTTCGCGTCATCCGAGGCGTACACCTCGGCGAGCGCGCGCAGTTCGGAGTTCGACGAGAACACCAGGTCGACGCGGGTTCCGATGCCGACCTTCTCGCCCGAGCCGTCCTTCGTGCCCTCGAAGGCGTGCTTGCCGCTGTCGAGCGGCTTCCACGTCGTACCGAGGTCGAGGAGGTTCGCGAACACGTCGTTCGTCAGCGCACCGGGGGTGTCGGTGAACACGCCCCAGTCGCTGCCGTCCCAGTTCGCGCCGATCGCGCGGAGGCCCCCGACCAGCACCGTCATCTCGGGCGCGGTGAGCGTCAGCAGGTTGGCCTTGTCGAGCAGCAGGAACTCCGCGGGCAGCCGCGCCTCGCGCGAGGCGTAGTTGCGGAACCCGTCGGCGATCGGCTCGAGCCAGCGGAACGACTCGATCTCGGTCTGCTCCTGCGAGGCGTCGGTGCGACCGGGGGCGAAGGGCACCTCGATCTCGACGCCGCCGGCGAGGGCGGCCTGCTCGACACCGGCGTTGCCCGCGAGCACGAGCAGGTCGGCGATCGAGACCTTCTTCTCCCCCTGAGCATCGAACCCGGCCTTGATCTTCTCGAGCACCTCGAGCACGGATGCCAGCTGCTCGGGGTTGTTCACCGTCCAGCTCCTCTGCGGCTCGAGGCGGATACGCGCGCCGTTCGCGCCACCGCGCTTGTCGCTCCCGCGGAACGTGGATGCCGCCGCCCACGTCGTGGTGACGAGCTGCTGCACCGTGAGGCCGCTGTCGAGGATCTGCTGCTTGAGCGCCGCGGCATCCGCGGAATCGATGAGCGGGTGGTCGACGGCGGGCACCGGGTCCTGCCACACGAGCACCTCGGAGGGCACCTCGGAACCGAGGTAGCGCTCGCGCGGGCCCATGTCGCGGTGGGTCAGCTTGAACCACGCGCGGGCGAAGGCGTCCTGGAACGCCGCCGGGTCTTCGGCGAAACGCCGCGAGATCTTCTCGTACGCCGGGTCGACGCGCAGCGCCAGGTCGCTCGTGAGCATGCGGGGCTCGCGGCGTCCGGCCGAGTGCGCCTCGGGGACCATGTCGGCTCCCCCGCCGTTGACGGGACGCCACTGGTGCGCTCCCGCGGGGCTCTGGAAGAGCTCCCACTCGTAGGCGAAGAGGATGTGGAAGAACTCGTTGTCCCACCGGGTCGGGTGGTAGGTCCAGGTGACCTCGAGACCGCTGGTGATGGTGTCGTCGCCCTTGCCGGTGCCGTGGTTGTTCTTCCAGCCCAGGCCCTGGTCCTCGATGTCGGCGGCCTCGGGGTTGACACCCACGTGCGAGTCGCTCGCCGCACCGTGCGTCTTGCCGAAGGTGTGTCCACCGGCGATGAGGGCGACGGTCTCCTCGTCGTTCATGGCCATGCGGCCGAACGTCTCGCGGATGTCGTGGGCCGACAGCTGCGGGTCGGGGTTGCCGTTGGGCCCCTCGGGGTTGACGTAGATCAGGCCCATCTGAACGGCGGCGAGCGGACGCTCGAGCTCGCGGTTGCCGGTGTAGCGCTCGTCGCCGAGCCAGGTGGTCTCGGGACCCCAGTACACGTCGTCGTCGGGCTCCCACACGTCGGTGCGGCCACCGGCGAAGCCGAAGGTGGGGAAGCCCATGTCCTCCAGCGCGACGTTGCCGGCGAGGATCATGAGGTCGGCCCACGAGATGGACTGGCCGTACTTCTTCTTGACGGGCCAGAGCAGGCGGCGCGCCTTGTCGAGGTTGACGTTGTCGGGCCAGCTGTTCAGCGGGGCGAAGCGCTGCATGCCCGCGCCCGAGCCGCCACGACCGTCGGTCACGCGATAGGTGCCGGCGCTGTGCCAGGCCATGCGGATCATGAGGGGGCCGTAGTGACCGAAGTCGGCGGGCCACCAGTCCTGCGAGGTCGTCATGACGGCCTGCAGGTCCTTCTTCACGGCCTCGAGATCGAGCGCCTCGAACGCGGCCTTGTAGTCGAAGCCCTCGTCGAGCGGGTCGCGGAGGGCGTTGTTCTTCGCGAGGATCTTCACGTTCAGGGACTCGGGCCACCACACGCGGTTGGCGGATCCCTGGGTCGGGTGCGGCAGGGCGCCGGCGGGCTCGCTGTCGGCGGGGGCCTCGCCCACCGGCAGTCGGTTGTCGTCGGGGGCGGCGCCGTCGTGGAAGACGGGGCATCCGTTCAGAGTGTCGCTCATCGGGATCCTCTCGGTTTTTCGGCTTCGGACTCGGCCCGGCAGTCGGGGCACACGCCCCAGAACGTCACCTCGGCGGTCTCGATGACGAAACCGCTCCCCTCCGGCACGTGCAGGCACGGTGCCGCGCCGACGACGCAATCCACGTCGTCGATGCGTCCGCATCCGGTGCACACCACGTGGTGGTGGTTGTCTCCGACGCGCAGCTCGAACGTGCCGGAGTGCCCGGCCGGTTCGATGCGGCGCGCGAGACCCGCGTCGGCGAAGTCGCCGAGCGCGTTGTACACGGATTGCTTGCTCGTGCCGGCGAGGGTGCCGCTGACCCGTGCGAACACGTCGTCGGCGGTGGCGTGCGGCCGGGCGCGCAAGGCCTCGAGCACGGCGACGCGCGTCGTCGTGACCCGCAGACCCGCACCACGGATGAGGGCATCCGCGGGGGCGTCCGGCTGACTGTCGAGCATGCGTCGAGCCTACCTAGTTTTGAATGAATCAAAAATGACACGCCGGTGAACGGCGTGATCGGGGTGCGGGCGGCACGACGCAGGGCGTTTCCGCTGCGCTGCGCGCACGGCGCCGGAGCCGCCCGTCCCCGCGGAACGCCGGGGAACCCGAAGCCTCCGCGGCGCCCCCGGGTCGGCATCCGGATGCCGTCAGCCGGCCGTCAGCGTGGGTGTGCCGGCCTCGTACTCGGTGAGGTCGCCCGTCTCCCCCGCCCGGACCGCGCGGCGTCCGACCCACAGCATGTAGAAGAGGAAGACGCCGAGGGCGGCCGCGCCGATCGCGATCTTGACAGGCCAGGGCCACTCGCGCGGGGTGACGAAGCCCTCGACGAGACCCGACAGCGCGAGCGCGAACACGAGTCCGACGGCGACGGTCGCGAGAGAGCGCCCCGCCGCCGCCAGCGCCGCCGCGCGGGTGCGACGCCCCGGGGCGACCCACGCCCAGAAGATCTGCAGCCCCGCCGCCCCCGCGACGAAGATCGCCGTGAGCTCCAGCAGGCCGTGCGGGAGGATGAACTGGAAGAACACGTCGGCCCGGTCGAAGGCGATCATGATCGCGGCCGAGGTCCCCACGCCGACCGCGTTCTGCATGATGACCATGAGCGGCCAGAACCCCGTCACCCCGAACAGCACGCACTGCGCCGCGATCCAGGCGTTGTTCGTCCACACGGTGCCGGCGAAGATCGCATTCGGGTTCTCGCGGTAGTAGTCGACGAACTGCTCGTCGGCGTAGCGCTGCAGATCGCTCTGCGCCCCGAGCGCGGCCACGGCCTGCGGGTCGCCGGAGATCCACAGCGCGACGAGGGTGGCCACGACCAGGAAGAACACCGTCACCGCCAGCGTCATCCACCGCACGCGGTACAACGCCGCGGGCAGCTGGAGGAGGAAGAAGCGCGGAAGCTGCTTCAGCACGTTCTCGCGCACGCCGGTGAGACGCAGACGCGTGCGCGCGAGCAGGATCGAGACGTAGTCGCCCTGCGGGGTGCGGCCGGCCGAGGTCTTGATGTCGGCCAGATCCGCGGAAGCCGCCCGGTAGCGGGTGACGAGCTCGTCGACCTCCTCGCCGCTCAGGCGACGGCGTCTGCCGAGCTCGTCGAGCCGCTCCCACTCGCGGCGGCGCGCGGCCGTGAGCGCGTCGAGGTCCATGTGGTCAACTGTACGCATGGCATCGACCCCGGTCCCCTCCCCCGCGGTCTCCCTCGTGCACACCACCGCCGAGGAGACGCTCACCGGTGAGGCCGTCGCCCTCGACGTCCAGCCGATCGGGTTCTTCCTGCGCGCGGTGGGCGCAGTCATCGACGTCGTGATCGGCGCGGTGCTGCTCTTCGGCGGTGCCCTTCTGCTCGCCACCCTCACCGCCCAGGGCTCGCTGCCGGAATCCGCCCTCGGCATCGGCGTGATCACGCTGCTCGTCCTCGTGATGGTGGCGGTGCCCACCACGGTCGAGACGCTGTCGCGCGGGCGCAGCCTCGGTCGCCTCGCGGTGGGGGCGCGCATCGTCCGCACCGACGGCGGCGCCTCCGGCTTCCGTCAGGCGCTCATCCGCGCGCTGACGGGGGTGCTCGAGATCTGGTTCACCTTCGGCGCGATCGCCGCGGTCGTCGGGATGTTCACCCCGCGCTCCCAGCGCCTCGGCGACCTCCTCGCGGGCACCGCCAGCGAACGGACGCGCACCCCTCGCCTGCCCCTCGAAGCCCCCGGCATCCCGCTCGGTCTCGAGACGTGGGCGCAGGTCGCCGACGTCTCTCGTCTGCCCGACCGCCTCGCCGCGCGACTGTCGCAGTTCGTGCGCGGGGCCGACGCGCTCACCCCCGCCGCACGCGCGCGCGTGGCGGTCTCGCTCGCCGAGGCGGTGCGGCCCTTCGTCTCGCCGATCCCCGCGGTGGATGCCGAGAGCCTGGTCCGCGCGGTGTCGGCGGTGCGACGCGATCGCGAGTATCGCGCCCTCCTGCTCGAGAACGAGCGGGCCGCCGCCCTCACCGAGCGCCTCTGAGCAGGGGGTCACGGGCAAGGGAGCGCCGCCTTCGGGGAGCATCGGGGCGGATCACCGGCATTCCGGGCACCAATCCCCTGCCCCACGGAGCGGAACGCACCTTCAACCGGAAGCCGGCGCCACGACGCGAAGGGCGCATCGGGTCAGACGCGCGGTACGGCCGGCCTCAGGCGCGCAGCGTCTCGTGGCGCACGACGACCCAGCCCTTGGGGACCGACAGGCGGTCGGCGTGGATCGCGCACAGGTCGTGCGCGTGCGGGTCGCCCGCAGGCCCCAGGGGGCCGAGGGCCGCCATCTGGTCGCCGTAGTCGTAGGTGAGGGTGCTCATCGCCTCGCGGGCGCATCCCACCTTCGAGCAGAGTCTGTCGCGCATCGCGGTCAGCCTACTCAGCCCCTCCGGCACCGCCACGACGCCGCGCCGGGATGAGGAGCACCCCGGATGCCGGGAACCGGCGCCGCAGAAGACGGCTGAGGCGGGGTGCGCACAGGCATACCCCGGCGATGCAGGGGCCCGGGACCGATCGCCGTGCGGCGGAGGACACCGACGCGGAGCGCACGCGCGGACGGCTCCCCGCCGGCCCCGACCGTTGTCCGACGCCCGGCGCGACCCGCCGACGAACGTAGGATGGGCGGATGATGCGTCGTCGATCCCGCGAAGCGCGTCCGGTCGTCCGCCCCTCCCGTCACGGTCGGCACGGCCGCGAGAACCGCAGCCCGGTCGTCCGTCCGCCGCTGCCCCCGATCGACACCCGCGTCGAGCGGTTCGACGTCGCCGTCAGTACGGCGGCGGAGTTCCTGCGCTCCGCCTGGCCCGAGCTGCGCGAGGTCTCGTTCGAGATCGGCATCATGCCTCCGGCGGCCGGTGACGGCATCCCCCGCTGGACGGTGCTGCGCGATGAGAAGCGCATCATCCTGTACCGCGTGCCGATCGAGCGCCTCGGTCACCCGCACCACGACGACGACCTGCACCGTCGCATGATGATCGAGGGCGCCGTCTTCCGCGCGGCCGCGGAGTTCCTCGATCGCGACCCGTGGGACCTCGGGCCCGAGCGCTTCCGCTTCCTCTGACCGGTCGGGAGGCCGTGACCCGGCGCCCCGGGCCTAGGGCAAGACGGTGACCGCCGAGGCCGCGGCGTCCGCCGGCCACAGCGGGTACGACGCGAGTGCGCCGGCCCCCGCGTACGACACCGCGGCGCGCACCGGCGCATCGGTGTCGAGGCGGTAGACCCCCGTGCCGACGGGGAGGGCGACGCTCGCGCCGGCCCCCACCGCGGTCGTCAGCGGGTCTCCCCCGTCGACCGGCGTGAGGGTGACCGTCGCGTCGCTCGCGTCGCCGGCGATCACCACGGCGGCACCGACGCCCGAGGCGACGGCGATCACTCCGGACGACGAGAACGCGGGGGCGGCGGCGTACCAGGCGAAGTCCGCGCCCTCACCGAAGCCCGTGGTCGACCACGCGCCTCCGACGACGGGAGCGGCGGCCGTCACCTCGACGGTGTAGGCCCCGGCCGCGACGCCCGAGAGGTCGAGCGAGGTCGGGAGTCCTGCCGTGAGCGGCACCGAGCGGGCCTCCGGCACCGCGGTCGCGGCATCCAACGGGGTCATGGTCACCGTCGCCGTGGTGTCGGCCCCCGGTGCGAGAAGGCGCAGGACGGTCCCCGCCTGGCCCTCGCCCGTCGTCAGCACCTGCACCCCGGGGATCACCAGGCGCGTGTCGGCCTGGGCGAAAGGCGCGACCTGGTCGCTGCCGCCCGGCAGCAGCACGCGCGTGAGGCTCGCCTGCAACGAGGCGTGCACGGGGGCACCGGATGCCACCACCCGCACCACCGGGCTCTCCTCGCCCAGCAGCAGGCCGGCCAGGGGCACGACGCGGCGCTCACCGGGCGGGACGACGAGGTTGCTGCCACCGGGAGGGGTCGAGACGCCCTGGGCACCGTAGACCGACAGCTGGACGGTCGCCGGGACGGTTCCCGGGTTGGCGAGGACGACGAGGTCGTTCGACCCGGTGGTGGAGGCGCCGCCCACGAGCCACGACTCGGCGAGGGGCGCGCGGCAGGCGGAGGCGGCGAAGCCGGTGAGGTCGTCCGACACCGCGGTCGCCGAACCGGCAGCGGCCAGCGGGGTCTGCACGCCGTCCTGCGGGGCGGCGCGCAGGGCGTCGGCGGAACCGTCGTCGCCGCCCGTCGCCCCGGTCAGCGCCGATGTGTCCGCGGAAGCGGAGGAGGGACCGCTCACCACCTGCTGCGCGGCGGCGGCGCTCAGGCTGTTCGCCGCGTCGGCGCTGCGACCGAGCGCCAGCAGCGGGCCGTCGCACGCGAGGACGGTGTCGGAGGGCGCGGGGGTCGCCTGCACCCGGACCGGCTCGGCGGCGTACTCGGGCCAGGGCGCGGCGATACCCGCGACGGTGCCGACGACCGCCGCCGTGGCGACGGCTGCCCCCGCCACGACGCGGGCGCTCGTGGCGGCGAAGCGGACGAGACGACGATCGCTCATCGTGATCCTCCCGAGATCGGGCCGACCGTGCGCGGCGTCCGCCGGGCGACCCGGCGCGAGGCGGCGGTGGGCACGGCGAGCAGGAGCGCGACCAGCACCACGCCCAGCGAGGCGAGAGTGACCAGGCGCTGGAGACGCACCTGGTGATCGTCGATGGGCGCACGGGCGACGATGGTGGTGTTCACGCGCCAGAGGTCGCCGCGGGAGGTGGCCCCCACCGGGTCGAGCAGGTCGCGCTGGTCGAGCGACGTGGCCGCACCGAGACGCGCCCCGCGGATCACGTCGTCCTCGCCCGCGGGCGCCGACGCCAGCAGCACGAAGCCGATGCCACGATCGGCCAGACGCGTGACGACGTCGTCGGCGGACGGAGTGACGAGATCGGCGGCGAGCGCCGCGAGCTCCTCGTCCGCGGGCGACGCGGCGGTGCGCGTGGCCTGCACGGTGCTCTGACCGGACAGGGTGGCGCTGCCGCCCCAGACGACGTCGACGCGCATGCCGTCGGCGCGGGGGTCGAGCACGATGGTGCCGATGTCGGTGGAGCCGCGCCCCTCGGCGGCGACGAAGGCCGGCAGGGTCGACACCGGACCGTTTGTCAGCACCGAGCGACCGCTCTCGACGGAGGCGGTCTGCGCGGTCAGCGCCGGGGCCACGGCGACGAGCAGCGCCGCCAGAGCGGCCAGCGCGCCGATCGGTCGCAGCACGCGCACGCGCTCCACGAGGCCGGCGTCGAGCGCGACGACGGCGGCACCGACCAGGCCGATCCACGCGAGGCTCAGGCCCGATCCGGCCCACACGGGCACGGCGATCGCGTCGCGGAACGACACGGCGACGCCCACCGCGGCGAAGGCCGTGGCCAGCCCCGTGACCGCGATCACCAGCAGAGCGGATGCCGTCACCCAGCGGGGCGTCAGCACCGCGAGCAGCGCGAGCACGGCGAGAGGCGCGACGAGCAGTCCCACCCACCACACGGGCCCGTCGAACACGGCGGCCCACCCGCCGGGATCCGACGTCGGGAAGCCGGCCGCCAGGAGCGCCCGACCCAGGGGGTCGGCCGTGGCCTCCGCCCCGGCATAAGGCACGCCCGGATCCGCGAGGAGCGCCCACGGCGTCCCGCGACGCACCTGCGTCCACACCAGGGGCGCGAAGATGACCGCCGACGGCACGAGCAGCCAGACCACACGGGCCACTCCGCGGCCCGCGACGAGCGCCACCACGATGAGCGCCGCCGACCACAGCACGACCACCGCGGGTGCGAGAGACGGGGCGCACGCGAGCACGGCGACCAGGAGGAGGGATGCCGCTCCGGCCGGCGCCCACGACCGATGGGCCACGCTCGCCGCGAAGAACAGCCACGGCAGCAGCAGGTGCAGCAGCACGGCAGCGGGGCGGCCCTCCACGAGGGCGGCGAGGAAGGTGGGGGCGAGGGCCCACGCGAAGGCGGCGGTGATGCGCAGCAGCGACGACTCGGTCACCCGCGTGGCGGCGAACCAGCCGCCCAGCACCGCCAGCGGGAGCGCGAGCACCCACAGCACGACGAAGGCTCGCGAGGGGTCCCCCGGCGAGAGCGTGCCGAGGAGCGCGACGAGCGCCGAGAACGGGTCGGCCGGTCCCACGGCATCCAGACCGAGGGGGCGAGCGCCCCAGGCGGCGTCCTGCCAGAGCTGAGCGATGTCGGCACGGAGCGGCAGCAGCGCTCCCCCGCCGAGGACGGGCCAGGCCAGCAGGGGGGCGAAGAGCGCCGCCGACACGGCGAGCGCGCCGAGGACGGCCCACGCGCCGCCCCCGACGAAGAAGCGCAGCTCCGAACGAACGGGGGCGTCGGGGTCGGCGCCGTCGGCGTCGAGACGCAGGCGCATCTGCGCCCGCGAGATGCGCAGCGGCGCGATGCGCGACCACCCCACGCGGCGTACCGTCCGGATGCGGCGACGGGCGCGCGCGACGGCGGCGGGTCGGAAGAGGACGAGCAGCGTCGCCCCCCACTCCGGCAGCACCCGGTAGGGCATCTTCGTCACGAGGTGCATGACCGTGCGCCACAGGGCGAGCGGCAGGAACGAGAGCCAATGCAGCAGCACGGCCGCGGACGGCGCGTACGCCAACCGCCGGTGCAACTGCGCGGTGCGCGTGGCGAACGCGCGACGACGCGCCCGACGGCGACCGCGCGCCATCGCGGCCACGCCGTCGCCCGCGACCGCGACGCGCGCCGCCGGCACGAGCGAGACGAGATCGCCCGCCAGGCGCGCGCGCACGCCGAGGTCGAGCCCCTCGTCGGCCCCACCGAGGGCGGGGTCGAGACCACCGAGCGCGCTCCACGCCTCGCGACGCACGAGCATGCCGCGCACGTCGGCACCGAGCACGTCGGCATCGGCGTCGTGCTGACCCTGGTCGAGCTCGCCCTTGGCGAGTTCGACCGTGCCGCCGTAGCGGTTCATGCTCACACCCAGCGACACGATCTCGTCGCGGTCGTCCCACGACACGAGCTTGGGCGCCGCGATCACGAGCGACGACGACAGCTCGAGGGCACCCGCGAGACGGACGAGGGCGTCGGGATCGGGCGCGGTGTCCTGTGCGAGCAGCCACACGGCGTCCCCGGTCAGACGCGGCGTGGCCAGGGCCGTGGCGACGGCGAACGGGGTGCCGGCCGGAGCCGTGATGACGCCTTCGGCGCCGGAGGAGGCCGCGACCTGCGTCAAGGCCGGGTCGGCGCCGCACAAGACGATGGTCAGGGCGTCGACCGGACGGGTCTGGGCCGCGAGGGCTGCGAGCGTGCGCTGCAGATGGTTCGCGGCGGGGGTGCGTCCTTCGGGACGCACGACGAGGATGGCGTGTACACGGGCGGGCATGACCGGATCAGCCTAAGTCGGCTCCTCCGCGATCACGGACGCCGCGCCGTCGGGACGCCGATCGCTCACCCCTGGGTCACCCGAGGGCGACGGGCGGCGGATCAGGCGCGACGCTTGAGCTTGCGGCGCTCGCGCTCGCTGAGACCGCCCCAGATGCCGAAGCGCTCGTCGTTCTGCAAGGCGTACTCGAGGCACTCGCTCTTGACGTCGCACGAGGTGCAGATGCGCTTCGCGTCGCGGGTCGATCCGCCCTTCTCCGGGAAGAAGGCCTCGGGATCGGTCTGCGAGCACAGCGCGTCGGTCTGCCAGGCGAGGGTGTTCTCCTCGGTCGCGTCGATGTCTCGGCGAACGCCGGGCACTCCCAGATCGACCGGGTCCACGAACCAGTTGTCCGGGACACCGGACCGGTACTGCGACGTCGCCATATCGTCCTCCGCCTCGTTCAAGCCCCCATGACGCGGTTCCGCGTAGACATAATTACACCCGTGTGATTCGGTTTGGTCAAGTCGCGGATCGTAAACCCTCAAGGCCGAGGTGAAGCTTCACACCCCCTCACGGCGTGTCGCGATCAGGCCCCCGGCATCGCGACGAAGACCTCGCCGCCACCGTCGCCCGACAACGGGGACTCGTCGGGGGTCACGAGCGCGGCCTGCCCGGGCTTCAGGCTCACCTGCGCTCCCGAGGCTCCGGTGATCGTCGCCTCCCCGGCGACGCCGAGCGCGATCGCGACGCCGCGCAGGTCGAGCGACCCCGACGCCTCGGCGGCCAGGTGCCCGAGGGCGAAGTCGGCGATCCCGGGTGCGAACACCTCGGCACCGTCGCCCGCCGGGGTCGGCCGCAGGAACGGCGGCTCGGCGGGCCGGAGGTCCACCAGCGCCAGCAGTTCGTCCACGTCGATGTGCTTGGGGGTCAGCCCCCCGCGCAGCACGTTGTCGCTCGCGGCCATGATCTCCACACCGAGACCGGCGACGTAGGCGTGCAGCACGCCGGCGGGCACGAAGATCGCCTCACCGCGCCGCAGCTCGACGAGGTTCATCAGCAGCGCCACCACGATGCCGGGGTCGGCCGGGTAGGCGGTGTGCAGCGAGCGGGTCAGGGCCAGCTCGGCGGCGAACTCCCCCGGATCGGCGGATGCCGCGGCATCCACGATCTGCTCGATCGCGGTCGCGTCGGCCTCGCCGAGGAGCCAGGCGATGCTCGCGCGCAGGGCGTCGGCGGCGTCGGGCGCGGACAGGTGGGTGCGCAGCGTCTGCACGCCCGGGGCCTCACCGAGGGTCGCGACGAGCACGCGCGTGCGCTCGATGTCGCGGAGTCCCGCGAGAGCGGTGAAGGTCTCGCTCAGCGCCACGATGACCTCGGGCTTGTGGTTGTCGTCCTTGTAGTTGCGCTCGCCCGCATCGCGCGGGACCCCCGCGGCCTCTTCGCGCGCGAAGCCCTCGACGGCCTGCTCCTTCGAGGGGTGCACCTGGATCGACAGGGGCGCGCCGGCGGCCAGGAGCTTCAGCAGGTAAGGAAGCGCGGCGGGCACGCCGTGCTCGCCGGCGGCGGCCGGGAGCCACGCGTCGAGGGTGCGCTCCGAGCCGTCGTGCACCCGCGCGGGCGAGCCCGGGTGATCGCCGAACCACACCTCGGCCTCGGGAGCACCGGAGGGCTCACGACCCTCGAGGTCGGCGATGAGCGTGGGGCTGCCCCAGGCGTAGTCGCGGGGCGTGTTCGAGATCGGGATCAGCACGGCGTCAGCCTAGTGGTCCGACCGGACGGTCCCGGATGCCGCCCGCTACCCTGAGATCACCATGGCGATGCACACGAACCACCCGGTGTCGGCGCTGCCGACCGCGCCTGCGCGCGAGACGACCGGGCACCTGCTGCTGCGCGCCTGGTGCGTGTTCGTCCTCGTGCTGGCGCTGGGCGGTGTGGGACTCGTCAACGCCGTCGGCCCCGTGCCGACGGCCGTCGTCGTCGTCGCCTCCGCCGTGGTCTCCGCGATCCTCTGGCTCGTGACCCGACCGCCGCTGGCCGTGCGCCGCCTGCCGTGGCTGGCGTTCGGCTACGTCGCGTGGGCCACCGCGTCGCTCGCCTGGAGCGCCTGGCCGGCGGCATCCGTGCTCACCTGGCTCCTGCTGGTGATCACGACCTTCCAGGGCCTGTTCGTGGGAGCCGTGCTCACCTGGCGCGACGTCGTTCGCGCCGTCGCGTCGGCCGCCAAATGGATCGTGGGGTTGTCGTTGCTCTTCGAGCTCGTGGTGTCGGTGTTCGTGCGGGGGCCGGTGCTCCCGGGCTTCGTGATCCCCGACGAGCGCCTGGATCCGATCGTCTACTGGTCGCGCGACAACCTCTTCGACGGCGGCCGCATCCAGGGCGTCTTCGGCAACGCCAACCTCCTCGCCGCCGTCATGCTCGTCGCGATCATCGTGTTCGCGATCCGGCTGGCCGTGGGCGCCCCC
Source organism: Microbacterium sp. NPDC089188 (assembly GCF_040685155.1). Lineage (NCBI taxonomy): Bacteria > Bacillati > Actinomycetota > Actinomycetes > Micrococcales > Microbacteriaceae > Microbacterium > Microbacterium sp. NPDC089188. The sequence goes on along the minus strand of NZ_JBFBHH010000003.1, from coordinate 156,690 downwards.
CGACGGGTGCTGCTCGGGGTGTGGATCGCGATCGCCGCCTTCCTGTTCGTGCGCGCGGGGTCGGCCACCGCCTTCCTGGCCGCCGCGTTCGTCGCGCTCGTGCTCGGCACCGTGCTCGTGATGCGCACGGCGCGGCGCCCCGGCGAGCGCACCCGCTGGTACCTCCTCTACGCGGCGATCGGTCTCGGTGCGGCCGCTGCGCTGTGGTTCGGCCGCGACGCCCTGTTCGGCCTGCTCGGGCGCGGCGCCGATCTGACCGGACGCGAAGGGATCTGGGCCGACGTGATCGCCCGCGCCGACCAGCATCCCGTGATCGGCTGGGGCTTCTCGACCCCCTGGATCGCCTCGGAACCGCTGATCGACGGCTGGATCGTCGACCACGGCCAGACGGTCGTGCAGGCGCACAGCATGTGGCTCGACGTCTACCTCCAGCTCGGCGGTGTCGGCGTCGTGCTCCTCGCGCTCGTGTACCTCGCCTACGTCTGGCGCTCGTGGTTCTTCGCCGTCGACCGGCCGCGGTGGGACCTCCGCGACGACCGCCCGCACTCCCCGCTCACGCTCCTGCCCACGCTGATCGGCGCCCTCCTCGTCGTGCAGGGACTCACCGAGTCGGGCCCGCTGCTGCTGTGGGGCTGGATGTTCGTAGTGCTGTTCGGCGCGAAGATCAAGCAGACGCCGCTGGTCGGAGTGGGGCCCAGCGAGCAGAGCATCTCGATCGAACGCGGCGAACTGCAAAGACCCGCCCCGTGACCGCGGAGCCCGACGCGCTCCGCCCTCGCCTGTTCTCCCTGCTCTCCTCGGCGGCGCTCGCCCGCGCGTTCACCCTGACGGTCTTCACCACGGTGTTCGGCGGCTTCGCCCTGACCGCCGTCGCGGGTGCGGTCACGCTCGCGACCGTCCTCGCGGGGCTGTGCATCCTCGGCGCGGCGATCCTGTTCGCGCGGCGCGACGAGATCGAGCTGGTGCGCCTCGCCCCCACGACCCTCGTGCTGCTGGTGGCGTGGGCCGCCGCGAGCGTCTTCTGGAGCGCCGCGCCGACCGCCGCCCTCGCCGGATGGATGCAGCTGGCGGGGATCGCCCTCCTGGCCGTCGTGATCGGCCACGTGCGCGACGCCCTGCAGACCGTGCGCGCCCTCGGCGACGTCCTGCGCTGGCTGCTCGGCATCTCGCTCGGGCTCGAGGTGCTCAGCGGCATCCTCCTCGATCTGCCCATCCCGTTCCTCGGTATCCAGGGGGCGATCGCCGACCTCGGCCCCATCCAGGGCCTGTTCGGCACGCGGAACGCGCTGGGCTTCGTCACCGTCATCGCGCTGATCACCTTCCTCGTGGAGTTCCGCACCCAGTCGGTCGGCGTGGGCGTCGCGATCGGATCCGTCGTGCTCGGCGGCGTACTGGCCGCGCTGAGCGGATCGCCGACGGTGATCGTAGTCGCGCTGGTCACGGCCGTCGCGGCACTCGCCCTGTGGGGCGTGCGGCGGGTGCCGACCGATCGACGACGCGGGGTGCAGGTCGGACTCGGCATCGGGGTGGCGGTCGTGGTGGCCGTCGCGTACGCCGCACGGGCGTCGCTGGTCGCCGCCCTCGGGGCCCAGGACGACCTCGAGACGCGCACGCGCGTGTGGACGCGCGTCCTCGACATCGCCGACATCCGCCCCGTCCAGGGCTTCGGGTGGTTCGGGGCGTGGGACCCCGACGCCGTCCCTTTCGCCCTCGTCACCCTCGCCGACGGCGCGCGGCACGCCTCGGCCCTCAACGCCTACCTCGACGTGCTGCTGCAGCTCGGCTGGGTGGGCCTGCTGCTGTTCCTGGCGCTCGGCGGCCTCGGCCTCGCACGCGGATGGCTCGTCGCGGGCGAGCGGCGCGCCGTCGTCCACGCCTGGGCGCCGCTCATCCTGGTCGCTCTGCTCACCGTGTCGCTGTTCGAGAGCTTCACGCTCACGGGTCCGGGATGGCTCCTGCTCGCCTTGTGCGCCGTGCGGGCGGGGCAGTCCCGGTCGTGGCGCGAGCGCCTCGAGCAGCGGATGACGGATGCCGCCCGCCCCGCGACCGACGGCCGCCCCGGCCCCGACGGGCGGCGCGGGCACGCTCCCGACGCTCAGGGCGGCGCCGGTGACGCCGGGTAGACTGCGGGCGGCCCCGCCGAGGCCCCCTCGCCTGAGACGAAAGACCTCTTCGTGACGTACACCCTGCAGAACGCCGTGCTCCCGCTCGACCGCGATCCCGACCTTCTCCCCCTGTACGTCGACCCCGAGACATGGTCGACGATCGACGAGGAGCCGGTGCGCGTCACCAACGTCGCACAGCTGAGCAACATCCTCGACCGCACGCGCGCCCGCATCGTCGCGGGTCGGCGCGTGTCGTTCGGCACCTACTTCAACGCGTTCCCGGCGTCGTACTGGCAGCACTGGACCGCCGTCCGGCAGGTGCGCCTCACGGTGCGCACCACGGGAGACGCCACGATCCTCGTCTACCGCTCGAACGGCGGCGGGACCAAGCAGCGCCTGGACACCCGTGAGGTGCGCGGCGACGCGAACGAATCCTCCTTCGACCTCGTGCTCGACCAGTACAGCGACGGCGGGTGGATCTGGTTCGACGTCGCCGCCGACCGCGCTGACGCGATGTTCGAGGGCGCCGAGTGGACCACCGAGCAGGAACCGGTCCGCGCGGGCAAGGCGAGCATCGGCATCACCACCTACAACAAGCCCGACTACTGCGTCGAGACGCTCACGGCTCTCGCCGACTCCCCCGACGCTCTCGACGTGATCGACCGGGTCTTCCTCATCGACCAGGGAACCGATCTCGTCGCCGACCAGGACGCGTTCCCCGCGGTCGCCGGACGCCTGGGTGAGACCCTCGAGGTGGTGCGCCAGCCCAACCTCGGCGGCTCGGGCGGCTTCGCCCGCGCGATGGTCGAGACCCTCGCCCGGGAGGGGAGCGACTTCGTGCAGCTCCTCGACGACGACGTGCGCATCGAGCCCGAATCCATCCGACGCTCCGTCGTCTTCGGCCGCTACGCCTCTGTGCCCACCATCGTGGGCGCGCACATGTTCGACCTGCTCGACCGACCCAAGCTGCACGCGTGGGCCGAGGTCGTCGACGACGCCCCGTTCATGTGGCGAGCGCTGTTCCAGGAGCGCCTCCCCCACGACTTCAGCGTCGCGAACCTGCGCCAGTCCCCCCTGCTGCACATGCGCCTCGACGCCGACTACAACGGCTGGTGGATGTGCCTCATCCCCACCAGCATCCTGCGGGAGATCGGGCTGTCCCTGCCCGCGTTCATCAAGTGGGACGACGCCGAATTCTGCGTGCGGGCGCGGGATGCCGGTTACCCCACCGTCTCGGTCCCCGGCGTGGCGCTCTGGCACGTGTCGTGGCTCGGCAAAGACGACTCGATCGACTGGCAGGCCTACTTCCACGCCCGCAACCGCATCGTGTCGGCACTGCTGCACTCGCGTTCCCCGCAGGGCGGCACGCTCATCCGTCACAGTCGACGCGTCGACCTCAAGCACCTGATGATGATGCAGTACTACCCGGTGGAGCTGCGCCACCGTGCGCTGCGCGACATCCTCTCCGGCCCCGAGCACATGCGGGCAAATCTCGCCACCGCGATGCCCGCCGCCCGTGCCGTCGCGAAGAAGCATCCCGAGACGGTCATCCACAAGGATTCCGGCGTCCCGCTGCGCTCCCGCCGCGGTCGGCAGGTGTTCAAGCGTCTGAAGAACCACCAGTTCGACAGCCCGACCGGCATCGCCCTGCGCACCTTCACACTGCGCACGCTCCTCTCGCACTGGTTCCACACTCCGCGCCCCGAGAACGTCGAACAGCCCGAGGTCGAGTTCGGCAAGGGCGACGCCAACTGGTGGCGCGTTCCGCTCTACGACAGCGCCCTCGTGAGCGCCGCCGACGGGTCGGGGAAGAACATCTACACGCGCGACCGCGCGCTGTTCCGCCGCATGCTCGTCGACAGCTGGCGGCTGCACCGCCGCCTGCAGCGGGAGTGGCCCTCCCTCTCGCGCCGTTACCGTCGCGCCCTGCCCGATCTCGTCTCCGAGTCGCAGTGGCGCGCCACCTTCGAGGAGCGTTCCTGACCGTGGCATCCTTCGATCCGACGTCGGCGACCATCGTCGTCGTCACCTATAACCGCACGCCCCTGCTGACCCGGTTGCTCGAGAGCATCGAGCAGATGGATCCGGCGCCCGGGCACCTCGTGGTGGTCGACAACGCCTCGACCGACGACACCACCGCGGTCGTGGAATCCTTCCGCGACCGTCTGCCCACGACGCTGGTCTACCGCCGTCTCGAGACCAACACCGGAGGATCCGGCGGGTTCAGCGAGGGCATGCGCGTGGCGTACGACCTCGGATCCGAGTGGATCTGGCTGATGGACGACGATGTCGAGGTCGTCTCCGACGGACTGGCGCGCATGGGTCACTGGGCGCCGCGCTTCCGCAGCATCCAGGGTCGTCGGTACGACTCCGACGGCAGCGAGTTCTACTGGCAGTACCGCGTGGCGGAGTCGATGGCGATCCCCATCCCCTTCGCCCCGGCCGGCTTCGACTCCTCGGGCTACAAGCCGATGAATTCGGGATGCTTCGAGGGCATGTTCATCCACCGCGACATCGTCGCGAAGATCGGCCTGCCCGACCCGCGCTTCTTCATCTACTGGGACGACCAGCTCTACGGATGGCTCGCCTCCCGGCAGACACCCTCGGTGATCGTGAACGAGTTCGTGCTGCGCCGCACGCGCGAGATCAAGCAGTGGGACATGGGCATCCGCCACATGAACGCCTCCAGCGACGCCTATCGGTACTTCATCATGCGCAACCGCGCGTATCTGGCGAAGTACTACCGCGAGCTGGGCGTCTATCGGCCGCTGCCCTTCCTCACCGGCACCGCGCTGACCTTCGTCAAGGAGCTCATCCGGCTCGTCGTCGTCGAACGCAAGGTCCGCGGCACGAGCCACCTCTTCCGGGGGCTCCGCGACGGACGGGCGATCGCCCGCGACTCCTCGTGGAAGCCGATGCCGCCTTTGGAGCAGGCGCAGCCCGCGTCCTGAGCGCTCGCGCTCAGCGTGTGGCGTAGTCGGTGTTGTAGCGGTCGAGCACCTCGGCGATCGGGGCGTCCAGCTGCAAGGCGCCGCGGTCGAGGTAGAGCCCGCGCGTGCAGAAGCGGCGCAGGTCCTTCTCGTTGTGACTGACGAAGAAGAGGGTGCGTCCCGCGGCGAGCATCTCGTCGATGCGCCGGTAGCACTTCTCGCGGAACGCACGGTCGCCCACGGCGAGCACCTCGTCGACGAGAAGGATCGGCTCGTCCAGCTGCGAGACGACCGAGAACGCCAAGCGCACCTTCATCCCGTTGGAGAGGTGCTTGTAGGGCGTGTCGACGAAGTCGCCGATCTCGGCGAACGCGATCATGTCGCCGAAGCGACGCGCGACCTCCGCACGCGGCATCCCGTGCAGTCCCGCCGTGAGGCGCACGTTCTCGCGCACGGTCAGGTCACCCACGAAACCGCCCGTGATCTCGATGAGCGGTGCCACACCGCCCTCGACCTCGACGCCGCCCTCGTCCGGCAGCAGCACGCCCGCGACGAGCTTGAGCAACGTCGACTTGCCCTGGCCGTTGCGCCCGACCACGCCGATGGACTCGCCCGGCTGCACGCGGAACGACACGTCGCGCAGGGCCCAGAACTCGTCGGGACGCGAGCGGCGCGCGGAGCCGGCGAACAGATCCTTGAGGCTGCGGCTGCCACGGCGGTTGCGGCGGAAGCGGACGCCGAGGCCCTCGACCTCGATGGCGGGTCGCGTCATCACAGCTCCTTCAGCACGGGACGCTCGAGACGCGGGAACACCATCAGGCCGATGACCAGGATGCCGACGCTCACCGCCGCGCCCACGACGACGGTCAGGGTGTCCCACTGGTCGGGGAAGAAGCCCACGCGGTAGAGGGTAAAGATGCCGGCGAGCGGGTTGAACGCGGCGATGTCGGCGAAGACCCCGGGGAGATTGCCGACGCCGTAGATGATGGGCGAGGCGTAGAACAGCGCGCGCAACACGAGGCGCGTGGTGCGCTCGAGGTCGCCGAACATCACGCACAGGGGCGCGACGATCAATCCGAGTCCCACCAGCAGGATCGATTGCAGCAGCACGGCGAGGGGGAACGCCAGCAACGCCCACGACACCTGCGCTCCGCCGAAGACGGCGAACAGGGCGAGCACCGGCACGGAGAAAAGGAACTCGATGCCCTTGCTCAGCACGATGCGGTTCACCCAGATCCACCGCGGGATCGCGGTCGAGCGCACCAGGCGGGCGTCCTTCTTGAACGCCTTGGTGAAGTCGGTGACCGCTGAGTTGAACCACACCCACGGCAGCAGCGCCGTGATGAGGAAGACGATGTAGGGGTCCTCTCCGACCGACCGGTGGAAGACCTGCGTGAACACGAACCAGTAGATGCCGGTCATCACCAGCGGGTCCAGCACCGACCACAGGTAACCCAAGGCGCTCGTCGAATAGCGCACGCGGAGGTCGCGCGCCGACAGCAGCCACAGGGAGTGGAGCGAGCGCCGCACCGATCCGGGGGCGCCGACGGCGGCGGAAGTCACCACGAAATCCTATGCGGGCGCGTCATCCGAGGCTGGACGGAAGCTGCTCGGCCAGCGAGGGACCGAGGGTGCGGGCGTACAGACGCGTGAGGTGGTTGTCGTCGCGGTACACGGAGACGTTGCCGATGACGCCGACGCACAGGTCGTCGGGGCAGATCCAGGGAGTGAGGTCGAGCAGGTCGACACCCGGGCGGTCGAGCACACGGGCGGGGTTCTCGTCGGCGAGGGACGCCGCACGGGGTGCGGCGCAGTCGAGCGGATCGTCCGCGTCGATCACGCAGCCGTACATGTCGAACGCGAACCGCGGGTTGTCGCGCACCGCCAGCACCGGGATGCCGGCATCCCCCATGCGATCGAGGAACAGCTCGATGCCGGGGCGCACGACCTCGTCGTCCTCCCCCGCGTCGGAACGCGTGACGACCGTCATGACGGCGTCGGGCGCGACCCGCTCGACGAGATCGATCGCTTCCTCGCGCCACGCGTCGCAGCGCTCGTCCATTCCGGGTTCCGCCAGTCCCATCGAGCAGCCGCCCTTGATGAGACTGACGACTCCCCACCCGTTCTCGTCCGCGAGCGGCAGCAGCGCTCCGGTGATCTGCTGCGCGTGGGAGTCGCCGATGACCGCGATCGTGAAACCGGCTCGTGCGGTGCGAGCGGTCTCGAAGCACGTGCCGAGGAGGATGTCCGTGTCGACGCTCCATCGACCGGCGCACGGGTTCTCCAACTGGACCCACTCGTCGTCGAGCAGGGTCGGGAGGGGCAGCAGCTCGGCATCCGTCGGGATCTCCGCCAGCGACGGATCGCGCAGCACCGCGGCACCGGGGTTATCGCGTACGGCCTGCGCCTCGATCGCCCGCTCCTGCGCCCACGTCGACACCTGCCAGGCGCCGAGGGGAAGGGCGACGACGCTCGCGGCGACGGCGACCACCGCGACCGGCACCCACGGCGAGCTGTCCGACCGACGCCACGCGCGCACCGGTCGATCCACCGCCCACGTCAACGCGCGCGCGAGCAGCAGCGACAGCGCGATGATCGCGGCACCTCCCACGAGACCGACCTCGACGCGCTCGTTGACGACGAGGAAGGTGACGAGGATCGGCCAGTGCACGAGGTACAGCGCGTACGCGTCGCGCCCCACCGCCTGCAGCGGCCGGGAGGACAGCAACCGCGCGGGCCCCCTGCCCCGGTCATCGCCCGACCCCGACACGACGATCGCGGCCGCGCACAGGACCGGCCACAGCGCGAGGAACCCCGGGAAGCCGCCGCGCACGTCGAGCACCGCGCCGAGGACGAGCAGGCCCGCCAGCCCGGCCCATCCCAGGATCGCCCGGGCGACGGCGCCAACGCGCACGTGCGGGAGGGCGACGACCAGGAGGGACCCGGCCGCGAACTCCCACAGCCGCGCCCCCGTGTCGAAGTACGCCATCTCCTGCGCCGTCGCGGTGCGCACCACCGAGTACACGAACGACAGCGCGAAGACGGCGCCGAACACGACACCCACGACCCGGTCGGGAGAGAGGCCGCGCCGGCGGACGACGAGCTGGCAGAGTCCGAGCAGCACGACCCACAGGACGAACGCCTGCCCCTGCACCGACATCGACCAGAAGTGCTGCAGGGGGCTCGGGATCTCGGTGCGGGCGTAGTAGTCCACGGCATCCGCCGCGAGCACCCAGTTCTGCACGTAGGCGAGCGACGCCCAGGTCTGATCCCAGACCGCGCGCCAGGCGGTAGGAGCGTAGGTGAACCAGACGAGCGCGAGGACGCCCGCGAGCGTCACCGCCGCGGCCGGCAGAAGGCGGCGGAAGATACCGAGCAGGTGAGGGAGCGGTCGGACGGGGTTGGGCCCGGCCATCCGCCGGACGAACCCCCGGGTGAGGAAGAACGCCGACAGCATCAGGAAGACGTCGACCCCGCCCGAGACGCGTCCGAACCACACGTGGTACGTGACGACGAGGAGGATGGCGACGGCACGGAGGCCGTCGACGTCGGGCCGATACGCCCACCGCCCCTCGTCCGCCCTCCCGCCGATCGACGGGAGGGTCTGCGGACGCAGCGTCAGACGCACGAACCCGTCACGCGAGCTGGTTGTTCCACATCGACAGCGCCGACCCGATGGCCATGTGCATGTCGAGGTACTGGTAGGTGCCCAGGCGTCCGCCGAAGTACACCTCGCTCTCGCCCTTGGCGAGCTCGCGGTACGCGAGCAGACCGGAGCGGTCGTCGGCGGTGTTGACCGGGTAGTAGGGCTCGTCGGCGCGCGTGGCGAAGCGCGAGTACTCCCGCACGACCACCGTCTTGTCGGTCGGGTAGCGGTCCGCGCGCTCGGGGTGGAAGTGCTTGAATTCGTGGATGCGCGTGTAGGGCACGTCGGCATCGGCGTAGTTCATGACGCTGGTGCCCTGGAAGTCGCCGATCGGCAGCACCTCCTGCTCGAAGTCGAGCGTGCGCCACGACAGCTCGCCCTCGGCGTAGTCGAAGTACCGGTCGACCGGACCGGTGTAGACGACCGGCACCTGACCGACGGTCGCCTTCTTGTTCAGCGGCTGCGCCTCGTCGAAGTAGTCGGTCGACAGCTTCACCTCGATGTTCGGGTGATCGGCCATCCGCTCCAGCCACGCGGTGTATCCGTCGACCGGGAGACCCTCCCAGGTGTCGTTGAAGTACCGGTTGTCGTACGTGTACCGCACGGGCAGCCGCGAGATGACCTCCGCGGGGAGGTCCTTCGGGTCGGTCTGCCACTGCTTCGCGGTGTAGTCGCGGATGAACGCCTCGTACAGCGGGCGTCCGATCAGGGCGATGCCCTTCTCCTCCAGGTTCGCGGCATCCTTCGCGTCGAACTCGCCGGCGAGCTCGTGCACGAGCGCCTTCGCCTGGTCGGGCGTGTAGGCGGCCTGGAAGAACTGGTTGATGGTGCCGAGGTTGATCGGCAGCGGGAACACCACGCCCTTGTGCGTCGTGTAGACGCGGTGGACGTACGAGGTGAAGTCGGTGAAGCGGTTGACGTACTCCCACACCGTCGGGTTGGAGGTGTGGAACAGGTGCGCGCCGTACTGGTGCACCTCGATGCCCGTCTCGGGCTCGTTCGCGGAGTAGGCGTTTCCGCCGATGTGATGACGACGATCGATGACCGTCACCTTGCGGCCCGCAGCGGCCGCGCGCTCGGCGATCGTGAGACCGAAGAAGCCGGAGCCGACGATGAGGAGATCCATGAAGTGGTGCGTCTTTCGTGTCGCGGACACGCGGAGAGCGATCCCGCGCCCCTCCAGTCTAAAGGGGCACCTCGCCGCGGCCTTCAGGGGCGGGTCAGCGACCGTCCGTTAGCATGGCTGACTGTCGTCCAGCGAGAAATGGGAGTGCATGAGCGATTCCTGGTGGGTGATCGTGATGCCTCTCATCATCTCGATCCTCGCTCTCGTCGTCCCCGGAATCGTGGTCCTCGCCGCCGGGTGGGGCGTGCGGCGTCTGCGCATCCTGGCCCTGGCACCGGTCGTCTCGATCGCGATCCTCGCCGTCGCCGCGATCGCCGCCCCGCTCGCGCGCCTGTCGTGGTCGGTCGTGCCGATCGCGATCGTCACGATCGTCGCAGCGGCTGTGGCGTACGCCCTGCGCCGATGGGTCGGACCCGAGTCCGGCGACCGCACCCCGGGGCGCACCCTCCTGTGGGGCGGCCTGTCCCTCGTGGTCGCGGGCGTGGTCATCGCCCTCCAGCTCGCCTGGGTCTTCGGTGGTCCCGCGCACATCTCGCAGACCTTCGACGCGATCGTCCATCTGAACACGGTCGCCTTCGCCGTCGACACGGGCGACGCGTCGGCCTTCCACATCGGACTCACCTCCGACATCGGCTTCTACCCCAACGGCTGGCACACCGTCGCCGCGCTCGCCGCCCAGGCGACCGGAGCCGCCGTCCCGGTCGCCGTCAACGCCGCCAACATCGCGCTCGCAGCCGTCGCCTGGCCGCTGTCGGTGGTCGCCCTGAGCACCGCCCTGCTGTCGGAGCGCACCGCCGTGGTCGTCAGCGCCGCAGCACTGTCGACGGGGTTCGGCGCTTTCCCCCTGCTGCTGATGTTCTTCGGCGTGCTCTACCCGAACGCCATGGGCTACGCGGTCCTTCCGGGCGGTGTCGCCGTCGTCGTCCACCTGCTGCGGGCGACCGGACTCGCCGCGCGGGTGCGCGCCGCCGTCCTGCTCCTGGTGGCGGCCGCGGGCGTGGGCCTCGCCCATCCGAACGCCTTCCTGTCGATGGCGGCCCTGGGCGCCGGTGTCGCCGTCGTCGAGCTGGTCGGCCGTGCGGTGCGGCATCCGTCCCGCCGTCGGTGGCTCTCGACCACGGCGATCCTGCTGGCTTTGTTCGTCGTGCTCGGCGTGCTGTGGCGCGTCATGCGCACCAACGCCGAGATGTCGATCTGGGCGCCGTGGCAGACCACGGCCCGCGCAGTCGGCGAGGCCCTCCTGCTCTCCCCCGGCGGCTACACGATCACCCTGACGGTCTCGGTGATGATCGCGGCGGGCATCTTCGCCATCGTGCGCCGACCGCGCCTCCTCGTCGTCGCCGCGCCCATGGCTGTCGCGACGGTGCTCTTCGTGGTGGCCTCGGGCACCGCCGGGGGCAACGCGCTGCGGGAGTTCCTGACGAACCCCTGGTACAACGACTCCTATCGCCTCGCCGCCCTCCTGCCGGCCGCCGGGATCCCGGTCGCCGTCCTCGGTGCGGTCACGATCGCCGACGCCGCCGGGCGCGTCCTCTCCCGCGCCCGTGCCGGGCGCGTGCTGCGCGTCGCGGTCGCCGCGGTCGGCGTCCTCGCGGTGTTCTCGGTCGGGGTCAGCCCGAACATCCTCCGCACCGCCGCCGACGCGCGCGGCGCCTACGCTCTCGACGCCACCTCGCCGCTGCTCACGAGCGATGAGGAGGCGCTGCTGGAGCGCCTGCCCGAGACCACGCCCGCTGACGCGGTCATCGCCGGCAGCCCCTGGACGGGAGCCTCCTTGGCGTATGCGATCGGCGACCGCGAGGTGCTGCGCAAGCACGTGTTCGGTGCGATCGGAACCGACGAGGAGTACCTCGACAACCGCTTGAGCGCGATCGACTCCGATCCGCGCGTGTGCGAGGTCGTCGACCGCCTCGGCGTCGACTACGTGCTCGACTTCGGCGCGCAGAACGTCTGGAACAACCCCGGCGTCGGACTCGAGCGCCAGGGGCTCTACAACCTCTCCCCCTCGGAGCACCTCGTCCTCGTCGACTCCGAGGGACCGTCGGCGCGCCTGTTCAAGATCGAGGGGTGCTGACGTGTCCCGCGAGAGCCGCGTCGCCGTCGCGTACGACTGCCTGTTCCCCTACTCCACGGGAGGGGGCGAACGGCAGTATCGTGCGGAGGCCGTCGAGCTCGGCCTGAAGGGGTTCGAGGTCGACTACCTCACCGCCACGCAGTGGGACGGCCCGGCACCGGTCGAGGACGCGTTCCGCATCGTCCCCGTCACCGGGCGACTCTCGCTCTACTCGGATGACGGGGTGCGCCGCATCCCCGCGGCCCTCCGGTACGCCGGTTCGCTGTTCGGCGCTCTCCTCCGCCGCCGTCGCCGCTACGCCGCGGTCATCGTCAGCGGCCTGCCGATCTTCAACGTCTTCGCCGCGCGGGCGGCGCTGCTGGGTTCGGGGACGAAGCTCGTCGTCGACTACCTCGAGGTCTGGCACCGTCGTCAGTGGGTCGAATACTCCGGTGCGGTGACCGGAACGATCGCATGGCTGCTGCAGCGGGCCGCCATCGCGATCACGCCGATCGCGACCTGCCATTCGCAGCTCTCGGCCACCCGGCTGCGACGCGAGGGCCTCCGCGGAGAACCGCTGGTCAGCCCCGGACTCATCGACGGTGCCGCCGAGGTGCCGCCGCCGGGTCCGGCCGCGGCCCCGCCCTACGTGCTCTACGTGGGTCGCCACATCCCCGACAAGCGCGTCGAGGTGCTCCCCGCCGCCGTCGCCGCCGCTCGCGACGGCGTTCCCGGCCTGCGACTCGTCGTCCTGGGCACCGGCCCGAGCTCCGACGCGGTGCGCGCCGAAGTCCGCCGCGTGGGCGGCGAGGCCTGGACGCGGTTCCCGGGCTTCGTCTCCGACGCCGAACTCGATGAGCTGCTGCACGGGGCCGCGTGCCTGGTGAACCCCTCCCGCCGCGAGGGCTACGGACTCGTCGTCGTCGAGGCCAACGCCCACGGCGTTCCCGTCGTGCTCGTCGCCGACGAGGGCAACGCGTCCACCGAACTCATCGACGACGGCGTCAACGGCGTCGTCTCCCCGACCACCTCACCCGCCGACCTCGCCCGGGCCATCCGGGTCGCCGTCGACGGCGGTGACGACCTGCGCCGCTCCGCGCGCGCGTGGTACGACGCCGCCGTCGGCACCCGCACCATCCGCCGCACCGTGGAAGGGATCCTGTCGGCACTGCCGCTGCCGACGCCCGCCGCGGTGAAGACGAAAGAAGACAGCCCGTGACCACTCCCGCTCCCACGGACGTCGAACTGACGATCCTCATGCCCTGCCTCAACGAGGCCGAGACCCTCGAGGTCTGCATCCGCAAGGCGCAGGGCTTCCTGCAGCGCAGCGGCATCCGCGGTGAGGTCCTCATCTCCGACAACGGCAGCACCGACGGCTCCCAGGCGATCGCCGAAGGCCTCGGCGCCCGCGTGTCGCACGCCCCGCGCCGCGGATACGGCGCGGCCCTCATCAACGGCATCGAGCAGGCGCGCGGGACGTACGTCATCATGGCGGATGCCGACGACAGCTACGACTTCGAGAACCTCGAGCCGTTCGTCGACCGCCTTCGCGCAGGAGCCGACCTCGTCATGGGCAACCGCTTCCGCGGCGGGATCGCCCCGGGCGCCATGCCCCCGCTGCACAAGTATCTCGGCAACCCGGTGCTGTCGTTCATCGGCGAGCTGTTCTTCCGTCCCGGCATCCGGGACTTCCACTGCGGTCTGCGCGGATTCAACCGCGCGCGCATCCGCACTCTCGATTTGCAGACCACGGGGATGGAGTTCGCCTCCGAGATGGTCGTGCGCGCCTCCCTCGCGCGCTACCGCATCGAAGAGGTGCCGACGACGCTGAAGAAGGACGGCCGCTCGCGGCCTCCGCACCTGCGCAGCTGGCACGACGGCTGGCGCCACCTGCGCTTCCTGCTGCTGTTCGCCCCGCGCTGGCTCTTCGTCTACCCGGGCCTGGTGGCGTTCTTCCTCGGCGCGATCGCCGTCGGTGTCCTCTCCTTCGGCGGTATCAACGTCGGCGGCGTCGGATTCGACGTCACGACGATGGTCTACGCCAGCGCCCTGTGCGTGATCGGGTTCCAATCGCTGCTGTTCTTCTGGTTGACCAAGCTCTACGCCACGCAGGAGGGGTTCCTCCCCACCAGCGAGCGTTATCGCCGGATCGTGGCGAAGTGGTCGGCCGAGCGCGGCCTGCTCATCGGCGTCGGACTCTTCGTCCTCGGCGTGGTGATCGGCATCGTGCAGGTCATCCTGTGGGGCAGCCTCGACTTCGGGCAGCAGAATGCGGCCCAGGCCGTGCGCATCGCCGTGCCGAGCGCGCTGCTGATCATCCTCGGTTTCCAGACCGTCATGATGAGCTTCTTCTCGGGCGTCCTCACCACGCCCCGGCGCGAGCAGCGCCCCGAAGCCGTCATCGAGAGCTGACCGCCGTGCGGATCCTCGTCGATCTGCTCGGCTACACCGGCGGTCGCGGCGGCACCGAGACGTACGTGCGCGAGCTGCTGCCGCGCCTGGCCGACGAGATGCCGGATGCCGGCTTCGTCGCCCTGACCGGAGCGTCCGGCGCCGCCGGCGTGCGGGCGTTCTTCCCGGGCGAGGTGCGCGTGGTCGAGTGGGTCGGCGACGGACGCGCCTCGTGGGCCGCGGGTGAGATCGTCGCGGTGGAGCGGGCCGCGAAAGCGACGGATGCCGACCTCGTGTGGAGCCCCGCGAACTTCGGTCCCCTGACCGCCGGCGCCGTCCCCCGCGTGGTGTCGGTGCACGACGTCATCTACCACGAGGTGCCCGGCACGGGCCTCGAGCGGATCACGCGCGCCGTGACGGCCTGGCTCATGACGCGCACCGCGCAGACCGCGCGGGAGGTCGTCACCGTCTCCTCCACTGCGGCGAGCGCGATCTCCCGTCATCTCGGCGTCGCGCGCGAGCGCATCACTGTCGTGCACAACGGCGGGAGCGACATCACCCGCGTCGACGACCCCTGGCGTCTGCTGGCACCCCTCGGCATCCGCCCGGGAAGACCGGTCCTGCTGTCGACGGGCAACCGGATGCCGCACAAGAACTTCGCGGGTCTGCTGGCCGCTGTGGCGCGGATCCCCGCCGACCGGCGTCCTCTCACGGTGATCGCGGGCGGCGGAGCCGACGATCCTCTGAGCCCGACGGTCGAACGCCTCGGCCTCACGGCCGACGTCGTGCTGCCGGGCTGGGTCGGCGACGACCAGTTGCGCGCGCTCTACCAGGTGGCCGACGTCTATGCGTGCCCGTCTCTGACCGAGGGCTTCGGCCTGCCCGTCGTCGACGCCCTCGGCGCGGGAGTGCCCGTGGTGGCCCACGACACGGCGGTGCTGCGCGAAGTCGGCGGGGAGTGGGCGCGCTATGCCGACGCGACGGATCCCGCTGCATTCGCCCGGGCGATCCTCGCGGTGCTGTCCCTCGACGACGAGACGCGCGTGGCGCTGCGCACGGGTGGGCGGGAGTGGGCGAGCCGCTTCAGCTGGTCGGCTGCGGCCATCGCCCTCTCGGTCGTGTTCCGTCGCACGGCGGCGCGGGGGAACAGCCGTGGCTGAACCGGCGTCCCTGCGCTCGCGACTGTTCGGCTTCACGCTGATCCCCGCCGTCGCGGCGGTGTCGCCCCTCGTCGTGCTGCCGGCCGTCTCGCGCGCGGCACCCGACGGCTGGTCCAGTGCGATCGCGGGGGAGTCGATCGGAACGTTCGCCGCCATCGCCGTGGCCTACGGCTGGACGACGGTGGGACCGGCCCTCGTGTCGATCGCGGCCGACGACGTCCGTCGCGGCCGCCTGTACCGCGACGCGCTCGTCGTGCGGTTGGCGACCTCGATCGTCGCCCTGCCCGCCCTCGTGGTGGTCTGCGCCCTCGTCGCGAGTCCCGGGTACGGCCTGCTCGCCGCCCTCATGGGTCTGCAGGGCGCGATGATCGCCCTGTCGTTCACGTGGTTCTCAGTGGGCGTGGGCGACCCGCGGTCGATCCTCTTCTACGATGCGATCCCTCGGCTCGTGGTGGCCGTGGGATCGATGCTCGCCATCGTCAACGGCGCTCCCGTCGAGGTCTACCCGATGGCCGGCATCGCGGTCACGGTGGTCGGGACGACGCTGTTCTCGCTGCGCCTGCTGCGCCGGTATCCGTCGGCGTGGCCGCCCGTCCGCGAGATCCCGGACCTCTTCCGGGTCGGCGCGCCGGTGGCGCTGAACGACGCCGCCCTGGGGGCGTACTCCGCCGTGCCCACGCCGCTCGTGAACGTGCTGTCGGTCGGGACGGCCGCCTCCGGCTTCGCCTCGGCCGACAAGATGGCCAAGCTCGGGCAGTTCCTCCCGCTCACCCTCGCCAACGCCCTGCAGTCGTGGTCGGCCGAGGTCACGGGTCCCGCGCGGCGGTCGCGGCTGCGACTGGCGCTGCTGATGCACGGCGGCTTCGGCGTGCTCGGGATGCTCGTGCTCGGCTTCGCCGGTCCCCCGGTCAGCGCGCTCATGTTCGGCGCGCCGGCGGCGGCGCCTTTCCTGGTCTGCCTGGCACTCGGCGTCGCCTTCGCCCTGTTCTCCCTGCGCACCTCGATGACACGGCACGTGCTCTTCCCCGCGGGTGAGCAGCATGCCGTGATGCGGGCCACCGTGACGGCCACCGTCGTCGGCATCCCCCTCATGATCGGCGCGGGCCTGCTCCTCGGCCCCGTGGGGGTGGCCGCCGGGCTGGCCGTGACCGAGGCGATCTCCACGCTCATCCTGGTCGGGCGCACGCGCCGCCAGGTCGACCTCGTCGCCGCCGAAGCATCCACCCCGTGATCTCACCGACCGCTCGAAGGGCAGGTCTCGCATGACCGACGCACCCGACATCGACATCGTCATCCCCGTGTACGGCGGGTGGGATTTCGTCCGCTCGTGCCTGCTCGCGGCCACGCGGCAGAGCGTCGCGGCGCGGATCATCGTCGTCGACGACCACTCACCCGACGACACCGCCGACCGCGTCGCCGCCGAGTTCCCCGAGGTCACCCTCATCCGCAACGACCGCAACCTCGGCTTCGCCCGCGCGTGCAACGTGGGTCTGGCGGCCGGTTCGGCGCGACTGGTCATGCTGGTCAACAGCGACGTCGTCCTCGAGCCGGATGCCGTGGAGCGTGTGCTGGCGGCGATGACCGCCGGCGCGGAGTCGCGTCGCGTCGGTAGCGGAGCGACCCTCCTGTTGGCCCCCGACGGCACCGTCGATTCCTACGGCATCGTCGCCGACGTCACGGGAGCGGGTTTCGTGCGCTTCCACGGGGCGGAGCCGGCGGCGGCGGACCCCGTCGATCCCCCCGTCCTCGGACCGTACGGCGCCGTCGCCGTCTACGTTCGCGCCGCCCTCGACGAGATCGGCCTGTTCGACACCAACATCTTCATGTACGGCGAGGAGCTCGATCTCGCGTTCCGGCTGCGCGCGGCGGCGTGGGAGTGCGTCGCAATCGAGGGCCCCCTCGGCACGCACCTCGGCGGGGCCAGCGCGGGCCGGGAGTCGGCTCGCCAGCGCCGCCTGTCGGGCTTCGCGCGCGGCTACCTGCTGCGCAAGTACGGCGTGCTCCGTTCGCGCTGGGCGCTGCGCGCGCTGGCCGTCGAGCTGGTCGTCAGCGCCGCGCGCCTCGTGCTGCGGCGAGACGTCCTCTCGCTCCGCGGTCGATGGGAGGGCTGGCGCCGCGGCGCCGCCGCGCCCACCGCGGTCCTGCCGCTCCACGCGGTCGACCGCACGATCGGCCTGCGCGAATCGATGCGCATGCGCGGCGACCGATACTGGGCCGATCGCCCCGTCTCGCCGCGGTGACGGCATCCGGGTGTCGCCCAGGCGGGCCCGCCGTCCCGTCCCCCGTCCGCACGGGCCGGGTGGCCCAGCTCTCGCCCGGGCGGGCCGGCGGGCCCGCGTCTCGCTCGGGAGGGCCTGACGCCCTGCCTAAACTCGAAGAGTGCTGACCGCCCTCCGCTCGCGCGTGCGCGCCGCGCGCGACTTGCCGCTGCTCCGCCCGCTCGTCGCCCGCGCCGACCGGCTGTGGTGGGCGCGGGTCATCCGCCGCGCCGGCGTCGTCGACCTCGCGTACGTGCGCGCCCAGGTGGGCAGGCCCCTGAGCGAAGCAGCGGCCGTCCGTCGGTACGTGAACGGGGGCTTCCGCGACGGGCTGCGCCTGTCGCCGCTCTTCGTCGACACGGCGGTCGGCGACCACCTGCCCGAGGCATGGCGCGTGCCCGCGCTGTACGCCTACCTCGTCGCCGATCCACGGGGGCTGCAGGTGAGTCCGCTGTGGGATGCCGTGGCCTACGGCACCGCTCATCCCGAGGCCTGGGAGGCTCCCGGCGGACCTCTCGGCCACGCCTGGCGCCACCGTGAGACGCACTCGCTCCCCCTCGGTCCGCGATCCGAGCCCGCCGCGGCATCCTGGCCCGACTTGTCGCGCGTGATCGTCGAGGCCGCCCGTCGCGCCCGAGTGGGCGGCGAGGTCGGCCCGGCGCCGTCGGCGGAGCCCGTCGATCGCGAGTTGATCGTCGCGATCGGCCCCGAGGAATGGGACTTCGACGAATCGTTCGCCGAAGCGGTCGCCTTCTCGGACGTCCCCGGACAGGGGGTTGCGATCGCCGTGCTCGACGACCGCGCGGAGGATTGGACGCTCGCGTCGCTGTGGGCCGCGGGCCGCCCCCGCGTCCGCATCAGTCGGCGACGTCACGACGACGCGTCCCTCGCGCTCGACGAACTCGTCGCCTCCTCCCGCGCCGAGATCATCATCGTGAGAGGACCGAACCAGACCCTCACCGCCGCCGACGCCACGCGTCTGGCGGATCGCGTGGAGAAGAGCGCCGCCGGGACGGTGCTCGGTCCGGTGTGGAGGGACGGCGACGGCACGATCGCCGCAGTCGGAGCCACCGTCGATGGACGCTTCCTCGCCGGACACCCGATCGAAGACCTCGCCGCCCTCGCTCCGGCGACCGATCTCGAGGTCCCCGCCCTGGCCGGGAGCACCTTCGCCGCGCGCCGCGCGGAGGTCACCGTCGCGCTGCGCGGTCCCGACGCGGCTGCCCGCCTCGACGGACGGGCCGTCGTCGCCCTGGACGTCGAGACGCGCACGCGCTCGCGTGCCGAACCGGCGCATCTCCCACCGCACCTGACGGGCGGTGGGGATCTCCTGCTCCGCGCCGGGTGGGAGCGCCTCGCCCATGGCCCTCTGCCCCGTGTGAGACGTCCGCAGCGCCAGGTGGAGCTCCCCGACGGCACGCACGTGCCCGCCCTGAGGTGGGCGCTGCGGACGGCCGCACCGGTGGGCCCTCGCGCGGAGGGCTGGGGCGACACCCACTTCGCCCGGGCCCTCGCCGACGCCCTCCGGCGCCTCGGACAGGAAGTCGTCATCGACTCGTACGCCGCCCGCACCCGCCCCACGCGGCATCTCGACGACGTGACCGTGGCCCTGCGCGGTCCCGAACCGCTCGAGGCCTCCCCCACCGGTGTCTCGCTGCTGTGGGTCATCAGTCATCCCGACCAGGTGGGTCCGGACGACGTCGCGGGGTTCCACGAGGTCTTCGCCGCGTCCGCGCCGTGGGCCGAGGCGACAGGCCGCGAACTCGGCGTGCCCATCACCCCTCTGCTGCAGTGCACCGACGCGACGCGCTTCCACCCCGCCGGACGACCCCGCGGCCATGACATCCTCTTCGTCGGCACGGCGCGCGGCATCCTGCGCCCCTCCGTCGTGGAGCCCATCAGAGCCGGCATCCCCGTGACCGTGATCGGCCCCGACTGGCGCGGATGGATCCCTGCCGAGCGCATCGCCGCCACCGGGGTGGGCAACGACGAGCTTCCCGCGCTCTACGAGACCGCGGGGGTGGTGCTGAACGATCACTGGCCCGCCATGCAGGAGCGGGGGTTCATCGGCAATCGCCTCTTCGACGTCGTCGCCGCCGGTGGTCGCGCCGTCAGTGACCGCGTCGAGGGAATCGAGGAGCTCTTCGGCGGTGCGGTGCGCACATGGGAGGGGGTTCCCGACCTGCTCGACCTGCTCACCGGCGACCTCGACGCCGCCTTCCCCTCTGCGCCCGACCTGGATGCGGTGTCGGCGCGTATCCGCGCCGATCACTCCTTCGACGCCCGCGCACGGACGCTGCTCGACGCGGCGCTGCGGCGCCGCTAGGAGGCCCGTCCGGCAGTTCAGGGGGCCCGCGGGTCCCGGTCAGCCGTGATCAGCGGAAGCGCACCTCGGCCGGGACCGAGCCGAGCGAGTCGGAACGCCCGTGCACAGTGAACTCCGCGCCCTGCATGAGCGCGTGCGAAGTGGACTCGCTGATCCCGTGCAGGTTGGCGTTGATCCAGTAGCTCCCGGGATTGAAGCGGGCACCGTCCACGTCGATCTCGATCGTCACCGTCTCGCCCTCGTGCAGCGGCGGTACGGAGGCTCCGAGCATGCTCGTGTTGGAGGCGAGGGCGAGGACGCCCGACGAGGTGTCGATGCTGAAGCCGAGAGCCCACTCGTCGAGCCGACGGAGCCCCCGCACGGTGATCGCCACGCGGAACGAATCGCCGCTGTGGAAGTCGTTCGATCGGCGGCCATCGGCGGCGCGCACGTCGACCGAGATGATCTCCGCGGCGCGGGTGATCTGGTCGGGGCGCGCAGCGACCTTCCCGGACCCCTCTTCGAGCAGCTCGCGGAAGCGTTCGACGGCCGCGTCGGCCAGGCCGTCGAACGCGACGCGGCCCTTGTCCATCAGGATGACGCGGTCGCACAGCTCCTCGATCTGGTCGAGCGCGTGGGAGACGATGATGATCGTCCTCCCCTGCCTCTGGAATTCCTTGATCTTGTCGAGGCACTTGCGCTGGAACTGCTCGTCGCCGACCGCCAGCACCTCGTCGACGAGGAGGATGTCGGGGTCGGTGTGCACCGCGATCGCGAAGGCGAGGCGCACGAACATGCCCGAGGAGTAGAACTTGACCTGGGTATCGATGAAGTCGCCGACGCCGGAGAAGTCGAGGATGTCATCGAAGCTCGCGCGTGTCTCCTCGCGGCTGAGCCCGAGGACGGAGGCGTTCAGGTAGACGTTCTCACGGCCGGTGAGATCCGGGTGAAAACCGGCACCGAGCTCGATGAGCGCCGCCACGCGGCCGCGCTGGCGCACATCACCGGAAGTGGGCTGGATGATGCCGCCGATGACCTTGAGCAGCGTGCTCTTCCCCGAACCGTTGTGCCCGATGAGGCCGATCGTGTTGCCCGCGCGGATGTCGAGGCTCACGTCGCTGAGCGCCCAGAAGTCCTGACGATGACGACGTCCGGCGCGGCCGAGCGTGACGAGACGTTCCTTGATCGAGGTGTCCTTGCGGACCACGAACCGCTTGGACACATCGCTGAGCACGACCACTTCCGGGCGCGCCGGGGCGGGGGCGACGTCGAAGGACATATCGATCACAATTCCTGGGCGAAGTTGCCCTGCAGGCGGACGAAGACCCGGTGGCTCAGCACGAGCAGGACGAGCCCGATGAGAAGAGCGATGGCCATGCGCAGGACGAGATGGGCGGGCTGTTCGAGACCGTCGCCGGCGAGCCAGAACGCCCGCTGGAAGCCGAGCACGGCGAGGGTCAGCGGATTGTTCGTGTAGATCTCCAGCAGGGTGGGGCTGGTGATGATCTGGCTTGCGAGATGCCACGCATAGAGAACGGGCGAGAGCCACAGGAGCAACATCGTCACGACCTCGACGAGGTACTGCACGTCGCGGAGATAGACGTTCACCGCAGAGAAGAACAGGGCGAAGGCTACGCCGTAGACCAGGATCAGGAGCAGAGAGGGGACCGCGTACACGATCTGCCAGTGCAGTGGCGGCTTTCCGGCGATGATCGTGGCGACCAGCAGCACACCGAGTTGGATCATGAAGTTGAACAGGGCCGACCCCGTTGCGGCGAGCGGGAAGATCTCTCGCGGCATGTAGACCTTCTTCACCACACCGCCGTTGGCGATGATGGATCCCGTGCCGCCGACCGCGATCTCCTGGAACAGGCTCATGGCGGTCAGGCCGGTGAAGATGAAGATCGCGAAGTCCGGGATGCCACGCGCCGCGCCCAGGAACTGCCCGAGAACCACGAAGTAGATCGCCAGCAGGATGAGTGGGCGGATCAGCGCCCAGACGAAACCGAGCGCCGAGTCCTTATACCGGGCCTTGATGTCGCGCTTGACCAGAAGGTCGAGCATCTCGCGCCGCGCGAAGATGTCGCGAAGCGTCGTCCAGAGCGAGGCGAGCCCCAGGCCGGGTGTGACGCCGACGGAACGCATCGGCATCTCCGCGAGGCGGGCGAAGCGCGCGTCGTCCGCGGCGGGTGAAGGACTGGGCATGGGGACCGATTCTACTGGTGAGATTCTGCACGTGGACTGGACTCAACGGCGCCGCAGGCGCCGGCGCGCCCGCCACAACACCCCGCGAAGCCGCTCGGTCCGGCGGAACAGCCGATCGACCCGATCCTCGGCGCCAGGGCGGTGCAAACGCACCCAGATATCCACGAAGTCGCGGAAGCGTCCCCAGCCGATATAACCGGCCCGGTGCAGGAACTGCACCTGGTGCTGAGTGTCCTCGGGCATGGTCGCCGACATCTGGTCGAGGTTGTAGTCGAGGGCCGTATAGCTTTTCGCGAGATACGCGGGCGTCGCGATCGTCATCGAATGGAAGCCCCGTTCGCCGGCCGCATAGACCGGCATCCTCTCAAGGATGTGCGCGAGGCCGCCGTCGACGTAGGCCTCGACACCGCCGAAGTCGTCGTACGTCCACTCGCGTTCGACGAGCAGCCGGAGGGCCTGCGGTCGGGCGAAGAACATCGAGCCGAACGGCGCGAGCGGCGAGATCTCATCGAGCGGCACGCGAATCCCCAGTTCGGCGCACAGCTCCGCGACGCCGGGACGATTGGCCCACCAGCCGTGCCCCATCGTGGGGTGGCCCAGGTGGACCGTCGGGGGGAACGCGAGACCGAGCCCCGGCTGCTGCTGGAAGAGCGCGACGACGTTGGCCACCTCGTGCGGACCGGCGAGGAGGTTCTCGAACTGGTGACGGCGGAAGTGCCGCCCCACGTTGGCACCGTCCTGCGGCGTCTTCTTCGAGTGGACCTTCACGACGAGGTCGTACTCGTCGGACATCAAGACGTCGCGGCATCCGATCAGGAAGGCGGCCTGGTCGCGACCGTTGTTCGACGCCACGACGCGCACGTCGACACGGCCGGGGAACCCCCGCTCCCGGATGATCCGCTCGATGGCCGCGGCACGCTCGCGTTCGGGTGTCGTGACGATGAGGTCGACGTCGCCGGGGAGGTAACCGGCCCGATCGAGGATCTCGTCCGTCATCTCCACGTAGAAGATGTGCGCGAACACGGCGGTACGCAAGGGCTTCGTGGGATCGTAGGCGTCGTCCGTCGCCGACAGCACGCGCAGGAGGGCGGCGTCGGCGTTGAGCACCCGGGGCTCGACGTTACGGGCGAGGTCATCGAAGATGAGCTCAACGGGGTAGCCGTTGCGCTCCACCGCCTCGAGCGTCCACTTGCCGACGACGGCGACGCGGTCGAGGAAGACGGGCCATTGGAAGAACGGGCGCCGCTTGAGGGTCGGACATCCCGCGTCGATGAGTTGCTCGGCGTAGAGCACCGCATGATTCTCGATCTTGTCCGTCAGGGTGGGGAACGCCACCTCCCCCGAGAACCCCTCACGCGTGAAGTACTGCGTGAAGATACCCTCATGCTTCGTGACGGCGTCCGAGTACGTCGTCATCGCCGGGAGGTTGCGCCAGTAGGCCTGCCACTCGGGAGACGTGAACATGTGCCGACGCACCGCCACCCAGTACGACTGCAGGTGGTACGGAAGATAATCCTCGTCGGCGGTGAAGGGATGCGGCTCGACGCGCAGGTGGTCCGTCATCCCCCAGAAATGCAGGGGATGGGCGTTCATCCTCTCGAAGATCGGCTCGAACGGGCGGATGGGCCCGAACCACGTGTCGTTCACCAACAGGAGTTCGTCGAACTCCTGGACGCGCTCTCCGATGGCATCCAGACCGTGCTTGTAGCCCCAGATGTCGTAGCCCTCGTTCGGGCGTTCGAGGACCAGGTCGCCGACCGTCTGAAGCCGCTCGCGGCCCTGAGATGTGAGCGGGCCGTTGGAGACCACGACGATCTCGTCGCAGAAGGCGCGCAGGTGCTTGAGCGCGTACAGGACGAAATCCCCCGCCTCGCCCCGCCTGTCGAAGACGACGTAGATCAGAAGGCGCTTGCCGTCATCCGGGAAGGTGTCGGCGGGGCGCGTCCAGTCGCCGATCAGCTCTGCGGTCTTCACGACGACACCTCTCGCTCGTTCTCGCTCCGCTCGCTGCTCAGCCGCGACGCCACCCGACGGGCGGCAGACAGCACACGATGCCCGCGCAGAGCGATCCGGTACGCGGGGCGGAACGCATCGGCCACCCGAGGGTGGTTGGTGCGGACGTACATGCGCACCAATGCCACGGTCCCGCCGTATCCGGTGTAACCCGCCCGATGCAGGAATCCGATCTGCTCGACGGGCCAACCGCGCGTCGTGGAGAACATCTGGTCGACCTTGTACTCCAGCGCCGTGTGAGCGATCTCGGCGTGCGCGTGCGAGAGGACCGTACGGCAGTAGTAGCCGCACTCCCCCGCCGACGCGCTCACGAGCCGCTCCTGCAGGTGGGCGAGGTGACCGTAGCGACGTTCGCCCTTCCATCCGTAATCGGCGAAGGTCCACCGGCGCCGCGTGAGCGCTCGGAACGCCGCGGGGCGTCCGACCCACATGCCGCCGTATGGGGCCAACGGGGAGACCGTGTCGAGCGGGACGCGGATGCCGAGCCGCGTCACCAGACGCTGCGCGTGCGGCTCGAGGAGCGCCCAGCCGCGGCCCATCGTCGCGTAGCCCACATGGATCATCGGCGGGAACACCACGCCCAGTCGCTCCTCCTTCTCGAAGAGGGAGAGGAGGTTGCGCACGTAGCCGGGGCTGCCGAGCAGGTTGTCGAACTGGTAGCGACGGAAGTACCGCAGCCGGTTCATGGTCTTCCACGGCGCCCGTCGCATGTGGAGCTTGACGATGAGGTCGAACTGGTCGGATTGGATGACGTCGCGGCATCCGACGAAATAGTCGGCCATGTCGCGTCCCGGACTCTGCGGGGTCACGCGGAGTTCGTACGTGTGCGAGTTCGTCGACGCCCACGCCTCTAGGAGACGTTCCAAGCGCGCCGCTGTGACGCCTTCGGTCGTGGTGACGAAGACGGAGGCACCCGACGGGAGGAACTGGAGTCGGCGCAGCACCTCGTCGATCTCGTCGAGATCGCTGACGTGCACCACCGCGGCGAGCCTCAACGACGACCCCGCCTCGGGGTCGACCGCTCGGTCGGGCAGAATCGAGAGCAGTCCGAGGTTGGTGTTGAGCGCCTTCGGCGGCACGCAGCCGGCGAGGCTCGAGCGCAGCACGTCGACGGGGTAACCGCTCTCGCCCATCAGCTGCTCGATCTCACTGCCGATGATGGCGAAGCGATCCAGGAACGGCGGGTAGCTGGTGAACACGGCGCGATCCACGAAGGGCACTCCCATGTCGAGCAGATCCTCGGGGGCGAACAGGCCCGGGTCGTTCGCGTGCAGGTGCGCGGTCTCGTAGGCGCGCGCGTGCCGGAAGCCCGCACGCTCGACCGCGCCGCCGAGCGCACGTTCGCGCTCGCCGGCCGCGAGGTCGTGCCCCCACCAGCGATGCCACGCCGAGCTGGCGAACAACTCGCGGCGGATGACGGTCAGGAACCACGGGCGATCCGTCACCGCGGGGAAACCCTCACCCGGGAACGCTTCTCGGGGGGCGGCGGGCGGCAGGACGTCCCAGACATCGGCCACGACCGTGGACATCCGATCGAAGAGGGCGGCGACGTCACCGACGGGGCCGAACCACGAATCCCCGGTCAGCACGATCTCCTCGACCGAGGGGACGCGTCGATGAACGAGGTCGATCGCAACCGCATAGGAGTCGGAGGAGAACTCCTCCGACTCCGTCTCGAGGATGTCGTCTACGAGCGGGGCGACACGACCACGGACGTCGGCCGCCAAAGCGCCCGGGTGGACGAGGACGATCGTCGCTGCGATCTGCCGCAGAGCCTGAAGCGCATGGACGGCCGTTTCCTCGACGCGACCCCGGGCCCTCACCGCGAACACCACGGCGCGCTCGACCGAGCCGCCCGTCGGAGCAGCATCGGTCCGAACGGCGCTCAGGTGCGTCTCGGCGCCCGCCTCAGCGCTCGGCGCCATGCTCGAGGGCACTGAGGAGATAGCGGCCGTACCCGCTCTTGACCAGGGGCTCCGCGCGCTCCCGGAGCTCGTCGTCGGTGAGGAAGCCCATACGCCACGCGACCTCTTCCGGGCATCCGATCGACAGACCCTGGCGCTTCTCGACGGTACGGATGAACTCGGTGGCCTCGCTCAGCGAGTCGAAGGTTCCGGTGTCGAGCCACGCCGTGCCGCGCGGCAGCAGTTCGACGCGCAGCCGTCCCTGTTCGAGGTACGCACGGTTCACGTCGGTGATCTCGAGCTCTCCGCGCGGAGAGGGAGTGAGACCGCGGGCGATCTCGATCACGTCGTTGTCGTAAAAGTAGAGACCGGGGACCGCGTAGTTGCTCTTGGGGTGCTCGGGCTTCTCTTCCAGCGAGACCACGCGCCCCGCGGCGTCGAACTCGACGACCCCGTACGCGGTGGGGTCGGCCACCCGGTACCCGAACACGACGCCGCCGTCGAGCTCGCTGTACTGGCGCAGTCGCGTACCCATGCCCTGGCCGTAGAAGATGTTGTCGCCCAGCACGAGAGCCGCCGAGTCCGACCCGATGTGCTCCTCGCCCAGCAGGAAGGCCTGTGCGAGACCGTCGGGCGAAGGCTGCACCTTGTACGTGAGCGAGATGCCGAACCGGGAGCCGTCGCCGAGTAGCCGCTGGAACTGCTCGGAGTCCTGGGGCGTGGTGATGATGAGGATGTCGCGGATACCGGCCAGGATCAGTGTCGACAGCGGGTAGTAGATCATCGGCTTGTCGTAGACGGGCACGAGCTGCTTCGAGATGCCCTGTGTGATCGGGTGGAGTCGGGAGCCCGTGCCGCCCGCCAGAATGATTCCGCGCATGGGGTCATTTTCCCCTATGCGGCTGTACGCGCCAATCCACCACGGAAGAGGCGGAGGACGACGCCGCTAATCTGGAGCGCATGAGTCGTCTTCTCGTCACCGGTGGTGCCGGTTTCATCGGGTCCAACTTCGTGCACCATGTCATCGCGCACACCGACCACACGGTGACCGTGCTGGACAAGCTCACCTACGCCGGGAACGAGGCATCGCTCGCGGGGGTTCCCGAGGACCGCGTGCGCCTGGTCGTCGGCGACATCGCGGACGCCGCCGTCGTCGACCCCCTCGTCGCGGAGGCCGACGCCGTGGTGCACTACGCCGCGGAGTCGCACAACGACAACTCGTTGCACGACCCCCGCCCGTTCCTCGACACGAACATCATCGGGACGTACACGCTGCTCGAGGCGGCCCGCCGTCATGACGTGCGCTTCCACCACATCTCCACGGACGAGGTGTACGGCGACCTCGAGCTCGACGATCCGGCCCGCTTTACTGAGAGCACGCCGTACAACCCCTCATCGCCCTACTCCTCGACCAAAGCCGGTTCCGACCTCCTCGTTCGAGCATGGGTGCGATCGTTCGGGGTCCGCGCGACGATCAGCAACTGCTCCAACAACTACGGGCCGTACCAGCACGTCGAGAAGTTCATCCCCCGGCAGATCACCAACGTGCTGCGAGGAATTCGTCCGAAGCTGTACGGCACCGGCGAGAACGTCCGCGACTGGATCCACGCCGACGACCACTCCTCGGCCGTCCTGACGATCCTCGACAAAGGCGAGATCGGCGAGACGTATCTCATCGGCGCCGACGGCGAGAAGGACAACAAGAGCGTCGTCGAGCTGATCCTGCAGATCACCGGGAACCCCACCGACGCTTACGACCTCGTCACCGACCGCCCCGGTCACGACCTCCGTTACGCCATCGACTCGACCAAGCTGCGCACCGAACTCGGGTGGACGCCGACCTACGGCGACTTCGAGTCGGGCCTCGCCGCGACGATCGACTGGTACCGCGACAACGAAGCCTGGTGGGCTCCCACCAAGGACGGCGTCGAGGCGTTCTACGCCAGCAAGGGGCAGTGATGGTGGCCACCGTCTTCGGCAAGACCCTCAACGCCCGCAAGACACCGATCCCGGGACTCCTGCTGCTCGATCTGCCGGTCCATGGTGACTCCCGCGGGTGGTTCAAAGAGAACTGGCAGCGCGAGAAGATGGCGACCTCGGAGATCGGGCTGCCCGACTTCGGACCCGTCCAGAACAACATCTCGTTCAACGACGCCGTGGGCACCACCCGCGGCATCCACGCCGAGCCCTGGGACAAGTACGTGTCGGTGGCGACCGGCCGGATCTTCGGCGCGTGGGTCGATCTGCGCGAGGGAGAGACGTTCGGCGCGGTCTTCACCGCCGAACTCGACCCCTCGACCGCCATCTTCGTACCGCGGGGCGTCGGCAATTCCTATCAGACGCTCGAGGCCGACACGGCTTACACGTACCTCGTGAACGACCACTGGTCTCCCGATGCGACGTACACCTTCCTCAACCTCGCCGATGAGACCGCTGCGATCGCATGGCCCATCCCCCTCGACGATGTCGAGATCAGCGCGAAGGACAAAGATCACCCTCGTCTGGCCGACGTCGTTCCGATGCCGCCGAAGAAGATCCTCGTCACGGGTGCGAATGGCCAGCTCGGACGCGCGCTGCGGGCGGAATTCGGCGAGCACCCCTGGATCGAGTACGCCACCCGGGCCGATCTCGACCTCACCTCTCCCGACCTGGATGCCGCGCGTCGGTGGCGCGATTACTCCACCATCGTCAACGCAGCCGCGTACACGAAGGTCGACGCAGCCGAGACGCCCGACGGCCGTGCCGAGGCCTGGGCCGCGAACGTCACGGCGGTCGCCGCTCTGGCCCGTATCGCGACGGCCAACGGCATCACGCTCGTCCACGTCTCGAGCGACTACGTCTTCGACGGAATGAAAGGCGACGCGTACCGCGCCGACGACGCCCTCTCCCCGCTGGGCGTCTACGGCCAGACGAAGGCCGCGGGCGACGCTGTCGTGCAGACGGTGCCGCGCCACTACGTCCTGCGCACGAGCTGGGTCATCGGCGACGGCAACAATTTTGTGCGCACGATGGCATCGCTCGCCGGTCGGGGAATAGATCCTCGGGTGGTGGACGATCAGTTCGGTCGCCTGACCTTCACCTCAGACCTCGCTCGCGCCATCCGCTTCGTCCTCGACGGCGACGTGCCCACCGGGGTCTACAACGTCACCGGACAGGGTGAGCCCACCTCCTGGTTCGACATCGCCCGCCGCGTGTATGAGCTCTCCGGTCACGACCCCGCCCGCGTCACGGGCGTCAGCACCGACGACTACTTCGCCGGTGCAACCGCCCCCGTCGCGCCGCGTCCGCGCAACAGCATGCTCGACGCCACGGACACGGCCGCCGTCGGCATCCCCCTCGGAGACGCCGACGCGCGGCTCCGCGAATACCTCGCTCGCGCGTGAGCGGCGACGAGCGCCGGGGGGCGCAGCGCCCCGGCGCCGTCGCGCGGGCGGCGCATCGCGTATGGTCCCACAGCGCGGTACGTTATCTCATCGTGGGTGGCGGGGCGTTCCTCATCGATGTCGGGCTGCTTGCCTTGCTCCACGACGTCATCGGCTTACCTCTGGTCGTCGCGACCCCGACGGCGTTCCTCCTGAGCTTCGCCATCACCTACCTGCTACAGCGCACCTTCACGTTCTCATCCGACGCCGGTGTGGCCTCGAGCGCGATCAAGTACACCGCACTGGTGGCCTTCAACACCGTGGCGACGACCGGTATCGTCGCCGGCGTCGCAGCGCTCGGGCTGCCCTGGGTGGTCGGCAAAATCGTCGCGGTCGGGTCGACGACCGTATGGAACTATTTCGCGTATCGCTACTGGGTGTTCCCCGTCCGACGGCCCGGCACTGACGCGCCCTGATCCGACCCGGTGCGGCGTTGTAGCGCCCAGGACACGGCTACTCAGAGGGCGATCAGGCGCGTTCGGACCCGGCCTGCGTGGAGTCGCCCGGAGTGCGCGCAGATTCGAGATCCGCGACGCGTCGGGTCAGCGCCTCGACGTCCGCACGATTGATGGCGGACTCCTCCGCGAGGCTGCGGATCTCCTCCTCCGCGCGGGAGAGCTCCCAGGAGAGATGCAGCGCAACACCGACGAGCAGGGCGATCGAAATCGCGAAGATCAGGTTGGCCGGGACCTCCACCCCGAGCAGATGCGTCACCTGCACCAGCAGTCCCGGGAAGATCGAGATCACGAGAAGGGCCAGACCGATGACGAGCCACAGCGTGGCGTACTTCTCGCGCAACTGTCGACGCAGGAGCAAGACCACGATCAGTCCCAGCACCAGAACGGCGAAGGTGATGCCGGCGATGACGATCACGCGCGCACTCCCGTCTTCGAAGCGGCTCCTCGCATGATCGCCAACGACAGGGCGAAGACGGAGCGCAGGAGGTAGAGGGAGGCACCCAGCGGGTTCTGGCTGGGTCGGCCCGCGGCGCGCGGACGCATCGCGACGGGGACTTGAACCACCGTCAGACCCGCGTGCACGGCGTTGACAAGCGAGTCGACGGTGTCGCCGAGATATTCGGCGGGGTAGTAATCGACGTACTGGTCGATGGCGCGGACGTTGGCCGCCCGGAAACCGCTCGTGACGTCGGTCAGTCGCGTACCGGAGATACGGGTGAGAACGGTCGCCAGCATGCGCATGGCCCACCGCCTCGGGCCCCGCGCGGAATAGTCGCCGACTTCGGCGAATCGAGCGCCGATGGAGATGTCAGCCCTCTCGAGGCCGTCGAGCACGGCTGCGATGTCACGCGGGTTGTGCTGCCCGTCGGCGTCGACCTGGATCGCCCGGGTGTACCCGTGGCGCTGGGCGTAGCGGAAACCCGCCCGCATCGCTCCACCGACACCGAGATTGAACGGAAGGGACAAGATCGTGGCCCCGGCCTCACGCGCTCTGTCGGCCGTGTCGTCCCGAGAACCGTCATCGACGACGAGGATGTCCCAGGCCTCAGGCTGCGCCAGGATCTCCCGGATCGTCGGACCGACGCTCTCGCCCTCGTTCCATGCCGGAACGATGACCAGAGTGCTCGATGGTGCCGCAGACATCGCCCTCATCGTAGCAGCGCGCCTCGCTCCATCCGGGGGCCACGGCGTCGACTGGAGGAAGCCGGCCGGGTGGTGAAACCGCCTGCTTGTAGGATCGCACGGGCCGCCATCGACTCCCCCACGTCGGCGGAGGGACGCCCAGAAAGATCCACCTCATGCCTGCACTTCTCGCCCGCCTCGCCGTCCCCCGGCGTCCCCTGGCGGACATCGCCGTCGTCTTCGCCGCCCTGCTGGCGATTCTGCTCTCGGGGGCAGTGTTCCTCCCGATCGCCTCCGGTGCCGACGAGGCAGCCCACTACGTCTACGCGGCGGCCGTGGTGCGCGGTCAGCCGGGCACGCTCCATCCGACTCTGCCGGCCCGGTTCGCGAACATGGATGTCTTCGCCGGGTGCATCGCCTTCCACCCCGACGTGACCGCCGCCTGCCAGGGCCCCCTTCGCATCAGCTCCACCGCCGAAATCCTCTCTCAGACGAACGCCGGCCTGTACAACCCGGTCTTCTACTTCTGGACCGGTCTGGGCACCCTGGCCGTGCCCACGGAGTACGGCCTCTATATCTCCCGCGCCCTGGCGGCCGTCGTCACGGCGTTCTTCCTGGCCTGGGGCCTCTCGCTGTTGCGACGTTCCTCCCGCTCGCCCCTGCCCGTGGTCGCGGCCTCGCTGTTCCTGACGCCGATGACGCTCTACGTCGGCATGGTGCTGAATCCCAGCGCGTGGGAGATCGCGACGCTGTTCGCCGCCACGGTCGCCGGTTTCGCCGTCGCATGCGGTCCGCCGCGGGCCGGGTGGCGTGAGGAGCACTCGCTCCTTCTCGCCGCCTCGTGCGTGCTGGTGGTGACGCGTGGTCTGTCCCCGCTCTTCCTCGCGGTGACCGCACTGGCGCTCCTCGTCGTGGCGGGCGCGGAACGTACGCGGCGACTCATGACCGACCGGCGTGCGTGGATCGTCGCGGGCGGCATCGCCGCGGTCACCGTCTTCAGCGTCCTGTGGGTGCTCGCGCACGGAACGAACTACGTCGGTGTCGAAAAGCCGGCGTCGCTCGCGGACGGGTTGACGGGCATCTCGGTGTTCTATTCGAACTACCACGAGCAGGTCACGCAGATGTACGGAAACCTCGGGTGGCTCGACCTGCGCAGCCCCAATATCCTGTCGACGTCATGGATCCTCCTCCTCGGCGGCGCACTCGTGTTCTGCTTCGGCCTGGCGACGCGGCGCGCCCGCTGGGCGATCCTGCTCGCGTTCGGTTCCGCCACCCTCATTCCGGGCGTGCTGTCGGGCCTGCAGTGGTCGGGGTACGGCTGGCAGGGACGGTACACGATGCCGCTCGTCGCCGCCCTGCTCGTCATCGCCGCCCTCGCTGTGGATCTGGCTCCGGGGCCGAATCCGGTGGATGCCGGCACCCGACGCGTCGTGACCATGCTGCGGTGGTTGCTTCCGACGTTCCTCGTCGTGGGTGTGACGATCACGACGGTGCGTACCGGTCACCGCTATCTCGCCGGTGACACGAGCGCCCTCACGGCCGCCTGGCAGTGGACGCCGCCTCTGGCCGTACCGGTCCTCGCCGTGACGTTCTTCGGCGGACTTCTGATGCTCACCGGCGTTTTCCTGAGCCGTGGGAGCGACCTGGTCGATCGAGCGCCGATCTCGAGCGTGACGGCGCGTTGACCGGCTCGCGCCGGCCACGGCGTGTCATCCCCCCACGCCGCCGCCTTGCGGGACGCGTCGGGTCGATGCGCCCCGCTCGCGCAGCGACTCAGCGCACGGCGACCGAGAGACAGCCGAGCGACACCGTGAAACCGCCCTTGTCGTCGACGACGCTCGCACACACCTGACGGTCCCCCTTCGAGGCGGTGTACCGCTGCTCGAAGCCGTGGTTCGATCCCGCCGCGGGGAAGGCCGCGCCGACGTCGGGGCGCGATCGGTCGGCGCGAATCGTGCGGACCGACCCATCGATGGAGACGCGAACGGTGACGGGTCCTGCCACGTCGGGGTCGAAAGCCCATCCGCGCACCGTCAGAGCACCTGTGGTGGCCGTGACGGCGTCCAAGCGCCCGATGGGGGCTCCCGCGACGCCGGTCACCGTGCGGCAACCCAGCAGCGGATTCGCCCCCGAGGTGTTGATCGCATAGATGCATAGGCGTGAGGTGCCCACCGGGATCGGAACGGACGACTGGTACCCATGCGCCGAGCCGTACAGCGGGTAGGCCGCGCCGACGTCGGGGCGGCTCGTGTTGGCCGTGAGCACCGACGCCGATGCGCCGACGTAGACGTGGACGTCGATCGGTTTCGCGGTGTCGGGGTCGATCGCCCACCCGCGGATGTTCGCGGAGGTTCCGGACACGGCGACCTCGTCGACCGCACCGATGGGGGTCTTGCCCTCATCCGGCGTCGTGATCGACCGGCAGCCGAGGTCGGTGTCGGGTCCGCTCGTGTTGACCGCCTTCACGCACACTGTGGACGGACCGATGGGGATGTCCACTGTGCGGGAGTAGCCGTGCGTCGCCCCGTACACCGGGTACGCCGCGGCCACGTCGGGCCGCGACGCCTGAGCCGTGACCCTCGTGGATTTCCCGTCGACGGAAATGCGCACGGCGATCGGCCGGATGGTGTCGGGGTCGATGGCCCAGCCCGTGACCGTTGCGCTGCGCCCGGAGACGGTGACCGACTCGAGGTTTCCGATGGGCGCGCGGCCCTGGTCACCGCCGGTGACCGATCGGCATCCCAGGGTCGTGTTATCGCCCGAGGTGTTGATCGCGTAGACGCAGACGGTTGTGTTGCCCGCGGGGAGGTCGACGACCTCGGAGAAACCGTGGTTGCTGCCGTACGCCGGGTAGGCCTCACCGACGTCGCTTCGCTTGTCGTCCGCGGTGAACGCCCGGCCGGCACTGCCGACGTAGATGTGCACCGGGATGGACTTCTTCGTGTCCGGGTCGATGGCCCACCCGCTCACCCGGGCGGTCGTACCCGCGACGTCGATGCCGTCGATGTAGCCGAGGGGCGCACGGCCGATGTCCTGCGAGGCAGGGGTCATGATGCTGCGGCACCCGAGGGTCGTGTTGTCGCCGCCGCCCGTGTCGATGCCATAGACGCAGACCTGGCGGGCATTTAGCGGCACCTTCAACGTCGCACTGTACCCGTGCGCCGTGCCGTGGGCGGGGTAAGGCGTCGCCAGATCCGCGCGAGCGCGATTGGCGGCGAGGGCCGTCCCGACGCCGTCGACGTAGACATGGACGGCGATGGACGCGGCCGTGTCCGGGTCGATGGCCCAGCCCGTCAGCGTGATCGATCCGGAGGACACCGCGACGGAATCGAGTGCACCGACGGGGGAACCGGTGTAGAACGGCATCTCTCGGCATCCGAGACTGACATCGCTTCCCGAACCCGTGTTCACCGCGGTGAGGCAGACCTGCCCGCTGCCGCCGGTCGTCACGGGGATGCGTGTATCGAACCCGTGCCTGCTTCCCGCCCCGGGATATGCAGCACCCACGTCCGGACGATCCGCATTGGCCGTCAGCGTCGTGACTGCCCCCGCGAGGGAGACCCGCACCTGGATCGGGTCGGACGTGTCGGGGTCGATGGCCCACCCGCGTACGCGGATCCCACCGGGATAGGCCTCGATCGCGTCGGCAGATCCGAAGGGGCGGCCACCGGCCTTCGTGGAGCCGAACCAGTCGGTGAATGTGCGCCAGAAGTTGCGGTTGCCGTATGCGCTGCACCCGTCGCCCTCGCCGTAGAGATTGCGCAGCGCGGCTTGGTTGGGGACGTAGGGCGTGTAGATGTACAGACCGGCGGTCGCCTGGTTCTCGATGTACACCCGCTGCGTGCCGCAGCTCGCGGACGGGTTGTAGAGGATGTTGTTCCACCGGCCGGCCTGGTACCCCCACCAACTCGGATTCAGGCGGTAGACCTCGAACTGACGGGCGCCGTAGTAGACCTGGTAGAAGAACCCCTGGGTCGACGCATCGCAGGGGGCGGTGTCGGGGCAGCCCTGGCCCGTGGCCGCCGAGTAGTTCCACGCCGACGGAGCGGTCGAGGTGACCAGCCCCTGCTCCTTCTGCAGGAGGACGAGAAGTGCTTTCTGACTGATGCCGCAGGAGCGGGCCACCTTGTCGATGATGGTGGCGGCGCTCTCGTTCGCCGCTCCGGAGTAGCCGTTGCAGTACTTGTCGGCGGGACGGTTGTCGGTGCTCTGCCGGTAGTCCTTCAGGCACGTGTAGCCGGACTGGCACGAGCGGACCTTGCCGTCGAGGAAGGTCTGGATCTCGCCCGCCGACATCGCGGTGCCGTCGTAGAAGACCGCATCGTCGATGATGCTGCCGGGGTTCCAGTCCGACGCGTCGGCGGCCGCGGCGGCAGGTGCGGGGGCGACCGTGGCGGGCAGCGCGAGGGGAGCTGCGGCGAGGAGCGCGATGGCGCACGCCCAGGAGGCGATGACCGCCGCGACACTGCGGCGGCGGGAACGACGCATCACGGCGTCGTCTCGATGGTGGTGATGGACGACTGCGCCCGGAGATTCGCGGAGGTGTACGAGACGGTGAAGGCGGCGTCGTCCCCTTCGGCGACGGGGATGGACATGAGACCGCAGTAGGTGACCTCTTTGCCCTCGTTACCGGATACCGACACCGACCGCTGCGACTGCTCGAGGGTCAGGGTGCAGGTGCCGCCGGATTCGGAGACCCCGGGCACCATCGCCGTGACCTCGAGCGATCCGTCGCGCACCTCGGAGGTGATGACGAGGATCTCCCCGTTGTACGGCGAATCGGTCGCGCTCCCGCTCGGCGCGGGAGAGGGGTCGGCGGTGGCCGTCGGTGAGGGCGAGGAGGTCGGAGGCACGGAGGGGGACGCGCTCGGCGATGCCGTGTCGGATGCGACGGGAGCAGCGCCGGGCGCCGGGGTCGCGCACGCGGACAACGAGATCACCGCGAGGACCAGGAGTGAGGACGACGCGACACGCGCGCGCCTCGAGGGAGACGGGACGACGGTGCCGAGAAGGTGCTTCACGCGTTCATTATGCGTTGCGCAAGTGACGGATGGGAATATTGTGAAGGAAGAGGGGCATATGTTAGCGCCCCCCGAGCCGCCGCCGCGCCCGCCGTAGCCGCGACATCACCGGCTGATGCGCGTCGATCTCGCGCCGGACGTCGTCGCGGATGTCGGTGCGCAGCCGCTCGACGATCCGCTCCACGGCGTCCTCGATCGACCGGTCGACGTGAGCCGCCAGCTCGGCCTGCGACGCGGCGACGAAGAGAGGGAGCCCGGCGCCCTCCCGGCGCACCCACTCCGCCAGCGCGCGGTCGCGGACCAGGGCGTCGTCGCGCGCGTGCTCCGCGGCCAGACCGAACATGCTGTTGGCGTCGAGGCCGACGGCATCCGGTCGTTGCGTCCAGAAGGCAAGGGGCTCGCCCGGGAGGAAGCCGATCCCGTGCACGCGCAGGATGCGCAGGTAGAGGTCCCAGTCCTCGACGGCGTCGAGCGTCTCGTCGTACCAGCCCACCTCGGCGTGCACGGCACGGCGGTACAGCACCGCGATCGGCACCACGCGATTGATGCTCATCATCTCGGTGAGCGAGACCCGCTGCATCCCCGCCCAGAAGGGCGCGCGCCCGACCTCGACCCAGTCCCCGTCGCGCTGCTCCTCGTAGACGATCTCGGTCGGTACCGCGACGCCGGCGTCGTCGGGGTGCGCGTCGAGCCACGCGACGGTACGGGAGAGGAATTCGGGATGCCACCGGTCGTCGTCGTCGTGCAGCACGACGTGGTCGGTGTCGAGCGCGCGCACGCCCGTGTTCGCGGCGACGCAGCGACCGCCGTCGCCGTCGGCGATGTGCACGATCTCGACATCCGAGAGGCCGGATTCCGCGACCACGCGGTCGACCTCGGCGGCGACGCCGCCGTCGTTCACGACCACGACCCGCCGGTCGGCGAAGGTCTGCGCGGCGATGTCGGCGAGCGCACCGCGGAGGAATCCGGGACGGTGGCGGGTGCGGACGACGATCCCGACGCGAGCAGGCATACGTCGAAGCCTAGGGTCGCCTCGTCCGCGGTCGCGGGAGCCTCGCGGGAGGTCGATCGATCACAGCTCCGCGTGCAGCGCCCAGACGCGCTCGGCCGCGGCTGCCCAGGCGAACCCCTTCGCGCGATCACCGGCGAGCACGCGCAGACGCTCCGCCTCGTCGCCCAGGGCGAGGGCGAGGGCCTCGCCGAGTTCCTCCGGGGCCGCATAGGCCGCCGCGTCGTCGAGCACCTCGCGGTGCGCGACGGTGTCGACGGCCACGACGGGAACGGCGAGCGCGAGCGCATCGACCGCCCGCCAGGGCCAGTCGGTGCGGGCGCACGGGGCGATGAACGCCGCGGCGTGCGAGAGCACGGCCGCGCGGTCCCACCGGTCGAGCGAACCGCGCGCGTGAACGCGTGTCTCCGCCACGCCGGCCGCCGCCGCGATGTCGGCCACGCCGGGCTCCTCCCCGTCCGGCACGTCGAGCACGACCACGTCGCCGTCCCAGCCCGCCGAGACGACCGCTTCGAAGGCGTGGGCGAGGTCGTCGGAGGCGGCGACGCCTCCCGCGGTGGCGACGAACGTCGACGGCAGATCGAGGGCGCGCAGGCGCCCCACGGCATCCGAGGGCACGCGGAGTCCCGCGGCGGGAGCACCGCCGATCACGCGGACCTTCTTCACGAGCTTCGCCTTGGCCGTCTCGGCGAGCCGGTCGGCCATCGCGTGGGTCGGCACGATCACCGCGTCCGCGTGCTTCGCCACGCGCGAGAGCAGGGCCCGCGCGGCGAGGCTCTCGGTCCTCGGCAGCTCGTCGGGGGTCTCGAACGCCCGCAGGTCCCAGAGCGTCACGACGATCTGGTGCGTCTCGTTGACCCGGTCGTGCCGGACCAGCGGGGCCAGCGCCGTCGGGGAGTGGATGAGCCCCTTGCCGATCCCCGGGGCCACCCCCAACTGCCACGACGCCGCGAGTTCGCGGCGACGCACCGCCAGCCGCGTCTCGGAGCTCAGCCCCTCGATCGTCTGATCGTCGGCGAGGCCGGGGGCGGGCACGATCGCCGCGACGTCGCAGCCTCGTGGCGCCGTCGCGATGAGTGCTTCGGTGAGGGATGCCGAGGCCTCGGCGAGGTCGCGGGAGGTCGGGGCGACGAGCTGATCGAGGACGACGCGGAGGGTGACGGTCACGGCGCGGGGCTCTCCGTTTCGGTCGGCGGGTGCAGGGCGTCCTTCACCATCTGCTGCACCTGCGCGTAGTCGGGGTCGAACTCGTCGACGCCGCCCGCGGGGGTGAGCTCGAGGGTGCCGACCGTCTGGTCCTTCGCCTTGAGGGCGAGATCGACCAGTGTCGGGGCGATGAGGCTCTGCGGCAGATCGGTCTGAAGGATGTTCGTGGTCGAGGTGGCCACCTGCTGGAAATGCGCGAGCACGTTCTGGGGCGTGAACTGCGCGAGGATCGCCTCCTGCAACTCGCGCTGGCGACGCATACGGTCGAAATCGCTCGTGGTGTAACGCGAGCGGGCGTACCACTGGGCGGTGTCGCCGTCCATGTGCTGCTGACCGGGTTCGATCCATCCGAATGCCCAGTCGTCCACCGGCTGGCCGTCGTAGGCGGGTCCGCCCTTGGGCAGGCGCTCCTGGACGTTGATGTCGACCCCGCCCAGGGCGTCGATGACGTCGGCGAAGCCCTTCATGTCGATGAGCACGTAGTACGGGATCTGGATGCCCATGATGCCCTCGGCGGCGTCCTTGGTCGCCTCGATCCCGGGCTCGGAGTCGTGCGCCTCGGCCTCGGGGTAGAGGGCGTTACCGTCCTGGCAGATCTCGACCTCGGTCTTGAGCTGGTTGATGCCGCTGCCCCAGCCGCACGTCGCATTGGCGTATCCGGTGTGTCCGTCCGGGTACTTGTCCTGCATGGGCCCCGGGGCGAAGGGGAAGTGCGGCATGTCGCGCGGGATTCCGGTGATCGTCGTCGCGCCGGTGGCGGCGTTGATGGAGACCACGGAGATGCTGTCGAAACGCATCGAATCGCGACCTTCGCCGGAGTCGGCGCCGAGAAGGAGGATGTTGTAGTAGCCGTCGGACGGCGGCACGACGGGGGCCGACTGCGCGAACAGCGTCGAGAACGCGTCGCGGGTGCTCCCCGCGATCTGAGCCGCCCAGGCGGCTCCCGAACCGGTGAGCACCAGCATCCCGACGGACACGATCGCGAGGGCGACGCGCGAGAGGGGACCGACCTTGACCAGGCGGATCAGGCGCAGGGTGTCGATGGTGAGCACGACCCACAGCACGACGTAGGCGGCGATCACGACCTGCACGAGGGTCAACGGCAGGGGTCGGAACCACGACAGGAAGTCGGGGAAGAACGAGCCGGTCGCGAGGGTGAAGAGGCCGGTCGGCCACAGGATCGCCCCCAGGCCCGCCAGCACGAGCAGCGTCCACAGCGCGAGGGTGGCGCCGAGTCCGAAGCGACCGAGGCGCCGGTTGCCGGCGAGCACCTGCGCCGACCCGGGGATGAGCAGGTTCAGCACGACGAGCCACCAGCCGCGGCGGGTCATGACCTCGACCGACGACGCGTCGGGGTTGCGCAGCGGCCGCGCCTCGATCATCGGCGCGTGTGCGCGCGGGCGGGCGGGCGCTGCGAGGGTCACAGCGAGTCCTTCAGACGCCGGTTCTTCTCGTCGACCTGGGCCTCGAGGTCTCGGGCGTATGCCTCCACGCGCTCCGCGAGCTCTGCGTCGGCACTGCCGAGGATGCGGGCGGCCAACAGCCCGGCGTTCTTCGCGCCGTTGATCGACACGGTCGCGACGGGGATGCCGGCCGGCATCTGCACGATGCTGAGCAGCGAGTCCAGCCCGTCGAGGGTCGCCAGCTGCACCGGGACGCCGACCACGGGGAGGGCGGTGACGGATGCCAGCATGCCCGGCAGGTGCGCCGCTCCCCCGGCCCCGGCGATGATGGCGCGGAGCCCCCGGCCGCGCGCCTCGCGTCCGTAGCGCATGAGCTTGTCGGGGGTGCGGTGGGCGGAGACGACCTCGACCTCGTGCGGGATGCCGAACTCCGTCAGCACCGCGGAGGCGGCATCCATCACCCGCCAGTCGGAGTCGGAGCCCATGACGACGCCGACCACGGGCGTCTCGGAAGAATGCAGCGGCCGGGTCACCG
Source organism: Microbacterium sp. NPDC089188 (assembly GCF_040685155.1). Classification (NCBI taxonomy): domain Bacteria; kingdom Bacillati; phylum Actinomycetota; class Actinomycetes; order Micrococcales; family Microbacteriaceae; genus Microbacterium; species Microbacterium sp. NPDC089188. The sequence goes on along the minus strand of NZ_JBFBHH010000003.1, from coordinate 116,418 downwards.
CACCAGGCTAGGGGGGCTCGCTGGAAGATCGCGGAACGGCGCGCTCAGGAGTGCCGGTCGGTCGCCCATTCAGTCGAAGAAGGCCGCGGCCGCGCGGCCCTCGTACACGACGTCGTCGAGGTCGTCTCCGACGACGTTGACGTGCCCGACCTTGCGGCCCGGCCGCGGCGCCTTGCCGTAGGTGTGGATCTTGGCCGACGGGTGAGCGGCCATGGCGGCGGGGAAGCGTTCCTCGAGCGTGCCCTCCGCCGGCCCGCCCAGCACGTTGATCATCACGGTCCAGGGGGCGACGGCATCCGTCGATCCGAGGGGCAGGTCGAGGACCGCGCGCACGTGCTGCTCGAACTGGCTCGTGACGGCGCCGTCCTGCGTCCAGTGCCCGCTGTTGTGCGGACGCATGGCGAGTTCGTTGATGAGGATGCGCTCGTCGGTGGTCTCGAAGAGCTCGACGGCGAGCATGCCGGTCACCCCCAGGCCCTCCGCGACCGCGACACCGATCCCGGCGGCCGCGCGCTGCACGCGCTGGTCGGCGCGCGGGGCGGGGGCGACCACCTCGGCGCACACGCCGTCGCGCTGGACGGTCTCGACGACCGGGTAGGCGCGGACGTCGCCGGAGGGGCGACGGGCGACCTGCTGGGCGAGCTCGCGCGTGAAGTCGACGAGTTCCTCGACGAGCAGCGACCCCCCGTTGCCGTCTTCCGCGAGGGCGGCGAACCAGTCGTCGGCCTCGGTCGCGGCCGATACGACCCGCACGCCCTTACCGTCGTATCCGCCGCGGGGGGTCTTGACGACCGCGCGACCGCCATGGGCGTCGAGGAAGTCCTGGAGCGCCGCGGAGTCCGCGACGGCGGCCCAGTCGGGCTGCGGCAGGCCCAGCTCGGCCATGCGGGCGCGCATGACGAGCTTGTCCTGCGCGACGCCGAGGGGCGCGGGGCCGGGGTGCACGGCGACGCCCGCGTCGACGAGGGCGGCGAGGACGTCCTGCGGGACGTGCTCGTGGTCGAAGGTGATGACGTCGACGTCGCGCGCGAACGCGAGCACGGTCGCGGCGTCGCGGTAATCGCCGACGGCGGTTGCGGCGAGGGCCGCCGACATGCCCTCCTGCTCGGCGAGCACGCGGATCTCGACGCCCAGCTCGACCGCCGGCGCGATCATCATCCGCGCCAGCTGCCCGCCACCGACCACTCCGACTCGCAGCGCCATGCCGCTCCTTCCGTCGGCATCCATTCTGTCGGGACGTCCGCGCGCGCGCGAGCCGGGGCCGCCCCGGGGCGTCGGGAAGCGCCGACGCCGAGCCCGGCTCCGGGGGCGCGGACGCGACGCCCGGCGGCTTCGACGGGCTCCGCCACCTCCGCTCGAAGCCTGAGCCCGTCGAAGGACCGGGCCCCCTCGAGTCAGAGGCCGACGGAGCCCGAGCCGAAGGTCTGCGAATCGCGGTGGGCGAGGATCTGGTTGACCTCGACCTGATCGACCAGCGTCTCGTGCACGAGCACGGCGTGCGGGATGTTCTTCAGGCGCAGCGGGGGCTCGACGCCGTTCGACAGCGACAACGTCCCCGCACCCCAGAGGCGCTGAAGGAGGCCGCGACGCATCTGGATCGCGTAGCCCCGCACGTGGGAGATCTCGCGCTGGGTCGAGCCGAACGGCCCCGAGCGCTCGATGACGCGGCGCGTCGTGATGGTCCACGTGTGGCAGAGCCACACGAGGAACGGGATGACGACCAGCAGCAGGATGACGACCGCGGCGGCGGTCAGCAGCATCCAGTTCTCGTACGGCGCGGGGAGATTGTCGTAGAAGTAGGCGGTCGCCCCCGCGACGGCGATGAGCACGAGTGCGGACCAGAACAGCCCGCGGGCATGGGCGTGCAGCCGGGCGATGCGCAGCTCGGGCGCGTTCGTGCCCGGCGCCGGCATGCGCGGGCGCCCGATCGAGCTCGACGGCTGGGTCACCCTCTCATTGTGCGACCCCGTGGCCGACGATCGCGGCGCACACGCGGGCGGCGGTCGCGGCGGAGCAGCGCGGCACCGCGTCAGCGCACGTGCACGACATCGCCCGCGGCCACGACCGTCTCGATCGTGCCGGCGGCGACGACGAGGCGACCGTCGTCGTCGAGTCGCTCGGCGCGCCCCTGCAGCGTCGTGCCGTCCGGCATCGACACCGTCACCTCGCGCCCGACCGTCGCGCACAGCCCCTCGATGTCGCGGTGCACGCCCTCGACGTCCCCGGATGCGAGGGCGGCGAGGCTGTCGCGCAGGTGGCCGAGGTAGTCGGCCATCAAACGGTCGTCGTCGCACTCCGCCCCGATCGCCGGGAACGACGTCGCGGTCGTCACGGGGAGATCGGCGCGGGACATGCGCGTGTTGACACCCGCTCCGACCACCACCGTGTCGAACGTGCCCGGCACCGCCTCGGCCAGGATGCCGCAGATCTTGGCGCCGTCCACGAGCACGTCGTTCGGCCACTTCAGCTCGGCGCTGCCGCCGTGGCCGGTCAGCTGCGCGCGGACAGCGCGGGTCATGGCCGCCCCCGCGGCCAGCGGGATCCACCCGCGCGACGACATCGGGATGCCGGACGCGTCGACCACGACGGACACGGCGAGCGCTGTGCCCGCCGGCGCCGTCCACGTGCGGTCGAGGCGCCCCCGGCCCGCGCGCTGGTCATCGGTGACGAGCAACGAGAGGTGGGGCCAGCCGGCGGGGTCGGCGGTGACGGCGGCCACGACGTCGGCATTGGTCGAATCGGTGGTCGTCACCACCTGGACGCGGGGGCTGATGTCGGCGGTGCGGGGGTATCCGGACGCGGGGATCGGCATGTCCACACCTTAGGGAAACGGCGGCGCGGCGGCATCCGGTTGCGTGCGACGACCGACACCACCGATGGCCGGATGCCACAGCCCGCGGACGATTCGCTTGTGCGCACCCTCCAACGCCGGTGCCGGTGCGGTCGCTAGGGTGGAAAGCGTGACCGACCAGCCCGATCTCTTCACCACCGCCGGCAAGATCGCGGACCTGCGCAGCAGGTTCCAGGAGGCGGTCGTCGATGCCGAAGCCGCCGCGCGCCAGAAGCAGCACGCCAAGGGCAAGCTCACCGCCCGCGAGCGCCTCGAGATGCTGGTCGACCCGGGCTCGTTCGTCGAGCTCGACGAGTACGTGCGCCATCGCACCACCGCGTTCGGCATGGACAAGTCCCGCCCCTACGGCGACTCGGTCGTCACGGGCACCGGCACCATCCACGGCCGCACGGTCGCGGTGTACGCGCAGGACTTCTCCACCTTCGGCGGATCGCTCGGCGAGGTCGCCGGCGACAAGATCATCAAGGTGATGGAGCTCGCGCTGCGCAGCGGCATCCCGATCATCGGCGTCCTCGACTCCGGCGGCGCCCGCATCCAGGAGGGCGTCGTCGCCCTCGGCAAGTACGGCGAGATCTTCCGCCTGAACACCGCCGCCTCAGGCGTGATCCCGCAGATCTCGATCATCATGGGACCCGCCGCGGGAGGCGCGGTGTACTCCCCCGCCCTCACCGACTTCGTCATCATGGTCGACAAGACGAGCCAGATGTTCGTGACCGGCCCCGACGTCATCAAGACCGTCACCGGCGAAGACGTCGGCATGGAGGAGCTCGGCGGGGCGCTCACCCACAACACCCGCTCCGGCGTCGCGCACTACCTCGCCGACGACGAGGACGACGCGATCGACTACGCGCGCGGTCTCATCGGCTACCTGCCCGACAACAACCTCGCCGAGATCCCCGTCTACGAGACGCCGTTCGAGTTCGAGACGACGGATGCCGACCGCTCGCTGAACACGGTCATCCCCGACTCCCCCAACCAGCCGTACGACATCCACACCGTGATCGACGGGATCGTGGATGCCGGGGAGTTCCTCGAGGTGCAGCCGCTGTTCGCGCCGAACATCGTGATCGGCTTCGGGCGGATCGAGGGGCGCACCGTCGGCGTCATCGCGAACCAGCCCTCGCAGATGGCCGGGACGCTCAACATCGACGCGGGCGAGAAGGCCTCGCGCTTCGTGCGCTTCTGCGACGCGTTCTCGATCCCGATCGTCACCCTCGTCGACGTGCCCGGATACCTCCCCGGCACCGACCAGGAGTGGACCGGCGTCATCCGCCGCGGCGCCAAGCTGCTCTACGCCTATGCCGAGGCCACCGTCCCCCTCGTGACCGTGATCCTGCGCAAGGCCTACGGCGGCGCGTACATCGTGATGGGCTCCAAGCAGCTGGGCGCCGACATCAACCTCGCCTGGCCGACCGCGGAGATCGCCGTCATGGGCGGCCAGGGCGCCGTCAACATCCTCTACCGCGGCGAGATCAAGCGCGCCGAGGAGGCGGGAGAAGACGTCGCTGCGGTGCGCACGCGCCTCGCGAACGAGTACACGTACAACGTGGCATCCCCGTTCCTCGCCGCCGAGCGCGGCGAGCTCGACGGCATCATCGAGCCCGCGCAGACGCGCGTGTCGATCGCCAAGGCCCTGCGCGCGCTGCGCAACAAGCGCGCGAGCCTTCCCGCCAAGAAGCACGGGAACATCCCGCTGTGAGCGACGCGTCTGCGAACACCGGCCTGCCGCCCGTCGTGGCGGAGGTCGTGCGCGGCACACCGACCGAGGAGGAGTTGGCCGCGGCGATCGTCGTGGTCAGCGAGGCGTACGTTCGCGAGGTCGCCGAGGCCACGGCGCCCGACGACGCCCCGCGTTCGCGTTGGGAGCTGTCGGCGCGCGGCCTGCGCACCCCTCTGAACCGCGACGCGGGATGGAACGGCTTCACCGGCTGACCGTTCGGCCGGAAAGTGTCCCCCGAAATACCTACAGACGCCGCGGGACAGCTCGCGAATACTGGAGGAGCTGGAACGCATCATGCGTTCGGTCGGACCGCTCCTTCGAGCCGGATCCGGCCGCACGGACGGTTTTCGGGTAACCGTTCGTCCGGGTGGGGGGCAGGCGACATCGCCGCCCCTCACCCCTCATCCTCGGCAGCGTCGACGAATCCCCCCTCTGCGTCGGTCGGACCGGCGGATGAGGGGTGTGCCGCTGATGCGGCGCGGGCCGTCGGGTGCGCTCAGCGCGGTCGGCGGATCTCGCGCCAGAGATCGACCTCGTCGTCGTCGCCCCCGTCGCCGTCGCCCTGGGACCGGCCGACGATGGTCACCGCGACCTCGTGGTGCGGCGACGTGCGGATGATGACGCGCTGAGAGACGGACTCGTGCAGGACGGATGCCAGCTCGGTACGGATGGCGTCGAGGTCGGCGGCCCGCAGCCCCTCGAGTCCGCCCTCGTCGAACAGGCTGACGGCCGCTCCGCGGCGACGGGCAGCCTCGATCTCGACGCGCACGCCGTCATCGAGGAGACGGTTGCCGCGCAGTTCGTCGCGCAGACTCGCCTCGGCGCGGCGCGCCGCCTCCTTGTCGGCGGCACGGAGGTTGCCACCGTTCTCGATGGTGCGGGCGAGGATCGGACCCGCGGCCTGCAGGGCACGCTGGACATGCAGCCGGCGCTCGCGCTGCCGTCCGCTCTGCGACGCCTGCCATGCGGAGGCGGCCTGCTGCAGCTCGGCGAGCCGCTCGGCGTCGCGCGCGGCACGATCGAGCGCGATCGTCACCAGTTGCGCCGCGGCCACCCACATGAGGGAACCGACGAGGCCGAGGCTGAGGGCTTGAAGGGGCCCCAACCAGAGCGAGGTCGACAGGGTGAGCAGTGCCATCCCGGTCCAGGCAACGATGGGGCGACGGCGCACCATGACGATGGTCATGAGGGCGCCGATCGCTCCGATCACCCAGGTCACGAAGGGCTGGGAACGTCCGGCTTCGGTGACCGCGAGGAACGGGGCGTTCGGCACGATGACGGCGGCCATCAACGCGAGCGCGACACCCCATCCGGGGAGCTTGGCCGGCGAGGTGACCGGCGACGACGAGTCGGTGCGCTCGCGCGCACCGATGGCGAAGATCCAGAGCCAGGTGACGGGCAGGTAGAAGAGCAGAGCGGCCACGATCAGCCACCCGCGCACGACGGTCTCGGGCGAGGTCCAGATGAGTCCCCTCGCGGCGAGGTAGGCGGTGAAGGCCAGACCGATGACGGACAGCACCGAGCGGACGGTCACCAGCGGTCCCCGCTCTCCCACTCGAGGGTGACCGTCGTCCCGGCGGAGGTCGAGTCGATGTCGCTGCGTCCCCCGACGGCCGCCAGACGGGCGTTGATCGACCCGCGGATGCCGAGACGGTCATCGGGGATCGCGGCCACGTCGAAGCCGGCTCCGGTGTCGCGCACGCGCACGGCGACGCCACCGGGCGCGCTGTCCCCCGTCAGCTCGACCGTGAGCCCCTGCGCGTCGGCGTGCTGCACGGCGTTGGCGACGGCCTGCATGGCGGCGAGGACCAGGGCGCGGGCCACGCGCCCGGGGACGCGAGGCGTTCCCTCCTCCACGGCCCGGGTGACGACGAGGTCGATGCCCAGCTCGCGAGCGGCGACCTCGATGTCGTCGGCGAGGCGCAGGGCGGGAACGGGCTCGTCACTGCCCTCGAGCGAGTCCTTCTCGGCGTTGGCGAGTCGCGTCAGCGCCTCTCGTGCCATGCTGACCGCGAGCGTGCGTTCGCGCGGGCTGGAGGCGCGTTCCGCGGCGAGCAGGGCGCCGAGGACGCTGTCGTGCATCAGGGCGGCGACCGCGACGCGCTCGTGCTCCGTGGCCGCGGTCGCCGCCGCCGCCGCATAGCTCGACACGGCGACGGCGCGCGCCTGATCGACGTTGGCGGCGATCGAGCGATACATCCACCCGAGGGTCAGCAGCACGCTGCCGAGGATGAGGGCGAACGTGACGTCGAGGATGACGGGGAGCACGAAATCGGGCTGCCCGCCGGCCTGGAGCAGACGCACGACGCCGAACAGCAGCGGGGTGGCGATGGTCCACACGATCTGCAGCGCGAGGGGGAACGCGACAATCGTCGACACCGTCGCCACGTTGACGAGGTAGAAGATCCAGGGGTTCTCCGTGGGCGCCGGCGCCGGACCGCCCGCGGTCGCGAGCGGCCACAACGCGAGGGCCAGCAGGAACACCACCGCGAAGATGCCCGAGAACACCCGGGCGAAGCGCCCCACACTGCACGCGATGATCATCGCGACGAGGGGGAGGAACACCCCGAGCACCAATGGGAGGTGCCACCCCTGCGCCTCATCCCCGGGCCCGAAAGCGGCGAAGAACGCCTGCGCTCCGAGGACGAGCGAGCCCGGTCCCACGATGAGCGTGATGACGCGCTCGATGCGCGTCTGGGTGAATGTCCCCTGGTCGGCCTGGCTCTCGCGCGTGTGCGGGATGCGACCCCACGCCTCGTCGAGCACCGACCGGTCCGATTCAGCCACGGCCGACGTCATCTGGCGCATCCTGGAGGATGCCGTCTTCCATGGCGCGTCTCAGCAGGTCGACCTTGGTGGGTGCGGGTCGCCCCACCTCCACGTACTTCACGCGCACCCGGGTGATGTTCTCCTTCGCCGTGGAGTACGCCACCCCGAGCCGCTCGGCCACGGCCTTCAGCGGCAGTCCCGCCGCGTACAGGCGGAGCACCTCGCGCTCGCGAGCGGAGAGCTGCGCGTCGGCGAAGTCGCGGTCGCCCTCGACGGCGCTGGCCCATTCGACGTTGTCGAGCAGCTCGCCGCGAGCGACGGTGCTGATCGCGCCCAGCACCTCGTGCGTGGGAGAGGACTTGCTCACGATCCCGGCCGCACCCGCGGCGAGGGCTTCGCGCACCGCCCCGGCACGGTCGGCGACGCTGTGGATGATCACGCTCGAGCCGTCGCGGACGACACGGTCGACGTTCTCCGACACGGTGGTGCCGTCGCCGAGGGTGAGATCGAGCACGACGACGTCGGCCGGCGTCTCGGCCGCGCTCTGGCGCCACGTCAGGTAGGCGGCGACGTTCGCGCCCGAGAAGACGACCGTGGTGGCTTGCGTGCGCGCGAGGGCGGCCTCCAACCCGAGCCGGACCGACTCGTGGTCATCGATGAGGGCGACGCGCGTCATTCCGTCATCGTATCGGCGCTGCCCTCCGCCGCGCAGGAGGACCTTCCCCGCACGGCGCGTCCTCGCTCGCGCGCCCGCGACGCGCTTCAGCGACGGAGGACGGTGACCGCCTCGACGTGGTGCGAGTTCGGGAACAGATCGACGCCCCGGATGCCGCGATCGGCCCGATAGCCGAGCTCGGCGAAGGTCGCGAGATCGCGGGAGAGGGCCACGGGGTCGCACGCGACGTACACGACCGCGGTCGGGGCCAGGGCGGCGATGCCCTCGACGACGGCGCGACCGGCGCCGGCGCGCGGCGGATCGAGGAGCACGACGCCGCGAGAGAGACGCTCGCGTTCCCGGGCGGAGGCGCCAGCGGCGAGCGCCGCGACGAACCGGTCGACGCGCGCCGTCTCGGCACGGGCCCCGATCCACTCCGCGAGGTTCTCACCCGCATGCTCGGTGGCGCGCGGATCGCTCTCGACGCTCACCACGCGCGTTCCGCTCCCGCCCATCTCGCCGAGCGTGGCGGCGAACAGGCCCACTCCGCCGTAGAGGTCGAGGTGGGTGGCGTCGGGATCGAGTCCGCCGAGGGATGCCGTGAGCTCCGCTGAGACGAGCGAGGTCAGCGTGCGGGCGGCCAGACGGTGCACCTGCCAGAACCCGCCGGCCCCGACGCGGAACACGCGATCGCCGACGCGCTCCTCGATCACCTCGGGCTCCGAGGACGGGCGCTCCCCCTCGGGACGGGGCAGGACGCGCACGCGACCGTCGGCGGGCTGGACGAGGTCGATGCGTCCGGGGAGGGCGCGACCGGCCCGCACCTCCGACGCGGCGAGGGCGATGGCCTCGGTCGCCAGGGGAAGGTCGACGGTCTCGACGACGTGGTGCGAGCGGGCGGCGAACGCGCCGACGCGTCCGCCGTCGTCGACGTGCAGGCTCACGCGGGTGCGCCATCCCGTGCCGTCGGACGACTCGCGCTGCGCGTCGTCGCCCGCGATCGCGACCTCGACGGGGAGCTCCAGCCGACCGACGCGTTCGACCGCCTCGCGGATGACGCGCTCCTTCAGCGCCCGCTGGTGGGCGAGGGCGATGTGTCCGAATTCGGCGCCGCCGACCCGCTCGGACGGATCGACCTCGATCGCCGCCGCCTGCCACACGTGCGGCTGCCGTTCGGGCGCCGCCTCGAGCACCTCGATCGCCTCGGCCCGCCAGAACGCCTTCTTGCGGGTGTCGGTGAGTCGAGCACGGATGCGCTCGCCCGGCAGGGTGTCGGGGACGAAGACGACGCGCCCCTCGTGCCGCCCGACGAACACACCGCCGTGGGCGATGCCGGTGATGTCGAGTTCGATGAGGTCGCCGTCGTGCATCCCCCGAGCCTGTCACACGAGGCCGTGAAGCAGCCGGGCCTCGGTCTTCGCGCCGGGTGGCTTCTACAGGCTCAGCCACCTCGCCGCCCCAGGGCCCCGAGGCCGTCGAAGGGTCCGGGCCCACGCGAGCGCGGGGGCTTCGACAGGCTCGGTCGCCTCGCTGTGGCACGACGTAAGGTCTGCGGGCCTCCGCCGGGGCATCGCGTCGGTAGCGTGGACGCATGCGCGTGTGCCTGGCATCCACTTCTCCCGCCCGTCTGATGCTGCTGCGCCAGGCGGGGATCGAGCCCGAGGCGCGTGCGCCCCGGGTCGACGAGGAAGCGGTGATCGCCGAGGTCGAGGCGTCCGAGGGGCGGCGCTTGCCCGCCCCCGAGCACGTTCTGCTGCTCGCGCGCCGCAAGGCCGCCGACGTCGCCCACCGCGTCCGCGACGAGGACCCCCTCTTCGACGGCTTCGTCATCGGCGGAGACTCGATGTTCGCGCTCGACGACGAGATCCTGGGCAAGCCGTACACCGCCGATGCGGCGACGGCGCGCTGGCGCGGGATGCGCGGGCGCACGGGCGTGCTGCACTCCGGGCACAGTGTGTTCCGCCTCTCCCCCGGCCTCGAGCCGCGCGAGGCCCACGCCGTCGCCGAGGCGTCCGTGACCTTCGCCGCCGACGTCGACGACGACGAGATCGCGGCCTACGTCGCCAGCGGCGAACCGCTCCTCGTGGCGGGCGCCTTCACGGTCGACAGTCTCGGCGGTGCCTTCATCGAGCGCGTGGAGGGCGACCCCTCCACGGTGGTGGGGATGTCGCTGTCGACCGTGCGCCGCCTCGTTCGCGAGCTCGGCGGCTCCTGGACCACGCTCTGGAATCGTTCGTAGACACCCGCTCACGTTTCTCGGCGTTTCTTGTCGAGGAGTGTCAAAAGACGCGCGGTCGCCCTCGCTAGGCTGGACGAATGCCGAAGATCGCCAAGGTCCTTGTCGCCAACCGCGGCGAGATCGCCGTCCGAATCATCCGCGCCGCCCGTGATTCGGGCAAGGCCTCCGTCGCCGTCTACGCCGATCAGGACCGCGACGCCCTTCACACGCGTCTCGCCGACGAGGCGTACGCCCTGGACGGCGCCACCAGCGCCGACACCTACCTCTCGATCGAGAAGATCCTCTCGGTCGCCCGCCGCTCCGGCGCCGACGCCGTGCACCCCGGCTACGGCTTCCTCGCCGAGAACGCCGACTTCGCCCGCGCCGTCATCGGCGCCGGCCTCATCTGGATCGGGCCCTCGCCCGACGCGATCGAGGCGCTCGGCGACAAGGTCACCGCGCGACACGTCGCCGAGAAGGTCGGCGCTCCCCTAGCTCCCGGCACGCCCGGCCCCGTCTCGGGCGCCGACGAGGTCATCGCCTTCGCCGAAGAGGTGGGCCTGCCCATCGCGATCAAGGCCGCCTACGGCGGCGGAGGACGCGGGTTGAAGGTCGCGCGCGAGCTCGACGAGGTCGCCGAGATGTTCGAGTCGGCCACGCGCGAGGCGGTCGCCGCCTTCGGTCGCGGCGAGTGCTTCGTCGAGAAGTACCTCGACAAGCCGCGCCACGTCGAGACGCAGTGCCTCGCCGACTCGGCGGGCAACGTCGTCGTCGTCTCGACCCGCGACTGCTCGCTGCAGCGCCGTCACCAGAAGCTGGTGGAGGAGGCCCCGGCCCCCTTCCTCAGCGAGGAGCAGAACGCGGTGCTGTACTCGGCATCCAAGGCCATCCTCAAAGAGGTCGGCTACGTCGGAGCGGGCACCTGCGAGTTCCTCATCGGCGCCGACGGCACCATCTCATTCCTCGAGGTCAACACGCGCCTGCAGGTCGAGCACCCCGTGTCCGAGGAGGTCACCGGTATCGACCTCGTGCGCGAGCAGTTCCGCGTCGCGGAGGGTGAGGAGCTCGGCTACGACGACCCCGCCCCCGTCGGTCACTCGATCGAGTTCCGCATCAACGGCGAGGACCCCGGCCGTGGTTTCCTCCCGCAGCCCGGCCCCATCCACGTCTTCAAGACGTTCGGTGGTCCCGGCATCCGCCTCGACTCCGGTGTCACCGCCGGCGACAGCGTCTCGGGCGCCTTCGACTCGCTGCTCGCGAAGATCATCGTCACCGGTCGTGATCGCGCCGAGGCGCTCGAGCGCGCCCGCCGCGCCCTCGACGAGTTCGAGGTCGCCGGGATGCCGACGGTGCTGCCGTTCCACCGCAAGGTGGTGCGCGACCCCGCCTACACCGCCGAGGACGGCACCTTCGGCGTCTTCACCCGCTGGATCGAGACGGAGTTCGTCAACGACATCCCCGCCTGGGACGGCGAGCTCGACGCTCCCGCCGCGGAGACGGGCCGTCACACGGTGGTGGTCGAGGTCGGCGGCAAGCGCCTCGAGGTGAGCCTGCCCGACCGCATCACTGCCGCCGCCCCGCAGGCGGGTCGCCCCGCCGCCGCTCCCCCGTCGCGCCGCTCCCACGCGGCCTCGCCCGCCGCCGGGGCGACCGGCGACGCGGTCAAGTCCCCGATGCAGGCCACGATCGTCAAGGTCGCGGTCGAGGAGGGCCAGCAGGTCGTCAAGGGCGACCTCGTCGTCGTGCTCGAGGCGATGAAGATGGAGCAGCCCATCCAGGCCCACAAGGACGGGACGGTCGCCTCGATCGACGCGACCGCCGGAACGACGGTGTCCGCGGGGCACCAGCTGCTGTTGATCAGCTGAGGTTGCGTCTCGTTCGACCGGCGCCGCGCTCCTTCGGGGGCGCGGCGCCGTCGTGCGTGGGCGCCGGTGCGGAGCACCCCCACGCCCCGCGCGACGCGGAACGGCGACGGATGCCGAGAGCACGCGGCATCCGCAACACTCAGTCCTCGCCGGGATCGTCGCGGTCGACGATGTGCATCGCGCGCGCGGCGTCGGTGATGCTCGACGTCAGCGACGGGTACACCGCGAAGACGCGGGCGACCTGGTCGACCGTGAGGCGGCGCTCGACGGCGATCGCGATCGGGTAGATGAGCTCGGATGCCTTGGGGCCGACGATGACGCCGCCCATGACCGTGCCGCTGCCCTCGCGGGCGATCAGCTTGACGAAGCCGTCGGTGATGCCCTGCATCTTGGCGCGCGGGTTGGCCGAGAGCGGGAGCTTGCGCACCTTTCCGGCGATGCGCCCCTCGGTGACGTCCTGCTCGCTGAAGCCGACCGTGGCGATCTCGGGGGCGGTGAAGATGTTGGCCGTGATGCGGCGGGTCTCGAGCGGGATGACGATGTCGCCCAGCGCGTGGAAGATCGCCTGTCGCCCCTGCATCGACGCCACCGACGCGAGCGGGTAGAAGTTGGTGCAGTCGCCGGCGGCGTAGATGTTCGGCACCGAGGTGCGCGCCACGCGGTTCACGCGGATGTGTCCGGATGCCGTCATCTGCACCCCCGCCTGCTCGAGGCCGAGCCCCGCGGTGTTCGGGATGGAGCCCACCGCCATGAGGCAGTGGCTGCCCTCGATCGTGCGTCCGTCCGCCAGGGTCACGGTGACGCCGTCGCCCGTGTTCACCACCGACTCGGCGCGCGCCTTGGCCAGCAGCGTCATGCCTCCGCGCTGGAAGACGCGCTCGAGCACCGCCGCGGCATCCTGGTCCTCTCCGGGCAGCACCTGGTCGCGGCTCGAGACGAGCGTGACCTTGGCACCGAGGTTCATGTACGCCGAGGCGAACTCGGCGCCGGTGACGCCCGAGCCCACCACGATGAGGTGGGTGGGGACCGACTTCATGTTGTAGAGCTGCGTCCACGTGAGGATGCGCTCACCGTCGGGCTTGGCCGAGGGGAGCTCGCGGGGAGACGCCCCGACCGAGACGACGAGGGTCTCGGCCTCGACCCGGTCGAAATCGGTGCCGCCGGCCTCGGTCGAGACCACCACGGCGCCGTTGCCGTCGAGGCGGCCGTGCCCGGAGATGATGCGGACGCCCGCCTCGAGCAACGAGGCGCGCATGTCGTCGGACTGCTGGCGCGCGAGCGAGAGCAGACGCTGGTTGACCGCGGCGAGGTTGATCGCGACCTCGGGGGTCAGAGGCTTGCCGCGGTCGTCTTTCGCGAAGAGCTGCACGCCGAGGCTGCTCGCGTTGCGGATCGCGACGGCCGCGTCGGCCGTGGCGATGAGGGTCTTCGAGGGCACGACGTCGGTGATGACCGCCGAGCCGCCGACTCCCGCGCGCTCGACGAGGGTGACGTCGGCGCCGAGCTGAGCCGCGGAAAGGGCCGCCTCGTATCCGCCGGGGCCGCCGCCGACGATCGCCACGGACTGCTTGCGCTCGAAGCTCTGCACCATGGCATCCATTCTGTCAGCGCTGGGCGGATGCCGATGCGCCACCCAGGTCGGTCCGACACGCTGACCGCACGCGTGTGCCGTCTGGCCCGCGGGCCCCGCAGTTTCTAGAGTGGGGGAATGTCCAACAGCACATCTCACCCGCTCGACGACCCGGCGGTCGACCCCTTCGAGGTCGCCGCGGCCGCAGCGGCCGACATCGCCCGCCTCTCCGGGGTCGAGCACCACGACATCGCCGTGACCCTCGGGTCGGGCTGGGGGCGCGCCGCCGAACTCATCGGCGAGGAGACGGCGTCGTTCCCCGCCACCGAGGTCACCGGCTTCAGCAAGCCCGCGCTGGAGGGCCACGTCGGCACCCTGCGCAGCGTCCGCACCCCGGGCGGCAAGAACGTCCTCGTCATCGGAGCGCGCACCCACTACTACGAGGGCCACGGCGTGCGCCGGGTCGTGCACAGCGTCCGCACCGCGGCGGCGACCGGTGCGACCACCATGATCCTCACCAACGGCGCGGGCGGCATCCGCGAGACGTGGAAGCCCGGCCAGCCGGTGCTCATCAGCGACCACATCAACCTCACCGCCGACTCCCCCCTCGAGGGCGCGACCTTCATCGACCTCACCGACCTCTACTCGACCCGCCTGCGGGAGCTCGCGCGATCGATCGACCCGACCCTCGACGAGGGCGTCTACACGCAGTTCCGCGGGCCGCACTACGAGACGCCGGCCGAGGTGCAGATGGCCAAGACCATCGGCGGCCACATCGTGGGCATGTCCACCGCTCTCGAGGCGATCGCCGCCCGCCAGGCCGGCATGGAGATCCTCGGCTTCTCGCTCATCACGAACCTGGCCGCCGGCATCCAGAAGACCCCCCTCAGCCACGAAGAGGTGCTCGAGGCCGGCCGCGAGGCCGAGCCCGTCATCTCCGCGCTGCTCGCGCGCGTGATCGGCGCGTTGTGAACGCCCACCTCGACGCCGCGCGGGCCTGGATCGCACAGGACCCGGATGCCGTGACCCGGGCCGAGCTGGAGGACCTCGTCGCCCGCGTCGAGACGGGGGATGCCGAGGCTGCGGCGGACCTGGAGGATCGCTTCTCCACCCGCCTGGCGTTCGGGACGGCGGGACTGCGCGGCACGCTCGGCGCCGGCCCCAACCGCATGAACCGGGTGCTCGTCGCCCAGGCGGCGGCGGGATTCGCGGCGTACCTGCGCGAGCGGTCGTCGGGCACGCCGACCGTCGTGGTCGGGTACGACGGGCGTCGCAACTCGGACGTGTTCGCGCGCGACTCGGTCGAGATCTTCGCCGGCGCGGGACTGAACGCCATCCTGCTGCCCCGCCTGCTGCCCACGCCCGTGCTCGCCTTCGCCGTGCGCCACCTCGGTGCCGACGCGGGCGTCATGGTCACCGCCAGCCACAACCCGCCCGACGACAACGGCTACAAGGTCTACCTCGGCGGCGCCGACGAGGGTGCACAGATCGTCTCCCCCGCCGATGCGGAGATCGCCGCCCACATCCAGCGGATCGCCGACGAGGGCGACGTCACCGTGCTGCCCCGCTCGGTGGGCTACGCCAACGCCCCGGAGTCGGTCGTCGAGGCCTACGTCGCCGCGACCGCCGCGGTGGCGCCCGCGCCCACCGGCGCCGAGGGCCTGACCTGGGTCTACACCGCCATGCACGGCGTCGGATGGGAGACCGTCTCGCGCGTGCTCACCGAAGCCGGCTACCCCCAGCCCACGGTCGTCGAGGCGCAGATCCACCCCGACGGGCGCTTCCCGACCGTCGCGTTCCCCAACCCCGAAGAGCCCGGGGCCATGGACCTGTCGTTCGAGACCGCGCGCGCCGTCGACGCCGAGCTCGTCATCGCCAACGACCCGGATGCCGACCGCCTGGCCGTCGCGATCCCCGACGCCGACGCCGAGGGCGGGTGGCGCCGGCTCACCGGCAACGAGATCGGTCTGCTGCTGGGGTGGCGCGCGGCGCGGGCCGCGGCCGGCTCGGGCGGCTCCGATGCGGACGGTCCCGGGGCTGCGGCATCCCTCGCCTGCTCGCTCGTCTCGTCGCCCGGGCTGCAGGCGGTCGCGGAGCACTACGGTCTGGACTTCCACTCGACCCTCACGGGCTTCAAGTGGATCTCGCGGGCACCGGGCATGGTGTTCGGGTTCGAGGAGGCCCTCGGCTACCTCGTGAACCCCGGCACGGTGCGCGACAAGGACGGCATCTCCGCCGCCGTGGCGCTTCTCGGCATGGCGTCCGCGGCGCGCGCCGAGGGCCGCACGGTCGCGGACCTGCTGCAGGAGTTCCGTGAGACGTTCGGCGCGTTCGCGAGCGACCAGATCTCGATCCGCGTGAGCGACGTGAGCGAGATCGCCGGGATCATGGCATCCCTTCGCGCCCAGCCCCCGTCCGCCGTCGGCGAGGTCGCGGTGTCGCGCATCGACGACCTGCTGCAGGGCGTCGACGGCCTGCCCCCCGGAGACGTGCTGCGACTGTGGCTCGACGACGGCTCGCGCCTCATCGTGCGCCCGAGCGGAACCGAGCCCAAGCTCAAGCTGTACCTCGACGTGCGCGGTTCGTCGGCGAAGAAGGCCGCGCGGCGCCTCGCCGCGCTGCGCGCCGGCGCGGAGGAGCTGCTGGTTTCGGTGCGCTGAGGCGGCGTTCTCCTGGTTTGGGGCGCGCGATTCCGTTTGGGGCGGGGTATTCCGCGCCCCAAACGGTAGAACGCGCCCCAAACCAGATCGAGGTGTTCTCCACAGCGGCGGTTATCCACCGCGGCAACGAGCGGGGCACCACGCGAAAGTGGACTTCGCGAAGGTGGGGCGATGGATGCGGCATTCGAGCTCCCTCTCCTCCGCCGGGCTGAGCTGCTCGAGGCGGGAATCGACCGGCACGGCCTCGACGCCCGGCTTCGCGCCGGGGTCCTGGAGCGCGTGCGTCCCGGCGTCTACGTCGACCCTCAGCGAGCCGCGAGCCTTCGTCCCGAACAGTGGATGGTCGTTCGCGCCCGGGCACTCGCGCTGATGTGCAGCGAGGCGCCCGTGTTCTCCCATCAGACGGCCGCCGCACTTCACGGCCTCCCCGTGCATCCGCCCTCGGGCGAGCGCGTCCACCTGATCCTCGACGAGCATCGCCGGGGCCCGATCGCCTCAGCCGTCCGGCACCGGGGAGAACTCCAGCCGGACGAGGTCGTGGAGAGGAACGGCCTCAAGATGACCGCCCTCACCCGCACCATGGCCGATGTCGCACGTACCTCGCCCTTTGCGAACGCGGTGTGCTCGCTCGACGGCGCACTACGACAAACGGCGGGCCGAGGCAACGGAGGGTATGACGAAGACGCGGCGCACGCACTCAGAGCCGCGGCACTCGCGATCTCGATGCGGTCGGCGCACGGTCGCACAAGAGCAGCACGCGCGCTCGCATTCGCTGACGGTCGCGCGCAGCTTCCCGGGGAGAGCATCAGCCGCATCCGCCTGACCGAGCTCGGCTTCCGGTCGCTGCGTCTGCAGGTCCCGGTGGCGACGCCCACGGGAGGCTCGTACGACGTCGACTTCGGCATCGAGGACGTGAACGCCTGGGGAGAATTCGACGGGCGCGGGAAGTACGTCGATGACGGCCTCCGCGGTGGTCGGACGGCGGCCGAGGTGGTGCTCGCCGAGAAGCAACGCGAGGACTGGATACGCGGAGCCACCGGGAGGCCCGTCGTCCGCTGGGGCTGGCCCCACCTCCGCGACGCCGCGACTCTGGCCTCCCGCCTGCGGGCGTTCCACATCCCACTCCCCTGATCGCGCCCTCAACACGCGGTTCGGGGCGCGCGGTTCCACTCGGGGCGGAGTATTCGGCGCCCCGAACGCGACATCGCGCCCCGAACCCGGGAAAGGCCGCGTCAGCCGTCGATCACCGCGACCAGCTCGTCCAGAAAGGCCGGGAACGACGTCGCGCGGCGGACGATGCGCTGCACGCTGTCGCGCTCGCTGAAGACCTCGACGAACTGCTCGAACACCGTCTGGAAGGCCTCGCGGTCGGTCTCGCTGAACGCCACGAGAGCCACCACCTGCACGCGTCCCTCGCCCCACGCGATGGAAGGGTCGGCGATGCCGATGGCGATGCGGGTCTGCGTCGCGGTCATCCCCATCGCGTGCGGCACGGCGAGGGCATCGGTGAACGCGGTCGACGAAATCGACTCGCGCTCTACCGCACGGGCGACGTAGGCCTCGTCGATGACGCCCTGCTCCACGAGCAGACCGCCCAGGCGACGGATGACGCCGGCCTCGCCGTCGGCGGCATCCAGGCCCCGCACGAACGCGCCCGGCGCGAAGTAGCGCTCGAGCTCATCGCGCAGGCGCGCCAGGCGTCGCCCGCGGCGGATGCGTCCCGCAGCGGCCTGGACGCGTTCGACGTCGGCGTCGGTGAGGAACGGCTGGATCCGCACGAACCGGTCACCGGGCCGCGGCGGGTCGATCGTGGTCAGCACGAGGTCGGTCTCGATCGCATCCCACGCCGGGTCGATGCGCGTCTCGACGCCGACGACCTCGATCGCCTGCCCGAGGGAGCGGTCGACGCTCGAGCGCAGCAGCTCGTGGAGTTCGTAGTACCCGGGGCACACGATGGTCGCCGTCAACAGCTGGTCGGCGCGACGGCTGCGCTCGAGGCGCCCGCCGACGTGCATGGCGATGTAGGCGATCTCGTCGTCGAGGATCGGGATGCCGAGACCGTCCTGCAGACCCTTGGCGATGTACACGGCGACCTCGAAGATCATCGGATACGTCGACTTCAGCGACCGCGTCAGCGGATTGCGCGACCACGCCTGCTCCCGGGATCGGGCGAGGAGGTTCTGCACGTGCAGCGCCAGCCGCAGGATGAAGTCATCGTGCGCGATGTCGACGAGGAACTCGGATGCCGCGTTGTCGACGACCAGCCGAACGGCCGCCTCCACCGCGGGGTCGAGGCGCGCGCGCACGTCGTCGCCGCCCGGCGAGCCCGGGGCGACGATGCGCGTCAGCACGAGGGTGGCGAGGTGGCGGAGGTCGCCCGAGCCGAGCTGCACGCCGATGTGCTTGACGGTCAGGCGGTCGAGCAGCTCGACCACCGCCGCGGCGGCGTCGGAGGAGTCGCCGCCGGGAGACCCGAGCGCGCGGTCGCGGGTGGTGCGGTCGGCGGCGATCGCGATGTGCATCACGACGTCGCCGATGCCGATCTCGTTCACGTAGTAGCCGAGCGCCCCCAGCTCGGCGACGAGCTCCGCCTTGAACGGACCGAACGCCCGCGCCCCGACCGAGCGCGCGCCGAGCGTGCGCCGCAGCGCGTCGAGATCGAACAGGCCGGCATCCATCTCGTCGTGCGCGAGCTTCGACAGCAGGCGCCGCTGGGCGACCTCGGTCCCGCGCAGACGGGCGGTGGATGCCGAGCGCTCCAGCGTCAGCTCGGTCCCGCCGAGAAGGCCGCGCACGCGCGACAGGTCGGCCTCGAGGGTGGCGGTGCTCACGTGCAGCACGTCGGCGGTGTCGAAGACGTCGATGCCGTCGGCGGAGTCGAGCAGGCGCCGCACGAGGGTGTGCAGGCGGTCGCGCGGGGTGCCGGCATCCGACCCGGAGAGGGAACGCAGCGCCGCCGCGGCATCGCCGCCCGCGCGGTACCCCAGGGGACCCGACTCGATCGCGGCACCGGACGACACCCGGGCGTTGATCGCCGTGACGTACGACCGGATGCTGCGCGGTGTGACCCCGAGCGCGTCCGCCAGCGATGCGGCGGTCGACCATTCCCCGTCCCGCAGCAACAGGGCCAGCAGGCGGTCTTGGCGAGCCTTCGTCGTCACGATCCGTCCTCCGCGCCGCCCCGGTGGGCGGCGATCCGTCCATCCTTTCACGCCCCTCCCCACCGGGCGCGGGAACGCGCGCGACGGCACGCGCGGCGCGAGCGCGCGGGGCCGCGGCATCCGCGTTCCGGGGGGTGGGAAACGAACCTGGTTGTCTCCTGTGAGGCGGGTGCGCACAATCGAGAGGAAGAAAGGCCGGTCGATGAGGATCCTCGTGGTGTGTGGAGCGGGTGCGTCGAGCACGTTCGTGGCGCAGCGCGTCCGTCGTGCTGCGCGGGACCGCGGCCTCGACTACAACGCCTCGGCCGGGACCGCACGATCGCTGCCCATCGACCTCGACGGCGCCGACGTCGTGCTCGTCGGCCCGCACCTGGCCGACGATCTCCCGCACATCCGCCGCGACGCCGAAGCCCGCGGTGCCACCGTCGTGCTGCTCCCGGACGATGTCTTCGCCGACCTCAGCGGCACCCGAACCCTCGCCCTGGTCGAGGACTCCCTGCGCTCCCGCCAGCCGGCGGACACGATCTGAGTTCGACGGAGAGACCCATGCCCCATCTGACCCGCACCGTCCGCATCGGATCGTCGCACGGCCTGCACGCGCGCCCCGCGAAGCTGTTCGCGCAGGCGGCGAAGGAATCCGGCATCCCGGTGACCCTCGCCAAGGACGCGGGCTCCCCCATCAACGCCGCGAGCATCCTCGGCATCATCGCGCTGGGGCTGGAGCAGGGCGACTACGTCACCCTGACCGCCGACGGCGACAACGCCGACGCGACGCTCGAGCGCCTCGCCGAGCTGCTGACCACCGACCACGACGCCGAGTAAGGAAGACACACACCATGACGGAACTCCGTGGAGTCGGAATCGGACTGGGAGTCGCCCAGGGACCCATCGCGCGCATGGCCGAGCCCCTGCCCGCCCCGAAGGATGCGAAGAGCGAGCTGAGCGTCGAGGACGAGACCGCCCGCGTCCGCGAGGCGATCGGCGCCGTCGCGCGCGAGCTCGAGGCCCGCGGCGCGCAGGCGGGCGGCGCCGCCCGCGACGTGCTCGAGGCGCAGGCGATGATCGCCGAGGACCCGACTCTCGAGGCGGAGGTCGACAGCCGCCTCGCGAGCGGCAAGACGGGCGAGTTCGCCGTGCACGACGCCTTCGCCTCGTTCCGCGAGCAGCTCGTGGCCCTCGGCGGCTACCTCGGCGAGCGCGCCGCCGACCTCGACGACGTCGCCCAGCGCGTGATCGCACGGCTTCGCGGTGTCGCGGCCCCCGGCATCCCGGATCCCGGCCACCCGTTCGTGCTGGTCGCCAAAGACCTCGCCCCCGCCGACACCGCCCTGCTCGACCTCGACAAGGTGCTGGCCCTGGTCACCACCGAGGGCGGGCCGACCTCGCACACCGCGATCCTCGCGCGCGAGAAGTCGATCGTCGCCGTGGTCGGTGCGAGCGGTGCGAAGGACCTCGTCGACGGGCAGTCGGTGATCGTGGATGCCGCCGCCGGCGTCGTCACCGTCGACCCGACCGACGACGAGAAGACCCGCGCGGCGAACCGTGCCGAGGCCCGTGCGGCCGCGGCATCCGCCCCCATCACCGACGGCGCCCTCGCCGACGGCACGAAGGTGCCCCTGCTGGCCAACCTCGGAAAGCCCGGCGGTGCCGCCGAGGCCGTGGAGCTGGGCGCGGAGGGCGTGGGCCTGTTCCGCACCGAGTTCCTGTTCCTCAGCTCCAGCTCGGCTCCCACCGTCGAGGAGCAGCGCGCGGCGTACACCGAGCTGCTGAGCGCCTTCCCCGGCAAGAAAGTCGTCGTGCGCGTGCTCGACGCCGGCGCCGACAAGCCGCTGCCCTTCCTCAATGACGCGCACGAGGAGAACCCCGCGCTGGGCCTCCGGGGCCTTCGTGCCCTCCGCGCCAGCGAGGACATCCTGCGCGAGCAGCTGACCGCCCTCGCCGAAGCGGATGCCGCGACCCGCGCGTCCGAGGCCGGCCCCGCCGACCTGTGGGTCATGGCGCCCATGGTCTCCACCGTCGAGGAGACCCGCTACTTCACGGCACTCGCGAAGGACTACGGCCTCAAGACGACCGGCGTCATGGTCGAGGTCCCCTCCTCCGCGCTCCTGGCGGATCGCATCCTCCAGATCGCGGACTTCGCCTCGATCGGCACGAACGACCTGACGCAGTACACGCTCGCCGCCGACCGCCTGCTCGGTTCGGTCGCGTCGTTCCAGGACCCGTGGCATCCGGCCGTCCTCCGCCTCATCCGCGAGGTCGGCGCCGCGGGCCAGGCGCACGGGAAGCCCGTCGGCATCTGCGGCGAGGCCGCGGCCGATCCGCTGCTCGCCGTCGTCCTCGTCGGACTCGGCGCGACCACGCTGTCGATGGCCCCCACGGCCCTCGCCGACGTGCGCGCGACCCTCCTCCGCCACACCCTCGACGACGCCCGCCGCATCGCCGAGGCCGCCCTGTCCGCCGACGACGCGGCATCCGCCCGCGAGGCCGCCCAGGCTGCCTCCGCTCTCGTTCCCACCCCGTAAACCCCGGGGGGGCGGCGACCGCCGCCCCCTTCTGCACCGCGGCGCACGCCGTACCCCCATCGCGCGGCTCCCGCCGTGCACCTACCAAGGAGACACAGCAATGACGACGACGTCACCCGCCAAGAAGCCGGGAGGGGCTCGGATCGCGGTTCAGCGATTCGGCACGTTCCTCTCCGGCATGATCATGCCGAACATCGCGGCATTCATCGCATGGGGCTTCATCACCATGCTCTTCATCCCCGCCGGGTTCTTCGGTGCGAACAGCCCCTTCGGCTGGCACTGGGCCCCGGTCGCCGAGATCCTCGGCGGCGGCGGTGACGCCGCCACCATCGGCTGGCCCGGAGCAGCGACCGCGCTGACCGCGAACGCCGACGGCGGCACCTACCAGGGCTATGTCGGCCTGGTCAGCGTCATGATCACCTACCTGCTGCCCCTGCTCATCGCCAACACCGGTGGACGCATCGTCTACGGCGCGCGCGGTGGCGTGGTCGCGACCATCGCCGTCATGGGCGTGATCGTGGGCACCAACATCCCGATGTTCCTCGGCGCGATGATCATGGGCCCGCTCGCGGCCTGGATCACCAAGCAGATGGACAAGCTGTGGGACGGCAAGATCCGCCCCGGCTTCGAGATGCTCGTGAACAACTTCTCCGCCGGCATCCTCGGCATGATCCTCGCGATCGTCGGCTTCTTCGCCTTCGGTCCCGTCTTCCTCGGCATCAGCGCGGTCCTCGGCAGCATCGTCGCGTTCCTCGTGCAGTTCAACCTGCTCCCGGTGCTGTCGATCATCGTCGAGCCGGCCAAGGTGCTGTTCCTCAACAACGCCATCAACCACGGCGTCTTCACCCCGCTCGGCATCGAGCAGGCGGCTGACACCGGCAAGTCGATCCTCTTCCTCATCGAGGCGAACCCCGGCCCCGGCCTGGGTCTGCTGCTCGCGTTCACGTTCTTCGGCGTGGGTGCGGCCAAGGCCTCGGCTCCCGGCGCCATCGTGATCCAGTTCCTCGGCGGCATCCACGAGATCTACTTCCCCTACGCCCTCGCCAAGCCGATGACGATCCTCGCGCTCATCGCGGGTGGCGCCTCGGGCGTCGCGGTCAACATGATCTTCGGCGGCGGCCTGGCCTTCCCGGCCGCTCCCGGCAGCATCATCGCCGTCACCGTCGCCGCCATCGGCGCCGGCCCCGCCAACCTGCTGGTGGTCTACCTGTCGGTGATCGTCGCCGCCGTGGTGACCTTCCTCGTCGCCGGTGTCATCCTCCGGGCCTCGCGCAAGCGCGACCAGGAGGCCGAGGGCGACAGCTTCGCCGCGGCCATCGACCAGACCGCCGCCAACAAGGGCAAGGAGTCGTCGGCGCTCGGCGCCCTCCGCACGCGCGCTGCCGGCACCACCGGTTCGGGTACCACCGAGTCGGCCGACCACGACGTCGACGCCGCCCTGGGCGGTCTCGGGGGCGGGGTCGCCACGAAGCAGCTGAACACCATCGTGTTCGCCTGCGACGCCGGCATGGGCTCCTCCGCCATGGGCGCGAGCGTCCTGCGCAACAAGATCAAGAAGGCCGGCATCGAGGGGGTCACGGTCACCAACCAGGCCATCGCGAACCTCGACGGCTCGGCCGACCTGGTCATCACGCAGAACCAGCTCACCGACCGCGCGAAGGCGCAGTCGCCCGACTCCGTGCACGTCTCGGTGGACAACTTCATGAACTCGCCGCGGTACGACGAGGTCGTGGAGATGGTCCGCTCGCAGCACGAGGCCAAGTAACCCAATAGCACGCCAGGGGTCGGAGCGTCAGCCCGGCCCCTGGCGTCTTCCCGTCCGGCCCGCGTTTTGCGAGGCTGGACAGCACGACGAGAAAGGCGAGAACCATGTCGAACGTCCTCCGCATCGAATCCGTCCGCATCCACCCCGGAAGCGCCACCCGCGAGGAGGCGATGAAAGAGGCGGCCGATCTGCTGCAGGCCACCGGTTCGGTGACCGCCGACTACTTTGCCGCCATGCAGCAGCGCGAGCAGACCGTGTCCACCTACATGGGCAACGAGCTCGCCATCCCCCACGGCACCAACGAGACCAAGCAGGCGATCCTCGAGTCCGGTCTGTCGGTCGTGCGGTACGACGGCGGCGTGGACTGGGGCGGGGAACCCGTCACCTTCGTCATCGGCATCGCCGGCAAGGGCGACGAGCACCTCGAGATCCTGTCGCAGATCGCCATCCTCTTCTCCGAGGAGGACGATGTCGCGCGCCTGAAGGCCGCCTCCTCCCCTGAGGAGCTCTACGAGGCCCTCGCGGGCTCCGTCAACGCATGAAGGCCGTCCACTTCGGCGCGGGCAACATCGGCCGTGGCTTCGTCGGCCTCCTGCTGCACGAGGGCGGGTACGACCTCGTGTTCTCCGACGTCTCCGCGGCGCTGGTGTCCGCCATCAACGACGCGACGTCGTACACGGTCCACGAGGTGGGCGAGGGCGGCGTCGACAAGCAGGTGACGAACTTCCGCGCGATCGACAGCTCGGTGGATGCCGAGGCCCTCGTCGACGAGATCGCCACCGCCGACGTGGTGACCACCGCCGTCGGCCCGACCATCCTGAAGTTCGTGGCTCCGCACATCGTGGCCGGTCTCGCGCTGCGCGACCCGTCGCTGCCGGCGCTGCAGATCATGGCGTGCGAGAACGCGATCGGCGCGACCGACCAGCTGCGCGACCACGTCGTCGAGCTCGCCGGCGAGTCGTGGGATGCCCTGGCGTCCCGGGCCGTCTTCGCGAACACCGCGGTCGACCGCATCGTGCCGGCCCAGGCTCAGGGCGGCGTCGACGTCACCGTCGAGCCGTTCTACGAGTGGGCGATCGAGCGGGCCCCGTTCGGCGACACCCCTCCGCACATCCCCGGCGCGCACTTCGTCGACGACCTCGAGCCCTACATCGAGCGCAAGCTCTTCACGGTCAACACCGGTCACGCCACCACGGCGTACTTCGGGGCGCAGGCGGGCATCGAGCGCATCTCCGACGCCCTCGCCGACCCGGCGATCTCGGCCAAGGTCGAGGCGGCGCTCGAGGAGACCAGCGCGCTGCTCGTGCAGAAGCACGAGTTGGATGCCGGCGTGCAGGGCGAGTACCGCGCGACGATCCTGCGCCGCTTCCGCAACACCGCGCTGCCCGACACCGTGTGGCGCGTCGGACGGCAGCCGCTGCGCAAGCTCTCGCGGCACGAGCGTTTCGTGGGACCCGCGGCCGAGGCGATCGAGCGGGGCCTGAGCGTCGATGCGCTCGTCGCCGCGATGGCCGCGGCCCTGGAGTTCCAGGATGCCGAAGACGCCCAGGCCGTCGAGCTGCAGCGCCTGCTGCGCGAGCTCGACGCCGACGCCTTCACGGCGCAGGTGACCGGACTCGACGCCGCGCACCCGCTGTTCGCCCGGATCGTCGAGGTCGTCGCCGCCCGGCAGACGGCTCTCTCGGCCTGAACCCTTCCGACACCGCCGACGCGGCCGCATCGGGCGGCGCGTCGGCGGTGTCGTGTTCGCGGGCAGGACCGACGCTGCACGGCCGGCGGCCGGGGATACGCTCGAATACGTGACAGACAGCGCTGCCCCCGCCGCCCCTGCTCCCCGCCGCCGTCGCCGATGGCTGCGGTGGACCCTCGGCGGCCTGGGCGCCCTCGTCGTGGTGCTGGTCGGCGGCATCCTGATCTACAGTCAGGTCGGTGTCATGGGCGCCGAACCGGGCCCGCTCGCCTCGGCCGAGGCGGATCCCGGGCTGACGATCACCGACGACGGTGCGGGGATCGTGCTCTCCCCCACCGCGGGAGCGACCGGCCAGGGACTGGTGTTCATCCCGGGCGCGAAGGTGCAGGCGGAGGGCTACATCGCCACCCTCGCCGACGTCGTCGTCGACGACGGCGTCACGGTCGTGATCACGAAGCCGTGGCTGAACCTCGCCTTCTTCGACCCCCGTCCCCTGTCGACGTTCACCGACCTCGCGCCCGACGTCTCGACCTGGGCGGTGGGCGGCCACTCGCTCGGCGGCGTGCGCGCGTGCCAGCTCGCGACCGACGCCGACGCGCTCGTGCTGTTCGCCTCGTACTGCGCGAACGATCTCTCGGCATCCGGGCTCCCCGTCCTGAGCCTGTCGGGCTCGGAAGACGGGCTGTCGACCCCGCAGAAGATCGCGGATGCCAAGGGCGAACTGCCCGCGGATGCCGCCTTCGTCGAGATCCCCGGCGCCTCGCACGCGTCGTTCGGCGCGTACGGCCCGCAGCCGGGTGACGGCACCCCCACCGCCGATCCGGCCGAGGTCGACCGGGTGATCGCCGAGCAGCTCGCGGGGTTCCTCCCCCGTCCCTGACCGCCGCCCCGTCTCTCGCCGCACACGGCGGTGAGTGTCCAAGACACGCCGCTTCCCGGGTTCGGGCACCGGCGTGTCTCGGACACTCGACGAGAAGGGGTCAGTCCCGCGGAGGCTCACCCCGTGCGGCGCGGGCCTGCTCGGCCGCGAGCTCGGCGCGGATCGTGTCGGTGCGCACGTCGGTGGGGCGCTCCCCCGGCTCCCACAGGCGGTCGACACCGGCCTGCGGGTGCCCCTCGGTCGCGGCGAGCGAGGCCTCCAGCGCCCGCTCGTAGCGGCTCTGGCGACGCTTGAGCCACAGCCCCACCACGAGGAACACCGCCAGCAGCACGTAGGCCGATGCGGCGAAGGGGTGCAGCACGAGGTCGGCGACGTTGCCCTGGCTCAACTGCAGCGCCTTGCGCAGCTGCTGCTCCCCCATCGGCCCCAGGATGAGCCCCACGATGAGCGGTGCGATCGGGAAGCCGAAGCGCCGCATGAAGTACCCCAGCGCCCCCACCACCAGCAGGATGACGATGTCGAGCGTCGAGAAGCTCACGGCGTAGGCGCCGAGCACGGCGAAGGTCAGGATGCCGGCGTACAGGTACGGACGCGGGATCTGCAGCACCTTCACCCAGATCCCCGCGAGCGGCAGGTTCAGCACGATGAGCAGCACGTTGCCGATGTACAGACTCGCGATCAGGGCCCACACCAGGTCGCCCTGGTTCTGGAAGAGCTGGGGCCCCGGCTGGATGCCGTAGGACTGGAACGCCGTGATGATGATGGCCGCGGTGGCCGTCGTCGGAAGGCCCAGCGTCAGCAGCGGCACGAGCACGCCGGCCGCAGCGGCGTTGTTGGCCGCCTCGGGGCCTGCGACACCCTCGATCGCCCCGCGACCGAACTGCTCGCGGTTCTTCGACAGCTTCTTCTCGCTCGCGTACGACAGGAAGGTCGCGACGTCCGCACCGCCGGCGGGGATCGTCCCGATCGGGAAGCCGATGAAGGTGCCCCGCAGCCACGGCTTCCACGAGCGGCGCCAGTCCTCCTTCGTCATCCAGTTGCGCCAGCCGCGGGTGACGGGGATGACGGGGATGGGCCCGTGGCGCAGGCGCGCGGCGACGTACAGGGTCTCCCCCACCGCGAACAGGCCGACGGCCACGAGCACGACGCTCACGCCGTCCGACAGCGCGAGCACACCCATCGTGTACCGCGCCTGACCGGTGGTCGCCTCGGTGCCGATGAGTCCGACGAGCAGGCCGATGCCGAGCGAGGCGAGACCGCGAGCCGGCGACGACCCGAGCAGCGCACCCACGGTGACGAAGGCCACGACGATGAGCGCGACGAAGTCGGCGGGAGACAGGTTCACCGCGAAGCGCGCGAGCAGCGGAGCGAAGAGGGTCAGCAGCGCCGTGGCGATCGTGCCGGCCACGAAGGAGCCGATCGCCGCGGTGGCCAGCGCCGCCGCGCCGCGACCGAGCTTGGCCATCTTGTTGCCCTCGATGGCGGTGATGACGGATGCCGATTCACCCGGCGTGTTCAGCAGGATGCTGGTGGTCGAGCCACCGTACATCCCGCCGTAGTAGATCCCCGCGAAGGTGATGATGGCCGCCGTCGGGGACAGCGAGTAGGTCAGGGGCAGCAGGAGGGCGACGGTCATGGCCGGGCCGATGCCCGGGAGCACGCCGACGGCGGTTCCGATGACGACGCCGAGCAGCGCGAACAGCAGGTACTCCGGCTGCAGCGCGGTGGCGAAGCCCTCCATGAGGGAGTTGACAGCATCCATGTCGACGGTCTCCTAGCCGAACAGGGGTCCGGGGCCGTACCACCAGTCGAAGGCGGCCCCGCGGGGAAGGAAGAGGCCCAGGCCCTCGCCGAAGAGGAGCTGGGTGCCGATGCCGATGACGAGACCGGCGAGGAAGGCGACCCACGGACGCTTGGCGCCGAGGGTCCAGGCCACGCCGCCGAACAGCAGAGCGGCGACCATCCACCAGCCGAGCAGTTCGAGCAGCAGCAGAACGGCGACCATCAGCGCGACGAGCTTCAGGATCGTCCACCAGTCGGTCTTGGCATCCGGATCGATGTCCTCACCCTCTTCGCGCGGAGCCACCCGGCCCCGCAGAGCGGCGATGACCAGCGTGATTCCGGAGCCGAGCAGAATGGCGGCGACGGCGAAGGGGAACACCTGGGGGCCGATCGCCTGACCGGCGGGGACGCGGATGGCGAACGCGCCGACGAGGGCGAACACGCCCAGCCCGACCACGACGCCGGCGAAGGCGACGTTGCCGATGCGCTCGGCGCCCCACCGGGGGCGGCTGGTCGCCGCCGCCCCCGATGCGTCGGTGGTCGTCACGACACGAGCCCGATGTTCTTCAGGGTTCCGGAGACGTCGACGACGTTCTCCTCGACGAAGGAGGTGAACTCGTCGCCGGTCAGGAAGGCATCGGTCCAGCCGCGCTCCTCGAGCACGCTCTTCCACGCGTCGGACGCGTGCATGTCGGTGACGAGCTTCGTGAGGCCCTCGGCATCCGCCTCGCTGATCCCGCCCGGGGCGAGCAGGCCGCGCCAGTTCGTGTAGACGACGTCGTAGCCCTCGGCGGTCATGGTGGGCACGTCGGGCAGCAGCGTCGCCGCCTCCTTGCTCGAGACGGCGAGGGCGCGCAGGTCGCCCGACTTCACGTATTCGGCGAACTCCCCCACGCCCGAGATGCCCGCCGCGGCGTTGTTGCCGAGCAGCAGCGACACGGCCTCGCCGCCGCCGGCGTTCGGCACGTAGTTGAGCTTCGAGGTGATGTCCGCCCCGGTCAGGCCGGCTTCCTCGAGGAGGAGCCCCGCGAGGATGTGGTCCGCGCCGCCGGCCGAGCCGCCCGTGATGGTGACGCCCTGCCCGTCGGCGACGACGGCGTCGACGAGGTCCTTCAGCGTTTGGTACTGGCTGGCCGCGGGCACGACCACGACCAGCGGCTCCTCGGTCAGGCGCGCGATGGGGGTGGTGTCCTCGATGCGGTTCTCCGCGGCGTTGGTCTCGACCGCGCCGACCATCACCAGGCCCGTCACCATGAGCGTGTACGGGTCGCGCTCGGTCGCGAGCGAGGCGAGGCCGACCGTGCCGCCGGCGCCGCCGACGTTGCTCACGGCCGCGGTCCCGACGAGCTTGTCGCCGGTGAGCACGTCGGAGACGGCGCGGCCGGTCTGGTCCCAGCCGCCGCCCGGATCGGCGGGGACGACGATGTTGACGGAGTCGATGGAGGCGGCATCCTGCGAGGCGGCCGCCCCGCCGGCACCCGCGCCCTGCGGGTTGCAGCCGGTGAGGGCCGCGAGCGACAGCGCAGCCAGGGGGACGAGGGCGATGGTGGTGCGACGCATGCGCGATACTCCTCTTCGAGTTCGGGGGAGGCGCCGTCGCCTCCCCGCTGATCGCTCACGGTAGGCAGAGCGCACGGATGCCGTCTCGCTTGCGCAAGTAACGACGAGTTCGGCAACTATTGGTCGCGGGCGGGTGTGGGCGGCGGTCGACGCCCGGGAGACAATGGAGCGTGGTCCGAGCACTGTCGCTGAGACTGCAGCTGTTGCTGCTGCAGGCGCTGATCGTGTGCGTCGTGACCCTCGGTGCCGGCCTCGTCGCCGTCTGGATCCAGGAGAGCGCGATCCGGGACTCGTACCGCGAGCGCATGGTCGGCGTGGCCCTGTCGATCGCCCGTCTGCCCGTCATCGTCGAGGCGTTCGACGACCCCGACCCCTCGGCCGCGATCCAACCGGTCGCGGAGGTGATCCGGGAGGCGTCGTCGCTGACCTACGTCGTCGTCACCGATGTCGACGGCATCCGCTTCTCGCACCCTCACCCCGACCGCATCGGAGAGAGCGTGTCGACAGACCCCTCGATCCCGCTCTCGGGGCAGGTGTGGTCGGGCACCGAGACGGGCACGCTCGGCGAGTCGTACCGGGTGAAGGTGCCGGTCTACGCCGACGGCGACACCGGTGAGGACGACGCGGGGGCCGAGATCATCGGGTCGGTGTCGGTGGGCGTGCTGGAGTCCGAGCTCGCGGCCGACCTGCAGTCGCGCCTGCCGGGACTGCTGCTGGCGTTCGGCGGAGCAGCGGTGGCGGGGGTCTTCGGTGCGGCCTGGGTCGCGGCCCTCATCCGTCGCCGGATCTTCGGGCTCGAACCCGACGAGATCGCCGAGATGGTCGGCGAGCGCGAGACGATGCTGCACCGGCTGAGCGAGGGCGTCATCCGCGTCGATCACCGCGGCATCGTCACGAGTGCGAACGACGCCGCCGAGCGCATCATCGACCGCGGCGCTCTGCGGGGCCGCCGCGCCGACGAGACGCTCGACGGGCCGCTCCTGCAGGTGATGGAGGACGGCGAGCCCGAGGGGCGCCTCGTGCTCGCCGGCGAACGTCCCGTGATCGCCCGCTCGACGGGACTGCGAGACGACCGCGGGCGCCTGGTCGGCGCGACGCTCCTGCTGCGCGACCACAGCGAGCTGCACGAGGCGCTCCGGCAGATGGACGGCCAGCAATCGCTCACCGAGGGGCTGCGCGCCCAGGCGCACGAGTTCGCCAACTCGCTGCACGTGGTCTCGGGCCTGCTCGAACTCGGAGCCTACGACGACGCCCGGGAGTTCATCGCGCGCGTGCGCCCGGGCGGGTCGCTGGACCTCGGTCCGGATGCCGCCGGTCTGGGCAGCGAACTGACCGCGCTGTTGTCGGTGAAGCTCGCGCGATCGCGTGAGCTCGATGTCGCGCTCGAGATCATCGCCGACGGCACCCCGCCGGCCGAGGCCGTCGGCGACATCGTCACCGTGGTGGGCAACCTCGTCGACAACGCGCTGGAAGCCTGCCGCCCCGGCGACCGCCTCCGCGTGACGGTGGATGCCACGGCGCCCGCCGTGCGCATCGTCGTCGACGACAGCGGCGCGGGGGTGCCCGACTCCCTCCACGACCGCGTGTTCGACGAGGGCGTCAGCACGAAGGATGCCCGTCGTCGCGCTCGCGGGATCGGCCTGGCCCTGGTGCGGCGCGTCGCGCGGCGGCGCGGCGGCGAGGCCCGCGTGTCGCGCTCCCCGCTCGGCGGTGCGCGGTTCGAGGTCGTCCTGCCCGAGCCGGAAAGGGTCTCATGATGGTCCTGCGCGTCCTCGTCGTCGACGATCAGCCCGCGGTCGCGTCGCTGCACGGCCTCTTCGTCGCCGGTCACGCCGCGTGCGAGGTCGTGGGCTCGGCGGGCAGCGGTCCGGATGCCGTGGCGGCCGTCACCGATCTCCGTCCCGACCTGGTGCTCCTCGACGTGCACCTGCCGGGCTTCTCGGGGCTGGACGCCCTGCGCGCCGTGCGAGCGGATGCCGGGATCGTGCAGCCCGAGGTGATCGCCGTCACCGCCGCGCGCGACGTCGACACCGTGCGCACGGCACGGCTGATGGGGGTGCAGCACTACCTCGTCAAACCGTTCACCGCGAGCGAGCTGCACGCGCGCATCGACGATGTCCTGGCGGAGCGCAGGTCGTCCGCCGCCATGGAGGGATCGCTCAACCAGCGGGGCGTGGACGCGGTCCTGCGACCCGTGACGCGACGCCCGCTGCCGAAAGGGCTCTCGCGTCCGACGCTCGACCTCGTGCGTACCGCGCTCGACGACCTCCGCTCGGCGAGCGCGGCCGAAGTCGCCGACCACCTCGGCCTGTCGCGGGTGAGCTGTCGGCGGTATCTGGAGCACCTCGCCGACGACGGCGAGTGCGTCCGCACCCTCGATTACTCCACCGCCGGTCGCCCGAGCACCCGCTACACGCTCGCGACCCCGCCGGCGTAGTCCCCGGCCCCCGTCCGCCCCGGCGCGGCGCGGCGCCTTGCAGGCTCTCGCCCTCCCCCCGGCATCCCCTTCGTCGAGTGTCCAGGACACCCCGCATCCCGGCGCGAGGCGCGGCGTGTCCCGGACACTCGCACGCGCTGACGCGAGCGAGACGCGTGGGTCCCCCTTCATCGAGTGTCCAGGACACGCCGCGTTCCGGTGCCCGGGGCGGCGTGTCCTGGACACTCGACAGGGGCGAGGGCATCGCACGACGACGTGGCGCGCATCCGCGGGTACGCGCCACTCGACGCCGCGACTCAGCGCTGGAAGCCGTCCGAGATGATCTCGATGAGCTCTTCGCGCTCCTCCACCGGGAGGAACGCCCCGGCAGCGGCGTTGAGCTGGAAGGCCTCGAGATCGTCGAGGCCGTACTCGAACGCCTCCGCCAGCAGCCCCAGCTCGCGCGTGAGCGTCGTCGCACTCATCAGGCGGTTGTCGACGTTCACCGTGACCGAGAAGTCGAGCTGGTACAGCAGGTCGAAGGGGTGGGCGTCCATGGTGTCGCCCCAGGCTTTGACGGCGCCCGACTGCAGGTTCGACGTCGGCGACAGCTCGAGCGTGATCTCGCGGTCGCGCACCCAGCGCGCCAGGTCGCCGAACGTGACCTGCACGTCTTCTCCCTCGCGGGACACGACGTCGAGGTCGTTGGCGATGCGCACACCGTGGCCGAGGCGGAGGGCGCGCCCGTCGATCAGTGCGGAGCGGATGGACGCCAGACCGGCGCCCTCCCCCGCGTGCACCGTGGTCGGGAAGAACTGCTCGGCGAGGTAGTCGAACGCGGCACGGTGGCGGCTGGGGAGGAACCCGTCCTCCGCCCCCGCGAGGTCGAACCCGACCACGCCCCGCCCGCGCCACGAGACGGCGAGCTCGGCGATCTCGCGCGAATTGTCGGCGTGGCGCATCGCGGTGAGGAGCTGGCCGACGCGGATGTCGTGTCCGCGGGCGTCCGCGGCATCCTCTCCCTCCTCGATGCCCTCCTGCACGGCGTCCACGACGTCGTCGAGGCTGAGACCGCGGGTCAGGTGCTGCTCGGGCGCCCAGCGCACCTCTCCGTACACGACGCCGTCGGCGGCGAGGTCTTCGACGAACTCCTTCGCGACGCGCACGAGACCCTCGCGCGTCTGCATGACGCCCACCGTGACGTCGAACTTCTCGAGGTAGTCCTCGAGCGAGCCGCCGTCGATGTGGTCGCTGAACCAGGCCTTCAAGCCCTTCGCATCGTCGGCGGGGAGGTCGAGGTCGATCTCGTCCGCGAGCTCGAGCACGGTCTGCGGACGCAGTCCCCCGTCGAGATGATCGTGCAGCGACACCTTCGGGAGGTTCTTCACTTTCACGCCGTCGACGCGGAAGTCCTCGGTGGCTGTGCCCATGGGGGTGCTCCTCTTGCTGGATGCCATCACGCGGTGATGCGTTCGCGCACGATCGACGTCGCCGCCGGGGCGGTGTCGCCGATCTCCCACGCACCGCCGACCGCGTCGAGGGCGCGCGCGAAGCGCGTCTCATCGTCGGCCGACAGGGTGAACAGCGGCTGGCCGGCGGCGATGGACTGGCCCACCGTCACGTGCAGGTCGATACCCGCCGCGTGCACGACGGCATCCTCCGCCCGCGCGCGACCCGCGCCCAGACGCCAGGCCCCGATGCCGAAGGGCAGGGCGTCGACGCGCGTGACGACACCGGAGCGATCGGCGACGACCGTGTGCGTCTCGCGCGGAGTGGGGAGGGCGGCATCGGGGTCGCCGTCCTGGGCACGGATCATGCGCTTCCACACGTCCATCGCGCGACCGTCGCGAAGCGCCGCCTCGACGTCGGCATCGGGCCGGCCCGCCAGCGTGAGCATCTCGCGGGCGAGGGCCACGGTCAGCTCGACCACGTCGGCGGGTCCGCCTCCCGCCAGCACCTCGACCGACTCGCGCACCTCGTTGGCGTTGCCGATGGCGAGGCCCAGCGGGGTGTTCATGTCGGTGAGCAGCGCGGTGGTGTTCACACCCGAGTCGGTGCCGAGCGCGACCATCGTCTCGGCGAGCTCGCGCGCGCGGTCGATGTCCTGCATGAAGGCACCCGAGCCGAACTTCACGTCGAGCACGAGCGAGTCGGTGCCCTCGGCGATCTTCTTCGACATGATGCTGGAGGCGATGAGCGGGATGGCCTCCACTGTGCCGGTGACGTCGCGAAGCGCGTAGAGCTTCTTGTCGGCGGGGGCGAGCCCCGTGCCCGCGGCGCAGATGACCGCGCCCACGTCACGCAATTGGGCCATGATCTCGTCGTTCGACAGCGCCGCACGCCAGCCGGGGATCGACTCGAGCTTGTCGAGAGTGCCACCGGTGTGGCCGAGCCCCCGGCCCGAGAGCTGCGGCACGGCGACGCCGAAGGCGGCCACCAGCGGCGCGAGCGGCAGGGTGATCTTGTCGCCCACGCCTCCCGTCGAGTGCTTGTCGACGGTCACCTTGCCGAGGGAGGAGAAGTACATGCGCTCGCCCGACGCGATCATGGCGTCGGTGAGCACGCGGATCTGGTCGCGACCGAGGCCGTTCAGCAGCACTGCCATCGTGAACGCCGACATCTGCGCGTCCATCACGTAGCCGCGCGTGTAGGCGTCGACGAGCCAGCGGATCTCGCCCTCGGTGATCGCGCGTCCGTCGCGCTGAGCGCGGATGATGTCGACGGCGTCGTACGACTCCACCGATCCCTGACCGCTCATCGCGCCGCCTCCTCGAGGTCGCGGGGCCCGAACGCGTCGGGCAGCACCTCGTCGATCGTCCGGATGCCGCTGACCGTTTCGAGCAGCATCCCGGGGATCGCGTGCTCGAAGAGCAGCTGACGGCAGCGACCGCACGGCATGAGGGTGCGTCCCTCGCCGTCGACGCAGACGAAGGCCACCAGCTGACCGCCGCCCGACATGTGCAGCTCGGAGACCAGGCCGCACTCGGCGCACAGCGTCACGCCGTACGAGGCGTTCTCGACGTTGCAGCCCGAGACGATGCGCCCGTCGGCGACGAGCGCTGCGGCGCCCACCTTGAAGCGGGAGTAGGGCGCGTACGCGCGGTGCATGGCATCCGTCGCCGCGGCGCGGAGTTCATCCCAATCGATGTCGGTCATCGTGGTGCGGGGGGTCCTCTCGTGAAGGGGGAAGCGGGCTGGGTCAGCCCTTGATGTACGGTTTGCCGGCGGCCGCGGGTCCGCGGACCTTTCCGACGAGACCGGCGACGGCGAAGATCGTCACGACGTACGGCAGCATGAGCATGAACTCGCTGGGCACGGGCGATCCGATCACGCCGAGGGTGTTCTGCAGGTTCGATGCGAAGCCGAACAGCAGAGCCGCGAGCGTCGCCCGGATCGGGTCCCACTGGCCGAAGATGACCGCGGCGAGCGCGATGTAACCGGCACCCGCCGTCATCTCCTTGTTGAAGGCGCCGACCGAGCCGAGCGTGAAGAACGCGCCGCCGAGGCCCGCGATGGCCCCGCCCAGCGAGACGTTCCAGAAGCGCGTCTTGGCGATGTTGATGCCGACGGTGTCGGCGGCCTGGGGGTGCTCTCCCACCGCGCGCAGGCGCAGGCCCCAGCGCGTGTGGAACAGCCCGAGGTAGACCAAGGCGACCGTGACGTACATCAGGTAGACGATGACGGTCTGGTTGAACAGCATCGGTCCGATGATCGGGATGTCGGCCAGGAAGGGGATGGGCAGACGCGGAAAGCGGGGCGGCGAGTTCAGCGTCGCGGCGTTGGGCGCGAGGACCTGCGAGAACAGGAAGCTCGTCAGGCCCACCACGAGCACGTTGAGCACGACACCGACGATGACCTGGTCGACGAAGTACTTGATCGCGAAGGCAGCCAGCACGAACGACACGAGCACGCCGGAGACCCCGGCCGCGAGCAGCCCGATGAACGGGTTGCCCGTCGCGGTGGCCACGATCGCGGAGGTGAACGCCCCCGCGAGCAGCTGGCCCTCGATGGCGATGTTCACGACGCCGACGCGCTCGCTGAGCACACCCGCCATGGCACCGAAGATGAGCGGAACCGACAGGCTGAGTCCACCGGCCAGCAGACCGGTCAGCGGGATCACCGAGGTGGTCGCCCCCGCGGCCGCCCAGGTGAGGAAGCCGACCATGAAGACGAGGGCGAAGATCACGGCGAGCCAGATCGGGGGGCGGCGGCGTGCCCGCACCATCATCACGCTCGCGAGCGTGACCACGGCGAGCAGCACCGTGCAGACGATGCCGGTGACGACGCCGCCGAGGACGACCTCGGGCAGTTGCAGGAACTCACCGGGACTCGAGATGCGGAAGACGGCATCGCCGTCCTGCCGGGCGACGATGAACAGCACGGCGGCCAGCACCGTGATGACGCCGTAGACGATGGGCGCCTTCCAGCTGACGACGACAGCGGTGTCGAGCGTCTCCGGAGCCGTGGCCTCGGGGTGTGCGGCGGTGGTGCTC
Source organism: Microbacterium sp. NPDC089188 (assembly GCF_040685155.1). Lineage (NCBI taxonomy): Bacteria > Bacillati > Actinomycetota > Actinomycetes > Micrococcales > Microbacteriaceae > Microbacterium > Microbacterium sp. NPDC089188. The sequence goes on along the minus strand of NZ_JBFBHH010000003.1, from coordinate 79,841 downwards.
ACCGGGCCGCCTCCTTCTTCTTGGCGGCGCGCACCTTGGGCTGGCGCGCCCCGGGGGCCGGCAGACGGAAGATCGCGCGCACCAGCGGCGGCGCCGCGATGAAGAGCACGATGAGCGACTGCACGACCAGGACGATGTCGACCGGAACGCCGTTGGCCGCCTGCATGGCGAAGCCGCCGGCCTTGAACGCGCCGAACAGGATGCCGGCGACCAGCACGCCGACGGGGGTGGAACGACCGAGCAGGGCCACGGTGATGGCGTCGAAGCCGATACCGGCGTCGATGCCGCTCGAGAAGCCGGTGGTCACCGTGCCGAGCACCTGGTCGACGCCCGCGAGGCCCACGAGGGCTCCCGAGATGAGCATCGCGTAGACGTACATCGACTTCACGTTGATGCCGGCTACGCGCGCCGCGTTCGGGTTCAGGCCCACGGCGCGGAAGCGGAAGCCGAGCGACGAGCGCTCGAGGATCCACCAGACCACCGCGACGGCGACGAGCGAGAGCACGAAACCGAAGTGCAGGTTGTACCCGGAGCCGAAGAGGTCGGGGAACACCGCGGTGTCCTTCATCGGAGGGGTCGTGGGGTTGTTCGATCCCGGTGCCTGCAGCAGCCCGGGGGTGCGCAGGAGGTAGTACACGATGTAGAACGCGACGTAGTTCAGCATGATCGTCACGATCACCTCGTGCGCCCCGGTGCGCGCCTTGAGCACACCGGCGATACCGGCCCAGACGGCTCCCGCGACGACACCCGCGACGAGGGCGACGATCATGTGGATGCCCCACGGCAGGTCGAACGCGAAGGCGACCCATCCGCCGGCAGCGGCGGCGACGAGCATCTGGCCGCGACCACCGATGTTGAACATGCCGACGCGGAAGGCCAGGGCGACACCGAGACCGGCCGCGATGAGCGGCGTGGCGAAGGTGAGCGTCTCGGTCAACGGCCGGATGCCGGTGGCGAACTCCGGACGACGGAAGTTGTAGATCGCGCCCTGGAAGAACGACGAGTACGCACCGGAGACCGACTGCCAGATGGCGGCGAGGGTGTCGCCCGGTCGCGCGAAGAAGTACCCCGCTGCGGCCTGCACGTTCTCGTCGGTGGCGGCGATCATGATGGCGCCGACGAGCAGCGCCAGGATGACGGCCAGCACCGAGATGATGGCGTTGCCGGTGGCGATCTCGCGGAACGCCCGCCGCCAGCGGTTCTCGTCGTCCGCCGGTTCGGGGGCGACCACGCGTGCCTCCGTGGCGGGATCGATGCGGGATTCGCCCTCGAGGGCGAGGTCGGCCTGACCGGCCTCGGCGACCTCCGCGGCGCGCTCGGCGCGCGCGGCGGTCGGGTCGTGCGGGCTGTGCGGATCGCTCACGCCGCGACTCCTTCGTTCTGGGGCGCTTCGCCGGCCATCATGAGGCCCAGCACGTCGCGCGAGGTGTCGCCGGGGACGATGCCCACGACGCGACCGCGGTACATCACCATGATGCGGTCGGCGAGGGCGGTCACCTCGTCGAGCTCGGTGGAGACCACGATGACGGGGACTCCGGCGTCGCGCGTCTCGATGACGCGCTTGTGGATGAATTCGATGGAGCCGACGTCGACGCCACGGGTCGGCTGGGCCGCGACGAACAGGCGCAGGTCACGGCTCAACTCGCGCGCCAGCACGACCTTCTGCTGGTTGCCGCCCGACAGACGCCCCACCGGGGTCTCGATCGAGGGAGTGCGCACATCGAACTCGGTGACCTTCTCGCGCGCGAAGTCGGCGAGGGTGGACAGCTGGATCGCGCCGCCCTTGACGAACGGCGCGCCGTCGGCGCGGTCGAGCATGAGGTTCTCGGCGATGGAGAACTCCCCCACCAGACCGTCTTCCTTGCGGTCTTCGGGGACGAAGCCCACCCCCGCGTCGAGGACCGCGCGCACGCTCCGTCCGTTCAGCTCCGTCCCGTCGAGAACGACGGAACCCTCGACGCGCTCCTGCAGCCCGAGCAGCGCCTCGGTGAGCTCGGTCTGACCGTTGCCCTGCACACCGGCGATGGCGAGCACCTCGCCCCGACGCACGTCGAAGCTCACGTCGTTGACGACCAGCTGTCCGATGGGGTCGACGACCGTGAGGTTCGACACCGAGAGGCCGACGTCGCCGAGCGTCGGCTCCTCCTTCTGCACGGTGAGCTCGACCGCGCGGCCGACCATGAGCGAGGCCAGCTCGGCGTTCGAGGCGCGCGGGTCGGCCTCGCCCACGACCTTGCCGAGACGAATGACCGTGATGCGGTCTGCGACCTCGCGCACCTCGCGGAGCTTGTGGGTGATGAAGACGATCGAGGTCCCCGCGGCCTTGAGCTGGCGCATGATCGCCATCAGCTCGTCGGTCTCCTGCGGGGTGAGCACGGCCGTGGGCTCGTCGAAGACGAGCACCTTGGCATCCCGGGAGAGGGCCTTGATGATCTCGACGCGCTGCTGCACGCCGACGGGCAGGTCGTCGACGAGGGCGTCGGGGTCGACGTCGAACCCGAAGCGATCGGAGATCTCGCGCACCTTCGCGCGGGCGGCCGCGAGGTCGAGGCGACCGCCGACCTTGGTGGGCTCGTGGCCGAGCATGACGTTCTCAGCCACCGTGAAGACGGGGATGAGCATGAAGTGCTGGTGCACCATGCCGATTCCCGCGCGCATCGCGTCGCCGGGACCGGAGAAATGCTGGACGGCGTCGTCGAGCAGGATCTCTCCCCCGTCGGCCTGGTAGAGGCCGTAGAGGACGTTCATCAGGGTGGACTTGCCGGCACCGTTCTCGCCGAGCAGGCAGTGGATCTCTCCGGCCTCGACGGTGAGGTCGATGTGATCGTTCGCCACCAGGGACCCGAAGGTTTTCGTGATCCCGCGGAGTTCGAGCTTCATGTTCCCGATCCTAAGTTCTGTGGCATCGGACGAGGGAGGCGTCCGACGAGACCGACCCGCCTCGTGAGCGGATCGGCGTCTGAGGAGGAGGGGCGCAGGGCGCCCACTCCATGAGGAGGGGAGGCCGGCATCGCGCCGGCCTCCCCTGGAGAGTGGAGTTCTCTCAGCCGGCCAGGTAGGACTCGACCTTGATCTTCCCGCTGATGACGTCGGCCTTCAGCGCGTCGACCTTCGACGACAGGTCGGCCGGGACACGGTCGGACCAGTCGTGGAACGGGGCCAGGCCCACGCCGTCGTTCTCGAGCGTGCCGACGAACGGGGCGGTGTCGAACGAGCCCTCGCCCGCGGCGACGATCGCGTCCTTGGTGCCCACGTCGATGCCCTTGAGGATCGAGGTCAGCAGCAGGTCGCCGATGCCGGGGTCGGTCTCGTACACGTCGGCGTCCACGCCGACGAGCGCGATCTCGCGGCCGGAGTCCTGGATGGCGACGGCGGCCGACTGGTAGATCGGGCCACCGACGGGCAGCAGCACGTCGACGTTCTGGTCGATGATCGCCTGCGCGGTCTGGCGCGCGGTGTCGTTGGCCTCGAAGCCACCGGTGAACGAGCCGTCCTTGGCGGTGCGGTCCCACCCGACGACGCGCACGGACGCGTTGTTGTCGGTGTTGTACTTCTCGACGCCCTGGGCGAAGCCGTCCATGAAGATCGTCACGGTCGGGATGTTCATGCCGCCGAAGGTGCCGACGACGCCGGTCTTCGACGTGCCCGCGGCCAGGTAGCCGGCGAGGTACGCCGCCTGAGCGGTGTCGAAGATGATCGGCTTGATGTTCGGGGCGTCGGTGGTGCCGTCGAAGTTCTGGTCGACGGTGTCGTCGATCGAGACGTACTGCAGGTCGGGGTTCGCCGTGGCGGACTCAAGCGCGGCGGGGGCGAGCAGGAAGCCGACGGTGATGATGGTGTTGCAGCCCTGGTCGACGAGGTTCTGCAGGTTCGACGCGAAGTCGGTCTCGGACTGCGACTGCACCTCGATGGGCTTCTTCGAGCCGAGCTCGGAAGCGGCGGCGTCGAGGCCCTCCTTGCCGAGCTGGTTGAACGACTTGTCGTCGAATCCACCCGAGTCGGACACCATGCAGGGCAGGTAGTCGCTGGCGCCGGCGGCGGCACCACCGGATGCGCCGTTGCTCTCGGGTGCGGCGCCGCAACCGGCGAGCAGCGCCGCGGCGCCGATCATGGCGAGGCCGCTGACGACGGCCTTCTTCGTGGTCTTCACGAATGGTCCTCCAAGACGGATGCCCCCAACGGGTTCGGGGGACGATCCCGTCACGTTACCTACTGTGTCGGCGGGCTTGCGTCCCCGAGAGCCTCGCGCGCATCAATGGTTACAAAGACGCAATCTCGCGTCACGCGACCGCCACACGCCACAGCGGGCGAGACACTGGATGCCACGCGGGGCGGCATCCGGTGTCAGCGGCGTCCGAGCCGAGGCCTGCCGTGTCAGAGGACGTCGCCGCGGCCGGTGAGCTTGAGGGCGTCGACGACGCCCTTCACGCGCTGCGCGTTCTCGCTCGTGGTCACCAGGAGCGCGTCCGGGGTGTCGACCACGACGATGTCGCGCACGCCGATGAGGCTGATCACGCGCTTGGTCTGCGAGACGACGATGCCGCTGGAGGCGTCGGAGAGCACGCGGGCGTCCTCACCGAGGATCGCCAGCTCGTTGCGGCCGCCCGAGGAGTTGAGTTTCGACAGGCTCGCGAAGTCCCCCACGTCGTCCCAATCGAAGTGCCCCGGGATGACCGCCAGGCGCCCCTTCTCGGCGGCCGGCTCGGCGACGGAGTAGTCGATGGCGATCTTCTTCAGTCCCGGCCAGATGCGGTCGACCGCGGGGCCGCGACGATCGCGGTCGTCCCACGCCTCGGCGAGCTCGAGCAGCCCCGCATGCAGCTCGGGCTCGTTTACGGCGAGCTCGGCGAGCAGCACGTCGGCGCGGGTGATGAACATGCCCGCGTTCCAGAGGTACGCGCGGTCCGAGAAGTACTCCTTCGCGGTGTCGAGGTCGGGCTTCTCGACGAAGCGCTCGACCATGTACGCCTCGGGGGCGTCGTCGACGATGAGCTCGTCGGACTGCTTGATGTAGCCGAAGCCGACGGAGGGCTCGCTCGGCTGGATGCCGATGGTGCAGATGTATCCGGCCCGTGCGACGGCCACGGCCTGACGAACGGCGAAGTCGAACTGACGGGTCTGGCGGATGACGTGGTCGGCGGCGAACGAGCCGATGATGACGTCGGGCTCGCGGCGCACTAGGATGGCGGCGGCGAGACCGATCGCCGCGGAGGAGTCGCGCGGCTCCGATTCGAGGAAGACGTTGTGGTCGGGGACGCCGGGGAGCTCCCGTTCGACGGCCGCGCGGTGGGCACGGCCCGTCACGACGGCGATGCGGTCGGCACCCGAGAGCGGGGCGAGGCGATCCCACGTGTCGCGCAGCAGCGTCTGGCCCGACCCGGTGAGGTCGTGGAGGAACTTGGGGGCGTCGGCGCGCGACAGCGGCCACAGGCGGCTGCCGATCCCACCGGCGGGGATCACGGCGTAGAAGTCGTCGATAGCGATGTCGGCCATGGCTCCGACCCTACTGCCCGCGCGCACGCGCGCTTTTCCGCGCGGTGACGGGTGATCGACGGCACCGGAACGCGGCGTCGGCGGCATCCGAAGATATCTCGATGTCGAGAGAGTCTTAGGCGGCCCTAATCCCCGCCGTTCATAGGCCGGACGTAGTATTCGATGGCGCCCGTGTGACGCTCGGACCCGCGTGGGTCCCACACCGTGTTCGATCAGGGAGGACGACCGTGTCAGCACCAGCACGTGCCACGCCGTCGGTGAAAGAGACCACTTCGAAGAGGCCTCGCGGCACTCTCTACCGCGGCCGTGAGGGCATGTGGTCGTGGGTCCTTCACCGCATCACCGGCGTGGCGATCTTCTTCTTCCTCCTCGTGCACATCCTCGACACGGCGCTCATCCGGGTCTCGCCCGAGGCGTACGACGCCGTCATCGGCACCTACAAGAACCCGGTCATGGGTCTCGGCGAGGTGGCCCTGGTCGGCGCGATCGCGTACCACGCGTTCAACGGCCTGCGCATCATCCTGGTCGACTTCTGGCCGTGGGCCACGCGCCACCAGCGCCAGCTGTGGTGGGGCGTGCTCGGTCTCTGGGTCGTCACCATGCTCGGGTTCACCCCGCGCCACCTGATCAACGTCTTCAGCGCCGTCACCGGGAGCCACTGATGTCCGTCGCCCAAGAAGCCGCCACGATCCCCGCGCCCCGCACGCCCTCCGTGCGCAAGAAGGGCACCAATCTCGAGAAGTGGGGCTGGATCTACATGCGCGCCTCCGGCGTGCTGCTGATCGTCCTGATCTTCGGCCACCTCTTCGTCAACCTCATGACGGGCGAGGGCATCCACCAGATCGACTTCGCGTTCGTCGCGGGCAAGCTCGCCTCGCCGTTCTGGCAGTGGTGGGACGTGCTGATGCTCTGGCTGGCCCTCATCCACGGCGCCAACGGCATGCGCACGATCGTGAACGACTACGTCACGAACGCCCGCATCCGCACGATTCTCGTGGGCTCGCTGTGGGTGTCGGCCGGGTTCCTCATCCTGCTCGGCACGCTCGTCGTCTTCACCTTCGACCCCTGCCTCGGCGTGACCGAGAGCAGCTCCCTGTGGGACGTGTGCCAGGCGGCCTGAGCCGACGGCATCCCTTCTTTCCCCTGACAGCAGAGGTATCGCACACGTGAGCACTCAGACCAGCTCGGACTCGATCGTCAAAGACGGCGTCCACTACCACCAGTTCGACGTCGTCATCGTCGGCGCGGGCGGCGCAGGAATGCGCGCGGCCATCGAGGCCGGCCCCGGCGCGAAGACCGCCGTCATCTCGAAGCTCTACCCCACGCGCTCGCACACCGGTGCGGCGCAGGGCGGCATGGCGGCCGCGCTCGCGAACGTCGAAGAGGACTCCTGGGAGTGGCACACCTTCGACACCATCAAGGGCGGCGACTACCTCGTCGACCAGGATGCCGCGGAGATCCTCGCCAAAGAGGCCATCGACGCCGTCATCGACCTCGAGAACATGGGCCTGCCCTTCAACCGCACGCCCGAGGGCAAGATCGACCAGCGCCGCTTCGGCGGTCACACGGCCGACCACGGCAAGACGCCCGTGCGCCGCGCGTGCTACGCGGCCGACCGCACCGGCCACATGATCCTGCAGACGCTGTTCCAGAACTGCGTGAAGCTCGGCATCAACTTCTTCAACGAGTTCTACGTGCTCGACCTCATCACGGTGAAGGATGCCGCGGGCAAGACGCAGGTCGCCGGCGTCGTCGCCTACGACCTCGCCACCGGCGAACTGCACGTGTTCCAGTCCAAGGCCGTGGTCTTCGCCACCGGCGGCTTCGGCAAGATCTTCAAGACCACCTCCAACGCCCACACCCTCACCGGCGACGGCGTCGGCATCGTCTGGCGCAAGGGCCTGCCGCTGGAGGACATGGAGTTCTTCCAGTTCCACCCGACCGGTCTCGCCGGTCTCGGCATCCTGCTGACCGAAGGTGCCCGCGGTGAGGGCGCGATCCTGCGCAACGCCAGCGGTGAGCGCTTCATGGAGCGCTACGCCCCCACCATCAAAGACCTCGCGCCCCGCGACATCGTCGCCCGCTGCATGGTCCAGGAGGTGGCCGAGGGCCGCGGAGCAGGCCCCCACCGCGACTACGTGCTGCTGGACTGCACCCACCTGGGCGCCGAGGTGCTGGAGACCAAGCTCCCCGACATCACCGAGTTCGCCCGCACCTACCTGGGCGTCGACCCGGTCGTCGAGCCGGTCCCGGTCATGCCGACCGCGCACTACGCGATGGGCGGCATCCCGACCAACATCAAGGCCGAGGTGCTCGCCGACAACGACACGGTCGTGCCGGGCCTCTACGCGGCCGGCGAGTGCGCGTGCGTCTCGGTGCACGGCTCGAACCGCCTGGGCACCAACTCGCTGCTCGACATCAACGTCTTCGGCAAGCGCGCCGGTCGCAACGCCGTCGAGTACGTCAAGACCGCCGACTTCGTTCCGCTGCCCGAAGACCCCGCCGCCGAGGTGCGCGGCCTCATCGAGGGCCTGCGCAACAACAGCGGCACCGAGCGCATCGCGGTGCTGCGCAAGACGCTGCAGGACGAGATGGACAAGGGCGCGCAGGTGTTCCGCACGCACGAGTCCCTCGCGCACGTCATGGACGTGATCGCGGACCTCCGCGAGCGCTACAAGAACATCCACGTCGACGACAAGGGCAGGCGCTTCAACACCGACCTGCTCGAGGCCGTCGAACTGGGCTTCCTGCTCGACCTCGCCGAGGTCGTCGTCTACTCGGCGCAGAACCGCGAGGAGAGCCGCGGCGGTCACATGCGCGACGACTTCCCGACGCGCGACGACGAGAACTACATGCAGCACACCATGGCGTACCTGTCGGGCGACCCCCACTCGTCGCACCCCGCCGACCACATCGAACTCGGCTGGAAGCCCGTGGTCTTCACCAAGAACGAGGCCGGGGAGCTGCGCTACCCGCCGCTGGAGAGGAAGTACTGAGATGGCATCCACCGTCATCGAGCAGGTCGACACCTCGGAAGAGGTCGAGCAGACTCCTGAGGACACCGGCATCCAGTCGTTCCTCGTCACCTTCAACATCCGCCGCTTCGACCCCGAGGTCGACGACGAGCCCCGCTGGGTCGACTACGACGTGGAGTTGTACTCCACCGACCGCGTGCTCGACGCCCTGCACAAGATCAAGTGGGAGGTCGACGGCTCGCTGTCGTTCCGCCGCTCGTGCGCGCACGGCATCTGCGGTTCGGATGCCATGCGCATCAACGGTCGCAACCGCCTCGCCTGCAAGACCCTAATCAAGGATCTCGACATCTCGCAGCCGATCTACGTCGAGGCGATCAAGGGTCTCCCCCTCGAGAAGGACCTCATCGTCGACATGGAGCCGTTCTTCGCCTCCTACCGCGAGGTGCAGCCCTTCCTGATCTCGAACTCGAAGCCCGAGGCGGGCAAGGAGCGGGTGCAGTCGATCGTCGACCGCGAGGTCTTCGACGACACCACGAAGTGCATCCTGTGCGCCGCGTGCACCTCGTCGTGCCCCGTGTTCTGGACCGACGGGCAGTACTTCGGCCCCGCTGCGATCGTCAACGCGCACCGCTTCATCTTCGACTCGCGCGACGACGCAGGCGACGTGCGCCTCGACATCCTCAACGACAAAGAGGGCGTGTGGCGCTGCCGCACCACCTTCAACTGCACCGAGGCGTGCCCCCGTGGCATCGAGGTCACCAAGGCCATCGCCGAGGTCAAGCAGGCCGTCCTCCGCGGCGGTCGCTGACCCCTCCCCTCTCGAACGGCGGGTGCGCGCAGGCGGACCCGCCGTTCGGCGTTCGCGGCGACCCTCTCTCGCGTGAGTCGCCGGAAATCGTCGCGTCGATGCCCGCGGAAGCGACAGATCCCGGCGACTCACGCAGGGGCGGGCGGATGCCGTGGCCCGGGGGACGCCGAGGCCTCGGCATCCATTCATTAGGCTCGACGGGTGACCGAGACGCACGCCGACCCGCGACCGCTGCCCGCGGTGCGCGACGACGACCCGTCCCTGCGCAACAGGTTCGAAGCGGCGCAGGTCGCGGTGCGGGAGCGGCTGGATCAGCCGATCGCGCGCGCGGCGAAGATCGCGCAGTGGTTCCCGATCCGGGTGTGGCGGCACTTCCTGCGGCACAACGGGTTCCTGCTCGCCGCGGGGATGAGCTACCAGGGACTCTTCGCGGTGTTCTCGGCGCTCTATCTCGCGTTCGCGGGCGTGGGGATCTGGCTGGGCGGCAGCACCGCAGCGATCGACGGTCTCATCCGCATCATCAACAGCTACATCCCGGGCCTGATCAGCAAGAACGGCCTCGTCGACCGCGACCAGGTCGAGGCCGTCGCCCAGGAGAGCGGACGTCTGCTGACCATCACCGGCATCGTGGCCGTCGTCGTGGTCGTGTGGACCGCGATCGGGTTCGTCACGTTCACCCGGCGCGCCGTGCGCGACACCTTCGGCCTGCCCTTCGACCTGCGCAACTACGTCATGCTCAAGGCGCGTGACTTCGTGGCATCCGTGCTCTTCGGGGTCTCTCTGCTCGTGGGTGCCCTGCTGGGGTCGGTCACGACCGGTGCCGTCGACCTGATCTTCGGCCTCATCGGCTGGGACCGCGAAACCCTCGGTTGGTCGATCGGCGCACGTCTGGTGTCGCTCGTCGTCGCGTTCGGCATCAACACGGTGGCGCTCGCCTCGCTGTTCCGTTTCCTGACGGGGACGACGCTGTCGTGGCGCCGCGCCTGGCCGGGAGCCGTCGTCGGGGCGACGGGCATCGTGGTGCTGCAGGTCGGCGCCGGGTTCCTGTTCGTGTACACGCCGTCGAACCCGCTCCTGGCGACCTTCACAGTGCTCATCGGCTTCCTGCTGTGGTTCCGGTTCATCGGCATCGTCATCCTCGTGTCGGCCGCCTGGATCGCCGTGGCCGCGGGCGACCGCGACGTCCCTCTGCGCTCCCCCGAGGACCGCCGGGCGATGGAGCAGGCGGCGCTCGTCATCGCCGCGCAGGTGGGGGTGCGCGAGGCGGAGAAGGCGCTGGCGCTGGCGCGCTGGCCCTGGCGATGGCGCGCACGCCGACGGCTCGCGGCGGCCGAGAAGGTGCTCGCCCGCGCCGAGGCCGACGTGCCGGCCCCACGGCGCACGACGCTCGTCCTCGACTGAGGACCGCGGGCGGCTGTCCAGCCCGGAGGGATGTCGGAGGTCGCGGTTAGGCTCGTCGGGTGGCTCGTTCCGTGCGTATCGTCTCCGTCAACGTCAATGGCATCCGTGCCGCCGTCCGCAAGGGCATGGTCGAGTGGCTCGACGCCTCCGGCGCCGACATCGTCACCCTGCAAGAGGTCCGCGCCTCCGCCGAGCAGCTCGCCGAGGCCCTTCCCGGCTGGGAGATCGTCAACGACGAGGCGCTCGCGAAGGGGCGCGCCGGCGTCGCGATCATCAGCCGCCTCCCCGGCGTCGAGACCCGCACGCACCTCGGTCCCGAGCCGCTCGACGCGTCGGGCCGCTGGATCGAGACCGACTTCGACATCGACGGCGAGACCCTCACCATCGTCAGCGCCTACGTGCACAGCGGCGAGGTCGACACCCCGAAGCAAGACGCCAAGTGGTTGTTCCTGGATGCCATGGAGCAGCGCCTCGCCGCGCTGAAGGCCGAGCGCGAACTGGCTCTCGTCACCGGCGACCTGAATGTCGGCCACCGCGAGCTCGACATCAAGAACTGGCGGGGCAACCGCAAGAACGCCGGCTTCCTCCCGCGCGAGCGTGCGTACTTCGATCGCTTCTTCGGCCCCGCGGGCGAGCAGGTCGAGGGCGTCGACGGCTCGACCGGCACGGGCCTGGGCTGGGTCGACGTCGGCCGCCGCGTCATGGGCGAGGTCGACGGTCCGTACACGTTCTGGTCGATGCGGGGGAAGGCGTTCGACACCGACAGCGGCTGGCGCATCGATTACCACGTCGCCACCCCTGAGCTCGCCGAGCGGGTCACGGCGTACCGCGTCGACCGCGCGCCGTCGTACGACACGCGATGGAGCGACCACTCCCCCGTCGTCGTGGACTACACGCTCGGGCGCTGAGCCGGCGACCACCGCCGCGCGGCGCGCCGCCTAGGATCGTACGGTGACCACCGAGCGCCTCTACTCCGGAATGCAGCCCTCCGCCGACAGCCTCCAGATCGGCAACTACATCGGGGCCCTGCTGCAGTGGCGCGACCTGCAGGATCAGTACGACGCGTTCTTCTCCGTCGTCGACCTGCACGCCCTCACCCAGCCCGGCGACCCCGCCGAGCGTCGGGAGAAGACCCGCCGCACCGCCGCCCAGTACATCGCCGCGGGCATCGAGCCCTCCCGCTCGACGCTGTACGTGCAGTCGCACGTGCCCGCCCACGCAGAGCTGCAGTGGGTGCTCTCGACCCTCACCGGCTTCGGCGAGGCCGGACGCATGACGCAGTTCAAGGACAAGTCGGCGCGCTACGGCACGGATGCCACCAACGTCGGCCTCTTCACCTATCCGGTGCTGATGGCCGCCGACATCCTGCTCTACCAGACCGACGTCGTGCCCGTCGGCGACGACCAGAAGCAGCACATCGAGCTCACGCGCGACCTCGCCGAGCGCTTCAACCAGCGCTTCGGCGAGACCTTCACGATTCCCAAGCCCGTGATCCGACGCGAGACCGCCCGCATCTACGACCTGCAGAACCCGACCTCGAAGATGTCGAAGTCGGCCGAGTCCGACGCGGGCGTGCTGTGGCTGCTCGACGACCCCAAGGTCAGCGCGAAGAAGATCATGCGCGCCGTCACCGACTCCGAGGGTGCGGTGCGCTTCGACCGCGACGAGAAGCCGGGCGTCTCGAATCTGCTCGTGATCTACTCGGCTCTGACCGGCCGCGAGATCACCGCGATCGAGGACGAGTACGCCGGCCGCGGGTACGGCGACTTCAAGAAGGGCCTGGCCGAGGTGGTCGTGAACGAGTTCGAGCCGGTGCGCACGCGCGCCCTCGAGCTGCTCGACGACCCCGCCGAGCTCGACCGCGTGCTGGCCGTCAACGCCGGGAAGGCGGCATCCGTCGCCGAGAAGACCCTCTCCGACGTGTACGACCGCATCGGCCTGCTCCGCCGCGGCTGATCCGTTCCGTTCGACGCCCGTGCGACTCTCCGCGAGTCGTGCGGGCGTCGTCGTTCCGCCCGGGTGCTGCCGCCTCGGGCGAGCTGCCGCACGACGACGACCCCCCGCCGCGGTCGTGGGCGGTGCTCGGCTAGGGCGCAAGGCCCGTCCCCGATGTCGGAGGTGCGTGGCAGCATGGGCGCATGCCGGAGATGCCTGAGGTCGAGGGGCTCGTCGAGTTCCTGCGCGATCGCGTCACGGGGCTGCGCATCGACAAGGCCACCGTGTCGGCGATCAACGCGCTCAAGACGTTCGACCCGCCGCTGTCGGCGCTCGTGGGCTCCGCAGTGATCGACGCCCGGCGGCACGGCAAGTTCGTCGACCTCACGACCGATGCCGGCATCCACCTCGTCTTCCATCTCGCCAAGGCGGGATGGCTGCGGTGGTACGACACGCTTCCGGCGACGATCATCAAGCCCGGCAAGACCCCGATCGCCCTGCGCGTCGGCTTCGACGACGGGTCGGGCTTCGACCTCACCGAGGCGGGCACGAAGAAGTCGCTGGCCGTGTACGCGGTCCGCTCCCCCGACGACGTCCCGGGTATCGCCCGCCTCGGCCCCGACCCGCTGAGCGAAGGCTTCGACCGCCAGGCCTTCGGCGCGCTCCTCATCGGCCGCCGCACGCAGATCAAGGGCGTGCTGCGCGACCAGTCGGTCATCGCGGGCGTCGGCAATGCGTACTCCGACGAGATCCTGCACGCGGCGAAGATGTCGCCCTATGCGCTCGCGGCGACCCTCGCGGACGACGAGGTCGATCGCCTGTTCTCCGCGATGACGACGACGCTCACAGAAGCGGTCGAGGCCGCGCGCGGCAAGCCGCCCGCCGAATTGAAGGATGCCAAGCGGCGGGGCATGCGCGTGCACGGGCGGCGCGGCGAGGCGTGCCCCGTGTGCGGCGACGAGGTGCGCAGCGTCTTCTTCGCCGACAACTCGCTCGAGTACTGCCCCACCTGTCAGACCGGCGGCAAACTGCTGGCCGACCGGCGGTTGTCGCGCCTGCTGAAGTGAGACCGCGGCGCGAGGGCCGCCGACCGACCGGAGCGCACGCGCGGGCGCGTTGCCACTCCGGGGCCTTCCACGACGCTGCCCGTGCGCGCAACGCCGGTGCCACCGCGATCGAGGCCCGCATCCGCCCCGTCATCGCCGCGCGGGATACCGGAAAACGTCGTCAGAAGTCGGGGAATGAAACCGCAAACCCCGCGTTGACTACACTTCGAAGAGCAAACAACGTGCTCCGGGGTCGGTGAGAATCCGAACCGGCGGTGATAGTCCGCGAACCCTTCCGCCCATGGCGGTGGGGCCGATCCGGTGGAATTCCGGGACCGACGGTGATGCGGGGGTCTCCCCTCGCTAGTCCGGATAGGAGGCAGCACGGACGGCGCGTCGCGCCTTCCCGCTGGCCCTGCCCCGACGGCGCGGGAAGGACAGGGAAATGGCATCCGCCGTCGAGATCGACGCCATGCGGCGAGCGCTGCAGCTCGCCCGGCGCGGCCCGCGCGGGCTCAACCCGCAGGTGGGCGCCGTCATCCTGTCCCCCGCCGGCGAGATCCTCGCGGAGGGCTTCCATCGCGGCGCCGGCACGGCGCACGCCGAAGTCGACGCCCTCTCCCAGCTCGCGCCCGGCGCCGCCCGCGGCGCCACCGCCGTCGTGACCCTCGAGCCGTGCAATCACACCGGTCGCACCGGTCCGTGCGCCCTCGCTCTCATCGAGGCGGGCGTCGCTCGCGTGGTCTACGCGCTCGACGACCCGACCGATGCCGCGTCCGGAGGAGCCGACCGGCTGCGTACGGCCGGCGTCGACGTCGAGTCGGGACCCGAGGCGGATGCCGCACAGGCGCTCGTGCGCGATTGGACCCACCTGCAGCGCACCGGCCGCCCGCGCGTCACGGTCAAGTGGGCCCAGAGCCTCGACGGCCGCGCCGCGGCCGACGACGGCACGAGCCAGTGGATCACCGGGCCCGACGCCCGCCGCGACGTGCACGCCCGCCGCGCGGCGGCCGACGCGATCGTCGCCGGAACCGGCACCGTGCGCACCGACGACCCCGCCCTGACCGCCCGGGACGACGACGGTTCGCTCCTCGCGGATCAGCCGATGCCGGTCATCATCGGTGAGAGTGAGACGGCACCGGATGCGGCCGTGCGCCGCCATCCGCGAGACCCCTTGTTCTACACGACGCACGATCTGCACGCGGTGCTCGCCGATCTCGCCGAGCGGGGCGTGCAGCGCGTCTTCGTCGAGGGCGGACCGACCCTCGCGAGCGCGTTCGTGCGCGAGGGTCTCGTCGATGAACTGCTCGTCTACGTCGCCCCCGTGCTGCTCGGCGGCTCGCGCCTGGCGCTGGGCGATGTGGGAGTGCCGAGCATCGGCGCGGCCAAACGGCTGGTGGTGGCATCCGTCACTCCCCTCGGCGACGATCTGCTCATCGTCGCCCGCCCGGCCGAGGCCGGACCCCGAAGCCCCGAGACTGTGCCCGCGGCCGCGGGCGAGAACGAAGGAGACGCCTGATGTTCACCGGAATCGTCGAAGAGATCGGCGCCGTCACCGCCGTCGAGCCGTCGGGCGACGGCGTGCGTCTGACACTGCGCGCCCCCCTGTCGGTGTCGGACGCCGGTCACGGCGACTCGATCTCGGTCAGCGGCGTGTGCCTCACCGTCGTCGACCAGGGCGACGACTGGTTCACCGCCGATGTGATGAAGCAGACCCTCGACATGTCGACCCTCGCCGATGTGGCCCCCGGTCGCGCCGTGAACCTCGAACGGGCCACCGCCGCCCACGGTCGCCTGGGCGGGCACATCGTGCAGGGCCACATCGACGGCACGGGCGTCGTGCGCGAGGTGCGACCCGGCGCGCAGTGGAGCGTCGTACGCATCGGCATCCCGGCCCCCCTCGCCCCGCTCGTCGTCGACAAGGGCTCGATCGCGATCGACGGCGTCTCGCTGACCGTCAGCGCCGTGAGCGCAGCCTCCGAGCCCGAGCCGTGGCTGGAGGTCTCGCTCATCCCCGAGACCCTCGAGGCCACGACCCTCGGACGCGCCGAGGCCGGAACGCCCGTCAACCTCGAGACCGACATCCTGGCCCGTCATGTGCAGCGCATGCTCGCCTTCCGCACGACAGAGAACCCCGCGGCGACCGCCGCACAGACCGAGAGGGGCTCCGAATGAGCCTGTCCACCATCCCCGAGGCCCTGGAGGCTCTCCGTCAGGGCCGACCGATCCTGGTCGCCGACGACGAGAACCGCGAGAACGAGGGCGACGTCATCATCTCGGCCCAGCTCGCGACACCCGAGTGGCTCGCCTGGACCGTCCGCTGGTCGAGCGGCTACGTCTGCGCGCCCATGCCCGCCGAGTGGGCCGACCGCCTCGACCTGCCCCCGATGGTCGAGGTCAACCAGGACGCCCGCGGCACCGCCTACACGGTCAGCGTCGACGCGGCATCCGGGGTCACCACCGGCATCAGCGCCGCCGACCGCGCGCGCACCCTCAACGTGCTCGCTGCACCCGACTCCGAGCCGTCGAGCCTGATCCGGCCCGGACACGTGCTCCCCCTGCGCGCGGTGGACGGCGGCGTGCGCGAGCGCGCGGGGCACACGGAGGCCGCCGTCGATCTCATGCGCCTCGCGGGGCTCGAGCCCGTCGGTGCGATCGCCGAGGTCGTCGCCGAGGACGGCAGCATGATGCGCCTGCCCGGACTGTTCGAGCTCGGCGAGCGCGACGGCATCCCGGTGATCACGATCGAGCAGCTCATCGCCCACCTGAACGACACCGACCCGCTGCCCGCCACGGCGGCGCCGAGGCGTCGCGTGAGCCTGCGCGCCGAATCCAATGTGCCCACCTCGCACGGCACGTTCCGCTTCCTCGCGTACAAGGACCGCGTCACCGGCACCGACCACCTGGCTGTCGTCTCGGGCGACCTGACCGAAGAGGCGCCCCTCGTGCGCGTGCACTCGGAGTGCCTGACCGGCGAGGCGTTCGACTCGCTGAAGTGCGAGTGCGGACCGCAGCTCGAGGCGGCACTCGACACGATCGATCGCGACGGCGGCATCGTCATCTACATGCGCGGTCACGAGGGCCGCGGCATCGGCCTCATCAACAAGCTGCGCGCGTACAACCTGCAGGAGCGCGGCATGGATACGGTGGATGCCAACCTCGCCCTGGGCCTCCCCGCCGACGCGCGCGACTACGCCGCCGCCGCCGGCATCCTGACCGACCTCGGCGTCGAGAAGGTGCGCCTGCTGACGAACAACACCGACAAGGTCGCGCAGCTGCGCGGCTTCGGCCTCGACGTCGTCGAGCAGGTCCCCCTGCTCGTGGGCGTCGGCCCCAACAACCACCAGTACCTCGAGACGAAGCGCGACCGGATGGGTCACATCATCGCCGAGGACGACCTGCGCGACGCCCTCGCGCACATGAAGGAAGAGAGCGCCTGATGGCCGGCAGTGGAGCACCCGAGACCGGCGGCGTCGACGCGTCGGGACTGAACGTCGTCGTCATCGCCGGCACGTGGCACGAGGTCATCACGAACGGCCTCATCGCCGGAGCGGAGCGCGTGCTGGACGCCACCGGCGCGACCTACCGCGTCGTGCGCGTGCCGGGTTCGTTCGAGCTGCCCGTGGCCGCCAAGGCGGCCCTCGACGCCGGGGCGGACGCCGTGGTGGCGCTGGGCGTGATCATCCGCGGCGGGACCCCGCACTTCGACTTCGTCTCGTCGGCCGCGACCGACGGACTGACGCGCGTCGCGCTCGACACGGGCAAGCCCGTCGGTTTCGGCGTGCTCACCCTCGACGACGAGCAGCAGGGGCTGGACCGCGCGGGGCTCGAGGGCTCCAAGGAGGACAAGGGCGAGGAGGCCGCGGACGCGGCGATCCGCACCGCCCTCGTGCTGCGGGAGCTGCGCGGCTGAGACGGTCTGATCACGGGCCCGGCGACCACTGCGGTCGCCGGGCCCGTTCTCGTTCGCGGGGCGGGACGGAAGTGGCTGAGCCTGTCGAAGCCAACGGGGGTCCGCGAGTCGGGGGCGGGTCCTTCGACGAGCTCAGCGACCGCGCGCGCGGGGCTCAGGGACCGCGCGCGGGGCTCACGGGCCACGCGCGGGGCTCACGGGCCACGCGTAGGGCTCACGGGCCACGCGTAGGGCTCGGTCAGGACCGCGCGCGGGGTGAGGACCGCCTTGCTGGCGGCGCACCCGCGCCGTCCCTACCCTGACGGGTATGGAGATCCTGCGGAACGTCGTCGTCCTCGTCCACCTCGTCGGCTTCGCGATCCTCTTCGGTGCCTGGGTCGTCGAGGCGGTCTCCCGGCGCGTGCGCGTGACGCCGCTGATGAACTACGCGCTCGTGATCTCCCTCATCACGGGCGTCGCTCTGTCGGCGCCGTGGGGCCTGGACCACGACCTCAATTACGCCAAAATCGGCATCAAGCTCGTCGTCCTGCTCGTGATCGGCGCGCTGCTGGGCATCGGGTCCGCACGTCAGAAGCGCACGGGCTCGCTCTCCCCCGCGATCTTCTGGCCCATCGGCATCCTGGCTCTGCTCAACGCGGGCCTCGCGGTCATCTGGCGCTGACGACTTCCGCGGTCTCGCGCGACCTGCCTGCGGGACGGGGCACGTTCAGCGCGCGCATAGACTGGAGGGTCTAGACGCCCCTCACTCGGGGACGTCGCCGGTGCCCCCGCCCGCGCGCTCTCTCACCACCACCCCCGTGACCGCTGCGTGCCACCGCTGCGCCCCACCCCGGACGCGAACGAAGAATCTTCCCGTCAGGCAGTCATGACCACGTCATCCCCCTCCACCCGTTCGGCCTCGGCCCCGGCCAATCCGCGTTCGCGCGTCATCACCGCGAGCCTCATCGGCACCACGATCGAGTTCTACGACTTCTACGCGTACGCGACCGCGGCCGTGCTCGTCTTCCCGATCCTCTTCTTCCCGACCGGCAACGAGACCACCTCGCTGCTGCTGTCGTTCAGCGTCTTCGGCGCCGCCATGGTTGCGCGTCCCCTCGGTGCCGTCGTCTTCGGCCACTTCGGCGACCGCTTCGGCCGCAAGGCGACCCTCGTGGCATCCCTGCTGACGATGGGCGTCGCGACCTTCCTCATCGGTCTGCTGCCGACCTTCAACGAGATCGGTGTGTGGGCGGCGATCCTGCTGCTCATCATGCGCCTCGCGCAGGGCTTCGCCCTCGGCGGCGAGTGGTCGGGCGCGGCGCTCGTGGCGACCGAGAACGCTCCGAAGGGCAAGCGCGCCCTGTTCGGCACGTTCCCCCAGCTGGGCGCCCCCATCGGCTTCATCATCGCCAACGGCATCTTCCTCATCATCAACTTCGCCCTGCCGCACCCCGACGGCACGGCGCAGCGCTCCGCGGAGTTCCTCGCGTGGGGCTGGCGCGTGCCGTTCCTCTTCTCGGCCGTCATGGTCATCGTGGGCCTCTGGGTGCGCCTGCGGCTCGTCGAGAGCGAGTCGTTCTCGAAGGCCGAGAAGAGCGGCGTCATCCGCAAGTTCCCGCTCGGCGAGGTCATCCGCCGCAACTGGAAGCAGCTGATCCTCGGCACGTTCATCATGCTGGCGACCTACGTGCTCTTCTACCTCATGACCAGCTTCACGCTGTCGTACGGCACCAAGCCGACCGCCGAGGGCGCGGCGGCCGCCGCGGAGAAGGCCGGAACCGCCTTCGACGCCGCCGCCTACGTTCCGGGCCTGGGCTTCGGCTACACCGACTTCGTCATCATGCAGATCATCGGCGTGGTGTTCTTCGGCGTCTTCACGATGCTGTCCGGGCCGCTCGCCGACCGCTTCGGTCGCAAGCGCCTGCTCATCGTGGTGACCGCGGCGATCATCGTGTTCGGTCTGACCTTCGCGTTCTTCCTGCTCCCGCAGGCCGACGCGACGCTGACCCACGTGTACGTGCAGGCGTTCCTCATCATCGGGTTCCTGCTCATGGGCTCGACGTTCGGCCCCATGGGTGCCGTGCTGCCCGAGCTGTTCCCCACGAACACGCGCTACACGGGTTCGGCCATCTCGTACAACGTCTCGTCGATCCTGGGCGCGGCGCTCGCACCCATCGTCGCCGTCGCGCTGTGGGCCGCCGGTGACGGCAACCCCTGGCTGGTGGGCGTCTACCTGTCGGCGATGGGTGTGCTGACCCTCGTCGCCCTCGTGCTCTCGCCCGAGACGAAGGACGTCGACTACGACGACAACATCGCCGCCGGAGCGACCGCACCGTAACGCGGAGTTCTCGACGACGGATGCCACGGGGCCTCGGCCTCGTGGCATCCGTCGTTCCCGGCGCGGGACTCCTGCTCATCCGGCACCGATGGGTCGTGACGGGCCGGAGGGGTCGCCTTCGCCGGAGGTGTGCGCCGAAGGACCGTTCCCGCCGCGATGGGCCCTCCGCCTCGTCGGCGCGGACGGGCGCAGCACTCCTCCCCGCCCGGGGCCCCACCGGGTTCTCCCCCATCACGCCTCGCGGGGGCGAAGCGCACAGCCGCGGAAGGTACGGTCGAAGTACCCCGATCCCTTTCCCGAGGATGAGCATGTCTTCACCCGCTCTCGCGCGCGGTCGGCGCGGCCGCCGCACCCCCGAAGGTCCGCGCGCGTCGTTCCGTCAGCTGCTGCCGTTCCTGCTCGAGCACAAGCGCACGCTCGCTGTGGTCGCGGGCCTCAGCGTCCTCGGGGCGGGGGCGACGCTCGCCCAGCCGCTGCTGGTCGGTCAGGTCATCACGCGCGTGCAGAACAGCATCCCGCTCGGCGCCCTCGTCTGGCTGCTGGTCGCGTTCGTCGTGCTGTCGTCGGTGATCTCGGGCTTCCAGCACTATCTGCTCCAGCGCACCGGCACCGCGGTGGTGTACTCCTCGCGGCGCCGGCTGATCGCGCGCATCCTGCGCCTGCCCATCAGCGAGTTCGACGCGCGTCGCACGGGCGACCTCGTCTCGCGCGTGGGCACCGACACCACGCTCCTGTACGCCGTGCTGACGCAGGGCTTCGCGGATGCCGTGGGCAACGCGCTGATCCTGCTCGGCGCCGTCATCGCGATGGCGTTCATCGACCCCCTGCTGCTGGTGCTCATCGTCGTGGTCGTCGGAGCGTCGCTCGGCATCGTGGTGCTCCTCAGCACGCGCATCCGCGCGGCATCCGCGATCCAGCAGGAGAAGGTCGGCGAGCTGTCGTCCGGTGTGGAGCGCGCGGTCGGGTCGGTCCGCACCATCCGCGCATCCGGCGCGACCGAGCGTGAGACCACCGCCGTGACGGAGAGCGCGACCGCCGCCTACGACGCGGGAGTGCGCATCGCCCGCGTGTCGGCGCTGATCGTGCCGATCGCCTTCGTCGCCCTGCAGGTGTCGTTGCTCGTCGTGCTCGGTGTCGGCGGGTACCGCGTGGCATCCGGGGCCATCGACGTCGCCTCGCTGGTGACGTTCGTGATCTTCCTGTTCCTGCTCGTGCAGCCGCTCGCCTCGGCGATCGGAGCCATCACGTCGGTGAACCAGGCCCTCGGCGCGCTGGGGCGCATCCAGGAGGTGCTCGACCTTCCGCTCGAAGACGACGGCGATCGACCGACGTCGGCGGCGACGGTTCCGGATGCCGCGGCGATCGCGTTCCGCGACGTGCGCTTCCGCTATCCCGACCACGTCGTCCGGGCACGGGAGGCGGCGGCGAAGGAGGCCCGATCGGTGCTCGCCGAGGTGCACCTGGACGCCGCCCCGAGCGAGGCGCCGGCTCCCGAGACCGACCGCGACGTGCTGCGCGGAGTGTCGTTCACCGTGCCGCGCGGCGCGCGCGTCGCTCTGGTCGGGCCGTCGGGGGCGGGCAAGAGCACGATCCTCTCGCTCGTCGAGCGCTTCTACGACCCCACGGACGGGGAGATCCTCGTCGACGGCATCGACGCCCGCGACCTTCCGCGCGACGACCTGCGCGCCCGCTTCGGCTACGTCGAGCAGGACGCCCCGACCCTGGCCGGAACCATCGCCGACAACCTGCGTCTGTCCTCTCCCGACGCGACCGACGCCGACTGCGAGCGCGTGCTGCAGGCCGTGAACCTCGGCGAGGTGCTCGAGCGCAACCCGCTCGGCGTCGACGCCCCCGTCGGCGAAGACGGCGTGATGCTGTCGGGCGGAGAACGTCAGCGCCTCGCGATCGCCCGTGCGCTGCTCGCCGCTCCCCCGGTCCTGCTGCTGGACGAGTCGACGTCGTCACTCGACGGCGTGAACGAACAGCGCATGCGCGAGGCGATCGACGCCGTGGCGACCGGGCGCACGCTGCTCGTCATCGCGCACCGCCTGTCGACGGTCGTGGACAGCGACCTCATCGTGGTGCTCGAGAACGGCCGCGTCGTCGGCCAGGGCACGCACAGCGAGCTGGTGGCATCCACTCCCCTGTACCGCGACCTGGCGAAGCACCAGCTGCTCGTGTGAGCAGCGGCGTGGGGCCGCGGCTCCCTCGAACGCACCGACGCCCCTCCCGCGCGCCAAGAACGGGAGGGGCGTCGATTCCAGGGCTCGCCCCGCGGCGCGGCACGGGTCAGGACCGTGCGGCGCGGCGGGCGAGCCGGTCTCAGGAGCGCTGCAGGCGGTAGCGCAGCGACGCGAGCTCGGCGCGCAGCGCGGCCGGCAGGTGCGCGCCGAAGGTGTCGTAGAACTCCTCGGTCAGCTCGGCCTCCGCCAGCCACGAGTCGCGGTCGATCGCGAACAGTTCGGCGAGGTCGGCGGCGGGCAGGTCCAGGCCCGACAGGTCGAGTTCTTCGGTGCGGGGCAGGCGTCCGATCGGGCTGTCCACGGCATCCACCTGTCCGTCGACGCGACGGATGATCCAGTCGATCACGCGGGCATTGTCGCCGAAGCCGGGCCAGAGGAAGCGGCCGTCGTCGCCCTTGCGGAACCAGTTGACCTGGAAGATGCGCGGTGCGCGGTCGAAACGCAGCTTCTCGCCGACCTTCAGCCAGTGGCCGAAGTAGTCGCCCATGTTGTAGCCGCAGAACGGGAGCATGGCGAACGGGTCGCGGCGGAGCTCCCCGACGGTGCCCTCCTGCGCGGCCGTCTTCTCGCTCGAGACGGTCGAGCCCAGGAAGACGCCGTGCGACCAATCGGTGGCCTCGAGCACGAGCGGGACGTTGGTCGCGCGGCGACCGCCGAACAGGATGACGTCGAGGGGCACGCCCTCGGGGGTCTCCCAGTCCTCCGCGATCTGCGGGCACTGCGCCGCGCCGACGGTGAAGCGCGAGTTGGGGTGGGCGGCGGGGCGGCCCGACGCGGGCGTCCAGGGGTTGCCCTCCCAGTCGGTGAGGTGCGGGGGCGCCTCGTCGGTCAGCCCCTCCCACCAGACGTCGCCGTCGGGACGCAGGGCGACGTTCGTGAAGATCGTGTTGCCCCAGAGGGTCTCGATCGCGGTGACGTTGGTGGACTCGCCGGTGCCGGGTGCGACACCGAAGAAACCGGCCTCGGGGTTGATCGCCCAGAGGCGTCCGTCCTCACCGGGGCGGATCCATGTGATGTCGTCGCCGAGCGTTTCGACGCGCCACCCCGGGATGGTCGGGCGCAGCATCGCCAGGTTGGTCTTGCCGCAGGCCGAGGGGAATGCGGCCGCGACGTGGTACGCCTTGCCCGTCGGGTCGATCACGCGGATGAGCAGCATGTGCTCGGCGAGCCAGCCCTCGTCGCGACCGATGACCGACGCGATGCGCAGGGCGAAGCACTTCTTGGCGAGGATCGCGTTGCCACCGTATCCCGACCCGAACGACCAGACCTCGAGGGTGTCGGGGAAGTGCACGATGTACTTGTCGTCGTTGCAGGGCCACGCCACATCCGCCTGGCCCGGGGCCATAGGGGCACCGACCGAGTGCACGGTCTTGACCCACGGCGCGCCCTGGGCGATCTGCTCCGTGACGGCCGTGCCGACGCGGGTCATGACGCCGATGGATGCCACGGCGTAGGCGCTGTCGGTGATCTGCACGCCGATGTGGCTGAGGGGGCCGCCGACGGCGCCCATCGAGAACGGCACCACGTACATCGTGCGACCGCGCATCGAGCCCTCGAAGACGCCGTTCAGCGTCTCGCGGATCTCGGCCGGCGCGATCCAGTTGTTGGTGGGGCCGGCGTCCTCTTCGCTCTCGGAGGCGATGTAGGTGCGCGACTCGAGGCGCGCGACGTCGCCGGGGTGCGAGCGGGCGAGGTAGGAGCCGGGGCGCCACTCGGGGTTCAGCTTGATGAGCTTGCCCTCGTCGACCATCTCGCGCAGCAGCGCGTCGTTCTCGGCGGCGGAGCCGTCGACCCAGTGGATGCGGTCGGGCTTCGTGAGGGCCGCGACCTGGTCCACCCACGCGGTGAGGGCGGCCAGGCCGGGACCGTCGACGGCCGGCTTCACGCCGTATCCGGGACGGGCGGGGGCGGCGGCGACCGCGGCGGCGCGGCCGGTGGAGCGGGAAGCGAAGATGTCGGCGAGAGCCATGTCGTTCTCCTCGGTTGAGAGCGAATTCGGTGTTCTCCCCCATCTTGAGGGCCTGGTCGCCGGTCTTTCGAGGAAGATTGCGTGTAAGAAACTCGGTTCTTTCGATATGGTCAAGGAATGGCCTCGTCCTTCGAACTCACCACGCTCGGTCACCGCATCCGCCATCATCGACTCGCGCGCGGGTACACCCTCGACGAGCTCGGCGCACTGGTGGGCGTGGCCGGCAGCCAGCTGAGCCTCATCGAGAACGGCAAGCGCGAGCCGAAGCTCTCCCTGCTGCAGGAGATCGCGCGCGCGACCGAGACCGAGGTGACCGAGCTCCTCTCCCGCGAACCTCCGAACCGTCGCGCGGCCCTGGAGATCGAGCTCGAACGGGCGCAGACCAGTCCGTTCTTCCACCAGCTCGGCATCCCGCCCGTCAAGGTCACCAAGGGCACCAGCGACGAGACCATCGAGGCAGTCCTCGGCCTGCACCGCGAACTCCTGCGGCGCGAGCGCGCGACGATCGCGAGCCCCGAGGAAGCCCGTCGCGCCAACACCGAGCTGCGTCTGCGGATGCGCGAGACCGCCAACCACCTGCCCGAGATCGAGCGCCTCGCCGAGAAGCAGCTCAAGGCGGCGGGCCACTCGACCGGCGCTCTCACCCACCGCACGGTGAGCATCATGGCCGAGCAACTGGGCTTCGAGCTCATCTACGTCGCCGACCTCCCGCACTCGGCGCGATCGGTCACCGACCTCGAGCACGGCCGCATCTATCTGCCCCCCGCGTCGATTCCAGGCGGCCACGGCCTCCGCTCCATGGCGCTGCAGGCGATGGCGCACCGGCTCCTCGGACACCGCCCTCCCACCGACTACGCCGACTTCCTCCAGCAGCGGCTCGAGATCAACTACTACGCCGCCTGCTGCCTTATGCCCGAGACCAGCGCGGTGGCGTTCCTCGCGCAGGCGAAGAAGGACCGCAACCTCGCGGTCGAGGACTTCCGCGACGCGTTCGGCGTCACCCACGAAGCCGCCGCGATGCGCATGACCAATCTGATGACCGCGCATCTCGGCATCCATCTGCACTTCCTGCGCGTCGACGGCGACGGGGCGATCTCGCGCGTGTACGAGAACGACGGACTGCCGCTGCCCACCGACGTCACGGGCAGCGTCGAAGGCCAGGTCGTGTGCAAGAAGTTCTCGGCGCGCTCCGCGTTCGCCGAGCACAACCGCACGACGGAGCACTACCAGTACACCGACACCCCCGCCGGGACCTTCTGGTGCTCGACGCAGACGGGGAGCACCAGCGACGGGGACTTCTCGATCACCGTCGGCGTGCCCTTCGACGACGCGCGGTGGTTCCGCGGTCGCGACACCGCCAAGCGCGGCGTCTCGCACTGCCCCGACGAGTCGTGCTGCCGGCGCCCCGACGCCGAGGCCGCGGAGCGCTGGCAGGGCAAGGCCTGGCCGAGCGCGCGCGTGCACCGCCACATGTTCTCACCGCTGCCGCGGGGCATGTTCCCCGGCGTCGACGACGCCGAAGTGTTCGCCTTCCTCGACCGTCACGCGGACGGCTGACGCCCCCTTCCGCCGAGTCGCCATTTCTTGTCGCTTCGCACGGCCCGGAAGCGACAAAATTTGGCGACTCGTGCGCAAGGGCGGATCGACGGATGCCACGACCCCGGGCCCTCGCGGCGCGCCGGGATCGTGGCATCGGAACGTGTTACGCGTAGGGGTTCGCCGTCAGCGTGTACTTCGTCTGCAGGTACTCGTGGATGCCCTCGTCGCCGCCCTCGCGGCCGAGGCCCGACTGCTTCCAGCCGCCGAAGGGAGCGGCGGCGTTGGAGACGACGCCGACGTTCAGGCCCATCATCCCGGTCTCGAGCTTGTCGATCATGCGCTGACCGCGCGAGAGCGACTCGGTGAAGACGTACGAGACGAGACCGTACTCGGTGTCGTTCGCGAGGCGCACGGCGTCGTCCTCGTCGTCGAAGGGGATGATCGCGAGCACCGGCCCGAAGATCTCCTCCCGGAGGATGTCGCTGCCCGGCTTCACGTCGGACACGACGGTCGGCTCGAAGAACGTGCCGGGGCCGTCGATGGGCGAACCACCGACGGTGACGGTCGCGCCGCGCTCGACGGCATCCCCCACCAGCGTCTTGGCCTTGTCGACGGCGCGGTCGTCGATCAGGGGCCCGATCTGCACGCCCTCCTCGGTGCCGCGACCGATCTTCATGCCCTGGACGCGGTCGGTGACGCGTCGGGTGAACTCCTCGACGACGCTGCGCTGCACGATGAAGCGGTTGGCGGCGGTGCAGGCCTGGCCGATGTTGCGGAACTTCGCGAGCATCGCACCCTCGACGGCCTTGTCCATGTCGGCGTCGTCGAACACGACGAAGGGGGCGTTGCCGCCGAGCTCCATCGAGGTGCGGAGCACGCCCGGGGCTGCTTGCTGCAGCAGCTTCACGCCGACCGGGGTCGAGCCGGTGAACGAGAGCTTGCGCAGGCGGGGGTCGGAGATGATGCGTTCCGACACGGGGCCGGTGTTCGTGGTGGTGACGACGTTCACGACGCCGGCGGGGAGCCCGGCATCCTGCAGGATCTGCGCGAAGAAGAGCGTCGTCAGCGGCGTGAGGGTGGCCGGCTTGATGACGACCGTGCAGCCGGCGGCGAGCGCGGGGGCGATCTTGCGGGTGGCCATCGCGAGGGGGAAGTTCCAGGGGGTGATGAGGTAGCAGGGACCCACGGGGTGCTGCGAGACGATCATGCGACCCGTGCCCTCGGGATTCGCACCGTAGCGGCCCTGGGTGTGGGCGGTGACCTCGCTGAACCAGCGGAGGAACTCCCCGCCGTAGCCGACCTCGCCGCGCGCTTCGGCGAGCGGCTTGCCCATCTCGAGCGTCATGAGCAGGGCGATGTCCTCCTTGCGCTCCTGCAGCAGGTCGAACGCCCGGCGGAGGATCTCGGCACGCTCACGCGACGGAGTGGCCGCCCACGACGGGAACGCCTCGGCCGCGGCATCCATCGCCGCGACGCCGTCGTCGATGGACGCGTCGGCGATCTCGAGCAGGACGTCACCGGTGGCGGGATCGTTCACCGCCACGGTCTTGCCGGCCTCGGCTGTGCGCCACTCCCCGTTGATCAAGAGGCCGGTGGGTACGGATGCCAGCAGTTCGCTCTCGCGCGAATCGGTCATGAATCCTCCTGGATCGGGGCGGGGTGTCCCGCCCATTCTCGTCAGCCCGCGAAGCGGTGCCGATATACGTCGTGTACAAACCGGATGACGCGGTGGCCTCGGTGGACACGCGGAGGGAGCGAACCGGCGCATGCCGCGGCACTCCGCCCGAGCGTCTCCTCCCGGGTCGCTCCACTCACCCTGCGCGTGTGAACGCTCCGCACCGGGAGGAACGCCATGTCACCGCGTTTCTGGCTCGGGGGAGCGTTCACAGGGTCAACCCGCCGTCGGCTCCGCCATCGCCCCGGCGAGGAAGCGCTCGAGGCCGGCCGGGTCGGTCAGCGGCAGCACATGCGCCACGTACTGGTCGGGGCGCACGAGCACCACCGCCCCCTCCGGGCCGATGCCGCGCTCCGCGAAGATGTCGGCGGTCGTCCAGGCCGACGGTGCGGCGGCGAAGACCTTCTCGAGATCGGTCAGGCCCAGCGGCCCCGAGCGCGGGCGGAAGAGCGCGGGCGCGTCGACCACGTCCTCCCATCGGCCGGGGAACACCGCCTTCACGTCGAACACCGCGTCGAGGTCGGCCCCTGCGGGCGTGAACCGCTCGACGATCTCCTGCGCGGCTTCGGCCCAGGCGCGCAGGGCCGAGCCGTCGGCATCCGCGAAGGCATACACGCGCCACCGGCCATCGGCCTTCGCGTGATGGCCGAGGTGCACGGCGTTGCCGTCGCACACCCGCACGACCTCGACGCTCTTGAAGCGCTTGCCGACCGGGAATCCGGATGCCAGGTCCTGAGCGGGCGCGTCGGAGGTGATCGCCGAGGGGGCGTACTGCGTCATGAATCCCGAGGGGAACTCGGCCGTGGCCAGGTAGTAGGTCGACAGCTCCGCGGGGTCGGTGATCTCGCCGGGCTTGCGCGCCATGAGCGATGACCACTCCCGGTCGAAGTCGATGAGCTGCTGGGCCACCGGGCGCCGCTCGTCGTCGTAGGTGCGCAGCAGATCGGCGGGAGCCAGGCCGGTCAGCACGTGACCGAGCTTCCAGCCGAGGTTGAACCCGTCCTGCATCGACACGTTCATGCCCTGGCCCGCCTTGGCGCTGTGGGTGTGGCAGGCATCGCCGGCGAGGAAGACACGCGGGGCGTCGAGGTCGTCGACGAACCGGTCGGTCACCCGGTGCCCCACCTCGTACACGCTGTGCCACGCGACCTGCTTCACGTCGATCGAGTACGGGTGCAGGATCTCGTTGGCCCGCCGGATGACCTCCTCGATCGGAGTCTGACGCACGCGGTGGTCGTCGTCGGCCGCGACCTCGCCGAGGTCGATGTACATGCGGCTGAGATAGCCGCCCTCGCGCGGGATGTGCAGGATGTTCCCCGCCGCGGCGTTGATCGCGCACTTGATGCGCCAGTCGGGGAAGTCGGTCTCGACGAGAACGTCCATCACTCCCCACGCGTGACGGGCGGCGGCTCCGACATGAGTGCGGCCGATCGCCTGACGCACGCCACTGCGCGCTCCGTCGCACCCCACGACGTACCGCGCGCGGACGGTCCGCTCGCCCGCGGCATCCGCCACGCGCACCTCGACGCCGTCGTCGACGACCGTCAGACCGCGGAACTCCACGCCGTAGTCGGGCACGATCCGCGCGGGACCCTGCGCGGCCGCCTCGGCGAAGTAGTCGAGCACGCGCGCCTGATTGACGATGAGATGCGGGAACTCGCTGATCTTCAGGCCGTAGTCCTCGGTGCGCGTCGTCCGCACGATGCGGTCGGGGTTCTCGGGGTCGGGCGCCCAGAAATTCATCCAGCCGATGTTGTACGCCTCGGCGGTGATGCGGTCGGCGAAGCCGAAGGCCTGGAAGGTCTCGACGCTGCGGGGTTGGATGCCGTCGGCCTGACCGAGCGCGAGACGACCATCGCGTTTCTCGATGAGGCGCGTGGTGATCTGGGGGAACTGCGACAGCTGCGCCGCGAGCAGCATCCCCGCGGGGCCCGAGCCCACGATGAGCACGTCGACCTCGTCGGGCACCGCCGCGGGGCGGTCGACGCCGGTGCCTGCGGCATTCTGCACGCGCGGATCGCCAGAGACGTAGCCGTGGTGGTGGAACTGCATCGTTTCTCCTGACGTCGATGTCGGGTTGCGGCACCCTCGTCACTGTTCTATATTCGAACGCAACGTTCCGCTATCGAACGAGAGGCTAACCGACCGATGCCGCCACGGCAAGACGCCGCTCCCGCCTCGCAGACGCTGAGCCGCGGCATCCGCCTGCTCGAAGAGCTCGCCGATGCGCGGACACCGCTGTCGATCGACGACCTCGCAGCCCGCGTCGACCTGCATCGCTCCGTCGCGTATCGATTGCTGCGGACGCTCGAGGACCACGGTCTGGTGAGCCGGGATTCCGCGGGGGCCGTGCGCCTGGGGACGGGCCTGGCGGCGCTGGCCGCCGGGGTCGCCGCCGACCTGCAGGCCGAGGCCCTGCCCGAACTCACCGCGGCCGCCAACGATCTCGGCATGACGTGCTTCCTCGTGGTGCTCGATCACGACGAGTGCGTGACCCTCGCGAGCGTCGAACCCCGGCACACGGTGACGGCGGTGGCGCAGCGGCCCGGGTCGCGGCATCCGGTCACCCGGGGTGCCCCCGGGCGCGCGATCCTCGCGCAGCTCCCGCCGCGCCGCTGGCCCGACGAGGTCGATGCGCGGCTGGCGTCGGAGGTGGCGGATGCCGCGGAGCGCGGCTGGGCGACGAGTCATGACGAGGTGATCCCGTCGCTGCACGCCGTGGCGGTCCCCCTGCAGGTGCAGGGGCGGGAGCCCGCGGCGATCGCCGCGGTGCACGTGGCGACCGACCTCGACGAGGCGGCGATCGCCGCGCGGCTCGGGGCCGCGGCATCCGCGATCCGGGGAGCGCTGTAGGTCGGGTCCCGCACGCGGTGCGCCGCCCGGGTTCTTCGTCCGGAGCCCGCGCCCGGGATCCGCCGGGACGGCATCCTGCTGACGAGCCCGCATCAGCCCGCACGGGCGTGTCGGCGACGAGCGGTCTCGTCTCCGAGGGCGGCAGCCTCGGTCACGCGCCCCGCGGACCCCACGGGGCCCGAGCGATCGTATATGATCGCTCCCGTCAGGCGCACGAGGTCGTGCGTCGCTGCTCGAAAAAGGGGCACGTAGCGCGAGACCCGCGCGAGACACATACGGCTCATTCCCGTTCCTGTTTCGCGAAAGGCTTCCGCATGCCCATCGTCTCCGCGCACGTCGCCCACACCCTCGGCCGCCACCTCGACCACGTCTTCGGCGTGATGGGCAACGGCAATGCGTACTTCCTCGACGCCCTGCACCGGCACACCGATGCCGTCTTCACCGCGATGCGGCACGAGGCCGGCGGGGTCGTCGCCGCCGACGCGCACTATCGCGCGTCGGGTCGCATCGCCGCCGCCACCGCCACCTACGGCGCCGGCTTCACCAACACCCTGACCGCTCTGGCCGAGTCGGCGCAGGCGCGCATCCCCCTGCTGCTCGTGGTCGGCGACGAGCCCACCTCGGGCCCGCGCCCGTGGGGCGTCGACCAGGTCGCGCTCGCCTCGGCCGTGGGCGTGCGCACCTACACCGTCGGCGACCGCGACGCCTCGGCCACCGTGCTCATCGCGCTCGAGCACGCGCTGACGTATCGCGTCCCCGTGGTGCTGGCGATCCCCTACGACGTGGTCACCCGCGAGGCCGGAGAGCTGACGGATGCCGGGACCGTGACGATCCCCGCTCCCCTGGCCCCGCAGGGCCCCTCGGCGAGTGCCGCGCTCGACCGCATCGCCGATGCCCTCGCCGGAGCCGAGCGCCCGTTCCTGCTCGCCGGCCGCGGAGCCTGGCTCGCCGACGCCGGCCCCGCGCTCGGGCGCCTCGCCGAGACGACCGGGGCGATCACGGCATCCACCGCCCTCGGCCGGGGCATCTTCCCCGCGTCCGAGCACGACCTCGGCGTCACGGGCGGATTCGGCGCCGCGGGAGCGATGGAACTCGTGCGCGAAGCCGACGTCGCCGTGGTCTTCGGCGCGGGGCTCAACCAGTTCACGATGCGCTTCGGCGAGCTCTTCGCCCCGGGCACCGATGTCTTCCAGGTCGACGTGGCGACCACCGCGACCCACGCCCAGGTGGGGGGATTCGTGCGGGCGGATGCCGCGGTGGCGGCCGAGGAGATCACCAGCCGCCTGCGCTCCCGCGGCGCGATGTCGTCGGGCTGGCGCGATCGCGTCGACGTCGCCCCGCTGCGCGAGCAGGAGGCGGGCGAGGGCCTCGCGCCGGATGGCCGACTCGACCCCCGCTCCGCCGCCGCACGGATCGGTGAGCTGCTGCCCGAGGACCGTGTCGTCGTCTCGGACGGCGGACACTTCCTCGGCTGGTCGAACATGTACTGGCCCGTCGCCTCCCCCGACCGCGTGATAATGGTCGGCACCGCGTACCAGTCGATCGGCCTCGGCTTCCCCTCGGTCGCGGGAGCGATCGCCGCCCGCCCCGACGCGACGGTCGTTCTCACCACCGGCGACGGCGGTGGCCTCATGGCGATCGCCGACCTCGAGAGCGCCGTGCGCACGGCCGCCGGCCACGGCATCGGGGTGGTGTGGAACGACGCTGCCTACGGCGCCGAGATCAACCTCTACGGCCTGAAGGGCCTCGCCCGCGAGCCGATGCTCATCCCCGAGGTCGACTTCGCCGCGGTCGCCCGCGGCTTCGGCGCCGAGGGCGTGGTGGTACGCGAGGTCGCCGATCTCGAGGCGCTGGCGGAGTGGACCCGCCGCGACCCCGCCGAGCGGCCGTTCCTGCTGCTCGACCTGCGCATCAGCGGCGCCGTCATCGCGCCGTACCAGCGCGAGATCATCAAGGTGAACTCGTGAACGAGTCCGCGGCGGGGGCCGGTCCCGTACCGGGCTTCGCGGGCGCCGCCGGACACAGGCCCACGGGTGCTGCCGGCGTAGGGCACGACGCCTCGACCGCGTCCGCCGCGGACACCCCGACCGACACCCTCGGCGACCTCCGCACCGCCCTCGGCGACCGCCTCCTCACCGACGCGGACAGCCTCGCCGCCTACGCCGGCGACAGTTCGCGCGCGCAACCCGAGGGGCTGCCCCTCGCCGTCGTGCGGGCGACCTCGACCGGCGACGTGTCGACGGCTCTCGCGTGGGCGCACGCCCGCGGCATCCGGGTCTCCGTCCGCGGAGCGGGCACCGGGCTCTCCGGCGGGGCCGTGGCGTACGCCGGCGGCCTGGTCGTCTCGCTCGAGGCGATGACCCGCATCGTCGACATCGACGTCGACAACCGTCTCGCCGACGTCGAGGCGGGGGTGATCACCGCGGACCTGGATGCCGCAGCCCTGGCCCACGGCCTGTTCTTCCCGCCCGACCCGGCGAGTGCGCAGTGGTCGACGATCGGCGGCAACATCGCCACGAACGCCGGCGGCCTGCGCTGCGTCGCGCACGGCGTGACCACGGACGTCGTGGCCGCCCTCGAGGTGGTGCTCGCCGACGGCCGTGTCCTGCGCACCGGCGCCCGCACGCGCAAGAACACCACCGGCTACGACCTCGCGAGCTTGTTCACCGGCTCCGAGGGCACCCTCGGAGTGATCACCGCGGCAACCGTGCGCCTCAAGCCCGTGCCGCCGGGGCAGCCGCGTACCTTCCGGGCGAGCTTCGACGACATCGAGGATGCCGGACGCGCGGTCACCGCGATCGTCTCGGGACCGGCCGCCCCCGAAGTGCTCGAGCTGATCGATGCGCGCAGCGTCGAGATCATCGAGGCGTTCCACCCGAGCGGCCTCCCCTCCCCCGTCGCCGCGATGCTCGTCGGCCAGACCGTGGGACTCGCCGCGCCCGAGACCGCGGAGGCCATCGTGGAGATCTGCCGGACGCACGGCGCGGTCGAGACCGAGATCAGCGATTCCGACAGCCTGCTCGAGGCCCGCCGCCTGGCGAACCCCGCGCTCACCGCGCAGGGATTGCGCGTCTCGTGCGACGTCGGCGTGCCGGTCGCGCAGCTCGCGACCGTGTTCCGCGGCATCGGTGAGCTGGCCGAGCGCCACGGCCGACGCATCGCCGTGGTCGCGCACGCGGGTGACGGCAATCTCCACCCCACGGTCGAAGCGGGCGACACCCCCGACGAGTACGCCGCGGCCGAGCTCGTGATCGACGACATCACGCGCCTCGCGCTCTCGCTCGGCGGCACCATCTCGGGCGAGCACGGCATCGGGTCGGTCAAACGCCACGAACTCCCCTGGCAGCAGGATGCCGTGGCTCTCGACGTGCAGCGGGCGATCAAGGCCGCGCTGGACCCGCGCGGCATCCTGACACCGGGGCGGGCGATCTGAGCCCGGGCGTCGGGCCGCCTCTCCCTCTCCTCCCTTGCCGCAGACGGCCGCATCACGACCGTATGAGCGACAAACCGCGGCAAACGACGCTCAGCCACCGACGCTCACCTGACGCAGACGGCCGCACCACGACCGTGTGAGCGACAAACCGCGGCAAACGGCGCTCAACCACCGACGCTCACCTGACGCACACGGCCAGGCGCTCGGCGAGAGGCGAGCCGAACCACCCGAGGCGAGGATCGTGCGCTCGTCGTGGACAGGCCCGACCGCAAATGGCGCCGACAAGAGTTGAGCAACCGTAGGCACGTATTACCCGATTGCAGCGCAGGACCGACGCTGAACCAGGGCGACCGACAATCTGAGGCGAACGAAGAAGCGGGCCGCGGCGCCCCCGGTCGAACGAATGGGCGGTTGTCCACAGATCGCGGATGCCGCGCCGCGGGCCATGCGCTCTGTGCGATGTTTCGGGAGTGAGAGCTGCACCCCTGCCCGCCGAGCTGCCCGAGGCCTTCTCGGTCGGCGCGGCAACGCAGCTGGGAGTGTCACGGCGACGACTTCGGGCTGCGGACCTCTCCTCTCCCTTCTCCGGAGTGCGGACGCGTTCAGCCCCGCCGGACGACGCGTTGGAGGCATCCGTTCGGCATCGATCAGCCGCCTACGTTGCACGGATGCGAGAGTGCGAGTTCTTCTGCCTGGTCGCCGCAGCAGTGGCGTGGGGCGCGCCGCTGCCCGCGTCGGTCTTCCACCACCGCGACGGGAACCGGCTCGTCGAGCGTCCCCTCGACGTCGGAGTGTTCCTGCCTTCGCGCGCGAGCAGGGCGCGGGGAGTGCGCGGCACCTCCATCTCGGAGGGGATAGGCAGCGTCCGCACCGAACCCGTGAGCGGGCTGCGGGTGACGAGCCCCGCGACGACCTGGGCCATGATGGGCGCCATGTTGTGCCGGGACGACCTCGTCGCGCTGGGCGACGCCTTCGTTCGCGAGCCCATGCGCAGGGGTGACCCGCCCGCGCTCGCGACGATCGCCGAGCTCGCGGCCTCGCTCGAGGCAGGTCGCCGACGGGGCGCCACGGCGCTGCGCGAAGCGCTCTCCCTGACTCGCACACGCTCGCGGTCGAGGAAAGAGACCGAGACCAGACTCGTGCTCGTGGCCGCGGGTCTGCCCGAACCGTCTCTGAACCATCCCGTGGTCGTCGAGGGGAAAGTGGTGGCGCTCGTCGACCTCGCCTATCCCGACCGCAAGGTCGGCATCGAGTACGAGGGTGAGCAACACCTCACCGACCCACGACAGTGGGCACGCGACATACGGCGCTACGAGATGCTCGCCGACCTCGAATGGCGCATCATCCGCGTGACCGCGTCCGACCTCGCGCAGCACCGCGAGGAGCTCGTGGCGAGGGTGCGCGGGGCGCTCTCCGGTGGAGTGCGCCCCGGTTGACCCGCACCGGCGTCGGTAGCCCACGCATTCGTTCGCCTCGAATGGTCGGCCGTCCGAGCAACATCGACCATCTCAGGCAAATCAGCCGGCAGCCTCCGCGCTCACGTGCCGCGGACGGCCGGTCGCTCGCGCAACACCCACCATCTCGGGCAAACGGGCCTCGCCTCGCTGAGAACGGGCGAGCCCGCGCGCTCGAGTGGCAGCACCCACGGAA
The DNA here is from genome assembly GCF_040685155.1 of Microbacterium sp. NPDC089188. Classification (NCBI taxonomy): domain Bacteria; kingdom Bacillati; phylum Actinomycetota; class Actinomycetes; order Micrococcales; family Microbacteriaceae; genus Microbacterium; species Microbacterium sp. NPDC089188. Next base: position 44,591 of record NZ_JBFBHH010000003.1, on the reverse strand, counting down.
CGGCCCACCGCGCCGGAGCGCGACAGGGCCGTTCGATCGGTTCAGACCTTCGACAGCCCGCGGATCGGGCTCACCTCCTGCTCGGCCTCGTGATCAGGACCCAACGGGATGCCGCTGCGGTCGCGCAGCAGCAGCGTCGCGACGAGACCGAGCACGGCCATGATCGCCAGGTACACCGTGACCGACACGGTCGTTCCCGTCGCGTCGACGAGCGCCGTCGCGATCGTCGGGGCGAAGGCGCCGCCCAGGATCGCGCCGACGGCGTAGGCGATCGACACCCCCGAGAAGCGGATGGATGCCGGGAACAGCTCGGCGTACAGCGCCGCCTGGGGGCCGTAGGTCAGGCCGAGGCCGACGGTGAGCAGCATGAGGCCGACCGCCAGCAGCACGATGCTGCCGGAGTTGACCAGCGGGAACAGCGCCACGATCGCGACGAGCATCGAGATCCAGCCGATGATGTAGGTGTTGCGGCGCCCGATCTTGTCGCCGAGCCACCCGCCGAGCCACGTGAAGATCAGCCACGTCACGGCCGAGAGCGTCACGGCGCCGAGCACGTCGGCGGTCGCGAGCCCCAGAGGGCCGTCGGGGTTGGTCGCGTAGCGCTGGATGTAGCCGCCGGTGGTCATGTAGCCCACGGCGTTGTTGCCGGCGAAGACGAACGCGGCGATGATCACGAGCAGCGAGTGCTTGCGGAACAGCTGCACGATCGGCATCCGGGTCTGCTCCTTGCGCTCGGAGAGCTCGACGAACACCGGGCTCTCCTCGACCTTCTTGCGCACGTAGTAGCCGACCAGGATCAGCACGAACGACAGCAGGAACGGCACGCGCCAGCCCCACGCGAGGAAGGCGTCACCCGGGGCGATCAGCGCCATGAGCGCGAGCATGCCGCTCGCGAGCAGCAGACCGAGGGGCACGCCGAGCTGCGGCGAAGCGCCGAAGAGGCTGCGCTTGGTCTTCGGCGCATGCTCGACGGCCATGAGCACTGCGCCACCCCACTCGCCACCGGCCGAGATGCCCTGCAGCACGCGCAGGAGGATGAGCAGCACGGGGGCGGCGACGCCGATGACCTCATAGGTCGGCAGCACGCCGATGAGCGTGGTCGAGGCGCCCATCATGATGAGCGTCAGCATGAGCACGACGCGACGACCGTATTTGTCGCCGAGGTGCCCGGCGAGGAAGGCACCGAGCGGACGGAACAGGAAGCTCAGACCCACCGTGAGGAATGACAGGATCTGCGCGATCCCGGGGCCGGCGGGCGCGAAGAACAGCTGACCGAACACGAGACCGGCAGCCGAGGCGTACAGGAAGAAGTCGTACCACTCGACGGTGGTGCCGACGACCGTGGCGAAGACCACCCGGCGGCGGTCCGTGGACGTGGAGATGGTGCCGGTGGGGGTGAACCCCGGCGATTGCGAGCGGGACATGGAACTCCTTCGAGACGTCATCGTCAGACCCCCGGACGTCGTCGTCGGCGACGAGGCGTGGTCTTGCTGGGGTGGGCAACATCGTATACGATTTCGAATACGACGCAAGGGAGCATCCATGACCGACACCGACCCCCGGTTCACCGCCCTCGGTGCGCGCCCCGGCAAGATCGTGGCCGTCCACCTCTCCTACGCCTCGCGCGCCGATCAGCGCGGACGCCGCCCCGCCGCCCCGTCGTACTTCTTCAAGCCGTCGAGCTCGCTCGCCGCGTCCGGCGCCGAGACCGTCCGCCCGGCCGGCACCGAACTCCTCGCCTTCGAGGGGGAGATCGCGCTCGTCATCGGCGAGCCCGCGCGGTGGGTGACCCCGGATGCCGCGTGGTCGCACGTAGCATCCGTCACCGCCGCGAACGACTTCGGCCTGTACGACCTCCGTGCGAACGACAAGGGCTCGAACGTCCGCTCCAAGGGCGGCGACGGCTACACGCCGATCGGCCCGGCGCTCATCGACGCCCGCGACATCGACCCCGCCGCCCTGCGCCTGCGCACCTGGGTGAACGGCGACCTCGTGCAGGACGACTCGACGGCGGGCCTCATCTTCCCGCTCGCCCAGATCGTCGCCGACCTTTCGCAGCACTTCACCCTCGAAACCGGCGACGTCATCCTCACCGGCACGCCGGCCGGCTCGTCGGTCGTCGTCCCCGGCGATGTGGTGGAGGTGCAGGTGGATGCCGGCTCCCTGACGACCGGCAGACTCCGCACGACGGTGGTCCCGGGCGCCCAGCCCTTCGATCCCGCGATCGGATCCGTGCCCGCGATCGACGAGACGCAGCGCGTCGAAGCCTGGGGCTCGGCCGAAGCGGCCGCCACCGCCGCCTCGAGAACAGGCGATGTCACCGCAACAGGCGAAAACCCGACGGATCAGCCTGTTCCCGTCGCATCCCCTGTTCTCGTGACGGATGCCGCGACGCCCCACGCCGCGCCCGAAACAGGCGATGTCACCAGAACAGGCGGAGATCCAGCGGATCAGCCTGTTCCCGTCGCATCCCCTGTTCCGATGACGGATGCCGCGGCCCCGCGCCTCTCCCCCACGCTCCGCGGCAAGCTCGAGCGCGTCCCGGTCGCCGCCCTCAGCGGACAGCTGCGCAAGCGCGGCCTCAACGACGTCACCATCGACGGCGTGCACGCCCTCACTCCCGGTAGCCGCTTCGTCGGCACCGCCCGTACGCTGCGCTTCGTCCCCCACCGCGAGGACCTCTTCGCCTCCCACGGCGGCGGGCAGAACGCGCAGAAGCGGGCGTTCGACGCGGTCGGCGAGGGCGAGGTCATCGTCATCGAGGCCCGCGGCGAGACCGGCTCCGGCACGCTCGGCGACATCCTCGCGATCCGCGCCCACGCGCGGGGAGCCGCCGCGATCGTCACCGACGGCGGAGTGCGGGATGCCGAGGCCGTCGCCGCTGTCGGCATCCCCGTCTTCACCGCCGGCCCGCACCCGGCCGTCCTCGGGCGTCGTCACGTGCCGTGGGAGACCGACGTCGCCGTCGGCTGCGGCGGCACCACGGTCGAGCCGGGCGACATCCTCGTCGGCGACGGCGACGGCGTGATCGTGATCCCGCCCGCGATCGCCGAGGAGGTGGTCGACGCCGCGCTCGCGCAAGAGACCGAAGATGCGTGGATCGCCGAGCAGGTGGCATCCGGTCACCCGATCGAGGGACTGTTCCCGATGAACGCCGAATGGCGCGCCCGCTACGAGAGCGAGGCCACCCGATGAGCGAGGTCACCGGGAGCAGGAGCAAGTCGCAGCAGGCCTACCACTGGATCAAGCAGCGCATCGCGTCGCAGGAATTCTCTCCGGGCTACCGGCTCGTGCTCGGCACGATCGCGGGCGAGCTCGACATGAGCGTCGTCCCGGTGCGCGAGGCCATCCGCCAGCTCGAGGCCGAGGGACTCGTGATGTTCGAGCGCAACGTCGGCGCGCGCGTGTCGATGGTCGACGACACCGCCTACCGGTTCAGCATGCAGGCGCTCAGCCTGCTCGAGGGAGCCGCGACAGCCCTGTCGGCGCGCGCACTCACCGCCGACGACGTGCGGCGCGCGCGTTCCGTCAATGACCTCATGGTCGAGACGCTCGAGCACTTCGACCCGCGCGCCTTCACCGCGCTGAACCAGGAGTTCCACGCGATCCTCTTCGAGAAGTGCGCCAACCCCCGCATGCTCGAACTCGTCCAGGCCGAATGGGCCCGCCTCGGGCACCTGCGCGACTCGACGTTCAGCTTCGTCCCCGGCCGCGCCGCCGAATCGGTGCGCGAGCACGAGAACATCCTCGTCCTCATCGAGAACGGCGCCCCGCTCGCCGAGATCGAGAAGGTCTCGCGCCGCCACCGCTCGGCCACCCTCGATGCCTACATGATCCACGAGCACCCCGATGAGGTGCTCGGCCTTCCCGCTTTCTGACGTTCCGCCCACCCGACATCGCCGTCGCGGATCGCCGGCCGCCGGCATCCACCCCTCCCACAAAGGAGCAGCCATGACCACCCCGCTCACCACCACACGCCGGACCCCGGCCGACCTGCCCGAGCACATCCAGCACTACATCGGCGGATCGTTCGTCGACTCCGTCGACGGCGACACGTTCGACGTGCTCGACCCGGTGACGAACCAGACCTACCTGCGGGCAGCCGCGGGCAAGAAGGCCGATATCGACCTCGCGGTCGCCGCCGCCCGGAAGGCGTTCACGGAGGGCCCCTGGCCCCGGATGCTGCCGCGCGAGCGCTCGCGGGTGCTCCACCGCATCGCCGACATCGTCGAGTCGCGCGACGAGCGCCTCGCGGAGCTGGAGTCGTTCGACTCGGGGCTCCCGATCACGCAGGCCCTCGGTCAGGCCCGCCGCGCGGCCGAGAACTTCCGCTTCTTCGCCGACCTGATCGTGGCGCAGACCGACGACGCCTTCAAGGTGCCCGGCCGTCAGCTCAACTACGTCAACCGCAAGCCGATCGGCGTCGCCGGCCTCATCACGCCGTGGAACACGCCCTTCATGCTCGAGTCCTGGAAGCTGGGACCGGCGCTCGCCACCGGCAACACGGTGGTGCTCAAGCCCGCGGAGTTCACGCCCCTCTCGGCATCCCTGTGGGCGGGGATCTTCGAGGAGGCGGGCCTGCCCGAGGGCGTGTTCAACCTCGTCAACGGCCTCGGCGAAGACGCCGGTGACGCGCTGGTGAAGCACCCCGATGTTCCGCTCATCTCCTTCACGGGCGAGAGCAGCACCGGGCAGCTCATCTTCGCCAATGCGGCGCCCTTCCTGAAGGGCCTGTCGATGGAGTTGGGCGGCAAGAGCCCCGCGATCGTCTTCGCGGATGCCGACCTGGATGCCGCGATCGACGCGACCATCTTCGGGGTGTTCTCCCTCAACGGCGAGCGCTGCACCGCGGGCAGCCGCATCCTCGTGCAGCGCGACGTGTACGACGCCTTCGTCGAGCGGTACGCGGCCCAGGCCGATCGCGTGAAGGTCGGGCTCCCCGACGACCCCGCGACCGAGGTCGGCGCGCTCGTGCACCCCGAGCACTACGCCAAGGTCATGTCGTACGTCGAGCTCGGCAAGACCGAGGGGCGCCTGGTCGCCGGCGGCGGCCGTCCCGAGGAGTTCCCGGAGGGAAACTTCGTCCGCCCCACGGTGTTCGCCGACGTCTCCCCCGAGGCGCGGATCTTCCAGGAGGAGATCTTCGGCCCCGTCGTGGCGATCACCCCCTTCGACACCGACGAAGAGGCACTCGCCCTCGCGAACAACACGAAGTACGGCCTGGCCGCCTACGTCTGGACGAACGATCTGAAGCGCGCCCACCTCTTCGCGCAGAACGTCGAGGCCGGGATGGTGTGGCTGAACTCCAACAACGTCCGCGACCTCCGCACCCCGTTCGGCGGCGTGAAGGCCTCGGGCCTCGGGCACGAGGGCGGCTACCGCTCGATCGACTTCTACACCGACCAGCAGGCCGTGCACATCACGCTCGGCCCCGCGCACAACCCCACGTTCGGCAAGGCGCAGGCGCACTGAGCCCCACCGGTGGCTGAGCCCGTCGAAGCCACCCCCGACCCGCAGAACACTCCACGCAAGGACGCGACCCCATGGCAAAGCACACCGAAGAACAGAAGACCTCCTCCGGGTTCTGGGTGACCGAAGAGGCACCGATCCAGTCGGACAACCCCATCCCCACGCCCACCTCACCGGCGCCCGACATCCTGCGCTGCGCGTACATGGAGCTCGTGGTGACCGACCTCGCGGCATCCCGTGTCTTCTACGTCGACATCCTGGGCCTGCACATCACCGAGGAGAACGACGAGGCGATCTACCTCCGCTCGACCGAGGAGTTCATCCACCACAACCTGGTGCTGCGTCAGGGTCCGGTCGCGGCCGTCGCCGCCTTCTCGTACCGCGTGCGCAGCGCCGACGACCTCGACAAGGCCGTCGCGTTCTACGAGGAGCTCGGCTGCGAGGTGCGCCGCGAGCCGAACGGGTTCACCAAGGGCATCGGCGACTCGGTGCGCGTGGTCGATCCCCTCGGCTTCCCGTACGAGTTCTTCTTCGACACCGAGCACCAGGAGCGCCTGTCCTGGCGCTACGACCTCTATTCCCCCGGCGAGCTCGTGCGCCTCGACCACTTCAACCAGATCACCCCCGACGTGCCGCGCGCGGTGAACTTCATGCAGTCGCTCGGCTTCCGCGTGACCGAGGACATCCAGGACGAGGAGGGCGTCGTCTACGCGGCCTGGATGCGCCGCAAGCCCACCGTGCACGACACCGCCATGACCGGCGGCGACGGACCTCGCATGCACCACGTGTGCTTCGCCACGCACGAGAAGCACAACATCCTCGCCATCTGCGACAAGCTCGGCGCCCTGCGCCGATCGGATGCCATCGAGCGCGGTCCCGGCCGCCACGGCGTCTCGAACGCGTTCTACCTGTACCTGCGCGACCCCGACGGCCACCGCGTCGAGATCTACACGCAGGACTACTACACCGGCGACCCCGACAACCCGGTCATCACGTGGGACGTGCACGACAACCAGCGCCGCGACTGGTGGGGCAACCCCGTCGTGCCGTCGTGGTACACCGAGGGCTCGCTCGTGCTCGACCTCGACGGCACCCCGCAGCCGGTGCGCGCGCGCACCGACTCGAGCGAGATGACCGTGACCATCGGCGCCGACGGCTTCAGCTACACCCGCGCGCCCGAAGAGGTCGGTGCCGGCGAGTTCAAGCTGGGCAACCAGCTCTGACCCGCCGCCGCGCCAGCCCTGCCAGCGCCGGCGCCCGCCCACCGATGTCCCACTTATGGCTGGTTGGGCGCCCCTCAACCAGCCGAATTCGGGACACGCTCCACCAAAAGTGGGACGCGCGCACAGCCGCAGCTCGTCCAGCCCGTCCATGTCCCACTTCTGGCTGGTTGGGCACCCCTCAACCAGCCAGAAGTGGGACACGCTCCACCAGAAGTGGGACGAGGTTCGTGAGACCGACCAAGGAGACCCCATGCTCACCGACGCACAGATCGACGCCATCGCGGCCGAGCTCGCCGAGGCCGACCGCACGCACGCGGTGATACCGCGGATCACGGCGAGGTATCCGGATGCCGTGGTCGAAGACTCCTACGCGATCCAGGGCCGCTGGCGCGATACGCAGATCGCCGCGGGACGCACCCTCGTCGGGCGAAAGATCGGCTTGACCTCGAAGGCGATGCAGCAGGCGACGGGCATCACCGAGCCCGACTACGGCGTGATGTTCGACGACACGGTCTACCGCTCGGGAGACGAGATCCCGGTCGCCCTGTTCTCGAACGTGCGCATCGAGGTCGAACTCGCGTTCGTTCTGAAGACCCCGCTCGAGGGCCCCGACTGCACGCTCGACGACGCCCTCGCCGCGATCGACTACGCCGTGCCCGCGCTCGAGGTGCTCAACTCGCACATCGAGCTCGAGGGCCGCACGATCGTCGACACGATCAGCGACAACGCCGCCTACGGGGCGATGGTGCTCGGCGACGTGCACAAGCGCCCCGACGAGATCGACCTGCGGTGGGTCCCGGGCGTGCTCAGCCGCAACGGCGAGATCGAAGAGACCGGCGTCGCCGCAGGCGTCCTCGGCCACCCGGCGACCGGTGTGGCGTGGCTGGCGAACAAGTTCCACCAGCACGGCGCGCGCCTGGAGGCGGGCGAGATCATCCTGGCAGGATCGTTCACGCGCCCGATGTGGGTGTCGCAGGGCGACGACGTGCTGTGCGATTACGGACCGATGGGAACGATCTCGTGCCGCTTCGTCTGACCCCGACCTTCCGCGCCGCCCTCGCGGCATCCGATCGCTCCCTCGCGGGCATGTGGGTGTGTTCGGGCAACGCCACGATTACCGAGGTCGCCGCCGGCTCGGGCCTCGACTGGCTGCTGCTCGACATGGAGCACTCGGCGACCTCGCTCGAGTCGGTGCTGACCCAGCTGCAGGTGGCCGCGGCGTATCCGGTCACGCCGGTCGTGCGCGTGCCGTGGAACGACCCCGTGACCATCAAGCGGGTGCTCGACCTGGGTGCGCAGAACATCATCGTGCCGATGGTCTCGACCGCCGACGAAGCCCGCGCCGCAGTCGCCGCCACGCGGTACCCGCCGCAGGGCGTGCGCGGTGTCGGCAGCGCCCTCGCCCGCAGCGCCCGCTGGAACCGCGTCGACGGCTACCTCACCGAGGCCGCCCAGCACGTCTCGCTCACGGTGCAGATCGAGACGACGACGGGAGTCGACAACGCGGCTGCGATCGCCGCGGTCGAGGGGGTGGATGCCGTCTTCGTCGGCCCCAGCGACCTCTCGGCCTCGATGGGCCTGCTCGGGCAGCAGTCGCATCCCGATGTCGTGGCGGCGGTGCATCGCGTGTTCGCCGCAGCGGCGGATGCCGGGACCCCGGTCGGCGTGAACGCTTTCGATCCCGCGGTGGCCGAGGCCTACCTCGACGCCGGAGCGGATTTCGTCGCGGTCGGCGCCGACGTCGCTCTGCTGGCCCGCGCGTCCGAGGCGCTGGCGGCGCGGTTCGTCACCGCCCGCGCGGAGCAGCGCGACAGCTACTGAGCGCGCGCCGTCCCGAGGGCCGCGAGCTCGGCCCGCGTGGAGACGCCGGCTTTGCGCAGCAGGTTCGACACGTGGAACTTCGCGGTGTTCTCGCTGATGCCGAGGCGTTCGGCGATCGCGCGATTGCGTGAGCCCGCGACGACCAGGCTGAGCACCTCGCTCTCGCGGGGGCTGAGGTCGACCGCCTCGTCGAGGAAGTCGGGGCGCGGGGGCGGATCGAGCGGCAGCACGACCGACAGCTCCGACCCCCACCCGGGAGTCGAGGCGACGTCGAACGCGCCGTTGAGCGCGCTGACCCGCTCGACGATCGGTCCCAGCGAGTCGTCGTGAGCGGTGAGGGTGCCCGCTCCGTCGTCGCGGATGCCGATGAGCAGGTTCAGCCCGTCGCAGTCCCATTGGATGCGCACGCGGTGTGGAGTGCCCCGGTCGAGTAGGGCGAGCACGGCGCTGCGGACGATCGCCCGGGCCTCGTGCGCGACTTCACCCGGCAAGGCGCGCCCGGTCGCCGGAGGCTCGACGAACTGCACGTCGAGGTCGCCGTGCCGGACGAGCGGACGGAGGTCGGTGCGCAACCGGGCGAAGGCCCCGGTGACGGGCTCGAGCAGGGCGCTGCGCTGCTGATCGGTGGAGGTCCGCAGCACGACGAGGGCGGCGGCCGCGGTCTCCACGGCGAGGGCGCGCGCGGCCCGGTCGTCGAGACGCGTGGACCGCAGGATCGCCAGCACCGATTCGAGCGTCACGGCGTGGCGGTCGGCCTGCTCGGCGACGACGCGTTCGTGCTCGATGACGAGGGCGCGGGACGCGGGAGACGACAACTCGGCGGACGACTTCACCCGCCCAAACCTAGCCGACGGAGCCAAACCTACCCGATCGGGTAGGTCGACCTCTGCCGTCGACCGGCCTCGCGCTCCGCTCCCCCGGCGAAGCATGGACACATGACCTCCCCCGACGCCGGCATCGCGGCATCCCTCACCCGCATCTCGGGCGAGCTGACCTCGGTCGTCGACAGCCTCGCCACCGGCGACGGCGCGGACGACGTGCTCGAGGTGCTGGGCGGCGCCGACCGCGTCTTCGTCCTCGGCGCCGGGCGCTCGGGCCTCGCGCTGCAGATGACGGCGATGCGCCTCATGCACCTCGGCCTCGCCGTGCACGTCGTCGGCGAGACCACCGCCCCCGCGATCCGCGCCGGCGACGTGCTCCTCACCGCCAGCGGCTCGGGGACGACGACCGGCATCGTCCGCGCCGTCGAGACGGCCACCGAGGTCGGCGCGCGCGTCGTGGCGATCACCACCGCGCCCGACTCGCCCCTCGGGCGAGCGGCGGACGCCCTCGTCGTGGTGCCCGCCGCGACGAAGCTCGATCGCTCGGGCACGGCCTCCACCCAATACGCCGGCGGTCTGTTCGAGCAGGCCGTCGTCCTCGTCGGCGATGCGGTCTTCGACGCGCTCTGGCAGCGCTCGGGCCTCTCGGCCGACGACCTGTGGCCCCGCCACGCGAACCTCGAATGACCCTCCACCCCGACAGTCAGGACCCCCGAATGAAGCTGCAGTTCGCCATGGACACCCTCACCACCGAGGCCGCCCTCGACCTCGCCGCCGCCGCGGCGCCGCACGTCGACATCCTCGAGCTCGGCACCCCGCTCATCAAGAGCGAGGGCCTCTCGGCCATCACCGCCATCAAGAAGGCGCACCCCGACAAGATCGTCTTCGCCGATCTGAAGACGATGGATGCCGGCGAGCTCGAGGCCGACATCGCCTTCGGCGCCGGAGCCGACCTCGTGACGGTGCTCGGCAGCGCCGGCGACAGCACGATCGTCGGAGCCGTCACCGCCGCCAAGAAGCACGGCAAGGGCGTCGTCGTCGACCTCATCGGGGTCGCCGACAAGCCGGCCCGCGCCAAGGAGGTCATCGCCCTCGGCGTCGAGTTCGTCGAGATGCACGCCGGCCTCGACGAGCAGGCCGAAGAGGGCTTCACCTTCGCCACGCTGCTGCGCGACGGAGAAGCCTCGGGCGTGCCGTTCTCGGTCGCCGGAGGCGTCAACGCGTCGAGCATCGCCGACGTGCAGAAGTCGGGCGCCCAGGTCGCCGTCGCCGGCAGCGCCATCTACAGCGCCCCCGATGTGGGCGCCGCCGCCGCCGAACTGCGCGCCGCGATCGTCTGAGCGCCGACCGCATCCCGAGAACGACGAAGGGCCGGACGATCGCTCGTCCGGCCCTTCGTGGTGTCGAGGGTCAGTCCTCGTCTTCGTCGTCTTCGTCGTCGTCGCCGACGATCTCGATGTCTTCGACCTCGAGCTCGGGCGTGAGCTGCACGTGCACGAGAGCGTCGGGGAACGAGGTCTGACCGGCGAAGACCACGATGATCGCGTCGGCGAAGACGCCCACGCCGATCGCCTCGAGGTCGGTGCGCAGGTCGACGTCGGCATCGAGCTCGTCGTCGTCGAGGGCGTCTTCGATGTCGCTCGCGACCTCTTCGACGATCGCACGCCAGCGCTCCTCGCCGACCGAGAGCACGTCCTTGAGGTTGCTCATGATCGCGTCGAGGTCGGGGGCATCTTCCTCGTCGATCTCGGGGTCGAGGTCGACCTCCACCTCGACGCCGGCGGCATCCAGGTGTCCCGACCCGATGACGCTGTCTTCGTCGATCTGGGCGTCGTCGAGCAGGCCGCTCTCGGTGACGCGGCGGAGGAGGTCGTTCAGCACGGACTCAGTCATGAATCAACGATCCCACGTCCGGCTCCCCGGTGTGAACACCTTGCGCGCGCCGCGACGGCTGTTCAACCCGCGCTTGCGCGCGGTTCACCTCAGACGGATGCCGCCCGCTCGGCCGCCTCGACCACGTTGGTCATCAGCAGGGCCACGGTCATCGGTCCGACCCCGCCCGGGTTCGGCGAGACGAACCCGGCGACCTCGGCCACGTCGGGGTGCACGTCGCCGTACACGCGGGACTTCCCGGTCTCGGGGTCGGTCTCGCGCGTGACGCCCACGTCGAGGACGGCAGCTCCCGGCTTGACGTCCTCCGCGCGCACGATGTGCTTCACGCCCGCCGCGGCGACGATCACGTCGGCCTGACGCAGATGCGTGGCGAGGTCGGCGGTGCCGGTGTGGGTGAGGGTCACGGTCGCGTTGATCTCGCGGCGGGTCAGCAGCAGCCCGATCGAGCGGCCGATCGTGACGCCGCGGCCGACGACGACGACCTCTTTGCCCTTCAGGTCGTAGTCGTTGCGCAGCAGCAGCTCGATGACCCCGCGCGGCGTGCACGGCAGGGGCGTGTGGATCGGCGCGTTGACGTTGAGCACCAGACGACCGAGGTTCGTGGGATGCAGGCCGTCGGCATCCTTCGCCGGATCGATGCGCTCGAGGATCGCGTCGGTGTCGATGTGCTTCGGCAGCGGCAGCTGCACGATGTAGCCGTGGCAGGCGGGGTCGGCGTTGAGCCGGTCGATGACGGCCTCGACCTCCTCCTGCGTGGCCTCGGCGGGCAGCTCGACCTGGATCGAGTTCATGCCGATAGCCTCGGACTGCTTGTGCTTCATGCCGACGTACAGCTGCGAAGCGGGGTCCGCGCCCACGAGCACCGTGGCGATGCCCGGCACGACGCCGCGTTCGCGGAGTGCCGCGACCCGCTCGGTGAGCTCGGCCTTGATCGCCGCCGACGCGGCCTTACCGTCGAGAATCGTCGCCGTCATGGCATCCCTCGTTCTGTGTGTCATTCGTGTCATGAAGTGGTGCGGTGCCGCGCCCCGAAGCCGCCGGGGGCACGGTCGTCGGTGTCACCGCAGCGATAAACGCTGATCCTCGTGAGACACGCGGCGTCGCACCGTGTTTCGACAGAATCAGCGTTTATCGCGGCCCTGCGCCGGACGAATGCGACGCCGGGGACCGCGCCGCGAAAAGCGGACACCGGATGCCGGGGCGGGGCCGCCTGCGCGACGCCCGCCCCGGCACGGCTCACTGCTGCAGGTCGGGGTACAGCGGGAAGGCCTCGGTCAGCGTCGCCACGCGGGCGCGGAGAGCCTCGACGTCGGCGCCCGGGATCAGCGCGAGGGCGATGATGTCGGCCACCTCGGTGAACTCCACGTCGCCGAAGCCGCGGGTCGCGAGCGCCGGGGTGCCGATGCGAAGGCCCGAGGTCACCATCGGCGGACGCGGGTCGTTCGGCACGGCGTTGCGGTTGACCGTGATGTGGATGTCGTGCAGCAGGTCTTCGGCCTGCTTGCCGTCGATCTCGGCCTCGCGGAGATCGACGAGCACGAGGTGCACGTCGGTGCCGCCCGAGCGCACGGCGATGCCGGCGTTCTTCACGTCGTCCTGGGTGAGACGGTCGGCGAGGATCGCCGCTCCGCGGAGCGTGCGCTCCTGACGTTCCTTGAACTCGGGCGTCATCGCGAGCTTGAACGCCGTCGCCTTCGCCGCGATGACGTGCATGAGCGGACCGCCCTGCTGCCCGGGGAAGACCGCGGTGTTGATCTTCTTGGCGATGTCGGCGTCGTTGGTGAGGATCAGGCCCGAGCGGGGGCCGCCGATCGTCTTGTGCACGGTGGTGGAGACGACGTGCGCGTGCGGGATCGGGCTCGGGTGCACGCCCGCGGCCACGAGACCGGCGAAGTGCGCCATGTCGACCCAGAGGAGGGCGCCTACCTCGTCGGCGATCGCGCGGAACGCTTCGAAGTCGAGCTGACGCGGGTATGCCGACCAGCCGGCGATGATGACCTTCGGCTTGTGCTCGACGGCGAGACGGCGCACCTCGTCCATGTCGATGACCGAGGTCTCGGGGTCGACGCCGTACGCGACGATGTCGTAGAGACGGCCCGAGAAGTTGATCTTCATGCCGTGCGTCAGGTGGCCGCCCTGGTCGAGGGCGAGACCGAGCAGCGTGTCGCCGGGGCGCGCGATCGCGTGCAGCACCGCAGCGTTGGCGGAGGCGCCGGAGTGCGGCTGGACGTTGGCGAACTCGGCGCCGAACAGCTGCTTGGCGCGCTCGATCGCGAGCGACTCGGCGACGTCGACCTCTTCGCAGCCGCCGTAGTAGCGGCGTCCGGGGTAGCCCTCGGCGTACTTGTTGGTCAGCACCGAGCCCTGCGACTGCAGCACCGAGACGGGCACGAAGTTCTCCGACGCGATCATCTCGAGGAAGCCGCGCTGGCGGTTCAGTTCGCGCTCGAGGACCTCGGCGATCTCGGGGTCGACCTCCGAGAGAGGGGCGTTGAAGTACGGATCGGTCATGCGATCTCCTTGACGATGGTTCCGGATGCCGCGGACTCGGCGAGTCCGCGGAGATACCGCATCGACCCAGGCGTGCGGTCGAATACCGTCAAGCGGTCGCTCCCCGGTGGTGTCCCACCTCAACGCCAGTCGCGACGGTGCCACTGTATCGCGTATCACGTGCGCGGCCTCGCGTGACCCGGCATCCACCGTTGCTCCACAGGTTCCTCTCGACGCGGAGGGGGCTGAGCCTGTCGAAGGCGCCACGGTCCGCGTCAGCCCTGTCCGACGCAGAGGTGGCTGGGCTCGTCGAAGCCACCGGGGCCTCCGCGGGTCCCGGTGGCTTCGACAGGCTCAGGGACCTGAGCTGGGCGAGGGGGCTGAGCGTGCCGACGCCGCCGCGGCCGGCGCGGGCCCGGTCTCTTCGACAGGCTCAGGGACCTCGGTTGCGGCGCGATCGGCTCGACGGTGAGCGATCCCGGATGCCGAGCCCGCGGGCCCGCGTAAAATGGCGGGGTGACCGACTCCCCCAACGTCCGCGCGCAGGCGCCCCTCGCTCCCGGCATGCGCCCGCGGCCGACGGCGGTCGAGATCGGCAGCGTCGTCTGCGGCCTCTTCGCCTTCGTGACGCTCGCCATCTGGGGCTTCACCGCGTGGCCGCTGCCGTGGAACATCGTGGCCGGCATCGGCGCCCCGGCCCTGGCCGTGATCGTCTGGGCCCTGTTCGTCTCACCCCGCGCGGTGCTCGCCGTGCACCCCTTCGTGCGCGCCATCGTCGAGCTGTTCGTCTACGCCGCGGCCACCGTGGCGTGGTGGAGCATGGGCCAGGCCTGGATCGGCCTCGGTTTCGCCATCGTCGCCGTCGTCTTCGGCGCCCTGAACGGCCGCCGGCGCCTGGCATGACAGACGAGACGGCGCACCTCACGCCGTCGCAGCGCGCGGGTGACGACGTCCTCGCGCTGCTCCGGGCCGAACTCGGCGCGCGCGTCGACACCGCCCCCGCCGCCCTCGAGGCGGCTCGCGCCGACAAATCGGGCCACGCGGCCGAGGGCCTCCCCCTCGCGGTGGTGCACGCGGCGTCCGTCGCCGACGTCCAGGCCGTCATGCGCATCGCCACCGCCACACGCACGCCCGTCGTGCCGCGCGGAGCGGGGACGGGACTCGCGGGCGGCGCCAACACCGGCGGCGGTGAGATCAGCCTGTCGGTGCGCGCGATGGACCGCGTGCTCGAGGTGCGCCCCGACGATCTGCTGGCCGTCGTCGAACCCGGCATCCTGAACGCCGACCTCAACACCCACCTCGAATCTCACGGAGTCTGGTGGGCCCCCGACCCCGCGAGCCGGGCCATCTCCACCGTCGGCGGCAACATCGCCACCGGTGCGGGTGGCCTGCTGTGCGCGAAGTACGGCGTGGTGCGCGACGCGGTGCTCGGCGTCGACCTCGTGCTCGCCGACGGCCGCCTCCTCCACCTCGGCCACCGCAGCGTGAAGGGGGTGACCGGCCTCGACCTCACCTCGCTCGTGATCGGATCCGAGGGCACACTCGGCGTGGTGGTGGGCGCGACCCTCAAGCTCCGCCGCCTCGTCGAAGGCGAGCGTGTGACCCTGACGGCCCTGTTCGACGGCGTGCGCGCCGCCGCCGTCGCCTGCGCCGCGGTCACGGCATCCGGAGTGCAGCCCGCGATCATGGAGCTGATGGATGCCACGAGCCTCGCCGCCGTGCACCGCCTGCTCTCGCTGCCCACCCCTCCCGCGGGCGCGGCGCAGGTGACGATCCAGACCGACGGCCCCGTCGCGGTCGATGAAGCACGGGCGATCGCCGCGGTGCTGGAGGCCGCGGGAGGACGCGTGTCGGTCGCGGCCGACGCGGCCGAGGGCGAGGAGCTGCTCGCGGTGCGGCGGGCCATGCACCCGGCGATGGAGACGCTCGGCACCCCCCTCATCGAGGACGTGTCGGTACCCCGCAGCGCGCTTCCCGACATGTTCGACGAGATCGCCCGCATCGAACGGCAGTACGGCCTCGTCATCCCCGCCGTCGCCCACGCGGGCGACGGCAACCTGCATCCGAACTTCGTCTTCGAGGGGCCCGAGGTCCCCCCGGTGGTGTGGGAGGCGGCGGAGGAGCTGTTCCGCGCGGCGCTCGCGCTCGGCGGCACGCTCACCGGTGAGCACGGCATCGGCGTGCTCAAGCGACGCTGGCTCGCCGAGGAGTTGGGCGACGATCAGTGGGCCCTGCAACGAGACATCGCCCGCGTCTTCGATCCCCTCGGCATCCTGAACCCCGGCAAGGTGTTCGCTCCCTGAGTCGCGCTTCCCGGCCGGCACGGCCGCGTCGCGCCACGGGCGTGATCAGACCGTGATATTGCTCAGGGCAGACGCGCAGTGTGCGCCTCTACCATTGGAAGACTGACTTCCGGGGGGTTTGACTATGACCGACGGCGCACCTGGCACCGACGGCGCGACGTACGCCTGGGCTCCCGCCGAGCCCCAGCCGCGCAAGAACCGCTCCGGCCTGTGGATCGGCATCCCCGCCGGTGCCACGGCCGTGGCCCTCATCGCCGCTTCGCTCGTGCTGATCGCCCCCGGGGCCTCGGTCGCCGGCGTGCAGATCGGCGGTCTCACGGCCGGCGCTGCGGCGCAGGCCATCGAGTCGCGTCTGGCGCAGACGGCCGTCACGGTCGAGAGCCCCGCGGGCGAGGTCGTCGTGACCGGTGCCGACCTCGGCGCGACCGTCGACGCGGCAGCCCTCGCCGACAAGGCCTTCGCCGACAACCCGATGTGGAAGCCCTCGTCGTGGTTCCCGCAGGGGACGGGCGTGTCCGTCCAGATCGACGAGGCCGAGGCCGCCGCAGCTCTTCGCGACAAGGCCCCCGGCGCGTACCGCGCTCCCGTCGACGCGACCGTCGCGTATGACGCCGGGTCGCAGGCCTACGTGACCACCCCCGCCGAGGCCGGCGAAGGCATCGATGTCACAGCGGTTACCGCGGCGCTGCAGTCGGCATTCGACGCCGGCACCGCTGCGACCACCGTCGAGGCCTCGCTCGTGCCCGTCGACGCCCCCGTCTCCACCGACGAGGCCGCGGCCGCGGTCGGCACGCTCAACGGCATCCTCGATTCGGCCGGCTTCTACGTCGGCGACGAGCGCACCGTCACCGTCGACCGCGCCACCGCCGCCTCGTGGCTCACCGTCACTCCCGACGGCAAGGGCGTGTTCGCGATCTCGGCCGACGAGGCCGCGATCCAGGATGCGGTCGCCGGGCTCCCCGCCGCGGTCGATCGTGGGGCGATCAACGCCGACGTGATCGTCGACACCGGCGGAGAGGTCATCCACACCAACACCGAGGGTCAGACCGGACGCTCGCTCGGCGACACCGCCGGCATCGCCGCGGCCTTCGCCACGCAGCTCGCCGAGGGCAACGGGCGGTACGCCCTGACCGTGGCCGAGACGCCGTTCGAGACGACGAAGACCGAGCGCCGTATCGACGTCAACCTCAGCACGCAGACCACGACGCTCTGGCAGAACGGGCAGGTGTACCGCACCTACACGATCTCGTCGGGCGCGGGCGACCACGCCACCCACACCGGCGAGTTCCGCATCGGCTGGAAGACGGCCATGCAGGACATGGGCTGCGTCCCCGGCTACGACTACTGCACGAAGGACGTCCCCTGGGTCGCCTACTTCAACGGCGACGAGGGCTTCCACGGCACCTACTGGCACAACAACTTCGGTACGCCGATGAGCCACGGCTGCATCAACATGACCATCCCGCAGGCCAAGGAGCTCTACGACTGGGCCTACCGCGGCACCGAGGTGTCGGTCCACTACTGAGCCCGGATCCTTCAGAAGAGGGGCGGATGCCATTCGGCATCCGCCCCTCGTCCCGTTTCGGGGCCCCTCCCTCGAGTGGGCGTGCGACAGCCCGTCCGCTCACGCGGGCGCGACATCACGCGGGCCGTCCCCGTGGGCGCGACGCACCGCAGGAGTTCCCCTCCTCGGCCGGCCCGTCCGCCCCGGGATCGCGTCCCTCGCGCGCACAACTCCTGCGCTACGGCTCGGCCGAATGTTCATCGCCAGCGGGAGCGGCGGCTCTGCAGGAGCTGTGCACGCCGACCCGGGCCGACGGATCGGCCCAACGCACGGTCTCGGGGCGGGGCGACGACGAAAGAGGGGCGGATGCCGATGGCATCCGCCCCTCTCGGGATCAGGCGATCAACGCAGCGCGTCGATGACCGCGTTCAGCGTGGCCGAGGGGCGCATGACCTTCTCGACGAGCGCCGTGTCGGGGCGGTAGTAGCCGCCGATCTCGGCGTGGTGGCCCTGGACCGCGTTGAGCTCGGACACGATGGTCTGCTCCTCCGCCTCCAGCTTCTCGGCGACAGGGGCGAAGACGGCCGCCAGGTCGGCATCCGTCGTCTGCTTCGCGAGCTCCTCAGCCCAGTACAGCGCGAGGTAGAAGTGGCTGCCGCGGTTGTCGATCGTGCCGAGCGCACGGCCCGGCGACTTGTCGTTCTCGAGGAACGTGCCGGTCGCCGCATCCAGCGTCTGTGCGAGCACGCGGGCGCGGTCGTTGCCCGTCGTGTCGGCGAGGTGCTCGAGCGAGGCCGCGAGGGCGAAGAATTCGCCGAGCGAGTCCCAGCGGAGGTAGTCCTCCTCGACGAGCTGCTGCACGTGCTTGGGGGCGGAGCCACCGGCACCGGTCTCGAACAGGCCACCGCCCGCGAGCAGCGGCACGATCGAGAGCATCTTGGCGCTCGTGCCCACCTCGAGGATCGGGAACAGGTCGGTGAGGTAGTCACGCAGCACGTTGCCGGTGACCGAGATGGTGTCCTCACCGCGGCGGATGCGCTCGAGCGAGTACCGCGTGGCCTCGGCCGGAGCGAGGATCTCGATGGTGAGGCCCTCGGTGTCGTGGTCGGCGAGGTACTCGTGCACCTTGGCGATGAGGTTGCGATCGTGCGCGCGGGTCTCGTCGAGCCAGAACACGGCCGGAACGCCGGTCGCGCGGGCGCGCGTGACGGCGAGCTTCACCCAGTCGCGGACAGCCACGTCTTTGGTCTGCGTCGCGCGCCAGATGTCGCCCGTGCTCACCTCGTGCTCGAGCAGCACGTCGCCGTTCGAGGCGACGACCTGCACGCGGCCCGGGGCCGGGATCTCGAAGGTCTTGTCGTGGCTGCCGTACTCCTCGGCGGCCTGAGCCATGAGACCGACGTTCGGTACCGAGCCGATGGTCGCCGGGTCGAGCGGACCGTTGGCGATGACGTCCTCGATGGTCGCCTGGTAGACACCGGCGTACGAGGAGTCGGGGATGACGGCGAGTGTGTCGTCTTCTCCCCCGTCGGCGCCCCACAGCTTGCCGCCGTTGCGGATGAGCGCGGGCATCGAGGCGTCGACGATGACGTCGGAGGGCACGTGCAGGTTGGTGATGCCCTTGTCGCTGTTCACGTACGAGAGGCGGGGGCCGTTCTCGAGACCGGCGCGGATCTCGGCCGCGATGGCCTCGCCGCCCTCGACGTTCGCCAGACCCGCGAGGATCGAGCCGAGGCCGTCGTTCGGGGTGAGCCCGGCGGCCGCGAGGGCGTCGCCGTGACGGTCGAAGACATCGGCGAAGAAGGCCTTCACGACGTGACCGAAGATGATCGGGTCGCTGACCTTCATCATCGTGGCCTTGAGGTGCACCGAGTAGAGCACGTCGTCGGCCTTGGCCTCGGCCAGCGTGTCGGCGAGGAACGCGTCGAGGGCCGCGGCCGAGAGGAACGTGGCATCCACGATCTCGCCCTGGAGGACCTTGAGGCCGTCCTTGAGGGTCTTCGTGGTGCCGTCGGCCGAGACGTGCTGGATGGTGAGCACGTCGTCGTCGGCGATGACGACCGACTTCTCGTTCGAGCGGAAGTCGTCGTGGCCGAGGGTCGCGACGCGGGTCTTCGAGCCCTCGCCGAACGCCTTGTTGCGGTGCGGGTGCTTCTTGGCGTAGTTCTTCACCGCCAGGGGCGCGCGGCGGTCGCTGTTGCCCTCGCGCAGCACGGGGTTCACGGCCGAGCCCTTGATGCGGTCGTACCGGGCGCGGACGTCCTTCTCATCGACGCTCGACGCCTCGTCGGGGTAGTCGGGGATGTCGTAGCCCTGCGCCTGCAGCTCGGCGATCGCCGCCTTGAGCTGAGGGATGGATGCCGAGATGTTCGGCAGCTTGATGATGTTCGCCTCGGGCAGCGTCGCGAGACCGCCGAGCTCGGCGAGGGCGTCGCCCACCTGCTGCTCGGGGGTGAGGCGCTGCGGGAAGGCCGCGAGGATGCGGCCGGCGAGCGAGATGTCGCGGGTCTCGACGTCGACGCCCGCCTGCTTCGTGACGGCCTGCACGATGGGCAGGAACGACGCGGTGGCGAGAGCCGGCGCCTCGTCGGTGTACGTGTAGATGATGGTGGAATCGGGCACGTCAGATCTCTCCGTAGAGGCGGCCAGGGTTGCGAACCAGCCTATCGCACCAGGGCAAAGTCTCTTGATGTCGAGATAGTTCCACTCGGCGCCCCCCTGTCGTGTGGACCCCGTTCAGGCGCGGATGCCGTGCTCCCGGGCCGTCTTCGGATGCGCCATGGTGTCGCGAGGAAGGTCGGCGACGCGCATCCACCCCGGCCCCTCGATCCGGGCGCCCTTCGCGGCGAGACCGTCGATCGCAGCATCCACCTCGCGGGAGATCTCGTCGGCGAGCTGACTGCCGACCACCATCGACACGATCACGCGGCACTCCTCTCGCTCGACGCGCGACGTCACGACGACCACGGCCTTCAGGGAGAACGGTCCGATACGCGTCGTGAAGAGTGACAACCCGGTGTTGTTGAACAGCGCCTCGCTGACGATGTCGCCGCGCTCCCACACCCAGAGACTCTCGCCCGTCGCCCCCGGATCGGCGGAGCTCGTGCGTTCCGGCGCCGGGCGCAGGTGCGCCCGCGCCAGAGCAGCCGACACCGCGTCGACCGTGGTGCCCTGCGCCTCTCGCTCCACGTGGAGGACGCACGCGCGGGCGACCTTCCACCGACCCGCCGGTCCGTCTTCGGCGCGGGGAGGGCGCGCGGGCGGCGGGGTGGCGGCATCCATCCATCCACCCTACGGCGGGTGCCCGGGGCGGGGCGGCGGGCGGGCGGGGGCGCGAAAACCATGACGCCGAACGCATGCGGTGGCATGGGATCTTGGGGCCGGGACGACGGTGCCGCTAGCCTGGGCGCATGGCTGACCTGCGTCTCGTCGAACTGTCCGCCGCCACGATCGTGGCCGTGAACAACCTCTCGCTCAAGCCCGGCCAGGAGCAGTTCCTCGCCCCGGTCAGCTACGGCATCGCCGCGACCGTGATGAACCCGTCCACGTCGTGGCAGCGCGTGGTGCTCGACGGCGACGAGGTCGTCGGCTTCGTGAGCGCCAACTTCGACGGCGAGGCCCCCGAGGAGCACTTCCGCTCCGTGCTGTGGCGCATCAACGTCGACGCCGACGACCAGGGCCGCGGTGTCGGCAGCTTCGCGCTCGGGCAGCTGCTCGAAGAGGCGCGCCGCCGCGGTATGGACCACGTCGACGTCATCTACGAACCCGGCGTCGGCGGCCCCGAGGCCTTCTTCCAGCGGGTGGGTTTCGAGCCCGTCGACGAGACGGAGTACGGCGAGGTCATCGCGCGCGTTCGCGTGTGAGGCGAACCACCTCTGCTTCCCGGGTGAGGTTGTAGCCTCCGGGCGCGCGGAGGACCCGCTTCCTCGTACGGTGTCCCCGTGTCCGGACCGTGGTTCTCCATCCCCTTCGGGGTCGCGCTCGCGGCCTACAGCCTCGTTCAGCTGGGCTCGACTCCGCACTGGTGGAACATCGCCACCACGGCCATTCTGCTTTCCGCTGCCGTGACGTCCGTCCTGCGGGGCGTCCTCGACCTACGGGCTCGCCGCCGCGCTCCGCGTGACTGACGACGGATGCCACGCGCCCCGCGTCAGGCGGGGGGCGTGGCATCCGATGTTCTCGGCGCCCGGGGTCAGACGAGCGACTCCCGCCACGCCGCGTGCAGCTGAGCGAACTTGCCCGTCCCGGCGATGAGGGCGGCGGGGGTGTCGTCCTCGATGATGCGACCGTGCTCCATCACCAGCACGCGGTCGGCGATCGCGACCGTCGACAGGCGGTGCGCGATGATGATCGCCGTGCGGTCGGCCAGCAACGTCTGCAGCGCATCCTGGATGAGACGCTCGCTCGGGATGTCGAGCGACGCCGTCGCCTCGTCGAGGATCAGCACCGCGGGGTCGGCGAGGAAGGCGCGCGCGAAGGAGATCAGCTGACGCTGGCCCGCAGAGACCCGACCGCCGCGCTTGTTCACGTCGGTGTCGTAGCCGTCGGGCAGCTTCGAGATGAAGCCGTCGGCGCCCACCGCACGGGCGGCGGCGCGGATCTCGTCCATCGTGGCGTCGGGCTTGCCGAGCGCGATGTTGTCGGCGACCGTTCCGCTGAAGAGGTACGCCTCCTGGGTGACCATGACGATCGCGCGGCGGAGATCCTTCGGATGCAGGCGACGCAGATCGACCTCGTCGAGGGTGACGGCACCCTGCGTCGGGTCGTAGAAGCGCGAGATGAGCTTCGCGAGCGTCGTCTTGCCGGCGCCGGTGGTGCCGACGAGGGCGATCGTCTGCCCCGCGGGGATGTCGAGCGTGAAGTTCGGCAGGATGACCCGACCCTCGGTGTAGCCGAAGGTGACCTCGTCGAAGCGGACGTGCCCGCGGGCACTCCACAGGTCGACGGGGTCGCTCGGGTCGGGAACCGTCGGCTCCTCCTCGAGGACGCCCGACACCTTCTCCAGGGCCGCGGTGGCGGACTGGTAGGAGTTCAGGAAGAACGCGACCTCCTGCAGGGGGGAGAAGAAGTTGCGCACGTACAGCACGGCAGCCGTCAGTACGCCGATCTCGAGCGGACCGGCGATGACGCGACCGCCGCCCCACAGCAGCACGACGGCCACCGAGACGGCGGCGACCGCCATGATCCCCGGCTCGAACGTTCCGAATAGGCGGATCGAGCGCATGTTGACGTCGCGGTAGTCCGCGGCGAGCGCGCCGAACTCGGCGTCGTTGCGGGGTTCCTTGCGGAACGCCTTCACGGCGCGGATACCCGTCATGGTCTCGACGAACTTGACGATGACCTGCGCACTGATGACGCGCGACTCCCGGTAGATGACCTGCGAGCGCGTGTAGAACCAGCGCATGAGCAGGTACATCGGGATGCCCATGACGGTGAGGATCAGCCCCGACTGCCAGTCGATGAGGAAGAGCGCGGCGAGGGTGAACAGGCCGTAGAGCACCCCCGACACCAGCTCGTTCAGTCCGCCGTCGAGCAGCTCGCGGATGGTGTCGAGGTCGCTCGTCTGACGCGAGATGATGCGGCCGGAGGTGTACGACTCGTGGAATTCGAGGCTGAGCTTCTGCGTGTGCAGGAAGATGCGCTTGCGCAGGTCGAGCATGATCGCCTGCGTCAGACGCGCGGCGACGACCACGTACCAGCCGATCAGCACGGCACCGCCGATGCCCGCGAGCAGGTACACGCCGACCACGCCGTAGGTCGGCATCCAGTCGCTGCGCTCGATGACGGCGGGGAGCGCGTTGTCGATGCCGTAGGCGATCAGCGCGGGACCGGCCACACGCAGTGCCGTCGAGACGACGAGCACGGCCGCAGCCAGCACGAGCTGCCACCGCAGCGGTGACACGAGCGATCCGAGCAGCCGGAGGGAGCGCTGCCGGATGGCCTTGCTCTCGGCGCGCGTGTAGTCGGAGCGGTCTTCGCCGCTGGTCCCGGACACGGTCGCGGTGCTCATCGGGTCGCCTCCTTCTCGGTGAGGGCGTCGTCGGTGGGGGCGTCTCCGGATGCCGTGGCCCGGCGCCCGTCGGTGTCCGCGAAGTCCTCGTCGGGAGCGATGATCGAGACGGCTCCCGTTCGCGCCTCGCGCTCGGCTTCTTCGAGGCTCGAGATGACGTAGCGGTAGTGCCCGCTCTCGCGCAGCAGCTCGGAATGGGTGCCGACCGCCGTGACGCGCCCGTTCTCCAGCAGCGCGACGCGATCGGCCAGGGTGACCGTCGAGGGCCGGTGGGCGACGACCAGGGCCGTCGTCTCGCTGAGGACCTCGCGCAGGGCGTCTTCGACGAGGGCCTCGGTGTCGACGTCGAGCGCCGACAGCGGATCGTCGAGCACGAGGACGGCGGGGCGGGCGGCGACCGCTCGCGCAAGGGCGAGACGCTGACGCTGGCCGCCCGAGAGGCTGAGCCCCTCCTCGCCGATGACGGTGTCGACACCGTCGGGCAGGTCGTGCACGAACTGGGCCTGAGCGACCTGCAGGGCTTCGCGCAGGATCTCCTCCGCCTCGGGCGAGCCCGGGACGAGGTCTTCGCGCCCGAGGAGGACGTTGTCGCGCACCGTCTGCGAGAACAGGGTCGCGTCTTCGAAGGCCATGCCGACATGGCGCCGCAGCTCGGCGAGCGACAGCTCGCGCACGTCGACGCCGTCGAGCAGCACGCGTCCGCCCGTGACGTCGTAGAGCCGGCCCGGCAGGGTCGTGAGCGTGGTCTTGCCGGAGCCGGTCAGGCCCACGAGGGCCATCGTCTCGCCCGGGCGCAGCGTCAGATCGATCCCGTCGAGCAGATCGGGCTCGGTGCCGGCGGCATCCTGATAGCGGAAGTGGGCGCCCTCGAAGGTGAGCTCGCCGCGCGGTGCGGCGATCGAACGCGGGTTCTCCGGGTCGACGATCGTGTTCTGCTCGTCGAACACCTCGAAGATGCGGTCGGTCGCGGTGCGCGCGTCGAGCAGGAACGAGAAGAGGAAGCCGATCGACTCCATCGGCCAGCGCAGCACGGTGGCCATGGCGAAGAAGGCCACGAGCTCGGCGACCTGCAGCTGCTCGAGTTGCGCCAGCACGATCCCCGCGCCGAGGCAGACGGCGAAGGCGATGTCGGGCAGCAGCACGAGCCAGAACCAGATCCAGCCGACCGCGCGGGCCTTGTCGATCTCGGTCTCACGCAGCGACTCCGCCTGGCGGGTGAACTTCTGCAGCGCGTGCTTTCCGCGGCCGAAGGCCTTGAGCACGCGGATGCCGTGGACGCTCTCTTCGACGGAGGTCGCGAGATCGCCCGCCTGATCCTGGCTCTGACGGGTGAGGGCGCCGTACCGCTTCTCGAACCGGAAGCCGACGTAGATCACCGGGGCCGAGGTGACGAGGAACAGTGCTCCGAGCAGCCAGTGCCAGCGGAAGAGCAGGATCGCGCCGATCGCGATCGTCAGCATGTTGACGACGAGCAGGATGACACCGAAGGCGAGCCACCGGCGCAGCATGCTGATGTCCTGCATCATGCGGGAGAGGAGCTGCCCCGACTGCCACCGGTCGTGGAAGGCGACGGGCAGCCGCTGCAGGCGCGAGTAGAACGACTGGCGCAGGTCGTATTCGACCTTGGTCGCCGGCGCGAGCACGAACCACCGACGCAGCCACACCATCGCCGCCTCGGCGAGGCCGAGCGCGAGCACGGCGAGCGAGCCCCCCACGAGCGCGGCGGGGTCGAGGGAGGCGATGGGGCCCGCGACGATCTGCTCGAGGACGAGCGGGATGGCGAGGGCGAGGAGGCTCGCGATGAGCGCCGTGACGGCGCCCGCGATGAGGCGCGGCAGCACCGGCCGCGCGATGGGCAGCAACCGCGCGAGCGCGCGCGGCGTGGAGAGACGTTTCGGAGTCGTCGAGGTGGTCATGATCCTCAGGGGGTCGAAGCGGGCGCCGGGATCGGGCGCGGACAGGGAAGCCGAGGGCGCGACGGGTTTCGTCGGTCAGGGCGGAAGCGCGAGCGCCGGAGCGTGGACGCGGGCCCTAGGAGCGTCGGCCGGGACGCGCGGCGACGGAGAACGCGGCGGCCGGGGCGACGGGGGCGTCGATCTGGTCCATGGCATCCTCCTTGATCTGGTGAAGCCATCGCCGGGGGAACGACAGCCCTCCAGAGTATCCCTGTGAGAACGCTGAAGGCAAGGGTGTCTTCGCCGCTCAGGCCGCCGCTTCGCGCGCGAGGAGGCTCTGCTTGACCGCGGTGCCCCACGCGAATCCGCCCATCGTCCCGTCTCCCCGCAGAACGCGGTGGCACGGGACGAACAGGGCGACCGCATTGCGGGCGCAGACGGATGCCGCGGCCCGCACCGCGGTGGGCGAGCCCAGCGCCGCGGCGAACCCGGTGTAGGTCAGCGGGGAACCGGGCGCGATACGGCGCAGGCCCTGCCACCCGGCGAGCTGGAGGGCCGTACCGTGCTGCGCGACCTCGACGTCGTCGATCGCCGCGACATCGCCCGCGTAGTAGGCGCGGACCGCCACGGCCGCGGCGGTCTCGCCCGGGGACACGAGGTCGGGACGGCGGTCGGGCCGCAGGCGGGCGAGGACGGCGTCGCGGTCGTCGGTCCATCCCGACACGATCACGCGATCGGCGGCGTCGGCGAGGATCGCGAAGGGGCCGTCGGGGGTGTCGACGAACTGCAGGGTGGCCGTGGTCATGCGGGGGTCTCGCTTTCTGCGTCGGGGGCGGGGATCGGTGCGGGGCGGGCGGGTCGCGCCCCGGCGGGTGCCGCGGTCTCGGGGACCGCGAAGGCAGGTGACGCGGGCGCGAGCACCGCGGAAGCGGGTGACGTGTCGCGAGGTGCGATGGCGCGGGCACCGTGCGGCGCGGATGTCGCGGATGCGCCGCGCGCGGGCGCCGCGGCATCCGGCACGGAGGCGGCGTCGTCGATCGCCACGGCGAGACCGTTCGCGACGACGTCGACCCCCGCGGCGCGGCGCCGCGGCCGGTCGACAGCCGCCGCAGCCGCCGTCTCGGCGGGCGAGCGCCAGGCCTGGGTCACCGGGGCGGCGTACCAGTAGTGCGCCATCGCGTAGCTGCGCCACGGAGCCAGGCGCTGCGACCAGGCGGTGAACCCGGCGGGATCGGACGGCAGACCGAGCTGCGCGGCACCGGCGCGCGCTGCGACGTCTCCGGGGAGCAGCACGTCGGGGTCGCCGAGGACACGCATGCGCACGTAGTCGGCGGTCCACGGGCCGATCCCCCGCCGGGCGAGGAGCCGCTCCCGCTGCTCGGCGCCGTCGTCGCCGGGTCCGATCTCGAGTGAGCCGTCGGCCAAAGCTGCGGCGGCCTCGACGATCGCGCGCATGCGCGCGGCCGGCCCCCGCAGCACCTCGAGTCCGCGTTCGCCGATCACGGCCGGCGGGGGGAACAGCGTCATCGGCTCGGGCGCCACGCTCGCGGACTCACCCAGCTCGGCGGCGAGTCGCCCCTGCATGGTGCGGGCCGAGGCGACGCTGATCTGCTGGCCGATCATGGCGCGTAACAGCATCTCGTCGGCATCCATCGCCCCCGGCACCCGGACACCGGGGATCGCGGCGACGGCGGGAGCGAGTTCGGGATGCCGCGCGAGGGCGTCGTCGATCGCGCGCGGGTCGGCATCGAGATCGAACAGTCGCCTGACCCGTGCGATGAGCGTGCCGAGATCGGCGAGCGCGCTCAGCCGCGCGCGCAGGCGCAGCTTGTCGTCGGCGCGGCGCACCTCGAACCACGCGGGGCCACCGGGAAGGCGCACCACCCGTGCGAACGAGCGGTCGTCGCCGACCTCGACACCCGGGATCGCGTGCGCCCGCATCCATCCGAAGAGCCCGACCGTGTCGATGGGCCCGCGTACCGGAAGCGCCAGATCGATCTCGCCCGCCGCCGCCTCGGCGCGCGCGGTCGCCGAACGGCGCGCGCGCAGGGCGCTGGGCGTCAT
The DNA here is from genome assembly GCF_040685155.1 of Microbacterium sp. NPDC089188. Classification (NCBI taxonomy): domain Bacteria; kingdom Bacillati; phylum Actinomycetota; class Actinomycetes; order Micrococcales; family Microbacteriaceae; genus Microbacterium; species Microbacterium sp. NPDC089188. The sequence continues at coordinate 17,098 of NZ_JBFBHH010000003.1, read as the reverse complement.
CCCGAACACCTCGCCGATGGTCTCGGTGAATTGACGGACGCTCGAGAATCCGGCCGAGAAGGCCACGTCGGCCGACGACAGGTCGGTGCCCACGAGCAGGGCCCGCGCGGTGTGGGCGCGATGGGCTCGCGCGAGGGCGAGCGGACCCGCACCGAGCTCGACGGCGAGGAGTCGCGTGAGGTGACGCGACGAATACCCCAGGCGGCGGGCGAGGCCCGGGACGCCCTCGCGATCGACCACTCCGTCGGCGATGAGGCGCATGGCGCGGGCCACGACGTCTCCGCGTACGTCCCACAGGGGCGAACCCGGGGCGGCTTCGGGCAGACACCTCTTGCACGCGCGATAGCCCGCCTCGTGCGCTGCGGCGGAGGTGGCGTAGAAGGTGACGTTCTCTTCGTTCGGGGTGCGCGCCGGACAGCTCGGACGGCAGTAGATGCCCGTCGATCGCACGGCCGTGACGAACTGCCCGTCGAAGCGTCGGTCGCGCGACTGGATCACGCGGTAGCGCTCGGTGAAGCCCGGCGCGTCGGCGGTGGTGGGGGTCATGGCATCCACCCTGCCACCGACCTCCGACATCGGCTGGCGGAAATCGGACACGGCCGTGGGCGGCCGCGGAAGCGCGGGCGGAGACGGGGTGGCGACAGGGGCGCAGGTGGCCCCGGGGCGACGGAGGTTGCCCCGGGGCCGCCGCGCACGCCCCGACTCGGCGCGCCCGGAACCCCCCGGGGCGACGGAAGTGGCTCCGGGGCGGCCGCGCCGGCCCCGGGGCCATCCAGCGACGAGGCCATCGCCGCAACCCCTCCCCGATGTCGGTGGCCGTCGCTAGCGTGAGGGCATGAGCGAACGCGAATACGACCTGATCGTCATCGGCGCGGGCCCGGTGGGCGAGAACGTGGCCGACCGTGCCGTGCAGGCCGGTCTCACCGCCGCCATCGTGGAGTCCGAACTCGTCGGTGGCGAGTGTTCGTACTGGGCGTGCATGCCGTCGAAGGCGTTGCTGCGCAGCGGCGCCGCCCTGCGCGCGGCCCGTGACGTCGACGGCGCGAAGCAGGCGATCACGGGCGATCTCGACGTGGCCGCGGTGCTGCGGCGCCGCGACACGATGACGAGCAACTGGGACGACTCGGGTCAGGTGCAGTGGCTGCAGGGCGCCGGCATCGACCTCGTCCGCGGACACGGGCGGCTCACGGGCGAGAAAACGGTGCGCGTCACCGCCGCCGACGGCACCACGACCGATCTCGTCGCTCGGCACGCGGTCGCCGTGTGCACGGGTTCCGCCGCACTCCTCCCCGACATCCCCGGCCTCGCCGACGTCTCGCCCTGGACGAGCCGCGAAGCGACCGCCGTCGAACGGATCCCCGGCTCGCTCGCCATCATCGGCGGTGGCGTCGTCGGTGCCGAGATGGCCACCGCGTTCCAGAGCCTCGGCACACAGGTCACCATCATCGCGCGCTCCGGACTGCTGGGCGGAAACGAGCCGTTCGCCGGCGAGCTCGTCGCATCCTCCCTCCGCGACCGCGGTGCGACCGTCAAGACGGGGGCGGATGCCGCGTCGGCGCGCCGCGACGACGACGGCCGCGTCGTGCTCGAGCTGTCCGACGGCACGACCGTCACCGCCGACGAGGTGCTCGTGGCGACCGGACGGGTCCCCCGCACCGACGACCTGGGAGTGGAGGCCGTCGGACTCGTCCCGGGCGAGTGGCTCGACGTCGACGACACCCTCCGCGTGCGGGGCTCGGACTGGCTGTACGCGGTCGGAGACGTCAACCACCGCGCGCTCCTCACCCACCAGGGCAAGTACCAGGCGCGGGCCGCGGGCGACGTCATCGCCGCACGCGCGAAGGGCGACGAGGTCGACGACGCCCCGTGGGGCGCTCACGTCGCCACCGCCGACCACGACGCCGTGCCCCAGGTCACGTTCACCGATCCCGAGGTGGCATCCGTCGGTCTCACCGCCGCGAAGGCGGAAGACAGGGGCCTCAACGTCACGGTGCTCGACTACGACCTGGCCAGCGTCGCGGGCTCGAGCGAGCAGTCCGACGCCTACGTCGGCAAGGCCCGCGCGATCGTCGACACCGATCGCGGCGTGCTCGTGGGGGCGACCTTCGTCGGCCCCGACATCGCCGAGCTGCTGCACTCCGCGACGATCGCCGTGGTGGGCGAGGTCCCCGTGAAGCGCCTCTGGCACGCGGTGCCGTCGTACCCGACGGTGAGCGAGGTCTGGCTGCGCCTGCTCGAGACGTTGGGGCGCGACTCGGCGTGAGACACGGCGCGGTGCTGTCGTCGGCCCCCTTCGAACCGACCGCTCGATGGAGGAGGGCCGCACCATGCCGCGCGTCGTGGCGCTGATCCGCGGGGTCGGTGGCACCACGGCCCTGAAGATGCCCGCGCTGCGCGAGGCGCTGGCATCCGCCGGCTTCGGAGACGTCGACACGCTGCAGGTCGCCGGCAACCTCGTGCTCGACGACGACGGCCGCGCCGCCGACGATCTCGCGGCGGTGATCCGCGACACCGTCCGAGACGCCTTCGGCTTCGATCTGCCCGTGCTCGTGCGCACGCACCGCGAACTCGTCGACGCCCGGGCGCGCAACCCCTGGGCCGATGCGGCCGAGGGGCGATGGGTGCAGACCGTGTTCCTCGACGGCGAGGCGACGACGACGCTCGAGCTGCCGCAGGGCGTTCCCGAAGAGGCGGTGGTCGACGGCCGTGAGGTCTTCGTGCGCTACCCGGAGGGGATCGGCGGATCGAAGCTGCAGGCCGGGTGGTTCGAGAGACGTCTCGGCGTCGTCGGTACCGCGCGCAACAACAACACCGTCGCGAAGCTCATCGAGATGAGCGCGTGAACGCGGCGGCATCCGTCGCGCCCCGAGTCGGCGCGCTCGCTCGCGCCGTCGATCGCTGACGGACCGTCACGGCGATCGCCGCGCACGCGATCACCGCGAGTCCCCCCACGACGGTGACGGCGGTCAGCTGCTCCCCGAGCAGCAGAGCCGCCCACGCGAGGGAGAGCACCGGTTGAGCGAGCTGGAGTTGGCTGACGCGGGCCATCGGTCCGATGGCGAGCCCGCGGTACCAGGCGACGAATCCGAGGAACATGCTGACCACGGCGAGGTAGGCGAACGAGCCCCACGCGGCCGGGTCCGCCGTGACCGGCGTGCGCATCGCGGAGACGGCGGTGAGGGCCACCATGACCGGGCTCGACAGCACCAGGGCCCACGAGATCGTCTGCCAGGCGCCGAGCTCGCGAGAGAGCACCCCACCCTCGGCGTAGCCGATGGCGGCGGCGACGACCGCTCCGAGCAGCAGCAGGTCGGAAGCGTGCACGCCACCGGCACCCCCCGCCAGGGCGAAGGTCACGGCGACGACGGCCCCGACCACCGCCGCGATCCAGAACGCCCGCCCCGGCGACTCCTGCGTGCGGATGACCGCGGCCACCGCGGTGGCGGCGGGGAGCACGGCGATCACGACGGCGCCGTGGCTCGCCGGTGCCGTGGTCAAGGCGAACGAGGTGAGCAGCGGGAACCCCAGCACCACTCCCCCGCCCACGATCACGAGGCGCGCAGCCTGGCGGGGTGACGGGAGCCGCGACCGCGTCGCGACGAGCGCGATCCCCGCGATCGCCGCGGCCACCACGGCCCGCCCCGCGCCCACGAAGAGCGGATCGAGCTGCGCGACCGCGATGCGGGTGAAGATGACCGTGAACGAGAAGGCGAGCACGCCGAGACCACCCCACACGAGCCCACCCCGCAGGAGGCCACCCGTCACGGGGCCCCCGCGCACCACGAAACCGGACGCTCTCTGCATCCGCCCACTCTGCTGGCCGGGTGCCGCGCATCGCGCGGTCCACTCGCCGTCGCGTGGCACCATCGCCTCCCGCCCCGACCTCGTGCCGCGCCCCGCCGAGGGCGACCGAGCCGGTTCGACGGGCGCGCGGGCGTCCGGGGCGCACGCGCCGCGGAAGGCGGCCGAGCCGGTTCGACGGGCGCGCGGGCGTCCGGGGCGCACGCGCCGCGGAAGGCGGCCGAGCCGGTTCGGGGCGTCATCGCGCGTTCGGGGCGGGTACCTTCCGCCCCGAACGAAAGAACACGCCCCCACCCAGCCCACACCCGCACCACCGCCACGCGGCCCACACCCGCACCCGCACCGCCACGACGGAGCACGCCCCGCACACGCGACGACGCCGCCGCAACCGGAGCTGCGACGGCGTCGAACGACGACCGGAGGTCAGTGGAAGAAGTGACGCTCCCCCGTGAAGAACATGGTCACCCCGGCGGCGCGCGCGGCGTCGACGACCTCGGCATCCCGCACCGATCCACCGGGCTGGATGATCGCCGAGATGCCCGCGTCGATCAGCACCTGCGGGCCGTCGGCGAAGGGGAAGAACGCATCGGATGCCGCGATCGAACCGCGAGCGCGGTCGCCCGCACGCTCGACGGCGAGACGGCACGAGTCGACACGGTTGACCTGGCCCATGCCGATGCCGACCGTGGCCGAGGCCTGTGCGAGCACGATCGCGTTGGACTTCACCGCGCGGCACGACTTCCACGCGAAGATCAGGCTCTCCATGTCGGCCTCGGCAGGTCGCTCGCCCGAGACGAGCTCCCAGTTCTTCGCGACCGACTCGATGTCGTCGGGGAAGCGGTCGGCGTCCTGCAGCAGCAGTCCGCCCGAGACCAGGCGCACATCCATGCGCTCCTGCTGCCAGTCGGTGGGCAGCTGCAGCACGCGCAGGTTCTTCTTCAGCTTGAACACCTCGAGCGCTTCGGGCTCGAAGTCGGGGGCGATGATGACCTCGGTGAAGATGTCGCGCAGGTTCTCGGCCATCTTCAGCGTCACGGTGCGATTCGCCGCGATCACGCCGCCGAACGCCGAGACGGGGTCGCACTCGTGCGCGCGCAGGTGCGCCGACGCGATCGGGTCGAGGGCGTTGGGCGCCGCGACCGCGATACCGCAGGGGTTGGCGTGCTTGATGATCGCCACCGCGGGCTTGACCATGTCGAAGGCCGCGCGAAGGGCCGCGTCGGCGTCGACGTAGTTGTTGTACGACATCTCCTTGCCCTGCAGCTGCGTGGCCTGAGCGATGCCGTGTCCGCCGACGCGCGTGTAGATCGCGGCGCGCTGGTGCGAGTTCTCGCCGTAACGCAGGGTCGACAGGCGCTCGGCCTGGATCGTGAGGTGCGCGGGCAGATCGATGTCGTCGCCGAGGGTGCCCTCGGCGAACCAGGTCGACACCGCGGTGTCGTACGCGGCGGTGTGCGAGAAGGCCCGCGCGGCGAGCTCGCGGCGCTGCACGAGAGTGGTCCCGCCCTGCGCCTGCAGCGCGTCGATGATCGCGGGGTACGACTCGGGCGAGACGACGATGGCGACGTTGGCGTGGTTCTTCGCCGAGGCGCGCACCATGGCGGGGCCGCCGATGTCGATCTGCTCCACGACGTCGTCGCCCTCGGCACCGGATGCCACGGTCTCGACGAACGGGTAGAGGTTGACCACGACGAGCTCGAAGGGACGGATGCCGAGGTCCTCGAGCTGCGCCTCGTGCGACGCGAGACGCAGGTCGGCGAGCAGGCCCGCGTGGACGTTCGGGTGCAGCGTCTTCACGCGCCCGTCGAGCGACTCCGGGAAGCCGGTGACGGCCGACACGTCGGTGACGTCGTATCCGGCCTCGCGCAGCAGCGTGGCCGAGCCGCCGGTGGAGACGATCTCGACGCCGGCGGCGGCGAGGGCCTCGCCGAGGGCGAGCAGGCCGGTCTTGTCGCTCACCGACACCAGCGCGCGGCGGATCGGGACGACGTCGCGGGGACGGTAGTCGGCGGGGTCGTGTCGGGGTCCGGCCATGGCGTTCGGCTCCTGTGTCTCGAGTCGGGTTCGATCGCGGCGGGCGAGCACCCGCCGCACGGTCAGGCGGTTCGGGATGCCGAGTCGGCGAGGTCGAGCTCGCCCTCGGCGATGCGTCGCACCACGTCGATCAGCAGACGCCGCTCGACGGGCTTGATGCGCTCGTGCAGGGTGTCCTCGTCGTCGCCGGGGAGGACGGGGATGCGCTCCTGGGCGAGGATCGGACCGGTGTCGACACCCGAGTCGACGACGATGACGCTCGCCCCCGTCTGGTCGACGCCCGCGGCGAGCGCGTCGCGCACACCGTGCGCGCCCGGGAACTCGGGCAGATACGCGGGGTGGGTGTTGATGATGCGCGGCTCCCACGCGGCGACGAGGTCGGCCGGCAGCAGGCGCATCATGCCGCTGAGCACGACGAGGTCGGGGTTCCACACCGACAGCTGCTCCCCGAGCTCCGCGCCCCACTCCTCGCGCGTGGCGAACGAGCGGAAGGGCACGAGGAAGGTGGGGATGCCGAAGTGCTCGGCGTGCGCGAAGCCCTCGGCCTCGCGATCGGCACCGACCGCGACCACGCGCGCCGGGAAGTCGGGGGCGGAGGCCGCCTCGAGCAGGGCGCGGAGGTTGGAGCCGGTGCCGGAGATGAGGACGGCGACCGTGAGCACGGAGGTCAGTCTACGCAGGTGCGCCGGAGCGCGCCGAGCGGGGCGGCGGGAGGCTCAGGAGCGCGGGCTGCGCTCCGGAAGCGGAGCCCGCGGCTCCTCCCCCGGAGCCGGATCGGCGCGCTCGCGCGCGGGGTCCGGCTCAGCGCCGGGGCTCGTCGTCGTTCGACTCGGCCCAGGCGGCACGGATGCGTGCCCGCACCTCGTCGTCGCCGGCGGTGGACGGGCCGGCGGCGGACGGGTCGGAGTCGTCGGGTCCGCGGTAGGAGCTCGGCCACACGTCGTGCGCGATGCCCGTCCCGGGAGCGGACACGGCCGGGGCGGGACCGGTGGCGTGCTCGTCGCGGTCGAAGGGCGTTCGATCGCGCGGCGCGAACGAGAACGCGGGGGCCTCGTCGCGGTGCGGGGCGAAGACGTCGGCGTCGTCGGGGCGGGCACCGAAGCGCGGGCTCAGCAGCAGGATGGCGAGGCCCACCAGCACCTCGATCCCGAGGGCGAGGGCGAGCGGCCCCGGCTGCGGTCCCGTGTCGGCGAGCCGACCGGGTCCGATGGCCCCGGCGGAGGCCAGAGCGGCGAGGGCGCCGACCCCGCCGGTCAACGCGGCGACGGCGAGAGCGACGACGAGACGTGGCGCGAGTGGTTCGGGCTCGACGCTCGACGGCATCCGCGATCGCAGGATCCACCCGGTCAGCGCGCCGACCCCCACCGGCAGCAGCACGAGCAGCAGCAGCCACGACGACGTGGAGTCGGGCACCGCGCCCAGCACCGGGATGCCGGGGAGCGCGCCGACCTGCGTCGCGGCGGGCGTGACGGCGGTGTCGGTGCCCAGGGCGAACCCCGGTCCGGCGGTGAAGGCGACCGCCCACAGCAGGAGGGTCGGCAGGTATACGAGCTGGCCGAGTGCGATGACGGTCGCGCCGATGCCGTCGGCGTTGCTGGCCTGGTAGAGCCCGATCACCTGGGTCGAGCGCGTGATGAGACCCGCGACCACGACGACGCCGCCGACGGCGACGAGGCCCAGCGTGGTGAGGGCGAGCCCGCGCAGCACGAGTCCGGGCACGGGCGCCCAAGCGGCCGGCATCCGTTCGATCCGATCGCGGACGGCGTCGACCGGACCGTCGTCGCCCACGCGCCAGGCACCGACGACCGCGCCGATGAACGACGGGACGAGGAAGAGCAGCGCCGGCAGCAGGATCGCCAGCCACGTCTCGGATTCCACGAGGTCGGCGTTCGAGGTGAGGGCGACGAGGCTCGCCAGCCCGGCGAACACCAGGGAGCCCGACAGCCAGCCGGTGACGGCGGCGCCCGCCTCACCGGCGCGCACGCCCGAGCGGGCGGCGAAGAGGGCGGTGAAGGCGGCGAACGCCAACGGGGCGAGAGAGAGGGTGAAGGTCGCGAACGACGGATCGATGCCGGTGGCGGCCAGATACGCGTCGGGCAGCGTCACCGTCACCGGGACGAGGTGCCCGAGATGCCACACGGCCGCCGACGCCGGCCACAGCGCTCCCCAGTCGGGGGCGCCCAGTCCGAAGACCCACAGCAGGGTGAGGGGGGCGAGCACGACGGCGATGCCGCCCGCGGCGGCCAGGACGGCGTCGAGGGCGGCCAAGAGGGCGACGAGGAGGCGATGCATGGGCGACTGCGACCCTACCCGCGCTGCCCCGGAGCGCCGCTCAGGCGCGGCGGCGAGCGCGCGAGAACAGCGCAAGCAGGCGTGCGCGCGCGCCGCGGGGCGTGCCGGCGGAGGGCCCAACACCCACCGAGGACCCTGAGCCCGTCGAAGGGTCCGGACCCACCGCACCGCCGGGGGCTTCGACGGGCGCCGCCACCTCCGCCCGTGACGCCACCGCACGATCGGAGGCTTCGACAGGCGCAGCCGCGTCGGCGGCGTCGGGCTCGCGCACCGCGCCGCGCGCGGCCGCCCACCGCTCCCACACCACCGTGGCCAGGCGCGGATCCGCGCCGATCGGTGCCGAGGTCAGGTCGGCCTCCGCCTTCTCGATCACGCGTGAGAAGTGCCCGGGCGCCAGCACGTAGCTCGCGGCCACCGTGCGCCGCCCTTCCGCGCGCGCCGCGTGCACGGCATCCGGGATCCGGGGCTCTGAGGCGGCGGCGTAGGCCGTCACGACGGGGCCGGCGATGCCGGCTGCGCGCATCAACCCGGCCATGCGCTCGACATCGACGACCGCACCGGGGCGCGTCGACCCCGCAGCGGCGAGCACGACGGTGTCGTCCGGTCCCGCGCCCGTCGCCTGGACGCGATCGACGAGGATCTCGGCCAGCACGGGGTGCGGCCCCAGCGCGGGAGCGACGGGGAGGCCGTCGGCGGCTTCCACGAGGTCGACCTCGGTGTGATACCCCGTCGAGAGCAGCAGCGGCACGATGACGATGTCGTCGGTCCGCTCGCGCGCGGCGGCCACCACGTCCGTGACGTACGGCCCGTGCACATCGACGTAGGCCTCGTGCACCTCGACGCCCGCGGGGGCGGTCGCCCGCAGCACCTCGAGCAGTTCGCGCACGACGACGCGTCCCTCTTCGAACCTCGTGCCGTGTGCGCAGGCGATGAGCACCGCGGTCATGCGTCCTCCTCGTCGACGATGTCGAGCCGGTATCCGCGCTTGTACACGGTGCGGATGAGGTCGATCCCCCCGAGCGCCTCGCGGGTGCGCGCCACGGCGACCTCGACGGCGTGTCCGCTCGCGTCGGCGGTCGGCAGCGCGGCGATCAGGTCGGCGCGCGAGACGACCGCTCCGGGGTGTCGGGCGAGCGCCCGCAGGATCTCGACGCCGGTCCGCGGCAGGGCGGTGAAGACGCCCTCGAGCACGATGCCCGTCGAGCGGATGCCGAGCCGCCCGGCGCTCGTGCGCAGCACGGCCGCGTCGGGGCCGCCGTAGTGCGTCACGACGGCCCGGACGAGAGCGCCCAGGCGCCCGCGATCGGGGACGAGCGGGTCGATGCCGACGTCGCGCAGCGGTCCGGCGGTGATCGGGCCGACCGCGGCGACGAGCACGCGACCGTCGGCGGTGCGGGCGGCGACCCCCGCCAGGGCGTCGGCGCGGTCGGCGGCCAGGACCCACTCGCGAGCCGCGGGTGCCGAGGTGAACAGCACGGCGTCGATCTCGCCGCGCGCGACCTGACGGGTGGAGGCGGCGACGACCTCGGGGTCGGGGGGTGGCCCCCACCGGTAGATCGTCAGGCTCGTGACGCGGGCGCCCGCCGCCTCGAACGCCTCGTCGAGGCCGTCGGCTCCCGAGCCGTGGTGCTGCACGGCGACGTGCAGACCCTGCACGCCCTCGGCGACGAGGAAGTCCCGCAGCTCCGCCGAGGTCTCGCTCTCGGCGACCCAGTCGGCGTCGAAGCCCGCCTGCTGGATCGCCCCGCGCGCCTTCGGGCCGCGGGCGACGATGCGCGCCCGGTCCATCACGGCGCTGAGCTCGTCGTGCAGGCCCGCTTCGTCAGCGGTCTCCATCCATCCGCGGAACCCGACCCCGGTCGTGGCGACGACCACGTCGGGCGGGTCGGTGACAAGGCGCCGCGTCTGGGCGATGAGGTGCTCGTCGTCGACGTGCGGCACGATCGTCAACGCCGGCGCGACGCGGACGCGCGCGCCGTGGCGCTCGAGCGCGGCCGACAGCTCCCCCGACCGGCGATCGACGGGAAGCAGCACGGTGCAGCCCTGGAGCACCGTGCTGATCGTCCGCGCGGGTGTCGTCACCCGATGCCTTCCCCGCGCGCCCCCGCCGAAGCCGCAGCGGGCTCCACGGCCGGGAGCAGCAGGTCGGGTCGGGCGACCTCGCCGAACACCAGGACCGCGGGGTTCGCGAGGCGGTGGATATCGGCATCCTGGATCGCCGTTGCGAGCGTCGTGCGGATCGTCCGCTGCGCGGGCGTGTGTCCGTTCTCGACGAACGCGACGGGGCGGTCCGCGGGGGCCCCCGCGGCCCGGGCCGCCGCGACGAAGCGCGGCAGGGCGCTGACGCCCATCAGCGCGACGACCGTGGCCGAGTCGTCGCGGAGGGCCGCGAGGGTGGCCTCGCTCGGCGTCTCCTGACCGTTCACGACGTGAAGGGTACCGGCCACGCCGCGGTGCGTCACGGGGATCCCGGCCGCCGACGGCACGGCGATCGAGCTCGAGATGCCGGGGACGACCTCGACCGGGATGCCGGCTTCGCGGCACGCCAGGACCTCTTCGCCGCCGCGTCCGTAGACGAACGGGTCGCCGCCTTTGAGCCGGACGACGCGCAAGCCCTTCGCGGCGCGGTCCACGATCAGGGCGTTGATCTCTTCCTGCGGCACCGGGTGGTGCTGCGGGCGCTTGCCCACGTCGATCAGTTCGACGTCGTCGCCGAGCTCGGCGAGCACGCCGGTGGGGCCGAGGCGGTCGTGCACGACGACGTCGGCCTCGGCGAGCAGAGCGCGAGCGCGGACGGTCATCAGGTCGATCGGGCCGGGGCCGCCGCCGACGAGCGCCACGCTCCCCACGAGCGGGCGACGTCGGCGGCGGAGCGGAAGGGCGCCTTCGGCGAGGCGCTGGGCGATGGCGTCGCGGACCGCGACGGTGCGGCGCGGGTCGGCGCCCGCTGTCGAGACGACGCCGACCATGACGTCGCCGCTCGTGGTCTCGGCGGCGAGGCGCGCAGTACCCCTGCCCCCGTGCCCGGCGTTGACGCACCACACCCGGCGGGCCTCCGCCGCGGCGACGACGGACGCGTCGACGGATGCCGAGCCGGTGGCGGTGTGGCAGAACCAGGCGTCGTCGAGGTCGCGGGGTTCGAAGGCGCGCTCGTGCCACTCGATGTCGCCGGAGACGGCGAGCGCCGTGAGCCCCGCGGTGGCGACCGGCGCGACCAGGCGCACGCGGGCACCGGCGGCGCGGAGCCGCGCGATGCGCTTCTCGGCGACGGAGCCTGCGCCGACGCACACAACGAGCCGGTCGGTGAGGTCGAGTCCTGCGAGAGCGATCATCGGGGGTCCTTTCCTGCGCCGGCGGCATCAGCCGCGGGGGCGAGCTTGACGAACACGACGCCGTCGGTCACCGCGACCGGGTGGACCCGGACGCTCAGCGGCTCCTTGCCCTGCGTGTCGAGGCACTGGCCGGTGCGCAGGTCGAACACCTGCTTGTACATCGGGGATGCCACGGTGGGCACGCCCGCGCGATCGCCGACGATCCCCCGCGAGAGGACGGCCGCCCCGCTGAACGGGTCGATCTGGTCAGTGGCGAAGAGGCGGCCGTCGTAGGTGCGGAACAGCGCGATCTGGTGCCCGTCGACGAGAGCGGCCGCCCCGCGCTCGACCAGGAGGTCGTCGACGCGGCAGATGCGGGTCCAGCCGTGCGGGGCGTCGGCCGCGGGGGTCGCGCTCGCCTCATCGCCGGGCCCTGCGGTCGTCGCCGACGCGGCGGCGGCGGGGGCCGTCACACCGGGGGCGGCGGGCGCGGGGCTCGGCGTCGCGGCCGGTGTCTCGGCATCCATCGTCATCGCCTGCGACATCGTCATGACCGCACCGCCAGCGTCGTACCGCCGATGAACACGGCGCCGGACGCGCGCTCCTCGTCGGTGGCGGGGCGGGCCTGGCCGCGCTCGGCGACGTAGGCGAGCGAGGGGTCGGCGACCTCAGGGGCGTTCACGAAGCTCTGGAAGCGCGTGAGCTTCTCGGGGTCGGCGAGGGTCGCGGCCCACTCGTCTTCGTAGGCGTCGATGTGGGAGGCCATGGCGCGGTCGAGATCCTCGGCGATGCCGAGGGAGTCGTCGAAGACGACGGCCTTGAGCGCGTCGAGGCCGCCCTCGTATTCGGCGGCCCAGGGAGCGGTGCGCTGCAGCCGGTCGGCGGTGCGGATGTAGAACATGAGGAACCGGTCGATGGCCCGCAGCAGCCCTTCGTCATCGAGACCCTCGGCGAAGAGAACCGCGTGGCGGGGCGTGAAGCCGCCGTTGCCGCCGACGTAGAGGTTCCAGCCCGCCTCGGTCGCGATGACCCCGATGTCCTTCCCGCGGGCCTCGGCGCACTCGCGCGCGCAGCCCGAGACGCCGAACTTCAGCTTGTGCGGCGAGCGCAGGCCCCGGTAGCGCAGCTCGAGCTGCACGGCCATGCCGACCGAGTCCTGCACGCCGTAGCGGCACCAGGTCGAGCCGACGCACGACTTCACCGTGCGCAGCGACTTGCCGTAGGCGTGGCCCGACTCGAAACCGGCGTCGACGAGGCGCTTCCAGATGTCGGGCAACTGATCGAGGCGGGCGCCGAACAGGTCGATGCGCTGGCCCCCGGTGATCTTCGTGTACAGCCCGAAGTCGCGCGCGACCTCGCCGATCACGACGAGCCCCTCGGGGGTGATCTCGCCTCCCGGGATGCGCGGCACGACGCTGTAGCTGCCGTCGCGCTGGATGTTCGCCATGACGTGGTCGTTGGTGTCCTGCATCGTCGCGAGCTCGCCGGCGAGCACGTGTTCCGAGTAGAGGCTGGCGAGGATGCTCGCGAGCGCCGGCTTGCAGATGTCGCAGCCGCGACCGGCGCCGAAGCGCTCGACGATCGCGGTGAAGGTTTTCAGCCCCGAGACGCGGACGGCGTCGAAGAGCTGCGCCCGCGTGAACGAGAAGTGCTCGCACAGGCCGTTCGAGACCTCTTTTCCGGATGCCGCGAGCTCGGTCGCCACGAGCTTCTTCACCAGCGCGAAGCACGAACCGCACGCCGCCCCGGCCTTGGTGCAGGCCTTGACCTCGGCGGCATCCGCGCACTGGTGTTCGGTCACCGCGCCGCGGACGGTGCCGGCCGTGACGCCGTTGCACGAGCAGACGATCGCGTCGTCGGGGAGGTCGCCCTGCGGGGCCGGCGCGAGGTCGCTCGGCATGAGGTACGCGGCCGGGTCTCCGCCCAGCGCGCGACCGACGAGCGGACGCAGTGAGGTGTATGCCGAGGCGTCGCCGACGAGGATGCCACCGAGCAGAGTCTGTGCGTCGTCGCTCAACACGAGCTTCTTGTACACGCCCGACACCGGATCGGCGTAGGTGACGTCGAGGGCGTTCGGCGTCTCGGCGAACGCGTCGCCGAAGCTGGCGACCTCGACGCCCGAGAGCTTGAGTTTCGCCGAGGTGTCGAAGCCGTCGAACGCGGCCTCCCCGCCGAGCAGGCGGGTCGCGGCGACCTCCGCCATCGCGTAGCCCGGAGCGACGAGACCGATGCACTGACCGTCGAAGCTCGCGACCTCGCCGATGGCCATGATCGCCGGGTCGGACGTGTCGCAGCCCGCGTCGATCACGACGCCGCCGCGCGCGTCGACGGCGAGGTCCGCGGTGCGCGCGAGCTCGTCACGGGGGCGCACGCCGACCGTGAAGACGACGATGTCGACGGCCTCCCACGTGCCGTCGCGCAGCTCGAGGCCGCACACGGCGCCGGACTTGTCGGCATCCACCCGGGTCGTCACCGCCCGCGTGCGCACCTCGATGCCGCGCGCCTCGATGAGCCGCTGCAGCGCCTTCGCGCCGCCGAGGTCGAGCTGCGCCGACATGAGGCGCTCGTTCGACTGGAGCACGAACGGCGAGACGCCCTCGGCCTGAAGCGCTCCCGCTGCCTCGAGTCCGAGCAGACCGCCGCCGACGACGGCGCCGCGCAGGGGCCGGCCGAGCTGCGCAGAGCGCTGCGCGACCCACGCGCGCATGCCGGCGACATCGTCGAGGGTGCGGTAGACGAAGCAGCCCCGGTGGTCGAAGCCGTCGAGCGCGAGGCGTGCGGCGTAGGAGCCGGTTGCCAGGACGAGGCGGTCGTAGGCGTGCGTGGAGCCGCCCGCGGTGGTGACGGTGCGCGCCGCGCGGTCGATTCTGGTGACGCGGGCGTCGGTCTCGACGCGCACCCGCTCGTGAGCGAGCACCGCGGGATCGAGCGCGAGGTCATCGGGGGTCCTGCCGCTGAAGACGCCCGTCAGTCCGACCCGGTCGTAGGGCCCGCGGGCTTCGTCGCCGAGCACCGTGATCGACCAGCGGCCGTCGGTGTCGCGGCTGGTGAGGCTCTCGACGAAGCGGTGGGCCACCATCCCGGCACCCACGACCACGACGGATCCGGATGGAGCGGGGTGGAGCATGCCGTCACGGTACGCGGCGGACTTTGCCGACGCGTCAGCGCCGTGTTTCGTTCCGGTTGCGGGGTTCGAGCGGGCCATGCCCCGACGCTAAGCAGCCGAGGTTTCCCCCGCCCTCGCCCCGGCGTTACCCCGGGCGAACGTTTCCCTCACGCGGCGGTGGCGCTCGTGTGAGGTTTGGCCGCCGGCATCCGTCCCGCTCTTCCGTGCCCGGCGCGCTCTCGCGCCTGTCACCCGTTGAGTGTCCAAAACACCCCGGACGAATTTCGCGACGTCCGGGTGTCTTGGACCCTCAACGCCCGCCGAGGGACGCCGCGTCAGTCGACAGGCTCCAGCACGAACAGCTCGATGCGCCGCTCCGTCTTCTTCTGGTACTCGTCGTAGTCGGGCCAGACCTCCGTCGCGTAGCCCCACCACTCCTCGCGCTCGGCGCCCTCGGCCTGGTGCGCGTCGTACTCCTTCTTCACGTCGCCGTCCTGGAGGGCGACGCGCGGGTTCTTCACGAGGTTGTAGAACCACGCGGGATGCTCGGGTGCCCCACCCTTGGATGCCACGACCGCGTACTTTCCGCCGTGCTCGACGCGCATGAGGGCGGTCTTGCGCAGGCCGCCCGTTTTGGCGCCGACGGTGGTGAGGACGATGATGGGTACGCCCCGCAGTTCGGCGGATTCCTGGCCTCCCGAGGCCTCGAACGTCTCGGCCTGCTGGCGGGCCCATTCGCTGGTGCTGGGCAGATACTCTCCTGAGAGCGACATGTCTCCCACGATACGTTGGCGTCTTCCCCTCCGGTCCTCACCCTCCCCTGTTTCTCTCCCGTTTCCTGGAGCCTTCATGAGCGCTTCCGCTCCCGAGACCACGGCCACCCCCGCACCGAAGAACGGCCTCGACCGCTTCTTCGAGATCACCGCCCGCGGCTCGACCGTGAGCGCGGAGGTGCGCGGTGGCGTCGTCACGTTCGTGACGATGGCGTACATCGTCATCCTGAACCCGATCATCCTGTCGGGCACCCCCGACGTCTCCGGCAACGCCCTCGGCTTCCCGCAGGTCGCCGCGGTCACCGCCCTCACCGCGGGCGTGATGACCATGCTCTTCGGGCTCGTCACCCGTCTGCCCTTCGCCTTCGCCGCGGGCCTCGGCATCAACTCGTTCCTCGCCGTCGGCATCGTCGGCGAGGTCACCTGGCCCGAGGCGATGGGCCTGGTCGTCATCAACGGCCTGATCATCGTGCTGCTGGCGGTCACGGGCCTGCGCCGCATGATCTTCGAGGCCGTCCCGCTGGCGCTGAAGACCGCGATCACCGTCGGCATCGGCCTCTTCATCGCCTTCATCGGCTTCGTCGACAGCGGCCTCGTCACCTCGACCGGGCTCAACTCTCCCCCGGTCGGCCTGGGCGTGGGCGGCTCGATCGCCACGATCCCGACGGCCCTGTTCGTGCTGACCCTCGTCATCACCGCCGTGCTGCTGGTGCGCAAGGTCAAGGCCGCGCTGCTGATCGGCCTGCTCTCGGGCACCGTCATCGCGGTGATCGTCGAGGCCGTCATGGGCCTCGGCGCGAAGGCCGACGGCAACCCCGGCGGCTGGGGCCTGAGCGTGCCGACGCTGCCGTCGCAGTGGGTGAGCCTGCCCGACCTGTCGCTCGTGGGACAGGTCGACCTCGCCGGATCCTTCGGCCGCATCGGTGCCCTCGCGGCCCTGATGCTCGTCTTCACCCTCGTTTTCACCAACTTCTTCGACGCCATGGGCACGATGACCGGCCTCTCGCGCGAGGCGGGCCTCGCCGCCCCCGACGGCACCTTCCCGCGCCTGCGCTCCGCGCTGGTGATCGAGGGCATCGGCGCCGTGGCGGGTGGGGCGACCTCCTCGTCGTCGAACACCGTCTTCATCGAGTCGGGCTCCGGCATCGGCGAGGGAGCCCGCACGGGCCTGGCCAACGTCGTCACGGGCGGGCTCTTCCTGCTCGCGATGTTCTTCACTCCGCTGACGAGCATCGTTCCCACCGAGATCGCCGCCGCAGCGCTGGTGATCGTCGGCGCGCTGATGATGGCGCAGATCCGCCACGTCGACCTCAGCGACATGTCGGTGCTCATCCCGGTCTTCCTGACCGTGACGGTCATGCCCCTGACCTACTCGATCGCCAACGGCATCGGTGCGGGCTTCGTCAGCTGGGTCCTCATCCAGGCGCTGTCGGGCCGCGCCCGCCGCGTGAGCCCGCTGCTGTGGATCGTCGCCGCCGGCTTCGTGATCTTCTTCGCGCGTGGTCCGGTCGAGGCGCTGCTGGGCTGAGCCCGGTGCTGTGCGGGGGCCCGGATGCCACGGCATCCGGGCCCCTTTCCCGTGCGCCCACCCACATCACACATTCCGCGCGAGACCACCCGCTGCGGTCGGGGGGGGGGGGGGGGGGGGCGGGGGGGGGGGGGGGGCGGGCGGGGGGGGGGGGGGGGCGGCGGGGGGGGGGGGGGGCCCCCCCGCCCCCGCCGGGGGGGGGGCCCCGGGGCCGCGCGCGGGGGCGGGCGCGGGGGCCTCGGGCGCGCCGCGG